>NZ_LODW01000048.1 GCF_002914525.1 Rhizobium hidalgonense | reverse complement strand
CGCTCAACCAGGGCGACGCCGTCACCGACACGCTGAGCGTCAGCTCGCTCGACGGCACGGCCAGCCACAATATCGTCGTCGCCATCACCGGCGCCGATGATGGACCAGCCAGGCAGGCACCGACCGATATTAAGCTGACGCCTGTCGTTCCGGCGGATAGCGTCAACTTCAATAGTTTTGAATTCAGTGGTCTGCTGACGGCGACTGATGCCGACACAGGCGGATTCAACTTCGGCATTGCTTCGCAGTCGAATCCGGGCTTGTTTTCGATAACCGGCAATACGCTGAGTTCGGATGCACTATCGACGAACGGTACATTTTCGGTGACGGTAACGGCGACGCAGACGGGTGATCCCATAGGGCCGGCCTTCGAAAAGACCGAGACGTTCACGATTATCACCGGTGGCAACGGCAATTCACAGGACAATCCCACCGGTGGAACGGGCGACGACGTGCTCTACGGCGGTGGCGGTAACGATATGATGTTCGGGCTAGGAGGTGACGACACTCTTTTCGGCCAAGACGGCAATGACACCCTCAACGGCGGTGCTGGTAACAACACCCTTACCGGGGGCGTGGGAAATGACACCTTCTTTCTCCAAAGGTTTGCCACCACCACGAACCATATGACCGACTTCAATGCTGGGACGAACAGCACAATGGTGGACAGGTTCCAATTAGACGTTGGAGGCGGCGCGTTGGAGTTCGCCGTCGGCAACAACAATACAAGCGTGGAAAACGTGAAGGTGGGAAACAACGGCACGATCAATGTTGCCGGAACGGAGGTTGGCGTCAAAACGGACGTGAGCGTCACGAACGCAACCGTCCAGAGCACCATCAACGGTTACAGCAACATAACCACAGGGGCATTGTTCGTGTTCCACAATACGGATCTCGGCCATGCGGCGGTCTACTACGATCCGAACCCAAGTTCAGCCGGCGGCGCGGTGCTGGTTGCTGAATTCGACAACATCACCACCCTCGGCGGACTTGCAAATTTCAACTCGGGCGATTTCTTGTTTGGCTGAGGCGGTCTGTGACCACAACCAGCATTGACCGCGCTCGCAGACGATGAGCTAAAAAGGCGCCGCAATCGTCCGGCTACGGCGGGAGCCTGATCCCGTTTCGCGAACGCCTCGCGCGCCGCCGTGCTTCCCCATTACTCGTCGGGGTCACGCCCGTCGATTTGGCCTCCGCGATCGGCGTTACCAGGATCAGCGGCACCGACCCAAAGGGCAGGCCGTCGACTGACCGGCGTGGCGGCTGAGCACGATGCGGGTTGAGGCTGCCGCTTCCCAATAGAGGTGGGAGGGTGGGAGAACGTCTCCGCCTCCTCCAATCCCCTCATCCCTGCGCTGGTCACAGGATCGAGCGCGCCCAAGTCTTTGGGCGCGGAAGTCTCTTCAAGCGTGCATTTGGCTGTTTACCGCGCGAACGCGCCGTGCCCGGATTCCTGTGGCGGGCACAGGAATCCGTGGGTGGAAGGCTCTCCTAGCATGGATCCTCGGTGGTCTTTAGAATGTCAGGAACCAGCAGCATGCGCCCTCAATTGCTCCCGTCGTTCGGCCGCGCCTTGGCGCTGTCGTTTCTGCTGTCCGAGGTGGTTTTGCCGTCCGGCTGTTGGCCGAAATAGGTACCGCCAAGGTGGCCGCCGGCGCTGGTGTTCTTAACCTGCTGTTCAGCGCGTTTCTGGAGTTCACGGACGTTGGTCTTGCTCATCTTTCGGCTCCCTGTTTGAGGTTGCGACCTCGAGAGAACCAGTGGGGGACGACACTGTTCCAAATTTTGTGCGGGAACACTTGGCGCGCTTCCCGGTTTTTCCTACTCAACCAAGGAGAAACGACGATGGGCATGACAACCCCCAAGGATGGCGCTCCCGGCACCACAGATCAGTCTCCCCGATGGGAAGGCCCGAAGGAAAACACCCCGCGCGGCTATCTGAAAGCCAAAGACGATCCGGACCGCGATCGCGACGCGCATGGCGAAAACAACCGCGATCCCGAGACCAAGGACCTCGGCGACGCGCTGAAGCAGAAGGGTGAATGAGATGGCCAATCCCGAAAAAGACGCGGCCGGCCAGTTCGCAAAATCTCGGGCCGACCGGAAAAGCACGGGTGTTGCCAGCGCCAAGCCAACTGTCATCACCGGCTCGCAAGATGCGACGGTGCACAAGAACCCGCCCGGCAAGAAGAAGTCGGGCAAGGATTGGGACATCAATTACGATCCCGCCGATATGAACGAAGGCCGGATGCGCTAACCACATCGCATACAGAATTCGATTCATGCAACGCGGCTAGTCTTTGTTTTACATCCCTCAGCCGCCGAAATAGGCCGGGTGATCGATATCGGCGAGGAGGCCAGGCTGCTCCGGCTGCCAACCGATCAGCGCGCGGGTGTGAGCGCTCGAGGTCGGCACGTCGAAGCCGGCAAACATCGCAAACCAACCGAAATGCTCGGCCGCCTCTTCCGGTGAAAGTGAAACGACAGGCACATTTAGTCGCCGGCCGATCACCTCGGCAATCTGCCTGAACGGCACGCCCTCTTCGGCAACTGCAAGGAAGGGGCCGGCTTCGACGCCATGCTCCAGCGCCAGGCGATAGACCCTAGCAGCATCCAACCTGTGCACGGCAGGCCAGCGGTTCAGTCCTTCGCCTATGCAGGCCGAGACACCCTTTCGCCGGGCGGTGTCGATCAGGATCGGCACGAAGCCGTGATCGCGGCGGCCATGCACCGAAGGCGGCAGCCGCACGGTGGAGGCGCGCACGCCGCGTGCGGCGAGCAATACCGCGGTGATTTCGGAGGCCCGCGGATAGGTCTCGGTGGTCGGCATGGGCGGGTCGTTCTCGGTGCCGACGCGACCCGGCGCATGGCCAAGGCCTGCCGTCACCAGCAGCGGCCGGCCGGAGCCATTCAGGGCTTCGCCGAGCGCCTCGATCGCGCGCCGGTCAAGGGCGCAATTCTCAGCGAATTTTGAGAAGTCATGGTTGAAGCCGGTATGGATGACGCCGTCGGCCTCGGCGGCACCGCGCTTCAGGCTTTCCCTATCCTCAAGCGTGCCGCGGTGGACCTCGGCGCCGGCGGCCCTGAGCTCTTCAGCGCCCTTTTCCGATCGGGTAAGGCCTAACACCTGATGGCCGGCCGCGATCAGCTCGCTGACGACAGCCGAGCCGACCCAGCCGGTGGCTCCGGTTACAAATACACGCATATGCAAATCTCCGGTTTCGACAGGAGACACATATCGAGGCTTAGGGTATCATGGTAAAGTAGTGACATTATCATGGTATAAAGGCTAATAGGATGGGCGAATTCGTCGCCACCGACAATCTTCTCGGCAGCTATCTCAAGGACCGCCGCGCCAAGCTCGATCCCGCCGCCTTCGGTTTTGCGGCAGAGAGACGGCGCACGCCTGGCTTGCGCCGCGAGGAGGTAGCGAGCCGCGCAAATATCAGCCCGACTTGGTACACCTGGCTGGAGCAGGGACGCGGCGGGGCGCCGTCGGCCGATGTGCTCGACCGGATTTCGCGCGCCCTGATGCTGACAGATGTCGAGCGCGAGCATCTCTTCCTCATCGGCCTCGGCCGGCCGCCCGAGGTGCGCTACCGCAAAGAAGAGGGCGTGACGCCGCGCCTACAAGGCGTGCTCGATGCGCTGGATCCGAGCCCGGCGCTGATCCGCACCGCGATCTGGGATGTAGTCGCCTGGAACCGGGCGGCGACCGTGCTGCTGACCGATTACGGCGCGCTGCCTCCGCAAGAGCGCAACGTGCTGCGCTTCATCTTCCTCGATCCGCGCGTGCGCGCCGCCCAGTACGACTGGGAAAGTGTCGCCCGCTTCGTCGTCGCCGCCTTCCGGGTCGACGCGGCGCGTGCGGGTGCCGCTGCCGAGGTTGAGCCGCTGGTCGAGGAACTCTGCCGCAAGAGCCCGGAATTCCTGGCCATGTGGCGCGACAACGACGTGCGCACCCACGGCGAGGGCGCCAAACACATCAAACACCCGGTCCTCGGGCTCCTCTCCTTTGAGTATTCGGCCTTTCAGGTGGACGGCCGGCCGGACCTCAGCATGGTGGTGTACAACCCCGCGACGGCTGAGGATACGCAGAAGATCACGGGGTTGCTGGGGTGAGTGAGGGAATTTGATTATCCCCATGATGGGCCAATCCACCGCCGCAATCCGGACAAATCTGCAGTGATGGTGTGCATCAACGCTCACAATATTTGAGCCGGGGTAACAATTATACCGCGATCGAGATCAAGCGCCGTCCGGTCGATCTCAAGGAGATGATCCCGCCGGCGGAATTGATCGATCCCTCTTCATGGGGCTTTACCGTTAGCGACTAAGAGGTGGGTGGGCATTGATCACGTGCTGCCACAGGCGCGCGATGCTCGTCCTAACATCGCCCTGCCGAAGGATTGCGGGTTGAATAATTGTATTTGACCTTGTCAACTTATGTAAGTATATATTTCTAATATTGAGTAAATTAAGGCGTGTTGGAAAGAAGTGTTCCGTGGCTATCCGAGTTCTGATCGCGGCTTTTATTTTGAGTTTGTTGATATGGGGCAGTGTTTATTACGGGGTTGGCGGAATTTCTGGTGCGGTTTTTACTTTACGTGACTTTACGGAGCGCGCGATCGGCAACGCGACAAACAGGCGGTAGCCCCGTTGCGCCGGTGATCGGCGGATCCCCAATCAGAAAGCATCGACAATAAGGAAAAGCGACGGCGGATGCATGAGGCGGATGGGCTGTGGCGCGCCGGCCCGTTACCACCCACGGGCAGGACGGGAATTGCCGCAGCGTCGCGCACGTCCGATCCGGCAAGTATTCTGGCCGAACCCCGATATTGCCCCGCCCGTTTTCCATATGGCGGGGCAACTTTTATGGGGCAGCTCCGCCGTGAGCAGGCTGCTAACGTGGGCGGCGATGCTATTGCAGCGTACGTGTCTGGATCTGCGCGGCGGGGGCGTGAGGAGCGGATGCGGGCACGCCGCCGCCTTCCAGTCCCGTTGCCACCACCGAGACTCGGAACTTGCCGTCAAGGCTGCGGTCGAAGATGGCGCCGACGACGATGTCGGCATCGTCCTGTACCTCGTCGCGAATGCGGCTGGCCGCTTCGTCGACTTCGAACAGCGTCATATCCGAACCGCCCGAGATCGAGATCAGCACTCCCCTGGCGCCCTTCATCGAGATATCGTCGAGAAGGGGGTTGGCAATTGCGGCTTCCGCCGCCTTCATCGCGCGGCTCTCGCCGGAGGCTTCGCCCGTGCCCATCATGGCGCGGCCCATACCTTGCATGACCGACTTCACGTCGGCAAAATCGAGGTTGATCAGGCCTTCCTTGACGATGAGATCGGTAATGCAGCCGACGCCGGCATAGAGCACACGGTCGGCGGTCATGAACGCATCGGCGAAAGTGGTTTTCGCGTCGGCAATGCGGAAGAGGTTTTGATTGGGAATGACGATGACCGTGTCGGCTGCCTGGCGAAGCGCCTCGATGCCGACTTCCGCCGTCCGCATGCGGCGATTGCCCTCGAAGGTGAAGGGCTTGGTGACGACGCCGACGGTCAGGATGCCGGCCGCACGCGCGGCGCGGGCGATGACTGGGGCAGCACCGGTGCCCGTCCCGCCGCCCATGCCGGCTGTGACGAAACACATATGCGATCCCGCCAGATGATCCATGATCTCATCGATCGACTCCTCGGCAGCCGCATGGCCGATCTCGGGGAGCGAACCGGCGCCGAGACCCTCCGTCACGTTTGCACCGAGTTGAATGCGCCGCGTCGCCTTTGATGTGGCGAGGACCTGGGCGTCCGTATTTGCGGCGATGAATTCAACGCCCGCCAGCTTTTCCGCGATCATATTGTTGATCGCATTGCCCCCACCACCGCCGACGCCGATTACAGTAATATGCGGCCGCAGTCCCGAAATGCCGCTCTTGGCGTCCGTCATCGCACTCTCCTTGATGTTCTTTCACGCCACGCCCTCGTCGTGCCTAGCGAATCGAGGCCTAGGATAGCCGCCCAACATGGCGGAGGCGAGGCGAAAGACGTCTCGGGGCGACACTCCTGTGTACGTAGTCTTCATCGATCGCGGCCATGGCCTTTGCTGATTTCGCTGACTGGCCCACAAGGCATGAACCAAAGCCGCGCTGCGGTGTTTACAGACAGGCTTCTTTTTCCGGCAAAGGAACGATCCCCATGCAAAAACTTCTCCTTTCAGGCCTTGCTCTTGCGGCATTGGCCGGCACAGCCTTCGCGCAACAACCGCCTGCTCCGCCAGCCACGGGGACACCGCCCGCAGCGGCCGATACGGGCTCGCCACCGCCGCCGACGCCTCCACCACCGAATCCGTCTGCTTCCGGTGATGACGAGCCGATGACAAGCGAGCCGGATGCGCGGCCAAGAGATCGCCCCGATTACCGGTGGCATGGATCGAGGGGCGATATGGGCTTCCACGACGACAGGGGTTTCCGTGGCGACAGGGGCTTCCGTGGTTTCCGCGGTCATCGGCCGTTCCTGCCGCCGCCGTCGAAGGCCGCCCATTTCCGGATCGAGGACGGGGACACCAGGATTGATCTGAAATGCGCCGAAGACGAACCGATGAAAGCCTGCGCCGACCTGCTGCTCCAGGTGATGGACCGCCTGCAAGGCCAGGACTAAGCTTGAACATTCTGGCATAACCAGAATGCTATACGACGGTGCGACCGCCCGCATTCTCGCGCGGGCGGCTTCGTCTGCTGCGGAAGCATTGACGGTGCGCCGATTTACCTCTAGCTATGCTGCCCATGAAAATCGCGATGGTTCTGGCAGTGGTGATCGGGCGCATGGGCAGGGTGGTGTAACCATCCGGCGAAAGCTCCCATGCGCGATAAGCAGGCTCCTGACGGGGCCTTTTTTTATGCCCTGAATCCGGGCGGGCGCCTCGTCGGACTTTCCACACATCATTACACTGATCAAGGAACGGAACCATGAGATCCCGTCATTCCATCGACATCCCGCGCGCGCAGATGACCGGCGCGGAAATCGTTCTCCAGGCGTTGAGAGACAACGGCGTCCAGCACATTTTCGGCTATCCCGGCGCTGCCGTGCTGCCGATTTATGACGAGCTTTTCCAGCAGGAAGACATCAGGCACATTCTGGTTCGCCATGAGCAGGGCGCCGGCCATGCCGCCGAGGGATATGCACGCTCGACGGGCAAGGTCGGCGTCATGCTGGTCACATCAGGTCCCGGCGTCACCAACGCGATCACGCCCCTGCAGGATGCCCTGATGGATTCCGTGCCGCTCGTCTGCCTGGCCGGCCAGGTGCCGACGACGCTGATCGGGTCCGATGCGTTTCAGGAATGCGATACCGTTGGCATCACCCGAGCCTGCACGAAACACAATCGGCTGGTCGGCGACGTCAATGACCTTGCCGCCACCATCCACGAGGCCTTTCGCATCGCCAGATCCGGCCGGCCCGGCCCCGTTCTGGTCGACATGCCCAAGGATGTGCTGTTTGCAAGCGGCAGCTATACGCCGCCTGAGGCCGTCGCCCCGAGAACGAGCGACCAGACGGACCATCGCGGTGGCATCGGGGAGATCGAGGCTGCCGTCGCTCTGATGGCAACTGCGCGCCGGCCGGTCATCTGCGTGGGCGGCGGCGTCATCAATTCCGGCCCTGAAGCGGTAAGACTGCTGCGCGAGCTGGTCGATCTCTGCGGCTTTCCCGTCACGTCGACGCTGATGGGGCTCGGCGCTTATCCCGCTTCCAGCCCGAACTGGCTGAAGATGACCGGGCTTCATGGCTCCTATGAGGCCAATATGGCGATGCACGACTGCGACCTCATACTCTGCATCGGGGCGCGTTTCGACGGCGGGCTCACCTCCAGCGTCGATGGTTTGTCACCGAGTGCCCGGAGGATTCATATCGATATCGATGCTTCCTCGCTCAACAAGACCGTAGGCGCCGATATCGCCATCCGCGGCGATGCCGCCAAGGTGCTTGCCGACCTCGTTCGTCTGTGGCGGGCGCTGCCGCGGGCACCGGACCGGGCGAGACTGACCGAGTGGCGGAACGCGATCGCGGGCTGGCTGGCACGGCGATCGTTTTCCTACGCGATGCGCGAGGACGTCATCATGCCGCAATATGCCATCGAGCGGCTTTATGAACTGACCAAGGATCGGGAAACCTACATCACGACGGAGGCCGGCCGGCATCAGATATGGGCGGCGCAATATTATCGCTTCGAGCAGCCGAACCGCTGGATGACATCAGGCGGCCTGGGGACGATGGGATACGGGCTGCCCGCCGCCCTCGGCGTGCAGATCGCCAATCCCGACAGCCTCGTCATCGACATAGCGGGCGATGCCTCGGTGCAGACGACGATGAAGGAAATGTCGGCCGCCGTGCAGCACAAGGCGCCGATCAAGATCTTCATTCTCAACGGCGGCGATCAGTTAACGCACGGCAGCACGGAAACCCGGATTTCGTAAAACTTGCGGAAGCCTATGGCGGACACGGCATTCGCTGCGAGAGGCCGGCCGAACTCGACGATGCGATTACGGAGATGATCGAGGTGAACAGGCCTGTTCTGTTCGACTGCCGCGTCGCCGAATTCGCCGCGCCTGCCGACGACTGGGGCGGGCAGGGCGTATCATAATATGTTGCTGCCCGGCGAGGTTGGCGACGCGCTGTTTGCCGCGTCAGCCGATGTTGGCGGAGAGAGTCGCGTCTAGCGACTTTGGAACACGGTTTGAAATGTCAGTCGCAGCTGTGGATTCTGCGACTGACATCGAGCCATCAGGCCTCCGGCTTTAGGGAGAGGTTTTCAGCGCTCGGGCCGGCTATTTGATGACGCTTACGGCTCAGCCGCAACCCATCGCAGCGGGAAACCTTTGCCGACCGAGTGAATGCTGTCGACTCGATGCCAGGCGCCTCACACGCCATTCCCGCGCGATCACCCGCCAGGCGGCCGGCGGGGTAGCGAAGGCGCGGGAGAAGGCGCGGTTGAAGGCGGCGTCGGTGGCGTAGCCTGCGTCGTCGGTGATCGCCGCGATTGGCTGTGAAAAGCTGGGGCTGGGCAGAAATGTCTGCGAAAGCCTCCCGCCGCAATGCTTGCACGAAACAATGGACCTGTGAGATTGTGCATTTGGGATTGCATGATCAGGGCGGAGTGGCGGATGCGGCTGGGTGACATGCAGTCTGTTCTTCAAATCAGCGTTGCGTTGAATCTGGCGTATTTTTCGTTTCGCGAGATACGCACGCCGGCTTTGAAGCAATACGATCGCGCCATGAGGCAGACCGACGAGACCATTGCGCGGGCTCTGGCGCTTTACCGATCGGTACCGAAACCGGAAAAGATCTTGCCGGGCAGCGAGGAGACAAGCGCTTGGATGACGGCGGATGTGGAGGCTCAGAAACTGAACCTTCATATCTGGAACCAGCGTCGTTCGCAGGCACCCTACAGCGAAAACATGTATTCTTACGATAAGGCTGTCAGCTACGCGGCGCTTGTTGTCGGCGCCATCGCTTTCGTTCTTCTGGTACTGTGCTCTGCCTTTGCGGGAGAGGCCATTCGCATTCGCTATTTTCTCGGCGTCACCGGGATTTGCCTTCTCCCGACCATGATGGCTGTCGCCTACAGCTGGCTGATAGCGGGCATGGTGGAAAAAGAGATTGGCATCGTGAAGGACAGGGCGCTCGCTGTCGAACAGGAGATGCAGCGCCTTACGGAGAAGGTGCCGCGCAAATATTTCTCCGCGCCGGCACTATAGGACGTGAGGCTTGCAGCATGGTAGAGCGCGCATCCTTGCGCTCAACAATATACTTATGAGATTGTATCGATATACATGCGATACTGTATGATGCAGGCAGCGCGGGGGCTTCGATGACATCCGTGAGGGTCAATGAGCTGATATCGGTGGCGGGGCAGCCCGATGCCGCCGATTTTGCCGCTTTCGCGGCAGACGGCTTTGCCGCCGTCATCAATGGCCGGCCGGATGGCGAGGAGCCGGGGCAACCCGGCAATGCAGCGGAGAAGGCTTCCGCAGCCGCCGCCGGGCTCGCCTACAGCTTCGTGCCGGTGAAGGGGACCGAGATCACCGAGGCCGATATTCACGCCTTCCAGGCCGCGATGACGCAAGCGAAGGGACCGATCGTTGCCCATTGCAAGAGCGGCACACGGGCGCTGACGCTCTATGCGCTGGGCGAAGTGCTGGACGGGCGGATGAAGGCGGGGGATGTCGAGGCGTTCGGTCAAAATCTGGGCTTCGATCTTGCCGGCGCGCGCCGCTGGCTGGAGAAGCGGGCGGGGCAGGCGGCTCATGTGAAGGCCTTCTTCGAACCTCGCACCTGCAGCGTTCAATACGTCGTTTCAGACCCGGCGACGAAACGCTGCGCCATCATCGACCCGGTGCTCGACTTCGACGAGATGTCGGGCGCGACGGGAACGGCCAATGCCGACGCCATCCTCGCGCATATTGAAAGCCAGGGGCTGACGGTCGAGTGGATCCTCGACACGCATCCGCATGCCGATCATTTCTCCGCCGCGCATTACCTCAAAGGAAAGACCGGCGCGCCGACGGCGATCGGCGCCCATGTCACCGACGTCCAGCGGCTCTGGAAGGAGATCTACAACTGGCCGAAGTTCGAAGCCGACGGCTCGCAATGGGATCGGCTGTTTGGCGATGGCGACACTTTCGAGATCGGCGGGCTTGAAGCCCGCGTGATGTTCTCGCCCGGCCACACGCTTGCCTCGGTGACCTATGTGATCGGTGACGCCGCCTTCGTTCATGACACCGTGTTCACGCCGGATTCCGGCACGGCGCGCACGGATTTCCCCGGCGGCAGCGCCAGCGCCCTCTGGCACTCGATCCAGGCGATCCTGTCGCTGCCCGAGGAGACCAGGCTGTTTTCCGGCCACGACTATCAGCCCGGCGGTCGCCACCCGCGCTGGGAAAGCACGGTCGCCGCCCAGAAGCGCGCCAATCCGCATATATCAGGCATCGACGAGGCCGGCTTCGTGGCGCTGCGCCAGGCACGCGACCGCACGCTGCCGAAACCGAAGCTGATGCTGCACGCGCTACAGGTCAACATCCGCGGCGGGCGGCTGCCCGAACCGGAGGATAATGGCCGGCGCTATCTGAAGATCCCGCTGGATGCGTTGTAGCAAGGAGCAGCGTTGCGGCGCGTGCTTCGAGGCTTCGCACTCGCAGGCTGCGCATCGCAGCATGAGGGACGTTGGCGGATGCCGCGAGCCACGACAGACAGCGCTCCCACGTTCCCTCTCCATTTCTCAACTCCCCCGCAATAGTCATTGACGCCGCCCGGGCAGGCGACGTAACTGGGGGCGACGGTTCCCTGAAGATGACTCCAAGGGGATTAATAGGGAACACGGTGAGGACGACCCAGTAGGGACCGAGACCGTGGCTGCCCCCGCAACTGTATGCGGATTGTCGATCATCCTGGGGCGAGCGCGTCAGCGTTCATTCCCAGGGGCCTCTGGCCCAGCCACTGTGCATAGCGCGCGGGAAGGCGGTTGAAACGGCGCATATCCGCAAGCCAGGAGACCTGCCGTCAATCACGATCCAATCAACCGGGCGGGGATGCCCGGACAAGGAACAGACATGATTGACCTTCTGAACCTTCGCCTCATATCGGCATGCATCCGTCTCGATTGGGCCTCCTGCGGCGTAGTCTACGCGTAAGCGTGATTTCTGCCCCTCTTTTCCCTTCATCGAGGTTTTCCATGCGCCAAATTCTCGCCACCATGACATGTGCCTTCGGGCTCGCAGGCCTTGCGGCACCAAGCCTTGCCGCGACCCGATATCCGCTGACCATCACCAATTGCGGCCAGCCGGTGACCTTCCAGAAGGCACCGGCAAAGATCGTCTCGATCGGCCAGGGCATGACCGAAGTCCTCTTTTCGCTCGGCCTTGCCGACAAGATCACGGGTACGGCCGTCTGGGTCGGTCCCGTCCTGCCGCAATATGCCGAGGCCAACAGCAAGATCAAGCGGCTTGCCGACAACGATCCGAGCTTCGAATCCGTCGTCGGGCAGGAGCCTGATCTGGTGGCGGCCGAGTTCGAATGGCATGTCGGCGCGCAGGGCTCGGTCGGCAAACGCGAGCAGTTCGCCGACCTCGGGATCAATACCTATCTCGCGCCGGCCGATTGCGTCGCCAAGGTCAACACCGACGGCGGTGACGGCGTGCGCAAGGAGCTGTTCACGATGGACCTGATCTACCAGGAAATCGCCGAACTCTCTGAGATCTTCGACGTCAAGGAGCGCGGCGATGCATTGATCGCGCAGCTGAAGAGGCGCGAGGCCGATGCCGTGGCGTCGATTTCAGGCGCATCGGGAAAGAACCTGCCGGTGGTCTTCTGGTTCTCCAGCAAGGACGTCAACGGCGACGCCTTTATTGCCGGCAAGAACAGCGCACCGGCCTATATCCTGAAGACGATCGGTGCGAGGAACGTCGTGACGACGGAAGAGGAATGGCCGCTGGTCGGCTGGGAAACCATCGCCGAGGCAAATCCTCAAGTCATCGTCATCGCGACGATGGATCGCCGCCGCTACGCGGCCGACGATCCCAAGGTCAAGGTCGACTTCCTCGAGAACGACCCGGTCACCAGGGAATTGCATGCCGTCAGGAACAAGCACTTCGTGATGATGGACGCGCAGTCGATGAACCCGACGATCCGGACGATCGACGGCATCGAGACATTGGCGAACGGCATCAAGTCTTTCGGCCTTTCGCAGTGAGCGCGATCTCCGCCAGGAAACAGGGATGGTGGGCGCTGGCAGCGCTCACCGTTGCAGCGTTTCTGTTTCTCGGGCTGATGGTCAGCCTTGCCGTTTCCATCGGCGAGATCGCCATCCCGCTTGCGACGACGGCAGAGGCCGTCTTGAACCGGCTGTTCGGAACGGATTTCGAACTCAGCCGCATCCACCAGGGCATCGTCTGGGATTATCGTCTGAGCCGGGCGCTGGTTGCCGCAAGCGCCGGCGCGTCGCTGTCGCTTTGCGGGGCGATCCTCCAGGCGCTGCTGCGCAATCCGCTGGCCGAACCCTATGTGCTCGGCATCTCCGCCGGCGCCTCGACCGGCGCCGTCTGCGTGATGATCCTCGGCTTCGGTTATGGCGTTCTTGGTCTCTCGAGCGGCGCCTTTATCGGCGCGGTCATCGCTTTCCTGCTGGTCGGCTTCCTGGCGACGGGGGTCGGGGGAACCGGTGAGCGCATCATTCTTTGCGGCGTCGCCGGGTCGCAGCTCTTCAATGCGCTGACCTCCTACGTGGTGACAACATCGGCGAATGCCGAGCAGGCGCGCGGCATCCTGTTCTGGCTTCTCGGTTCGCTCAGCGGGGTGCGCTGGCCCGATGTCTATCTCTCGGTGCCGATCGCGCTGATTGGCTTCATCATCTGCATGGCTCATGTGCGGGCGCTCGATGCCTTCGCCTTCGGCACCGATGCGGCAGCCTCGCTCGGCATTTCCGTGCGCCGCGTCCAGATCGTGCTCTTCGGCACGACCGCGGCGATGACGGCAAGCGTCGTCAGCATGGTCGGATCGATCGGTTTTGTCGGCCTCGTCATTCCTCATGCCGCCCGCTTCCTCGTCGGGCCGGCGCATGGGCGACTGCTGCCGGCAACGGCGCTCGGCGGCGCGATCTTCATGGTCGGCGCCGATATCGTTTCGCGCATCATCATACCGCAGCAGATCCTGCCGATCGGCGTCGTCACCGCGCTGTTCGGCGCACCGGCCTTCGCCGTCATTCTCTATCGCGTGCGGAGAAGCGCATGAGCATCCGGATCGACAAGGTGAGTTTTGCCGCCGGCGACACTGTCATCGTCAACGGCGTCAGCCTGGCCGTGGAAAAGGGCAAGGTGCTCGGCCTGCTCGGGCCGAACGGCTCCGGAAAATCGAGCCTGCTCAGATTGATCTGCCGCCTGCGCAAAGCTCGCAGCGGCGTCATCAGGCTTGGGGAAGACGACATTTCCTCGCTGTCGCGCGCAGACCTTGCGCGCCGTGTCGCCTTCGTCGAGCAGCAGTCGGCGACCGATACGCAACTGACAGTACGAGATGTCGTGCGGCTTGGCCGCACGCCGCATCGCGGGCTGCTGTCGTCCTGGGGCGCCGCGGATGATGCCGCCGTCGAAGAGGCCCTGTTGCGGGTAGGCATGCGAGAGAGGGCGGGCCAGCTCTGGCAGACGCTGTCGGGCGGCGAACGCCAGCGCGTCCATATTGCGCGATCCCTGGCGCAGTCGCCGAGCGAATTGCTGCTCGACGAGCCGACCAACCATCTCGACATCCAGCATCAGCTCGACATTCTCTCGCTGATCTCGAAACTCGGCATCACCTCTGTCGTCGCGCTGCATGATCTCAATCTGGCGGCGATGTTTTGCGACAGCCTGGCGGTGCTCGAGAAGGGCGAGGTCGTCGCCTCCGGCGCGCCGGAGGATGTGCTGACGGAGGATATGATCGGCCGGGTCTTCGGCGTTCGCGCCCATGTCCAGAAATCGGCCGTGCATGGCCGCCATCATATCCAGTACGTCATCGATTGAGGAACGCCCGGGGATTTCGACCTAAAGGGGCGCTGTGACCTCACTGGCCTTTTTTCTGGACTGGCGTATGATTTCGCAGGGCGCGTGCGCCCGGCCGAACGGAGTTTCGAGATGCTCGAACGAAATCAGTTTCCCCTGCGCCCTGTCGTCCCCGGCTTCGCTGTTGCCTGGGTCGTCCTCATTTCAGGTGCGAGCGTTGCGCTCAGCCTGCTTTTTGCCTGCGTCACACCCTTCGTAGCCCTGGCGGCGGTGTCGGCCGTCATTCTTCCCCGGCGGATGGCGGTGACGGCGGTACTGCTGGCCTGGTTCGCCAACCAGATGGTCGGATATCTCGTGCTCGGCTATCCCCAGACCTGGGACAGTTATGCCTGGGGCCTTGCGATCGGTGTTGCGGCATTGGCATCGCTGGCCGCAGCGCTTGGGGTACTTCGTCTCACTGCCGGCCTTACCGTCACCATGGCCGGCGCCTTCATCGCCGGCTTCGTTGCCTATGAAGGCGTGCTCTTTGCCGCAACGGCGGTGCTTCCGTCAGGCGAGGGCGCGTTTTCGGCGCCGGTCGTGGCTGATGTCCTGCTGATCAATTCTCTGGCCGCGATCGGGCTCATCTGCCTGCATGCCGGCGCAGCAGCCGCTCGTGCGCTCGTCGCAGGACAGCCGGAACCGGCGCTGTCTTAGCCTCGTTCTTCGTGCATGTCGCGTCTGAGCGCAAAAACCTAAAGCGCCGGAAACACCATTGTGTCCCGCAACAACTGGATGGCCTCTGAGACCGATGGCCCGGTGATGGGCGGCGGTATTGCGCGTTCGCAGAACTCACGCCAGACAAACAGCGTCAGTTCCGCGCCATCCGTTGCGGTTTCCCCCGGTCCCTCTGCGAAATTCGCCAGCAGGCGATAGCGGGCGTCCTTCCAGAATAATTCCTCCACCCAGTCATAGATCGGGATCACATGGAAATGGATCGGATAACCGGGCGTGTGCCCGTATCGGCCGATATAGACGCGCTGAGCGTTCAATTCCTGCTTCAATGCGCTCTGAGCCCTTGCGAGCAAGGGGCCGAATTCGGCCAAGGCGTTTACGGACAAATCCGACAGGTCGGTCGTGTCGGTCTTGGAACCGATCATGAGATAGCCGGGGAGAGCGGAGTTCATACGGTGGTTCACAAGCCATCCGGCCGTCTCGACAACATGAAAGTGCGGAGGAATTTCCAAGCGCTGCCTCTTTCCGATTTTGCAAATTTCGCTAGCCACTTCTGATGGTCGCAGGATAGGCAGTTTTGCGAGGGCGGCAACGTCGATCCAGAGCGTGACGAGACGTGCAGCCACCGGCGTCTGTCACTCGCAAAGTTCGGCGACGACAAACAAGCGACGATCGACAGGCGCTGAGCGAAATGCGTGACGGACGGGTTGAGATAGCAGCCGGCAACGGCTATCTGGTGCCGACCCGCAAGCGGACCTCCGCGAACGACAAGGCGTAAGCTCTCATGATCCCCGATTTCCTCGTCACCCATTCCGGTGGCTTCCATGCCGACGAATTGCTGTCAAGCGTCATCCTGACCGGGCTTTTCCCGCAGGCGCGGATCGTCCGCAGCCGGCTGCCGGAATGGATCACGCCGGGTCAAGACCGCATCATCTACGATGTCGGCGGAACCTATGACCCTGCTGCCCGGATATTCGATCACCATCAGCGCGGCGCGCCGCTGCGCGAAGATGGCCAGCCCTACAGCTCGTTCGGCCTGATCTGGAAGCATTTCGGCAGGGATTATCTCGCTGCCTCCGGTCTTCCAGAGGCAGATGTCGAGACGGTGCACGCTTCCTTCGACGCCGGCTTCGTGCTGCCGATCGACCTGACCGACAACGGCGCGCTCAGTCCCTCGGGGCCGCTGGCGGGACTGACGCTGCCGGTGCTGCTGGAGACGCTGAAACCGGTTTTCGATGAAGCGGAGCCCGAGGCCGACGATCGCGCTTTCCATGCGGCGCTTGCCATTGCTCGCAGTTTCGTCGAGGCCAGGATCGGCCAAAGTGCTGCAAAATTACGAGCCGAGACGATCGTGCATCAGGCAATCCAGGCTGCGGGGCAGGGGCGTGTTCTGGAATTGCCGAGGGGCATGCCCTTCCGTCCGGCCATCGTCAAGGCGGGCGCCGATCACCTGCTGTTCGTCGTCCACCCGCGTGAAAAAGATTGGTGTGTGACCGGTATCCGCCGCGCCGAGGAAGGGTTCGAGCTCCGGGCCGATCTGCCGGCAGCCTGGGCCGGTCTTACCAATGGAGAGCTGGAGGGGGTTTGTGGCATAGAGGGCGCGAGCTTCTGCCACAACGGCCGCTTCATCGCGGCCGCCAGGACCCGCGAGGCGGCGCTTGCCATGGCCGAACTGGCGGTGCGGGAGGCGCTTTCGATCGGGATGTAGCGGCCATTACCAGCGTCGGGTTCACCGGATCTCAGATGCGTTCAGCCGACCCCAACTGTCGAAGCGATTGACTTGCATCCGCGAAGGACTAAGCTTCGGGCCATAACAACCACCACTCACACGCGAGAGATAGTGGACGGTGTGAGTGGCTGGCGACCTTGAGGAGGATGAGGTTTGCCATGGATTACCGTGTTGTTCTGCTGATTGGTGCAACCGCGAGTGCCCTTTTCCCCGGTTATGCCGGGGCGCAGGAGGGTGATGCGACGGCGGGCGCCACTGTTTTCAAGAAATGCGCAACCTGTCATGTCGTCGAGTCCGATACCAACAAGGTCGGTCCGTCGCTGAACAAGCTGTTCGGCAGGAAGGCCGGGACGCATCCCGATTTCGCCTATTCAGCCGCGATGAAGGCCGCCGGCGAAGGCGGTCTCGTCTGGGACGAGACGGTGCTGCGCGATTATCTGCATAATCCGAAAGCGAAGGTGAAGGGCACGAAGATGGCCTTTGTCGGCGTGAAGGACGACAAGGAGATCACCGATCTCATCGCCTATCTCAAGCAATATTCGCAATGACGGGCAATAGCCCAAATGACGGGCCGCGGCCGGTAGGGCATGCTTAAATTGCCGTAATTGCCGATATTTTCTATCTGTGCGATAATAAACACGGACTTTTTGCGGAATGCGGTTTCACGGGTCAACCTGCTCGAGGAGGAGCGGACATGGCTGTCGTGCTGATCCTCGTCCTGATTGTCGTCGGCTCCGTGCTGTTCCATGTGCTGAGCCCGTGGTGGTGGACGCCGATCGCGTCCAACTGGACCTATATCGACAGCACCCTCGTCATCACCTTCTGGATCACCGGCATCGTCTTCGTGGCGGTGGTTTCGTTCATGGCCTACTGCGTCTTCCGCTTCCGGCACAGACCGGGCAACCAAGCGCATTATGAGCCCGAGAACCGCCGGCTGGAGCTGCTGCTGGCAGGGGGAACGGCGGTCGGCGTCGCGGCGATGCTGGCGCCCGGCCTCATCGTGTGGAACCAGTTCATCACGGTGCCTGCCGATGCCGCATCGGTCGAGGTCGTCAGCCAGCAATGGCTGTGGAGCTTCCGCCTGCCGGGGGCGGACGGAAAGCTCGGCCGTGCGGAGACGCGCGACGTCACCGCCGAAAATCCACTCGGTCTCGATAAGAACGACGCGAGCGGCCTAGACGACATCATCATCGAGGGCGGCGAGCTGCATCTGCCGATCGGCAAGCCGGTGCATATATTGCTGCGCTCCGTCGATGTGCTCCACGATTTCTACGTGCCGGAATTCCGCGCCAAGATGGACATGATCCCCGGCATGATTACCTATTTCTGGTTCACGCCGACCCGGACGGGGACTTTCGAGATCCTCTGCGCCGAACTCTGTGGCGTCGGCCACCCGCAAATGCGCGGCACTGTCGTCGTCGATGAGGATGCCGACTACCAGACCTGGCTCGGGCAGCAGCAGACATTCACCCAGTTGACGGCGTCATCGGGAGAGCCGCCGCCGGCAAACTGACGCGATGCAGCGGCCGGAAAGCCGTTTGCCGGTTCAAGAAACCGGCGGGAAGGGAAGAGAGATCATGGTCGAGATTCCATCCGACGGCATCCCCTCCGCCGAAGTCGAGGATGTCGAACTTTATCATCCGCATAGCTGGTGGACCAAATATGTGTTCAGCCAGGATGCGAAGATCATCGCCGTGCAATATTCGTTGACCGCGATCTCGATCGGCCTGGTGGCGCTGGTGCTCTCCTGGCTGATGCGCATTCAGCTCGCCTTTCCCGGTGCTCTCTCCTTCATCGATGCCGATCACTACTACCAGTTCATCACCATGCACGGCATGATCATGGTGATTTATCTCTTGACCGCGCTCTTCCTCGGCGGCTTCGGCAATTACCTCATTCCGCTGATGGTCGGCGCCCGCGACATGGTCTTCCCCTATGCCAACATGCTGAGCTACTGGATCTACCTGCTTGCGGTGCTGATCCTCGCCGCCGGCTTCTTCGCTCCTGGTGGGCCGACGGGAGCGGGGTGGACGCTCTATCCGCCGCAGTCGGTGCTATCAGGCACGCCGGGTGGTAAGGATTGGGGCATCCTCTTGATGCTAATTTCGCTGATCGTCTTCATCATTGGCTTCACCATGGGCGGGCTGAACTACGTGGTAACAGTGCTGCAGGGTCGGGCGCGGGGGATGACGCTGATGCGGATGCCGCTCACTGTCTGGGGCATCTTCACCGCGACCGTGATGGCGCTCTTGGCCTTTCCGGCCCTCTTCGTCGCCTGCGTCATGATGCTGTTCGACCGTGTGCTCGGCACGAGCTTTTTCATGCCAGCGATCGTCGAGATGGGCACGCAGTTGCAGCATGGCGGCGGTAGCCCGATCCTCTTCCAGCACCTGTTCTGGTTCTTCGGCCATCCTGAGGTCTATATCGTCGCACTGCCGGCCTTCGGCATCGTCTCGGACCTGATCAGCACGCATGCGCGCAAGAACATCTTCGGCTACCGCATGATGGTTTGGGCGATCGTCATCATCGGGGGCTTGAGCTTCGTCGTCTGGGCGCACCACATGTATGTCAGCGGCATGCACCCGGCCTTCGGCTTCTTCTTCGCCACCACGACGCTGATCATCGCTATCCCGACGGCGATCAAGGTCTACAACTGGGTACTGACGCTGTGGCGCGGCGACATCCACCTGACGCTGCCGATGCTCTTTGCGCTCGCCTTCATCGTCACCTTCGTCAACGGCGGCCTGACAGGTCTCTTCCTCGGCAATGTCGTCGTCGACGTACCGCTGTCGGATACGATGTTCGTCGTCGCGCATTTCCACATGGTCATGGGGGTGGCGCCGATCCTCGTCATCTTCGGGGCGATCTATCACTGGTATCCGAAGGTGACGGGCCGCATGCTGAACGACATGCTCGGCCAGATCCACTTCTGGGTCACCTTCCTCGGCACCTATGCGATCTTCTTTCCGATGCATTATCTCGGGCTGCTCGGCGTGCCGCGCCGCTACTTCGAGATGGGAGAGACGGCCTTCGTCCCGCCTTCCGCCCACACACTGAATATCTTCATCACCGTCATGGCGCTTGTGGTCGGGGCCGGGCAGATGGTCTTTCTGTTCAATCTGGTCTGGAGCCTTTTCAGGGGCAAGGAGGCAGGCGGCAATCCATGGCGGGCGACGACGCTTGAATGGCAGACGCCGCAGACCCCGCCAGCGCATGGCAACTGGGGCAAGGATTTGCCCGTCGTCTACCGCTGGGCCTATGATTACAGCGTGCCGGGCGCGGCCGAGGATTTCATTCCGCAGAATGTGCCGGCAAGCGACGGCGTGACGCGAGAGGTCCCGGCATGAGCGTCGTGCTGATCTTCCTCGCCGCCATCGCCGCCATCATGATCTGGTGGCTGGCCGGGCAGCGGCTGACCTCGAAGCCCTGGCTGGAAACCGGCTCGGTTCAGTTGCCGGATCATCATGGCACTGAGCGGGCGCCTGTGCCGGCGGTGAAGATCGGCCTCTTCGTGTTTCTCGGCGTCGTCGGCGCCGTCTTCAGCCTTGCTGTCAGCGCCTATTTCATGCGTGCGGCATCGGCGGACTGGTGGGGGATGCCGGTTCCGCGGCTGCTTTGGGTGAACACCGCGGCACTGGCCTTGAGCAGCGCCGCGCTGCAATGGGCCAAGCGAGAAGCGCGGCACGGCCGCATGGAAGCCCTGCGGCCGGCGCTTGTGACCGGACTTGGGCTTGCGGTCTTTTTCCTCGCCGGACAGATCCAGGCATGGCGGGAGCTGACGGCGGCCGGCTACGTGCTTGCCGACAATCCAGCCAACAGCTTTTTCTACATGCTCACCGGCCTCCACGGGCTGCACATCCTCGGCGGGCTCGCGGTGCTCGCGCATACGACGGTCAGGGCATTCTCGGCCGAGGTTGCGCCGGAAAGGCTGCGCCTCAGCGTCGATCTTTCGGCCATCTATTCGCATTTCATGCTGGCCGTCTGGCTTTTGCTCTTTGCGCTCTTTGCCGGCTGGGCGAACGATTTCGTCGATCTCTGCCGGACGTTGATAAGCTAGGGGATTTGAAGATGGTAGATTCTGTCCAGACCCACGGCGAGGCAAATCTCAGGCCAGCGGGCCTTCGCGGTGTCGCCGCCGATTTCAGCTCGGATCAGCGCGCCTTCAAGACCGCCTCCTGGGGCAAGGCGATGATGTGGATCTTTCTGCTCAGCGATACCTTTGTCTTCGGCTGTTTTCTGATCGCCTATATGACCGCCCGCATGTCGACGCCCGTCGCCTGGCCCAATCCGAGCGAGGTCTTCGCGCTGCATATCGGCGGCCAGGATGTGCCGCTGATCCTGATCGCAATCATGACCTTCGTGCTGATCTCCAGCAGCGGCACCATGGCGATGGCGGTCAATTTCGGCTATCGCCGCGACCGCCGCGTGACTGCGATACTGATGCTGCTGACGGCGCTTCTGGGAGCCTGTTTCGTCGGCATGCAGGCTTTCGAATGGACGAAGCTGATCACCGAAGGCGTGCGCCCCTGGGAGAACCCATGGGGGGCTGCCCAGTTCGGATCGACCTTCTTCATGATCACCGGCTTCCACGGCACCCATGTGACGATCGGCGTCATCTTCCTGCTCATCGTCGCCCGCAAGGTCTGGCGGGGCGATTTCGACGTGGAGCGGCGCGGCTTCTTCACCAGCCGGAAAGGCCGCTACGAGGCCGTCGAGATCATGGGCCTCTACTGGCACTTCGTCGACCTGGTCTGGGTCTTCATCTTCGCGTTCTTTTATCTGTGGTGAGGTCGTCATGAGCGAGACAACGGCGCATGCTCAAAACCAAGCGGTGCATGCACAGGCACACACCGGACAGCAGCATCCGATCCGGCTCTATCTCCTCGTCTGGGGGCTGCTATTCGTGCTCAGCGCGGCGTCCTACATGGTCGATTATCTCGGCGTCCAGAGCTATCTGAGGTGGACGTTGATCCTGCTGTTCATGATGCTGAAGGCCGGTCTGATTGTCGCCGTCTTCATGCACATGGCCTGGGAGCGGCTGGCGCTGGTCTACGCCATCCTGCTGCCGCCGCTGCTGGTGCTGGTTTTCGTTGCGCTGATGGTATCGGAAGCGGACTATACGATCTTCACCCGGCTGGCCTTCTTCGGTGCTACGCCTTAGATACCGATCATCGGGAGAAGGTTTGGTATGGCTGAAGTCTTGTTGTTCCATCACGCTCAAGGGCTGACCCCGGGCGTGCGCGCCTTCGCCGACGCCTTGCGAGCAAATTGCCATATCGTGCACACGCCCGATCTCTTCGACGGGCGCATGTTTCAGAGCATTGACGAGGGTCTGGCCTATATCGGCGGGATCGGATTCGACGATATCAGGGAGCGCGGCGTTCGCCTCGCCGACGAACTGCCTGCGGCGCTCGTCTATGCCGGCTTTTCGTTCGGTGTGCTGCCAGCGCAAAAGCTGGCACAGACACGGCCAGGGGCCCGTGGCGCTCTGCTTTTTTACTCCTGTCTGCCGATCCGTGGCGAGTGGGCCTTCGGACCCTGGCCGGATGGCGTGCCGGTCCAGATCCACGGTATGGACAGTGATCCGATTTTCGTCGGCGAGGGCGATATCGATGCCGCCCGCGAGATCGTCGAGGCGGTCGAGGATGCGGAACTTTTCCTGTATCCCGGCGATCAGCACTACTTCGCCGACAGCTCGCTGCCGTCATATGACGCGGATGCGACCGCGCTCCTCACCAGCCGAGTGCTTGCGTTTCTGAAACGCGTTTGATCGAAGAGGGCGATCGCCACGGCAATTGCCGCTCTTGCACCGTCAGTTCGGCTGGAAGCCCGGGGGCGCCAGCTCAAAAATCCGATCTTAAGACGCGTCCTAAAACATGATGAAGGTCGCGCCGGGTGAGGATCTCGGCAATGATGGCCTTCTCTTCGCCATTTCCGATCTCATGGGCCCCATGATCTTCATACCGCTTCCCTTTGTCGTCGCCCTATTGCTGCTCATCCTTTTCGTCGTCGTCCTCAAACGCGACGATGAGGATGAGCCCAACCGGCCGTTTCTGGCACTCATCCTGCTCGCCGCGCTGCAATCCGTGCTCTCCGGCCTTCGCTGGGGATATGGACTACAGGCCATCGGGTTGGTCGCGCCCGTGATCGCGGCGACGGTGCCGCCGCTTGCCTATGCCGGGGTTTCCCGATTGGTTAGGACGAGCCGGCGGCCACTGCCGGTGCGGATGGCCCTTCATGCCGTGCCCGCCGCCGTCATCCTGCTGCTGATGGCGTTCTGGCGGGATGCGATCGACATCGCGCTGGTGCTGATCTTTATCGGTTATGCCATGGCCATCCTGCTTCTGATGCGCCCGGGCGCCGATGCGCTGCGGCTGGCGCCCTTCGAAGGGGCGGTGCCGGCCTATCGGGCGATCATCTTTACGGCCGCCGCCCTGTGTCTTTCGGCCGCTGTCGATACCTTCGTCTTTCTCGACCTCACCTCGGCACATAGCGAGCGCGCGCTGACGCTGATCAGTATCGGAAATCTCGCCGTCCTCGTCATCCTCGGTATCGCAGCGGCCGCCGCCAGCCGGAGCCGGGCGCCGGCCGAGATGGTGGACGTGGCGCCGCGGCCGGAGACGAGCGAGGACAAGCAGACCATCGCCGCGGTCGATGCGCTGATGGAGGGCCGCAAACTCTATCGCGACGCCAATCTCAATCTCGACCGGCTGGCCCGCAAGGCCGGCATCCCCGCCCGTCAGATCTCGGCTGCGATCAACCGGGTGATGGACAAGAACGTCTCGCAATATGTCAATGATTACAGGATCGGCGAGGCATGCCGGCTGCTTGCCGGCACTGAGAAACCGGTGACCGAGGTGATGTTCGAGGTCGGCTTCCAGACGAAGTCCAACTTCAACCGGGAATTCCGCCGGGTGACTGAGATGACGCCGATTGCATGGCGGCAGAGGAGGGCTTAGCCACCCGCCATCGTCGTTCGAGGCGGTGGTCCTCGCCAATCCGCGTTCGCCGTTCCGTAAAGACAACCGGTTCCGCACTGTATGGCTGATACCGGGTACATAATCGCGATCGAGGACTGCCTGGATCGTGTTCGAGGTCGCGATTTCTGCCCGGTCGGCGATGTTTGCCGGCATGAATACGACATCAGAACATGACCGAAACCTTGCCGCCAAGCTAAGATCGCTTTCGATCGAGCCCGCGGCTTTCAAAACAGAGTCGCCGGCGCCTCTTGCCCGGCGGCGCATGATCCCTGGCGTAATGCTCGTCCTTGTAGCAACGGCATCGCTGGCGGCGGTTTCTCTCTATGGACCTGAGATGCTGGAGCGCATCGAGACCGCGCTTGCGATGTTTTCGGGCAGCGACTTTACGATATCCGCCAATGGAGCGGAGGCGCGAGCCCGAGACGATGCCGCTGCTGAGGGGGGACGTACGCCGACTAAGGATGGAGCGAAGAGCACGGCTGCGCTCCCTCGCGAGATCACCGGCTCCGGTTATGTCATCGCCCCCGACACCGCCACCGCCTTTTCCAAATATGAGGGCCGGATCGTCGCGGTCGAGGTTGAGGCCGGTGATCTTGTCGTCGCGGGGCAGGTGCTGGTGCGGCTCGAAGATGCCGGCGCACGCTTCGCGCTTCGGGGCGCGGAGATATCAGGCCAGGCGGCGGCGTTGGCGCTTGATGCAAAGAACATCGAGCTCGCGCAGGCGCGGTTATCGCTTGTGCGCACCGAGCGGCTTGCCGGGCGCGACGCCATGTCGATGCAGGCGCTAGAGGAGGCGAAAACGGCTGCCGACAGGGCCGAGAATGCCGCGCTGCAGGCAAGGCAGGATGTCGAAAAGGCGGAGCTCGAGATCGACAAAGCGCGCGAGCAGGTGGAGGCGTTGACCGTGCGCGCGCCGATCTCCGGCACCATCACGCGGTTGACCGCGCATGTCGGCGACACGGTGCTGTCGCGCGAGGACAGCGTGCGGGAGAATGAAAGCCTGCTTGTGATTACCGATACGGCGAAGATGGTCATCGATGCGGATGTGGCGGAAGCCAATATCGCGCTGATGCGGCCGGGCCTGTCGGGCGAGGCGGTGCTTGACGGCTTTCCTGGCCAGCCTTTTGCGGTCGAGGTGTCGAAGATCGCGCCGGTGATTTCGCGGGAAAAGGGGACGGTGACGCTTCGACTGTCGCTATCTCAGCCGCCTTCGGGCATGCGGCCTGCCATGGCGGCGCGCATTCGCCTCGTGGTGGGTGAGGGAAGCGCTGGTGCTACTCACCCGCCCTCATCCTTCGAGACTCCGGCCCGCAGGTTGGGCGATGCGGGTTGATCCCTCGAGGCGATCCTGTGGATCGCAACTCAGGATGACGGGCTGGTCTTCGCGCCGCTGTTCCGATGAATAAACCACCAAGGAGCCGAAAATGACAGATACTCAAGATTCCTATATCGCGCTTGCGGGCGTCAGGAAGGCTTTCCGGATCGGGGCGGAGACAATACCGATCTTTTCAGGGCTCGACCTTGCCATTCCGCGCGGCGATTTCGTCGCGGTGATGGGGCCGTCGGGTTCGGGGAAATCGACGCTGCTGAATATGCTCGGTGGCATCGACAGCGCGGACGCCGGCGAGATCCGGATCGGGCGCAGTCATCTCGAGCAAATGGGCGAGGGGGCGAGAGCCGCCTGGCGAGCGCACAGCATGGGCATCGTCTTCCAGTTCTACAATCTGCTGCCGATGCTGAATGCCGCGGAGAATATCGAGCTGCCGCTGCTCTTGAAGCCGCTCGGGCGCAAGGAGCGGCGGGCGCGCGTCGATACGGTGATGGATCTGGTCGGGCTCGCGGGGCGGCAGCGGCAGTTTCCCTCCAGCATGTCGGGCGGGCAGCAACAGCGCGTCGGCATTGCCCGGGCCATCGTCGCCGATCCCGGTCTCATTCTCTGCGACGAGCCGACCGGCGATCTCGACCGGAAATCGGCCAATGATATCCTGGAGATGCTGGGCTTCCTCAATCGTGAGCTTCGCAAGACGATCATCATGGTCACGCACGATCCCGAGGCTGCCGCCTTTGCCCGGCGCACGCTGCATCTCAACAAGGGCGAATTCGTCGAGGGGGAAGGCCGATGACCTTTTTTCAGCTGATGCGGCGCAACGCCTGGCGCAACCGGCTGCGGGCCGTTCTGCTGATGTTTTCGGTCGGCATCGCCTTCCTGATCTACGGGCTGACGGCGAGTTTCGTCAGCGGCAGCCAGGGGGCGGCCGGCGCCAGCGACGACCTGCTCGGCGTGTTCAACAAAGCGGGCCGGGGGCTGCCACTGCCGATTGCCTATCTCAACCGGATCGCGGCGGAGGGCGACGTCGCAGCCGTCGCCTATACCGCACGCATGCGCGGCTTCGTCGAGGTCGAGAAGAATCTGGTGGCCGTCAGCGCGGTCGATCCGCGGGCGATTGCCGCCGCCAATGGCGCCGAACTCGGGCTGACGCCTGAACTGATCGCGGCGCTGGAAGAGGGCGGTGACCGGGTGCTTGTCGGCAGGGCATTGGCTGAGGCGCAGGGCTGGTCGGTCGGCCAGCGCATCGGCGTCACCAGCCAGCTCATCAAGGCCGACGGCAGCCGGAACTGGAGCTTCACCGTCGCGGGTATCTTCGCGGGGGCCGATGCCGGCACCGACACTTATTTCATGCTTGCCCGCTACGACATGGTCAATGCAGCCCGTGCGCGCGACAGGGATACGGTCGACGCCTTCGTGGTGCGCCCGCGCGACGGCGTCGCCTCGGGCGTGCTGGCGGCGCGCATCGACGCGCTGTTTGCCAATTCGGCGGCTGAAACCAGGACGCAATCGGAAAAGCAGTTCCTCGAAGCCTTTCTCCGGCAGTTCGCCGATGTCGGGCTGATCGTCAGCCTCGTCGTCGGCGCCGCCTTCGTGACGATCCTGATGATATCGGTCAACATCATGCTCTTCGCCATCCGGGAGCGCCGCTTCGAGATCGGCGTGATGAAGGTGCTCGGCTTTTCCCGCGGGCGGATCGCGGCGCTCATTCTCGGCGAAACGCTGTTCATCTTCGCCGTTGGCGGCGTGGGTGGGCTCATTCTGGCAAAGCTCGCGACGCTCTCGATCGGGCCGGAATTCGGCCTCGTCTTCGGCGGTGAGGTGCTGCTGAAATCCGCCGCGATCATTGCGGGGCTCGGCCTGCTGACCGGGCTGCTGCCGGCCGCAAACGCCATGCGCCTGCCCATCGTCAACGCCTTCAGAACGAGATAATCCAATGTCATCAACGCTCAAACAGACCTTTCTCATGCTCGGAGTCAATGTCGGCAGCCTGCCCCGGCGGCTTGCGATCTCGCTGTCGATGGTGCTGTCGGTCGCCCTCGTGGTGGCGGTGCTGTCGGGCTTTCTGGCGATGGCGCGCGGCTTCGAGGCCACCCTTGCCGGGGCTGGCTCGCCTGATATCGCCGTCATCCTAGGTGGCGGTACCAACCAGGAAACCGGCTCGGACGTACCTGCCGATGCGATCCGCAGCCTGACCGCCATGAGCGGCGATACCGGAATTGCGCCCGATGGTACCGGCGGATCGGCGCTTTCTCGCGAGACTATCGTGCCGATCGATGTCAGGGGAAGCGACGGTGCGGAGCAGACGCTGTCGCTCAGGGGCATGGACCCGGCAGGGCTCGATCTGCGCGCCCGCGCCCGGCTTTCGCAGGGGCGGCTATTTCTATCGGGCGCCCGCGAAATCGTCGTCGGCGCCCGCATCGCGGACGCTTTCCCTGGCTTTGCCGTCGGCCAGAGGGTGCGGTTCGGCGCGGTCGACTGGACCGTCGCCGGTCATTTCACCGCCGCTGGCAGCGCCTTCGAATCCGAGATCTGGGCCGATCTGGACGCGGTGCAATCGGCCTTCGACCGCCAAGGGCAGGTGCAGAGCCTGCGCGTGCGGCTGGCCGGCGGCGACCCTGCAACGGCACTGGCGGCACTGCGCGAGCGGCTGTCCGATATATCGGGCACGCCGCTTACAGCCATCCCCGAGGGCGATCTCTATGCCGCGCAGGCCGAGCGCACCGAGAGCTTGATCCGCCTGTTCGGCTGGCCGATCGCGCTGCTGATGGCGGTGGGTGCGATAGCCGGCGCCTTGAACACGATGATGAGCTCGGTCTCCGACCGCGCGACCGAAATCGCCACGCTGCGCCTGCTCGGCTTTTCCCGTCTGCCGGCCTTCGCCGCCACCTGGGTCGAGGCGGTGCTGCTTTCCGCGGCGGGTGCCGCAGTCGGCGTCATCGCCTCATGGTTTGCCTTTAACGGCTGGCAGGCGAGCACGATGGGCGCCAACAACACGAAGATGGCCTTCCAGCTTGTCGTTACGCCCGATGTGATTTTGACGGCAGGACTGCTTGGGCTGGCGGTCGGGGTGATCGGCGGGGCGTTGCCGGCGCTGGCGGCTGCGCGGCTGCCGCCGACGACGGCGTTGCGGGAGAGGGGGTGAAGTAGCGCCTTGGAGAGGGGTAAACGTGCTTGGAGGATGTGAGGGGCCACACGGCACATCTTTCATTGCTTGGCTTTGGTGAGCTCAAGCGAAGAGCAGAATCACCTGCCGTACAGCTTGAAGGTGAGGTACGTTGCTCCAAGATTCCTCGATTTATTCGCCTCCAAGTCGCGGCTTTCTCTGGCCAAGTTGCAGCTTTCCCGCAGCGCCGCCCTCGCCTGTGGAGCGCGACCCGCAAACGGGCCCGTTGCCGCATTGACACCATCTTATCGCCTTCTTGCCATGGAGGTTTGCCCCCGCCGCATCCGGTCGGCCGATCCCCGGCCGATTCCAGTGGCGACATAGCGATCCGACGAACAGGGCAACATTGGTGATATGACAATCTACTATGTGAACTCAGCGACTGGCTCCGACCGCAACGGCGGGACGGACCAGAAATCGGCTTTTGCGACTTTGTCCAAAGTGGAATCCTTGGGGCTAAAACCTGGAGACAGCGTGCTTCTTGCCAAGGGAAGCGTGTTCAACGAGCAGTTCGATATCAAACATTCCGGCACCGAGACCGCGCCGATCAAGATCGGCAGCTACGGGACGGGGGCCGCACCCGTCATCCACAGTGGCGGCGACGGCATTCATAGTCTTTATGCCTCCAACATCGTCATCGAGAACCTCAAAATATCGAATACCGGCGGTGCGGCTATCTATGGCGGTGATGTCACCAATTGGACGGTCCGCAATGTCGAGATCGCCAAGTCCGGAATGTCGCAAGACGCCGGTGCCGTCACCTTCAGGAACAGCAAGAACGTCACGATCGAAGACAGCAAGATATCCGATGTCAAAGGCGACGGCTTCTGGATCGAAAAGGTCGCTGTCGTCAAACTTCTCAACAATACCGTCACCAGCGCGAACGGCTCGACCGCCGATGCCATGCAGGTCAACGACAGCAGCAATGTTCTGATCAAGGGCAATCATCTCGACCAGACCCATGCCGACAGCCCGAAGGGCGTGATCGTGCTGGTGCGAGCGACCGACGCCGTGGTCGAGGACAATGTGCTGACCGGCGGCGGCTTCGGCATCAGCGCGCTTGCGGGCAAAACCGTCGCCATCCGCGACAACGACATATCGGGATATCACGGTTACAGCTGGTCCTTCGCCGTCGGCCTCGGCGATCAGGGTAGTGCGCGAGATTACGACATATCGGGCAACCATATTCACGACGGCGCCTGGGGCGTGGCCGTCAGCGGAGCCACCGGCAGCAACTATAGCCTGACGAATATCAAGGTCCACGACAACGTCTTCGACGACCTCACCCAGGCGGCGCTGAAGGTCGACAGGCCGGCATCCGGCTCCTTCACCAACAATACCATCGAGACCGGCGTCAAGGCCACCAGCATATCGCCCGCCATCATCGACGCGCACACCTTTTCCGTCAGCAACAACCACACGGTCGCAAATGTCGAGACGACGCTTGCAAGCACCGAGACCAAGGCTGCCGCAACGACGGAGCCGGCCGTGGATTCAGCGGTTGTCGCCGTCCATGACAACCTGAAGATCCTGACCGATGCGGATGCTGCCCGTCATGGCAATCTCCTTGAAAACGACAGCTCGGACAATGATACGCTGGTGCTTCGCCGCTTCGGGGACGAAACCGTCGGCAAGCACGGCTTGACGGTGACCGGCGAATACGGCGTCATTCACGTGGATCAGGAAGGCAACTATGCCTATACACTCGATGACACGAAGCTTCCCGACCATGGCGATCATAACGGATACGTGAGCGAGTCCTTCAGTTACGGGACCGACGATGGCACCTCGCATCATGGCGATGCGAACACGCTGACCGTCTTCATCCATGCGGATGGCGTGCTGAGCTAAGGGGAAGCCGGAAGCGACGCAGAGCTCGCCTCCCAATGCTCTCCGTTGGACGAGTGCTGAAAGCGCTCGTCCAACTTGACTGTGTCTCGAAAAGAGACGTGCCGAACGGGCGGCATCTTCATGCGGCCCGGTCGCATCGACCCGCGTTGCGGAACGGCACAGTCAGTACTGTTCATTCACCTTTCGGTAGATATTTCATTGCTTATCTTCGCGTAAGTTGCGATCATTGAGGTGTACCAACGTCGGCGCCTTCCCGGACAAGGGCGGGCCCGCGGGCCTGCCAGCCGCCGCCTTGGTCATAGGGCCTTTCGATATGGCCTGTATTCGCCGCCTCCAAAAGATCCATCGCAGCCAACCCCCAACAGCTGCGAAATCATCAGAAAAATGGCGATATGACAGTTTACTATGTGAATTCAGCGACAGGATCCAACAGCAACGCCGGAACGAGCGAGGCTTCGCCTTTTGCGACGTTTTGGGCGGTAGAAAATTTGAAGCTGCAGCCCGGCGACAGCGTGCTGCTTGCCGCCGGAAGCGTGTTCAACGACCAGCTAGACCTCAAATATTCGGGCACCGCCAGCGCCCCGATCACGATCGGCAGCTATGGGGTCGGCGACGCCCCCGTCATCCATAGCCCCGGCGACGGCATTCACAGCCTCTACGCCTCGAACATCGTCATCGAGAATATCAAGATTTCGGACACGTCAGGTGCGGCCATCTATGGCGGCTATGTTTCAAACTGGACGATCAACAATGTCGAGATCGATCACACCGGATTGTCCAAGACCGGTTCCGTCACCTTCCGGACCGGCTCGAACATTACCATTGAAAACAGCACCATCAACGATGTGAACGGTGACGGCATCTGGATCGAAAAGTTCAATGGGGTCACGCTCCTCAACAATACCGTCACCAACGCCCATGGCACCACGGCGGATGCCGTCCAGATCAATGACAGCAGCAACATCCTGATCAGCGGCAATAGTCTCGACCAGACAGGTGCGGTGACACCCAAGGGCGTGCTGACGATCGTGCGGGCCGTGGATGCTGTTATCGAAGATAATACAATCAGCGGCGGCGGCTTCGGTATCAGCGCGCAAGCAGGCACGAACATTGCCATCCACGACAACGATATCTCGGGCTATGGCGGCTATAGCTGGTCCTACGCCATCGGTCTCGGCGACCAGGGCAACACGAGCGACTACGATATATCAGGCAACTACATCCATGACGGCGTGTGGGGCGTTGTGGTGAGCTCAGCCGGCACTACCAGTTACGTTCGCGAAGATATCGATATCCACAACAACGTTTTCGACGACCTGTCGCAGGCGGCGCTGAAGGTCGACAGGCCTGCATCAGGGGCTTTCCACGACAATGTCATCGCCAGCGATGTCACGCCATACAGCATATCGCCGGCCATCATCGCCGCGAACACCTTTCCCGCCAGCAACAATACGACGATCGAGGAGGCCGACGCCCTGTTGGTGAGCCTTGATAGTCACGTTGCCGGTGATGCAACGCATACGGACGCTGCCCCGATCATTGTCGCGGTTCATGACAGCTTGACAATCTCAGCCGACACGGATGGTGCCCATCATGGCAATCTCCTCGAAAACGACAGTTCGGCTAATGGGATCCTGCTGCTCCGCCGCTTCGAGGGCGAGGTCGTCGGCAAGAACGGTCTGACGCTCACCGGGCAATACGGCACCATCCATGTCGATGACCATGGCGACTACAGCTACACGGTCGATGCGACGAAGCTCGCCGGGCTCAGCGGAGACGTCAGCGAGACTTTCCATTACAAGATTTCGGATGGGGCTGCGCATCATTTCGATACGGATACGCTGAGCATTTCCATCGATGTGGATGGCGTGCTGATCTGACAGGATCGGCAGCAAACTCATCGGCCGCCGAGCAGGATCCTGGTGACGTCGATTTCGATTTCGGCGCAGATGATCTCGTATTCGGTGACGATCGCCGGGTCGGCCGACCTATCCTTGCGCATGCGATCAAGAACGGCGCAGGCCTCGCCATAGGCGCCGCACAGTTCGTAAAGATGGGGCTGGCGCGCCGCGGCCGCTCTGATCGTGGCCCGCGTCGCGGGCAGCCTCATCATCAACCTGGCCAGTCCCTGTTCGGCTACTGGCCGGGGGATGTGTGCGACGCCTTCTTTCCGGACCATGCCATCGACCCTCGTTGCCTATATTGCGCTGTTGAGAGTTAGTACGCAGGAATGCTGCATCTGGTTTCATGCCGGATGCAAAGTCGCCCTTGAAATTTCGATGATGGAGGCAGTCGGCAAGGCCAGCCGCCGGCGATGGCTTTCTCCTGCGCGATTGGCTTACGAAGAAGAGAGGCCGATCGTGATGGTGGCGGAAAGCACGCCGCCGTCTAGCTTCTCGAAATCGAACATGTGATCGGCGGCATCCTCCGGGAAAAGGCCGTCCGCTTCATTGCGGGTATCGCGGGGAGGGCGTCCAAGATAGTCCGGATGCTCGCCATAAATGATGTCGCTCAGCGCATCGTCGAAATAGATTTGGCTGACGAGAAGTTCTTTGCCTTCGACGAGGATGCGGCAGTGAACATGCGGCGTGCGGCCCCTGTACCATCCGGGATAGGCCGTCAGGAAGCTTGCCTGCCCCTCCGCATCGGTCAGCTGGCGCCCGCGAAAGGCCAGCCCGCTGATTGCCTCGGCGTCGCCGAGCGTAAACATGTCGGCCGCCTCGCGGCCGGAATAGAAGCCACGATGATCGGTATGCCAGATTTCGATGTCGGCATTGTCGACCGGCCGGCAATCGGCGGCATGGACGATGCGGACGGCCAGCCGCAGGGGCAGTCCGGCCTTTCCTTCCGAGACGTCCTGACGGGCCGGAATATTGTTGACATGGCAGGGGCCAAGCGTCTGGGCTGATGTCACGAGGCAATTCGGACGGCTGCGGAAGAGCGGCGCAGGCAGCTTTTCCAATGCGACCGACTTTGTGCCGCCGCTCAGGAAATCTGTTCCCTTCCAGTCGAAAGTCCTGGCGGCAACGGTGATATGCCGCCGTGGCCAGATCGCTGCCGCAGCCACGGTGGAAGCGACAATGGTCGCACCTGCGAGCACCAGCGTCCGCCTTTTCATGGACCTTCCTTTGCCTCAGGACGCCTGATGTAAGGAGGATGCGCAGGAAACTCCAATTAAATCCAGGTAATGATCGATGGCGGCGCGAGCTGAGGTCTTGATCCCGGGGAGAATTCTAAAGCGCGGCGCGTCTTTTCAGATGCGCAAGGTCGCTGTAATTCTTGCCAGCACATATTCACATTCGTTGCTGAGCCAGGGCAGGGAACATGGAACCAACCCCTTTATTCGAGCTTGTCATCGCGATGTTTCTCGCGATCATCGCGCTGCACTATGCCGCCCACAGGCTTGGACTGCCGCCGTCGGTCGCACTGCTGACCGGTGGCGCCTTGCTGGCGTTCGTGCCGGGGTTGCCGGCAATAGAAGTCGATCCCGAGCTGGTGCTGGTCATATTCCTGCCGCCGCTGCTGATGGATGGCGCCTGGTCCATCGCGCTGGCGCGGCTGCGGCGCCATATGATCGGCATCGCCTCGCTCGCCGTCGGCGCGGTGTTATTCACGTGCGCCGTCGTGGCCATTGTCGCCCATCTTATCTTTCCGTCACTCCCCTGGGCCGCCTGCGCGGCACTGGGCGCGATCGTTGCGCCGCCGGACGCGGTTTCAGCGCGCGCCGTGCTGGAGCGCGTCAGGCTGCCACGGCGGCTGCAAATTCTGCTGGAAGGCGAAAGCCTGCTCAATGATGCGAGCGGTCTGGTTCTTTTCCGGTTTGCCGTTGCCGCCGCCGCAACAGGCGCCTTCAGCGCGGGGGAAGCGGTTGGCAACTTCTTCGTGCTGGCGCTGGGCGGCGCCATCGTCGGCATCGTGGTCGGAGCGGCATGGGTCAAACTCATCCGGCATCTCGGCGACGACTATCTGATCATCGCGGCCACCGTGCTGCTCGGCTGGATTTCCTACCTGTTTGGCGAACTGCTGCATGTTTCCGGGGTCATCGCCACCGTGACCACCGGCCTGATCGCTTCCTGGCACCAGCACACGGTGTTTTCAGCGGCCACACGCATGCGCGGCACGTCGTTCTGGACGGTGATGATCTTTCTGATGGAAGCAGCGGTCTTTACATTGATCGGGCTGTCACTCCGCGACGTCGTCGAACGCGGCGGCGGTTTTACCACCGTGATCGCGACAATGGGGCTGCCGATGCTCGCAGTCCTCGTGACACTCGTCGTCGCGCGTTTTGCCTGGGTGTTCGCCTCCGATCTCGTCATCAAGTCATGTGCGGCGCTGGGGTTCACGCGGACCCGGCCGCTCGGGGCAGGCGGTGCGACCGTTCTGAGCTGGGCGGGCGTGCGCGGAGTGGTCACGCTCGCCTTGGCGCTGAGCCTGCCCGAGGGGTTCCCCGGCCGTGACTTCATCCTCGCCACGTCCTTTGCCGTCATTCTCGGGACCGTTCTCGTGCAGGGCACGACATTGGGGCGGGTGATTGCGTGGGCGCGGCTGGCGCCGGAGACGGAAAGAGCGCGCCTGACAATGAGCCAGGCCGAAGCCGCCATGGCGCAGGTGCAGCTCGGGACCGTGCAAAACCTGGCTTATGACGCAGAGGGAGAGCTCATCCACCCGCAATTGCTGGAGCGCTATCAGCGCAGGGCGACAGCGATCGTCGACTATGCCGAGAGAACCGAGCACTACGTGCCGATGCTCCATGCTCATTTCGACGTCGTTCTCGAAGCGGTTGCGACAGGACGCCGGGAGCTCATTCGCCTCCACCGCGCCGGTGACATCGATGACGAGACGTTGGACGAGCTGGAACGTGATCTCGATCTCGAGGAGTTGAGCGCGATTTCGGCCAAGGCCTGACGGGCAACTCTCTTCCCCGGCGTCCACTTCTAGATGGCAATCTGTTCGCCGAGTTCGACGACGCGGTTTGACGGCAGGTTGAAGTAATCGGAGGGATCGATGGCCAAGCCTTCCAACCCCATGAATATGCGTTCCTGCCAGCCGGGCAGGCCGGTGTTCGGCGTCCTGACGAGGTTTCTGCGACCGAGATAGAAGGAGGTCTTCATGATTTCGAACTTGAAACCTCCTTCTCTGCACAGAGCCAGCGCCCTTGTGACGTCAGGATCGTCCATGAAACCGAAGCTGATATCAAGGCGCACGAAGCGCGGCGAGAGCTGGCTGATCTTGATACGGCGGCTGTCGGGGACATAAGGTTCGTCTTCGGTCCAGACGGTCAGGATGACGTTCTGTTCGTGAAGCACGTGGTTGTGCTTGAGATTGTGGAGCAGAACATTCGGCGTCCGATCCGGGACGCTGGTCAGGAAGACTGCCGTTCCCGGAACGGTGACCGGCGAATGCTCCGACTTGCGCTCGATCGACCTGATGAAGGAATCGAGCGGGATCTCGTTGTTGGCCCGCACTCTCTTGAGGTAGGTCTGCCCTCTGGTCCACGTCCACATCAGCATCATGATCGCCAGCGCAAGGGCGACCGGAACCCAGCCGCCATCGTAGATCTTCAGCAGATTGGCCGCCAGGAACATGACTTCGATGGTGAAGAGCGGCAGCAGCCAGGCGGCGGCGAGCAGCAGGGAGTAGCCCCAGACGACCCGAAGGAACTGGAAGACCAGCATGGTCGAGATGACCATGGTTCCGGTTACCGAAATGCCGTAGGCCGTCGCCAGCGACTCGGAGTCGCCGAACGAAAAGATCAGCATCAAGACGCCGACCAGCAGGAGAAGATTGACCGCCGGCACGTAGATCTGGCCGGTGTTGGTCTCCGAGGTGAACTTGATCCTGAGCCGCGGCAGGAAGCCGAGGTGAACCGCCGAGCGGGACAGCGAAAATGCGCCCGTTATCACCGCCTGGCTGGCGATGATCGTTGCCATCGTCGCCAGGAGAACCATAGGCAGCAAGGCCCAATCGGGATACATCAGAAAGAACGGGTTGCCGGCCGTTTCGGGATGGGCGAGAACCAGCGCCCCTTGGCCGAGGTAGTTCAACAGCAGCGCCGGAAAGACGAGCACGAACCATGCCATCTGGATCGGGCGGCGGCCGAAATGTCCGAGATCGGCATAGAGCGCTTCGCAGCCGGTGACAGTCAGAAAGACGGCGCCGAGCACGATGAGGCCGACGCTGCCGGCATGGGTGAGGAACAGGAATGCATTGGCTGGATTGAGGGCCTCCAGAATCCTCCAGTCATCACCGATATGGATCAGACCGCCCGCCGCCATGGCCAGGAACCACAACACCGTGATCGGGCCGAAAAACGTCGAGACGGCAGCAGTTCCCCTCGACTGGACGGCAAAGAGAATGATCATGATCGCGGCCGACGCCAGCGGAACGTATTCTGCAAAGGCCGGTGTGACGAGCTTCAGGCCTTCCAGCGCCGACATGACCGACAGAGCGGGCGTGATCATCGCATCGCCGATGAAGAGAGCCGCTCCGATCAGACCGGCGAAGAAGAGCACGGGGACGTTCCGTCCCATCTTCTTCATCAGGAGGGCGAGAAGCGAGAGCGCGCCGCCTTCGCCGTCATTGTCCGCCCTGAGAAGAAAAAGCACATATTTGAAGGTCACAATGATGGTCAGCGTCCAGACCATCAGCGAAATGAGACCCACGACCTCGGCCTCGTGCACGCCATCGGCGGCAAAGGGCCTCAGCGCCTCGCGAAATGCATAGAGCGGGCTGGTGCCGATATCGCCGTAGACGACGCCGACCGCGCCGACGACCAGTCCGACAAAGCCCCTTCGGCTGGCACCTTCACCCCTGTTGTCTGCATGTGTCGACGTCATGATTCCCCGCTCATGCCACTTGGCCATGAACACAAACATATGCCGCATTGCAGAACGGCAAGTAAATTGATGTGGGTGCGAATTTTTTGTGAGAGGGAGAGGCGGCAGAGGCGGGCACCATCCACTCGTGACGTCACAAGCCGTCAGGCCGGCGACCACCTCCGGCGAACCGCCAACCCGCGTCAAACGACGGGCGGCACCGGCATGCTGACAGAAACTGTCAGCAACGGTGTGAGACAACCGGGAGCCGCGGATTTGGGCCAGTCGCCATTTCGTTGGAATGTCCGGCTTTGCCGCTCGGATATCTGGGCTTCAACCCCGCCGCAATCGGAGCAAGTCCCGAGATGAAGCCGCATCATCGCATTTTCTTCATTCAATTTGCCGTGGCCGTTTCCCTCGGCGCGTTCCTTTCGCGGCTGCCCGACCTGCAGCGCAAGTTCGGCCTTGCTGAAGGAGAACTAGGCCTTTTGCTCGCAGTCTTGTCGTTAGGTGTTCTCTGCGGGCTGACGTTCGCGGTGAGATCCATCGAGCGGCTCGGTGCGCGCACGACCGCCTTTGTCACTGTCTTCGGCGCTTCGCTGTTTTTGGCGCTGATCCCGTGGATGCCTTCAGCTCCGCTGGCCGTGCCGTTGTTCTTCATTGCTGGCATTTTCACCGGGGCATTCGAGATCAACGCCAATATCGAAACCGATCGCCATGAGGCGTTGCTCGGATACCGCATCATGAGCCGGGCTCACGGCATGTGGAGCCTCGGCTTCTGCCTCACCGCCCTGGTTGCCGCCGGCATGCGGCAGGTGGCCGTCTCCATCGAACTGCATACCTTCATCATCCTCATCATTGTCTTGATTGCGGGGTCGATCGTTTTCTCCGGGATCGAGAATGCGCCCAAACGGCGCGACGCACACCCCGGACATGCGCCGCTTTTCGCCTTTCCCACCATCGGGCTGCTGCCCCTTTGCCTCGTCGGCGCAGGTCCTCTTCTTGCCGAAGGCGCAAGCGTCGATTGGTCGGCGATCTATATGCGGGACGTATTTGCCGTCGAACCATTCGTCGGCGGGCTCGGCGTGACCATCTTCTCCTTGCTGATCGCCATCGGGCGGCTCGGCATGGACCCTGTCATCGACCGCTTCAATCCACGCCCGGTCGCATTAACTCTTCTTGGGATCACGGCCATCGGTGTCGCGATGGTGGCGACGGCCACGCATCCTGTCGTCGCGCTCGCAGGTTTTGGCCTGACGGGGCTCGGCTGCTCATCGGTCTATCCGCTTGCCATCTCGGCCGCGGCCCGACGCACGGATCGACCCGCGCCGGTCAGCGTTGCAGCACTCGGGCAGACGACGTTTCTCGTGTTTTTCGCCGGACCGCCGCTGCTCGGCTTCGTCGCCGAACATGTCGGCATCCGCTTTTCGTATTGGGCGATGGTCCCTGTTCTTGCCGCGGCACTTCTGGTCACCAGGGCGCTTGCCGCGAATCCTGCCTCGGTCATGGGCCAGCCCACGGTGCAACCCCACGGTTAACTCACGGCGCCGGCTATCCGGTGTTCGGAACGTCCATGTCCGCGATCGGCAGGGGGCAGGACCTCCGGTTTTCACCAATGAAGGGCGGCGAGCGCTATGTATTTCCCCTCATGGCTAAGTATTACTAGGGGCTATCGGAAATATAGCTCGTATAGGTGATGGCCTAGGCCGCGCAGTGCTGTCAACTCTTTGGCGAATGATCTTGTTGCTCAATCACTTGCGACTGCGGTCGGTGTGAAACCGGTTCCAATGGGTGAAACTCCAACACTTCTGGCTTGTAAACCCGGTATTTGCAGGATTTGCATTGGTCGTGCCCGGCTGCAAGAAGGCTCGTCTGTGGTGGCCCGGCGCCTTGTTTTGGGCCAATTTTCACCAGCAAAATGCCAGTATTAGTTGTTTCTAAATCACGCCATAATTGGCATCTACGTTGCCGCGCCTGTTTTATTCTTCGCCACATTTCGGAATTTGAGCGTTTATACAAAACAATGGTGGGTAACTATGAAGGTTATTCTCGTCATCGTCCTCACGGCGCTTGCCGTGCCCTGTGAGGCGGACATGCTGGGCACGGCATCGAAGTACAAAAGCATGCACGAGCGCTCCATCTCCTTCCTCAGCGTCAATCCCCGCAGGGTGTCGTGGTGCGGAGCGTTCCTGGCCTTTATCGCCAAGCGATCGTCGCGGGAGCCGCCGCCCAATCCGAACATGGCAGCGTCCTGGAGGAAGTTCGGCAAGCCGGTGTTCTTCCGCGCCGCCAGGCGAGGGGATGTCGTGGTGATCCGCAACGGCAAGCGCTTTCATGTGAGCCTTTTCGATCACATCGATCAGCGCCGTCAGTACGTCTACCTGTTCGGCGGCAATCAATCCAACCGGGTGCAGCTGTCCAGGTACCGCGCCAGTTCGGTCGTCGCAGTGCGACGATGATGCCGGTTCGTCTGAGGTGAAGCCGAGTTCGTCAGCGCGCTGAGGAACGTCCTTCCAAACCTCGATGACGCGAATTTAAAGCTTGCGCGCCCTGATATGCAGGAAGATCGGTGCGATGCGGGTGTCGGCGACGACAGGCTCGGCCTGCGCCACCTCCGACGACGCCATCGGCTCGCCGAAGGCCTCGATCGTCAGCCTCGCTTCGACGATCATCGAAACCCAGGTCGACAGCGTCCGGTGGAAGCGCGGGATGGAAAAGGGGGGCAGCTTTGCCCGCTCCGCCTCGGGGATAGAGGAAAAGATCCAGCGCTCGATCCGGCCGTCGCTCTCGTCGAAATAATCGGCGATCTCCACCGCGATCGGTTCGCCCGCTTCATTGCGGATATTGCGGCGCGTCGGCGGCACGAAACAAGGGTGGAGGATCGAAAACTGCAGGAAGCCGCCGGGTTTCAGAATGCGGTGGATGCCGTTCAGGACCTGGCGCTGATCGGCCATGTCCATCATCGACATGAAAGCGGTTACGAAATCGAAAGTCGCTGCCGGGAAGTCGATGCTCTGGCCATCGCCAAGCACGTAGCCGATGCCGAGCGGCGCCTGTGTCTCGGTCTCGCGGGCATGGCGAATGAAGGTCGGCGCGATGTCGAGGCCGGTCATACGGGCGCCGAGACGGGCGACGGCGCGGGTATTCGAGCCTTCGCCGCAGCCGAGGTCGAGCCCGGCAAGTCCGGCGACCGGTGGCAGCATATCGAGAAAGGCCGGCGTATTCAGCGCGTCGCGATATTTGTCGTAGCCCGCGCGGCTATAGATCGTCCAGTTCTCGGCATTGCTCTCCCAATGAGCGGCGACATCATTGGCGTTCATGGCTCATCCTCCTTGCGCGATCGGAACGGACGCGGAGCTATAATCGCTGCCTGTGGCAATGGGATGACGGGCGCGAATCGATGCCGGCAATACAGCCAGCCCGCCCATATAAGTGTTGGCATTTCATTGGCCGTGTCCACTGGGGACCCTGTCAGCCGGGACCCTGTCAGTTGGCGCGCTGTCCACGCTGCTAACGCTCCGGTAAGCCGCAATGATGCTGTGGGCGGCCAGTTCCGCCTGATCCGATGTCGTCTGGAAATTGGTGACGGAGAGGCGCAACACGTCGCGGCCGCGCCATTTGGCGCCGCCGGCGAAGATCAGGCCGTCCGCCTGGATCTTTTCGATCGTCTTTCGGGTCAGCGCATCGCCTTCTTCGTCCGGACGGCCGGCTCCGAAGCGGATGACGAGTTGGTTCAGCGTGACCTCGTTCAGAATGGCGATGCCGGGCTCGCGGGCGAGCAGATCAGCCGCCAGTCGTGCCGAGGCGCAGCACTGGTCGATGAGGGCGGCCATGCCTTCGCGGCCGAGATGTTTCAGCATCGCCCAGGTGGCAAAGCCGCGCGCCCTTCTTGATAGCTCCGGCACATAATGGGAGGGATCGCGTTCGCCTACGCCGGCGAGCGGCAGATAGCTTGCGGCGATCGTCATGGCGCGGCGATGGGCGAGTTCGCTGCGGACGATCGCATAGCCGCAATCATAGGGTGTCTGTAGCCATTTGTGGCCGTCGGTCGCCCAGCTGTCGGCGGCTTCGATGCCGCGGCTGAGATGGCTGGTCTTCACCGACGCCTGCGCCCAAAGGCCGAAGGCGCCGTCGATATGCACCCAGGCGCCTTTCGTTTTAAGCAGCGGGATCATCGCGGCGAAGTCGTCAAAAGCGCCGGTATTGATCTGACCCGCCTGGAGAATGGCGATGACGGGACCCGAGACCGTATCGAGCGTGCCCGCCAGCGCGGCCGGGTCTATCCGTCCCACCGGATCGGTGCGGACGCGCAGCAAGCGATCATGGCCGAGGCCGAGGAATTGCAGCGCAGAGAACACCGTCGTGTGGGCGTCGTCACCGATCAGCACGGTGATTTCGGGCGCGCCGAACAGCCCCTTGGCATCGGCATCCCAGCCGACTTGGCGCAGCACCTCGCCGCGGGCGGCGGCAAGGCAGGTGAAATTCGCGACCGTCGCGCCGGTCACGAAGCCGACCGAGCTTTCGGCTGGCAGCTTCAGGAGATCGAGAAGCCATCTCGCAGCGACGGTCTCGACGGCGGCCGCAGCCGGAGCGGCGACATGGTTTCCGGCATTCTGGCCCCAGGCGCTGGTGAGGAAATCGGCCGCGACGCCGACAGGATGGGAGCCGCCGATGACCCAGCCAAAGAAGCGTGGGCCGGTGGTTGCATGCAGCCCGGGTTCGGCGCCATCTGCGAGCCGCCTGATGACATCCAGCATCTGTGATCCGGCCATTGGCAGCGGCTCGCCGAAGGCGGCAAGCGAGGTGGCGTAATCGTGGCTGGGCATGTGGCGGGCGGGTGTCGCCTGCCGAAACCCGGCCGCAAGCCGGGCGGCTTCCTGAAACAGAGATGCAATGGCCGACATGCAGATCCCCCTGCCGACCCCGAAGGCGTACCCTCGAAACCAGGCTGCCGGCACCATGCAATCTAGCCTATATCACCGGCATTGTCTTGGCGAACCCTCGCCAATGACGCCAGCCTATTACAAGCAGCCGCGCGGGCGTCTCGCCTTTACCGGGATTCTTAAGATAAATCGAGCAGTGCGGGAGTTGTTTCCTTGATCCTTCCAATAACTACCTTGTCATAAGCTGGAAATTTCTGGAATGCTTAACATATGCTTAAAATCTATTGCCTTTTCTGCAAGTATCCTTCAATAATGCGAAAATATCATTTCGCGCCGCTGTCAAGGCCGCTCTGCCAATCAGCGAGGGTTATGCACTGAAGTATTTCGCTCTCTATACGCTGGTCTGCATGATGGTCGGGATAGTTCTGCTCGTCATTATCAATCAGATTGCACCCTTCAAGATGGACAAGCCGAGCGATCAAGCGACCGAGTGGTCAACTGATGAAGCGGCGACAGGGTCAACCAAACAGCCGGACAATCTGGTCGTACGGTCGACGCCCGAACCGGCGACCGAGCGACCGGCCGTCCGGCCGTCCGATCAATGGGACCTCCGGCCAACGAACCAGCCGACGCCCGGGGATCCGTCGGGCGTCCGCAAGGGCGGCCGGGTGGGAACCCCAGCGCAATGACTGCAGGCGGGCCATCGGCCTCACCCTTCGAGCTTGTCGCTGGGCGCCTCAGTGAAGCTTCCCAGGGCGCTGGCGCAGCATAGCCAAGCCGAAATCCCGGCGCCCTCGCTACCTGCTATCGGGGCCACACCTATCCTCGAGTGATTCCTGCCAAATCTTCCGCGCTTGCATCGGCCCGAGCCCTCTGCAATGACGATGGCTGCGATATCGCAGGAGGTTCCGATGGATGCAGGCGGTGTGACGATCAGGCTTATCCAGGCAGACGAAGTGGAGGCTTTCCGGCTTATTCGTCTGGAAGCGCTGCGCGCCGAGCCGTCCTCGTTTGCGAGCCGCTACGAAGACTGGGAGGCTCTTTCTCCCGAGGAGTGGGTCGATCGCCTGAACGAGCCGGTTTTCATTGCGTTCCAGGACAGCGCCCCCGTCGGGATCATGGGGCTGTTTCGGCAACGGTCGAGCAAGATGGCCCATCGCGCCACGATCGTCATGGTCTATGTGCGCGCCGACCTGCGTGGAACGGGTCTTGCCCGGAGGCTGCTGCAGGCGGTTTCCGACCACGCTCGCGATCTCGGCATCCGCCAGCTGGAGCTCTTCGTCAGCGCGGAGAACGCGGCGGCAATCCGGTTTTATCAGCGACAGGGCTTCTCCGAAGTCGGCAGGATTCCTGCCGGGGTTCTGGAAGAGGGCAGGGAGATCGACGACGTGATCATGGCCCGCCGTCTGGTCGACTAGGCCTCACTCGGAATTTCAGCGCAATCGCTTTCCCTGCCCTATTGACCTCAAGCGCAGTTGGGGTCGGAGGATGCCCGCCTAAGCTGGTGGAGATTTGCCCGTGACAAAAATATTGAGGGACGAGGATCTGGGCGGAAACGCATTGATGCGGGTTGCCATCGATGCGCTCGAGACCGCCTTTATCGCGAGAGCCGGCAATCGGCTGGTCTCTCCGCCCCGGCATCACGTGTCCTTTCCCGATCGAGGCGATCTCGTTTTCACCGTCGGCGGCATGCTTGGCGACAAACCGCTCGCGGGTTTCCGTGTCTACGAAACATTCGACGGGGTGGAGCATTCGCAGATCGTCGCGGTGTGGTCGGCCGACGACGCCAGGCTCAAGGGCATCGTTCTCGGGGAGCGCCTCGGCAACCTCAGGACCGGTGCCATCGGCGGTCTCGCCGTTCGCCATCTCAGCACGCCCAACGCCAGGATCGTCGGGATCATCGGCAGCGGAGCGCAAGCGCGAAGCCAGCTTGCCGCAGCCGCCGCCGTCCGAAAACTGACCCGCGCCCGCGTCTATAGCCGCGACGAGAAAAATCGAGCCGCCTTCGCCAGCGAGATGCAGCACGCCCTGGGGCTGGAGGTGGAACCTGTCGAAAGCGTCGCTGAGGCCGTTGATGATGCCGATATCGTCATCTGCGCAACGACGAGCCGAGCACCCGTTATCCATGCGCGTGATTTGAAGCCCGGTGTGCACGTCAACACGGTGGGTCCGAAAACGCTTCAGGGATATGAACTCGGTCTTGATGTCGCGGATGCCGCCGCCGTGATCGCGACGGATTCGCCCGAACAGACCTGGGCCTACGCATCGCCCTTTTTCCTCGCCGGTTCCGGCAGCGAGCGCCGCATGGCCGATCTTGCCAACATCATTGCCGGGAAAGCGGCCGGCCGGGGATCGGCTGAGGAAATCACGCTATTCTGCTCCGTAGGTCTCGCCGGAACGGAAGTGGTCGTCGCTTCTGCGATCTTCGATGCGCTTAGAATTTGATTCAAGAACGCGCTTCAAGCCTCTGTCCACTCTCCCTGTTCCCCTTCTCACGCCAGACCCAGGACATCCCGCATGCCATATTCGCCGGGTGCGCGCCCCACAATCCAGCGGGCGGCGGCCAGTGCACCGCGGGCAAACATGCTGCGATCGAGAGCCGAATGAGAGAGCGTCACGACTTCTTCGGCACCTGCAAAGAGCACGCTGTGTTCTCCGACAAGCCCGCCGGCGCGCAAGACCGCGAATCCGATCTCGCCGGGCGGCCGCTCCCCGGTGATGCCGTCGCGCCCGCGCCGCTCGACGGAGGCGAGGGAGACGCCGCGGCCCTCGGCGGCTGCCTCACCGAGCATCAGCGCCGTGCCGGACGGCGCGTCGATCTTCCTGTTGTGATGGGCCTCGAGGATTTCGATATCCCAACCTTCAGCGGGAAGGGCGCGCGCGGCCTGGGCGACAAGGCCGAGCAGCATGTTCAAGCCGATGGAGAAATTGCCGGAGCGCAGGGTCGGAATCGTCCGGGCGGCTTCCGCAATCCGTTCGAGTTCGTCCCGTTCGAAGCCCGTGGCCCCGATCACCAGGGCTGGCCCGCCTGCTGATGCGCAGAGGCCGGTAAGTTCAGCGGCGGCACGTCCCGTGGTGAAATCCAGGATCACGTCGGCGGCGGCGATCGCCGCCGAACGGTCGATCAGCCCGGCGCCCGCGGAGCCCTCACGGCCGATGCCGCCGACGAAGGCAAAAGCCGGATCGGCCGCCAGCAGCGGCACGATAGTGCGGCCGATGCGGCCGTTCGCGCCGGCGACCGCTATTTTGATTGGTGAGGTCACGGCTTTTCCTTGGCTCGGGCTGTTTAAATTCGGCACTCGCGCCGGGGAAGGGAATTTGCAACTAGCGCATTCGGCTCTCATCGAAAAGCCGGAATGCCCACCTGAGGTTACCAGTTGCCGGGATCGGCGGTGTGATCGATGCTGGCGAATTCATCAGCCTTATTTCGGTCCAGCTTTATCTCACTGGTTACCTTCCTCTCGTCGGTGACCGAATAGCTGTCAGGGACCGGTTCCCTTGACAGTTCCTGGTACACGAGCAATGCGGCCTCTTCGGCGGTATCGGCCTCGATCTCGCGGGTGAGGGTGACGGTGAACTTGTGCATGGCTTCGGCCCTTTCGACTGGCGCGCAGGCGATGCGCAGCTTGCAGCAGTCTGACACGAGATTTGTGGCAAGGACACAAAAAGCGTGTCGCTTAGAATTTGGTTCATGCGACGGTCTCAGCTCTCTGTTTTTATGGATCTCGTGGTCCCAGAATTGCCGGCAGTTTTCGGCGAACTCATCAGGGAGGATAGATCATGCGCTTGAACCAGGTGACCGTTACCATGCCTGACCTCGATGCGGGCTGGAATTTTTACTGCGCCCTCGGTCTCAAGCCCATCGTCGACGCCCGTCCTCGGTATGCGCGCTTCGTCTGCCCGGACGGGGACAGTACCTTCTCCCTGCATCAGGGCGAAATTGGCGGTGGTGGAACCACAGTCTATTTCGAATGCGAGAGCCTGGACGAGACGGTCGGCCGTCTCAGCGAGGCCGGTCTTCGTTTCGTGAGCGGCCCCGAGGACAAGAGTTGGCTCTGGCGCGAAGCCGAATTATTCGATCCCGGCGGCAACCGCATCATCCTTTATTTCGCCGGATCGAACCGCGTCGACCCGCCGTGGCGAGTGGGTCAAGATAGCAGGCCCGAGTAGGGCCCTCGGCGCCCACCAGTCGCCTCCATTCCCCGAATTGACGAATCGCGGCCATCTCGACATCCTCCATTCGGCGTGACCTAACGCCGAACCTCCCTAGACCTTCCCCAGCAAGGTCTTCAATCGGAGGCAAAGGGACTTTCGTCTCGGGTCGTAATCCTGGTCCTGATGTTTCGGGCCTGTTGCTGGGGAACGATGTCCGGAACGTGAGAGGCCCTGATATGACTGAGAATGGAAATTTCAAGCGGCGGGTGCGTGCGCGCGCCGCCAAGACGGGTGAATCCTACACTGCCGCCCGTATGCATGTTCTTCCCAAGCTGACGAATGACGCATTGCCCGAGGCAAGACGCTTGCGTCTCGCCGTGGCGCAGACCACCTATGCAGACGATCCCCGGGATATCGACAAACTTCGCCGGAGCGGCGAGGAGATGCGCCTGTTGATGAAGCAGGCGCGAGAGGCGGGTGCGCGGCTCGTGCACTTTCCCGAAGGGACGACATCATCGCCCAACAAGCGCATCATGTCGAAGATGGGGCCGAGAGAGATCGGACCATCCGATTGGCGCCGGTTCGAATGGGCGGTGCTGCGTGAGGAGCTGGATGCGACGCGCAGGCTGGCACGCGAGCTCGGGCTCTGGGCGGTCATCGGCTCGGTGCATCCGCTGACGGCGCCGCACCGGCCGCACAACAGCCTCTACGTCATCTCCGACCGCGGTGAACTGGTGACGCGCTACGACGAACGCCTACTGTCTAACACCAAGATCTCCTTCATGTACACGCCGGGATCGATCCCGGTGACCTTCGAGGTCGACGGCATTCGTTTCGGCTGCGCGCTCGGCATGGAGTGTCACTATCCGGAGATTTTCAGCGAGTATGAGCGGCTCGATGTCCATTGTGTGCTGTTTTCGTCGACCGGTGGTTTACCCGTCAACGATTTGGGCTTCGCTGCAGAGGCGCAGGGGCATGCGGCGAGCAATCGCTACTGGGTCAGCTTTTCCCTACTCGCACATCCGGGTTTAGCTGATCCCGTGTCTTCCGGGATCGTCGCTCCTGGCGGTCGATGGGCGGCGCAATGCCCTACGGATGGAACGGCCGCGATATCGCTCGCCGATATCGATGACAATTCCGGGGATCTTTCCCGTCCCTGGCGGCGTAAGGCGCGGAGCGGGCTCTACGAGCCGCATCGTGTTGACGGTGACCCGCGCAGTGAAGGTCGGAACATGTTCTAGTGTCGTCCGGTGTCCGGGATACCGACATGCATAAAAACAAAGCGCGTCGCCGGTGATGCGGCGCTATAAAACGGCAATGAACTTTGGTGGGTCGCGGCGGTCACCTAGACATGAGCCCTTATCATGCAATGACGCTGGATATTGGTTCGACCGAAGCGCTTACCAAAGTGAGTTCTCGATCGCAAAGGCGATAGAACCCGTCTTGGGGAACGGGCAGTTCCAACATTTCTCGTTTTGAAAGGCCGGAATATACGCCGCGGACCAATCTGCCAAACAGCCCGTGCGAAATCGCGACTGTCGGTCCAGCTATGCCTGAGATCCAGTCCTGCGCCCGGGCACAGGCAGCATCGAAGCTTTCCCCGTCGGGCGATTTGAAATACCAATCAAAAGCGTCGGATCCGTCCAGCATTCCTGGAAACTCGTTGTCGATCTCGAACTGGGTCATGCCGTCCCAAGAGCCGACGGTCACCTCCATCAGCCGTGGTTCCAGGCGGGCCACCAGTGGCAATATTCGTTTCACGCGAGCCGCAGTCTCCAGAGTACGGCCTAGCGGGCTAACGTGGAGCTGGAATGAATCCTCGCTACCCGCAACTTCCTTTTTCAGGAGCTTCGCGGCCTGTTCAGCCTGTTCGATACCGCGCTCCGTCAGCGATGAATCTTTCTGGCCCTGGAAACGGCCCAAGCTGTTCCAAATGGTCTCGCCGTGGCGAAGCAGGTAAATCATCAGTGTTCCAGTCCGGCCAATGCAACAATGAGCGGTCCGCTGAACCGAGAGGGGCGGTTGCAGCAGCCTCAGTCATCCTACAGATCGATGATGACCGCAATTGGCGCGATTTACACGAGCCCCCATCTTCTCCGACCGGCGCGTTTGGTTACTCGGCAGTGCAGCGATCGCTGCCGGGAAATTGTTTCGGTGGGCTGGAGAAACGCGGTTTGCTTCTTATTTCACGGGGGAAATTCAAACGAAAGCGAGAGGATCCGCGCAATGGCCAAGAACACGATCTGCGTATGGTACGACAAAGACGCCGAGGCGGCTGCCCGCTTTTATGCCGCGACGTTTCCCGACAGCGCCGTCGGCGCCGTCATTCGGGCACCGGGAGATTATCCGGATGGCAAGCAGGGAGACGTGCTGGTTGTTGAATTCACCGTTGCGGGTGTTGCCTGCATCGGCCTGAACGGCGGCCCCACGTTCAAACACACCGAAGCCTTCTCGTTTCAGATCGCAACCGACGATCAGGAGGAAACCGACCGCTACTGGAACGCCATCGTCGGCAATGGCGGCCAGGAAAGTGAGTGCGGCTGGTGCAAGGATAAATGGGGTGTGTCCTGGCAGATCACGCCGCGTGTCCTTTCCGAAGCGCTGGCGGCAGGCGGTGGTCAGGCAAAGCGTGCTTTCGACGCGATGATGACGATGAGGAAGATCGATATCGCAGCGATCGAGGCGGCCCGGCGCGGCTGAGATGCCCGCGTGAAGCCAATAAATGCCCGGCTGTCAGAACCAGAGGTCGCGCACGCAACGCCCTTTGGATGGAAGATCTTCGAACGTGTCCAGCCCGTCGAAATGATCGATGGGCAGATCGGCGACGAGATCCGGCGGCGCAAGCCGCAGGTTGACGGCCATGCGCCGGCGGCCGTCCTTTTGATGCCGCAGGCCGCGCCAACTCAGGACGCAGGCGCAGGACGGGCAGAACAAAATTTCGAGGGACGACGTCTCTCGGTCGGAGCGGGTATAGGAAGCGGTTTCTCCGCTGACAGCGATACGCTCTCCTTCGTAATCATAGGCCCATAGCGTGCCGTAGCGCCGGCAGAGCGTACAGTTGCAGGCGGTGATCGAACCGGGATCGCCTTCCAGCGTCCAGTTCGCCTTGCCGCAATGACATGAGCCCGTCAGCATAAGGGTCGGTCCGATTCTGCTCGCTGTTTCCTTGAGGCATCGTGCCTCAATGGCGCGATGACCGCAATTGAGCGATCCAGGCCCGCCTATTTCGTTTGGTAGATTTTTGAAATTTCTAATTGAGATTGCAGCGTGGAGATGGTTTTCTGCGACCTTGCGTAGCTGAGTCCACGCCTTCTCCCGATCTAATCCGAGTGGCCCATGTCGATTTCAGATGCGATCTATCGTCCCTTCGAAACGTTGATTCGGCCGCTCGACATTCCTTACAGGCCGATGCCCACCAAGGGACCTGTGGCGGTCCTCTTGCACTTCATCGCAATGTTTCGGGGTGTTATCATTACCATGGCGCTGACCTCGATGGCGATCGAAGCAATCAACCTTACGATCATCTGGGGTCTTTCCGTCATTGTCGACGGAGTGACGACACAAGGCGTGGAACTCTTCGTCGACAGTGAGTTCCGACTCCTAACAGTCCTCGCCTTTCTGCTTTTTCCGGTGATGCCCGTTCTTTTCTACTTAACTCGCATACGATCGGCATTAGCCTACCCGTTGCGATCCAATGGCAGGGGCATAAGGCCGTCGAGCGACAGGATCTCGCTTTCTTCCATGATCTTTTCGCCGGCCAGGTCGCATCCCGGTTGGGTCAGGTCGCTACTGCCGTCCAGCAACAGATCCTCATCGCGTTCCAGACGGCACCCCGCTTCTTGCTTCAGATCATCGGTTCCGTTCTTCTTCTGCTCGCGCTCTCCTGGCAGCTTGCACTGCCGGTCATAGCCTGGGTCGCCTTCAACATCGTTTTCGCGATCAAGGTCGTTCCGGATTTTACGGAGCGCGCTCGCCGCTCGGCAAAGCAGAACAGCCTCATCTCCGGTGCGCTGACCGACATCTACGGCAATATCCAGATGGTCAAGCAGTTCGCCGCGGAAGACAGCGAGGCGGGCGCGCTACGAAAGATCATGTCCAAAGGGGTCGACACGCTTCACCACGAACAGCGCATCTACCGCACAACGGAGCTCGTCGTCATCAGCCTCAACATGGTGCTCTGGCTCGTCATGCTCGGAATGGGTTTTTGGGGGCTGTTCGACCGCTTCATGACCGTGGGTGATTTCACCGCGATGGTTTACATCCTCCAACGCCTCTCGGCAGGCTCCTTCACCTTCCTGCAGATGGGACAGCAGATCTTCCGCGCGCTCGGCACGATCAAGGATGCCATGCCGGTGATGACAACGCCGCCCACCATCATCGACCGGCCGGATGCGGCCGAACTGGCGGTCAGCCGTGGGGAGGTCCGTTTTGAGAACGTCCGATTCGCCTACAAGTCCGGCAAGCCTGTTATCGATGACCTGTCGTTGGCGATTAGGCCCGGCGAAAAGGTGGGCCTTGTCGGCCTCTCCGGAGCAGGCAAGACAACGCTGGTAAGCCTGCTCCTACGCTTCTACGACATCGGCGACGGCTCGATCCTGATCAACGGGCAGGACATCCGCGCGGTGACGCAGGCGAGCCTTCGCCGCGCCATCGGCGTCATCGCACAGGATGTCGCGCTGCTGCATCGTTCGGTCGGGGACAATATCCGTTACGGCCGGCCGGAGGCGACGATGGAGGAGATCGAGGCGGTGGCGAAGATGGCAAGCGCCGATGCCTTCATTGCCGATCTTTCGGACGGCGAGGGCCGCAAGGGCTATGAAGCCTTCGTCGGCGACCGTGGCATCAAACTTTCGGGAGGCCAGCGGCAGCGTGTGGCGATCGCCCGTGTTCTGCTGAAGGACGCGCCGATCCTCGTGCTCGACGAGGCGACCTCAGCCCTCGACAGCGAATCCGAAGCCGCCATCCAGGAAAGGCTGAACCTCGTCATGGAGGGAAAGACGGTGATCGCCATCGCGCATCGCCTTTCGACCATCGCCAGGATGGACCGGATCGTCGTGCTCGATCACGGGCGGATCGTGGAGGAGGGCAGGCCGGACGAACTGGTCGAACGCGACGGGCTGTTTGCCCGTCTGTGGAAACGCCAGACCGGCGGTTTCATTCCCGAAGACATTGACGACCCCGTGCCGGGCCCGCCTGGGGGGTGATCGCCCATCTTGCCGCGGCAGATCGAGCAAGGCCAGCGCCCCTTGACGAGAGCAGCGGCGTTGCTGCCTATTGCCTCCAAGGCAATTGGGGCGAGGTGGTCATGGTCAATCCGTCGGACAGCTCGGGTATCCGCGACCCCGATGTCACGATCCGTCGTATTCTGAAGGTCAATCATGCGGGGGAATTCGGCGCTGTCAGGATCTATGGCGCCCAGATCCTGATGGCTCGGCGTCTGTTTCCCGACATCGTCCCGGCGCTCGAAGAGATGCGTGAGGACGAGATCGACCATTGCCGCCTATTTCGTGAGGCGATGCCTGCAAGGAACGCCAAGCCCTGTCGCGTCATGGCCTTCTGGAGCCTCGGCGGCTCCATACTCGGCATCCTGACGGCGCTTGGCGGGCGCAACATGATCTGGATTTGCACAGAGGCAGTGGAAAGCACGGTCCATCGCCATCTCGAAGACCAGCTTGCTTTTCTTGCCCAGCGTGATCCGGAGCTTCGCGCCCTCATCGCGTCGATTCAGGAACAGGAGCTAGCGCATCTGAGGAAAGCCGAAGACAGCCAGAAGAGACGGGGGCTGAGCCAAGCCTTGCTCCTGCCCGTCATCGGCGCCCTGACCGATCTGATGATCTGGTTCTCCACCTGGGGAGACTCAAGCTGGATGCGCGCCGAAATGGCGCGTGCGGGGAAGGAATAGACTTTGGCCGGAAATTTCGGAGGAAGCTAATGGCGTCAGAGGAGACTGTAAGTTTGAGGTCGGTGGGCATCGTATTGTGGGAGCATTGTGTCTGGCGGACACGACAACCTCATATCGACGTACGTCCGAATGGGAAGGCCGGCTGCTTGGCGCCCTCATGAAGGCTTGTTTATTCAACAAGCCCGAGCATCGGGCCATAGCCGCCGTGCCAGGAGCGGTCGTTGCGGCCCATCGCCGGATGGTAGAGCCCTACACCGTGTCCGCCATCGAGAAACAAGGCGTCGGGGCATTTCAGATCATCGCGGAAGAGCCGCGCGAAATCGTGGAAATTCACTCCGTCTTCGCTGATCGCCAAGCGAACCGTGCCGGCCCCGCAGACCCCGACACCAATTCGGCGGGTTCGGTCCGTCGAGCCGGGGATGAAGATCGGGTTCAGCTTGCCGGCGATGACAAGCATCGGGCCGGACTGTGTGGCGAACCGCACCTTGGGCGCACGTTTTTGAAATTCATCGGTCGGAAGTATGCCCGCGCCGGTTTCACCCAGAAAGAACACGCCGTTCGGCTTCTTATAGAAATTCGGCACCTGGCCGGCGGAGCTTTCGGCCTTTGCTGTATTGGCGGGTTTCAATTCCCTGCTGTTTTCGACATACAGCCCCATCGGCGAAAAATCGGCCCGGTACATGCCGGCGTTGACGGCCAGCACCAGCGTCTTCCCCTCGGCGCGAACGGCTTCGGCAAGGCTTGAAAAAGTCCGGTACGGCTGGCCATCGGCGCCCTTCCAGAACAGGCGAAGGTCCGTCCCCGTTTGCAGCGTACAGACGACGTATTTCGTCTCTTCGAACGTCTCCTGGTCGCATGGTTCGGCATGGGCTTGACGCAATGATATGATCGTTGCTGCCAGCATCATCGCCGCGGCAAGCACGCCATGTTTCAGATAGGTCATCGGTGTTACGTCCTCGATCTGCTCACCATGTGCCCGACAGAGCTGTGCCGGCGAGCAGCATGCCGGTCAGGATATTGGCGCGGAACAGGCGGTAATTCAGGTCCGGCCGGGCGAGGTCGATCCGCCGGGTCTGCCAGGCAAGGTGGGCTGCGATTACCAGCATTCCGACCGCATAAGGCGGCGACATCTCCAATAGCCAGCCGCCGAGCGACCACGCCCCAACGGCCAGAGCGTAGCATAAGCCGATCCACATCTTGCCGCGCCGTCCAAACAGGATCGCCGTGGATTTCAGGCCGAGACGGGTGTCATCCCTCACATCGACATAGGCATAGACCGTGTCATAACCGATCTGCCAGGCGATCGCCCCGGCCCACATCAGGACGGCGCCGGCCGGGATATGGCCGGCAATCTCGGCCCAGGCCATCAGCATCCCCCAATTGAACGCCGCGCCCAGGACGGCTTGTGGCCAATGGGTGAAGCGTTTGCAGAGCGGATAAAGGAAGACGAGCGGCAGAACCGATATCGCCACCAAGCGTGTATAGGGTGTGAGTAAGGGTAGAAGGGAGGCCGCAACCAAGAGTTCCACGGCCAGAAAGACGAAGGCTTGCAGCGTGCGCAGTTCTCCGCTTGCAAGCGGCCGGAAGCGAGTCCGTTCCACATGGCCGTCAAATTTCCGATCGGCGATGTCGTTGACGGTGGAACCGGCGCTTCTCATCAGCAAGGCGCCGAGAGAGAAGATCGTCAGCTGCCCGAGGTCCGGCAGACCGTGCGAAGCCTGGATGAGGGCAGCCCAGCACGGGAAAAGCGTTAGCCATATTCCGACCGGGCGATCCAGCCGCGCCAGCCGCGTGTATGGCCGCCATGCGGCCGGCAATCGACGATCCACCCAGTCGCCATAGTGGATGTCGCTGAGATCAGGGCGGCTGAGACTGGTCATGATGTGATCTAAAATTCCTATCGCACCGCGATGACTCAGTTTTCATCGCCATCGGCGTCGGCCAGCATAGGAATTTTTGCAAGCACGGCAACGTCCGTTTGCCGCGACCGGCATTCGATGATTTCCCGAACCGCCGAGGCCACTCCCGCCTTCCGTGACGCAGCTTCTCATCTTTTCCCCCAGCGGGAGACGCTGCCTATCGAGGCAGACGACGGTGAGGAATGTTAGCGGTGGGCGCCTTTGAGCATGAGCGAAAGGCACAAACATTCGGCAAAAAAGCCCGAGACGTTCGATCCCCTACCAGGCGGTACGGGCGGTGCCCAGTGCCGTCGTGTGAGAGGACGAGACGTAGGCGACGTAAGTCTTGAGCGACACGACGCAGTTTCCGGGACAGCTGAGTTTGTACAACGTCAAGTGTTTCAGCAATGCCTCTGCGTCACGCTTCTCGGTTAGCGGAAATGTCATCGTCATGCGAGTTCCTCCAACGGACAGACTGAGCGTCTGAAGAAATAATGTTTAAATTCTACTGCGCTGCAACAAGAAAATTTTAATCATAAAATTAAAATCGATTAGTTTTTGGCACGGATTTTTAAAATCGTTTGAAATTGGTTGGCAGCCCGATCGCTTAATTGGGTGGTGATACTCGATCTGCAACGCAGCCATTCAAGCAGACGGTGAACGCCCGTCGTCGTCTCTGCCACGAGAACGAATTTGGGTTGCAAGCTTGAGAATAAATCCAAGGGTTGGAGCACCCCACACGAAGGCGATAAGCCAAGCAGTGGCAGTCGCACCCAGACATTCGCTCTCGTCAATTTCACAAGAGGCTTTTACACCAATTTCGTATAGGCACAGCGCTCCGACGACCAATGCTGAGCTGGTGATCGCAATTGATATCCATAACCTGCTGCCTTGCCCCATAATCAGAGTGGCGATGAAGACTGCTGCAAAGGGCAAAAGCGTAAGCCAGATCATGCCTGCTTCCATTCGACGTTCTTTCGAAGGGTGTAAATCTTTTAGGACGTCGCAAATATATCCTCGTAGGGCAACGCGACTCTGTCTGCCCACATGACCGTGCGATTTGATGGGCCGGGGCTACTCGACCTGGATATGGATATGGTCGTCGTGGCGGGCGGCGCGGCAGCCTTGGAAGCGGACATGGCTGTCGGTAATGCCAAGCGCGTTCTTCAGATGCGGCTCGATGAAGATCTTCTGCAGGCCGAAGCGTGCCACGCCCTCGCGGGTCAGCCAGTCGACGGCGGCCGATGTGCGCTGCTCCTCGATTCTATAGTCCGGAAACAATGGCTGCAGCGCGTCGAAATCCCAACGTGTGGTCAGCCAGTCGTTGCGCCCTTCGCATGGCAGTTCGTCACCCGGTGCCGGCTCTTCGAAGGCGAAATAACCGATCGGGGAACGGGTGGCGCCATTCAGGAAGGCGCCGTCGGCATTCTTGTAATAATAGGCGAAGTCGAGCTTTTTCCCGTCAGCATGCGACAGATGCGGAAGCAGCGGAAAGCCGTCCACGAAGGGGAAATTCGCATCCAGCGCGACGGTGACGGTGCCGGGAAATTCAGCGTCCATGTGGTCGGCAAGCGCCTTTGCCAGATCGCGCAGGCCAGGCGTGACGTAATTGCGGTTCAGCAGGCAATAGGCCGGAGAGCGGACCACGAGCTTGTCTGTGGCGCCCGATATGCAGGAGAGGGGAACCCGCCCGAACATCGGGGCTGCGAGGCCCGCGGCAAACGACGCACCGGCGTAAAAAAGCAGGAAGATCGCGAACCTCGCTAGAAAGCGGCGGATGCCCAAGGCGCGGGACGCGGCGAGGGCGATAAGATAGGCGACGCCACCGATCTGTGTGAGCAGCGTCAGAATGAGAACGATCAGGATATGGAGAGCAAAACGGAACACGGGGAGAGGCCTTGCGGGACGTTGCCATCCCATAGGCGAGGGGATGATGATCCGCAAGGTGGCTGCAAGCCGCCGATCGGCCTGACGTCTGATGCGCCGCGGGCGCGAGACCATCGCCCGCGAACTCCGTCAAGTTCCTGCGTCTCGATACGAACAGTTCGCTTTCCCACGCGCAACAGCTTTATCGCGCAACCGGCTGGAATGAGATCGACCGTTTCAACGACGACCCATATCCCGACACTCTTTTTTGAAAAGCGCCTTTAAGCGTCTCGAAGCAGCGCGCGGCTGAGGCCGGGTCCTACTGGTGGTCCAACTGCTTCGACAGCTCGGCAAAAAGCCTGTCGCGGTCGGTATTCATCTGGATGAGATCGACGGCAATGGTGATGGCGTGGCGCCCTTTGATGCTGTCGATGTCGAGCTTCCGCTCGCAGCACCATTGGCGGACGGCATCGGTGACGATCGTTATGTCATCATCGTTGAGTGAGGTGAGCGATAAAAGCCTTGTCGTACCCTGCGTGAAGCGGCAAGAGCACTATGGTCTCACAAGCGGTCGTGCCGATGCCGATGGGCCGATGGCGCTCACTCTACGCTCATTCCCCAGCAACAGCTATTTTTTATTGCGGTTCGGTGGCGGCCCAGCGCCGGGCTTCCCAGCCATCATCGCCATTGCCGCCGCAGAAAGCCTGCGGCGTGCTCTGACGGAAGGGATGTCGATCCTGATCGACTGCCCGTTATTTTGCCAGCACGATATGGGTGGCGTGTTCGGTGGTGGCATGCTCGGCGACGCGGAAGCCGAGGGCGGGCAGGTCGATGCCTGTGAACATCGCTTCTCCCTTGCCGAGCACGACCGGCGCGATGGCGAAATGCAGTTCGTCGATCAGGCCGGCCTGAAGATATTGGCGGACGGTGCTGACCCCGCCGCCGATCTTCACGTCCTTGCCGCCGGCCGCAGCCCTCGCCTTTTCAAGTGCATCCTCGATGCCGCCGGTGATGAAGTGAAAGGTTGTGCCGCCCTCCATGACGATCGGTTCACGCGGATAATGCGTCAGGATAAAGGTTGGCGCGTGATAGGGCGGATTCGGCCCCCACCAGCCCTTCCAGGCCTCATCCGGCCAATCGCCGCGGATGGGGCCGAACATGTTGCGCCCGAGAATGAAGGCGCCGAAATTGGCCATGCCGCGGGCGGCATAATCTTCGTCGATGCCCTGCGATCCGTCGTCCTTTCCCTGCATCGCGCGGAAAGTGCGGGTGTGAAAAAACCATTGAAACATCTCCGGTCCCCGCTTGCCGAGCGGATCCTGCATGCTTTGCTCCGGACCGGCGCCGAAACCGTCCACGGAAAGGGAAAACCCAGCGACGCTAACTTTGGTCATGCTCTCCTCCATCTGATTGCGTTATGAAACTGGTTGCTATGTTGCATGACTGATCCTATAATGCAATCAGTTTTTTCAGGAGATGATAACGTGGATATCGAATTGCGATCGGGCTGCCCGATCAACCTGACGATGGAGGTGCTGGGCGACAGGTGGAGCCTCATCATCATCCGGGACATCATGTTTGGCAACCGCCGCCATTTCCGCGATCTTCTGACGCATTCCGAGGAAGGGATCGCCTCCAACATTCTGGCGGCCAGGCTGAAGCGGCTGCTATCGCTCGGCTTTATCAACAAGCGGGATGATCCGAGCCACAGCCAGAAAGCGATCTACAGCCTGATGGAGCCTGCGATCCAGCTCGTACCGATCTTCGCGATGATCGGCGCCTGGGGGCGCCGGCACCTGCCGGTCAGCGAGGAGCTGAGCATCCGTGCCGAGCTTCTCGAAGAGGGTGGGGCGCCGCTTTGGGAGGAGTTCATGGACGATCTCAGGCAGATCCACATCATCGATCCGATCGGCGGCGCCAACGGCACGTGGACCTCGCCTGTGCTGGCGAAGCTGACGGCGGCGTTCCTGGAGGTCCGTGCAAAATCGTTGTCGCCGGCTTCCTGATATCAGCGAACTCAGCCGGCCCGATCAGCCGCCGGCGCCCTGGTATTTGCCGGTGGCGTAGCGCCAGTGCGCTATCGCGATCAGCACCCAGACCGGACCGGCCGCCAGAGCCACTGGGCCGGCCCAGTCCCCAAGGATGGGGACGGGTTTGCCGAGCAGCGCGGCAACCGGGACTGAGCTGGTCAGCGCCAGCGGAACGGCGGTGATTAGGGTGATCTGGATGCTGCCGGGGAAAATGTTGAGCGGGTAGCGCATCAGCTCCCAGAAACCGAAGAAGATCGAGAACAAGTGATTGGAGCGAACCCAGATCAGCGCCGTGGCGCCGATCATCGTGATCAGCGCGGCGGTCAGCAACGCCGCGCTGATGAGCGTGGCAAGGAGGAATGACACGGACCAGACCGACCAGGCGAAGTCGACGGATAGGATGGCCCAGCCCATCAGCGCCACCGCGAGGATGACGTGGCCGGTATAGCTGATGTTGAGGCCGGAAAAGATCAGATAGACCCAGGGGCTGAATGGCTTGACCAACAGCGTATCAAAGGTCCCGAGCCGCACCAGTTCTTCCAGGTCGCGCAGCTGCACGAAGCCCATCGCCGCGCCGAGGGAATAGGCGAGCAGCTGGAAGCTGTAGAGCAGCGCGAGCTCCGGCCAGCTCCAGCCGCCGAGCGTGTTGAATCGCGCAAGCAGGATGCCAATGGTGGCGAAGACGCTGCCATAGGAGAGGATCTGCGCAAGACGATCGAGCCAGAAGGCGCCGCGATATTCCATCTGCGAGCGTACATACATGCGTACCAGCAGCGGAATGACGCGGAAGTGATGAAGGAGCACGGTTCAGCCTCCCTGCACGGTAATGCGGGTGGAGGCGGAGCGCCATAGCCAAAGGACACCCAAGAGGACCAATCCGGCCCAGCCGAGACCGAGGCCGAGATGAAGCCAGGTGTCGGTAGCCGAAAGCCTGCCGAGATAGACGGAATTGGGATAATAGACGATCCAGGCGAAGGGCAGATGGCGGGCGATCGCTGCCAGCGGCTCGGGAAAAAACCAGAAGGGGACCAGCAGGCCCGAGAATAATTGCAGCAGGGCGCCGAGGATCCAGTCCAGCGAGAAGCTCGTCATCAGCCAGAAGGCGATGAGGCCGAAGAGCATCGACATCAGGGACAGCAGCGTAAAGGAAAGTGCCCAGAATGCGATGAACATCAGGGCATGGAACAGACTTGCCGGCGGCAGCATGCCGTAAAACAACGCGGTGAAGGCTATCGTTGGGATGACCTGCGTTATCAGGCGATAGCCGAAACTACCGCATTCATTGGCGAAGATGTAAAGCGGATAGGATAGCGGCTTCAGCAGCCAGACAGCGATATCGCCCGTCTTGAGTGACCGGCCGATCTCGCCGATGATCCTTTCAGGCCGGGTGGCGCCCATCACCGCACCGCCAAGCAGGGCATAGGTCACCATCTGCTGCAGCGAGACGCCGTCGACAACCGGTGCGCCGACGCCGGCATAGGCGGCCTGCCAGATGGCGACCCGTGCGACGACTTGCACCAGTTTGCCGAAAATTTTGGCCCAGACCTCGTTGCGGTAGGCGAGCTGCACTTGGAAGGAACTGCGGGCAAAGGCGAGGTAAGCGCTCATGACGCCCGCGCTCGCACGTTGCGGCCCTGATAGAAGGTGCGGATGACCTCCTCGATGTCAGGCTCGTGCAGCGCCACATCCTTGAGATCGCGGTCGCTTCCCACCTCCGACAGGATCCTGACCAGCGAAACGTCTTCGCGTTCGATCAGATAATTCTTGCGCAGGCCTTCGTCACTGACGAGCGAAGCGGTGCTGAGCGACAGCGGTCCGGGGTCGCTGGCAAATTCCAGCGTCAGCCGCCGGGCCGAGCCCAATGCGGCGCGCAGGCTCCGCAATTCGCCGTCGAAGATCAGCCTCGAGTGATCGACCATGATCAGTCGCGGGCAGATAGTCTCGATGTCCTGCAGGTCGTGGGTGGTGAGGATGATGGTCACACCTCGTTCGCGGTTGATTTCGGCAAGGAAGCGCCGCACGGCATCCTTGGCGACCACGTCGAGCCCGATCGTGGGTTCGTCGAGAAACAGGATCTTCGGATCGTGCAGCAGCGACATGACGATCTCGGCGCGCATGCGCTGGCCGAGGCTGAGCTGGCGCACCGCGCGATCGAGAAAGGGCGTGAGGTCGAGCAGTTCGCTGAAGCGCCGGAGATTATCGGCATAGCGGGCAAGGGGGATGTCGTAGATGCGCTGGTGCAAGGTGAAACTGTCGACCAGCGGCAGGTCCCACCAGAGCTGGCTGCGCTGGCCGAATACAACGCCGATCTCGCGCGCATTGTCCATCCGCTTAAGATGCGGCGTGCGGCCGAGCACTGAGAGCGCGCCGGCGCTCGGCACCAGGATGCCGGTCATCATCTTGATCATCGTGGATTTGCCGGCGCCGTTGGGGCCGAGATAACCGACCGCTTCACCGGCCGCGACGTCGAAATCGATGTCGGAAACGGCCAGAACTTCGGTGTATTCGTTGGTCACCAATGTTTTCAGGGCGCCGAGCAGGCCCGGAAATCTCTTGTGCTGCCGGAAGCGTTTGCTGACGCCCCGTGCCTCGATCAAAGCCGTCATCTGTATTTCCCGCCGATTCGGCAGCTGTCAGGATTGGGACCCCAAGCTAACGCTGGGCTCGGCCAGTGCAAGCAAAAGTCGCTTTTGCCGATCACTCAATCGCACAATGCGCTGTGCTCCAGCGTCGCTTGCCTATCCGAAAGAGACGCGCGGCGCCGCAGCTTTTTGCGTTGACAGCCCCGACCAATCGATCGCTGTTGGGCTCATGAAGATTCTCGCAATATCCGGCAGCGCTCGGCGCAACTCGACCAATACGGCAATGCTACGGGCTGTCAGCGCAGTCGCACCCAGTGAGATCGAAATCGCGATCTTCGACGGCGTGGGAGGTTTGCCGGTGTTCTCGCCTGATCTCGAGGGGGAAGCGCTGCCAGCGGCGGTGCGGGATTTCATCGACCTGATCACTCAAAGCGACGGGGTGATCATTGCCAGCCCGGAATATGTGCGATCCATCCCCGGCGGCCTCAAGAATGCGATCGACTGGCTCGTGTCTGGCGATGAGATCGTTCACAAGCCCGTTGCGCTGCTGCACGCTTCGCATCGGGGCGATGACATGCTAGCGGGCCTGCGCACTATCCTTGCGACCATCACCGATCGGTTCGCAGCCGATATCTTCCTGCGGCTTCCCCTGATGAAGCTGGAACCGGCCGAGGTATTTCGGGCCGTCGAGACGGCGGAGAACCGTTTTAGGGTGCAGGCCTATCTTCAGGCCTTCTCGGCCTATTGCGACGCAGCCGGTCAGACCGTCATCGGACCTCGATCATAAGGCTGCGCTCGAACGCTACTTTTCCGTGAAGCGGTATTGCGAGCGGGATGCAAGCGCTGCGACGATGAAGACGGAGAGGAGGTGTCTCGTGAGGAGACGAAGGATAGGTCGGATCATCTCGATCTCCAGAACGATGGGGCGCGCCTTTCCCCGGCAAAGACGATGGGCAACGTGCCGACGACCCTTCGCTTTTCGGCTGCGCGTGTGAAATCGAACGCCGACCGAGTGATGGTGGCAAATGCGCTGGACCGGGCGCTGCGTTTCGCTCAGCGACAAATATCAGTTGGTCTTTTCGGGCCAGCCGACCGACCGACGATCCGCTCCGTCCTGCCGGCCAATACGACGATGGCTGGTGTTTCCACTTTCGTCACCGTCGGTACCGGTTTCCCGATGGGACGGACGGGCAAGGCGGGCAAGGTTTTTGCTCCGTCTTCTGGAAATGCATTGCGCGTTTCAAGTCAGCCGGTGGCGCAAGGCCGCAGCTGGAAATACAGTTTGATCTGATCGGGCCTGTCCGAGGGATGGGGGCCGCGCATAAACAATTCGCCGCCATTGCGCTCGATCACGCGCCGCGAGGCATGGTTGTCCTCGTCGCAGAGGATGACGATGCGATCGAGACCTTCCTTCTTCGCGACGGCCAGCAGCAGTTTCAGGGCTGTCGTCGCGTGGCCATTGCGCTGTTTCCATGGCACGACCGAGTAGCCCACATGGCCAGAGATCTCGGGCGGCAACTCCTCTGTACCCGCGTGAAAACGCAGGCTGATGCTGCCGCAGAATTCACCGTTCCAGATCCAGAACAAACGGGTGGTCAGCGGCGGCGGTCCGGACCCGGTGTGTGGCTTGCCGTGGGCAATGAGTTCGCCGAGATACTTCGATCTGTTCTGGCGCAGGCGCGGGAGTTTGCCGCTCACATAGGCTGTGTCGCCGGCGCGGCGCGGATCGGGAGACCAGCCGGCGGCGAGCGCCGCTTCGAAGTCCGAAAGGTTTTGCAGATCCGGCGCGAGCAGGACGACTTGGCCGCGGAGCTTAGCGGCATCTGCAGACGTCATTGATCACCCACGCAATATAGGCGGCGCGGCAGTTTAGCAGGATTCGCGCGGCTGGAGCCGGAAGACAAGCACGATTGCGGACCCGGGGGAAGCAAAACAAGTTGTTTCGAGGCATGGACTTGCCAGTGGCGCCGGCGTCGGCCGCCCGGCATCAAAAAGCCCCGCATCTCGATGCGAGGCTTATGCTGACACGCCCACCGGTTCAACGGCACTGGCGGCGCGGGCCGTAGCTCGGCTGATAAGTATTGTCGTAGGCGCGGTAGGACCGGTAGCGGCTGTAGCAATAATCCTCGTGCGAACTATAGCCGGTGGAACGATAGGCCCGCGGCTGCGAGGCGATGATGCCGCCGAGGAGGGCGCCTGCCGCCAACCCGCCGATGATGGCGCCGCTATTGTTGTGGTGGTGATACCGGCGGTCGTAGCGGTCATAGCGGCCGTAGTCGCGGTCCCGGTAGTAGCTGCGATCACGATAATGGTGGCGTTTGCGATACCAGTCGTCATCATTCCTGCCGAACTGGCCCGGGCAATTGGTGAAGTTGTTGCAGCCGACCGTGATGATCCGGGCATCACTGCCTCCGGGCGCCGGCTGTGCCGCCGATTGCACCGGACTTGGTGCGAAAGCCGGACCTGCCGACGCCGGCGTTCCCGAGAAGGCCGTCGCTATCGACAGAGCAATGATTGCGAATCTTTTCATTTCACTCACCTTGGGTAAACGGATGTATCGGAGGGATAACGCAGGGAAAGGCAATCGGTTCATTTTGGGATGGGAGGATCGATATATGTGCGTGTCTACTAACGCATCGGAGTCACATGAAGCTTGGCCACAGGGGGCGACCTAGTGGGCGGCCCCTGCTGGGTGACTGGAGCGACTGTTGAACTCGAGAGTAGGCGGATGACGCTTTATCAGGCTCACTTTCCGCCGGCCAGCAATCGAAGCTGGCTCTCCTCATGCACACCTTGGCGGTAAAGCTCGATAATCAGAGCGCCAAGGCGGTCGGCTTCCGCGCCCGATCTGTCGATATGGAGGTCGCTGCAGAGGGATTCGTGGACACGCCTGCACGCATCGAGGTCTTCGGATGCGAGCGGTTCGTCACGCGTACTGAACAGCTTGTCTGACATCGCAATCTGCCCTTTCCGATGCCGTGAATCGCCACTGATGAAAAAAAAGATAATTTCGCGATCTTTGCTCTGCAAGATGGACGAACGTCCGAAATTAAAACAATTCAGGGGCACGCCCCGAAAGGATGCAGACGCGGCCGGCTCGGCACGAGGAAGACACCGGTGGGTGCATCGGCCTACAGGGAGCGTGCGTGGAGATCTAGCTGGTTGCGGGGTCCTTGCCGCTTTGCTGCGACAGGCGCAGTTCTTTCAGCCGTTTGGTTTTCTCCCGGCGAGCGCGCTGCTCCGCCTCGATGGTTTCCTTGGCGGCTCGCTCGGTGTTTTCGAAACGATCCTGCCGGTAAGCCTTTGATGAGGGTTCACGTTCTCTTGTCATGGCCGCTAAACGCAAATCTGCGAAAACGGTTTCATGAGAAAATGCGTAACCGGCCATCAATCGATCGGCCTAGCCCGAGAGCGCCAGTTGTTGAAGCCGGCGGACGATGATTTCGCCGTGCCGGTGACTGGCCGCCGGGCGCTGATCGGCGCCCGGCGGATTGAACGAGATCAGCCCTTGATGAAGGCGAGGATGTCGGGATTGATGATGTCGGCATGGGTGGTGCACATGCCGTGCGGGAATTTCTCGTAGACCTTCAGCGTGGCGTTCTGCAGCAGCTTGGACGAGAGCAATGCTGAATCGGCGATCGGCACGATCTGGTCGTCGTCGCCGTGCATGACGAAGGTCGGCACGGTGATGATCTTCAGGTCCTCGGTAAAGTCAGTTTCCGAAAAGGCCTTGATGCCGTCGTAATGCGCCTTGGCGCCGCCGATCATGCCCTGGCGCCACCAATTGTTGATGACCGGCTGCATCACCTTCGCGCCCGGCCGGTTGAAGCTGTAGAACGGGCCGGCCGGCAGATCGTAATAGAACTGCGCGCGGTTGGCGGCGAGTTGCGCGCGCAGGCCGTCGAAGACTTCGATCGGCAGACCGCCAGGATTAGCCTCCGTTTTCACCATGATGGGCGGCACGGCGCCGATGATGACGAGCTTGGCGACGCGACCCTGCGGCTGGCCATGGCGGGCGACATAGTGGGTCGCTTCGCCGCCGCCGGTGGAGTGGCCGATATGGACGGTGTTCCTCAGATCGAGATGCTCGACGACGGCTGCGGCATCGGCGGCGTAATGATCCATATCGTGACCGTCGCCCACCTGGGTGGAACGGCCATGGCCGCGACGGTCATGAGCGACGACCCGGTAGCCTTTTTCGAGGAAGAACAGCATCTGAGCGTCCCAGTCGTCGGAGCATAGCGGCCAGCCGTGGTGGAACATGATCGGCTGGGCGGTCTTCGGCCCCCAGTCCTTGTAGAAGATCTCGACGCCGTCCTTGGTGGTGACTGTGCTCATGTCTGGGCTCCTCGATGGGGTTGGGTTGCGCGAATGCGGTCAGAAGTTTGTGCGGTTACCGGCAAAATTGGCAAGGCAATAGGTACCGCTGCGCGCGGACAGGTTGGAATATGCAGATGTCGTCATCAAGCTAATCTTTATGTTCAATTGACATAACGGACTTTTATAATGAGGCCAGACCGCAGCCGGACATTCCTGGTCGATGTGTTACAGGACGCTGCGGCAGACGGCGCCGCTGGCGCGCCCTTGAACGCGGTTCATCGCCCAACCATCTAACCCACTACACATCATCACCATGGCGAACCGTCGCAACGCGGCCGCTTCGCTGACGGCGGGACGGCCGTTTGCCGCCTGAGGACCAGATCATGGGTTATATGGACAAGGAGATAGTGCCTCAGAATGACGGGGCGCTGATCGATGCCTATTCGCAATCGATTGCAGCAGCAGTCGACATCGTCGGGCCGGCAGTCAGCCGGATCGAGAGGGTGGGTGGCCGGCAGGGGCACGGGTCGGGCTTCGCCATCTCGCCTGACGGCTTGATCATCACCAACAGCCACGTCGTCGACGACGCCAAGATTGTTCGCATCACCACGCCCGATGGCTTCGTCACCGAGGGCCGTGTGCTCGGCCGGGATGTCGATACCGATATTGCCCTCATTCGCGCCAATGCTAGCACCGGCGCCTGGGCGAAGCTCGGAGATTCTCAGCGCTTGCGCAGGGGGCATATCGCCATCGCGATCGGAAACCCGCTCGGCTTCGAATGGACTGTCACCGCCGGCATCGTCTCGGCGCTCGGCCGGTCGATGCGGGCAGCCAGCGGCCGGCTGATGGAGGATGTCATCCAGACCGACGCTGCACTGAATCCCGGCAATTCAGGCGGGCCGCTGGTGTCGTCAGGCGGGGAGGTCATCGGTGTCAATACCGCCGTCATCCAGGGCGCACAGAGCATCGCCTTCGCCGTGGCGTCGAATACGGCCAATTTCGTGGTTTCGGAGATTCTCCGCTACGGGCAGGTGAGGCGTGCCTTTATCGGTATCGCTGGCGATACCATCGTGCTGCCGCGCCGGGTGGCGCTGGCGGCGGGCACGGTGCAGACGACCTCCGTTCGCGTCCGCCGGGTCGAGCCGGAAGGGCCGGCGGCAAAGGGAGGGTTGCAGGAGGGCGATTATATCCTCGCCATCGATGGCAGCCCGGTCGGCGGCGTCGATGATATCATCCGGTTGATGGATGGTAACAAGATCGGCAGGGAGACGGAGATCCTGGTGTTCTCGGTGGCGGGCCGGATCGAGAAGAAGAGCCTGATGCCGATGGCGCGGACATCGTGACAAAGGCATCACGCTCCGTCAGGCGCTGACCGCCTCCTGCTCCGTCCCCGAAAAATCCACAGCCGCAAAGGCCGCTGCCAGCACCTCCGGCCCGGCGCCGGTCTTTGCCGCGTCGGTCGAGAGGATCTGACGATAGCGCCTGGCGCCAGGCAGGCCGGTGAAGAGGCCGACCATGTGGCGAGCGACGTGCTGCAGCCGGCCGCCCGCCGCGATGTGGCGTTCGGCATAGGCCATCATCCGGTCACGCAGCGCTTCCCAGTCCGGTTCGGCCGCCGGCGCGCCGAAGAAGCGTTGGTCGACCTCGGAGAGGATCGCGGCATTCTGGTAGGCGGCGCGGCCCAGCATGACGCCGTCGACCTGTTTGAGATGGACTGCGGCTTCGTCGAGCGTGCGGATGCCGCCGTTGATGCCGACGAAAACATCGGGCCAGCGCTGTTTCATTCGATAGACGATCTCGTAGTCGAGCGGCGGGATCTCGCGGTTTTCCTTCGGGCTCAGGCCCTTGAGCCAAGCCTTGCGCGCATGGATCCAGATCGCGTCGGCGCCAGCATCGAGAACGTCGGTGATTAGCTCCGGAAGTGCCTGTTCCGGCTCCTGCTCGTCGACGCCGATGCGGCATTTCACCGTGACCGGGACGCTGGTGACAGCCTTCATGGCTGCGACGCATTCGGCCACTGTCTTCGGCGTCAGCATCAGGCAGGCGCCGAAGGTTCCCGACTGCACGCGGTCGGAGGGGCAGCCGACATTGAGGTTGATTTCGTCATAGCCGTAGGCTTCGGCAATCTTCACCGCCTCGGCGAGCTTTGCCGGGTCCGACCCTCCGAGCTGCAGCGCGAGCGGATGCTCGGCGGCGTCGTGGCCGAGCAGCCGGTCGCGCGGGCCGTGGATGATTGCGTCGGCCACCACCATCTCGGTATAGAGCAGCGCCTGTCGGCTGATCTGGCGATGGAAATAGCGGCAATGCCGATCCGTCCAATCGATCATCGGTGCGACCGCAAAAATCGGGCTCTTCTGCGTCATCGACGTTCCATTATTCGTTGTTCCCGGGCGACGCGATGCGGTGCCCACCGCCGCACGGTGCGGGATCATTCATCAAGCGCGCATATAACATCTGGCGGTGTCATCGACAAATAAAGCTCCCGCCGCAAACAGAAACGGCGCCCCTTGCGGAGCGCCGTCCATGCCGCCGAAGCGGAAATCTGACTTACGAAGCCGAGATGTTGACGGCCTTTGGGCCCTTGCCCATGCGGTCCGGCTCGGTGTCGAAGGTAACCTGCTGGCCTTCGCGCAGCGACTGAATGCCAGAAGCCTGCAGCGCAGAGATATGAACGAAAACGTCCTTTGCGCCGCCATCCGGCGTGATGAAACCAAAACCCTTGTCCTGGTTGAAGAATTTTACGGTGCCCTTGGTGGCCATTGGGAGCGTCCTTTTCCCTTAGTCTGTGTAGTATCCGCGCCCCCGAGAGGAAGCGGACGGCTTTAGCTTTCGCCCCGATCGATTGGGACGAAGGGTCAGTCGGAGAAGTCACGTACGGGGAAAGAACGTCTACGTAGGCGGGTAGTCCCGCGCCGCCTTCCAAACGGAAGGGATTACCACATCAGTCCAGTCACCGGCATGCAAATGCCCGAGTAGGTGAATTGGTGCCAGCTTTTCGGGCAAAAAGCAAGCGGGATTATTTTGGCATGCCGGCATCGATACCGGGAAATGCCGAAGATTCAGATACTTGAGGAAAAGTTAGCGGTTTCTTGCACGGCTGTGCCATAGCAGGATTCTGTGCCGAAACGGAATGAGGGGCGGATTCTGTGGTCGGGCATTGAGATTGCGCGCCGCCCTCGTGGTTCGAGACGGCCCTTGGGCCTTCTCACCATCAGGGCTCTCTTTTTGCCCCGCGGCATTAATTCTGCCGCTAGCGCGAGCCCCCAATGCTACCCGGCTACTGCCCATCCCCCAGCAACGCGCTCAGGCTCCACGGATTATCCCCCTTCTGGTTGGCGATGTCGTCGACCTTCCAGCCGCCATGTTCCTTGACGAGAGTATAGAAGAGCGTCACCTCTTCACCGTTTTCGAACTCCACCTCCACCTCGGCCTTGTCGTCAAGCAAGGTCGGCTGACCGATTCTGACGTCGCTCGCCGTGCCATCCTGGCCTGATATGACCGGATCGAAGTCGACGGCGCCGACATCACCCTCCGGGGTGTTGTCGAGATCGGCCTGGAGGAGCTTGTTCAGATGGTCGGAGAAGAAGATCGAATAAGGCGAGGGCGCCTCGGCGTCGCTGTTGTCGGTGTTGTAACTGTAGAGCGCCTTGAGCAGCGCCTTCGGCGTCTTGTAGCTCTCGGCCGATGCCGGCAAGGCTGCGAGCGCCGACACGGCGAAGGCGAGGATGAATGTTGGCAGGCGCATGCGGGCTCTCCTCCGATGAGCAGAGAATCATATCCGAAACGGCCATCGAGGTGGAGCTGCATTTTGGAAAAGAGCTGCCGGGGAGCGGCCGGTCTCGCTCTCTCCGGCTGGTGTCTGCAGGCGATCACCAGCAAAGGTCGGCTGGCGGACTGGCCAGACGGGAATTCCCACCTTTTTGCGGAGATCGCCGGTGACGCATCTCTACGTCCACCGGCGATCGCATCGCGCGTTAGATCAGCGCTTCATGCGACAGTGCCGAAATCGACGGCTCGAAGACGTCCTTCACGAGGACTGTGAAGTCGTGGCTGGTGGTGTTGCCGGCCGTGTCATAGGCTTCGGCGGTAAAGGTCAGGCTGTGGGTGCTTTCGTAGTCGATTCCAGCTTTCGTCTGGATCTTGTTGCCGACCAGCTTGAAGGCGCCGTCTGCATCATCCGTCAGCCGCCACTTCACCGCCCCGCCTTCCGGGTCGACGGCCGAGAGAAGGCCGACCGAGGTGCCGATCGCGACGTTCTCGGAGATCGAGCTGCGTGAGAAGGCGAGGTTGATCGGCGCCTTGTTGATCGGGGCCTCGTTGACGTCGAGGACGTTGATCGTGATGTCCTTTTCGACCGTGACCTTGCCGTCGGAGACAGCGACCTTGATCGTGTGCGACTTGGCCGTCTCGTAGTCCAAAGCCTTAGAGGTGACGATGCGATTGCCATTCAGCCGGAAGTGATCGTCGGCCCCGTCGATGAGCTTGTAGGTGAGGGGGTCACCATCGGCGTCCTTGGCGCTGAGCAGGCCGAGCGTGGTCCAGATCGGCGTGTTTTCCAGCAGAGAGGTTTTCGACAACTGGATATTGGTGGGCGCGCTGTTGTTGCCATCGGGCGTGAATTTTTCCTTGGCGAAATCGTAGACGCCGTCGGCAAAACGGGCGAATTCAACATCGGTCAGCGTATCCTTGCCCTCCAGGGCGCTCGTCAGGATGTGGCTGCCGTTGTTCAACGCGAAGGAGTATTTGGCGGAATCGCCTGAGAAGACCGCCGTATCGATGCCCGCACCGCCCAAAAGCACGTCGTTGCCGGCGCCGCCTTCGAACCTGTCATTGCCGCCGGTCCCGAAGAAATAGTCGTCGCCGCCGCCGGTCTTGACGTCGATGCCGAAGGCGGTGCCGAAGATGTCGACGTGGCGGTTGGCCAGCTCGTCGGAGAGATCGGCATGGGCACTGTCCGTCAATGTCAGTGCGAGGACATCGCTTTCGTAGCCCGGCTTGTCATATTTGACGATCTTGTCGAAGCTTTCGAACTGGGCGGCCGAGGCGAGAACCTCGGCTCCTGCCGTTTCGAGGATTTCGAAATTCTTGATCGTCAGGCCGGCAAGCCCGATGGATTCCTGCCCAGGGCCTAAAGTGGGTTTGATGACCTGCAGCGTGTCCGTGCCGGCACCGCCATCGATCGTTCCGGAAAGCGCCGAAGAGTGCGACTGCAAGTTGATGGCATCATTGCCATCGCCGGCATCAATATCGAAGGCTTCAGGGGCGGTGGACATATTATCGCCATCGGTGATTTTATCGTCGCCCGCGCCGCCTCTGATGACGTCATTTCCGACGCCGCCGAAGATCTGGTCGTTGCCATCGCCGCCGGTCAATTTGTCGTTGCCGGCATTGCCGTTGATCGTGTCGTTGCCGCCGCTACCATCGAAAATATCGTTGCCGTCGGTTCCCGTAAATATGTCGTCACCGCCGCCAGTCTTGACGTCGATACCGGAGACCGTGCCAAATATACTAGCCCGACTGCTTCCAAGCTCGTCGGAAAGATCGACATGGGCGCTGTCCGTCAATCTCAAGATGGCGATAGAGGAGCCGAAAGCGTCCTTCGTTCCCGAGATTTTGTCAAAGCTCTCTAACTGGGCGGATGAACCGGTAAAGCCATACTCATTCGTTTCAAGAATTTCAAAATTCTTGATCGTCAGCCCGGCTAGCCTGGATACGCGCAGTGTATCAATCCCGGTACCGCCATCGATCGTGCCGGAAAGCCCCTGAGACTGTGTCTGGAGGGTTACGATATCGTTTCCGTCGCCCGCATCGATGTTGAAGACTTCCGATGAAAGACTGGAAACATCACCATCGACGATTACGTCGTCGCCCTTGCCACCGATCAACCGGTCATTTCCACCATTGCCGTTTATGTAGTCGTTACCGTCGCCGGCGTCGAAGATGTCGTTGCCGGCAGTTCCGGTGAGAAGGTCGCGAGCGCTCCCGGTCGTGACGTCGATACCGGAAACGTTAGAGCCGCCAAAGATGTAGTTTAGCTTGCCTGCCAACTCGTCGGAAAGATCGACATGGGCGCCGTCTGTCAAGACCAGCTGGACGGAAGAATCGGAGCCGGTACCAATGATTTTATCAAAGGATTCGAACTGCGCCGTCGATGCGGTCACGCTGGATGTCGCAGGCTGGAGAATCTCGACGTTCTTGATCGTCAGGCCTGTCAGATCATTGGCTTGCAGCGTGTCGGTGCCGGCCCCGCCGTCTATCGTTCCCGATATCTTGACGAAAGAGCCGTTGAACAAAATCACTTTGTCGTTGCCATCGCCGGCGTCGATATTGAAGGTTTCAGCGACATCGGAAAAATAATCTCCGTCGCTAATCGTGTCATTACCCGCGCCGCCCTTGATGACGTCATTGCCGACGCCGCCGTAAATCTCGTCATTGCCATCGCCGCCATTCAGCGTGTCATTGCCGGCTTCACCATTGAGCAAGTCGTTGCCGGCGCCGCCGCTCAGCGTGTCTGCGCCACCACCACTCACTATGGTGTCGTTGCCGGCGCCCGTCGTGATCGTATTGGGGCCGCTCGAGCCCCTGACGCTCGCGGAAACGGAGCCCAACTCGTCGGCGAGGTCTGCCAAGCTGGAATCTGAGACGGTGAGGGCGACGGCGGAGAGAGGATTAGCGGCGGAGTAGCGGATAACGTCGTAACCTTCGAACTCAGCGCCGGTCTTGGTAACTGTGGCGCCGTTCGTGTCGAGAATGTTCAAGGCCATGTTCAAACTTTCAAAAACAGATGAGTTTTGCCGACGCATCTCTGCGCCAGCGGCAATCGTGTTGCGATTAGATCAAAGCGTCATGCAGCAGGCTGGACGACGGCTCGAAGACGTCCTTCACGGCCACGGTGAAATCGTGGCTAGTGGCGTTTCCATCTGCGTCATAGGCTTCGGCGGTGAAGGTCAGGCTATGGGTGCTCTCAAAGTCGATCGCAGCCTTGGTCTGGATCTTGTTGCCAACGAGCTTGAAGATGCCGTCCGCATCGTCCGTCAGCCGCCATTTCACTATGCCGCCTTCCGGATCGCGTGCCGTAAGCAGGCCGACCGAGGTGCCGATGGCGACATTCTCGGAGATAGAACTGCGCGAGAAGGCGAGATTGATCGGCGCCTTGTTGACCGGGGCTTCGTTGACGTCGAGCACGTTGATGGTAATGTCCTTTTCGACCGTGACCTTGCCATCGGAGACGGCGACCTTGATCGTGTGCGACTTGTCCGTCTCGTAGTCCAGCGCCTTCGAGGTGACGATGCGGTTGCCCTTCAGACGGAAGTGGTCGCCGGCGCCATCGAGCAGCGTGTAGGTGAGGGCGTCGCCATCGGCGTCCTTTGCGCTGAGCAGTCCGACCGTCGTCCAGATCGGCGTGTCCTCCGAGAGGGCGGTTTTCGAGAGCTTGATATCCGTGGGTGCGGTATTGTCGAGTTTGAATGTTTCCGTGGCGAAATCGTAGACGCCATCGGCAAAACGCGCGAATTCGATGCCTGTCAGCGTATCGGTTCCTTCCTCGGCGCTGGTCAGGATGTGATCGCCATTGTTCAAAGCAAGGGAATAATTGGCGAAATTGCCTGAAAAGATCGCGGTGTCGATGCCGGCGCCGCCGATCAATTTGTCGTCGCCGCTACGGCCATTGAAAAGGTCGTTGCCGCCACTGCCGTCGAAAATGTCGTTGCCGTCGGTGCCGACAAACTCGTCGGCGCCGCCGCCGGTCTTGACGTCGATGCCGGAGGCATAGCCTGTGATGAACGACCCAAGATCTCCCAACTCATCGGAAAGATCGAGGTGGGCGCTGTCCGTCACTGCCAATGAAGGGCGAGAACTGTCGAACGGATCGGTCAACCAGATGATCTTATCAAAGCTTTCGAACTGCGCGCTGGAACCCTCAACCAGGCCAATCGTTTGAAGGGTTTCGATGTTCTTGATCGTCAGGCCTGCGAGCGTGGAGGCTTGCAAGGTATCAATCCCGGCACCGCCATCGATTGTTCCGGAAGCCAGTGAATCATATCTTTGAATGGTTATGGCATCGTCGCCGTCGCCCCCATCGATGTCGTAGACCTCAGGTGTAACGTCGAACAGTTCACCATCTGAGATAAAATCGTTGCCCGCGCCGCCTCTGATGACGTCATTCCCGGTGTTGCCCGAGAGCTGGTCATCGCCGTCGCCGCCATTCAGACTGTCATCGCCATCTCCGCCCGTGAGCAAATCACTGCCATCACCGCCATTCAGAGTGTCGTTGCCATCTCCACCGTGGATCCAATCGTTTCCGGCGCCGCCGCTCAGCGTGTCTGCGCCGTAACCGCCCGCGATTTTATCGCTGCCAGCGCCGGTGGTGATGGTCGAATCACCGCCGCCGAAGTCGGTCACATCTGCAACGGCTGAGCCCAGTTCGTCGGAAAGGTCTACCGTCCCTGAATCTGAAAGGAACAGAATGACCGGGGAGAGAGGTTCGGTCGGTGAGTTGCGGATGATATCGTAGGCTTCGAACTCAGCGCCGGTCATGGTCGTTATGAAGCCATATGTATCGAGGATATTCAAAGGCCCATTCGGTGGAGTATCGCTGCTTGTGAAGGTTTCCGTGGCGAAATCGTAGGAGCCATTGGCAAAGCGGGCGAATTCGACGCCTGTCAGCGTATCCGTCCCCTCCGCAACACTTGTCAGGATGTAATCGCCATTATTCAACGCAAAGGAATAATCGGCGAAATTGCCTGCGAACAGCGCCGTGTCGATGCCCGCGCCGCCATTAATGGTGTCGTTGCCAGCGCCGCCGATCAAGTTGTCGTTGCCGGCATTGCCGTTGAGGATGTCGTTGCCGCTGCTGCCGTCAAAAATGTCGTTGCCGTCGGTGCCGGTAAACTCATCGTCACCGCCGCCGGTCTTGACGTCAATGCCGAAGACATCGCCGTTGATGAACGCTCCTAGATCTCCCAACTCGTTGGCGAGATCGAGGTGGACGCTGTCCGTCAGTGTCACCGCGGCGCGAAAATCGCCAAACGGATCGGTCGACCAGACGATTTTGTCGAAGCTTTCGAACTGTGCGCTCGATCCGGCGACAGACCATCCTTCCGTCTCAAGGACTTCGATGTTTTTGATCGTCAGGCCCCGAAGGGAAGCAGCTTGCAGTGTATCGATCCCATCGCCGCCATCAATCGTTCCGGAATTCCACGGAGCCACAGTTCCTACGCTTATCGAATCGTCGCCGTCGCCCGCATCGATGTCAACGACCTCAGGGTTCAGGCCGAAAATCTCACCATCGTCGATCGTATCGTTGCCGGCGCCGCCCCTGATGACATCGTTTCCGAGGTCGCCGGAGATGTGGTCATTGCCGTCACCGCCATTCAGCGTGTCATTGCCAGCTCCGCCATTGATCCAATCGTTTCCGCCGCCGCCGTTCAGCGTGTCTGCACCGTCGCCGCCTGCGATGGTGTCGTTGCCTGCGCCTGTCGTGATCGCATTGTCCCCGCCTGAGCCCGTGACATCTGCGGAGCCCGAGCCCAGTTCGTCCGAAAGGTCTACTGTCCCGGAATCCGAGATGACTAGGTGAACTGCAACGAGAGGATTGATCTCGGAGTCGCGGATGACATCGTAGGCTTCGAACTCCGCGCCGGTCTTGGTAATCGTGGCGCCGTTGGTGTCCAGGATATTCAGCGGGGTGCCCGGCTCGGGGCTGTTGACCGTGAAGGTTTCCGTCGCGAAGTTGTAGACGCCATCGGCAAAGCGCGCGAATTCGACGTCTGTCAGTCTATCCGTACCATCAAGCACGCTCGTCACGACGCGGCTGCCATCGTCGACCGCGAAGGAGTAATCAACGAAATTGCCGGTGAATGCAGCCGTGTCGATGCCAGCGCCGCCATTAATGGTGTCGTTGCCGGCGCCGCCGGTCAGTTTATCATCGCCGTCGTTGCCATTGATGAGGTCGCTACCGCCGCTGCCGTCGAAAATGTCGTTGACGTTGCTGCCCGCAAACTCATCGTCGCCGTCGCCGGTTTTGACGTCAATACCGGAGAAACCGCGGACAAGGGTCCCGAGATCTCCCAGTTCGTCGGAAAGATCGAGGTGGGCGCTATCCGTCACTACCAGTGAGGGGGCAAAACTGAAAACTGGATCGGTCGATCCGGCGATCTTATCAAAGCTTTCGAACTGTGCACTCGAACCGCTAACCTGAAAATCTGCCAATTCAAGCACTTCGACGTTCTTGATCGTCAATCCCCGGAGCGCTGAGGCACGCAACATATCGATCCCGGCGCCGCCATCGATCGTTCCCGATATCAGCGGAGCGAATCTCTCAATGGTTATCAAATCGTCGCCGTCGCCGCCGTCAATGTCGACGACTTCTGGCTGGAGGCTGCCATCAGGTCCGGTCAAAAAGCCAAAACCACCGTCGGTGATGCTATCGTTGCCGTCACCGCCGATCAATTTGTCGTTGCCGGCATTACCGTAGATCGTGTCGTCGCCAGCGCCGCCGTTCAGTGTGTCCGCGCCGTCGCCGCCTGAGATAGTGTCGTTGCCGGCGCCTGTCGTGATCGTGTTGTCGTCGCTCGAGCCGGTCACGTTGGCGGATACCGAGCCCAGTTCGTCGGCCAGATCTGCGGCGGAGGAATCAGAGACGGTGACAGACACAGTTGCGGAAGGATTGGCTTCAGAGTAGCGGATAACGTCGTAGGCTTCGAATTCAGTTCCGGTGTTGGTAATTGTAGCGCCGTTTGTATCCAGAATATTCAAGGCCATATTTTAATCTTCCCCAAAAGATGCGTTTTACTCTGAAAAATGAGAAATATCCGAAAGAACTGTTTATTGGTTCAACGGACGACAACCTGTCGGGGATCTATGCCAACCATTAGTGAAGTTTTCAATGAAAAATTGTGATTTTTTCTTGGTTTTTTAACGAAAAAGTAAGGCTGAAATACTCGGCAATGACTTTGAATTTGCAAACCAAAAGTCGTATTTTAGTCTTTTAATTTATATCCGCCTTGTGTCGCCATAAGCTCGCGGTATAGGCGTGAAAACTGTAATTGGCGTTGCGCGGCGGCGCCTGACCATCGGCGTTGCTACCCGCCTGATGACGGGCGTGGGCCTGCCGTATGAGGACGGCTTCCGGTGAGAGGCTGTCAAGCGAGCTTGATGAGACCAGCCGCGGTCGGGGTAAATCCGCAGGCGCGGTAGAAGCCGGTCAGGTGCGGCTCGAAATCGACATGCAGCCACTCAGCGCCGCGCTCTCGCGCAACTCTCGTCGCTTCCCTGACCAACCGCGTCGCAATTCCCTGGCGGCGCATGGCGGGATGAACCGACGTGTCGAGGATAAAGGCATGAATGCCGCCATCCCAGGCGACGTTGACGAAGCCGACGAGTCTGTCGTCGTGATAGGCGCCGATATGAGTGAGGCTGCGGGACAGGATGCAGGAGAAATCCGGTGCCTCGGGCGTGTTCCACGCTGCTGACCAGAGGGCGTTGAGTTCGGTGGGTAAGGGGAAGGGGTCGATGCGGAGTTCGGGCATGGGTGGTTTCCGTTTCGTTTGTCGCGTCGCTTGCCGGACGTGTCTTTCTGCCAATGCCGCTTGCTTTGCAACGGGATCGATTGCTGGCGCGGGCTATCGCTCAACCTGGGCGTGAGACCGCCACTTCTCCCCCTTTCCTCGTCACAGGAGCCCAGCCAACGCACGTCTGGACCGTGAATGACCCTTGCCGACGTTTTCATTTCCAAACCAAGCCCCACGAAGGGGCATTCATCCGCAACTTCGCCGTCGTCACCTGCGAGCCGAATGAGAGGATGGCTGTGATTCATGACCGAATGCCGGTCGTCCTGCATCGCGCGGATTACGAGAGATAGCTGTCAGCCGAACCGGACCCGAACGAACTCCTGAAACCTTTCCCACCCGAATTGATGACGATGTGGAAGATCGGCCGGGATTCACCGGCTCGGGCGGAGCCATTCATGAACCATGCGGCGGAGACATCCTCATGAGGAGAGGAAACGCATGCAAGACGGATATCGGAACGCTCCTAAGGTCGTTCCTCAATAATGAGCTTCGCAAACAGCCTCAGCGTCGTATCCAGATTTCGGCGGCTATGCAGTCGGCAAGCGCCGAAACCTCCATGTCATCGAACCGATTGCGCGGGATACGGCAGATTTTCTATGCACCTATCTCCGCGTCAGGCTGCGCGGGGAACCGGCGAACAGGGAAGGTGTCGCCGCTTGCCTCACCGCCCCGGTCGCCCGGTCTTCCCCTTCGTGCGACCCTTGCGCTTCTGCTCGCCCGGCTCCTCATAGCTCCCGGCTCCTACCTTCCCGCGCACGACCGGCCGGATGCCATCATCCCGCTCCGGCTGGCCCTCCAGCAGCGGCGAGTACCGCTTCGTGCTCTTGGCGGCATCCGGTTTTTCCGGCACGTGGCCGGTCACCGGTTTTTCCGTGCGGCCGACGGTCATTTCGTCGAGGGTGTTGCGGCGGAAGAGGCTCTTGTCTGCGGGCGTGGCGACGTGGCGGCCCATTTCGTCGAGGTCCGGTTTGCGGAAGAGCGGTGTGGTGGTGTCGGTGCCGGGGCCCATGTCGTCTAGGGTGGGTCTTGAAAAGTAGGAGGGGGTGGTGTCTGTGGCTTTCCCCTCCCCAACCTGACCGGGGTCGAGCCCCTCGTCTCGACCCGTCCTTCGGACCCCCACAGGGGGGAGGGAGTCGGTTGCGGTCGGGGCGCCAGTCTTCTTTCTGCCTGAACCTTCCATCGCCTTGGCTTCCTCGCGGGCCATCGGGTCGTCCATTGCGGCGAGTTCCACGGCCTTGAGGCGTTTGATTTCGTCGCGGAGGCGGGCAGCTTTTTCGAAGTCCAGGTCGGCGGCGGCGTCGCGCATGCTCTTTTCGAGCGCGTTGAGATGGGTCTGCAGGTTGTTGCCGACGAGGTTGCCGCCATCGGCGAAGCCCTTGCCCGAGATGCCCGAGATATCGGCGCGGACGTGGTCGCGTTCGTAGACGCTGTCGAGGATGTCGGAGATCCTGGCCTTGACCGATTCCGGCGTGATGCCGTGCTCCTGGTTATAGATCATCTGCTTTTCGCGGCGGCGGGCGGTTTCGTCCATGGCGCGCTGCATGGAGCCGGTGATGTTGTCGGCATAGAGGATGACCTTGCCGTCGACGTTGCGCGCGGCGCGGCCGATCGTCTGGATCAGCGAGGTCTCGGAGCGCAGGAAGCCTTCCTTGTCGGCGTCGAGGATGGCGACGAACCCGCATTCGGGAATGTCGAGGCCTTCGCGCAAGAGGTTGATGCCGACGAGCACGTCGAAGGCGCCGAGGCGGAGATCGCGGAGGATCTCGATACGCTCAAGCGTGTCGATATCCGAGTGCATGTAGCGGACGCGCACGCCCTGTTCATGCAGATATTCGGTCAGGTCCTCGGCCATGCGTTTGGTCAGCACGGTGCAGAGGGTACGGTAGCCCTTGGCGGCGGTCTCGCGGATCTCGCCGAGCACGTCGTCGACCTGGGTGCGGGCCGAGCGGACCTCGACCGGCGGGTCGATCAGGCCGGTCGGGCGGATCACCTGTTCGGCGAAGACGCCGCCGGACTGTTCCATCTCCCAGCCGCCGGGGGTGGCCGATACAGCGATGGTGTCGGGGCGCATGGCGTCCCATTCCTCGAAGCGCAGCGGGCGATTGTCCATGCAGGATGGAAGACGGAAGCCGTATTCGGCCAGCGTCGCCTTGCGCCTGAAGTCGCCCCGGTACATGCCGCCGATCTGCGGCACGGTGACATGGCTTTCGTCGATGAAGACGAGGGCGTTGTCGGGGATGTATTCGAACAAAGTCGGCGGCGGATCGCCGGGGTCGCGGCCGGTGAGATAACGCGAATAGTTCTCGATGCCCTGGCAGGAGCCGGTGGCTTCGAGCATTTCGATATCGTAGCGGGTGCGCTGCTCCAGGCGCTGGGCCTCCAGCAGGCGGCCGGCTTTTTCCAGTTCGGCGAGGCGGAGTCTCAGCTCTTCCTTGATCGACTTGATGGCGCCGTTCAGCGTCGGGCGCGGGGTGACGTAGTGCGAATTGGCGTAGATCTTCACCGATTTCAGGTCGCCGACCTTCTGGCCGGTGAGCGGATCGAACTCGGTGATGGCATCGATCTCGTCGCCGAACATCGAGATGCGCCAGGCGGCATCTTCCAAGTGGGCGGGGAAGAGCTCGATCGTGTCGCCGCGCACCCGGAAGCTACCGCGGGTGAAGTCCATGTCGCGGCGCTTGTATTGCTGGGCGACGAGATCGGCCAGCAGTTGGCGCTGGTCGAGCCGGTCGCCGACCGACATCTGGAAGGTCATCGCCGTATAGGTCTCGACCGAGCCGATACCGTAGATGCAGGAGACCGAGGCGACGATGATGCAGTCGTCGCGTTCGAGCAGTGAGCGCGTCGCCGAGTGGCGCATGCGGTCGATCTGCTCGTTGATCGAGCTTTCCTTCTCGATATAGGTGTCGGAGCGCGGCACATAGGCTTCCGGCTGGTAATAATCATAGTAGGAAACGAAATATTCCACCGCATTGTCGGGGAAGAAATTCTTGAATTCGGAATAGAGCTGGGCGGCCAGCGTCTTGTTCGGCGCCAGGATGACGGCCGGGCGCTGGGTCGCTTCGATCACCTTGGCCATGGTGAAGGTCTTGCCGGAGCCGGTGACGCCGAGCAGCACCTGGCTGCGGTCGCCATTCTCCAGCCCTTCGACGAGGTCGCGGATCGCCGTCGGCTGGTCGCCGGCCGGCTCGTAATCCGATTTCATCAGGATACGGATACCGCCTTCGGATTTATCGGGGCGGGCAGGGCGGTGCGGCGTCCAGATCTTGCCGTTCTTGTGCAGCGGATTGCCGCTTTCGATCAGCGCCGACAGCGCTTCGACCGTGGCGGTGACGCCGCCGGGCGAGATCTTGTCGGCATCCTCGAGCGAGATGTCGAGACCCGCCACCGGGTTGAGGCCGGCGGCGGCGCGAGTCTTCGGATCGGTCGAGCCGCCGATGGAAGCGCCGCGCGCGGTCTTGCTCGCCGTCGCCTTGTTGTTGACGCTGACGGCTTCGGAGTGCTTGCGCGCCTCGTTTTCAACCTTCTTGCGGTGCTTGCCGGCCTTGGACGCGATTTCACGCTGCGACTCGACGCCAGCCGCCTCGGCATCGGCCTCCAGCTGCTTCACCCAATCGGCAACGGAGCCCGACAGGGGAGCGCCCTCGAAGGACGATTGAGGGGCTTCCTCGAAACCATTCGAGGCGGGGGATTTCTTCGGAGATTTGGCCATGGCGCGAATATGGAGAGAGTCACCGCGAAAGGGAAGAGGCAAAGAGTACAAAAGGGAAACGAACTGTTTGTTCGAAAGATGGAATAGTTCTCGCGCGGACGCAGCTGAGGACCAAACAATAAAAGCCTGTGGTTGAAGACCTCGGCTCATCCCCCACTGCGCGAGCCGGTGTTGCAGCTATTGCGGGAATTGGGGACCATTCATGAACAAGATCATTATCGCATTCGCCGCAACCGCAGCCCTGGCCGGCTACGCCAAACGTCCTGACGCCATTGTACAGGCCGACATTCCGATGGCAGCCTACACCAACCTGAGTTGCCAGGCGCTCGCCGTCGAACTCAAGAAGGAACAGGTCAAACTCGATGGCTTGTCCAAGCAACAAATCAGCGCGGCAAACGGCGATGCTTTCGGCGTGTTCCTCGTGGGCGTCCCGATCGGCAGCGTCGCCGGCGGGGATAAGGAAGGCGACGTTGCCGTTTCAAAAGGCAAGATTTCCGCTATGCAGTCTGCAGGTATTGAGCAAGGGCTGCAAGCTGCCAGGTTAATGGCAGGTCTTGCGGGCTGCACTGGTGCGACATTTGATGGTGTGGAGCTGAGGGCGAGACGCATGGCAGCCTTCGCAGTGCATATGTCGCGACTCCGCGCACCACATGCTTGCTTCGCGAGCAGATTGTCTACGTGGAATGAATTTGCAAGATGGGTATCGGAGTCCGGTGCCCGGATGCGATAATCGAGGCATCGCTGCCTCCCAATAGAGAGCCGCCTCGTCCCTCCAGGCCCCTGCGGGGGCGTCTCAGGATGAGGCTCTCCGAGTCTCCGGCGCGAGGCGGTGTGCAGCAGGAGCCGGAAGCGAGGTGGTCTCCTCCAACGTCTCTTACGGCGCGCGCGGCATCCCCAACGCACCTCATCCAGAGGCGCGCAACCCATGGGGCAAGGCCTCGAAGGACATGCTGCGGCCTTGCTTCCTGCATGCCCTGTGCCTGGCAAAGATGTGTCACGAATCTGTGCTGGAACCGAAATTGGTACTCCGCATTTCGCTCCTTTCACTCCAGCTCAGGTGCTCCTGCCATTAGTGACCATTCCGCCTTCTGGACGAAAGCGATCTCGATCAACCTTGATACCGGCGAACGGCTGGTTCTCCGGTCGCCGCAGGACGCGCTTTATGCGCTCGTCTCCGACTGGCCGATGAATGGCGGCGTCCATCAGCAGCGGGCGATGGATTTCTGCCGTGCCTGGCTTGCCGGGCGCATGCCGGCCGAGACGGTGCGGCAGGCGTTCGTCCTTGCGGCGCTGGAAGCCGGCGTGGCGATCAGCGATGATGATCAGACCGGGGCCGAAAGTCCGGTTTCAAACTCTCCGGTATAAGGGCAGTGACGCAGAGGTGTTCGGCCGTCGCGCGGCCAGCGGCGCCGCGTCAACTACGTTCATGTATTGCAAATATTATTCCCGCTATGTTTGTAGGAATGCGCGGCGTTTATCACGCTCCGATTCTTTGGAGAGTCACCTGAATGAGAATAAAACTTCTTGCCTGCGCTGCCCTGCTGATGCTGGCCGGCTGCAACGCCCCCGTGTCGCAATCCGTTGCAGATTCCCAGCGTGCGCCCTCGAGCGACGTCCGGCAGAACTTCATCAATGTTGTATTCAAGAGAGTTTACAGACACGAAGCGGGGGAAATCGTTTGGGCTCGGATTTCGAGCGTGGTGCTGCTTGAGCCCGAGAAGAAGATCTATGCTTATTGCGTGCGGATAGTGCCTAAGCGTGGCTGGGGCGACTGGGCCTATCTCGGCGTCTCCTTCACGGATGGAAAAATACTGGGCGCGACGGTGAACGACGATCGCTGCCACGACAAGCGGCTGCGCTACTACCCGTTTCCTGAGATGAACGGCATGAAGACCTGAGGCAGCGCGAAGGCTCCGGTCGGGTCGCCTGTTGGCGGCAGGATGATGCTTCGAGGAGGCCGCAATCGCCGTCGCTCAGTGCTTGACCAGAGCACGTGCCTGCACCGGTTGCTCGATGCCCTTCAGGGCCAGCATGCGGGTTTCGGCGCCCGCCGCCAGGTCGGGAGCCTTCGCTGCCGTATCCGCCGAGACCAGGATCTCGCCCGCCGCCGCGTGGGATTCCAGCCTGGCGGCCTGGTTGACGACGCCGCCGATTGCGGTGAAATCGCTGCGGAAGCTGGAGAATTCGCCGATCTGAACCTCGCCGGAATGGATGCCGACGCCGACGCCGAGGGTGCGACCGGGCAGGGCCTCGAGCGTCAGCTCGTTCAGCGCCGCGGCGCAGTTGCGCTGGATCTCCTGGGCGGCCAGGATCGCGGCGGCGGCGTGATCCTTGCTGACGATCGGGAAATTGAAGATCGCCATCAGGCCGTCGCCCATCTGCTTGTTGACGATGCCGTCATGCGCCCAGATCGCCTGGGCGCAGCGATCCTGGAACAGGCTGACGATCGCGCTCAGCTGTACCGCCTCGATGCGCTCCGACAGGTCCGTGAATCCCCTGATATCGGCAAACAGGATAGTGGCGTCGACGGTGATCTGGCGCTGCTTCTTGACGTACTGGAAGGAGCGCTCGCAGATCGTGCAGATATCCGGGTTCATCTTGCTGCGGGTGATGCCCAAGGCGCGGAAGGGCAAGGCGAACGGGCCGCCGATCGGAATCGGCATATGCATCTGGTCCCAGCAGCCGCGGCAGATCCTGGCGCTGCCGTGCCTGGCCGGCTCACCGGAGGAGGCTGTCGTCATATCGAACAATTCCTCGTCCAGAGCATGGTGCCGAAAGGTGTGAGCGGTTTCCTTATGACATCATGCTCTAACAGTTTAATTTAGAACAGCATGATTTTTGGCCCACCAGCTTAAAATCATTCTGTTGCGGGCGATCGATCAATGTCTTGAACAAGGGGAAGCAGGTCACCGCGGGATGGCGCTACCGACCGTCCATCCCAGCGCTTCGACGCCCAACAACCCGTCGGCGACATAGGCCGCGCCGAGGCAGCCGACGAGGGCGACAAGGCTTTTGCAGAGTCCTTCGTCATTGATGATCTCCAGGTCGACCGACGGCGGTCTTGGAAACGGGCGGAACGAGAACTTCGCCCAGGGCTCGAATAGCGCCACACTTGTTACTCCCACTGGCCGAGATCCGCTGCCAGACTATCTCCCGCAACAGTGACAAGCAGCGGACGGACGCGTGCTTTGCATCCCCGAAGCGCCGGTATTCGCCGTAACCAGGAGATTTCAAAATGACCACAACAGCTCAGAACGGCGGACAGAAGGCCATGCACAGACCCGCGGTCGTGTCGCAGACAGCCTGGGACGCTGCCTGGAAGCAGATGCTCGTTAAGGAAAAGGCCCAGAGCCATGCCCGCGACGCGCTTGCCGCCGAGCGCCGGCGCATGCCGTGGATGGCCGTGGAGAAGGATTATGCATTCGAAGGGCCGCAGGGCAGGGTCAGCCTGCTCGACCTGTTCGAGGGGCGCCACCAACTAATCCTCTACCGCGCCTTCTACGAGCCCGGCGTCTTCGGCTGGCCGGAGCATGCCTGCCGCGGCTGCTCGATGGTGGCCGATCAGGTCGCCCGTGTCGCTCATCTCAACGCCCGCGACACGACGCTGGTCTTTGCCTCGCGCGGGCCGCAGGCCGATATCGCGCGGCTGAAGGCGCGGATGGGCTGGACGACGATACCGTGGGTGACGATCACCGACAGCTTCGACAAGGATTTCGGCGTCGACGAGTGGCACGGCACCAACGTGTTCTACCGCGACGGCGAGCGCATCTTCCGCACCTATTTCGTCAACAACCGCGGCGACGAGCAGATGGGCGGCACCTGGAACTATCTCGACATCACGCCGCTCGGACGCCAGGAAGTCTGGGAGGATTCGCCCGAGGGCTATCCGCAGACACCGACCTACAAGTGGTGGAACTGGCACGACAGTTACGCGGCTGATGCCGAACCCGACAAGAAATGGGTCGAGGTCTCCGACGCCGGCGAGGCGGCGTTCCGAGAGGAAAGCGCCAAGGGGAAATCGTGAGAGGTGGCGCGACGATGAAGATCTGAATGACCTCGGTTGCCTTGCCGGCCACTGACCATGCATAGTGGCCGGCGATGCGGAGGGGGCGGCGGCGATGAGATTGCATGCGCTTGTGGTGATGATGCTTCTCGCACCTGCGGCGGCGCATGCCGAAAGGCGCTGCGGCTGGCTGGACAATCCCTCGACGGCGAACTGGTCGCTCAATGATGCCGGCGGCGGCTGGATCATCATGGAGAATGGCAGCGGCTACAAGGCCGAAGGAATGGACAAGATCCCCGACCTTACGACCGGCGAATACGTCTACACCCATGCCACGCACGGCTATGCCTGCGCTTGCATGGACGTGGAGATGGACGGCGAGGGAGGGATCAGCCGCATTCATTCCGTGCGGCAATTGCCGCTTTCCCGATGCCGGAGCGATGCCGCCATCGGCTGGTTCCTGCACAGAGGCGAGTGACGTACACACCGAACAGAAGAGCGTTCGTTAGCGAGGCCGCGGCAGTGGGAACTTCTGCGCCTTCGGCGTGTTCGGTCCGGCGGCCTAATCCCCGATCACGGCAACACCGAGCGACTACGTTCGGCTTCTGAAAAGAAATTTCAATGCAAAGTGGAAACATTCCGGGGCAGGCAGCGTTATACCCGTTGCCGTAGCTGTGCCCGCGGTCCGATAGGGGAGGCTCAATCATGAGGGTCATGATCGTTGAAGATGAGAATATCATCGCTCTGGAGCTCGAACGCATTGCGCAAGAGGCCGGACACCAGACCATCGGGCCGGTTTCGACGGTGGAGCAGGCTCTCGCCCACGCTCATAGAAGCGATGTGGCGCTCGTCGATCTTAATCTCTCGGATGGGGCGAGCGGCGCCCAGCTGGCGCGCCGGCTGATCGACCGCCACGGCGTGGACGTCATCTTCGTCACCGGCAGTCCGGAAAATGTCGGCCACGGCATCGACGGGGCGCTCGATGTGATCTCCAAGCCTTTCACCGACGAAAGAATTGTCAGCGCGCTTTCGCAGGCAGAGGCCAGACGCAAAGATTTCGGCGGCAAGGCGGCGGTCTGACGAAAGGGAGTTTGACGTCGCCGAGAAGGTGGGGCTGGAAGAGCCAGAGTGCTTCGGTCGGCAACAATTGGGCGGCTTCCGCTTTTCATCCTGTGCATTTGAATGTTGCACTGCGTTAAATATCTCGTCTATACCACAGGCATTCACCACGGACCCGGTGAGACCCCGGGTGGCTCTTCTGGCCGCCGATCCGCCAGACAACGCAAAACCTGCATGCCATCACGCGACCGCTCGGCAGAGCGTGTCGGGCCATGCTTTGCGAGACTCCATCCCATGCTGCTTTCCTCCATCCGTCGCGATTGGTCCGCCAATCCCATGCGCGAAGTGCTTGCCGGAGCGGTGGCGACCTTCGCCCTGATCCCCGAGGTCATCGCCTTTTCCTTCGTGGCTGGGGTCGACCCCGAGGTCGGCCTGTTCGCCTCCTTCATCATTAGCATCGTCATTGCGTTTACCGGCGGACGACCGGCGATGATTTCGGCCGCCGCCGGATCGGTGGCACTGGTCGCGGCGCCGCTGGTGCATTCCCATGGACTGGCCTATCTGTTTGCAGCCGGGCTGCTGGCGGGGTTGCTGCAGATCGCGTTCGGCCTGCTGCGGCTCGGCGTGCTGATGCGCTTCGTATCGAAATCGGTGCGCACCGGCTTCGTCAACGCGCTGGCTATTTTGATCTTTGCCGCGCAGATGCCGCATGTCATCGGTGCCGCGCCGCTGGAATATGCCGTTTTGATCGCTGGGCTGCTGATTATCTATGTGACGCCGCGGATCACGACGGCGATCCCGTCGCCGCTGATCTGCATTCTGATTCTGACTGTCGCCTCAATGTCGCTCGGGTTGCCGGTGCTGACTGTCGCCGACCTCGGCAAGCTGCCGGATTCGTTGCCCGTCTTCGCCTGGCCGGCGGTGCCGCTGACGCTGGAAACCCTCCGGATCATCGCCGGACCGGCGCTTGCCATCGCCATGGTCGGGCTGCTGGAATCGATGATGACGGCGAGCGTCGTCGACGATCTCACGGATACGCCGAGTTCGAAGAACCGCGAATGCACTGGTCTCGGCCTCGCCAATGCGGCCGCCAGCCTCTTCGGCGGCATCGCCGGCTGCGGCATGATTGGCCAGACGGTGAGCAATGTGAAATATGGCGGGCGCGGCCGGCTCTCCACGCTGTTTGCCGGCGCCTTTCTGCTGATTCTGATGGTCCTTCTGAAGCCCTGGGTCTCCGAGGTTCCGGTTGCCGCGCTGGTGGCAATCATGGTCATGGTGTCGATCGACACGTTCGACTGGTCGTCGCTTCGAGCCGTGGTGGTTCATCCCAGGATGTCGAGCGCGGTCATGGTTGCGACCGTTGTCGTCACGGTTTTTACCGCCAACCTGGCGCTCGGGGTGACGGTCGGCGTGCTGCTCAGTGGCGTGTTCTTCACCTTCAAGGTCGCCCGTCTGCTGCGGGTGGACGTGGCCTCCGATCAGGCTGGCGGGCGGATCGCCTACCGCGTGTCCGGTCAGGTGTTCTTTGCCTCCGCCGATGTCTTCATCGACGCTTTCGACGTCCAGGATGCGATCGGCAAATCCGTGCTGATCGATGTGTCCGAGGCGCATTTCTGGGATATCACCGCTGTTGCGGCACTCGACAAGGTGGTGCAGCGCTTCCGGGCGCACGGCATTTCCGCCGAGGTCGCCGGCCTCAACCTGGCGAGCGCGACATTGATCGGAAGCCTCGACAGCACGGTGGCGCTGAAGGAAGTGTGACGGGCAGACGCCACTTCTCTCTTGGCGTCCGGATTGATTGTGGCATCATGCCGGGGATGCTTTCCCAGGAAAGATATTCCAGATGAAGCACACGCTCATTGCCATTCTTTTCGCGCTCACTGCCTGCGCCAGCGTCGGCAGCGGTCCGCAGCCTCTTCCAGGCAGCCTCACCTATGGCGGCAAGGTCGTTCATTCGCCCTATCGCACGGGAACGGTGGTCAAGCACACCTTTCTCGGCCAGTTCGGCGACCGTGTTTTCGAGAGCTATGTCGTCCAGGCTGACGGAACGCTGAAGCTCACGTCGCAGAGCACGGGACCAGACTTCCTTTGGCGGTGAACGAGCCCCGCGGCCTCACCAGGGCTACCGCAAGACGACGGCGAGATCGCTGCTCTCGTTTACCGCATTCAGGCGCTCGGCCGCCACCTGGATGAACGCCTTGACCAGCGGCGATAGGTGCTGGCTGCTGGGATAGACGACATGCAGGCCGCCGGCCGGCGTGGTATAGTCGGGAAGAACGCGGCGCAGCCGGCCATCCTTGATGCAGGTCTCGGCATGTACGTGCGGCAGCTGGGCGATGCCGTGGCCGGCGATGGCGGCGGCCATGACCGCCTGCATTTCATTAGCGGCGAAACGGCCCGATACCGCGACTGTTTCCTGGCCGTGCGGCCCTTCGAGCAGCCATTGCGCCTGGGTGGATTGGCCGGCGATGACGCAATCGTGGCGGACAAGATCCGCCGGCTGATCGGGCGCGCCGCAGCGTGCGAGATAATCCGGGCTGGCGCAGAGCGCCCTGTAGGTCGAGCCGAGCTTGCGGGCAATCAGGGTGGAATCTTCCAGAATGCCGGTGCGGAAGGCGAGGTCGATGCCGTTTTCGATGAGGTTCAGCCGGTCGTCGGTCAGGCGCAGTTCGACCTTGGCTTTCGGGTAGGTCGCCAGGAAATCGAAAATCGCCGCGGCAAGGAAATGGCCGCCGAATCCCACCGGCGCGGAGATGCGGATCGTGCCGGCAGGTTCGGCCCGCGTTTCGGCCAGGCGGAGGTTGGCCTGTTCCAGCGTGCGTAGCGCCTGGCTGCTCTCCTCGTAATAGAGGCGTCCCGCATCCGTCAGCTTGAGGCAGCGGGTGGTGCGCTGCAGCAGGCGTACGCCCATCTCGCGCTCGAGCATGGCGATGCGGCGGCTGACGGTCGTCTTCGGTATAGCGAGCAGACGGGCGGCGGCGGTGAAGCTGCCGGCCTCGACGACTCGGGCGAAGACGACGATATCATTGAGGTCGAACATTGTATTCACCAGTGGCACGATGTTTCTCAATAATAGGCTATTATGGTCCAATTCGACAGGCCTTACCTCTGCCATATCGCCAACGACAAGGAGTAGCGACATGAGCAATACGAGAAGCGTTCTGGTAACGGGTGCGACCGGCCAGCAGGGCGGTGCTGTGGTGCGCGCATTGATTTCGCGGGGACATCGCGTCAGGGCAATATCACGCCAGCCGGAGAGCGGCGGCGCAAAGCGGCTGGCCGCCGCAGGGGTCGAGGTGGTCGCCGGCGATCTCGACGACGCGGCATCGGTGACGAAGGCTGCGACGGGCGTCGACACGATGTTCCTGATGGGCAACAGCTACGAGGCCGGGACGGATGCGGAAGCCCGCCAGGGCATGAACGCCGCAGATGCGGCGAAGGCGGCCGGCCTCGGCCACCTGATCTATTCCTCCGTCGCCGATGCCGACAAGAAGACCGGCATTCCGCATTTCGAAAGCAAGTATCTGGTCGAGAAACATATTGCCGCGCTCGGCATTCCCTACACGATCAGCGCGCCGGTCGCCTTCATGGAGAATACCGTGGCGCCATGGGCAATCGACGGGCTGCGCCAGGGCGTCTATGCGGCTGCGCTGCCGCCGGCTCGCCTGCTGCAGCACATCGCCATCGCCGATATCGGCGGTTTCGTCGCGGCACTCACCGAGCGGCGCGAAAAGGTGTTCGGCAGGCGTTTCGATATTGCCGGCGACGAATTGTCCGGCGAGGAGCAAGCGAAGATCCTGTCAGACGTCCTCGGCCGCCCGATCGCCTACCACGAACTGCCAATCGCCGCGATACGCCAGCAGAGCGAGGATATGGCGCTGATGTTCGAATGGTTCGACCGCACCGGCTACGACGCGGATATCGCCGCCCTGCGCCGGGATTTCCCCGATGTCGGCTGGCACCGCTACGCCGACTGGGCCGAGGGGTTTGATTGGAGTGTGCTCGACAAGGCGGCGGGGTAACACGTTCTCCGCCACATCGTTGTGTCCCCGATGTCGTCAGTCAGTGACGTCGGGGACGCTGTCCGGGAATTCTGAGAGAGGCGACGGGCAGGAGGGCTGGCGGCCGGTTTCCGAACTCGTCGCAATAGCCGCCTCGCTCGGCTATGCTCCTGCCGCCGGCGACACTCTCGAGCTTCCGTGGTCGACCCGATACTTGCGGCCGCTCGCCGCTGAGCCATATGATCGACGCAGGCCATCGTCCTTGAAGGGGGAGACGTCAATGCCGTCGAGTTTCAATGTCGAAAATGCGGATGGTTATGAACGGCTGATGGGGCGGTGGAGCAAGAGGCTGGCGCCGATGCTGATCGATTTCGCCGGCCTCGCGGATGGGGACCGCGTGCTCGATGTCGGCTGCGGCACCGGCAGCCTGACGTTCACGCTCGCCGAAACGGCCGGCCTGCGCGAGATCGCCGCCATCGATTATTCGCCGGTCTTCGTCGAGGCGGCGACCCGCCGCAATACCGATCCGCGCATATCCATCCGCCAGGCCGATGCCTGTGCGCTGCCCTTCGAGGACGGCCGCTTCGACAGGGCAATGTCGCTGCTCGTGCTGCATTTCGTTCCGGAGGCGGCCAAGGCAGTGTCCGAGATGCGCCGTGTGGTCCGCCCTGGCGGCGTGGTCGCCGCTGCCGTCTGGGATCATTATGGCGGCATGTCCGGCATGCGGATGATGTGGGACACGGTTGTCATGCTCGACGAGCAGGCGCTGCCGCTGCGTCGCAGATATTGTTTCCAGCCGATGATGCGTCCGGGGGAATTGAAGCAGAGCTTCATCGCCCAGGGCCTGGCCGACGTCGAGGAGACGTCGCTGCTGATCCGGATGGAATACGCTTCCTTTGATGATTATTGGCAACCGATCGCCGCCGGCGAGGGGCCGCTCGGCAAGTATGTCGCGGGGCTGGATCCGGCGAAGCGAAAGGCCGTCGATGCCGCCCTCCGAGCCGCATACGAAGCCGGCGAGCCGGATGGGCCGCGATCGTTCGCATCGGTGGCCTGGGCTTGCCGCGGTAGGGTGCCTGCGGGCGGATAGGGCGTGATTGGTTCTCCCGTATAAGGGCGAGGTCGGCCACCGGTGGCTGATAGGCGCAAGAAGCATTGTTGCGGCGTGTGCTTCGAGCCTCCGGCCTGCGGTCTGCGCGCCTCAGGATGAGGGGATGTCGGAGGAGGCCGCACTCTGCAAAGCGGCCGTTGGGCGACCGTTCGCTGCGTGAACAGATCGGCGGCGCCGACATCGGGCTCTATGCGGCTAGGCGGGTCGGACACAACAGACTTGAAGGAGAGCCGCTGCGCCCTGCCGACGATCCGCATCGTGACGTGAGACGATCGGTCCGAGCCTTGGGGGCTTGCCGCCGAACGACGGCGTGCTAGGTAGGGCCTGCCGGTATCTCGCCGGATCACCTATTCCCTCCATAGCTCCCGAGTTTTTCCATGCCGTTTTCTCCCGCAGCCATCTGGCCCGTCGTCATGCTGTTTGCCTCCAACATCTTCATGACCTTTGCCTGGTATGGCCATCTCAAGCACAAGGGCAGCGCGATCTTCCTTGCTATCGTGGTCAGCTGGGGCATCGCCTTCTTCGAATATTGCCTGGCAGTGCCGGCCAACCGCATCGGCTCGGCGGTCTATACGACGGCGCAGCTGAAGACGATGCAGGAGGTGATCACGCTGATCGTCTTTGCTGGCTTCTCGATCTTCTGGCTCGGCGAGAACCTTACCTGGAACCATGCGATCGGCTTTGCGCTGATCGCAATCGGAGCATCCTTCATCTTTCGGGCGTAAATTGTAGTTTTTTCAGTAAATTACAAATCGTCCATGTCTAGATAACGCCGCATTTTCTACAGATTGGCGTCGCAATCGGCTGGCAGCCTGTCACTTCCAGCATTTCCGTGTCACGGAAATGCTTTCCAAGGTTTTGTTTTTGCGCAATTCCGGGCGCAAAACCACGGCACACTTTTGCTGGAATTGCTTCAGCAGTGATCAGGAGTTGACCGGCCATGAGCCTCTCTTTCCCGACGATGGCGGCGATCCGGTTCGGGTATGGTTTTCGGCCAGGCGAGGCGCCGCCGCAAAGCAAGGATGAGCTGATCGGCCAGCTCAGCAAAGGGATGGCGGCAACGCCCGACTTTCCGCTCGGCGGTCCCGACATGCGCCACCGGGCCATCCTCAGCCTGCAGGAGCAGCTGAAGCAGATCCGGGAGGACGCCAAGACGGTGACCGACGATCCGACCCGACGCGAGATGCGCAAGGGGGTGCAGCGCCAGGCGCAGCAACAGTTCCAGCACGATGCGAACCTGCGGCTGATGCAGGCGGTACTGTCGCCCTATGGCTTTTACGAACGGCTGGCGACCTTCTGGACCGATCATTTCTCCACCAGCGCCAACAAGAGCCTGCCGATGCGGCTCATCGTGCCACTTTATGAATCCGAGGCGATCCGGCCATTCATGGCAGGCAGGTTCGGCGATCTCCTGCGCAGCGCCACGGCCCATCCCGCCATGCTGATCTATCTCGATCAGGCGGATTCGCTCGGGCCGGATTCGGCCGGCGGCATCAAACGCAACAAGGGGCTGAACGAAAATCTCGGCCGCGAACTCCTGGAACTGCATACGCTCGGGGCCGGCAGCGGCTATACCCAGGCGGATGTGACGGCGGCGGCCATGGTGCTGACGGGCTTGACCATCGACCGCAAGGAGATGGACATCGCCTTCCGGCCGAATATTTCCGAGCCCGGCACACACCAGGTGCTCGGTGTCAGTTATGGCGGGCGCAAGCGCTCGGGCGACGACTATCTCGATATGCTCGACGATCTTTCGGTCCATCCGAAGACGGCGGCGCATATCAGCCGTAAGCTCGCGGTGCATTTTATCTTCGACCAGCCGGACGAGGGCATGGTCTCGGACATGGCCGCGGCATGGAAGAAGACGGATGGTGATCTCACAGCAGTCTACACCGCCATGTTCGACCATCCCGCCGCCTGGCGCGACGAGGGTGCTAAGGCGCGCCAGCCCTTCGATTATGTCGTCGCCGGCCTGAGGGCTCTGAATGCGGGGCCGGTCAACGGCGTCGTCGGCAGTTTCCTGGCTGCCAACCAGCAAGGCACTGAAGAGGGCGACATGGCGGCGAATACGCCTGGCATGGCTGGATCGCCTGTCACAACGGATCCCGCCGGCGAGGCGAGGGACAAGCGGCTCAAGGCCTTCCGGACGGCGCGGGCGCTGGGGCAGGGGGCACTGAAGCGCATGGGACAGCCGACCTGGCTGCCGCCGAGTCCTGCGGGTTTCGAGGAAGGGTTTTCCGCCTGGATCACCGGCAGCCAGCTCGCCGAGCGATTGGCCTGGGCGCGGCGGGCCGCCACCCAGTTCGGCCGCGACGAAGATCCGCGTGAATTCCTGAAATCGACGCTTGCAGATGCTGCGCGCGACGAGACGATCCGCGTGGTGTCGCAGGCGCCGAACAAGATCAGCGGACTGACATTGGTGCTGGCATCGCCAGAATTCAACCGCCGATAGGAGGCCTTCGCCATGACGCTGTCGATGAACCGGATCTCCCTTTCCCGCCGCGGCTTTCTGACATCAGCCTGCTGTCTCGCCGCCGCTCCCGTCTTCACGCCGGTCACCTTCGCGGCGATGCCAGGCGACAACCGCTTCGTCACCATCGTGCTGCGCGGCGCAATGGACGGGCTGGATCTGGTGCAACCTTACGGCGATGCCGGTTTCGCGGCGCTCCGGCCGACCTTGGCGCTGACGCCCGATACCGGGCTTCTCGATCTCGACGGGCACTTCGGCCTCAATCCCGCCGCCGCCGAACTGATGCCGCTCTGGAAGAGCCGGGAGCTTGCCTTCGTGCATGCGGTGTCGACGCCCTATCGCGATCAGCGCAGCCATTTCGACGGGCAGGACATGCTGGAGTCGGGCGGCGACCATGTCGCCGAGGAAAAGACCGGCTGGCTGAACCGGGCGCTCGCCGTCATTCCGCGCTCGGACGCGCGCAAGGCGATCGACGTCAACACCTCGACGGAGCTGATCCTTTCCGGTCCCAACAATGTCGACGTCTGGGCATCGGATTCCAATCTGGCGCCGGCGCGGGACGAGATGCAGTTCCTGGCGCGGCTCTATGCCGGCGATCCGCCGTTTGCCGCAGCCCTTGCCGAGGCGACGCGGGCCGACGCCGCCTCGATGATGATCGAGGCGGACGGCCAGCGCGGTGAAAAGGTTGCTGATGTGGCGGCGCTCGCGGCCAACATGCTGAAGGGCGACTATCGTATCGCCAGCTTCTCGATATCAGGCTGGGACACGCATATCGGCCAGGCCGGCCAGTTCAAGCGGCCGACACAGGATCTCGCGAAAGCGATCAACACGCTGAAGACGACGCTCGGCCCCGAAATCTGGGCAAAGACGGTGGTGCTTGCGATGACCGAATTCGGCCGCACCGTCCGCCAGAACGGCTCCGCCGGCACCGACCACGGCACCGGCGGCTGCGCGGTGCTAGCTGGAGGCGCCATCAATGGCGGCCGCATCCTCGGCAAGTGGCCCGGCATAGGCGACGGCCAGCTGCTCGACGACCGTGACCTGATGCCGACGGCGGATGTGCGCGAGATTGCAGCGGCGATGCTCTATCGGCAGTTCGATGTCGGCGTGGATGATTTGACGGGGAAGATTTTTCCGGGATTGGAGTTTGATAAGGGGTCGCAGTTTTTGAAGGGGTGAGTTGCGGTGGTTGAGCGGCTTGCCGGTTCTTCTCCCCAGCAGGGACAAGGTGGCCCACAGGGCCGAATGAGGGGGCCAAACGGCACGACTTTCATTGCCCCTCGCTTGCCCTCAGCGCATTTGCGGCTTTGCCGCTCCCCCCCCTCATCTGCCTTAACCGGGCATCTCGCCTCGCTGGGGAGAAGGGGAGCAAGCCGCTGCCCGGCCCTTCGCTTCAAGCTCAGGGCGTTCGTCGCTGTAATCGATTCACTGGATCGATTGCTTCGGCTGCACCGAACCGCTCCTCACCCCAACACATCATACAGCCTAAAGATAAAGCTCATCTGATAGACGAGGTTGACGACCACGAAGATGGTGTGGAAGCGGCGGTTGGGGGTCCAGGCGGCCAGCGCGCAGAGCAGGATGTAGATGATGTTGCGGGCGGGATATTCCCAGCCGAGCGAGAGGATGCGCTCATGGCCCTTGATTGCCGTATCGAGAATATCGACGGCGTAGGTGAGGCCGAGGATGCCGAAGAACCATTTGCGCCGGGAAATGAAATATTCCTCGTAGCCGCCATATTCGTCGAGGCTCGCCGGGAAAAGCAGGGCGCAAAGCAGGAAGAACAGACTGCAGAAGCAGATGAGGAAGAGATAGATGCCGAAGCCGATCGCGGGCACGGCCTGCAGGCGATATTCCCACCACCAGATATGAATGATGAAGAGAAACAGGGACAGCGCCCAGCCGAGATGGACGGGATAGACCTTCGCCTTGCCGGGATGCTGGACGATGCCGGCAACGCCGGTCAGCAGCCTGGCAAGCGAAAGGCTGATGACCATGCCCATCACCACCTTGATGTGCAGGAAGACCTCGGGTGAGCTGACCGTTTCCATTCCCTATCCCCGGGCGCTAAACCTGTCACGCCGCGGGGACCACCTTGGGCATGCCCTCTTCGTCGAGCGCCACCATGATGAAGGTGCCGGCGGTGACCTTTTCCATCTTGGCATAACGCGAGCGGTGCGCCCAGGCTTCGACGATGAGGGTGATCGAGGTGCGGCCGACACGCTCGATATCGGTATAGACCGACAGCGTGTCGCCGATCTTGACCGGCAGTTCGAAGGCCATTTCCTTGACCGCGGCGGTGACGACGCGACCCTTGGCGCGCTCGGCGGCGCGGATGCCGGAAGCAAGGTCCATCTGCGCCATGACCCAGCCGCCGAAGATATCGCCGGCCGGATTGGCATCGCCCGGCATGGCGAGCGTGCGCAGCGTCAGTTCGCCTCTCGGCTTGGCGGCATCGGTCATCAAGGGTTCTCCATCTGGTGCGGTGGTGGCGGGTGATTCACTGGAGAGCACCCTAGTGCAAGGTCAAACGCGTGTAAAAGGCGGGAAGGCAGGGCGCAACGGGCCGGTGGCGGGTGCGCTTGTTTGGGTGAGTTGCCGTCGACTCAAAAAGTACATACATAATGAGTTGCACTGCTGCCGCTTCTCGATTTCTCTTCTTGAGGAAGAAGGTCACTGTTTTAAGGATTGCAACATAGTTTCATTGAATATAATAAACGAGTATTTATAATGAGTTCGGCAGTTTATAAATTAATGGCCATATATTCTATGGTACTTGTTACGATTTCTTATGGAATGGTAGCGTATTTATATTGGCAATTTACGGGCATAAACATCGATGTTAGAAATCAAAACTGTGACGCAGGCGCACTCGTCATAGCGCTGATCTGGTTCGCGATTTCAGCAATTTCACTGTTGCTTCATATGGCAACAGGATATCTATATTATTCCTCCAGAGGGGAAGGCGCATACGGCCCTCTCAAGCCTGGACAGAGGCCAAAACCTGATGGCAAGGGGTGTATTCCTTACGTAACGGATTGGGGCCTGGCGGTATGCCTGTTCTTCCCATTCGCGTTTTCATTTCCAAGGTGCTAGGCCGAACAATTCAAACCGCAACTCGTTTCGCTTTCAGCTGCGGTCTAGATCGCGCGCTCCAGCCCCAGCTAGCTCCTGCGGCTGGCCGGCTGTGGGAAAAATATGGCGGGCCGCGCCGATTTAAATTCCATTCGATTTTCAATTGGTTGAATCTCACAACTGCCGCCTCGCCTTACGTTATTTAATCAATTTCTAAATAAACTTTACGCTCCAGTAATTCCGGTCGTTCAGAGTGTGATCGATTTCACATATAAGACTCGCCGGGAACCTCATGCGCAACATCAAGATTTCCACACGCCTTTACTGCCTCGTCGGCTTCACGCTTGCTGTGCTCGCGGCAACGATGGTGTTCTTTCTGAACTATTCCTATTCCGAGCTGCAGGCAGAGCGGAAGGCGGGGTTGGAGAAGATGGAGGCGACGGCGCTCGGCATCTTCGACAAATATTACAAGATGGAGCAGGCGGGCACGATGACCCGCGAACAGGCCCAGGCGGCCGCCAAGGACGTGATCGGCGCGATGCGCTACGGCGCCGACGGCTATTTCTGGATCAACGACATGCGTCCCACGATGGTGATGCACCCGATCAAGCCGGCGTTGAACGGCACCGATATTTCGCAGATGAAGGATCCCACAGGCAAGTTCCTGTTCGTCGAATTCGTCAACAAGGTGAAGAAGGACGGCAAGGGCTTCGTCGATTATTACTGGCCGAAGCCGGGCGCCGACGAACCGGTGCTGAAATATTCCTATGTCGCCGGTTTCGAGCCCTGGGGCTGGATCGTCGGCACCGGCGTCTATGCCGATGACCTTGCAGCACTCTATCGCCAGAACGCGTTCTGGGCGGCGGTGCTCTGCCTGCTCGGCGCGGCTGCCACCATTGCCATCGCTTATGCCATCGTGCGCAGCGTAACAGTGCCAATCGCCCGGCTGAAGACGGCCATGAACGCGATTGCCGCCGAAGAGGCATCGGTGGAGATCGCCGGCAGCGATTGTCGCGACGAGATCGGCCAGATGGCCAAGGCGCTGCTGGTGCTGCGCGATTCCGTCGATGAGCGCAGCGCGCTGCGCGGACGGGAAGACGAGAGGCAGCGGCAGATCGAGGACGAGCGCCGCGGTAACGAGGCGAGCCTGCGTTCGGCCTCCGAGCGGCAGACGCTTGCGATGCAGGCGCTCGGCGTCGGCCTGGAGAAGCTCGCAGGCGGCGACCTGACAGTTGCGATCGGCGATATCGGCGAGGATTACGCCAAGCTGAGGGGCGATTTCAACGCCGCCGTCGATGCGCTGAACGGCGTCATCCATGCGATCGCCGAATCGAGCCATGTCGTCAACGAAAGTGCTTCCGACATCAGCGAAGCGACGGGCAATCTGTCGAAGCGGACGGAACAGCAGGCGGCCGCCCTCGAAGAGACGGCAGCAGCCCTCGACGAGATCACCGCGACTGTGAAGACCGCATCCGAGCGGGCGAACGAGGCGCGCGAGATGGTGGCCGAAACCAAGGCGAGCGCCGGCCGCTCCGGCGATATCGTTCGCAATGCGGTGACGGCGATGGGCCGCATCGAGGAATCGTCGAGCCGTATCAACCAGATCATTTCGGTGATCGACGAGATCGCCTTCCAGACGAACCTTCTGGCGCTGAATGCCGGCGTCGAGGCGGCGCGGGCAGGCGAGGCGGGCCGCGGTTTTGCTGTCGTCGCCCAGGAAGTGCGCGAACTCGCCCAGCGCTCGGCCAATGCGGCCAAGGAGATCAAGGAACTGATCAGCCGGTCGGCGACGGAGGTCGAAGGCGGGGTGGCGCTGGTGCGCTCGACCGGCGAGGCGCTGCTGGAGATCGAGGCGCTGGTCAACCAGGTCAACGACCACGTCGCGTCGATCGCGACGGCGGCACGCGAACAATCGACCGGGCTGAACGAGATCAACGGTTCCGTCAATCACATGGACCAGATGACGCAGCAGAATGCCGCGATGGTCGAGGAGACCACGGCGGCGAGCCGCACGCTTGCCGAGGAAAGCACCCAGCTGAAGACGCTGCTTTCGAATTTCCGGCTGCGCGGGGCAGGGCAATCGCCTGGAGCCCGGTACACACGGGCAGCGTGAGTTAAACGACAGATCAAAGGCCGCGAAAGCGACGCGAAAGCGGCCTTTTTCATCTGCGTCGCGTTCAGATTGTGCCGGTAAGTTTTCATTCACCGTTTTTAATTAAAATTGGAGTGAGTTTTTTCTGTCACTGCCCAGTCGGCCTGCGGAAGCGATAAGAGTATGGCGTTTGTTTCCTTTCCTCGGCGATCCCTTTTGCCCCTATTGCTCTCGGCGGCGCTGACGACCTGTTCGATCAGTGATGGGCTGGTGCCGCCGGCCAATGTCGACAGCGGCACCAGGGTCAGTTCGATCTCGCCGGCACGGGGAGCGGCGCGTATGGCGCCTGCGGTGCGCATGGCGCCGGTGGAAAGCCAGGCCTCCTATCCCGTTTCCAGCGCACCCGTCGGCAATAGCCAGGGGTCCGTCGATTACCTCGATACGCCGAATCTTGCCGGCGCCGGTCACACGGCACAGGCGCCGCAGACGTTGCGTGCCCCGGCAACCCAAGGCCGCCGGCTGCCGATGATCGACAGCGACGAGGCGCTGGCCGCAGGCCAGCCGAACGGCAATTGGGGTGGTACGCAGAACCTTACGATCCCTTCCGGTGGCGTCAACATGGATGACGAACTCGGGGCCGAGCCAGTTGTCGGGCTGGCACAGGAGCAACAGCAGCAGATCGCCGAGGGCAATGCCAGCGAGCCTGTTGTCGACGGCATCGGCACCGACAATCCGGCTCAGATCAATCAGCCCATGCGCCAGGCCAGGCAGGCTTCGATGCCGCAACCGGCAGCGCAGACGCAGATGAGCCGGGCGCCCGCCTGGAATGACGGCAGCCCTGTCGTGGCGCCCTCCCGCGTTCCCGAAGAGGACGAAAGCGAAGAGGTCGCGATGCTCAAGCCGAACAACCCGATGATGAGCGAACCGGCGGTGCCGCTCGACCCGAGCGTCATGCCGGCCTCCGAGCTCGCCTGCCGGCGCGAGCTGAAGCGCATGGGCGTACTCTTCGACGACAAGCCGCCGATCTCGAACGGGCCGGCCTGCCAGGTGCCCTATCCAGTGTCGCTGAAGGGGCTTTCCGGCAATATCGGCGTCAGCCCCGCGGTGACGCTGAACTGCCAGGTGACGCTCGCCTTCGCCAAATGGGTGAAGAACGAGCTGGCGCCGTCTGCCCGCTACCGCTACTGGAGCGGCATCAGGACGATCCAGCCGCTCGGTGGTTATTCCTGCCGGCGCATGAACAACAGCCGGCAGAGATATAATCCGATGTCGGAACACGCCCATGGCAACGCCATCGACGTCGGCAAGTTCGTGCTGAAGAACGGCCACGAGATCGACGTGCGCAAGAAGGGCCTGTTCTCGCTGCGCGAGGGCCGGCTGCTGAAGGCGGTGCGCACCGACAGCTGCCGCTATTTCAGTACGGTCCTCGGCCCCGGCAGCAACCCGGAGCACTGGAACCATTTCCATTTCGATCTTCGCTCCCGCAAGAGCGGCAAGGTCTATTGCGACTGATGCGTTTTCACTGAACCGTGCGGCGCGGGGCGGCTGTTGTCGCTGTAAACGGGCCTGCTGGCAGAAAATGGTTCATCCTGGCCGCCCAGCGCGCTATAGATCGCCGGGGCGGATTGCCGTTCGAGAGTTGGATCCATGAGCTATGATTTTCATGTCGGCCAGAAGGTCGTCTGCATCAACGATACCTTCAAACATGTCAGCATCGACCAGCTCATCCGCAAAGGCGAGATCTATACGATCCGCTGGGTGGGCGAATATACCCATTATGTCGACGGCACCTTCATCGGGGTGAAGCTCGCGGAAATCCACCGCGGCAATGACGACGGACCGGAAGGTTACGGTGCGGCCGACATGCCCTATCGCGCGACGCGCTTCCGGCCGCTGGTGAAGGACAAGATTGCATCGCTGCGCAAACTGCTTGCCCCGACGCCCGATGCGCCCGTCGAACCGGAGCAAAAGGTCAAGAAGAAAGAGAAGGTCTGAGCGCCGCTCTGCCTCGTCCGGTCGCGATTCCAAAAGCCGGTGATCCGATCAGCCTGCCTTCCTGCTAAGGAACAGACCGGTCTCCTTGCTGACATCGAGCGCGCCGCTGCCTTGCCTGAAGGCATCGGCGATCGCTTGGCGGAAGCGGGCGAGCTGAGGCTCGCCGGCGCCTTCGCCGGGCGGATAAGAGGTGAGGGCCAGGAAGACATCCTCCGGCTCGGTGATCCGCATGCTTGCCGGATACTGCGACATGGCGACGTTTCCGAATTGCGACCGCATCACTTGCTCGGCGGCGTCATATCCAAAGGCGTCGCCGGCCGGATCGGTCGCTGCGCTGCCGAAGACGGTCGTCAGGCGATAGATCTCGCGCATGTTGCCGATGCCGTTGGTGGTAACCGCCAGAAAGCCGCCCGGTTTCAGCACCCTTGCCATCTCCGCGATGCCGGCGGCCGGGTCCGGCAGGTGATAGAGCATATGCATGGCGATCACGAGATCGAAGACGCCGTCTTCGAAGGGAAGTGCGGCGGCATCAGCCCGGCAGCCTCGAACGGAGCCAAAGGGCAGTGCACTGCAGCGCGCCACTGCCTCATCAACCATGCCTGGCGAAAGGTCGGCGAGCGTCAGTTGCAGATCCTCCGGCAGAAGAGCTGCCGTTGCCGCCCAGAACCATGCCGGCCCGCAGCCGACATCGAGGATGCGATCTCCGGGTTTCAGGGGCAACTGCGCGGCGACCCAGGGAAACCAGCCGGTTTCGGCGATGGTATATTCGGTATGCAACCTGGCGCGGGCGGCGAGCTTGCGGCTGTCGCCATACTGAACTGCGTTGCCTTCGGTTATGGAGGACATCTCAATTCTCCGCCTTCTTCGTGAAGCCCCGGCGCCTTAAGGCAGAGCCTATAGACGGCCTCGTTCCTGGACAAGATGTGACTATGCGCAACCAGTCGAGCTCCCCGCACGGCTCATCTCGGTTCTCCTTCTGTGAGAAAAATAAATCGCATCCGATTAAATCGGAATGTTGTTGACATCGACCTTAGCTCGAAGTATTAACGCGCATCCGATTTAATCGGACGCGCTATAGACAATCAACCGAGAGGATACGACAATGACTGAGAAGCTTCTCTTCACCGGCAAGACCCATATCGCTGGCGGCCGCAACGGCTATGCACGCAGCAGCGACGGCACGCTCGACATCAAGCTGCCGCAGCCGCATCCGGCCGCCGAAAACCTGTTCGGCGCCGCCTGGTCAGCCTGTTATATCGGGGCTATCGAACTTGCTGCCGCGCAACGGAAGATCGCGCTGCCAGCCGGTCCCGAGGTCGACGCCGAGATTACGCTCAACGGCGATAACGGCTCATACTTCCTGCGTGCGCGGCTCAATGTCAGCCTGGCCGACATCGATCGCGAGATCGCACAGGAACTGATCGAGGCGGCCCATGGCATCTGCCCTTACTCCAAGGCGGTCCATGGCAATATCGACATCGAAACCAAGCTTGTCTGAACGGGAAGGGCCGGCCTCGCGCCGTCATCTTCAAGCGGGGGTCTGCCGGTCGGCGGCAGACCCGTTTCTGAGCCAGCAGCCAAACCTATCGATCCGGAGAACATGCCATGATCAATAGCCGCGCGGGACAGCGCCGGGCCTATGACGAGTTTTCGCTTGTGCTCGATCCCGATGTCTATGAGCCGTTGCCTGACGATTGGCTGATCGGCATCACCGACGTCGTCAGCTCGACTGCGGCGATCCGATCGGGGCGCTACGAAGACGTCAATTATGCCGGCGCATCGATCATCGCCGCTCTTGGTAATGCCTGGGGTTCGTTCGACTTTCCCTTCGTGTTTCGCGGCGACGGAGCAGCCTTCGCCTTGCCGGCAAAAGGCATCATGGCCGCGACATCAGCCTTGCGTGATGTCGCGGGCTTTGCCAAAGCCGATCTTCATCTCGACCTGCGTGTCGGGCTCGTTGCCGTCAGCGAAGTCCGGACCAATGGGCACGACGTCAAGATCGCGCGCTATGCCGCTTCCGAGAGCGCGACCTATGCGATGTTTGCCGGGGGCGGGCTCAAATGGGCAGAGCAGCAGATCAAGAAGGGCCGCTTTCTGGTGAAGCCCGGCCGTTATGCGATGAAGCCTGACCTGACGGGCTTGAGCTGCGACTGGGCGCCTTTCCCGAGCCAGCGCGGCAAGATCCTGTCGCTGTTGGTCGAACCTGGCGATCACGTGCGTCCTGAGGTTTTTGCCGCCCTGGCGAAGCGCGTGCTTGCCGTCTTCGATGCCGCGCCGCGCGGGTCTCATCCGCTATCCGGAATTACCGCTATGGCGAGGGGCAATGCGAAGCATGTCGATGCGCAACGCTGGTCGGAGGTCGCCTCCAACTCGGATTTTCGCAAGTTCGATGACGGCCTGCGCCTGACGCTGGACTGCACGGAGGAGGAGATCGACAGCGTCGAAGCCATCCTCATTGCGGCACGGGCGCGCGGCGAAATCGATTTCGGTCTGCACCGACAATCGCATGCGCTGATGACTTGCCTCGTGCCATCGGGGCGGCCGGATTCGCACCTGCATTTCCTCGATGGAATGGGGGGCGGGTATGCCAAGGCGGCCGAGATGATGGAGGAGGGCGCGCTTGCGGAAATGGTCCGGCCGTTGGCGTTGTAGGCTGGGGCGGGGGTCGTCTCAGCCAGGCCTATTCCGTGTCATTATGTCTGTTGGCTCGTTTCCCGCCTGAGCAGGTTTAGGAGCATTTCAACGAGCTGAGGCGGCGCCAGCTCGGTCTCGCATGCTATTTCCGCGGCGGTAAACCATCTCAGCGCGGTGTGTTCATCAGCGACGAGCTTGGGGATACCGCGCCATTGGTCGACGTGATAGACATGGAAGATGGCGGATGCCCCGGGCGGGCTTTCTGAAATGAATTTACCTGCAAACAGCCAGCGCTGCGGCGTCACGCCGATTTCTTCCAGCAATTCCCGGCGCATCGCCGCCTCGGCGTCTTCGCCGCTCTCAACATGGCCGCCCGGCAGGCTCCACCGATCCGGATGCGTCCTGCGCTCGGAACTTCGCCTGGCAAGAAGAACGCTGCCATTCCCAATCAAGGCGCCGATTGCGATTTCGGGCATGTCACCAAGTGCCGAATGTGCCGCGATCATGACTTTTCCGGTTCGGCCTGCGCCTGCAGCAGATTGTCGCGCAGCCGCGTCACCGACTTCTGTACGACGGGGAAATCGTCACCGAGGCCGGTAGCGGCAATCAGTGTGCCGTTGGGGTCAACGTCGAGGAGGAGATTGCGCCCGGCCGGCGTCAGGCTCACGCGGACCTGCCGTTCATCGGCGGGATCGCGATGGCGCGTGAGATAGCCGACCGACTCCAGCTTCTTGAGGATCGGCGTCAGCGTATTGGATTCGAGGAACAGCTTTTCCCCCAGCATGCTGACCGTCTGGTCGTCTCCTTCGGAGAGGGCGACCAGTGCGATATATTGGGTATAGGTCAGGCCGAGCGCGTCCAGGACCGGCTTGTAGGCGCGGCCGAAGGCGAGGTTGGCCGAATAGACCGCGAAGCACAGGAAGTTCGAAAGCTTACGGCCGTCGGCGCCCGGGGCGTTGGGCGAAGGCGTCTCGGGTTGTTTCGCGGTTTTGGAGGTGGGCATGGGAATCCTCAACGCTCTGATTGGTTAGCAATATATACATCGCATCCGATTAAATCGCAATGTTTATCCGGCTGCTTTCTAACAGCGTGTCCGGCCGTCGCCGCAGCTTCCGGAGCGGCGGCCGGCGTCGGCGTCCTACGGATTAACCGAACTTCTCCGTCGTATCGGCCTTACCGAATACCAGGAGCCGGCGGACGCGCGGTGGCGGGATCCTGTGATGAGCACAGGAATGACGGAGGGTGGGGAGCGGGCTGCATCTTTTCTACCCGCATCTTTTGAGGCTACGATCAGATGAGTTACGAAGGGACGTTACGCGAGGAACGAGTGAGCGGAGCGCTGTGGAATATTTCCTCCCTCTGCTTGGCTGGACGTTGCTTTGAGCCCGACCACCGCCAAAGCCCCAATTTCCGCCCCGTGCCGTAAGAATATTAAGCGCCCGCCTGCCGGCTTCGATGAAGTGGGTGAGCGAGGTGACTTTCTGCATATTGGGAATACATATATCTCCAGCAAGCAGGCTTTCGCATCGGCAAGCCGCTTCAAATGCCGAAATGGAATATGCATGGGAACTCACGTGAAGCGACGAGGCCAGCGCCTCGCGCCGGACGGCATGAGCGCCTCGACAGAGCATCAAAGACCAACCGATTTTTAGCGGCGCCGGATCTCCGGTCGCCAGCCAACATGCTTTCGATCCTTCAACGCTCTCCACTCGTAAGGAAATCAGATCATGATGATGAACAGACGAGCTTTCTCGGCGGCCCTCGTTGCCAGTGCCACTCTTCTCTCCACCCGCGGCATGGCTGCGACAGCCGCTGCCGTCAAAGCGCGCAATGTTGTGCTGGCCCACGGGCTTTTTGCCGACGGCTCGTGCTGGACCGAGGTGATCGCGCGGCTGCAGGCGGCCGGACTGAACGCGACGGCGGTGCAGAACCCGCTGACGACATTGCCCGAGGCCGTCGCTTCGGTAACCCGCGTACTTGACCGGCAGGATGGACCGACGGTTCTGGTCGGACATTCCTTTTCCGGCATGCTCGTCACCGAGGCGGGCGTGCATCCCAGCGTTTCGGCGCTCGTCTATGTCGCGGCCCGCGCGCCGGATGCCAGCGAGGACTATACCGCGCTCGCCAAGACCTTCCCGACGCCACCGGCATCGGCCGGCATCGTCTTCGACGGCGACGAGGGACGGCTGAGCGAAGAGGCCTTCCTGCGCGATTTCGCCGGCGACCTGCCGGAGGCGAAGGCCAAGGTGCTCTATGCTGTGCAGCAACCGTTCCAAAAGGCGCTGTTGACAGGCAAGACCACGCAGGCCGCCTGGCGCTCGAAGCCGAGCTGGTATGCCGTCTCAACCGAGGACCGGACGATCAATCCCGACCTGGAATGTTTCATGGCCAAGCGTATGGGGGCAAAGACCATCGAAGTGAAGGCCAGCCACCTGTCGCTGATCTCCCACCCCGACGAAATCACCCGGCTGATCCTCGAGGCAGCGGGGCAGAATACGGACTGATGCTTGGTCGGCGAGGCGGTCATGCCGAGCGGTCGACCGCCTCGAGACGCAGTCAGCATCCTCATCTCATGCCGGTTTCCGCAGTGGCTTGAAGGCGGCTCGGAGTTCGGTGGAGAAGAGTTCCGGTTGCTCCCAGGCGGCGAAGTGGCCGCCCTTGTCGACCTCGTGGAAGTACCTCAAGTTACGGTAGGCGCGCCGGGCCCAGGTCTCCGGGGCCTGGTAGATCTCGCCCGGAAAGACTGTGATGGCGACCGGCAGCCCGATCTGGTCGGTCATCTCGCCTGCCGCAAGGACGGGACTACGGCCGCCGCCATATTCCCAGTAGATCCGCGCCGAAGAGGCGGCGCTGTTGGTCAGCCAGTAGAGTGTCACGTCATCCAGCACCTCGTCGGGAGACTTTTCCGGATCGCTGTCGTCGTAGGTCCAGTTCGCGAAGCCGGGATGGCCGAGCATCCATGCGGCAAGGCCGGCAGGCGAATCCGATATGGCGTAGCCGATCGTCTGCGGCCGCGTGCCCATCATCGTGGCATAGGACCTGCTCCCCATCTTGGCGCCGGCAGCAAGCATGTCGAACGTCGCGCGTTCCTTCTCGGAAAGCCCCTCCGGCGCCGGTCCGTTCACCGCGAGCACCGCGGCGATCTCGGGCGGTACGACCGCCGGCAGGTTGATGTGGATGCCGAGCAGGCCTTGTGGCGCAAGCCGCGCCATGGCGCTGGCGACGGGCGAGCCCCAGTCGCCGCCCTGGGCGACGTAACTGGTATAGCCGAGGCGTTTCATCAGCTCGGCCCAGGCCCGCGCGATGCGGTCCGTGCCCCAGCCGGTGCCGGTCGGTTTGCCGGAGAAGCCGAAGCCCGGCATCGACGGAATGACCACGTCGAAGGCATCCTCCGCGCGGCCGCCATGGCCTGTGGGGTCCGTCAGCGGGCCGATGATCTTCAGGTTTTCGAACACCGATCCCGGCCAGCCATGGGTGATGATGACGGGCAGTGCGTTGGGCTCCTTCGAGCGGATGTGAATGAAGTGGATTTCGAGGCCGTCGATCTCGGTGATGAATTGCGGCAGGGCGTTCAGCTTCGCTTCGGCTTTGCGCCAGTCGTAGCCCTTGCCCCAATAGGCGACGAGCGGCCTGATCTTTTCGAGCTTTATGCCCTGCGACTGGTCGTCGACCGTCTCGCCTTCGGGCCAGCGTGTCGCCAGCACGCGCCGGCGAAGGTCGACGAGGTCTGCCTCGGGAATATCGACGCGGAACGGACGGATCTCATCGCTGGTTGCAGCCGATGCCGAAGGGGAGGGCAAGAGACCGGCCGCGCCGGTTGCGGCGATCCCTATCGCCGTAACAGTCAAGAACTTGCGTCTGTCGAGGTTTACGGATGCCGAGCCTGCGCTGTTACGCATTTTGACGATCGTGGTCATGGCATTGTCTCCTTTGAGGCCGGCGCCCTGGAGAAGGCTGCAACGGCCGCCGTCAGGATAACATGGGCGCAGACGCGGCCCTTCAGCGAATATACGGTGCGGTGTTTTCATCGGCATAGCCTTGCGCGGCCGGCCCTTTCACGCGACTAATCCCGGATGAGCGTTCCCAAGACCCATCCCTTCGCCTTCGATCCGACCTACGGCATGCAGCTCGAAGAGCTTCTCGCGGTTAAGCCGCCCGAGGAGCCTGATGGTTTCGACGAATTCTGGAAGGCGCGTTATCTCAACGCGCTGACGGTCGATCCGCAGCCGGCGCTTTCCCGCAGTGAGCTCACCCATCCCAACTGGCACGTGCTCGATCTCGTTTATTTCTCGACCGGCCAATTCCGGATCGGCGGCTGGCTGCTGCTGCCGCGCGGGGAAGGTGCGGCGCGGTCTGGTCGTCGGGCATGGTTACGGCGGGCGGGACCGGCCTGATTTCGACCTGCCGGTTACGGAAACGGCGTTACTCTTTCTCTGCTGCCGCGGGCTGTCGCTCAGCGCCGATCCGGCGATCTCTCAGAATCCCTCCTGGCATGTGCTGCACGATATCGACAAGCGGGACTCCTATATCATCGGCGGCTGCGTCGAGGATACCTGGCTTGCCGTCTCGACGCTTGAAACACTCTACCCCTGGCTCACAGGACATATCGGCTATAGCGGCATCAGCTTCGGCGGCGGCGTCGGGGCGATGGCGATCGCCTACGACCAGCGCATCGATCGCGGCCATCTGGCGCTCCCGAGCTTCGGGCAGCAGCCGCTGCGGCTGACGCTGCCGAGCGTCGGCAGCGCGCAATCAGTGCAGGAATATCAGGCAGAACATGGAGACGTGCTCAAGACGCTGCGGCTCTATGATGCGGCAACGGCCGGTTGCCGTATCAAGGTACCGATGCTGACGGCCGTCGCGCTGTTCGACCCTGCCGTCGCGCCACCCTGCCAGTTTGCTGTCGCAAATGCGATGCCGAAATATAGTGAAATCTTCATCCTGGATGCCGGGCATTTCGACTACCCTGGCAGCGCTGAACAAGAGGCGGTTCTCCGCGACAAGATCGGACAGTTTTTCAGGGTGCCATGATCGCGAATATCTCAGCTGGTACAGTCAGCGGCTGCATCGGGACATGGAGATGCTGGTGTTCGGCCATGGCGGCGCAAAGGTGCTGGTATTTCCGACGCGGGACGGACACTTCTTCGAGTATGAACAGCTCGGCCTGGTCGCGACCCTTGCCGACAAGCTGCAGGCCGGCCATCTCCAGCTCTATTGCATCGAGGGACTGGCGGCCGAGAGCCTCTATGGTTTCCACCGCCATCCGGCCGATCGCATCCGCCGGCATGCTGCGCTCGAGGATTATATCCTCAACGAAGTTCTGCCGCTGATGGCGGCGAAGAATCCGCATGACTGCACCATCGTGCACGGATGCAGCCTCGGCGCCTTCGAGGCGGCGAGCCTTGCTTTTCGCCATCCGCATCTCTTCCGAAAACTCGTCGCCTTTTCCGGGCGCTACGACCTGACGATGAAGGTGGAATCCTTCGGCGACCTGTTCGACGGCTATTACGACGACAGCGTCTATTTCCACACACCGACGCATTTTCTGCCCGGTCTCGGCAGCGACTGGCGGCTCGAGAAGCTGCGTTCGCTCGACATCGTTCTCACCATCGGCGATGCCGACCCTTTCCTCGACAACAACCGCTATCTCAGCCGGCTGCTCGCCGAGAAAAATGTCGGCCATCAACTGCATGTCCGGGGTGGCCGCGCCCACCGCGCCGGCGCCTGGCGGAAGATGGCGGCGCTTTATCTCTGAGGCCCTTGGACAGGGGTCAAGGCCAATGCAATGCCGCTGTCGCCACCGGCGCGTCCCAGAGGGCGATCTCCTGGTCAGTCAGTAAGGCCAGGGTAACGGACAGTCCCTGCATATCGAGCGAGGTGACGTAGGTTCCAACAAGAGAACGCTCGATCGGGATGCCGCTCTCCTCGATGAAGCGGCGGGCGCCGTTATAGGCGAGATAGAGTTCGGCGGGCGGGGTGCCTCCGAGACCGTTGATGAAGAGCAGCGCCCTGGCGCCCGGCGCTGCCGCGATGTCATTGGTGATGGTCTCGCAAAGATGGCCGATGATAGCGTCGGAGGCTGCGAAGGGCTGCCTGGCATGGCCGGGCTCGCCATGGATGCCGACGCCCATTTCCATCTCGTCGGGTCCGAGCGAAAACGTCGGGCGCTCGGTCTGCGGCACCGTCACGCCGTTCAACGCGACGCCCATCGAGCGGATCCGCCCGTTCAATCCTTCGCCGAGCCCTTTCAATTCGACAAGCGACATGCCGCGTTCGGCGGCCGCGCCGAGGATCTTTTCGACGATCAGCGTTCCGGCGACGCCGCGCCGGCCGCGGCCTTCGTCTGTTCTCGACGTATCGATATCGTCGCTGACGACGACCATGCCGAGGCTGTGGCGGTCGCCGGCCATCTCGATCGCCATTTCAAAATTCATCAGGTCGCCGTCATAGTTCTTGACGACGAGCAGGCAGCCCGCGCCGGTATCGGTCTCTTCGATTGCAGCAATGATCTGGCTCGGCGTCGGCGAGGTGAAGATATGGCCGACACAGGCGGCATCCAGCATGCCGTGGCCGACGAAGCCGATATGCATCGGTTCGTGGCCGGCGCCGCCGCCGGAGATGAGTGCCACCTTGTCAAGGGTAAGATGGCGGCGGCGGATGCATTTGCGTTCTGGCCCGAACACCACGAAAGCCTCATGGGCGCGCACGAAGCCTTCGACGCTCTCGGTCACCATGGTTTCCGCAGTGTTCATGAACTTCTTCATCAAGCCTCTCCCAAGGCCAAAGTCATTACGTTACGTCAATCTTCAGCTTGCCGTTCATTACGATCCGTCTGAAATCGCGACGATTTTCTGCACCAGATCGGAGATCGCTTCCTCCAGCAGCCGGTTTTTCCTGTCGTCGCCGAAATCCGGTACCATCAGCGACAGGTGCCGCAATTTCTCGGAATGGCCGAGGTCCGGCAGCTTGCCGGGATGAGCGACCTGGTAGGCGTCGAGAAAACGCTCCTGTTCTGCGGCGTTGAAATGGCAGACGCGGACGATCGTGGCGAGATGACGCGCCGGCAGCGGCGTCGCATAGGTCGGGCTGGTGATCTGGGTGACGAAGCTGCGGTGTTTGCCAAGCGCCGTCGCCAGGCGCTGGCGCGTACCCGAGGGCCTGTTGTCGATGATCTGCGCCAGAATGGACTTGTAGGCGATAATGGCGTCTTCGGTATCTTCGCGCGCCATCCTATTCTCCGGCTGCCCTGGTGCCATCGGCGTTGAAGCCTGTGATCGCCGATCTTATCGCGGGACGTCGGGCCGGCGCCACGGAAAAATGCCTGAGACCGGCGGCGAGCAGCCCCGGCAGATAATGCGGGTCGCCGGCCATGTCGCCGCAGATGCTGACGGGTTTGCCGGCCGCAAGTTTCACCGCCTGGGCAATCAGCCGGAGCACGGCGGGCGCCGTTTTGCCGGCATCGGCTTCGAGATCGTCGCGGGCCGTTGCGGCAAGATATTGGGTGAGATCGTTGGTTCCGAACGAGAAGAACGCGGCAGATCCAAAAGTGTCGAGCATCAATGCGGCTGCCGGCACCTCCACCATCATGCCGATCGGCGGCATCCGGTGGAGCAGGGAACGGCGGCCGAGCTTTTCGGCTTCCTCGCGGAATATTTCGCGCATCCTGTCGATCTCATCTGGAAAGGTCACCATCGGCAGCATCACCGAAAGCCCGCCGAAGGCGGTGGCGCGCAGTAGGGCGCGCGCCTGGACGCGGGCGATTTCCGGGCGGGCAAGCAGCAGCCGGGTGCCGCGCAGGCCCGAATCCAGAGCCGGCAGGTCTTCCAGGCCGACGAGCGGCTTGTCGCCGCCGATATCGAGCATGCGGATAATTACTGGCTTCTCCCCGGCCTGTTCCAGCACGCGGCGATAGATCGCCAGCTGCCGCTCCTCATTGGCGGCATCGGCGATCGAGGCGATCGAAAATTCCGAGCGCATCAGGCCGACGCCTGCCGTTGCCGGATCGAGCGAGTCGATCTCGGCGGGATCGTTAATGTTGATGGAGATGAGGATCGGCACACCGTCCGCCGTGCGCAGTTCGACGCTTTCGATTTGCGTGTCGCCGGCAGGCGCTTGTGTGGGAACCAGAGGCGGGATCAGCATTCTGCCAGCCTGTAGGACGACCGCGCCGGCATCGCCGTCGACGCGAACAGGATCTCCGTCTTCGGCCGAAAAGCGGCCCGTGCCGACCACCATCGGCACCGCCTTCGCCCGAGCCAGCAGGGCGACATGGCCGGCGGTGCTGCCAGAAAATAGCGCGATGCCGCCGCCTTTCGACCAGTCATGGGCGAGAAAGCGGCTCGGCTCCATGTCCTTGCCGACAAAGACGGAGCCGGGCGGGAAGTCGGCGATCGGGGTGCCGGCGAGGGCTCCGAGCACACGGTTCTTGATATCGAGAATATCGACGGCGCGCGCCCGCATCTGCTCTTCGTCGGCCGTTTCGAGTTCACCGATATAGGCGTCAAGGGTAGCGACCCAGGCAAATACGACGTTCTCGTCGACTTCGACGCGCGCGCCGGTCGCTTCGGCGATCGACGGATCGCGCAGCACCTCGATTTGGAAATCGATGATATCGCGGCTTTCGGGATCGGCCCCCTCGGCAAGGCGCTCGAGCTCGCCGATCGAGATGTCGATCGCCATCTCCAGCGCGCCGTATCCGCCGGCAGTTTGGGGCGCAGGAGCAGCGCCCGGTCGCTCGGCCAGAAAGGCTGGGCCGGACGCGATTCCCGGGGATGCGCTCTTTGCCTTCAGTCTAAGCGGTTCGGCCATGTTTCTTTTCCTCATCGAAGTTGCGCTCGATGAGTTCCTTCAGCGCGCGGATCGCCTCTTCGGCGAGAATGCCGTCGGCGCGGATCCGGAGAATCGATCCCTTGCGGATTTTAGCGCCCATGATCTTGATGATGCTCTTGCCGTTCAGCCAGACATCGCTGCCGTTGACGGCGATCTCGATCGAACAGGGGAAGGACTTGGCAAGCCGCGTGAAGGTGACGGAGGGGCGAGCGTGCAGCCCGACGCCGTGCTTGACTTCCACTTCCGTCTGGCAGTTCACCTTAAATGGCTCGGGCAATGGACCGGGCTCCTGTTTTTCACTGCGCAATCGGCTCGTCATCAGGGGGACAGTTCCTCGGCTGTGGCGACGACCTTGGCCAGCGACGCGCCCCCCGACGCTTCGGCAGCGGCGATGACGGCGCCTTCGACCAGCGGCGCGTTGCAGATGGAGACGAGGGCCGAGCGGGGAAGGCCCAGCATTTCGATCGCCATCTCGCTGTTGGTTTCTGCGCCGCCGAGATCGACGAAGACGGCGACGCCGGTATCGGACCAAGCCGCCTCGATCGCTCTCAGAATGCCGCCGGCATCGGTGCCGAGTTCGCCATGGGCATTGCCGCCCGACCAGGCGAGCGGCACGCAGTCGCCAACCATCTGCCGCACCATGTCGGCGATACCCCTTGCCACCAGGGGTGAGTGGGAGACGATCACGATACCCACATTTGCGGTCTTTCCATTCATTACGGACGATTCTCCCCGAGATAGCGGCAGATCGCCGTGGTCAGCAGCGCGCAGCTCGAAGCGCCGGGATCGACATGGCCGATCGAACGGTCTCCGAGATAGGCGGCGCGCCCGCGCATCGCCTTCATATCGGCCGTGCGGCTGGCGGAGCGTTCGGCCTTGCGGGCGATGTCACCGAGTGGAGACCGCTTCGCCAGCGCGGCATGGACGGGATAGAGCACGTCGAGCAGCGTCTTGTCGCCGGCATGCGCCCGGCCGCGCCTTGCTACAGCATCGATCGCCTGTTTCAGCACCAGCGAAAAATCGGCCTTTTCCTCGCTTTTGCGGAGTTCGCGGCCGATCTCCATTAGCAATGTGCCGTAGAGCGGGCCGGCAGCACCGCCGACACTCATCACCAGCGTCAAACCGATCTTTTCCACGGCCTCGGGGAAGGGAAGGCTGGACAAGCTTTTACCTTCAGCGCTGACGGCTTCGCAGCCGCGCCGCATGTTGGTTCCGTGATCGCCATCACCGATGGCGCGATCAAGCGCGCAGAGGTGGTCGCTGTTTTCCGCGATCGTCGCGCGGCACACTTCGATCAATCCCGCCACTAGCACCGGTTCCGCCTGCACTGTCATCCTCCCTGTCGCTGCGCCTCCTGCGCGGCTCTCGAACTTTACGCCGTTCAGGCCAGGCTTGCCACCACGCCGAACGCCGCGGCAACCGCGACCGCGCCGGGATCGGCGACACCCGCCAGATCCCTTTCGCCGACATAGGAGGCGCGCCCGGCTCTCGCCTTCATCATCGTCTTCGTCGACTCCGCGCCTGATGCCGCAGCCCTTGCGGCCGCGGCGACATCGCCCGATGCGAGCGCCTGCAGGGCGGGCGACAGCGCATCGACCATGGTCCGATCGCCGACCGCGGCCCCGCCATAGAACGTCATCCTGTCCAGCCCGGCAAGAAGTGCGGCCGATATATCGGCCTTATCGGCCATCGCCTTGGCCGCTGCGGTGAAGAAGATCGACAGCAGCACGCCGCTCGATCCGCCCATGCTTGTGCCGAGGATATCGCCGAGCGAGGCGAGCGTTGCCGCCGGCCGGTCGAGCGGCAGCTCATCGAGACGGGCAAGCACGCTGCGCGCGCCTGTTGCCACGGTCGAGCCGGTATCGCCGTCGCCGACGCGGCCGTCCAGCCGGTTGAGTTCGCTTTCCTGCGAGATCAGATGCTCGCAGAGCGCCGTGATCAGTCGCCGGTTGCGGAGGTTTTCTCCCGCTTCGGCTGTGCGGTTCAATCCCGCCGCCGTCCTCGGCGCGGCGATGATCCGGATCTCGTGGCGTTCGATGGCCGGCATCCAGGCATGCGGCTCGACGGCTGCCGTCAGCGCTGCTTCGCGGCCTGCATCCAGCCGCATCAGCGACAGCGAGAAGCCGTTCATGTTGAGCGCCGTCATCATCGGCGCAGGGCCGATGATGAGCCGGACGCGCTTGGCGAGGGCAGAGGACAGCACCGTCTTGGCGATGACGGTCATTTCGAGCGGCGGCACGGCGCCGAGATTGTTGATGAGGAGGGCATGGCTTCCGCCTTCGCGCAGCGTCGGCGACAAGCGCGCCACCATCGTATCGACGATATCGGTGACCGGCTGCAGTGTGATGCGCTCGACGCCCGGCTCGCCATGGATGCCGAGGCCGAGTTCGCCCTCGTCGGCGCCGAGGCGGTCCTCATGCGCTTGGCCGGGCACGCTGCAGGTGGAGAGCGACATGCCGAGCGAAACGATGTCGCCGGCGGCAGCCGCGGCATGGGCTGCGACCGTCTTCAGGTCCTCGCCCTTTTCGGCGTGATAGCCTGATATCTTGTGGACGAACAGCGTGCCGGCGACGCCGCGTGGCTGGTTGATATCGGGGATGGCGATGTCGTCGGCGACGATGACCATTTCGACGTCGAAGCCCTCGGCGCGCGCCTTTTCGGCGGCGAGGCCGAAGTTCAGGCGGTCGCCGGTGTAGTTCTTGACGATGAGCAGGGCACCGCTCGGCCCGGTCACGGCGCGAATCGCGGTGAGCACAGCATCGACGCTCGGCGAAGCGAAGATTTCGCCGGATACGGCCGCTGTCAGCATGCCCTTGCCGACGAAGCCGGCATGGGAGGGCTCATGGCCGGCGCCGCCGCCTGAAATGATCGCCACCTTCGATTTGTCCCACTCCGCACGAAGGATCACCTTGATATCGGGAAAGCTGTCGAGGCGGGCAAGACGGCCGTTGCTGCTTGTCAGAAGCAGACCGTCCAGAGCTTCGGTGACGATGTTTTCCCTGCGGTTGAAAAAGTGTTTCATCGATTGAGACCCGTCTGTTCGTTCTTATGCCATCATCACGTCTGTTTGCCGGTCAGGACAAGCGCTGTCCAGCCGCATCGAAATAAAGCGGATCTCGCAGCGTCAGGCTGATCCGGTCGCCCGGCGCGATCGCCAGATATGGATCGGCAAGTGTGACGAGCTTGTGGTCGCCAGCCCTGATGTGCAGATGGTTCTGGTCGCCGAGATGCTCGATCCAGTCGATTTCGGCATTGGCGTCCTTGCCAATCACGATGTCGAGATGTTCGGTGCGCGCGCCGACGGTTTTGGTGCCGGCGGGTGGCTGCCCGCCGGGAAGCAGGTCGGCCGGCAGAAGGTTGATGTGCGGCTGGCCGAGGCGGGCGGCGACGTGCAGGTTGGCGGGATTGCCGTAGATCTCGCGCGGCGTTCCGACCTGCATCAGCCGTCCCTCGGCGACGATGCCGATGCGGTCGGCCATGGTCATGGCTTCCACCTGGTCGTGGGTAACATAGAGCAGTGTCGAGCCCATTTCTTTCTGGATGCGCTTGAGCTCCAGGCGCAGTTCGGCGCGCAGCTTGGCATCGAGGGAGGACAGCGGCTCGTCCATCAGGTAGATCGCCGGTCGGCGCACCAGCGCCCGGCCGATGGCGACACGCTGCATCTCGCCGCCGGAAAGCCTGGTCGAGCGATTCTCCAGCTTGTGGTCGATGCGGACCATGCGTGCGACCTCGCGGACGCGCCGGTCGATCTCCTGGGCGCTGAGCTTGCGGACCGGCGCCTTCAATGGGAAGGCGAGGTTTTCGTAGACTGTCATGTGCGGATAGAGCGAATATTGCTGGAAAACGAAGGCGACATCGCGCCCGGCCGGCGCCTCAGTCGCGACATTGCGGCCACCGATCTCGATGCGGCCGCGATCGGGCTTCTCGAGGCCGGCGATCAGCCTGAGCGTCGTGGTCTTGCCGGCGCCGGTCGGACCGAGCAGCACGACGAACTCGCCGTCGCGGATCGAAAGATCGAGGTCGACCAAAGCCTGGGTGTCGCCGAAGCGTTTGGCGAGGTTCCTGAGGACGACATCAGCCATGTCGGGTCTCCTGATAGAGCGAGGACTGCACGGCGCGGCCCGACGTGCAGTCGAAGAGCGCCAGTTTCGCCGGGTTGAATTCGAGGCCGACGGTCTCGCCGATCTGGAAGCTGCGATTGGCGGGAACGCGGGCCTTGATCAGGCCGCCCTGAGTTTCGATCGCCACGACCTGGTTGGTGCCGAGATATTCGCTGCCGTAGACCGCGCCGCGGAGGGCCGAGGCGTCGCTGAAGCGGATATGCTCCGGCCGCACGCCGAGGGCCAGCTCGCTTTCGGCCATGTCCTGGTGGATTTCGGGAACAGCAACATCGATGCCGTCGAGCCGGATGGAGCGGTCGCCGCTTTTGAGTCCCGAGGTGAAGCGCACGAAGTTCATCGGCGGCGAGCCGATGAAGTCGGCGACATACATGGTCGCCGGCTTGGCGTAGATCTCCTGCGGCGTGCCGAATTGTTCGATGACACCATGGTTCATGACGGCGATCTTGTCGGCCATCGCCATCGCCTCGTGCTGGTCATGGGTGACATAGACGGTGGTCGCGTGGATGCGGTTGTGCAGTTCGCGTAGCTCATGGACCATGATCTCGCGGAACTCGGCGTCGAGCGTGCCGAGCGGCTCGTCCATCAGGAAGCATTTCGGGCGCCGGACGATGGCGCGGCCGAGCGCCACGCGCTGCCGGTCGCCGCCGGCAAGGCCCGAGACCGAGCGATTTAGGATATGGTCGATCTGCAGCAGGCGAGCGGTTTCTTCCACGCGCTGACGGATTTCGGCCTTGGGCATGCCCTGCGACAGCAGAGGGAAGCCGATATTTTTGCGCACGTTCATATGCGGATAGAGCGCGAAGAGCTGGAAGACGAAGGCGATGTCGCGGGCGCTGGCGCGGTTGAAGGTGACGTCCTCGCCGTCGAGATAGATCTTGCCGCTCGACGGCAGCTCGAGGCCGGCGATCATGCGAAGCGTGGTCGTCTTGCCGCAGCCGGAAGGCCCGAGAAGCGCCAGGAACTCGCCGTCATGGACGGTGAAGCTCGAATCCTGGACGGCGACGAAGCTGCCGAATTCCTTGCGGAGATTTTCGATCCGGATGTCCGCCATGATTCACTCCGGGAATTTTGAAACGATGATGAACATGACGGTGCCTATGAGCAGGGTGACCAGCGAATAGGTGTAGAGCACCAGCAGGAAGGGCTGGAACAGCATCAGGAAGCCGAGCCCAATCAGCACGGTGGCGATGTTTTCCATCGGCCCGCGACGCAGGAAGAACGGCCGTTTCGAGCGGGCAGGGGCTGATGTTCCGATCAGATGGGTCATTTGCGGACGGCTCCGAAGGTGATGCCGCGCAGCAGCTGCTTGCGCAGGAGAATGGTGAAGACGAGGATCGGGATCAAGAAGATCGTCGTGCCGGCGGCAACCGCCGGCCAGTCCTGCCCGCCCTCGCCGATGATCGTCGGGATAAAGGGCGGCGCCGTCTGGGCTTCGCCCGAGGTCAGAAGGGCGGCGAAGGCATATTCGTTCCAGGCGAAGATCAGGCAGAAGATCGCGGTCGCGGCGATGCCGGTGGTTGCCTGCGGTAGCACGACCTTGCGGAAGGCCTGCAGGCGGGTATAGCCGTCGATCATCGCCGCTTCCTCGTATTCGCGCGGGATCTCGTCGATGAAACCCTTGAGCAGCCAGACGGCGAGCGAGACGTTGACGGCGGTGTAGAGCAGGATCATGCCAATGGCCGTGTCGGAGAGCCCGAGCTCGCGGTACATCAGGTAAATCGGGATGGCGACGGCTATCGGCGGCATCATGCGCGTCGACAGGATGAAAAACAGCAGATCATCGGCGAGCGGAACCTTGAAGCGCGAAAAGCCGTAGGCGGCAAGCGTCCCTAGAAAGACCGCAAGGAAGGTAGAGCCGAAAGCGATCACCAGCGAATTGACGAAGCGCGGCACGAAGTTCGACGGGCCGGCGATCACCATGTTGCGCTTGCGCGTCACCTCATCGCAGGTGCCGGTCGGCGCCGGCAGCGAGGCGATATAGTCAGGCGTCTGCCGGGTGCGCGTGGTGAAGAGGTTGCAATAACCTTCGAGCGACGGCGTAAAGACGATCTTAGGGGGATAGCTGATCGAATCCGGCGGCGACTTGATGCTGGTGAGGAAGATCCAGGCGAGCGGGATCAGCGTGATCAGCGCATAGAGGATGACGATCGTGCCGGCGATGCGCTTGCTGGTGAGGCTCGGTACGACGACCGAATGGGCTGAGTTGGCGGCACTCATCGTTGCTTCACCTTGTTCAGAGCCTTGACGTAGATGTTGGCGAGGCCGAACACCGCGACGAAGAGGACGATGGCGAAGGCCGAGGCCCGGCCGGTCGCCCAGCTTTCGAAGGCGGCGCGCTTCAGCGTGATCGAGGCGACCTCGGTGACGGAGCCAGGCCCGCCGCCGGTCAGCAGCGTCACCATGTCGAACATCTTGAAATTCTCGATGCCGCGGAAGAGCACGGCGAGCATGATGAAGGGCAGGGCCATCGGCACGGTGATCGACCAGAATTGGCGCCACGGCGAGGCGCGGTCGACCTCGGCCGCCTCATAGATATAGTCGGGGATCGAGCGTAGACCGGCCAGGCAGATCAGCATCACATAGGGGGTCCACATCCAGGTATCGACGATGATGATTGCCCAGGGTGCCAGCTGGACATTGCCGAGCATCTGGATATCAGAGGTCGGAATGCCCGATATCAGCGATACGGCATAGGCGAAGAGGCCGATCTGCGGTTCATAGAGAAAGCGCCAGAAATTGCCGACGACGGCTGGGGACAGCATCATCGGGATCAGGATGATCGTCGTCCAGAAGGCATGGCCGCGAAACTTGCGATCGATCAGATAGGCGAGCGCAAAACCGATCAGCGTCTGCAGCACGATCGTCCAGAAGACGAAATGCGCCGTGGTCTGCATCGCCTGCCAGATATCGGGGTCGTTGAGAACGCGCTGGTAATTTCCAAGACCGACGCCCTGGACCGGCGCATTCGGCCGGTTGGCGCGGTAATTGGTGAAGGACAGATAGATCGCCCAGAGGAGCGGGAAGATGTTGATCGCCAGAAGCAGGATGATGGCAGGCGCGATGAACAGCCAGGCGATCGCTCTGTCGGAGAGGCCGCGCACATGGCGGGCGAGCGATGTCGGCGTTGCCCTTGCGGTGGCATCGGCCGCCTTGTCGACAATGGAAGGGGAAATGGTCAAGTTTTCACCTGGTCTATTTGGGGTATCAGGTCTTTCTGGATATGGGGGATCCGGCGGCCCGGCTCGTCTGCCGATCCGGGCCGCCGCCCTTGCCAGGATGGCGCGCAATGCGATGCCGCCTGTCCGCTCGGACACTAGATCTTGCCGTCGTCCTTAAAGACGTCGCTCCAGTCCTTCACCAGACCGTCGAGCGCTTCCTTAGCCGTGCCGTTGCCGGCGACCACGTAATTGTGGACGCGCTTCTGCATGGCCTGCAGCAGCGAGGCATAGCTCGGCTCGGCCCAGAAGTCCTTGACGATCGCCATCGAGTCCAGGAAGGCCTGGGCATAGGGCTGGCTCTTGGCAAAGTCCGGCGCGTTGACGACGGAGTTCAGGCAGGAGAAACCGCCGAGCTCCCACCACTTGGCCTGCACGTCTGGCTGTGCGAACCACTTGATGTATTGCAGGGCGGCATCGCGCTTGTCGGAATAGGAGACGATCGAGATGCCCTGGCCGCCGAGTTGGGCGAAATGCGCCTTCTCAGCCGGGTTGGGGAAGAAACCGATCTTGTCGCCGCCGACCTTCTCGTCCTTGTAGAGGCCGGGCCAGGTGAAGGCGAAGTTCATCTGCATGGCAACCTGGCCGGATTTGAAGGCGTCGGCGGATTCGACCATGTAGACGTTGGAACTGCCGGGCGGCGTGCAGCAATCATAAAGCGACTTGTAGAATTCGAGGCCCTTGACCGCGTCGGCCGAGTTGACGAAGCCTTCCATGTCGTACGGCTTCTTCGGGTTCTCGTACTGAAAGCCCCAGTCGTAGAGCACGTTGGTTACGCCCATGGTGATGCCTTCGGAGCCGCGCTCGGTGTAGATCGAGGCCCCGTAGACGGTCTTGCCGTCGATCTCGCGCCTCTGGAAGAATTCAGCGATCTGCTTCAGTTCATCGTAAGTCTTCGGGGCTGCGAGATCGTGGCCGTACTTCTCCTTGAATTCCTTCTGCAGTTCCGGCTTCTCGAACCAGTCCTTGCGGTAGGTCCAGCCGACGACGTCGCCCATGGCAGGCAGCGCCCAATAGTTCGGCGTGTTCTTTGGCCATTCCGAGTAGCCGACGACCGTCGCCGGCACGAAGTCATCCATCTTGATGCCTTCCTTGTCGAAGAAGTCATTGAGCTTGACGTAATGGCCGTTCTCTGCCGAGCCGCCGATCCACTGGCTGTCACCGATGATCAGGTCGCAGAGCTTGCCATGCGAATTCAGCTCGTTGAGGAAGCGATCGGCATAACTCGTCCACGGCACGAATTCGAACTTCATCTGGGTGCCGGTCTTGGCGGTAAAATCCTTCGACAGTTCGACCAGCGCGTTGGCGGGGTCCCATGCAGCCCAGCACAGCGTCAGTTCATCGGCTTTGGCGAGATTGGGCGATGCCGACGACATGATGAATGCCGAGGCCAGCCCCAAAAGGGCTTTCGATGTTTTCTGCATAAGTTCCTCCCAGAACCAAGCCGGCTCCCCGCCGGCGTCGCACGTTGACCCAAGTCAGAGAATGCTCACATGAACTCCTCAATCATCATGTTTAGCAATATGTTTAGTGATAGATGTTTTTATAAACAATGCAAGCCGTAATCGTTGCTGCAGCGCACAGGAAGTTTCGTGCGAAATCCGTGAAATCTCCCGCGAAGGCGTACCGATCCGGCGAAATCTGGCCTCGCTGCCTCATGGGCTGAGCGCTATGGAGACCACACCCTCCTGTTTTCCCGGGAGTGGTTCAGCTTGGCCTCGCTTCGGCGGGGCCTTTTTCTTGTGTCGACGCCGCCGGCTGCCCAGTCGCATCGGAATATTCCAATGCAGTGCGAGATTTAGCCTTTCCGGCCAGCCGCAACGGGCGTATTCAGCCAATGCGCGGTTTTCCATGTCCGCGCGCTCTTCGCACGGCAGATTTCCGATCGGCTTCCGTCCGTTTCCCTGCCGCGGCATCCTGATTTTCATTGGCGGATCGATGACCACGGCAGAAACGAGCGAGCAGGGGCAAGAGGCGGCAAGCGGCCGCCAGGCAAAGATCGTGGCGCTGGTCGTTGCCGTTTCCTTCTTCATGCAGATCCTCGACGGCACGATCGTCGCCACCTCGCTGCCGCAGATGGCGGCAAGCTTCGGTGTCCAGCCGGTGTCGATGAGCATCGGCATCACCGTCTACATGCTGACGATGGCCGCCTTCATTCCGTTGTCGGGCTGGCTCGGCGACCGGTTTGGCGCGCGGCGCGTCTTCCTGATGTCGATTGCGGTCTTCACCGGCGCCTCGCTGTTTTGCGGCCTCTCCGGCAGCCTTACGGAATTCGTGTTGTGGCGCGCCGTCCAGGGGGCGGGGAGCGCGCTGATGACGCCGGTCGGGCGTATCATCGTGCTGAAGAACGCCCGCAAGTCCGAACTCGTCCAGGCGATCGCGCTGATCACCTGGCCGGCGCTGACGGCGCCGGTGATCGGCCCGGTGCTTGGCGGCTTCATCACCACCTATGCCAGCTGGCACTGGAACTTCCTCATCAACATTCCGATCGGCATTCTCGGCATGGCGCTGGTGCTGCGCTTCGTGCCGGAGCAGCGGGAGACCGATCCCGGCCGGTTGGATTTCGCCGGCTTCGTCCTCAGTGCTGCAGGCCTGACCTTCCTGCTCGCCGCCCTGAAGCTTTCGGTCAAATGGGACGGCGGTGTCTTGCCGGTTATATCGATGCTGGCCGCCGGCATCGTGCTGTCGGTCATGGCGACCAGGCATTTCCTCGCCGTCGACAATCCGTTGCTCGACCTTTCGGCCTTCCGCGTCCAGACCTTCTCGATGTCGACGCTGTCGGCGGGCACGGCCTGCAGGCTGGCGATCAATGCGACGCCGTTCCTGCTGCCGCTCCTGTTCCAGCTCGGTTTCGGGCTGAGTTCGATTGCTGCCGGCGCCTATCTGCTCGTCTATTTCCTCGGCAATCTCGGCATGAAGACGGTGACGACACCGCTCCTGCGCTACTTCGGCTTCCGCATCGTGCTGGTCTTCAACGGGCTGATCGCGGCGCTTTCAATCGCCGCCTGCGGGCTCCTGACGCCCGATACGCCGCAGTTTTTCATCCATACGCTGCTTTTTCTCGCCGGCCTGTCGCGGTCGATGGAATTCACCGCGCTGAACACACTCGCCTTCGCCGATATCGGTCCGACGCAGCGAAGCTCGGCCTCGACGCTGTCGAGCATGCTGCAGCAGGTGTCGATGCTGCTCGGCGTCGCCGTGGCGGCGGCCGTGCTCAATATTGCCTCGGCCCTTAGGGGCGCCGACAATCCCGTTCTTGCCGACTTCCGCTGGGCCTTCCTCGTGGTCGGCGCGATTGGCGTCATCTCGTCGCTGCGCTTCCTACAATTGCCGGCGGAGGCGGGGGCCGAAGTATCCGGCCATCGGAAACTCCAGAAAAATTAGCCTGCCGGCGGAACCAATCGGGGCGCTTGGCGTTTGAGCATTTCCTTTCAGGTTTTCGTTTCCGATCTCCTTCGACGGCTTCCATGGCATCCTCCTCCAGCCCCGAGTCATGTTCTGAAAATGCCGGCTTCCCAACATCCTTCTTCCGCGGCGCCTGCGACAAGGGCGAGGGATAACCCCTGTTTACCGCAGGCGGGCAATACAATACGACATTGCCATGCGGACGACTCGGACGCTTGCGGACGGTCGTCGCTGCGAGAGAAAGCCGGGAGACGGAATGAGCAATTCTAGCGGCGATGCGGATGCCCTGATCCACATCCTCTATATCGACGACGATGAGGGGCTCGCCCTCTCGATGCAGGAGAACCTTGGCCGGCGCGGCTTTTCGGTCGAATGGGCTGAGAACGGTGCTGCCGGCCTCGACAGACTTGGCAAGGGCGGCTTTGACGCCGTCGTGCTCGATCATATCCTGGCGGACGAGACCGGTCTCGACATCCTGCCGTGCATCACGTCACTGCCGGATCATCCGCCGGTCATCTATGCGACGGGTTCGGACGATACCAGCATCGCGGTGGCGGCGCTGAAAGCCGGCGCCGACGATTACATGCTCAAGGGGATTTCGGCCGATTATTTCGACCTGCTCGCCGCCGCGCTCGAACAGGCACTGGAGCGGGCGCGTTTTCGCCGCGAGTCGGCGCAGGCGCAAGAGGTGATCCGCCAGCAGCGGGACCTTGCCGAGATGCTGCTTTCCGAAGTCAATCACCGCATCGCCAACAGCCTCGGCCTCGTCGGCGCGCTGATCCGCATGCAATCGTCGATGACTACGGACCAGGTGGCGATCGATGCGCTTCACGAAACCCAGATGCGCATCAATGCGATCGCCAGCGTGCACCGCCGGCTCTACACCAATCGGCAGGTCGGTTCGGTGCAGATCGACGAATATCTGGACAGCCTGCTCACCGAACTCGAAGCAGCGATGCGCGACGACAAGCGGCCGCACCGCATCGTACTGGCCGCTGAGCCGGTCAATCTGTCGACCGACAAGGTGATCACGCTGGGGCTGATCGTCAGCGAACTCGTCACCAATTCCTTCAAATATGCCTATCCGGACAGTGTGCCGGGCGAGATCCGCGTCCTTGTGGACCAGACGGACGAGGCGTTGAGGGTCATCGTCGAGGACGATGGGGCTGGGTTCGACCCAGCGAACCCGGCGCGGGGAACCGGCCTCGGCACACGCATCCTGACGGCCATGGCAGCAAGTTTGAAGTCGGATTTCGCTTATGATCCCGGGCATGATGGGACGAAGGCGACGCTGGTGTTTTCGTTGCACGAGGGGAAGTAGGGAATGGGGCGTACGGCACACCATTACCCCTTTTTCTGCAACAGTTTATTGACGTCGCATCATCATACCTGACGCTAGGGGAGGCTAAAATGGCAACCATCCGCACACCGCGCGAAGTCTACGATTTCTGGTTTGTCCGATGCGGTCGGGAGCTGTGGTTCCGCCCGACGCCGGAGCTCGACGTCGAAATCCGCGACGGCTTCCGCGACACGCATCTGGCGCTTGCGGCTGGTATCGGCGACGAATGGCGGGCGGATGCCGAAAGCCGGCTCGCGGCCATCATCGTGCTCGACCAGTTTTCCCGCAACATTTATCGCGGCACGCCGCTCGCCTTCGCCACTGACGGGCTGGCGCTTCGGGAGGCCAAGCTCGCGCTTGCCGCCGGGGCCGACCAGGCGGTCGAGACCGCTTGCCGCACCTTCTTCTATTTGCCGTTCGAACACGCCGAAGACCTTGGCGAGCAGGACCATTCGGTGGCATTGTTCACCGCGCTCGGCGATGCGGAATATCTGGATTTTGCGATCCGCCATCGCGACGTGATCGCCGCCTATGGCCGCTTTCCGCACCGCAATGTCATGCTCGGACGGGAATCGACGGCTGTGGAACGCGACTATCTCTCCAACCCCGGCGCCGGCTTCTGAACCTTTCCAGGAGCTTCCGCCTTTCTGTCGCCTTTCTTTGCTAGGAAAAGCTGGAATTCCATCCCGACGACAACCTTCCCGGAGGCGCTTTTGCGGCTGAGGTCCATCCTGCTTCGCACCATTCTTCTCGTGACGCTGGCGCTCGCCGGCGCGCATTTCAAGGGTGCTGCGGCCTTCGCACAGGAGCCGCAGGCATCGGCGGCCGCGCACGCGCCGCTGGCCGATACGCCGCTCGACCAGGCGGCGAAGGAGATTGACAAGGCAAAGGTCCAGCTGACGGCGCTTCAGGACGGCGTCAAGCAGAACGCCGATAATGACGATGCACTGGTCGGGCTTGCGACGACGGCCGACGAGCTCAGCCGCGCCGTCATTACCATATCGGTCAATCTCAGGCCGCGTTTCGACCAGATCAAGAACCGACTTGCCGAGATCGGCGAACCGCCGAAGGACGGGCAGCCGCCCGAGGCCGCGATCGTCACCCAGGAGCGCAACGCGCTCGCCGCCGAGCGGGCGCAGATCAATGCGGTGACGGGCGATGCCGAAAACTTGTCGATTACGGTGACGAAGCTCGTCAACGAGATCATCGAGATGCGGCGGCGGCTTTTTGCCGATACGCTTTTCAGACGCACCGAGATTTCCGTTTCGGTGCTCGACGATGCTGCGAGCGCCTTCGTGCACGAGGTCAGCGAATTCTCGCAAGCCTTGTCGAGCTGGGCCGTCTTCGTCTGGAAATTCAAACGTTTCCCGCTGTTTGCCGCGATCTTCCTATCACTCGCCTCGGCGTTGATCCTGCTCTCCGGCAGCTACCGGCTGTTCGGCTCCTATCTGCGCCGGGACGAGGCAGTTGAGAACCCGTCCTATATCGGCCGGCTGTCGATCGCCTTCTGGTCGACGCTGATCCGTACGCTGGCGCTTTCGGTTCTGCTCGTCACCTCCTTCTTCTTCCTCAACGGTTTCAACGTGCTGCGGCCGGATATCGCGCCCGTCATAGGCGCATTGTTCGCGGCGATCGGGCTCGTCTATTTCGTCGGCCGCTTCGTCAACGCTATCTTCGCGCCAAACGAACCGCGCTGGCGGCTGGTGCATCTTTCCAATCTCGGCGCCCGCTCGATCGGCTACTGCCTGCTGGCGATGGCGATCGTCAATGCGCTCGACTATCTCTTCAGCACGGTCAGCGAGGCGATGGGTTCGCCGCTGGTGCTGACCGTGGTCAGAAGTCTGATCGCCGCGTTAATCATCGGCATCATTCTGATCTCGGCGTCCTTCGGCAAGCCGATGCTGGCAAAGAACGGCGATCCGGATGCGCCGGGCCGGCATTGGCCGCGCGGAATGGCGATCATCCTGCGCGTCCTCGGCGCCGGCCTCATCATCGCTGCGCTGACGGGTTACGTCGGGCTCGCTCGCTTCGTCGCCACCCAGCTCATCATCACCGGCGCGGTCGTCGTCACCATGTATGTCGGCCTGCTTTCCGGCAAAGCCATATCCAAACAGGAAAGCTTCGGCGATACCTTCTTCGCGCGCTTCCTGACACGCCGCTTCAATCTCGGCCCGGTGGCGATCGACCAGGCGGGTCTGGTTGTCGGCCTTGCGATCTATGCAGTGGCGCTGGTGGTCGGCCTGCCGCTGATCCTGCTGCTGTGGGGCTTCCACATACAGGACCTGCAGCTTATCGCCTACCGGCTGTTTACCGAGGTCAGGCTCGGCGGCATCAGCATCTCGCTGCTCGGCATCTGCACCGGCATCCTGCTGTTTGCCGGCGTCTACCTGCTGACGCGCTGGCTGCAGCGCTGGCTCGACGGCAATGTGATGGCAAGAAGCCATGTCGATCTCGGCGTGCGCAATTCGGTCAAAACAGGCATCGGCTATCTCGGCGTCGGCATCGCCGCGATCATCGGCGTCTCGGCCGCCGGCATCGATCTGTCGAGCTTCGCGCTCGTCGCCTCGGCGCTCTCGGTCGGTATCGGTTTCGGCCTGCAGAACATTGTTTCAAACTTCGTCTCCGGCCTGATCCTGCTGGTCGAACGGCCGTTCAAGGTCGGCGACCATGTCGTCTCGGGCACTGCCGAAGGCATCGTCAAACGCATCTCGGTGCGCGCCACCGAGATCGAGACTTTCCGCAAGCAGTCGATCATCGTGCCGAATTCGGAGCTGATCAACGGCCTGGTCGGCAACTGGACGCATCGCAACAAGATCGGCCGCTCGGAAATTCCGGTTTCCGTCAGCTACAATGCCGATCCGCAGCAGGTGATGGATATTTTGCTGGAGCTGACGGCCAAGATACCGCTCGTCATGCGTAATCCCGAGCCGCATGTCGAGTTCCTGCGCTTCGGACCCTATTCGCTGGATTTCGAGCTGCGCTTCTTCCTCGCCGACATGGGCGACGGCATGACAGTGCGCAACAATCTCAGGATCGAGATCCTCCGGCGCTTCAAGGCCGAAGGCATCGAGATCCCGCTGCCGCAGAGCGATCTCACCATCCATCGCGATGCGGCGCCTCTCCCTGCCAACGCACGCAAGGATCAGGCCGACGGCCAGGAAACGCCCCGGGATAAGCCGATGGAAGACGAGGAGCGGCCGGTGCGGCAGCTGCGCGGGCGGACGGCGGAGGGCGGCCTGAAGAGCTGAACGGCTCATTCAGCCATCATTCACAGATCTATGTGCATCATCTCCAGCATCGGGATCGCTGCCGAGGGCAGCACCGATCGTTCGAGGGGAGGGCGCGTCCGCGCCGCCGCACATGATGGCAAGGTTTGCCGCCGTTCTGCTTGTCCCGCTGCTTGCCGCGCCGGCGGTTCATGCGGCATCCGTCACCAATACCGATCCCGCCGCCGTGGTGCTTGTCATCACCGAGAGCGGCCAGCGCGTCGAAGTGGTTGTCGATGCCGGTGCTTCGGAAAGCCTCTGCTCCTCCGGCTGCTTCATGACGACGCCGGACGGCGACCGCATCGGGCTCGACGGCGGCGAGACGATCGACATCGTCAAGGGCTCGGCCGTCGTCAAGTAGACGATCAGACGATCCGCTTGCCGTCGGCGTCGAGCACCTTCTCGCCGTCTTCCTTGGCAAAGGCGCCCTTGTGCGTCTCCGGTAGGATTTCCAGAACCAACTCGGAGGGCCGGGACAGGCGGGTGCCGAGCGGTGTCACGACGAACGGCCGGTTGATCAGGATCGGATGCGCGAGCATGGCGTCGAGCAGTTGATCATCGCTGAGATCAGGATTGTCGAGGCCGAGTTCGGCATAGGGCGTATCCTTCTCGCGAAGGGCCTGGCGCACCGACAAGCCGGCATCGGCGATCATCCTGATCAGCGCCGCGCGCGACGGCGGGCTTTTGGCGTATTCGATGATCGTGGGTTCGATGCCGGCATTGCGGATCATCGCCAACGTGTTGCGCGAGGTGCCGCAGCCGGGGTGGTGGTAGATGGTGACGCTCATGTTTTGCCTGCGGTGATAGGATTGGCTTTTCCATGAACTATCGCAACTGGGCGAACAGGAAAAGGGCGGCGCCGTGTAGTCATCGCAGTTGCGAGGCCAGCCGGCAGAGCTCGGTGACCATATCATCACGGCCCGGAGGGGCCAATTCTCGGTCTTGTTTGCGCCGCTGTGTACATCGATATGAAACGTCTAAACACCATTGACTGACCATCAGTCAGTCATTTACAGATGATTGCCGGCCTAATTCTGGCATCACCCGTTCACCGCCCGGAGATCGCCATGAGTGCGCAGACCCTGTTGAACTCCCTGTTCCAATACAAAGCCAGCATTGATAACGAGCTTCTCGACGCCCTGAACGGGCTCGGCGAGGAGGCACGATCGGAGGCGGTTTCCTCGGCCCTTCGTGTGCTCAACCATGCCCACCTCGTCGACCGCATCTTCGCCGCCAATCTTCAGCGGCAGCCCCACTCCTACGCAGCAAGCTGGAGCAGCGAGGTGCCGCCCTTGGCGCAGCTCGCCTCGGACATCCGGGAGACCGACCGTTGGTACATTGATTTCACCTCGCGCCTAATGCCCGAGCAATTGGAGGAGGTCGTCGATTTCACCTTTACCGACGGGGGGCGCGGACGCATGTCGCGCGAGGAGATGCTGGCCCATGTGGTGACGCATGCCGGTTATCATCGCGGTGAGGTCGGTCGTTTGCTGCCGGATATCGAGAGCACCGCAATGCGCGACGTGTTTGCCGGCTATCTGCACAGGACAGAGCCCGCGCGCCGTCAACAAGACTAGACCCGATGTCGGGAAATCCCGTTTCAAAGCCGAGAACCAAGCCCGCTGAAGAGCGGCGTGACGAGCTCATGGTCTCGGCCGAACGGCTGTTTCTGGAGAAGGGCCTCGAGCAGACCACCGTCGAGGAGATCACTACGGGAGCAGGGGTCGCCAAGGGCACCTTCTATCTGCACTTTTCTTCGAAGGCCGATGTTCTCCAGGCGCTGCGCGTCCGTTTCGTGCAGGGCGTGCTTGACGGTATCGTTGCGGCTGTCGAAAGACGGAGACAGGAAGACTGGCGCGGCAAGCTGGCGGCCTGGTCGAGGGCGTGCGCCACCGGCTATCTGGACGCGGCCGGACTGCATCATCTCGCCTTCGTGGCGACACCCCCCGCAACGCGGGAAGGGCTTTCGCGCAACATCCTGATCGACCATCTGAGCGAACTGCTCGCCGCCGGGGCAGGCGGGAACGCGTGGTCGGTCGATGATCCCGGCTTTACGGCGGTGTTTCTGTTCAATGCCCTGCACGGCGTAGTCAATCAGCCCACCGGCGAAACACCCGCTGATCGCGCCGAATTGCTGCACAAGATCGAGGCGCATGTTCTGCGCTTGCTGGGTTTGCCTTTCAGTGAGGCGATCTCTGCCTACTCTCCGACCTCATTCTGAGGTCCCCCGCAGGGCCCCGGAGGACGAGGTCGGCTACCGGGCTCTCTCGCTTCACGCCTTATTTCTTAATCATATCCGCAAAGAAACCAGAAGCTGCCCCTTCGGCCCCCTCTTCGTTTCATATCCGGGCGCGCCGATTAATAATTACTCAAATCAATTGATGTACCAATTTGATCCGGGGACAGATTTTACATCAAAGGTTTGCTATGGCGTTTCTAGGTATTTCGGGCATGCAATATTCCGGGGAAATGTTTGCCGGTGCGCGTATTCTTGTCGCGGAAGATTCCAACGTATTCACCTCGATGATCAGCAAACGGCTCAAGGAGCTGTTCGACATTGAGGTCGAGATCTGCCGCAGCTTCGAGGATCTGCAGTATTCCTACGACAAGTCTTCCGAGCCGATCACCCTGGCGATCTCGAACATCAATCTGCCGGGTGCCGAAAACGGCGAAGCGCTCGAATATCTGGTCGACCTCTCCATCCCGACTATCGTCTTCACCGGCACCTTCCAGGAAGGCATGCGCGACAAGCTGATGGCCAAGGACATCGTCGACTATATCCTCAAGGACAATATCTTCGCCGTCGACCTTCTTGCGGAATCGATCTGCCGGTTCCTGACCAACCACCGCCATCACGTGCTGATCGTCGACGATAGCGCGACGGCGCGCGCGCTGTTGTCGAGCCGGCTGAAGCGTTATAATTTCCGCGTCAGTGTTGCCGAGAACGGCGCCAAGGCGCTGGAGATCCTGAAGGCCAACCGCGATATCGGCCTGATGATCACCGACTACAACATGCCCGACATCGACGGCTTCGAGCTGACGCGGCGGATCCGCTCCAATATCGGTTCGCACGAGCTGCGCATCATCGGCGTTTCCTCCTCCTCGAACCGGTTGCTTTCGGCGCGGTTCCTGAAGGCCGGCGGCAATGACTTCATGCTGCGCCCCTTCATCGACGAGGAGTTCTACTGCCGCGTCAACCAGAACCTCGATACGCTCTTGCAAATCCAGTCGATGCGTAGGGAGCGGGCGGTTGCCTGACGGCCCTTCCAGTATCGGTTTCGCCAGGGGGGCGGAGATGACGGTCGCAGACAGTCATCGAATTTCTGCAATTATAAGTAACGTCGTCATTTGTCCCCTTCACGCGCGCAGGCCTCTCGGTTATCGTCCGCCCCGCCGGGGAGAGGGCCGAGTCGAGGCCATAGGGCGCATGGGGGAGTAGCGGCTGTGGCTTTTCAAGCGGATTTTCAGCGGGATGGCATCGGGCTGCGCTCCGGCGGGCTGAGGCTACTTCTGGTTGAAGATTCCCGGATGTTTTCCGCCGTGCTCTGTCATCGGTTCCAGACGGAACTCGGCCTTGCGGTCAAATCCTGCCCGTCGCTGAAGGCGCTTCGCGAAGAACTTGCCGAGGACGGTCATGGCTACTCCATTGCCGTCGTCGATCTCAACCTGCCGGATTCGCCCTATGGCGAGGCGCTCGACTGCACGATCGAGCACGATATCCCGGCGATCGTCTTCACCGCGACATTCGATATCAACACGCGCAACAAGATCATGGAGCGCAATGTCATCGACTATGTCCTGAAGGACAATGAATTCGCGCTCGACAATCTGGTCTCTACTGTCCGGCGGGCGATTTCCAACCGCAAGACGCGGGTGCTCGTCGTCGACGATGTCGCCTCGGCGCGCCAGGTGCTCGTCGACCTCTTGAAGGCACAGCAATATCTCGTCATAGAGGCAAGCTCGGGGCTGGAGGCGCTGGCAGCACTCGAAGCCTACACCGATATCGAACTCGTGGTCACCGACCACAACATGCCCGATATGAGCGGCTACGAGCTGACGCGGCGCATCCGCCATCGCTTCGGTTCGGATCGGCTGCGCGTCATCGGTGTTTCCTCCTCCAGCGACCGCATGCTGTCTGCGAGTTTTCTCAAGGCTGGTGCCAGCGATTTCGTCTACCGGCCCTTCGTCGCCGAGGAACTGCAGTGCCGCATCGCCAACAATGCCGAAACGCTGACGCAGATGCGGCAGCTGAGGGCGGCGGCGGCCTGCGACTATCTCACAGGCCTCTATAACCGCCGCTATTTTTACGACAACGGCCCGAAACTGGTGAACGAGTGTCTGCGGCTGAAAGTGCCGAGTTCGGTGGCCATTCTCGATATCGATCATTTCAAGCGGCTGAACGACACCTATGGCCACGAGATCGGCGACAAGGTGCTGAAGGCTGTCGCAAACAGGCTGTTCACGATCTTCGATGGCAGCGACAATCTTCTCTCGCGGCTCGGCGGCGAGGAATTCGCCATCCTCTTCCCGCAAATGGATTCTCTTGCCGCGACCAAACTCTGCGACGAGATCCGTTCGGACATTTCGCGGCTGAAGGTCACCGCCGACGACGAGGAACTCGGCGTCACGATTTCGATCGGCATTGCCGAGATCGGCGGTTACGAGACTTTCGAAAATTACCTCAACGCCGCCGACCAGTTCCTCTACATGGCCAAGCACAGGGGCCGCAATCAGGTCTATTCCGACGCCAGGATGACGGAAGAGGCGGCGCAGTAGAGCCGTTCGGGCGAGCCGCCGCCCTTTTCAGGCGGCGGTCTCTTGCTTTCAACTCTCAGGCCGCGACCGCCTGCTGACGCGCGGTCGCCATGGTCATCTTGCGCTCGGCGCGTTCCTGCTGCGGCGAGCGATGGTAGAGTTCGCGATAACACTTGGAGAAATGCGAGGCCGAGACGAAGCCGCAGGCGACGGCGACCTCGACGACGGGCATCGAGGACTGCACCAGCAGGTGGCGTGCACGGTCGAGGCGGATTTCCAGATAATAACGGGCCGGTGAGCGGCCCATCTCCTGGCGGAACAGCCGTTCGATCTGGCGGCGCGAGAGGCCGGCGCCGTCGGCGATTTCGATCAGCGACAGCGGCTCGGCGAGATTGCCCTCCATCAGTTCGATGATCGACAGCACCTTGGCGTTCTGCACGCCGAGGCGGGCGCGCAGCGGCAGGCGCTGGCGGTCGTGCGGGTTGCGCACGCGGTCGGTCAGGTGCTGCTCGCAGATGCGGTTGACGAGGCTTTCGCCGAAATCCTCGCCGACGAGGTTCAGCATCATATCGAGCGAGGCGGTGCCGCCGGCGCAAGTGTAAAGATTGCCGTCGATCTCGTAGAGATCGGCATAGACTTCGGCTTGCGGGAAGGCTTCGGAGAAGCCCGGCAGATTTTCCCAGTGGATGGCGCAGCGCTTGCCGTTCAGGAGGCCGGCCTGGGCCAGCACATGCGCGCCCGTACAGAGGCTGCCGACGGCAACGCCGCGATTGTAGCATTCACGCAGCCAGGCATTGACCGACTTGTTGTTGAACTGCTCGACATCGATGCCGGAACAGACGAGCACCATGCCCGGCCGGTTTTCGCCGCCGAGATGGCGGCGCTCTTCAGCGAGCGAGGAATTCGCCTCGACGCCGATGCCGCAGGAGGAATAGACTTTCTCCCCGTCGAGGGAAGCGAGGCGCCAGGTATAGGCCTGGTAGCCGAGCATGCGATTGGCGATGCGCAAGGTATCCACGGCCGCCGAGAAGGGCAGCATGGTGAATTGCGGTACCATAAAGAAGACCAGCGAACGCTTCTTGATCTGCATCCTGTTCATAGCGAAATCCATGCTCGAGGGGCGATGCATATTGGTTGCGCGGAATGCGTCGCGCCGATGTCCTGAAAGCGACACTGACATGGAAAAATGCGGCCGGGAAGAGCAAATATGCGACATTGACCGCGATTTGACTGGTCAAGCCGCCGGAATGGCCGCAGGTTGGGAAAGGAATGGGCTGACTGGCGACTGAAATTCAAGACTGGCAACCGCCTCAGAATGGACGCTCAGACCAAGAAAAAGGCGGCGTTGCGAGATGCAGACGCCGCCCTCATCTCGAGAGGAATGTCGCATTCATTATACGGTCCGGTGTTTGTTGTCGTCCGTGCTCGGCCAGCCGATGTCCTTGCGGATGTCGAAGGGCATGGCTTCGATTTCACGGGCGGTCTGCCAGCGTGTCCAAGCGAGCACCAGCCTGCGGGCATAATGCGTCAGATCGAAATGGCCGTGGCCGGAGGTGAGGGGCTTGCCGCCACCGCGATAGGTGAGCGTGGTCATTGTCCGGTTCCTTTCTAAGGGTCAGGGGCATGGTCGTTGAATGGGAGGTTCGTCCATGTCCATGATCCTAATATGGGCCTCGGGCACTCATCATTCAAACGAATAGAGCTTATGGATAACATCAGAGTTATTGAATGATCGCGGCGCCCCCTGCCGGCCGTCCGGCGTCACGCCTCATGTGGAACTCACTTTAAAGCGCCCTTAACCTCGGTCTAAAGCGTCCTAGAATCGGGTAAAGCGAAACAGATTCAGCTAAAGCGAAATCATTGCAGCAAAATAATATCAAGCGTTTAGCAGCACGTCGGATCCGACATGATTATGAAAATTGACCCGAGAGCAATCGGGAGCAGTCGAAATATAGCCCCAGTCCAAAATGATTTTTTTGCTACATAAAACGATTTTCTGGCAAGCTAAGTACTTGAATTAATTGCATGAAGAAAAACGCCAAATGGACTCGCTGGTGGCAGCCCCTCTTCCTTTGTGGTGGTATTTAAAGGTTGACTTTGCACGATAGAGGCGGCGTTTGCGCTATTGAATCAAAAACTGTGCGGTATGTCGAACCCACATTAAAGCGAAACAGAACCCGGCCTTGGGCGAGACAAAACCACGTATAGTGAAGCGGATTCACCCATCTAAACTGTTTTCAACGGGCCACCATAAACCGTAAGTTTATGAAATCTGACGTTTGTTGAAGTATCGGTCACTCGGGCTTCAAAATGCGCTTTTGTTTTAGCAATACGCACCCGAAGTTTCAGTTCTTCCACGCTCAAACCCATATGATGCTATTGACTCCGATGGTAGCATGAGGCGGTCTGAGATGTGGGCGCCTCTCCCGAACGTCGGCTCAGTGGCATACGTCGGAGCTAAGTTGATCGTCACGTCTCGATTTCCTTCGGGGGCGGCGCCCCTGCTTCGGCGGGCGATTTGCTGACATCGTCAAACCTGTTCAGTTCGCGGACGTCTCTGGCGGTGTTGTGGTTGAATACGCCCCACCCACGATCGCCCACTGGAGCTACGAACTCGATCCCGCTCTGCTCATAGAAGTGCTGAACCAGCAATGCGTACTGAGGCAGATCGCGCACGCCCCGCTCCACGCGGTAGACCGTCGCCCGTGAAACGCCTGCGTGCTTCTCGACCTGCTCCTGGCTCAGACCAAGGAACTCTCTCGCGACCTTAAGGATTTCCGGCGGCACCATCAGCATAAGGATTCAATGCCATGTATCCACAGGCGCCGCAAATTGATGGAAATAAATGTTGACGTCGAGAAGCTGGCGCCATCCATTGGATGCGCAATGCATCCAATGGAGTCGTAATCATGCTAAATCCTTTGTCAGTCGTCTTCCAGCCAATCTGGGCTTCTCGAATCGGTCGGCCGTCCCCAGACCGGTTTCAGCCGGTGGAGGCGGCGTGAATGTATCACCACCTCGACGGCAAGGTTTTCCAGGAGACCAGCAGAAACGCCGCCCAGTTCCTGATGCTTTGCTCTCTTCGCAGAGCGCTTCGGGGAACGGATCAGTTCAAGAACAACGCTAGGGGGATCATCGTCTGCCTCGTCGACAAGGAATGGATCTGGCACGCGAAATCCGCGGCGATGCTCCTCATGACGGGTGGCCGGGATCGCTCGTACTACGACGACTTTCGCCGACCCGTCCACGTTATCGGCGAGTCGTCCCGTCGCTCCGGGGGAAAGGGCGTCGAAGACTTTACAGTCTTTCGGCCGGATCATCAGGTTATCTACCTTGCGACCTCGCTTGACAGCGTAAAGCATTCGCTCCAGTTGGCCGCGGACGTCATCGTCGACGTGAAAGCGCCGACCGCAAGGCACGTCGTTGCCGCGCGGAAGGTGCTGGGCGTGGAGGACGTCAACAAGCCGCTTGCAGAAGCGATCGCGCAACTGCCGGCCGAGATCGTGGTCGGCCTCACAGCCAGAAGATCCTTGAATGGGCTGGACCTGGCCACTCTGACTAAACCCGTCCCGGAGCCGGATCGCTCGCCGAAGCTTTCCGACCTTCCTGGGTATGGACCCGCCCGAGCCTGGGTGGGCGCGATAAAACAGGACGTGGCGGACTGGCGGGAGGACAAGCTGCCGTGGTCGGACGTTGACAGAGGCGTCCTTCTCGTCGGCCCGCCAGGAACTGGCAAGACGTTGTTCGCAACCGCGCTCGCCAACGAGCTCGGCTTCGACCTCGTTCCGACATCGGTCGGCGCCTGGCAGGGGGCCAACAAGGGTTACCTGGGCGACATGCTTGCCGCGATGTCCGCATCGTTCGCCGATGCCACGTCTCGTCGAGGCGCGGTACTGCTCGTGGACGAACTGGACGCGATCGGAGATCGCACAACGATGCGGGGCGATCACGCGTTCTACGAGGGAAACGTGATCGGAAGGTTTCTCGACCTGACGACGCATGCCCTCGGACAGCCGGGAACGATCGTCGTCGGAGCGACGAACTACGGGCACCTGATCGACAACGCTATCTTGAGGTCCGGACGTCTGGAGAAGCACGTCCATCTGGATCTTCCGGAGGACGAGGAGCGTGCGGAGATCCTGGCCTATCACTTGAATCGTTCGCTATCTTCGGCGTCGCGAGGGCAAGGAGAAGCCTGAATATCCGACGCCCGAACTCGAGGCAGTGCTGAGCAAGACGCTCGGCGTGCCGCTCTTTCAGGAGAGCGCCATGAAGGTCGCGATGGTCTGTGCCGGGTTTACGGGCGGCGAGGCCGATCAGCTTCGCAAGTCGATGGCTACCTTTAAGTTCACGGGCGGGGTCAGTCGGTTTCAAACAAAGCTCGTCGAGGGGATGGTGAAGAACGGCTACGCGCTTATTACAGCCTCCATGCCGGCCTTCGCAGACGCTGCCACGATGAAGTTTCCAAGCGACGCTCCGGTTGCGAGCATCACCATCCCGGACAGCTGGCAACCCGAAGAGACGGAAACCGGTGTCCAGGCAAATTCGTCGGACTCGGCGATCTACTTCTCTGTTGATGTGGCGGACTCCAAGTCGATGGATCAGGTCACCACCGATGCCATCGACTTTCTCGCGAAGAATGGTGTGACACTGGACGTCAAAACCCAGAAGGAGACGCCGGTAACCGAAGTGAACGGCCTCCAAATGACGACGCTGGACTGGGACGGCAAGGACGAAGACGGGCCTGTGAGCGTTGGCATGGCATTCGTATCAAGCACCGGCGAGAAAGCTCTTGTCGTTACGTACTGGGGGACGAAAGGCGACGAGGACAAGCACGATGCTGAAATTGCCGACATGATGATGTCGATCAAGATGACTGAGTAGGTAACGAACGAGGTTCATCGAACTGGGGAACCAAGTTCGCTCCACGTCGTTGGCGTCTGATACCGACAACGACGCAAAGGAGCAAACGATGATTTCCGCAGATCAGATCCGTGAACATATGGAAGTTCTGACCGCCGACGGCACCCATGTCGGGACCGTGGATCATCTCGATGGTCCGACCCGCATCAAGCTGACGAAGACCGACTCGGAGGACGGCAAGCACCACCTGATCCCGCTCGACTGGGTCGATCATGTCGACGCTCACGTTCACCTGTCGAAAAACGCAAGGGATGTCCGCAGCCAGTGGGCCACCATCAACTGACGAGCGATCGGCTGCGGCTTTTGCCGCAACCCCTCACCGACGGGGAGAGCCATGTCGAAACAATTGGAGGGGGGCGACGAAGTGAGCTGGGATACCAGCCGGGGAAAGACCAAGGGCAAAGTGATCAGCAAGCAGACCCGCGAGACGAAGATCAAGGGTCATGAGGTGAAGGCGTCGGCAGCGCTGCCGCAATATATCGTCAAAAGTGACAAATCGGGAAAGCGGGCCGCGCACAAGCCCGGCGAACTCCGGAAGCTTTGACGGCAGCGGGCGCCTTATTCAGGCAGAAGGAGATCGATATGCCAGCCAAGTCCAAAGCCCAGCAAAAGGCAGCCGGCGCCGCGCTTTCGGCCAAGCGCGGCGAGACGCCGAAGAAGGAACTCAAGGGCGCTTCAAAGCAGATGGTCGAATCCATGAGCGAAAAGCAGCTCGAAGAATTCGCGTCGACCAAGAGAAAGGGCAAACCCGAGCACGCCTCCAAATAGGGAATGGTTCCCTCGAATCAGGTTGTCGTGGACTGCATCGAAAATTCCGCGACTTCGTGCGCGTCGGAGACGGCGGCCAGGATCGCACGCGCGGATGCGTCCGGATCTTTCGCCAGCCAGCGCAACTCGAACGTGGTCCCCATGCGGCCGTCTTCGGTCCGTTTCACCGATCCGAACAGCGCGCTGCATTCGAGGGGTTCAAGCACATCCGACAGGTCGGGTATGGCGGAACTCGACCCGTAGATGACGAGAGTTGCCTTGCGTTCGCAGCGCAGCCAGTTATCCAGGCGCTTCATGGGCGAAAGCACGATGAAGGCAACCACGGTGGCGATCATCCCGATCACGACCTGGCCGCCGCCGAAGCAGAGGCCGACGACGGTCATGAACCACATGGTCGCTGCGGTTGTGACGCCGGTCATCGTATCGCCACGCCTCAGGATCGCGCCGCCGCCGATGAAGCCGACCCCCGTCAGCACACCGAGGGGAAAGCGCAGCACGTCCATCTGCGTGAAATAACTAAAGGTTTTTCCATCGGTCGACAGAAGGAGGTTCGCCTGGATCATCGCCAGGCAGGCGGCAAGCGCCACCAGGATCGTGGTCCTGAAGCCCGCCGCATGACCGCCGCGCTCGCGATCGAGGCCGATGAGGCCACCAGCGACCACCGTCAATGCGATGCGCGCACCGATATCCCACCAGCTCGGTGTCAGCGGCATGGCGTCGGTCAGGAAAGAAGGCATGTCTGTCTCCAGCCTTCGTCACGGCCTTTCCGCTGCTTGCCGGGCATGCGATCCTCCTCAGCCTCGATGCGTCCCGGGTCTAAAACGCCATGCGGCGCAGGACGTTCCGTCGCCGCCGCCGGGCCGATATTGGCGGTTCGGCCGCAGCCGGTGTATGGTTACTTCCCACTATGGGCAGCTTGCCCGCCAGCTATGGGCGCATTGCGCTTCAAATGGAGTATTGAATTGGCCGTCGCCTTCACCAAGGAAGAGAGTTTCGAAACCGCTTCGGAAACCCTGCTGCCCGACCGTCCGATTTCGCCGTATCTGAACCTTGTCACGGAGGCCGGGTTGAAGGCTCTGGAATTGCAGTTCCAGCAAGCGCGCGAGGCTTATGATGCGGCGAGTACCATCGATGACGTGAATGAACGGCGGCGGCAGGCGTCAGGTCCCTTGCGCGACCTGCGCTACTTCAAAGCAAGGCTGCGCACTGCCCAGCTCATGGCGGACTCACCGTCAACCGACGCTGTCGCCTTCGGCAATACGGTGACCTTCCGCCGCGACGACGGGCGTGTGCAGACCTATCGTATTGTCGGCGAGGACGAAGCCGATCCCAAGGCCGGATCGATTTCCTATGTCTCCCCGGTGGCGCGGTTGCTGATGGGCAAGGCGGTCGGCGACGTGGCGGAAACAGGTGGCCAGGAGTTGGAGATCGTCGCCATCGCGTAGGACGCGATACTCTGGGCGGTGCCGGGTTCGGCCAGTTTGCCGAAAAGCAGGCATCCCTGTCGCGCAAAGGACGATAAAGTGAAGCCCACGATCGAAATCGATCGAGGCGCTGGTGGCCAAGTTTGACAGGCTCGATGCGTCCGAGAGCAGCAAGACCGAGGCATCCGCCGGATCGAAGCCAGCCGCCGAGGCTCCGAAGGAGCGCTCCGGCGAGACAAGCGAGTTCGGCAGCCGCACGGCTTACGCTTGATCGCGCCGCGTCGGTAATCGCGATCAAAGACGTCGCTTCGCTACCGTGACGATTTCGCGCGTCAGATCCGCCAGGCGATCCGCGGCGAGGCGGTTTATCTGCCAGTATAGTGGGACGTCCAACGGCGTGTCAGGAACCAGTTCTACCAACCGTCCCGATGCGAGATGCTCGCCGGTCAGCTGGGTCGGGTTCATTCCCCATCCCATGCCCGAGACGCTCGCCTCGACGAAACTTTGCGGCGAGGGCAGCCAGTGGGTGGGATAGTCGAGATCGCGTCCGAACACGCTGCGTACCCAGCTGCTCTGCAGTCTATCTTTCTGATTGAAGGTCAGGGCTGGAGCGTTGCGGATGGCCTCGGCGGTCACGCCGTCGGGAAAGTGACAGGCGACGAAGCCGGGCGTGGCCGTGGCGTGATAGCGCAGGACGCCGAGGGCAAAACGCCGGCATCCGCGGACCGGTTTTTCCAGGCTGGTGACGGCGGCGATCACCCGCCCGCGCTGCAGCCATTCGGCGGTGTGGTCCTGGTCGTCGACGGCGATGTTCAGCAGATAGGAAGAGCCCTTGGCGAAATTCGACATCGCCTCGACGAACCACGTCCCGAGGCTGTCGGCGTTTGTCGCGATCTGAAGCGTCACCCTCTGGCGCGGCTCGTCGGGATCGACCAGAGCCGGCAGTTGCCCGAAGAGTTCGGCTTCGAGCATGCCGACATTCTCCATATGGCGGCAGAGCCATTCCCCCTTTTCGGTCGCCGTGCAGGGAGAACCTCTCACGATGAGGACGGTGCCGAGCCGCTCTTCGAGCTGCTTCACGCGCTGCGAGATGGCCGATGGCGTTACGTTCAGCACCGTCGCAGCCCTTTCGAAGCTGCCCGTCTGGACGATGGTTGCGACAGCGCGGAGAGCGGGGTAGTCGAGCACGGATTAGTTTCGCTTAATCGGAATAAGTCAGATTAACTAGCCTAATTCTAGGAATGGCAATACCCAATCATCACCGAGTTGAGGGGTGTTTGCCAAAGCGATGAATTTTTCGATCTATGTCACGGGCCTGATGATGGGGCTTAGTCTGATTGTCGCGATCGGCGCCCAGAATGCCTTCATTCTTCGCCAGGGCCTGCGCAACGAACACGTCTTCGCCGTCTGCCTCGCCTGCGCTCTGTCGGATGCCGCGCTGATCGTGCTCGGCGTGACCAGCCTGCAGCAGATTGCCAGGCTGCTGCCCTGGCTCGATCCGCTCATGCGGTATGGCGGAGCGGCGTTTCTCGCCTGGTATGGCGCTAAAAGCCTCTATTCCGCTTTTCGGTCATCCGCCACCCTGACGGAGGCGGAGGCCAAGACAGCGAGCTTTCGGCAGACGCTCGCGACCTGTCTTGCGCTCACCTGGCTCAATCCGCATGTCTATCTCGATACGGTCGTGCTGCTCGGCACGATCTCGACGCGCTATCCGGGACAGCAGGCATCGTTTGCCGCTGGCGCGGTGACGGGCTCTTTCCTGTTTTTCTTTGCCCTCGGATATGGCGCGGCATGGCTGCGGCCGATCTTTTCGAAGCCGTCGTCCTGGCGGATGCTGGAAACGCTCGTTGCCGTCACCATGTGGATCATCGCCTTCAAGCTGCTGGGTTCGACGTAGGCAGGCCGGGAACCGAACCCGCCGTGACTAGAGGCTATCCCTTCTGCCGCGCCCGATGGCGCGGCTTCGGCGGGTCGGCTGACATCGGCCAGCAGATGCGGCGGAAAACATTTTATTTGCCGCATCGCCTCTTCGTAATTGGCGTGCCTGCGGCGCTGCGACTTGAATGCGGAAAGGGCTTGTACGATATTCCAGATGCTTGTTTGAGACATGTCGGTCCTCCTTTGCTGCATCCGTTCCGACGGTCCAGATATGCGGCTCGATTGACATTCAATCAAACAAAATGATATGCGGTTATAAATCAGAAAAATTGAAAGATGCGACGATGAGCCTTCCCTTTCGCCGTCCCATTCCTTTGCTTGACAACGATGTGCTGCGCACCTTCGTCGCCATCGCCGAGACAGGCAATTTTTCAACCGCCGCGGAGGCGGTCTTCCGCACGCCCTCGGCGGTGTCGATGCAGATCAAGAAGCTCGAGGAGCAACTGGGCGCGACGCTTTTTCTGCGCGACGCCCGCTCGGTATCGCTGACGCGCCACGGCGAGATGCTGCTGTCTTACGCCCGCAATATCCTGGCCCTGTCGAACGAGGCGGTGTCGCGCTTCATCATGCCGGAGCTCAGCGGCGTTGTCAGGCTCGGCGCGCCGGAGGACATCGGCGAGCGGCTGCTGCCGAGCATCCTGAAGAGTTTCGCAGAGAGCTATCCCGGCATCATGGTCGACGTGACGATCGACATGAGCATCGGGCTGAAAAAGCGCATGGAGGAACAGCGGCTCGACCTGGCCTTGATCAACTGTGCGACGCGGCCTTTCCCGACGGGCGGCGAGGTGGTGTTCCGCGAGCGGCTGGTCTGGGCCGGCGCAAGGTGCGGTTCGGCGCATCGCCGCGATCCGCTGCCAATCTCGATCTGGGAGGACGGCTGCATCTGGCGCCAAGAGGCGCTCTCCCAGCTCGAACGCAACAAGCGACCCTATCGCGTCGCCTATCTCAGCGGCCACACCATGGCGCAACGCGCCGCCGTACTGTCAGATCTCGCCATTGCGCCACTGCCGCTATCCTATATCAACGAGGACATGGCGATCCTCGGACCTCAGGAAGGACTGCCGGAGCTCGGCGCTTTCGATATTCGCCTGTTGACCGCCTCGCAGGTGTCGGGGCCGATCGAGACGGTGGCCGACAGCATTCGCGGCGCCTTTGCCGAGAGAGCGAAGGCGGTCGCTGCCTGAGGTTGCCGTTCGGCCGTTGAACCTTTTGCTCCCTTGTGCGTTATCGGCGCGGATGGCATGAGTGCCGTTCGGGGTTGATTTCAAACAAGGATATTCGAGATGACGACAACGGCCAAAATCGCCGCAGCCTTTATGGTTCTTCTTGCCCTCTCCTCGTGCGGCAACACGATCCGCGGCATAGGAAAAGATACCGCAAACACTGTGAACGCCACGCAGGACGCCGGCCGCTCGGTTGACCGCGCAGCGAAGAAGTAATCGGCTGAGAAGTTTGCCGGCCGGGGCCGGACCATCCAATCAGGCGGCCGGCCCATCATTAGATGGTCGGGGGATAAGCCTTTTCCAGGCCACCGGATCGGTCAAGACCGGTCCGGAAGGCCTGGTAAGCCGGATGCTGGCTGGAGCGGGCGGCTTCCATCAGCCGGATCTGCAGCCGATCCGGCGCTTGGGCTCCGAGCCATAGGCCGAGATTTTCGAGCTTCAGCGAGTTGAGGAACCGCGAACCAGCGGCAAGATCGAGATGGCGGCGCAGGCCGTCAAGCAGGTTATCGTCCTGGGCGACATTCTCCATGAGCAGCGTCAGATATGATTTGTCCGTCTCTGACAGCGCGGCGAGCTTTTCCGCGACGGTATCGCGGTCGGGAAAGGGAACATTGCCGGTCATCGAATCGTCCATGCTTGATCTTGCTTGTCGTTATAAGCTCGCCTTGACCTTTTCGGCTACATCGGCTGGAACCCATTTCATCCACAGGCCCTCGTAATTGCGAAGGAAATGGATCGCGGCATCCTCGTTGCTTTCGCGGTTTTCGTCCTGCCAGGCAAGCACCTGGTTGATTGTCGCATTGTCCCATTTGCGGGTTTTGAGATAGGCGGTGACAGGTCCGGCACGGCTGGCAAAAGACCGGGTCATCAAGGTGAAGGCGCGAGAGACCGGGTAGGAATTAAGTTCCGGCCTGGTGCAGCCGGCAACCGCTGTGCAGCGGTCCCACTCGCTCTTGTTGTGGCCGACGCCGAAGCTCAGCCGCGTCATATCGTATTTACCGAGGACGGCCGTCGGCGCCCAATAATAACCGAGCCAGCCGACCTTGTTTTCGAAGGCGCGGGCAATCGAGGCATCGAGCCGTTCGGGGCTGCCGGTTTCGACGAGTTCGAAGTCCTTCTTGTCCGCGGCAAGTGCCTTGAACAAGTTGGTGGTCGATATCTGGCAGCTCCAGTCGGCGGGGCAATTGTAGACTGCGCCCTTCGCCGCATCGTCCTCGGCGGGGAAGAGTTCGGGATGTTTCAACGCATCTTCGACCGACCGGATGTCAGGGTGGGCGTCGGCAATGAATTTCGGGATCCACCAGCCCTCGACCGCACCATCGGCCAGGATCTCGGCTCCCTGCACCAGCCGGCCGGTGCTGACGGCCTGATCGAGCAAGGCTCTGACGGAATTGATCCAGTATTCGGAGGCGATGTCTGGCGTGCCTTTCTCGTTCATCGAGGCGAAGGTCGGCAGGGTGTCGCCGTCGACGATGGTGACGGAGCAGCCGTAGCCCTTTTCCAGGATGATCTTGTCGAAATTCGCCGCAATACCGGCCGAGGCCCATTTCATCTCGGCGATCGAAACCTTGCCGCACTCTGCGGCTTCGACCGGCGCAACCATAGAAAGAGCCGCGGCAAAGACGGCCGGAATCAGAAACGTCTTCATCGTCATTCCCCGAATTCTTCTTTACAGCGCCGCGTCTTTTCATGCGCGCTAAGAATGCTGTGATACGTTGAATCTACGGACGCGCAGCCGGAGATCGGATATCAGCGGCAAGCTTCTCTGGCGCCCGAAAGGAAATGCCTCGCGGGCGATACCGCGATAGACAGACGTTTCCGGTTCATCGGCGCCTTCGCCTTGCTCTCCGGCAGCTTGTCGCAGGTCATGGCTCGAAAATGGCGTTTTTTTGAAAGCCTACGCGTTCGCTCGCAGAAATCAACCGTCTTCTGCTGATGGTTGCTGAACTAAATGATTGAATTCGAAGAATTTATCTCAATATCCCGAAAATGGCGCCTTCAAGCGAACTCCACGCTCTTGGCGATCGCCGGCGGATCTTCGGCAGAAATTTCGGCGCGAAAGTCAAAAAAGATCGAAATTAACTTTTGCGTAAGCCTTCAATAACTCTCCGGTAAGAATGTGCCGTTATCAGTTGGGTCGTGGCGGGAATGACCGCCGCTTCTCCGGTTCAGGTAGTGCGTACCGGAGAAAGCGAGCTTCGCCGTGTAGGGGCGAAGACGCCTGAGTTTTCGGCAAACCGCGCAGAGCCAAGGCCATGCGCGGTTTTCGCGTTTTTGCGAGAAGCTTGACCCGGTATAACAGGCCATTGTAGGCCTCGCCCCAGCGAAAGGCGGCCACCATGGCAAGAGCGATCATGCTGCAGGGCACCGGTTCGGATGTCGGCAAGACGGTGCTGGTCGCCGGCCTTTGCCGGCTGGCGGCCAATCGCGGGCTCGCCGTCCGGCCGTTCAAGCCGCAGAACATGTCGAACAATGCGGCGGTTGCCGATGACGGCGGCGAAATCGGCCGGGCGCAGTGGCTGCAGTCGCTGGCTGCACGCACGCCGTCCTCGGTGCACATGAACCCTGTACTGCTTAAGCCGCATTCGGATAACGGCAGCCAGATCATCGTGCAAGGGAGGGTGTTCGGCCAGGCGAAGGGGCGCGACTACCAGCGGCTGAAGCCGCAGCTGCTCGGCGCCGTGCTCGAAAGCTTCGAAAAAGTCGCTGCGGGTGCCGATCTCGTCATCGTCGAGGGTGCCGGATCGCCGGCCGAGATCAATCTCAGGCCCGGCGATATTGCCAATATGGGTTTTGCGACGCGGGCCGGCGTGCCTGTCGTACTCGTCGGCGATATCGACCGCGGCGGCGTCATCGCCTCGCTGGTGGGCACGCATGCGATCCTGCCGGACGAGGACCGGGCGATGATTGCGGGCTATATCATCAACAAGTTTCGCGGCGACGTCTCGCTGTTTGACGATGGCATCCGCGCCATCGAAGGCTTTACCGGCTGGCCGTGTTTCGGCGTCGTGCCATGGCTGCAGGCCGCGGCGCGCCTGCCGGCCGAAGATTCGGTCGTGCTTGAACGTCTGGCGAGGGGCGGAGCGGGGGCGCTGAAGATTGCCGTGCCGGTGCTGCCGCGAATCGCCAATTTCGACGATCTCGACCCGTTGAGGACCGAGCCGGATGTCGAGCTGGTCTTCGTGCGATCAGGCGAACGGCTGCCCGCGGACGCCGGCCTCGTCGTCCTTCCCGGCTCGAAATCGACGATATCGGATCTCGCCGATTTCCGCGCTCAAGGCTGGGACCGCGATCTTCAGGCGCATGTCAGGCGCGGCGGCCGGGTAATTGGCATCTGCGGCGGATACCAGATGCTTGGTCGGACGGTGCATGATCCGCTCGGCATAGAGGGCGGGGCGCTCGAGACGCCGGGGCTGGCGCTACTTGACATCGAGACCGAGATGGCGCCTGAGAAAACCGTGCGCAACAGCCAGGCCCGCTCGACCGAATATGACGCGCCGCTTGCCGGCTACCAGATCCATCTCGGCATCACCCGCGGCCCGGATTGCGACAGGCCATCGGCGATTATCGACGGCGCGTCCGACGGAGCGCTTTCGGCCGACGGCCGGATCATGGGCACCTATCTGCACGGGCTGTTCGGAAGCGACGCCTACCGCGCCCGGCTGCTTCAGAGCTTTGGGCTCTTCGGTGAGCGGAGAAACTACCGAGAGAGCGTCGATCAGGCCCTCGACGAGATCGCCAGAGAACTGGAGCGTCACCTCGATCCGCGCTGGTCGGCCGGGTTCGTCGGTTAGGTCCACCGTTCTCCTCTTGCCAAATTAGTTGACTGAGTCCATTAATCGGCGCGGTGGACCCGGTGGAGAGCGATGAACCCCATGCGCGTATTGGACAGATTTTCACTGGCGGATCAGGTGGCGCTGGTGACCGGCGGCGGCCGTGGTCTGGGTTTCGAAATGGCCCGCGCCCTTGCCGAGGCTGGCGCGCATGTCATCGTCACCGGGCGGACGGCGGCAACGCTGGAAGATGCCGTCAGGACCATCCGAGCCGCAGGCAGGACGGCGGAAGCCGCTGCATTTGACATCGCCGACCGCGAGGCACAGCGTGCAGTGATGGCCGATATCGAAAAACTCCACGGTCGTCTCGATATCCTGATCAACAATGTCGGCGCCCGCGACCGGCGGCCGCTGGCCGAATTCGACGATGATGCGATCGTCGAGCTGCTGCGCACCGATCTTGCCGCGGCAATCACGCTTTCGCGCGATGCGGCCGCGCTGATGAAACGGCATAATTACGGCCGCCTGATCGCAGTGACGTCGATCAGCGGCCATGTCGTCATGCCCGGCGACTGCGTCTATCCGGCAGCCAAGCAGGGCCTGACCGGCCTGATGCGCGGCATGGCGGTCGAGTTCGGCCCGTACGGCATCACCAGCAACGCGATTGCGCCCGGCTGGTTTGCCACCGAGACGAACGCGGCGATGGCCGCGAATGAGGAATTGATGCCGTTCGTGCGCCAGCGCATCCCGGTCCAGCGCTGGGGACGGCCGGACGAGATCGCCGGCGCGGCGCTGTTTCTGGCAAGCGCCGCCGCCTCTTTCGTCAACGGCCATGTGCTGACGGTCGACGGCGGCATGACAGTCAGGATGTGAGCGGCTGGGATCGTGTGGCGACGCGAGGTCGCCTTTTATCGCCTCGCGAGCCTCAAACTGGAGTAGCTTCGCTAGCCACTGGGAGACTGAGGCATTGTCATCCGTAACCCGCGTTTGCCCCTCTCGAATTCTGCATCCTTCATTCGCGTGGGAGTAGTATCGCGACGCGAAGCAGGCTAATGGATGGCATGCGCGACATGGCTTTTTCAGCACCTGTCCCGCGGTTCCCGGTGCCTGGCCTCGATTGTAAGACGGCTTCTCCGGCTCTCGGCCCGATGCGGAGGTTTTAAAAATTAGCGATCATATCCACTGGCTGATAGAGCAGGGAATCACCAGCGAGCATATTAGCGAGCTGATTACCGGATTATGCGATCGGCTGATCGCCGATGGTTTTCCCATTTGGCGAGGCAGCATCGCGATGCCGTCCATTCATCCCATGTATGGCGGCGTCTCGGCCAATTTCCTGCGCGGCGGGGCGACCACGATCGAGAATGCCGAATATGGCACAGCAGCAGTGCTGAAGTTCGAGAAGACGCCAATATACTATCTTCTGGGGCGTGGCGAAGCGTCTGGGCGTTGGATTCTTGCCGACGGAGAGGGGATCGACAGCTATCCGCAGCTGGCTGAATTCGCGCTTGGCGGCGGCACGGATCATCTGGTCAACCTGCTGGAGTTCCCGAAGGAGGCTGCGCTGCGCGGCGTCAGCCTGTCGTTGACCAGCGACCTGCCGGGCGGATTTTCCGACGATCAACTGGCTGTTGTCACACAGCTTTTTCCGGCGCTTGGGCTGGCTTGCTACCGCATCGCGGCATCGAAAACCGCCGCTGACTTCCTCGCGGTCTATACTGGCGCCAAGACGAGCGCGCGCATCCTCGCAGGTGATATCCAGAGAGGAAAGGGCGCTGCCATCAATGCTGCGGTCCTGCTTGCGGATCTGAGAAACTTCACGGCATTGACCGAAGTCTATCAGCCGGGCGAGATCGCGAGGTTTCTGGATGAACATTTCGAGCTGATCGGCCGGCATGTCGAGGAAAATTCCGGCGAAATCCTCAAGTTTATGGGCGACAGCGTGTTGGCGATTTTTCCGACAGGCAGCGAGGAGGGCGAGGATCCCCGGAAGGCCTGCACGGCCGCACTGGCCTCCGCCCGAAATCTTCTGGAGGCAAACGAGGCTCTGAACCTTCGGCGGAAGCGCGAGGGCGGTCCCGACATCGGCGTCGACGTCGTCCTGCATCTTGGCGAGGTCTTCTACGGAAATGTCGGCGCGCGCGGCCGGCTTGATTTCACGGTGATCGGCAGGGCGGTTAACGAGGCCTCGCGGCTGGAGAAACTCTGCGGCGAACTCGGCCAGCACCTTCTGATGTCGGAAAGCTTCGCCGCCGCCTGCGGGACTGCCTGCGAACGTCTGGGATCGTTCGAATTGCGCGGCGTTTCGAAGAGGGCCGATGTGTTCAAGCTTGCCGCGGCTACTCTATGATTCGAAATATCATAGTGTGTCTGAAAGACGCGCGACGCTGCAGGTCGTAACGGCTCAGATCTCGCCTGACACTTCGCGGCGGCGGCGGTCGAGTTCTTCGCTGTAGCGGCGCAGCGTGTGGCTTTCGCTGAGCTGGCCGATCACCTTGCGTTCGATCAGGTTGTTGACGACGGCGAGGGCTTCGCTTTCGCTCTTGTCGAAGATCGCCGCCGCCTGCCTGGCATTCATTTGCGGCTGCAGGAAATCGTTGCGGTAGTGGATGAAATCGGCGAGCGTCTTGCCCTCGTCCTGCGCGTCGGTCGGGTTGGCGTAGATTTCCGGCACCAGCACGAGGCCCAGATATTTGTCGCTCTCCTCGACGAGGATGACGCGCTGGGTGGAGCCGATCGGAAAGGCCCGCTTGAACTCTTCCAGCGTGATGCCGGCCCTGGCCTTCTTGACGTCGGCGCGCATCAGCTTGTCCACCGTCAGGTTACGGATCCAGCCGACGTCATGGGCGCTGCGGATGCTTTCGCCGCGCAGATGGAAGCGCCATGTGGCGAAGGAGTAGCCGAAGGTCGAGCGCACCACGTGCGAGGAGGTGATGACGGCGGCGAGCACAAGCGCGGTGATCGGGAAATCGCCGGTGATTTCGAGCGCCAGGAAGGTCATCGTCAACGGCCCGCCGATGACGGCGACGGCAAGCGAACTCATGCCGACCACGGCATAGATGACGGGCGTCAGCGTCGCATCGGCGAAATAGGGACCGCAATAGGCAAAAAGCTTACCGAGCAGGGCGCCCATGAACAGCGAGGCGAAGAACAGGCCGCCTCTGAAGCCGGAGCCGATCGAGATCGCCGATGCCAGCGATTTCAACAGAAAGAGACCGATCAGCGCCGGGATCGCCACGTCGCGGGAAAGGTTGAGATGTAGCGCCCCGTGGCCGGCCGAAAGCACCTGCGGCGAGATCATCGCCAAGAGCCCGACGATGATGCCGCCAAGGGCAGGGCGGAAGGGCGGGGCGATCGCGCTCTTGCGCGCCAGTTCTTCGATGAAGGCGACGCCCTGCATCAGCAGGATGCCGACGCCGGCGCAAAAGACGCCGAGCAGTAGAGCTGGGATATAATCGGCCGGCACGACCGCGCCGAAGCTGCCGATATCGATGGTGAAATCGCCCTCGGTGAGTAATCGCGCGATGAGGGTCGAGACGAGGGCCGAGACGACGACCGGGGTCAGCGACACGATCGTATAGGTGCCGATGATCAGCTCGAAGGCATAGAAGGCGCCGGTCAGCGGCGCGTTGAAGGCGGCGGCGATGGCGCCGGCCGCACCGCAGCCGACGAGCACGCGCAGATCCGAGCGGCGAAGCTGCAGCTTCAGGCCGAATTTCGAGGCGAGGCCTGCGGCAAGCTGGGTATAGCCGGCCTCCAGGCCGACCGAGGCGCCGAAACCGTTGGATATCAGGTTCTGCACCGCGACGATGATACTGTCGGTCAAGGACAGGCGGCCGCCATGCAGCGCATTGGCCTCGATCGGATCGACCATCGGCTTCTTGCGCCGTTTCGCCAGCACGAAAAGCAGCAGACCGAGCACGACGCCGCCGACGACGGGGGCGGTGAGCAGCAGCAGCTTGTCTTCGATCAAAGAGGAGCTCAGCCTTTCGTCGTCTGCTATGCCGAAGACCAGCTGGTGCAATTCATTGGAGACGAAGCTCATACCGGTGACGGCAAGTCCCGAGGCGATGCCCACGACGGCGCCGGCGAGCGACAGGCCGACCTCGCTGCGGCGCGTCAGCGCGCGCAACCGCCCCGGATCAAAGAAAACACGCAGCGCGCGCAGGCGGCGCTGATCCAATTTCATAAACATGGCTAGACAACTAGGCGGGGAGAGACCCGGTCAAGGGCGATGATGCCGTCCGCTTGCCTTGCAATTGCGGCGAAAAGCCGGCGCGAGAGTCAAATATTTATGACATAAGTCTCTGATAAATGACGATAATTCTGGTAGGGTAAGTCGTGTTTGGCCGAGCGTGCCGCCTCGCAAACGATTGGCCCACCGCCAAGGCCGGTTGACTTCATTCCCCGGCTTGCCTAACCATCGATCTAACGGATGGTCGCCTGGCCATCCCGATATAACGGATGGTTCCGGATCGGCGTAGCGCCCTTTCGGATGAAAAGGGAATGTGACGGGGCGGACCCAAGCCGGGCGCCTTCATCACAGCCGACCCCGCGACTGTAGGCGGTCAGGGTCTTCCATCCGGCATCGAGCGCTTCCGGCCGACACTTGCAATGGTGCAGGCGGGCCAGAGGGGCGACATGCCGGAAAAGCCACTGGACATGCATGGTGATCAACCGGGGTCGGACGCCTCTATTTCTACGAATCGTCCACCTCTTCACCGATGCAGCCGGGAAGGCGAGGCAGATCCGCTGGCACGATCAGGGGCGACCGTAACGGGTCGCCCCGGTCGGGGCCGATAACCGCGAGCCAGGAGACCTGCCATTCCTGCCGGGCGAGAAGCCCACCCCTGGGCAAGAGGCCCGCTGCCAGCACGGAGGTTGTTTTGGCTGAACGATTGAATTCGGCGCGGCCTGGTGCGGTGCCATGGAATTTCCCCTTCTCCCCAGCGGGGAGAAGGTGGCCCGAAGGGTCGAATGAGTGGGCCGCGCGGCACCTCCGTCCTTTTGCCCTTCACTTGCGCTCAGTGCAATCGCGGCTTCGCCGCTCACCCCCTCAACCGCCTGCCGGCACCTTGTCCCCGCTGGGGAGAAGAGGGACGTGGCGCCGCTTTACCCTATCTCGCAGGGTCGCTTCGGCATGACCGCCACCCTCGTCCTCGGCGGCGCCCGCTCGGGCAAATCCCGCTTTGCCGAATCCCTCGTGATCGCAAGCGGCCTCGATCGCCACTACATCGCGACCGGGCGGGCATGGGATGACGAGATGCAGGCGCGCATTGCCCAGCACAGGGCCGATCGCGGCCCCTCCTGGACGACGCATGAGGAGCCGCTCGATCTGGTCGGCAAGCTTGCCGCCATCGACAGCGAGGGGCGTATCGTGCTGATCGACTGCCTGACGCTCTGGGTCACCAATCTGATGATGGAGGAGCGGGATATGACAGCGGAGTTTACCGCACTCGCCGATTTCCTGCCGGACGCGAAGGCGCGCCTCGTTTTCGTTTCCAACGAGGTCGGCCTCGGCATCGTGCCCGACAATCGCATGGCGCGGGATTTTCGCGATCACGCCGGCCGGCTGCACCAATCGATCGCGGCGAAGGCCGCCGAAGTCTATTTTATCGCGGCAGGTCTGCCGCTGAAAATGAAGGGTTAAATCCATGAACCAGCAAAAGATTCCTGCAACCGTCATCACCGGCTTCCTCGGCGCCGGCAAGACGACGATGATCCGCAACCTACTCACCAATGCCGGGGGCAAGAAGATTGCGCTGATTATCAACGAATTCGGCGATCTCGGTGTCGATGGTGAGGTGCTGAAAGGCTGCGGCGCTGAGAATTGCACCGAGGACGATATCATCGAGCTCACCAATGGCTGCATCTGCTGCACCGTTGCCGACGATTTTATTCCGACGATGACGAAGCTCCTGGAACGCGAGCAGCGGCCCGACCATATCGTCATCGAAACCTCGGGGCTTGCCTTGCCGCAGCCTTTGGTCGCCGCCTTCAACTGGCCCGATATCCGCACCCAGGTGACCGTCGACGGCGTCATCACGGTGGTCGATAGTGCAGCGGTCGCCGCCGGCCGCTTCGCCGACGACCATGATGCCGTCGATGCGCGGCGCGCCGAGGATGAATCGCTCGATCACGAAAGCCCGATCGAGGAGTTGTTCGAGGATCAGCTCACCTGCGCCGATCTGATCGTGCTCAACAAGACGGACCTGATCGACGTCGCCGGCCTTGGCCGCGTGCGTGACGAAGTCGCCTCCCGCACCGTGCGCAAGCCGGTGATGATCGAGGCGAAAAACGGCGAGGTTCCGGCCGGCATCCTGCTCGGCCTCGGCATCGGCACGGAGGATGATATCGCCAACCGCAAGTCGCATCACGAGCTGGAGCATGAGGACGGCGTGCCGCACGATCACGATGAATTCGACAGCTTCGTCGTCGAGCTCGGCGCCGTTGCCGATCCCGCCGGTTTCGTCGAAGCCCTGAAGACGATCATCTCAACCCATGACGTGCTGCGCCTCAAGGGCTTCGTCGATGTTTCAGGCAAGCCGATGCGCCTGCAGCTGCAGGCCGTCGGCAGCCGCATCGACCACTACTTCGACCGCGCCTGGGGCCTGGGCGAAACGCGCGCAACGCGCCTCGTCGTCATCGGCCTGCACGAAATGGATGAGGGTGCGGTAAGGGCAGCGATCGAGGCGCTGGCGTAAGCCCATGCATCTGCTTCTGGCTCAACAGGGAACGATCAGCGACGGCGACGAGGCGATCGACCTCGGGCAGACGCCGGGCGATATCCTGTTCCTATCGGCTGCCGACAGCGAGCTTGCGGCGATCGCTACGGCTCATGCCGGCGGGGCGATCGGCCATACGTTGAGGCTCGCCAGTCTGATGAGCCTCAAGCATCCGATGTCGGTCGATACCTATGTCGAGCGCACGGCGCGCCATGCCAAGTTGATCATCGTGCGGGCGCTCGGCGGGGCGAGCTATTTCCACTATGCGCTGGAAGCGCTGCATGCGGCTGCGGCACGCAATGGCGCGTTGATTGCCGTGCTGCCGGGCGACGCCAGGCCGGATGCGGGGCTTGTGGCTTTTTCGAATGTCGATCTCGACGATTTGAATGCGCTCTGGGCCTATCTCATCGAAGGCGGCGATAGCAACGCGCGGGCCTTTCTCGACTATGCCGGGGCGATGCTGATGGGGGCCGAGAAACCCGCGCCAGCGGCGCCTTTGATGAAGGCCGGCATATGGTGGCCGGGGCGTGGGCTGATCGGTGTCGAGGAGTGGCGGCGGGTGGCTCTGGAGGTGCCCTCCTCATCGGTGGAGGTTGTGGTACCCCCCTCTGTCCTGCCGGACATCTTCCCCCCAAGGGGGGAGATCGGCAAGTCGCTTGGGCTTCCAACAAAAGAAACGTTTGAGAATGCCGTACTTTCGCCGGAAGAGGCGGCACGAGGCTTCTCATCCCCGATCGCCCCCCCTGTGGGGGAGATGTCCGGCAGGACAGAGGGGGGTGCCCCAAGGTCGACGGAGAAGATGGGATTCGAACCTGCGGTTTCCCCCATCGTCGCCATCAGTTTCTACCGCGCCCTCGTCCAGAGTGGCGAGACCGGACCGATCGAGGCGCTGATCGACGCTTTGCAGTCGCTTGGCCTGAGGCCGCTGCCGGTCTTTGCCTACAGCCTCAAGGACCCGGTTTCCACAGGCATTCTCGAAAGCGTGTTTTCGGCGCTGAAACCCGATGTCGTCATCAACACCACCGGCTTTGCCGTCTCGGCCCCGGGTGCGGACCGGCAGCCGACAGTGCTGGAGGCGAATGGGGCGGTCGTGCTGCAGGCGATCCTGTCGGCCTCGTCGCGGGAGGCATGGGCTGCCTCCTCGCAAGGTCTGTCGGCCCGTGATCTCGGCATGAATGTGGCGCTGCCGGAAGTCGACGGAAGGGTGTTGGCGCGGGCAGTCTCCTTCAAGACGGCGGCGCGCTACGATGCAGCGGTCGAGACCAACATCGTCGCCAGCGAACCAGACGCCGGCCGGGTGCACTATACGGCGGAACTCGCCGCCAATTGGGCGCGGCTGCGTGGGAGGCCGGCGCGTGACCGGCGCATTGCGCTCGTCATGGCGAACTATCCGAACCGCGACGGTCGGCTCGGCAACGGGGTCGGCCTGGATACGCCGGCCGGCAGCATCGAGGTGCTTCGGGCGATGCAGGCAGCGGGTTATCCGCTTGCCGATATTCCGGCCGACGGTGACGCGCTGATCCGGCATCTGATGCAAGGGCCGACCAATTCAGGGCGTGACGGCAGGATCATCCGCGAAACGCTTTCCTTGAGTCGCTACAATAGCTTCCTGGAATCTCTTCCCAATCAGATTCAGGATGAGGTGAGAGCCCGCTGGGGCGATCCCGAGAGCGATCCGTATTTTCGCGAGGGCGCATTCGCCCTGCCTTTCGCCCGCTTCGGCGGCGTGCTCGTCGGCATCCAACCGGCGCGCGGCTACAATATCGATCCCAAAGAAAGCTACCATTCGCCGGATCTCGTGCCGCCGCATGGTTACCTTGCCTTTTATGCTTTCCTGCGGCGCGAGTTCGGCGCCGACGCCGTCATCCACATGGGCAAACATGGCAATCTCGAATGGCTGCCGGGCAAGGCGCTGGCGCTGTCGGAGGACTGTTATCCCGAGGCGATCCTCGGGCCGCTGCCGCATCTCTATCCGTTCATCGTCAACGATCCGGGCGAGGGCACCCAGGCCAAACGCCGGACTGCGGCCGTTATTATCGATCACCTGACGCCGCCTTTGACGCGGGCCGAAAGCTACGGGCCGCTCAAGGATCTGGAAGCGCTGGTCGACGAATACTACGAGGCCTCCGGTGGCGATCCCCGTCGCATCCGGCTGCTCAGCCGGCAGATCCTGGAACTCGTTGCTGATATCGGTCTCGACCGGGACGCGGGCATTGCCAAGGGCGAAAGCGAGAACGAGGCGCTGAAGAAGCTCGACGCCTATCTCTGCGACCTCAAGGAAATGCAGATCCGCGATGGACTGCACGTGTTCGGCGTGTCGCCGCAGGGACGGCTGCTGACGGATTTGACGGTGGCGCTGGCGCGGGTGCCGCGCGGGCTGGGCGAAGGTGGGGACGCGAGCCTGCAGCGGGCGATTGCTGGGGATGCGGGGGTAAGCAGCGTGCCTGTGGCACCCCCCTCTGTCCTGCCGGACATCTCCCCCGCACAGGGGGAGATTGAATCGGGGCACCGGCTTTCCCAAACAACCGACGTGGAATTGCGGTCTAGCCTCTTGCCGATCTCCCCCCTTGTGGGGGAGATGTCCGGCAGGACAGAGGGGGGGGGCCCCACCTTCGACCCTCTCGACTGCGACATGGCCGCCCCTTGGACCGGTCCTAAGTCCCCGATCCTCGCCGATATCCTCGACACCCCCTGGCGCAGCAACGGCGACACGGTCGAGCGGATCGAACTGCTCGCCGCCACGTTTGTTTCCGGCGAAATGGAATGTCCTGCGGCATGGACGGCGACGCGGACGGTTCTTGACGAAATCGAGACCCGTCTCAAACCCTCGATCCTTGACTGCGGCCCCGCTGAGATCGCGGGCCTGCTCAATGGCCTCGACGGGCGCTTCGTCGCACCCGGTCCCTCCGGCGCGCCGACGCGCGGGCGGTCGGATGTGCTGCCGACGGGCCGGAATTTTTACTCCGTCGACAGCCGCGCCGTGCCGACGCCGGCGGCCTATGAACTCGGCAAAAAGTCGGCCGAGCTTTTGGTGCGCCGTTATGTGCAGGATCACGGCGAGTGGCCTGTCTCCTTCGGGCTGACCGCCTGGGGCACGTCGAACATGCGCAGCGGCGGCGACGATATCGCCCAGGCGCTGGCACTGATCGGCGTCAAGCCGCTCTGGGACATGAGTTCGCGCCGCGTCACCGGCTATGAGATCATCCCGCAAGCAGTGCTCGGACGGCCGCGCGTCGACGTGACGCTCAGGATCTCAGGCTTTTTCCGCGACGCCTTTCCCGAGCAGATCGCCCTATTCGACAAGGCGATCCGCGCCGTCGGCGCGCTCGACGAGGACGCGGCCGACAATCCGATTGCTGCGCGCATGCGCGGCGAGGCGGCAAGGCTTGCCGCTGCCGGTCTGGACGAGGGCTCGGCAAAACGGCGGGCGGGCTACCGTGTCTTCGGTTCGAAGCCCGGCGCCTACGGCGCCGGCCTGCAGGCGCTGATCGACGAAAAGGGCTGGGAGCGGCGTGCCGATCTCGCCGAAGCCTATCTCGTCTGGGGCTCTTACGCCTATGGCGCCGGCGAGGAGGGCCAGGCCGAGCGCGGCCTGTTCGAGGAGCGGCTGCGCTCGGTGCAGGCCGTCGTTCAGAACCAGGACAATCGCGAGCACGATCTGCTCGACAGCGACGACTACTATCAGTTCGAGGGCGGCATGGCGGCGGCGGCCGAACAGCTCGTGGGCACGCGCCCGTCGATCTATCACAACGATCATTCCAGGCCGGAAAAGCCGGTGATCCGTTCGTTGGAGGAAGAGATCGGCCGTGTCGTGCGCGGGCGCGTCATCAATCCGAAATGGATCGCGGGCGTCATGCGCCACGGTTACAAGGGCGCGGCCGAGATCGCCGCCACCGTCGATTATCTCTTCGCTTTCGCGGCGACGACAGGGGCGGTCAGCGCGCATCATTTCGAGGCGGTCTATCAGGCCTTCGTCGCCGATGCGGCCGTGCGCAGCTTCATGATGGAAAAGAACCCGGCGGCATTCGACGAGATGAGGGAGCGGCTCAGCGAAGCGATCGACCGCAGCCTCTGGACGCCGCGCAGCAATTCGGCCCGGTTCGACTTGGCCAAATAACAGAATGAGGTGAACCGATGAGCGACGAGATCCCAGACAACGAAACGGGCAAGGACGATGCGCGCCATGCCGAGAAAATGGCGAAGAAGAAGGCCGCGCGCGACAAGATCATGGCGACCAAGACCGACGGCAAAGGCTTGATCATCGTCCATACCGGCAAGGGCAAGGGCAAGTCGTCCTCCGCCTTCGGCATGATCTTCCGCCACATCGCCCATGGCAAACCGTCCGCCGTCGTGCAGTTCATCAAGGGTGCGATGTGGACTGGCGAGCGTGACCTGATCGAGAAGCATTTCTCCGATCTCTGCCAGTTCCACACCATGGGTGAGGGTTTCACCTGGGAAACGCAGGACCGCGCCCGCGACGTGGCTGCAGCCTCGGCTGCCTGGGAAAAGGCCAAGGAACTGATCCGCGACGAGCGCAATTCCATGGTGCTGCTCGATGAAATCAACATCGCGCTGCGCTACGACTATCTCGACATCAACGAGGTCGTCGCCTTTCTGAAGAACGAGAAGCCCCATATGACGCATGTCGTGCTGACCGGCCGCAATGCCAAGGAAGAACTGATCGAGATCGCCGATCTGGTCACCGAGATGGAACTCGTCAAGCATCCCTTCCGCTCCGGCATCAAGGGCCAGCCGGGCGTGGAGTTCTGAGGCGCTCAGTTGAGTGCGATGCTGCGCAGGATGGCGGCCGTTTCTTCATCCGCTGGAAAGAAGGACTCCACGGCCAGTTCCGACAGAGTGATATCGACGGGCGTGCCGAAGACCGTCGTTGTCGAGATCAGCGAAAGCAAGCCGGCCTTGGTCGCAAGCCGGAGGGGAACGGCGATGCCGGCATAGTCGGCATGGCCTTCGCCGGCCCGTTCCGATGCTGGATAGGACCGCAGCTCCTTCAGCAGTGTTTCCAGGACAGGATCGCCCGAGGCCGATATCTGCTGACGCAGCCTATCGAGCAGGTGCGCGCGCCATTCAGCGTGGTTGGCGATGTGTGGCGCCAATCCCTGCGGATGCAAGCTGAGGCGCAGCACGTTGACGGGCGGTGCAAGCAGCGACTGATCGGCAACACCGGACAGTAAGGGAGCGATCGCGGCGTTGGCGGCGACCAGGGTCCAGTGGCGGTCGATGGCGAGCGCCGGGAAGGGCTCGTGCCCTTTGAGCACCATATCGACGGCACGGCGCGCCGCCTGAAGGACAGGGTCATCGAGCTTGCGTTCGGCAAAGACAGGGGCGAAACCCGCCGCCAGCAGCAGCGGGTTCCTGTCGCGCAGCGGTATCTCGAGACGCTCGGCAAGGTGCAGCAGCATCTCGCGGCTCGGGGTCGAGCGCCCGCTCTCGATGAAGCTCAGATGCCGCTGCGAGATCTCGGCTTCGAGTGCGAGATCCAGCTGGCTCATGCGGCGGCGCTGGCGCCATTCGCGCAGGTGAACTCCGAGAGAGCGGGCGGTCGGCGTCATCACGCGGCTTCCGGCAATTGGTCGATGAAGCCGCGGACGGATTTCAGCTTGCCGCCCGCAAGTTCGGCAAAATCCGTGCCCTTGATGAGCGCTTCGCCATTTTCAGGCCCGAGGCCCCAGGAGAAGCGCAGATTGTCGCCATAGCCGTCTGCCGCGCCGATCAGTTCGAAGCGGAAGCCGGGGAAGCGGCTCTGCACCGCTTCGACCAGCGAATTGATCTGCTCATGACCTTCGCCGCGCATCAGCGGATCGATATAGGTTGCGGCCTCCGACCAGCTCTCGGCGATGAGCGTGCGGCATCGGTCTCGTTCCAGATGGCGAGGTAACGTTCTGCGTTGCTGTTTGCGTCGTTCATCGGGTCATCTCCTGTTGATCGCCCGTCAGTTCCAGGCAGCGCGATCATGCGGGAAGGTGGTGCACCCTATCAATTACGCCTGAGGTAATGAAGGCGGCCGCGCGGTCGTTCAGAGTCCGAGCCAGACACGCAGCGGATTTGCCGGATCGGCGAGCAGCTTGACCGCAAGCGCGACGCAGACGATGACGAGCAGCGGCTTGATAAGCTTTGCGCCGATGCGCATCGCGAGCCGTGAACCCAGCTGCGCGCCGAGGAACTGGCAGACACCCATTAACAGGCCGATCTTCCAGAGGATCGCGCCGAAGCTTGCGAAGATGATCAGCGCGCCGAGGTTCGAGCCGAAATTGAGAAGTTTGGTGTGGGCGGTGGCCTTCAGCACGCCGAAGCCGGCGAGGGTGACGAAGGAGAGCATGAAAAAGGAGCCGGTGCCGGGGCCGAAGACGCCGTCATAGAAGCCGATGACCGGCACCAGCGTCAGGCCGAAGGCGAAGGGCGTGATGAGACAGTGGGTGTCGAGGTCGTTGAGGTTCGGCTTGACGGCGAAGAAGATGGCGATCGCGAGCAGCAGCACCGGCATGATCGCCTGCAGCACCTGCCCGGGCACGATCGTCGCGAGAGCGGCGCCGAGCGCTCCGCCCATGACCGCCATCATCGCCATCGGCAGCTGTTCTCGAAGCCGCACATGGCCTTTGCGGGCATAGGCGATCGTTGCCGAGGCGGCGCCGAAGATCGACTGCACCTTGTTGGTGCCGAGCGTCTGCAGCGGCGGAATGCCGGCGATCAGCATGGCGGGAACGGTGATTAGGCCGCCGCCGCCGGCAATGGCGTCGACGAAACCGGCAAAGAAGGCAGCCGCACAAAGCAGCAGAAGAAGATGAAGGGCAATGTCGGGCAAGACGGTATTCCAAGGGGGGCTTTCTGGCGGCGTTGTTGCATTTGCCGTTCCAAGCTGCAATGGCTGCAGGGACACAGCGGGGTGCATTCAACGGCTTCAATGGGCGATATTTCCTTAAATACTGCAGGGCGGCATGTGCTTGGGCTCGGCTGCGAGCGCGGGACGCCGGCTGCGGAAGTGCTGGCGCTTGCTGTCGAGGCGTTGAGGGCAGCCGGCATCGCTGGGACGGAGCTCGCGGCCATCGCTTCCATCGACAGCCGCAGGCACGAGGCGGCGATCCTGGCCGTTGCCAGCCATTTTACCGTGCCGGCGGTCTTCTTCGATGCGCGGCGGCTGGAACAGGAAACACCGCGGCTCAAGCATCCGTCCGCTGTGGTCTTTGCCCGCGTCGGCTGTCACGGCGTAGCAGAATCGGCCGCGCTCGCGGCCATCGGCGTGGATGCGGAACTGCTGCTCGGCAAGATCAAATCCGCGCATGCGACGGCGGCGATTGCCCGCATCGGGTTGCAGAAAGACTGACGGGCGTTATGGTGGCGGCACGTCGCGACGCCGTCCGGCAGATCAGCGAATCACATCTTTGTTTCAACGCAATTCCGGGCGCAAAGCCGCTCAGGCACTTTTGCTGGAATTGCTCTATAGAGGTTACCAATGCACAAGGTCATTTATGACACGGACCCGGGCGTCGACGACGCCATGGCGCTTCTTTTCCTGCATCGCCATCCCGAGATCGATCTGATCGGCATCACTACCGTTTTCGGCAATGCCTCGGTCGAAACGACGACGCGCAATGCGCTCTTCCTCAAGCGCGAATGGAATATTGCCGCCCCCGTCGCCAAGGGCGCCAGCGTCACTATCGATCCCGAGCGTGCGGAGCGGGAATGGCCGGCTATGGTGCATGGCGAGAACGGCCTCGGCGATATCAAGGTGCCCGAGACGATCGACCTGCCGCTCGATCCGCGCCCGGCGCATCGCTTCATCATTGACACCGTGCGCGCCAACCCCGGCGAAGTCAGGCTGGTGGCCGTCGGGAGGATGACCAATCTGGCGCGGGCGCTGAAGGAAGACCCGGAGGTTGCGAGCCTGGTCAAGGACGTGGTCATCATGGGCGGCAATTTTTATGTGCCGGGCAATGTCTCGCCGGTCGCGGAGGCCAATATCCACGGCGATCCCGAAGCTGCCGACATCGTCATGACCGCGCCCTGGAAGGTGGCCGTCATCGGCCTCGACGTCACCTCGATCACCACGATGAGCCGCAGCTATCTTGGCGAGATGGCGGCCAGGGGAGACGGGGCGGTGAAGCTGCTCGACGCATTGTCGCAGTCCTACATCGATTTTTACAAGCATGCGGTCGAGGACGGCATGATGGTGCATGATAGCTGTGCCTCAGTCTATGTCGTGGCGCCCGAGCTTTTCACCACGGTCACCGGCGCAGTGCGCGTCGTCTGCGGCGGCATTGCCGACGGCCAGACGATCATCAAGCCGGACGGCCGCCGTTTTCCGCCCGGTGACTGGGATGGTCTGCCGAGCCAGATCGTCTGCACCGGCATCGAGTCGGAAACGGTCATCGGCCTGATCCGCGACACGCTGCTTACGGCTTGACCGCTTCGGAAGCCGGCTGCATCGCGGCCGGTCTTCGCTCCCAATATATTCATATTGTTATTCGGGCTTTCCGAGAATTTGAATCCGCTTCCTCCCAAGGTGAGTCATGGTCATCTCAGCAACTTCAAGTGAGGCGCGGCGTGCGGCGTTGACCTTGCCCATTGCACGGCCTAGATCAGCGGGATGATCGATGCCGCTTTCTCCCATCTGCCGGCGCTGGAGCCGGGCAGCGTCTGGCTCGTCGGGGCCGGCCCCGGTGATCCAGGGCTGTTAACGCTGCTCGCCGCCAAGGGACTCGTGGAGGCGGATGTGGTGGTCCATGACGCGCTCGTCAACGAGGACTGTTTGACGCTCGCACGATCAGGCGCGGAAATCGAATATGCGGGAAAACGCGGCGGCAAGCCCTCGGCGAAACAGCGCGACATTTCGCTCCGGCTGGTGGAACTGGCGCGCGCCGGCAAGCGGGTGCTGCGGCTGAAGGGTGGCGATCCCTTCGTCTTCGGACGCGGCGGTGAAGAGGCGCTGACGCTGGTTGAGCACAACATCCCGTTTCGCATCGTGCCCGGGATTACCGCCGGCATCGGCGGGCTTGCCTATGCCGGCATTCCGGTGACGCATCGCGAGATCAATCATGCCGTGACGTTTCTCACAGGTCACGATTCCTCCGGCATTGTGCCGGATGCGATCAATTGGGAGGCGATCGGCAAGGGGTCGCCCGTCATCGTCATGTATATGGCGATGAAGCATATCGCCCAGATCAGCGCCAATCTGATTGCGTCGGGCCGTTCGGCATCCGAGCCCGTGGCTTTTGTCTGCAATGCGGCGACCGGCGCGCAACAGGTGCTTGAGACGACGCTCGGCGAAGCGACCGATGCTGCCGCCGCTTCCGGGCTCGAACCACCGGCGGTGGTCGTTGTCGGCGAGGTGGTACGGCTCCGGGCCTCGCTCGACTGGCTGGGTGCGCTGGCGGGCCGGCGGCTGCAGCCCGATCCATTCGGCCGGTCCGGCGAGGTGCTGATATGAGCGGCCTCCTGATCGCAGCGCCGTCCTCCGGCGCCGGCAAGACGACAGTGACGCTCGGATTGCTCAGGGCGCTGCGCCGGCGCGGCGTCGCGGTGGCACCCGGCAAGGCTGGCCCCGATTACATCGACCCCGCCTTCCATGCGGCCGCAAGCGGGGCGCCTTGCCTGAATTTCGATCCCTGGGCGATGCGCGGGGAATTGATCTCGGCCAATGCCGCTCTTCACCGCTCCGGCGACCGGATTTTGGTCATCGAGGCAATGATGGGTCTCTTCGATGGAGCGGCCGACGGAAAGGGAACGGCGGCCGATCTTGCCGCCCAACTCGGCCTTTCCGTGGTGCTCGTCGTCGATGCCTCGCGCATGTCGCAGTCGGTGGCGCCGCTGGTGTCAGGTTTTGCCGGATTCCGCGCCGATGTCCGCGTTGCCGGCGTCATCCTCAACAAGGTCGGCAGCGAGCGGCACGAGGCAATGCTGCGCCAGGCGTTGGAGGCTATCCGCATGCCTGTTGTCGCCGTGATCGGCAGCGATAAGGCGCTTGCCTTGCCGGAGCGGCATCTCGGCCTCGTCCAGGCCGGCGAACATGCGACGCTTGAGAGTTTCATCGACCATGCTGCCGACGCCGTTTCCGAGGAATGCAATTTCGAATTCCTGCTGCGCATCGCCAGGCAGGGGCTCAACCGGCCATCGGCAGCCAATATCGACCGGCTGATGCCGATCGGCGCCCGTATCGCCGTGGCGCGTGATATCGCCTTTGCCTTTTCCTACGAGCATATGCTGCTCGGCTGGCGCCGGCGCGGGGCTGATATTTCCTTCTTCTCGCCGCTCGCCGACGAGGCACCGGCCGCCGATGCCGACGCGGTCTATCTGCCGGGCGGTTATCCCGAGCTGCATGCCGGGCGGCTCTCCCAAGCGCAGAATTTCCGCGCCGGCATGCTCGACGCGGCGGCGCGCGGCATCAGGATTTACGGCGAGTGCGGCGGCTACATGGTGCTGGGCGATGGGCTGATCGATGCGGGGGGCAAGCGCCACGGAATGCTCGGCCTGCTGCCGGTTGTCACCAGCTATGCCGAGCGCCGGCGCCATCTCGGCTATCGCCGGGTGACACCGCTCGACGGCGCCTTCTTCGCACGGACGATGACGGCGCACGAATTTCACTATTCTACCGTCGTTTCCGAAGGTGATGGAAAGCGGCTGTTTACAGCGCAGGATGCGCTCGGAACCGATCTCGGTGCCGTCGGTCTGAGGCGCGGTCAGGTGGCGGGATCCTATATGCATCTGATCGATCTCGCGAGAGCGGCCGCATGAGCGCGCCGATTGTCCATGGCGGCGGCATCACCGCCGCTGCTGCCGCCTTCGGCGGCAGGCCGGAAGACTGGCTCGACCTCTCGACAGGCATCAATCCGTGCCCCGTCGCCCTGCCTGACATTCCGGCAAGGGCCTGGCACCGCCTGCCGGACGGGCATCTCGTCGACGCGGCACGGTTTGCGGCACGCGACTATTACCGCAGCGGCGAGATTCTACCGCTGCCGGTGCCCGGAACGCAATCGGTGATCCAGCTTCTGCCGCGCCTGCTTCGACAGGACGGGCAAGCCCCTATGGCGGACGATAGGATCGCCGTGGTATCGCCGACCTATGGCGAATATGCGCGCGCCTTTACGTCGGCGGGTTTTGCCGTCGATGCGGTCGGCGATGTCGCCGCAATTCGGGCCGAGCATCGGCTGGCGGTCGTCGTCAATCCGAACAATCCGGACGGCAGGTCTTGGCCGGCCGAAACGCTGATTGCTCTGCACGACAGGATGAAGGCGGCGGGCGGGATTCTCGTCGTCGACGAGGCCTTTGGTGATACCGACCCGGCGCTGAGTCTCGCAGCCCAGGCGCAAAATCTTTCCAACCTGATCATCTTCCGCTCCTTCGGCAAGTTTTTCGGGCTTGCCGGCTTGCGGCTCGGTTTTGCGATTGCGCGCCGTGATATTCTGGAGCGTTTCGAGAACTGGCTCGGCCCTTGGGCGGTCTCAGGCCCGGCGCTGTCACTGGCCGCCTCGCTGCTGCGTTCGGATGTGTCTGCCATCCGCGGCGGCATCGGTGAACGCTGCGCCGGCCTGTCTGCGGTGCTGACCGGCGCCGGATTGCGGATGGCGGGAGGGACGGCGCTTTTTACCCTTGTCGCCGATGCGAGAGCCGTCGACATTTACACCCATCTTTGCCGGCATCATATTCTCGTCCGCAAGTTCGATTATGCGCCGGATTGGCTGCGTTTCGGGCTAACGCCCGATCCGGCGGCAGACAGACGGCTTGGCGAAGCCCTTCAGGGATTTGAGCGATGACGATCGACGAAAACCTTCTGGTACTGCTTCTGGCGCTGCTGCTCGATCGCATCGCCGGCGATCCGCAATGGCTGTGGTCGCGGGTGCCGCATCCCGTCGTCGTCTTCGGCGCAGCGATCTCCTATGCCGACCAGCAGCTCAATCCCTCGAGCCTTACGGGCTCCCAACGCCGGATGAACGGCGTTGCCGCGATCCTGGCGCTGCTGCTGCTGTCGATCGCCGCGGGCTTCGTGTTCGACCGTTTTTTTGCGCTCTTCGGCCTTGCCGGCCTGGTGCTGAAGGCCGGTCTGGTGGCGATCTTCCTGGCGCAGAAGAGCCTTGCCGATCATGTTGCGGCCGTCGCGACAGCTCTGCGCGACCACGGGCTTGCCGGCGGACGAACCGCTGTTTCCCGGATCGTCGGGCGCGATCCGGAGACGCTCGATGAGCCGGCCGTCTGCCGCGCGGCGATCGAAAGCCTTGCTGAAAACTTTTCCGACGGCGTCGTCGCGCCGGCGCTCTGTTATGCCGTCTTCGGCCTGCCGGGCTTGCTCGCCTATAAGATGCTGAACACGGCGGATTCGATGATCGGCCACAGGTCGGAAAAATACATCGATTTCGGCTGGGCCGCCGCCCGGCTCGACGATATCGCCAATTGGCCGGCCGCCCGGCTCTCCATCCTGCTGATCGCTGCCGGCGCCTGGATCCGGCGGGGCATCAGCCCCTGCCGCGAGGCGATCCGGGTGGCGATGCGCGACGGAGGCCTGCACCGCTCGCCGAATTCCGGCCGGCCGGAGGCGGCAATGGCCGGCGCTCTTAACGTCCAGCTCGCCGGGCCGCGCATCTATGGTGGTGTTATCGTGACGGAGCCAATGATCAACAACGCCGGCCGCGACATTGCCACCGCTGGCGATATCGAAGACGGCGTGTCGGTGTTTTATGCCAGCTGTATGGTGTTCACCGGTGTGGTCTTCGGGTTGTTCTTGTGTTTTCTGTAGGGGTGCCGCACGGCATACACCCGCCAGTGGACATGCTCTGCTCAAACGTCTATTTGAACCGCCTCATATCTCATCAGACCGGAAGCAGAGCGATGACAGTTCAGGTTGAATTACCGTGCCCGAAGTGCAAGAGCACCAAGATGAAGTTCGAGCGGCCGGAGATCCGGGAGACGGACATCATCACCTGTGCCGCGTGCGGTCATAATCTCGGTACGATGGCCTCTATCCGCGAGAAGATGAACAAGGCCTACCAGAGGCTCAACCGGCCTGCGGCTGGGCGCAAGCTCCAGTAGGCGAGCCGCTGTCGGTTAGACGTGTTAAAATTGTGATTACCATTCGGGTTAAAGCAATCTAATAAGTATTGCCTTAGTCTCCCTATCGTGAGGGCGCGATTAAACCGCGCGGGTGCGAAGAGGGGCTATGATGAAGACGATTTTGGCGGCTGCGGCCGCAAGTTTATTGCTGCAGTTTTCTCCCGTTGCCGCCGAGGCAGCAACGCTGGTCGCCAATATCAGCATCGGCAAGCAGACGATGACTGTCACCGAGAACGGCTTCGTCAAGTATCGCTGGAAGGTTTCGACCGCGCGCAACGGCTATGTCACGCCGACCGGTTCGTGGAGCGCCAAGTGGCTGTCGCGCGATCATCGCTCGCGCAAATACGACAATGCGCCGATGCCCTACGCCGTGTTCTTCAACGGCGGTTATGCCGTTCACGCCACTTTCGACCTGAAGCGCCTGGGCCGGCCGGCGTCGCATGGCTGTGTTCGCCTGCATCCTGACAATGCGGCTCAGTTCTTCTCGCTGACGCGTCAAGCCGGCCTTGCCAATACCCGCGTGGTGATTACGCGCTGATTTTCTTTTCCAACTCATCCATGTCTGGGACGACGATATGCCGGACGTTCTCGATGCGGATGACGCCGCCTTTGCGCAGCCGGGTCAACTGACGGCTGACGGTCTCGATCGTCAATCCGAGAAAATCGGCGATCTCGGCGCGCGATAGCGGCAGATCGAAGGCGGTGCTGGTGGCCGTTTGCGGCTCGGCATGCGTGGCGATGAGGTGGAGAAGGCTTGCGACCTTCTCCTCGGCGGTGCGCCGGCCGAGCGTCAGCATCCATTCGCGCGCGGCATCCAGCTCCTTCAGCGCCTGATCGTGCAGGCTGCGCTGCAATTCCGGCGTCTCCGATATCATGCGGTCGAGCAGATTGCGGGGGAAGACACAGATTTCGGCATCGGTCGCAGCCTCTGCCGACAGCGTGCTCTCGCGCACGAAGGGCCTTCCGACGAAATCGGGAGCGAATTGCAGGCCGACGATCTGCTGGCGCCCGTCCGGCATCACCTTGCAGAGTTTCACCACCCCGCGCATGATGTTCGAATAGAAAGAGCTTTCCGCCCCTTGAGCGACGATCTGCGAGCCCGCATCGACCTTGCGGCGCAGCGAATGGCGGCCGAGTTCTCTCAGCTGGTGGCGAGACAAGGCGCCGCAGACGACGCCGTGCCGCGCCTGGCAGGATCGGCAAGCGACAGGAGTGCCGGCCTCGGAAAGCTCACTGCGTGCGACGTCCATTTCCTGATCCTTCGCAATCCTGATGCATCCCAGCATGGCTTGCATGCTCGGCATAATCGAGACGATTACGCCCCGATTGCGGCTTCGGCTATCCCGATTTCTTTGAGCGCCGCTTGATGACTATCAAATTCGCCGGGCTCGCGATTTGATCCAGATCAAATGTCCGTGCCTGCGGCTCCGCGCGTGGAAGGCGAGGCGAGGCCGTGCGCGGTTTTGATTCGGACGACCCGTTGGCGCTGCCGGCGCAGCGGGGCTGCCTGCGGCGGCATCGCCCCGCCTCGGGTGACGGCAATGGCCCGCATTCCATTGCTGTTTAGGCAACACCCAATCGGCAAATTGCCGCAACGCCCGGACGAAAGCATTGGCTTTTGAAATGGATTTGCCTATGAGGGGGTTTAAATCGTCATTTCATGAGGTACAGCGCGTGACCGCTACATTCGATAAAGTTGCCGACATTATTGCAGAAACCAGCGAGATCGACCGCGCGACGATCACGCCGGAGAGCCATACGATCGACGACCTCGGTATCGACAGCCTCGACTTCCTCGACATTGTCTTTGCGATCGACAAGGAATTCGGCATCAAGATTCCGCTCGAAAAGTGGACGCAGGAAGTCAACGAAGGCAAGGTTTCCACCGAAGAATATTTCGTGCTGAAGAACCTCTGCGCCAAGATCGACGAGCTCAAAGCAGCCAAGGCCTGAGGACATAACCGTCTTTTTTTGAGCGCCCTGCCGCCTGACTATGGCGGCTGGGCGGTTTCGTTCCTAACTAGGCGTCACCGGCGGGCGGATCTGGCCTGTCGGGCCGGAGGATCCGAATGCTGCTGGAATATTTCCAGATGATTGACCGCGTCGAAGCGGTGGACCTGAAGAAGGGCACGCTGAAGGCGCGATCCGTCGTGCCGGCCAAGAGTCCCGTCTTCGAGGGTCATTTTCCCGGAATGCCGCTGGTTCCCGGCGTGCTCTTGATCGAGACCATGGCGCAGGCCTCCGGCATGCTGGTGCTTGCCGTCACCGATTTTGCCGCCATGCCCTTCCTGATGACGGTCGACGGCGCCAAGATGCGCACCTTCGTCGAGCCGGAAGCCGTGCTCGACATCGAGGCGGTGCTCGAGCACGACGGTTCGGGTTTCGCGGTTACCAAGGCTAAAATCACCAGCGCCGGCAAAAAGGTCTGCGATGCGCAGCTGAAGCTTCGCACCATGCCGTTTTCCGAGGTGCCGCTCGGCGATATCGTGAAAAAACGTGCCGGCGAGATCGGGCTTCTCGAAGCGATCGCGGCGCAGGGGGTGATTGGATGAGCAAGGCTGCAAACGACGTCGTCATTTCGGGCATCGGCATCGTCACCTGTCAAGGCGTCGGCAAGGATGCGCATATCGCGCTTCTCAAGGCCGGCAGCGCGCCGAAGGCGATCGTCGAGACCGAGAAGTTCAAGCCTTATCCGGTGCATCCGCTGCCCGAGATCGACTGGTCGCAGCAGATCGCCAAGCGCGGCGATCAGCGCCAGATGGAGAACTGGCAACGTATCGGCGTCTTTGCCGCCGGGCTTGCGCTCGACGATGCCGGCTTCAAGGAGAATCTCGAGGCCTGCGGCACGATGGACATGATCGTGGCAGCCGGCGGCGGCGAGCGCGACATCAATGTCGATACGCTGATCGTCGACGAGGCGCTGAAGCGGAACGACCGTGAGCTGCTCTTGAACGAGAAGCTGACGACGGAGCTGAGGCCGACGCTTTTCCTCGCCCAGCTTTCCAACCTGCTCGCTGGCAACATTTCGATCGTGCACAAGGTCACCGGCTCGTCGCGCACCTTCATGGGCGAGGAAGCGGCAGGGATTTCAGCCGTCGAGACCGCCTTCTACCGCATCAAGTCAGGCGAATCCTCGCATGCGCTTGTTGGCGGCGCCTTCGCTGCCGAACGGCCCGACATGATCCTGCTCACCGAGGCGATCGGCGCCCATGCGCGCGGCGATTGGGTGCCGCTCTGGTCACGCCGACCTAGCGACGGCGGCGGCATGATCACCGGTTCGGCAGGCGCCTTCCTGGTGCTCGAATCGCGCCAGCACGCGGAGGCCCGCGGCGCCCATATCTATGCCGTCATCGACGCGGTCGAGGGCGACCGTGGCAACCGCAATGCCGGCAATCTCGAAGTCCGCCTGGAGCGGCTTCTGGCGCCCGCCGCTGGGCTTTCCGCCGAAAGCACGGCGATTTTTTCCGGCTCGACCGGCATGCACGATATTGCCGCCCGCGAGCGGGCGGTTCTCGAACATCAATTGCCTGGTGTTGCAATCCGCGGTTTTGGCGGCATCACCGGCCACACGATCGAGACGCAGTTCACGCTGGGTCTGGCGCTTGCAGCCCTTGCCGTCGACGGCAAGGCCAAAGTGCCGCCTTTCGATGCCGCCCATGAGGCGCCGATGCGCACAGGCACAACCGCCGCTGTCGTGACCACGGTCGGCCACCAGCGCGGCGAGGGCGTCGCGGTTCTTTCCGCAGATGCGTGAGGAGTGAGAGATATGACAGCTTCCGCTTACAGAGATCATCTCGGCCGTCCAATCGTCGCCGTCACCGGCATGGGCATCATCACCTCACTCGGCCAGGGTCTCAATGACAACTGGGCGGCCCTAACGTCAGGCACGTCGGGCATTCACGAGATCAACCGTTTCCCGACTGAGGGACTGTCGACGCGGATCGCCGGCACCGTCGATTTCATCGGCATCCCGGCCCCGAACGCCGTCGAGCGCTCCTATGCCTTCGCCCGGGAAACGACGATCGAGGCCCTGGCCAATGCCGGTCTTTCAGGCGATTTCAACGGCCCGCTGTTTCTCGCTGCCCCGCCGATCGAGCCGGAATGGAGCGCGCGTTTCGAACTTGCCGACCGTTCGCCGGCCTCCGAGCATCCTGGTGACGCCTATGAGCGCTTTTTGACGGCGCTGCGCCAGCGGCCAGACCCAGCCTTCCATGAGGCGGCCCTGTTCGGCGCGATTTCCGAGCGCCTTGCCGACCGGTTTGGCACGCGCGGCCTTCCCGTCACGCTGTCGACGGCCTGTGCCTCCGGTGTCACGGCGATCCAGCTCGGCATCGAGGCGATCCGCCAGGGCCGCACCGATCGCGCCCTGACGGTTGCGACCGATGGCTCTCTCAGCGCCGAAGCGCTGATCCGCTTCTCGCTGCTGTCGGCGCTTTCGACTCAGAACGATCCGCCGACCAAGGCCTCCAAGCCGTTTAGCAAGGATCGCGACGGCTTCGTCATTGCCGAAGGTGCGGCGACGCTGGTGCTGGAATCGCTGGAAGCGGCGGTCGCCCGCGGTGCCAAGGTGCTCGGCATCATGAAGGGCGCCGGAGACAAGGCCGACAGCTTCCACCGCACGCGCTCCTCACCCGATGGTGGGCCGGCAATCGCGACGATCCGCGCGGCGCTTGTCGATGCCGGCATCGACGAGAGCGGCATCGGCTATATCAATGCCCACGGCACTTCGACGCCTGAGAACGACAAGATGGAATATGGGGCGATGTCGGCCGTCTTCGGCGAACGGCTCGTCGGCATTCCGGTTTCCTCGAACAAGTCGATGATCGGCCATACGCTGACGGCGGCGGGCGCCGTCGAAGCGGTGTTCTCGCTGCAGACGATGCTGACCGGCACGCTGCCGCCGACGATCAACTATGCCAATCCCGATCCGTCGATCGTTCTCGATGTCGTGCCGAACAAGAAACGGGAAGCGCAGGTTTCCGCCGTGCTTTCCAACTCCTTCGGCTTCGGCGGGCAGAATGCCAGCCTTGTCATGGCGCTCGAACCGGCTTAAGCGGTTCCCGACACATTTTTGAGATGAGATGACGCCTTCAAGGCGAGGGATTTTGCCATGCGCGCTTTGCAACTGATCGATGACCGCAAGCTTGAGATCACCGACCTGCCGGAACCGGACGCGCCTGCTGCCGGCGAGGTGACGCTGCGCGTCAAGGCGGTGGCGCTCAACCATATCGATGTCTGGGGCTGGCGCGGTATGGCATTCGCCAAGCGCAAGATGCCGCTGGTCATCGGTGCGGAAGCCTCGGGCGTGGTTGAAGCGATCGGCCCGGGTGTCGCCAATGTGCTGCCGGGCCAGCTCGTTTCCATCTATGGCGCGCGCACCTGCGGCCTTTGCCGTCCCTGTCGCGGAGGTCGTGACAATCTCTGCGAACATGTCTCCGGCGTGCACGGCTTCCATCTCGATGGCTTCGCGCAAGAGAAGGTAAATCTTCCCGCGCGGCTGCTGGTGCCAGCCCCTCCCGGCGTCGATGCGATCGGTGCAGCGCTTGCTCCCGTCACCTTCGGTACCGTGGAGCACATGCTATTCGACAATGCCAAGCTCGAGCCCGGCGAAACGATCCTCGTCCATGCCGGCGGCTCCGGCATCGGCACGGCGGCGATCCAGCTCGCCAAGAAGATCGGCTGCACCGTCATCACCACCGTCGGTTCCGATGACAAGATCGAAAAGGCCAAGGCGCTCGGCGCCGATCACGTCATCAACTACCGCACCGATCGTTTCGAAGGCGTGGTGCGCAAGCTCACCAAGAAGAAGGGCGTCGACGTTGTCTTCGAACATGTCGGCAAGGATACCTGGGCGGGCTCGATGCTCTGCATGAAGCGCGGCGGGCGGCTCGTCACCTGCGGTTCGACCTCGGGTGTTTCGACAGAGATGAACCTGATGATGCTGTTCCAGCAGCAGCTGAAGTTGTTCGGCTCCTTCGGCTGCCGCATGGAGAACATGGCGGATGCGATGCAGAAGATGGGCCGTGGGCTCGTCCATCCCGTCATCGACACCGAGGTCAGCTTCAGCGATATCGACCGGGCGCTGGAGCGGATGGAATCGCGCCAGATCTTCGGCAAGATCATTCTGAAAATGGATTGAGCCCGAAGTGAAGCTCTTCGTCACCCGGATCGTTCTGGCGCTCAGGCACTTCCAGCAATGGCTGGTGGCGCAGGTGATGTTCGGCTTTCTGAACGTGCTGAAGCTGTTTCCGGCCGATGGCGCGATTCGCTTCGCCGACAGGATAATGCGCCGCCTTGGCCGGCGGACGCGCCGCCACAGACTGATGCTCGTCAATCTGCGCAACGCCTTCCCTGAGAAGAGCCAGGCCGAGATCGAAGAGATCGCGCTCGCAAGCTGGGGCAATATGGGCCGGCTTGCAGCCGAATACGTCTTCCTCGACCAGTTGTTCGATTATGATCCCGAGAACGCGGAGCCGGGCAGGGTGGAGGTGTCGGGCATCCCGATCTTTCTCGATCTGCGCGACAATCCGCGCCCCTTCATCGTCTTTACCGGCCATACAGCCAATTTCGAGCTGCTGCCGGTAGCGGGTGCCGCCTTCGGGCTCCATGTAACCGTGCTCTTTCGGCCGCCGAACAATCCCTATGTCGCGAAGAAGGTCTTCGATTTCAGAAGCGCGCGGATGGGCAAGCTGGTGCCGTCTCATGCCGGCTCCTCCTTCGCGCTCGCCCGTCAGCTCGAAGCCGGCCAGGGGGTCGGGGTGCTCGTCGACCAGAAGTTCCGCAAGGGGCTGAAGGGGACCTTCTTCGGGCGCGAGGTCAAGACCAATCCGCTGCTGCCGAAGCTGGTGCGCCAGTTCGATTGCGAGGTCTATCCGGCGCGCTGCATCCGGCTGCCCGGCAACCGCTATCGGCTGGAAATCGAGCCGCGGCTGGACATGCCGCGCGACGCCAAGGGCAATCTCGACCTACCGGCAGCCGCCCAGCTGCTCAACGACAAGGTGGAAAGCTGGGTGCGGGAATACCCGGAACAGTGGCTCTGGTATCACGATCGCTGGCAGATCAAGAACACACTCGCACCTTAGACGCCAATAATTTAATGCTGCCTCGGCCTCAGATCCGAACCTGCTTAAAAAGGTCCACCCTCAATTATCAGCGGTGAAAAGCGGCAGGTGCGCTCGGATTGAAAGAGAGCACACTTCATGTTACCCGTCACCACTAAGGCGCGAATAATGTCTACCGCTAGGCGCATTTTAGAGGTGTAAACCAGATCCGGTTTTGGACTCGTCTCTTGGGGTAATCGTAGTTGGAGGCGTCTTGTTGGAGCTTTTTCGAGCTTTTTCCTTGCGTTGCACGCAGATAGAGGAAGCCATACGCCTGGGCGACGACCAGCGCGTCACGGCGCTTGACCGCTATGTCGAGCCGCTGGTCGAGGCAATCCTCGCTCATCGGGCGGTTAATCTGCTCGAAGTCTACATGCAACTGCAGTTTGTGACTCATCTGATCGCCCAGGACGCTGACGACAGCGCCAGCGTCACCGAGCACACGACGGTGCTTTCCTTCCTGCTCGACCGCTATTTCGGGACGCATGGGCCGGACTGGCGTATGCCTTCGCCGCAGGATGTGCGCATCGAGCCGCCGCCGGCCTATGTGCCTGATACCGACAATGGCCAGTTCCTCAATGCGGTGATCCTCGACAGCATGCCGGACCGGGTGGCGGTGCTGACAAGAGATTATCGCTACCTCTATTCCAATCCGGCCAACAGCGCTCATCTCAACAGGAAGCCGATGGAACTGATCGGCCGTCATCTTTGCGAATTCATCGGTGAAGAGCGGTTTGCCGAATGCGCCAAGCACAAGCTCGACGCCTGTTTTGCCGGCGGCCAGATCGATTACACCTATGAGCGCTCGGCGGGCAGCGAGGGATCACGGCAGGTGCGCTGTCGCATGTCGCCGCTGCGCGATGCGGGCGGCACGGTGATCGGCGCGCTGATTGTCATGCACGACCTCGATCAGCAGCCCAACTCTGCCTGACCCCCTGGCCGGACGGCAGGATGCTCGACCGGTAGCCTCAGGCGGTCGCCCAAACGGCGAGCTCGTACCCGTCGCGGTCGAGGAAATGGAAGCGGCGGCCGCCGGGAAAATCGGTGATCGGCCGGACGATCGTGCCGCCGGCCCTCTCGACCGAGGTCAGCACCTCCTCCAGATCTCTGGCATAGACGACAACAAGCGGGCCGCCCGGCCGCACAGGTCCGAAATCGGTGAAACCGCCCTTCAGCCGGCCATCGTCGAATTCGCAATAGTTCGGGCCGTAGTCGGTGAAACGCCAGCCGAAGGCCGAGCCGTAAAAGGCTTTGGCGGCGGCGATGTCGGCGACGTTGAATTCGACATAGTCAATGCGGCGGTCGTGGTTTTCTGAATTGTCGGCCATCTATCTCTCCATCAGGGCTTTCAGCATGGCGAGATCTTTCTCGACATGGGCGGCATCGGCAAAAAACTGCGCGTCGGTCATGCCGGGCAGGCGCAGCAGCGTGAACATGACCTCGCAGCCATCGCCGTTCGGCACGATGCGCAGCGCATTATAGACCCTGAGACCGGATTCGATCGTCACCGTGTGGTCGATTACGCCGAATTCATTGGCAGGCACGAAGCTCACCTTGATGGTTCCAAGCGGGCCGCGGGCGATCCAGTCAGCGCCGTGCGGCTCGAGACCGCTTGCAAGGCCGGAGGCCCAGAGCGGCATGTTCTCCGGCTTGCCGGCGAAGTCGTAGACGTCGCGCCAGTCACGCTCGATCGATTGGTGGATAATTTTCGCGGGCGTCGTCGACATGGCTTGCAGGTCCTTGATATTGGGTCTCGCTGTCGTAGCAGGCCAATCAGCGGCGTCTTGAACAAAACGGTCAGCCCGGCCTTTCCGGCATGCAGAGTTGGTCAAGAATGGCGGCGGGTGTCAGGCTCGAGAGCTCGCCGACCTCGCGCGTCATGTGGGCCTGGTCGGCAAAGCCCGCTTCGAGCGCAAGGCGGGCGAGCGGCATCGTGCCCGAGCTGCGGCAGAGGTCGAGGAAACGCTGGAACCGGCGGATCCGTTCCAGCGTCTTGGCGCCATAGCCGAAATGATGGTGGCAGCGGCGGCGCAACTGCCTTTCGCTCATGTCGAGCCGGCCGAGCAGCCCGGACGCCGGGCGACCGCTGTCTGCGGCGGCGAAGATCACGGCAGCGTCCTGGGCGGGATCCTCCTCGTCGCTGGCGGCTTCTTCCAACAGGCGGCGAAACAGCGCCATGGCTGCCGAAGGATCGGGACAATCGCCAAGCCGCGCCTCGAATTCGGCCGTGTCCTTCCAGCCGATGTCGACAAGCGGCACCGAGCGGCCGACCAGAGCCGAGAGCCGCGTCTTCAGCCAGGGTGCTGCGGCGCCCGGCGCAAAACGGGCGCCGATGATCGTCGTGCCCGGCCGGAGAACGGGAAAGGCCGCCGTCCTGTCGGGCCCGGCGACTGCCAGCCGGCCGTCGATCCAGAGCAGGTCGCAATAGCCGTCCGGCACGATCGCCACCAGTGCCGGCGGTCCGTCATGCAGCGCATGCGACCAGAACCGGCTGAAATGGCGTCGCAGCGCCGGCGGCGGCGCATATTCGCGGTAGCGCCCGGCACGGGCAGCAAGCAGCGCCGTATCTTTTCGTCTTTCCGGTGCCAAGGCGATATCTCCCGAAACGCCGATGATACCACCAGATAGGGCATCAAGGGCAGGTCGCACGAAAACTTGGTTGTCGATGAACCGACGCAAGCGGTTGTCGGACAAGTCGGGATATTGCAAGCTTCATTTCATTGCTTTTGCGAACCGATTAGACCCTTGCGAGACTTGCCGTTTGACCGAGACAGTGCCACAACACCGGTCCAAATGACACATCGGAGGTTTGTCGTGGAAAAGGCAGAAATCGGACTGATCGGTCTTGCGGTCATGGGCTCCAACCTGGCGCTCAACATCGCGGAGAAAGGCAATAAAATTGCGGTCTTCAACCGTACGCCTGAGAAAACCGAGGAATTCTACGAAAGCGCCGGCGATCTGAAAAAGCAGATCATTCCTTGCAAGACGATCGAAGAGTTCGTCGATGCGATCCGGCCGCCGCGCCCGATCATCATCATGATCAAGGCGGGCGATGCCGTCGATCAGCAGATGGAGGCGTTGCGCCCGCATCTCGCCAAGGGCGACATCATGATCGATGCCGGCAACGCCAACTTCCGCGACACCGTCGCCCGCTTCGACCGCCTCAAGAACACCGATCTTACCTTTATCGGCATGGGTGTGTCAGGCGGCGAGGAAGGTGCGCGCCACGGCCCGTCGATCATGGTCGGCGGCACGGAAGACTCCTGGAAGCGCGTCGAGAAGGTGCTGACCTCGATTGCCGCTCGCTACAATGACGAGCCCTGCGTCGCCTGGCTCGGCAACGACGGCGCCGGCCATTTCGTCAAGACCATCCATAACGGCATCGAATATGCCGATATGCAGATGATCGCCGAAATCTACGGTATCCTGCGCGACGGCCTCGGCAAGAGCGCCTCCGACATCTCCGGCATTTTCGGCGAGTGGAACAAGGGCCGGCTGAACTCCTATCTGATCGAGATCTCCGAAAAGGTGCTGGCCGCCAACGATCCCGTCTCCGGTGGGCCGATGGTCGACATGATCCTCGATAAGGCAGGCCAGAAGGGCACTGGCAAATGGTCGGCGATCGAGGCGCAGAACATGGGCATTCCGGCAACGGCGATCGAAGCCGCGGTCGCCGCCCGCAGCCTCTCTTCGATGAAATCGCAGCGCGAAGCCGCTGAAAAGATCTTCGGCACGCAGGCCGTATCCTTCCCGATCGCCTATGGTCCCGAGCTCAACAAGGATCTGGAACTGGCGCTGTTTGCCGCCAAGATCGGCGCCTATGCGCAGGGCTTCGCAGTAATGGCGGAAGCATCGCGCGAGTTCAACTGGTCGCTGCCGATGCCAACGATCGCCAGAATCTGGCGCGCCGGCTGCATCATCCGCTCGCAGTTCCTCGACGAGATCACCTCGGCCTTCACAAAGGCGCCCGACGCCGCAAACCTGATCGTCACGCCGGCCTTCTCCGACATGGTCAAGGAATCGATTCCGGCGCTGCGCCGCGTCGTCGGTGCTGCGATTTCCGCCGGCCTGCCGGTGCCGGCGCTGACCTCGGCGCTCACCTATTTCGACGCCTACCGCCAGGGCCGGGGGACGGCAAACCTCATCCAGGCGCAGCGCGACTTCTTCGGCGCCCACGGTTTCGACCGCCTTGATGGCAAGGATTTCCACCACGGCCCCTGGGGCAGCGGTGCGGCGACCTTCTGAGGTTTGCGGAGAAGAGATCAAGGAGAAGCCCGGCCGTCGCGCCGGGCTTTTTCGTGAGGTATGTCGCGAACGCGGAGTTGAAGGTGAAGAGTATTCGGATAGCCGCGGCGCAGACGCCGGAATTTCGGGAGAATGTCGATGCGGCCTTGGACCATGCTATTGAAGTCGCAGCACGAGCCGAAGTCGATGACGTTGCCTTGCTGCTCTTTCCCGAAGGTTTTCTCCAGGGCTACCTGATCGATGAACCATCGGCGCGCCGCGTTGCGTTCGATCTCGCATCGGCCGAGTTTTCGGCAGTCCTGGATCGGCTGCCGAAGTCGGGGCCGGTGTTGGTGGTGGGGCTGATCGAGATCGATGATGGGCGATTGTTCAACACCGCTGTCATCATCGAGCGCGGCGTTCTCATCGGCCGCTATCGGAAAGCCCACCTGCTGCGTGGTGAACGGATTTTCTCGGCGGGAGAGGAGAGCCCGCTCTTTGCGATTGGCGATATGCGTTTCGGGATCAACATCTGCTACGACACCAATTTTCCGGAAGCTGCGGCGAAGATCAGAGCGTCCGGCGCGACCCTGATCCTGTGCCTCGCCAACAATATGATGCCGCGGGACAAGGCGGAAGCATTTAAGGAGCAGCATAACGCGGTCCGCGGCGAGAGGTGCCGCGAAACGGGACTGTGGCTGATATCGTCCGATGTGACCGGAGAGCGTGACGGGCGTATCTCCTGGGGGCCGACGGCTGTGCTCGACCCGGAAGGCCACGTCGTGGCGCAACTCCCGTTGGAGGAACCCGGCTTGCTGCTCTTCGATTTTCTCTACATAGCGTTTGAGGACCGCTGGGGCATGAGGACCTGACAGAGATGCATATCCGATACGAGACACCTGATGATATCGACGCGATCCACGATCTGACTTCCACCGCCTTCAGGCCGATGGCCTACAGTGACGGTACGGAAGCGGAGATTATCCGAAAACTTCGTATGAGCGGCGATCTGGCGATATCGCTCGTCGCTGAGGAGGACCGCGAGATCCTGGGGCATGTCGCGTTTTCGCCGGTGACGATCGAAGGTGTCCATGACGACTGGTTCGGGCTGGGGCCGATATCGGTCACGCCGGCGAGACAGCGGCAGGGTATCGGCGGGGCTCTGATCGCCAGGGGGCTCGAATTGCTGAAGGAGATGGGCGCTAGCGGATGCGCGCTGATCGGCAATCCGGACGTCTATGGCAGCGCGGGATTCAGCAGCGACGGGCGGCTGTCATATCATGATCTCGATACGCGGCTGGTGCAGCGGATCGTTTTTCGAGGGCCAGCGCCGAGCGGGGCGCTTCGGTTCGCTCCGGCGTTCGAAAGTTAGCAGAAAGGCGACGACATGACCAAAACCGGCGCCATCAGCATCCGGACAGAGCGTCTGGCGCTCCGCCTGCCCGATATCGGCGACTTCGAGGCTTACGCTCGGTTGATGGCCTCGCCGCGCTCTGCCGGAATGGGCGGCCCCTTCGATCTGCGGGCGGCGTGGGGGATGTTCTGCCACGACATTGCTCTGTGGCAGTTCTTCGGGCATGGGGCGCTGATGATCGATCTGGCCGAAACCGGCGAATGTGTCGGCCAGGTGGGGATCAACCACGGGCCGCTCTTTCCGGAAAAGGAACTCGGATGGTTCGTCTACGAAGGGCATGAGGGCAGGGGCTATGCGACCGAGGCGGCCTTGGCGTTGCGTGGCTGGGCTTTCGAGACACTCAAGCTGCCGTCGCTCGTCAGCTATATCGCTCCGGCAATGTCGCTTCCATTGCCGTTGCAGAACGGCTGGGCGCGTGTCTTGATCGCGTAGCGCCCCGAGACGATCCTAAGGATCGTGTTTATCGTCACATTCCTCCCTGAAGCGCGCATATGATTGCGGGTGCAGGAGGTTTGGGGCCTGACGTCTCAATCCCTACATGTTGATGGGTCAGGATCGGACGCTGCCAAAACGGGGATGCCGGATGACGGAAGCGAATCAGGAGCACTGGGACGAGGTCTACCGCACGAAAGCTGCCGACAGCGTCAGCTGGTATCAACCGACGCCCGAGCCTTCGCTGCGGGCGCTTGACGAGCTACAACTGCCGGTGACGGCCGCCCTGATCGATATCGGTGCCGGCGCGTCCAGCCTCGTCGACCGACTCGTCGAGCGCGGCTGGTCCGACCTCACCGTTCTCGATATTGCTGCGCCGGCACTTGACGTCGCCAAGGCGCGGCTGCGGGATGACGCGGCTCGGGTCGCATGGATGGTGGCCGATATCACCGTATGGAGACCGAAGCGCCGCTACGACGTATGGCACGATCGCGCCGTCTTTCACTTCCTGACCGCGCCGCAGCAGCGGCTGTCCTATCGCAATGCGCTTGAAGCCGGCACGGCGGCGGGCGGCGTCGTGATTATCGCGACCTTCGCATCCGACGGGCCGGAGCGGTGCAGCGGCTTGCCGGTCCAACGTTATGATGCCGCTGCGCTGGCGGCAGAATTCGGCTCCGCCTTTGCCTTGGAGCGCGAATGGAGCGAGGAGCACGCGACGCCCGGCGGCGGCCGGCAGTCGTTTCAGTGGTGCGTCTTTCGCCGGCGCTGAGATCGGCCGGCTGCCGAAAGACTACTCCTTTGCCTTCAGGCGATCGAGGATGAAATCCGCCCGGTCGGCGACCGTGATTTTCGGCAGCACGACGACGTCGTAGCCGATTGTCGGATAGGTCGCGGCGAGTCGCTCATATTCCGCGACGGCCTTTTCGAAGCCATGGCGGCGCTCGGGGTCGGTCGTGTAAATCTCCAGCCATGGCGGCGTGAGAAAAACGCTTCTGTTATAGCGATGGGCGGCGCTCAATCTTTCCAGGATCGGTTCTCCCGTCAGGTGCTGAAGCGCCGAGGCGGCATCGATCAGCCCGCGGTCGAAGAATGTCCAGCCCTGCTCTTCGCGCGCCGCCGCGTGGTCGACGATCGCCATCTCGATCGCGCGGCGGGCGAAGGCAACCATGTCGACCCAGGGCAGGGCGGTTCCATTGCTCTCCAGCTCCTGCTTGACGATCCGGCGGCCGGGCTCCTCGACGATCGTATGGCCACGGCGGCCAAGCTCCGCAAGCAGCGTCGATTTTCCGCCGCCGGAACATCCCGAAATCAGGACCGATCCGTTCATCATCTAGCCTGTCCGGCGGAAGCGCGCCATGCCGTGCTCCACCAGCCGGTCGATGATTTCGGCATAGCTGACGCCGCTTGCTGCCAACGCCTTGGAATACATGCTGATATCGGTGAAGCCGGGAATGGTGTTGAGTTCGTTGATGACGAAGTGCATGTCCGATGTCAGGAAAAAGTCGATGCGCGCCATGCCATCGCAACCGACAGCCCGGAAAGCTTGGGCGGCCATATCGCGCATGGCGGTCTCGACCTCCAGCGGCAACTCGGCCGGGACTTTCAGCGCCGCGCCGTTTTCATCGACATATTTGGCGTCGTAATTGTAGAAGCCGTGGCTTTCCGCCGGCACGATCTCACCCGGCCGGGAGACAAAAAGCTCTCCGTCCACATCCTCCAGCACACTGAATTCGATCTCGCGGCCGGCGATGAATTCCTCGGCGAGCAGCGTCCGGTCGTGGCGGAAGCCTCCGGCAAGGGCTGCTGCAAATTCCTGGCTGGCATGGACCTTGGCAACGCCGACGGAGGATCCCTGCCGCGCCGGCTTGACAAAGAGCGGCAGGCCGAGCTCGTCTTCGAGCGCGGCAAGCGAAGGAGCCGCACCCTCATGGATCGTCACGGCGCGCGCCACCGGCAGGCCCGCCGCCTGCAGCAGACGCTTGGCGATATCCTTGTCCAGTGCCGCGGCCGAGCCGAGGATGCCGCAGCCGGCGAGCGGCACGCGTGCCACTTCAACTGCGCCCTGCACCGATCCGTCCTCGCCATGCGGGCCGTGCAGCACGGGAAACAGGATGTCGATCCTTGGCAATTCATGCGGCGCGCCATGGGCCGGCATGGCCAGCATGCGCCCGCGGCCGCCCGGCACGAGGCAGATTTCCGTCCCTGACGAGGGTGTCGCCAGCCGGCCGTCCCCGAAGCCGCTCAGCAGCCATTGTCCCTCACGGGTGACGAAGATGGGAACGGCGTCATATTTCTCGGGCTCCAGCGCAGCCATGACGTTGGTCGCCGAGAGGATGGAAACCTCGTGCTCGGCCGAACGGCCACCGAAAAGCACGGCGATGCGCAGCCTGTTGGGGGAAGGGGTCATGAAAGCCTCCGAAGCGATGGGATATCGGAAAGATCAGGCCTCGACCGATATGCCGCGATTGGCAAAGAAACGATCGAAGACGGCAAGCGGCAGCGTGACATCGGCCTGGCTTGCCGCGTCGTGGCCGGACGGATTGTGGAAGCGGATCGTCTTATCGCTGGCCGCCGTCACCAGCACCAGATGACCGCCCTTCGACGGCGGCTCGTGCTCCGGCCAGCGGATGGCCGAATGCACCGAGGCGATGAAGAACCTGCGCTTCGACAGCAGCTCCGGAATGGCCGATGTGTCCAAGCCGGTGATGGTCTTCGCATCGAGCGCGAATCGGTCGGCGGCGAAGCGGACGAAGGGCGCGTAGATCAGCCCCTTGATCGAAGCGTCGATCTCGTCGACGACATAACCGCCATAACGAGTGCAGGCGCGGGCGAGTTCGAGGGTGGGATGGATCTCGCCGCGCGCGGCTAGGACCATCTTCAGGCAGGCCATGCCGCAGACGTTCACGGCCCAATGCGCATATTCCTCGATCGTTGCGGCTCCCGAATGGCGCCAGAGCGGATCGCTGAGCAGAGCCTGCGATCCCGCGGCAAGCACCGGCAGCGTCATGCCGGGTGTTTCCCATTGGCTGAAATAGGGCACGCCACTTTCTTGCATTCTGTCGATCTCCCCGTCGCTCGCTCATGAGATGGCGAGCAATCTTGGCTTTTTTCGAGCCGATGCCGCGCTTGCGGTTAGCGCGGCGAAGTCGGGGCGACTGAGGTCACTACGTCGCTGGAAGCGATTTGAGCCACCCAAACCTTGGACCGCCGAAGATGAGTTTCTCGGCTGCCGGTAAGTCCGACGGGTCGCGCTTCTCAATCCGCCTTACCTGCCGCTCTCGGGCCAGATCGGCTGGCTGATGCTCTGCAGCAGTTCCGGTTCGACGCCGTCGATGCGGGCGATGACGGCTTTGGCCATTTCGCGGCCGGCCTGGCGCACGTCTTCCTGGGCAGTGATGATTTCCGGGCGGATCCAGTTCAGGATCGGCACCGACTGCTTTGAGACCATATCGAGATCACGGCCGAGCGTCTTGCCGGCAGCTTCGATGCCGGCATTGACGGCGATCGCGGCGCTGCCGGCCGAACAGACGATGCCGTCGGGCGCGTTGGCCGAGCGCATCATCACCTCGACGACGTCGCGGATGTCGGCGAGCGGTGCGTCGGTGTTGATGCGCAGCGGCACTTCCTCGGCGCCGTAATCGTGCAGTCCGGTCTGGAAGCCGATGCGGATATGGGCGTAGTAGGTGAGCTTGCTCGGCGGCTGCAGCAGGGCGATGCGGCGCCGGCCACGCTTAACGAGCTTTTCCACAGCCTCGTGGGCGAAGGCTTCGTTGTCGAAATCGTGGAACGGATGAGTGAGACCCGCATCGGTGCGCCCATGCGTGGCAAAGGGCATGCCGCGCTCGGTCAAGAGCCGCACGCGCGGATCGTCCGGCTCGATGCGTGAGATGATGACGCCGTCGGCCGAGCCGGTCTCGAGGATGTAGCGCACCGGCAGCATCGGGTCCTTGCTGTGGGAGTGCGGCGTGACGACGATATGATAGGGCGTGCCGGACAGTACTTCGGAAATTCCGAAGACCATCTGGCTGGAAAAGCCCATGATCTCCTCATCTATGCTGAGGACAAGGGCGATGACGTTGGTCTTGCCGGTGCGCAGGCGCACGCCCGCCCTGTTCGGCTGGTAGCCAAGCTGGCGGGCGACCATACGCACCCGCTCTTTGGTTTCCGCCCCGATGTCAGGCGCATCTTTCAGCGCGCGCGACACCGTCGTGACGCCAAGGCCAGTCATGAAGGCGATCGTCTTCAATGTCGGACGCTCGCGCGCCGCCGGCGCCGCTTGCCCGAAATTTCCCTTGTTTTCCATCCCTGTAGGCCTGCCTCGCGCGAATTGGTGTCGCTTATAGAGGCTTTTTCAAGCGCCGTAAGCCCGCGCTTGCCAAAATCGCGCCTCCCTAAGAAAAGCAAATCTGTAACGATACAGTAGAAATGTCGAGCGCTTTTTCTTATGTGCACCGCAGCATCACGCTCTAAGGTTGAATCGGCAATTATTCCGCGGCTTTTTTGCAGTTGCGAAACCGGCGATATGGGCTGTGAATCTAATAATTAAATTAATATAATATATTCAAATAGATGACCTGAAGACGCATTTGCGAGAAGAGTTGATTTGGTGTCGCTAACGAGGGCGAGGCGCTTCGATGGAAAACAGTCAGAAGCTGCAATTGCGGTTGCTCGGGAAAAATTTGCCAGCTGACAGTTGCGCGTGGAAATCGATTGAACTAAGTTTTTCCGGCAACGTTTCAGTGAGGGAGGAGAACTCATGAAAATTCGTCTGATGGCGGCTATGCTTGCCGCTTCCGCGGCGCTTCCGTTTAGCGCCAGCGCCACCGATCTCGAAGTCACCCATTGGTGGACATCCGGCGGCGAATCCGCTGCTGTCGCCGAGCTGGCAAAGGCGTTCGACGCCACCGGCAACCACTGGGTCGACGGTGCAATCGCCGGTTCCGGCGGCACGGCACGCCCGATCATGATCAGCCGCATCACCGGCGGCGACCCGATGGGCGCCACCCAGTTCAACCACGGCCGCCAGGCCGAAGAACTCGTCCAGGCCGGCCTGATGCGCGACCTGACGGATGTGGCCACTGCCGAGCACTGGAAGGACATTATTCGTCCGTCGAGCCTGCTCGATTCCTGCACCATCGACGGCAAGATCTACTGCGCTCCGGTCAACATCCACTCCTGGCAGTGGCTGTGGCTTTCGAACGCAGCCTTCAAGAAGGCCGGCGTCGAAGTGCCGAAGAACTGGGACGAGTTCGTCGCTGCCGCTCCGGCTCTCGAAAAGGCCGGCATCATTCCGCTCGCCGTCGGCGGTCAGCCGTGGCAGGCGACAGGCGCCTTCGACGTGTTGATGGTCGCGGTTGCCGGCAAGGACGTCTTCAACAAGGTCTTCAAGGACAAGGATGCGGAAGTCGCTGCCGGTCCGGAGATCGCCAAGGTCTTCAAGGCTGCCGACGATGCCCGCAAAATGTCCAAGGGCAGCAACGTCCAGGATTGGAACCAGGCAACCAACCTGGTCATCACAGGCAAGGCCGGTGGCCAGATCATGGGTGACTGGGCACAGGGCGAATTCGCACTCGCCGGCCAGAAAGCCGGCACGGATTATACCTGCCTGCCCGGCCTCGGCGTGAACGAGATCATCTCGACCGGCGGCGACGCCTTCTACTTCCCGCTGCTGAAGGACGAAGAAAAGTCCAAGGCGCAGGCAGTGCTTGCCAAGACCCTGCTCGATCCCAAGACCCAGGTTGCCTTCAACCTGAAGAAGGGCTCGCTGCCGGTGCGCGGCGACGTCGATCTCGCCGCCGCCAATGATTGCATGAAGAAGGGTCTCGACATCCTGGCGAAGGGCAACGTGATCCAAGGCACCGACCAGCTGCTTTCGGCCGACAGCCAGAAGCAAAAGGAAGACCTCTTCTCCGAATTCTTCGCCAATCCGTCGATGACGCCGGAGGACGCGCAGAAGCGTTTCGCCGGGATCATCGCTTCGGCTGATTGATCGGTAGATTTGCTGCCTTTGCGATCCGGCTCCCATGGGGCCGGATCCTCTCCGGACGACTTTGATGGTCCGGCCGGCGGCAGCTTCTCTCCGCTATCTTCAGCAGATTTCGGACGTGGGACGAGAGGCGGCGCCATGCCGTTTCGTCACAGGTCGCAATTGCGATTTGAGGAGGAGTATTCATGACGGGTCAAGCGCAAGCAGGCCGGCCAAACAAGTTACTACGCAATCTGAATGCCAAGATTGCGTCCATTCCGATGATCCTGACAGCCGTGGTGATCTTTGTCGGCGGCACATTCTGGACGGTCTTTTATTCCTTTACCAATTCCAAGCTCCTTCCGCGGTTGAGCTTTGTCGGCATCGATCAGTATGAGCGCCTCTGGGCGGCGCCCCGATGGGTGACGGCGATCGAAAATCTCGCCCTCTATGGCGTGCTTTCGCTGATCTTCAGCCTGGTGATCGGTTTCATGCTCGCCGCCCTGATGGATCAAAAAATCCGTTTCGAAAACACCTTCCGCACCATCTTCCTTTATCCCTTCGCGCTGTCCTTCATCGTGACAGGTCTCGTTTGGCAATGGGTTCTCAACCCGGATTTCGGCATCCAGTCGGTCGTGCGTTCGATGGGCTGGACGAGCTTCACCTTCAATCCGCTCTATACGCCTGAAATCGTCATCTACGGCATTTTGATCGCGGCGCTGTGGCAGGGAACGGGCCTCGTCATGTGCCTGATGCTCGCCGGCCTGCGCGGCATCGACGAGGACATCTGGAAGGCGGCGCGCGTCGACGGCATCCCGATGTGGAAGACCTATCTCTTCATCGTCATTCCGATGATGCGGCCGGTGTTCATCACCACCATCGTCATCATCGCCTCCGGCATCGTCAAGGTCTACGACCTCGTCGTCGCACAGACCTCGGGCGGGCCGGGCATCTCCTCGGAAGTGCCGGCGAAATATGTCTACGACTACATGTTCCAGGCGCAGAACCTGGGGCAGGGCTTTGCCGCCTCGACCATGATGCTCGTCACCGTCGCGATCATCATCGTTCCGTGGGCCTATCTGGAATTCGGAGGAGGGCGCAAGCGTGGCTAATATCGAAACTCTCAACACCACAGCCGCCGGTATCGACGCCGTTGCGCCGAGACTTGGCGAAGGCCCGAGCGGCGCCAAGCCGCGCCCGGCGCTGTCGTCGCGCAACATCATACTCTACGGCACGCTTGGTGTGGCGGCGCTCTACTATTTGCTGCCGCTCTACGTGATGGTCGTGACGTCGCTGAAGGGCATGCCGGAAATCCGGCTCGGCAATATCTTTTCGCCGCCGCTGGAGATCACCTTCGAACCCTGGGTGAAGGCCTGGGCCGAGGCCTGCACCGGCCTCAACTGCGATGGCCTGTCGCGCGGCTTCTGGAATTCGGTGCGTATCACCGTGCCATCGGTCATCATCTCGATCGCGATCGCGTCGGTGAACGGTTATGCGCTCGCCAACTGGCGCTTCAAGGGATCCGAGCTTTTCTTCTCGATCCTGATCATCGGGGCGTTCATTCCCTACCAGGTGATGATCTATCCGATCGTCATCATTCTGCGCGAAATCGGCATTTACGGCACGCTGACCGGTCTCGTCATCGTCCATTCGATCTTCGGCATGCCGATCCTGACGCTGCTCTTCCGCAATTATTTCGTGTCGCTTCCGGAGGAGCTGTTCAAGGCGGCGCGTGTCGACGGGGCGGGCTTCTGGCAGATCTTTCTGAAGATCATGCTGCCGATGTCGCTGCCGATCTTCGTCGTGGCGATGATCCTCCAGGTGACCGGCATCTGGAACGACTTCCTGTTCGGCGTGGTTTTCACCCGTCCGGATACCTATCCGATGACCGTGCAGCTCAACAACATCGTCAATTCCGTCCAGGGCGTGAAGGAATACAACGTCAACATGGCGGCAACGATCCTCACCGGTCTCGTGCCGCTGATCGTCTATTTCGTCTCGGGGCGGCTTTTCGTCCGTGGCATCGCCGCCGGCGCAGTGAAGGGTTGATCCCATGAACATGAATTCAAGTGTCTCCAATGCAAGCGTCTCGATCAAGGATCTGTCGCTGAACTTCGGCGCCGTCAGCGTGCTGAAGGATCTGAACCTTGATATCAACGACGGCGAATTCCTGGTGCTGCTCGGGTCGTCCGGCTGCGGCAAGTCGACCTTGCTGAACTGCATCGCCGGCCTGCTCGACGCCTCGGAAGGCCAGATCTTCATCAAGGGCAAGAATGTCACTTGGGAAGAGCCGAAGGACCGTGGCATCGGCATGGTCTTCCAGTCCTATGCGCTCTATCCGCAGATGACCGTCGAGAAGAACCTCTCTTTCGGCCTACGCGTCGCCAAGATACCGCAAGCCGAGATCGACAAGCGCGTGGCGCGGGCAGCCGAGATCCTGCAGATCCAGCCGCTCTTGAAGCGCAAGCCCGCCGAACTGTCCGGCGGCCAGCGTCAGCGCGTAGCGATCGGCCGGGCGCTGGTGCGCGATGTCGACGTCTTCCTGTTCGACGAGCCGCTGTCCAACCTCGACGCCAAACTCCGCTCGGAGCTGCGCGTCGAGATCAAGCGGCTGCACCAGTCACTGAAGAACACGATGATCTACGTCACCCACGACCAGATCGAGGCGCTGACGCTGGCCGACCGCATCGCCATCATGAAGAGCGGCATCATCCAGCAGCTCGACGACCCGACGACGATCTACAACAGGCCGCGCAATCTCTTCGTCGCCGGCTTCATCGGCTCGCCGTCGATGAATTTCCTGCGCGGCGAGCTGGTCAGCTCGGGCGACGGCATTGCCTTTTCGGCCAACGGCGTCATTTTCTCGCTCGCTGCCTACGACGCCAGCGAGACATTGCAGCCCGGCCGCAAGGTTGTGCTCGGCGTCCGCCCGGAGCACATCAAGGTCAACGAGAATGCCGGCGGCGAAGAACATGACGCCACCGTCGATATCGAGGAGCCGATGGGTGCCGACAATCTTCTGTGGCTGAAACATGCCGGTCACACGATGTCGGTCCGCGTCAACGGCGCACGCCGTTTTAACGTCGGAGCCAAGGTGAAGCTCAGCTTCGACATGGCATTGGCTTCGGTGTTCGATGCCGAGAGCGAGCTGCGTCTTTAGACAGTTGGGCGGGCGGGGCCGGAGATGGTGCCGCCTGCCTGAGCTGGGGCCGATAGGCCGGGGCGAGTTTGGCGAGAAGCCCAATCCGCTCTCCGTCATTCTCGGGCTTGCTGGTGGATGCCATGTGGATCCTCGGGTCAAGCCCGAGGATGACGGAAAGCGGGGCGGACGGAAGGCGACCAAGGCGCTGCTACACATCTCTTTTCCCCAGCGGGGAGAAGAGGGAGCCAAGCCAGGCCCCTGACCAACGACAACTACCGGACGGCGATCATCCGCCGTCCATATCTAAAACGTAATTCGGAAATGATATCGTGACACATCCGTCGACACCCCCCAACATCGACCTTTCCGGTTCGTGGCAGCTGACTTCCGTCGACGGCGAGATCAAAAGTGTCATCAGCCTGCCGGGCGACGTGCACACCGCATTGCACCGGGCAGGGCTGATCCCAGATCCCTATTTCGGACGGAACGAGGAAAAGGTGCAGTGGGTCGCCGAGCGCGAATGGGCGGTCGAGCGCAGCTTCGCGCTGCCGGAGGTCGAAGGCGACTGGTATCTGGATATCGATTATCTCGATACGGTCGCCAGCGTCCACGTCAACGGCTTCCTGGCGCTTGAAGCCGACAACAGCTTCCGCCGCTATCGGCCCGACGTGTCGAGCATGCTGAAACCAGGCGACAACTCCATCCGGATCGTCTTTGCCTCCAACCCCGCCGTCGGGGCCGAACGGCAGAAGAAGCAGCCTTTCTATATTCCTTACAGCACGGGCAATTCGCCGATTCCCGACGGCAACATGCTGCGCAAGCCGCAATGCCATTTCGGCTGGGACTGGAACATCGCCATTGCGCCATTTGGCCTCTACGGCGCGATCGCGCTACAGCAGCTCGAGACGGCGCGCATCGAACATGTCGTCACCCGCCAAACCCACAATAGCGACGGCTCGGTCGATCTCCTGGTGACGGCGAGCCTGTTTGCCAAGCATGCCGGCATCGCCCAGGTCTATTTCGACCTCGATGGCGAGCGCGTGCGTCTCGATGTCGGCGTCAAGGGCGAGACGGAGGTCCACCATCTCTTCCATATCGACAATCCGCGTCTCTGGTGGCCCTCCGGCAGCGGCGAGCAGGCGCTTTATACGCTGTCCGTCGAATTGCCGACGGATGAGGTGAGCAAGCAGATCGGCCTGCGCACTGTCGAACTGATCACCACGCCGGATGCATCAGGCAGCCGCTTCGCCTTCAAGGTCAACGGCCGCGAGATCTTCTGCCGCGGCGCCAATTGGATCCCGGCCGACGCGCTCTATTCACTCTCTTCGCCTGAAAAGACAGAGGACCTGCTGCAATCGGCGAAAGCCGCCAACATGAACATGATCCGTGTCTGGGGTGGCGGTTTCTACGAGCAGGATCATTTCTACGACCTCTGCGACCGGCTGGGCCTGATGGTCTGGCAGGACTTCATGTTCGCCTGCAACCTCTATCCCTCGACCGAAGACTTCCTCGACAATGTGGCGATCGAGGTGGATTACCAGGTCAAGCGGCTCTCCTCGCATCCTTCGATCGCGCTCTGGTGCGGCGACAACGAGCTTGTCGGAGCGCTGACCTGGTTCGAGGAATCGAGGAAGGATCGCGACCGCTATCTCGTCTCCTACGACCGCCTCAACCGGACGATCGAACAGGCGGTGAAGAAGGCGCTGCCGGGCGCGCTCTGGTGGCCGTCGAGCCCGGCATCCGGCTATCTCGATTTCGGCGATGCCTGGCATGCCGACGGGTCGGGCGACATGCATTACTGGTCAGTCTGGCACGAGAACAAGTCGTTCGACAATTACCGTTCGGTGCGGCCGCGCTTCTGTTCGGAGTTCGGCTTCCAGTCCTACACCTCGCTGCCCGTCATCAAAACTTATGCCGAGGAGAAGGACATGAACATCGCTTCTCCCGTTATGGAGCTGCACCAGAAGAATGCCGGCGGCAACGAACGCATCGCCGGCACGATGTTCCGCTATTTCCGCTTCCCCAAGGATTTCCCGAATTTCGTCTATCTCTCCCAGATCCAGCAGGGTCTGGCGATCAAGACGGCGGTGGAATATTGGCGCTCGTTGAAGCCCCATTGCATGGGCACGATCTACTGGCAACTCAACGACACCTGGCCGGTCGCCTCCTGGTCGAGCCTCGACTACGGCGGCCGCTGGAAGGCGATGCATTATCTCGTCAAGCGCTTCTTCCAGCCGGTGGCGGTTGCCGCCATTCCCGCCGAGGACGGCAAGACGATCCGCTTCTCGCTCGTCAACGATACGCTCAATGATGTCAGCGTCGATCTTTCGATCTCGCTTCTGACGATGAATGGCGAGCGGCGGCACCTGAAAAACGTGCAGGCCATGTGCTCGCCGGATGCGGCGGTGACGGCCGCGGCGATTGATGTGTCCGACATTGCTGAGGGCACGCTGCTTGCCTGGCATTTCACCGCGTCGAACGGCATGGGAGGCGAGGGGCACTATGTCAACGGCACCTATAAGGCGCTGGAATTGGAGCCTTCTGGCCTGACCGTCACTCACGAATATGTCGAGGCGAGTGGCGCGATCGATATCAATGTCACCGCAGCGGGACTTGCGCTCTTCGTAATGATCGAGACCGAGGCGGACGGCAAATATTCCGACAACGCCTTCGATCTTGCAGCCGGCGAGAGCCGCCGCATCACCTTCACCCCGGCACATCCGCTCGAACGCGGCAAGCTGCCGGATTTCCGCTTTTACGACCTGCATTCCTGCCAATCGGCGGATTGATCCTTCCAAGAAATGGGCACGAGGCCCAAGGAGACGATGATGACGAAACTCAGCTACCAGCTCTATAGCGCCCGCAACTTCCAGCCCTATTCGGCAATTTTCGAAAAGCTCGGCAAGGCAGGTTATGCCGAGGTCGAAGGCTTCGGCGGCATCTATGCCGATCTCGACGATGACGGCCTGAAGAGCCTTCGCGCCGATCTCGACAAGAACGGCTTGGTGATGGCGACCGGCCATTTCAGCCCGGATTTCCTCGAGAAGGACGTGCAGAAGTCGTTGAACATTGCCAAAATTCTCGGCATGGATTCGATCTATGCGCCGCATCTGGCAGCTGAGCAGCGCCCCTCCGACGCCGCCGGCTGGGTCGCCTTCGGCAAGCGCTTGCAGGAAATGAGCAAGCCCTACAAGGAAGCCGGCTATGAATTCGGCTGGCACAATCACGATTTCGAATTCGTCAAGCTGGCCGACGGCTCGCTGCCGATCGAGCGCATCTTCGAGGGCGCGCCTGATATTTCCTGGGAAGCCGATATCGCCTGGGTCATTCGCGGCAACGCCGATCCTTTCGCCTGGATCGAAAAGCTCGGGCCGCGTATCACCGCGGTACATGTCAAGGACATCGCGCCTGCCGGCGAGGCGAAGGACGAAGACGGCTGGGCCGATGTCGGTCATGGCAAGGTCGAGTGGGGCAGGCTGATGACGGCGCTGCGCGCCACCAAGGCGAAACACTTCGTCGTCGAACATGACAATCCAAAAGATATCGACCGCAATATCAGCCGTTCGATCGCATCCTTCCAGACTTATTGAGGCATATCATGACCAGGGAACTTGGCGTAGGCATCATCGGATGCGGCAATATCTCCACCACTTACTTTTCGCTTTCACCGCTCTTCAAGGGGCTGAAGGTGCTGGCCTGCGCCGATATCAACGTGCAGGCGGCCGAGGCGCGTGCCAAGGAATATGGCGTCAAGGCGCAGACAATCGAGGAGCTTCTCGCCAATGACGAGATCGACGTCGTCGTCAATCTGACGATCCCGGATGCGCATTTTCCGGTGTCGAAGGCGATCCTTGAAGCCGGAAAACACGTCTATTCGGAAAAACCGCTGGTGCTTTCGCTGGAGCAGGGCGAGGAGCTTCGCCGTCTCGCCAAGGCGAAGAACCTCGCCGTCGGCTGTGCGCCCGACACCTTCCTCGGCGGCGCCCACCAGCTCGCCCGCAAATTCATCGACGATGGCGGCATCGGCCGGGTGACCTCGGGCGCCTGCTACGTGATGAGCCCGGGCATGGAGATGTGGCATCCGAACCCGGATTTCTTCTTCCTGCCGGGCGGCGGCCCGATCCTCGATCTCGGCCCCTATTACATCGCCAACCTGATCAACCTGATCGGTCCGGTCAAACGCGTCGGTGCCATGACCTCGATGGCATCGCCGACCCGGACGATCACCAGCCAGCCGCGCAACGGCGAGATCATCCCGGTCAAGACGCCGACAACGATCCAGGCGCTGCTCGAATTCGTCAGCGGCGCCACCGTGACGCTGTCGGCAAGCTGGGATGTGTGGTCGCACCGCCATGCGAATATGGAGATCTATGGCACCGACGGCTCGCTCTATGTGCCGGACCCGAACTTCTTCGGCGGCACCGTTGAGGCAAGCGGTCGCGACAAGGACATCAAGCCGCTTGACGATTGGGACCATCCCTTCGGCAAGATCAACCAGGAAAACCCGAACGGGGCGCGTGCCAACTACCGCACCGCCGGTCTTGCCGACATGGCGATGGCGTTGATCGAAGGCCGCGACGCACGCTGCTCGCTCGATCGCACACTGCACGGCGTCGACGTCATGACTTCGATCCTGAAATCGGGCGAGGAGGGCCGTTTCATCGAGCTGACGACGACCTGCACGCAGCCGGCTGCGCTCGGCATCGAAGAGGCGCAGGCGCTGTTGAGATAGTAGAAATAGCGCGGTGCGCTTGCCGTATCGGCGCGTTTGTCTCAATAGTTCGGTCTTCATCGGGCCTGTCCTGCGGCTGTCCGGTTCGCGCCGATGGCTGCCCCTCACCCTCTCCCCGTAAAAACGGGGCGAGGGGACTTGCCACGCGAAACGCTGGCGAGTGACGGAGAGGTTACGGCATATTCCCTACGCCCCGCATGCGGTGAGAAGGTGCCGGCAGGCGGATGAGGGGCAGGTGTCGGCGATCTCTTGGGCCGAAGATACCGCGTGACGATCATAGAGATACTTTAAAGGAGTTATTCAGATGAGCTGGCAACCGGCTGCAGACCGTTATTCGAAGATGAAATATAATCGCGTCGGCCGTTCCGGCCTGAAGCTGCCGGCCGTTTCCCTTGGCCTCTGGCACAATTTCGGCGGTGACACGCCGCATGACCGCAAGATCGACATGTGCCGCACGGCCTTCGACCTCGGCATCACCCATTTCGACCTCGCCAACAATTACGGCCCGCCTCCCGGCAGCGCCGAGACCGCTTTCGGCGAGATCCTGCGCAGCGAATTTTCCGGGCTTCGCGACGAACTGATCATCTCTTCCAAGGCCGGCTACGACATGTGGCCGGGTCCCTATGGCGAGTGGGGCAGCCGCAAGTATCTGATCGCCTCCTGCGACCAGAGCCTGAAGCGCATGGGCCTCGATTATGTCGACATCTTTTATTCGCACCGCTTCGACCCGGAGACGCCACTGGAAGAAACCTGCGGCGCGCTCGACCATATCGTCCGCTCCGGTCGGGCGCTCTATGTCGGCATTTCCTCTTACAACTCGCAGCGCTCGCGCGAAGCCGCAAAGATTCTGAAGGAACTCGGCACGCCGTGCCTGATCCACCAGCCGAGCTATTCGATGCTCAATCGCTGGGTCGAGGACGACCGGCTGCTCGATACGCTCGACGAGGTCGGCATGGGCTCGATCGTATTCTCGCCGCTGGCCCAGGGCATGCTAACGACGAAATATCTCGGCGGCATTCCCGAAGATAGCCGCGCGGCGCAGAACCATTTTCTCAAGAGAGACTACATCCGCCCCTCGATCATCGACAATATCCGCAAGCTCAACGAGATCGCCGAGAAGCGCAGCCAGACGCTGGCGCAGATGGCGATCGCCTGGGTGCTGCGCGGCGGACGGGTAACCTCGGCGCTGATCGGCGCCAGCCGCTCGTCGCAGATCGTCGACTGCGTCAAGGCGTTGGATAATCTCGAATTTTCGGCCGAGGAGCTTGCCGAGGTTGACGTCTATGCCAAGGAGGCGGATATCAATCTCTGGGCGAAGTCGGCGGAGCGGGAATAGGGAAGGCAGACTGGGCGTTTGGGGCAGCGCGCTGCCACATCCTCCCTCGTCTCTGTCCTCGGACTTGACCCGAGGGATGTCACAGAGATCCAGCCAGCCCAAATCCCTTGGGCCGAATAGACTCTTTTCGCCGCGCGGACGCGCGGCTGGATTTGGCAACTTGGTGCAGTAACCGCCGTTCCTATGTGATGTACGTACCACAACAATAATTTCGGAGGAGCCGCCATGATCCGCAACCCCATCCTGCCCGGATTCAATCCCGATCCGTCAATCTGCCGCGTCGGCGCGGATTATTATATCGCCACCTCCACCTTCGAATGGTATCCGGGTGTGCAGATCCACCATTCGCGCGATCTGGTGAACTGGACGCTGGTGCGCCGGCCGCTGGAACGCCGATCGCAGCTCGACATGCGGGGCAATCCCGATAGCTGCGGCATCTGGGCGCCGTGTCTTTCCCATGCCGACGGCCAGTTCTGGCTCGTCTATACCGACGTCAAACGCTTCGACGGCAGTTTCAAGGATGCCCCGAACTACATCGTCACCGCGCCCTCGATCGAAGCCGAATGGTCCGACCCCGTCTATGTCAATTCCTCCGGCTTCGATCCTTCGCTGTTCCACGACGATGACGGCCGCAAGTGGTTCCTCAACATGCAATGGAACCACCGTACCGAGAGCTATGGCGGCTCGCCGAAATCGCCGGCCTTCGACGGCATCCTGCTGCAGGAATGGGACCCGGCGACAAAGGCGTTGAAGGGGCCGATCCAGAACATCTTTGCCGGCAGTCCGCTCGGCCTTGTCGAGGGACCGCATCTCTTCAAGCGCAACGGCTGGTATTATCTGACGACCGCCGAGGGCGGCACCGGCTACGACCACGCCGTCACCATGGCGCGTTCGCACCGGATCGATGGGCCTTATGAGATGCATCCGAACATGCATCTGATCACCTCCAAAGATCATCCGGGCGCGGCGCTGCAGCGGGCGGGGCACGGCCAATATGTCGAGACGCCGGAGGGTGAGGCCTATCACACCCATCTCTGCGGCCGGCCGCTGCCGCCGAAGCGGCGCTGCACGCTGGGGCGCGAGACATCGTTACAGAAATGCCTCTGGCGCGACGACGACTGGCTCTACCTCGAAAACGGCACCTCAGTGCCCGATATCGATGTGCCGGGCCTCTTTGGCGCCGTGCCGGTGGAAAAGCCGATGCGCAGTGAATATAGCTTCGACGGCGGTACGCTGCCAGCTGATTTCCAATGGCTGCGCACGCCCGAACCCAACCGCATCTTCAACCTGACGGACCGCCCAGGCCATCTGCGCCTGATCGGGCGTGAAAGCATTGGCTCGTGGTTCGAACAGGCGCTGGTCGCTCGCCGGCAGGAACATCACAGCTTCCGCGCCGAAACCGTGGTCGAGTTCTCACCCGACACCTATCAGCAGGTCGCCGGGCTGACGCATTATTACAACCGCCACAAGTTCCACGCCGTCGCGGTGACGCTGCACGAAACACTCGGCCGCTGCGTGACGATCCTTTCCTGCAATGGCGACTATCCGAATGGACGCCTCAGTTTTCCCGTCGAAAGCGGCATCGCCATTCCCGCCGAGGGGCGTGTCCAGCTCGCCATGGAAATCCGCGAGAACGATCTGCAATTCTTCTGGCAGACCGAAGGCAAGGGCGCCTGGCAGCCGATCGGCCCGATCCTCGATGCCGGGATGATTTCCGACGAAGGCGGCCGCGGCGAACACGGTTCCTTCACCGGCGCCTTCGCTGGTGTGTTTGCCTTCGACACGTCGGGGAGGGGCAAGGTCGCGGATTTTGATTGGTTTAATTACGATGAGTTGTGAGGGGTGGGCATCTGGGTTTTCACCGGTGTGCCTTGCGTTGGCGACGGATCGATAGGCGCGAGACGCGACCTCTTTCCGAACAAAAAGAAAGCCGGCGCAGGGCCGGCTAAGACGAACGCGGCTGGACAGGGGATGCTAGCCGGTTCCAAACACTTCGTGACTGAACAATAACTTTGACTACATGCCGAGGCAGCGAAAAAGGGTGCAACGAGAACACCCGGAGACGGCTCCGCAAAGGGGTGGGCGGCGGGGCGGATGCCGGTGCTGGCCTCGGCCTTCTTATCGGTCATGAAGATCACCGGATGATGACATCCGAGCCGACTGCTGCCTTGCTTTGTCCCGGACAGATCGGTGTCGTCGCGAAGACCGATGCGGCTACTTCGCCTGCGCCGGCGGGCCCACTTGCAACAGCGGGTCATCCGCTTGCGCAAGGCAACTGTGTTAGCAAGGCGAATGCAGTGTTCACGTTCCCACGGATGTTAATGCGTCATGAAGGGACTATATAGCGAGCCAAATACTTCGATAATATCAAGAGTAACGCATGACCCCCATCATTTCTGTTCAGAATCTTACCAAGACCTACGCCAATGGGTTCGAGGCCCTGAAAGGCATCAACCTCGACGTCGAAAAGGGTGAGATCCTGGCGCTGCTCGGGCCGAACGGTGCGGGCAAGACGACGCTGATCTCGATCATCTGCGGCATTGCCAATCCGAGCGGCGGCAAGGTATTGGTCGCCGGCCATGATGTCGTGAAGGATTTCCGCGCCACGCGCGGGATGATCGGCCTTGTGCCGCAAGAGCTGACAACCGATCAGTTCGAAACGGTGTTCAATACGGTGAGCTTTTCGCGCGGCCTGCATGGCAAGAAGGCCAATCCTGCCCATATCGAGAAGGTCCTGCGCGCGCTTTCGCTCTGGGACAAGAAGGACAATATGCTGCGCCAGCTCTCGGGCGGGATGAAGCGGCGGGTGTTGATCGCCAAGGCGCTTTCGCATGAGCCGGATATCCTCTTCCTCGACGAGCCCACAGCCGGTGTCGACGTGACGCTGCGCAAGGATATGTGGAACGTCGTTCAGGAGCTTCGGGCCTCGGGCGTCACCATCATCCTGACCACCCACTATATCGAGGAAGCCGAGGAAATTGCCGACCGTGTCGGCGTCATCAATGGCGGGCAATTGCTTCTCGTTGAGGACAAGGCGGCGCTAATGGCCAAGCTCGGCCGCAAGCAGCTCATTCTCGATCTCACAGAGCCGCTCGAGCGCCTGCCGGATTGTTTTGCCGGCAACGGACTGACGCTGGAGGCGGAGGGCAGCCGGCTGACTTACGATTTCGACGCCGACAATGAGCAGGAAAGCATCGCGACACTCCTGACGCGGCTGGGTGAAAACAATATCCATTTCAAGGATCTGTCGACGCGACAGAGCTCGCTCGAAGATATCTTCGTGGCGCTGGTAGGAGCAGGCAAATGAACGTCGAGGCGATCAAATCCATCTATTTCTTCGAGATGGCCCGCACGCGCCGCACGCTGCTGCAGAGCGTCATCTCGCCGGTTATCTCGACCTCGCTTTATTTCATCGTCTTCGGTGCAGCAGTCGGCTCGCGCATCCAGGAGGTGGAGGGCGTATCCTACGGCGCCTTCATCACGCCCGGCCTGATCATGCTGACGCTGCTTGGCCAGTGCATCAGCAACGGCTCCTTCGGCATCTATTTCCCGAAATTCACCGGCACGATCTACGAGGTGTTGTCGGCGCCGGTGGCGATGACCGAAATCCTGCTCGGTTATGTCGGAGCCGCCGCCACCAAGGGCATGATCATCGGCTTCATCATCCTTTTGACCGCCAATCTCTTCGTCGACGTCAGGATCGAGCATCCCTTCATGATGGTGCTGTTCTTCTTGCTGACGGCGATCACCTTCAGCCTGTTCGGCTTCATGATCGGCATCTGGGCCGGCAATTTCGAACAGCTGAACCTCATTCCCATGCTGGTCGTGCCGCCGCTGACCTTCCTCGGCGGCAGTTTTTATTCGGTCAATATGCTACCGCCCTTCTGGCAGGGTGTCAGCCACCTCAATCCGGTGCTCTATCTCGTCAGCGGCTTTCGCTGGAGCTTCTACGGGATCGCCGACGTTAACCCGGCGATCAGCCTGGCGATGATCACGGTGTTCCTGGCGATCTGCCTGGGAACGCTCGCCTGGATATTCAAGACCGGTTACCGGCTGCGCAACTGATCGCTCCGATAGCATCATCGGAAAATCCGATGATGCTATCGGTTTCTTCCGTTTTTCTTCCGCTTCGGTTCGCGGCATCTGCTCTCCCCAGCCAAAAGGAGAAGCGAGATGACTGGTATCGGGATCGAAGGTGCGAAGGTGGTAATCGTCGGCGGCAGCTCCGGCATGGGGCTGGCGCTTGCCATGCGCCTGCTTGAGGAGGGGGCATCGGTGACGATTGCGGGACGCAGCGAAGACAGGCTTGCTGCGGCGTGCCGTCACCTCGGCGGGCATCCGAAGCTTGCAACCCATGTCGTCGATATAGCGCGGGAGGAAGACGTGGCGGCGCTGTTTCGAGAGAGCGGATCGGTCGACCATATCGTCAGTACGGCGGCCGATATCGAAGGCGCCTACCAGTTGCTGCCATCGATCGAACTCGCGGCAGCGCAACGGGTGGTCGAGAGCAAGTTCTACGGGCCACTGCTGCTCGCAAAATATGGTGCGGCCCGTCTGCCGCCATCAGGATCGATCACCTTTACCTCGGGTGTCGCGGCCTATCGGCCGGCGGCACGCGGATCGGTGGTCGCAGCCGTCAATGCGGCGCTCGAAGGCCTGGTCAGGGCGCTTGCCGTCGAACTGGCGCCGATCCGCATCAATGCCGTATCGCCGGGGTGGGTGGATACATCGATCTGGAACTTTGTTGCCGGGGATGCCAAGCAGGCGACACTGGAGGCGATGGCGCAGCGCCTGCCGGCCGGCCGTGTCGGCCAGCCGGAGGATATTGCCGACGCGATCCGTTTCCTGATCGGCAACGGCTTCACCACCGGCACTATCCTGCATGTCGAAGGCGGGCATCGGCTGGTCTGACCGGCGACAGTTCGTCGCTTGCCGCCGGCAAGAGTTTGTTGCTTGCCGATTGCAGCAGGAGGGCGAGCGCCGGCGGCTGCACGCGCCGGCGCCGCCACATCATCAGCAGCGCGGCGGTGGGTGGTTCACCCGGCCATGGCAGCGCGATGACATCGCCGCGTGCCGTGGACGGCCCGAGAGCAAGACCCGGGACCAGCCCGTAACCGGCGCCTGAGGCAACGAGCCGGATGATCGTCGCGATACTGTCGGCTTCCGTAACGATAGGCGGTGCGGGCACACCCGCCTCGGCAAAGGCAGTCTCAAACAAGTGGCGGTAAACGCAGCCGGATTCGGTGGCGATGAAGGGCGCAGTGCTCAATGCCGCGAGGCTTTCGGGTGGCCGGGCGTGCGCATTACGGCCGGCGATCAGCACCAGCGGCTCGCTGGAGACACGGCGCGTGGCGAAGCGCTCATCCTGTTGCCCGCGATCGAAGGTGAAGGCGACGTCGATCGAGCCGTCATGCAATTGGGTACGCAATTCGCCGCTGCCGCCGATCTTGAGCTTCAGGCCAAGACCCGGGTTCTGCTTGCCAAAGAGCGACAGCCAGGGCGCCAGAGTTTCGGCGGCGATGGTTTCAAGCGTGCCCACGCTGACGGACTGGTCGGCGTTGCCGGCGGCGGCACGAACGGCGCCCTTCGCCTCGTCGTTCAGCGCCAGGATTTCTTCCGCATAGGTCTTCAGCGCCGCACCCGCCGCTGTCAGGGCAACGCCCTGCCGGGAGCGGAGGAAGAGTTCTGCGCCAAGCTCTTCTTCCAGCGCCTGTATCTGATCGCTGAGGCTCGACTGGGCGAGATTGACCTCGGCCGCGGCGCGCGTGAGATTTTCATGCCGGATGACCGCAAGGAATGTCTTCAATTGTCGTGGATTCATCTCGAGCTCCGGTGGGCGCGCAGGCGCCTTGACGCAGGATATCAACAAAGCAGAACGTGCTGCAATGCAGGAGCGTTTGGCGACGAAGGGCCAGTCTGTGTTGGGCCAGTTTCCCCCCTCATGCACTGCTGACGAGCAGGGCGCCCGACAGGATGAGGAGGGTGCCCGCGGCAAGCTGCATCAGGTTGACCTCGGAGGCTTCGCCGAGGAAGACAGCGCTGATTGCCAGCGTCACCAGCACGTTGCAGCTCCAGATCGGGGCGAGTTTGGAGACCGGGACGCCATAGGCGAAAAGCGCGAAGCTGATCAGGCCGGTGCCGAGAGCGAAGCAGGCGCCTGCGGTGGCGGCAAATCCGATACCTTCGGCCGTCCAGGGGGCCGGGCGCCAGATCAGTGCGACGATCAGGCCGGCCAGCGCACAGGCGGCGCCGAAGGCGATCAGATAGATGGCAGAGCCGGTGGCAGCCGTGGCGCTCTGCTTCTGGAAGATGGCGGTGATGCCCCAGAACATGGCGGGCAAAATGCCGCCGATGACGATCGGCCAGAGTGAATTCATCGCGAAACTCCTGTCGCACCCATGGGGCAAGGCTTCGCCTTGGGCGAAAGCCGGTCGAACATGCGGTGCCACCAGACTAGGAGTTTCTTTTTGCTCTTTGTGGTCTTGTTTTTGCGCTTGAAGGTGACAGATCCGAATGCCGGCGTAAAGCTGCGCCGGGTTCAATCGCGTATGCGCAGTTCGTCGGTCTGCATCTGCAGCGAACCCAGCGTTTCCAGGAAGCTCATGCCGAGTAGACTCTGGTCGAGCCGGCCGTCCTCGGCGACGCTGGCTGCGACATTGTTGCGGACGATCGGGCCGATCGCCACCTGGTCGAGCGTGACGGGTGCTGCGCGGCCGCGGCCGTTGGCGGTCATGACGGTCATGGAATAGGTGAGGCGGGAGAGGTCGATGCCGATCCGCTCGGCGTCTTCGCGGGACAGCGCCACCATGCTGGCGCCGGTATCGACGAGCATTTCGATCGTCTGACCGTTGACGGCGACATCGGCCTCGAAATGGCCGTTCAGCAGTTTGTGCAGGATGATCTCCTGGCCGCCTTCGCTTGTGGTGACGACGATGGCGCGGCCGGGAACGAGGCCGGCAAGCAGCCGGTTGCCGACGCCGAGCGCGTCCTGACGATAGAGATAGACGGTCACGAGCGCCAGGATGATCACCAGCCAGATCATCATCTGGCGCATCGTCTCACCAGGGCTGCGCCGGCTCGCCCAGATGCCGGCCGACAGCATCAGCGCGATCGGCAGCAGATAGACGACGCGGACGAAGTCGTCGCTCTGCAGGCCGAGGATACTGCCTTTGTCATGGTTGACGATCAGCACCGCAAGGCCGATGCCGATCACGACGAGGAAGACGGTCAAACGGATCATAAAGCCTGCTCCGGCCCGCTGGCGGAGCCTGTTTCCATGTGGTTCGATACCGCTACAGCGCTTGCAAGCCTTGCCGGCAGCAGGGCCATGATCCGTCTTCGTTCAATGTCGGAGTAGCTCACCCAGCTGCCGATTTCCTCAAGAGTCCGGCCGCATCCGGCGCAAAATCCGGTGGCTGAAACCAGCGAGCAGAGGTGAATGCAGGGTGTTTGCATGCAGGACATATCGGAGTTTCAAAGAGCCGTGGCAAGGGCGCAAAGCGCGGCAATCTCGCAAATTTGCTGCGTCGCGCCCAGCGTGTCGCCGGTGTGGCCGGCAAGCTTGCGGCGGATGAAGGCGGTAAAGGCAAGTGCTGTGATGCCGGCGGCGAGCAGGCTTGCGACCAGCGGCCGCAGGCCGAAGGCCGGCCAGATCAGAAGCGCTGCGACGAGCCCGGCCGCGGCGAGCGCAAACTGCATCGCCGCCTCGTCCGGCTGGCCGGTCGAGGCGGCGACGCCATCGGCCTTGGCCGGCGGCAGCCGCTGCCAGTGCCAGGCGATGGCGCCGCGGCTGAGTGCTGCGACGGCCGGAATGGCAAGGGCTGACGTGAGCGGCGAGGCGTGGCGGGCGATGGCGGCAAGTGCTGCGGCTCGGATCGCGAAGGAGAGGATCAGCGCTATCGCGCCATAGGTGCCGATCCGGCTGTCCTTCATGATGTCGAGGCTCTGCTCGCGGCTCTTGCCGCCGCCGATGCCGTCGGCGGTATCGGCCAGGCCGTCCTCGTGCAGCGCGCCGGTGACGACAACCTGGATGCAAAGGGCGATGAGGGCCGCCATCAGCGGATCGGCGCGCAGCCCCAAAAGCAGGAGCAAGGCGAGCGCGGGAACAAAGCCGATGACGATGCCGGCGAAAGGAAAGGCGCGCACCAGCCGGCCGAGCCGGCCGTCATAGGTTTTGAACAGCGAGTGCGGCATGGGAATGCGGCTGAGGAAGGCGACGGCGCGGGCGGTATCGACCGCATGGTCCTTGATCTTCATTCTGCTTCGTTCTGCCCAAGGTTTCCGCTTACGGCCCGGCTTATGGTCGCGGCGGCGCTTTTGGTGTTGTTCGCCCCGTCGGCCCGCTTTAAGAGAGTGCGACCCGCAAAGAAGCTGATTTGCTCGACGCAAACAAGTGGTTTGCGTGAAAACAAGAATACCCGGATTCATAGGAAAACCGCACAGATGAGCGTTTCAGGCCTGCCGTTCGACGATTTCCGTACCCTGCTCCGCGATCTGCCGGGGCCGGATGCCCTTGCGCTGGTGGCGGCGCGCGAACGCGACGCGCAACTGACCAAGCCGCCGGGCGCGCTCGGACGGCTCGAGGAAATCGCCTTCTGGCTTGCCGCCTGGACGGGCCGCACACCTGCCGTCAACCGGCCGCTGGTGGCGATCTTTGCCGGCAATCACGGCGTCACCAGGCAAGGCATTACGCCTTTTCCGCCGGCGGTAACGCAGCAGATGGTCGAGAATTTTGCCGCCGGGGGGGCCGCGATCAACCAGATTTGTGTCGCCTATGATCTCGGGCTGAAAGTCTTCGATCTGGCGCTCGATTACCCCACCGGCGACATTACCGAGGAAGCAGCGCTTTCCGAGCGCGATTGCGCCGCGACCATGGCCTTCGGCATGGAGGCGATCGCCGGCGGCACCGACCTGCTCTGCATCGGCGAAATGGGCATCGGCAATACGACGATTGCGGCTGCGATCAACTACGCGCTCTACGGCGGTTCGGCGCGCGACTGGGTCGGACCCGGCACCGGTTCGGAAGGCGAGATGCTGGAGCGCAAGGTCGCGGCGGTGGAAAAGGCGGTGGCGCTGCATAGCGACCATCTCGACGATCCCCTGGAAATCATGCGCCGGCTCGGCGGCCGCGAGATTGCGGCGATGGCCGGAGCCATGCTTGCCGCCCGCATGGAGCGGATCCCGGTGCTGATCGATGGTTATGTCGCGACCGCCGCGGCGGCGATCCTCAAGGCTGCCAATCCCTCTGCGCTCGACCATTGCCTGATCGGCCACGTTTCGGCCGAGCCCGGACATCTGCGCGCAATCGAGATGCTCGGCAAGACGCCGCTTCTGGCGCTTGGCATGCGGCTCGGCGAAGGCACCGGGGCGGCGCTCGCCGCCGGCATCGTCAAAGCCGCCGCCGCCTGCCATTCCGGCATGGCGACCTTCGCCCAGGCCGGTGTGACCAACAAAGACTGAGCCCGCGCGGCTTTGCTTGCGCCGCCCGGGTGGATTCGGTATCTGCGTATTCGGTCATCAAACGGGGCGGCAAAGCCTTTCCCGGTCTGCAAGAGGGAGGGCGCCTTGACGAAGCCTGCGGTGACGAAAGAGACCGGATTTCGGCATTTCACCGCCGCCGCCAGCTATTCCTGGGCAGGCTTCCTGCGCGTTCTGAGAGAGGCAGCCTTCCGCCAGGAACTTGGTTTCTTCGTCGTTTCGATCGCAGCGCTGGCGTTAGTGGGGGCGAGCGCCGGCGAGATCGTCGTTGCGGTGGTCCTGTTTCTCGGGCTGTTTTCGATGGAGGCGATGAATACCGCCGTCGAGGAGGTCATCGACCGGATTTCGCCGGAGATTTCGATCGTCGGCAAACATGCCAAGGATCTCGGCTCTTTCGCGGTGAGCTGCATGATTGCCGCCTGCTGCCTCTATCTGGGCTTCGTCCTCGCCAAGCACCTGTTTTTCACCCTCGCATGACTTAGGCCGATCCGGCTCAGCCACGGCTCCAACAAATTGAAGCATGATGTCAGCCTGCTTGCGCTGAATCAGGCAAAACTCTTACGCTTGCGCGCGACCGCCTGAGCCTCTTCCACAGCCGGCAGGCTCTGCAGCACGCGTTTGGCTGGCAGGATTGCGATGACCTCAGTGCCCTCGCGCAGCTTCGATTTCAGCAGGAATTGTCCGTCATGCTTGGCAAGGATCGCCTGGACAATTGGCAGCCCGAGACCGGTGCCCTGTTCAGCGCTCTTGATGGCGATCGAGCCCTGGCCGAAGGCCGACAGGACGACGGGAATTTCCTCTTCCGGAATGCCGGGGCCATTGTCCTTGATAGAGATGTACTGACCGCCGCCGGCAGTCCAGCCGACCTTGACGTGAATTTCGCCGCCCTGCGGCGTGAACTTGACGGCATTGGAGAGAAGGTTGAGCACCACTTGGCGCATCGATTTCTCGTCCGCCCAGATGGCCGGCAACTGCCGCTCGAATTGATCCGAAATGGCGATGTTCTTGGCGCGGGCGCGCAGTTGGACCATGCCGATGCAATCTTCGGTGATATCGAGCAGCGAAATCGCTTCCTCGCTCAGTTCGTATTTGCCGGCCTCGATGCGGGAGAGGTCGAGGATCTCGTTGATGAGATCGAGCAGATGCTGGCCGGAGCGGTGAATGTCGCCGGCATATTCCTTATAAGTCGGATTGGCGAGCGGCCCCATGACTTCGGCTGACATAACCTCGGAGAAGCCGAGGATGGCGTTGAGCGGGGTCCTGAGCTCGTGCGACATGGAGGCGAGGAAGCGGGACTTGGCGAGGTTTGCCTCTTCGGCGCGGCGGCGCGCCTCGTCCGACATCGATTTCGCCACTTCAAGCTCGGCGATCAGGTCGTCCTTCTCCGACTGGTAGGAAAGGATCTTGAGGTTCGACTTGAACAGCCGGTCGCTGATATAGTTGAAGAAGACAAGGGTGCTGGTGAAGAGGCCCGTCAGGCTGATTTCGAGCAGGTCGCGCGACAGGCCGCTCTTGGCGGCGAGCGCCAGGATCGCCGGCGCGAAGGCGACGAGCACGGCCGGCGTCAGCATGAAATTGGACATCGCCGTGACGGAGAGCGCGATCAGCAGCGTCGCACCCTTATAAAGGATGAAGCTCGAAGGCTCGCAGGTGTCGCAGCCCTGCAGCGCGAACACCGCCCAGCAGCAGCCGATCATGAACTGGCCGAGCAGCAACAGGCGGCGCCATTTGCGGGCGCTCTCGGCGGTGATTTCCTGCCTGCGGGCCCGCCGCGCAAGCAGGATATTGCCGGTGTGGCAGGTGAGCGTCAGCAGCGCCCAGAAAAGCAATCGCGTATCTTGAGTGAAATAAACGCCAAGCGCGGTGATGATGACAATGAAGAGCGGCATGATCGTCGCGCCCTGCAGCATCGACGCCACATACATCTTGAGCACGTCACGATCAAAGGAGGAATTGGAGGCATGGCCGGACTGCAGACGTTCGCGCGTTTGCCGCACGGCCTTGGAAACGGCCTTGTTGCGGTGGCTGCGCGACCTGTCGACGATAATCTTGTCGGTCGATGTGCTTACGCCGGTACTCATGTGCACGTTGAAACTTCATCCCAGGGTGGATAAGAGCTTAACCGGCAATTCTTAAGAAGATGTTTGCCATCTTTGCCAAGGATTTGTTTTTTAAGGAGGCGAAAGCGTGACACGGAGCCTGCGCCTGATTCGCGACGGCGTGACCGCTTTTGCCCTGCTGGTGCTCCTGGCGCTGATTGCCGCCAAATTCAACGATGCAGCAAGAATTGAGCATGCGGGCGCTTTCCATGCTGCCGATGGCGACAGTCTGACGTTGGGAGCCGCACGCTTGCGCCTCGAAGGTATCGATGCACCGGAACTTAACCAGAGCTGCGAGCGGGCGGGACATGCCTGGGCCTGCGGGCGCGCGGCGCGCGAGGCGCTGCAGGGCATGGTCCTGGCATCGGGAACGCTTTGCCAGGGCAGCCGGCGCGACCGCTACGACAGGCTGCTTGTCATCTGCCGGAGCGGGATGGCCGGCGACATCAACGCCGCCATGGTGCGCCGGGGCATGGCGATCTCCTATGGCGGTTATGGCAGGGAGGAGGCCGAGGCGAGGGCTGCGAAGGCGGGCCTCTGGGCCGGCACTTTCGAGCGGCCGCGCGATGTGCGCGACCATGCGCGCCAGAGTTCCGACTCCGGCGGCCCGTTGCGCTTCATCAGACGAATCGTCGGATGGGAGTGAAGCCATGACCGACGAAGCCACGCTGGAGATGTTGCGACTGGAGATCGCCGCCTGCCGCATCTGTCGTGACGCGCCGGCGAAAGGTCTCGCATATCGGCTGCCGCACGAGCCGCGGCCGGTGGCCGTGATTTCGTCCACCGCGCGCATCCTGATCGCCGGGCAGGCGCCCGGGCTTCGGGTGCATGAGAGCGGCCTGCCGTTCGACGATACTTCAGGCGACCGGCTGCGGTCCTGGCTCGGCGTTGACAGGGAAAGCTTCTATGACCGCGACCGATTCGCCATCGTGCCGATGGGGTTCTGCTTTCCCGGCTATGACGACAAGGGTGCGGATCTGCCGCCGCGTCGCGAATGCGCGCCGTTCTGGCGGCAAAGGGTGATTGCCGCCATGCCGCAGATCGAACTGCTGCTGGTCATCGGCCAATATGCGCAGGCCTGGCATATGGCGGGCGAGCGGTTGGATAATATGACAGAGACGGTACGGGCATGGCGGGACAGCCTTCTGTCGAACCGGTCGCCGGCGGTGCTGCCGCTGCCGCATCCGAGCTGGCGCAACAGCGGCTGGCTGAAGCGTAATCCCTGGTTCGAAAAGGAACTGCTCCCGGTCCTGCGAGAGCGGACGAAAATACTGCTTTCCTGAAACAAAATTCTTTTCGTTGCGCGGAATCGCGCTATACAAAGAAAAATAATTCGAAAGGACTGTTGTGCGCATGGACCGCCTCGACCGCAAAATACTGCGTCTGCTGCAAGAAGATTCGACCCTTGCCGTTGCCGATCTTGCCAAGAAAGTGGGGCTTTCGACGACGCCATGCTGGCGGCGTATCCAGAAAATGGAAGAAGACGGCGTCATCAAGCGGCGAGTCGCCATCCTTGATCCGGAGAAGGTCAACACGAAAGTCACCGTCTTCGTGTCGATTCGCACTGCCACCCACTCGATCGAATGGCTGCGCCGCTTTTCCGAGGTGGTTGCCGAGTTCCCCGAAGTGGTGGAATTCTACCGGATGAGCGGTGATGTCGACTATCTCCTGCGAGTCGTCGTGCCCGATATCGCCGCCTATGACGCTTTTTATAAGCGGATGATCGCCAAGATCGAGATTCGCGACGTCTCCTCCGCCTTTGCGATGGAGCAAATCAAGTATTCGACGCAACTGCCGCTCGACTACATGATTCTCGACAACGCCAAATCCAACGAGGACTGAACCGCCGTGCGGCCTGCAGCCGCACGCAAATCGCGCCAGGATTGAGTGTCTGAGGCAATCCGGCCACATTTGAGTGCGCCGATCGCGGCGCGTGGAGTGGGCGAAAGTGGTCGCAACTGCAGAAAGGCCCTGGAAATAGCGAAAAAACGCTCGAATCTCACCAAATTCAAAAAAATAAATAGCCTGGTAACGAATGCGGGGCTATGTTGACCGAGAACCCGTGAGCGTTGTGTCATCATTTCGTCTCATTGGTATCGAATTCAGGACACTATGTTCTAAACCGCTGCCTTGTATGTGTTGATTGGCCGGCGGTAGAGTTTATACACTTCACCAATAATGTTCGACGGGGGTCGAACGGTGGAGAATTCGACAGATGGGGTATAGCGTTTGCGGCTTGCGGTGGAGGATTTCCGTCGCGGGGCCGCTTGGCTTGTTTTTGGCCTAGATAATTGAAATTGTTGTATAAAAATCACGCCTACGGGGAAAGTAGCTTCGGTGGGCCCATCTCACGTGTATCGAGAATTGCTTGATAAGCCGGTGTATGGGATGACGGTTTGGCGGTTCGATCGATCCGCACGCCGAGATGGCTGTTCAAACTGGGCCGGCTTCAAATCGACTACCCGATTGGAAGCCAGCCCCGATCGACAAAGGAATGGATTGGTAAATGAACATCAGAATGGTTTTGCTTGCATCAGCAGCAGCATTTGCTGCATCGACGCCGGTTCTTGCAGCTGACGCTATCGTTGCTGCCGAGCCGGAACCGGTTGAATATGTTCGCGTCTGCGACGCTTACGGCACCGGCTACTTCTACATCCCGGGCACCGAAACCTGCCTCAAGATCGAAGGCTACATCCGTTTCCAGGTCAACGTTGGCGACCAGCCAGGTGGTGACAACGATTCTGATTGGGATGCAGTTACCCGCGGTCAGGTTCAGTTCACGGCCAAGAGCGACACCGAGTATGGTCCGCTGACCGGCGTCATCGTCATGCAGTTCAATGCTGACAATGCCACCGATCAGGAAGCCATTCTCGACTCCGCTTACCTCGACATCGCGGGCTTCCGCGCTGGTCTCTTCTACAGCTGGTGGGACGATGGCCTCTCCGGCGAAACCGACGACATCGGCTCGGTTGTAACGCTGCACAACTCCATGCGCTATCAGTATGAAAGCGGCACCTTCTACGCTGGCCTCAGCGTCGACGAACTGGAAGACGGCGTTTACAAGGCTGATGAAGAAGCCAACAACGTTGGCGTTGCCTTCGGCGTCGGCGGCACGGCAGGTGCATTCAGCTACCAGGTTACCGGCGGCTGGGACTTCGACAATGAAGACGGCGCAATCCGCGCAATGGGTACGGTTGACATCGGCCCCGGCACGCTCGGCCTCGCTGGCGTATATTCTTCCGGCCCGAACTCCTACTACTCGTCGGCTGAATGGGCTATCGCTGCCGAATACGCCATCAAGGCAACCGACAAGCTGAAGATCACCCCGGCCGTTCAGTACTACGGCAACTACTTCGGCGGTGGCAAGGCTGTTCCGGATGACTTCGACGGTCTCGGCGATGCTTGGAAGGTCGGTCTGACGGTTGATTACCAGATCGTCGACAACTTCTACGCCAAGGCTTCGGTTCAGTACCTCGATCCGGATGATGGCGACGACTCCACGACGGGCTACTTCCGTCTGCAGCGTTCGTTCTAATCCAAATACTGGATGCTCCCGGTCTTCGGACCGGGGGCGCTTCAAATCAGTTTCTGATCCGAGTGACCTCCGATCAGCTACGGGGACGGGTCCGGTCTTCCCTGCCGGACCGTCCTTGCAGCGTTTTTAACGCACAGTCCTCCGGGCAGTCTCTCAAAAACCTTTTCAGGTAACCGAACCGGTTCGTTGCTGATCGCACCCGGGCTTCTTGCCAGCCTTGTTATCGAGGCACCCCTATTTCTATTTTCAAGCGAGCTTGTCTGTCGATCAGCTGCGTCGCGCGAGCCGTATTTGCCGCCGGCTGGCTTTGTCGCAACAGGGTGCGAAAAGCAAATCCAATGCCGACAATGTGATTACAGCTTTTTTGGAGAGGGGATACAACCCTTGCAGGGGCTGGGCTTTCATTCCTTCTCGCGGACAGGTTGTTCTTATGGACGATCTCAACGATTACTATTATTTCGCCGCTGTCGTCTCCAGCGGCGGTTTTGCTTCTGCAAGTCGCGATCTCAAGATACCGCGTTCGAAGTTGAGCAGGCGGGTCAGCCGGCTTGAGGACGGGCTTGGCGCAAGGCTCATAGAACGCTCGACTCGTCACTTCCGGGTGACGGAGATCGGCCAGGCTTTCTACGAAAGATGCCAGACCATCTTGCAGGAGGCCGATCGCGCCAAGTCAATCGTCAGCGAGGCTCAATCCGATCCGCAAGGCGTCGTGCGGATGGGCTGCCCGCTCGGTCTCGTCGACATCTCGGTCGGCGGAATCCTGCCTGAATTCCTGGAGCGTTATCCGAAGATCAAATTGCAGATCATCGGCTCCGACCGGCGCGCCGACCTCATCAATGAACGGATCGATCTTGAAGTGAGAGCGACCAATGAGCCGGAGACGCAGACGAGCCTGACGATGCGCAAGCTCGACCGGGTACGGCGTATTCTCGTCGCAAGTCCGGCGCTGGTGGAGCGCACCGGTGGCCTGAATTGTGTGGACGAACTGGCCGACCTTCCGACGCTGGCGATGACTTCATGGGTGTCTTTTCACAGCTGGGAATTGATCGGTCCGAATGACGCCAAACGAGTCATTCGGCATCAGCCGCGGCTCACCTGCCGCAGCATGACCGCCATCCTCGACGCGGCCCGTGCCGGTCTCGGCTTCGGGCTTTTGCTCGAAAGCGCCTGCGAAGCCGATCTCCAGGCCGGCAAGCTGGTGCGGGTGCTGCCGGATTGGCAGTCGGAGGAGAGCCAGTTCTATATCGTCTTCACCACAGCCAAGGGCATGCCGCCGGCAGTGCGGGTGCTGATCGATTTCCTGGTCGAAAAATCCCGGCAGCATTGAAGAAGCAGCATAGACGGAGAAGGGAACCGGGCATGCGTTTATTTCAGCCGTGCCAGCAGCTTTTCGCCGGCCAGTTCCTTGACTGCATCCTTGCCGATCCAGCGGGCCGTTTTGTCGGGGCTTTCGGCCAGAGCTCTTGCGAGGGCGAGCGCCGGTGCATGGCAGGCGAGATTGCGCTTGCCGATACTGCGCAGCGCCCAATTGACCGCCTTGCGCACGAAGTTTCGCGGGTCGCGGGAATAGGCCTTGATCAGCGGCAGCCACGCAAAGATGGTTGCGTCGGGCTCCTTCTTCCGATGCACGGCGGCGCCGGCAATCATGGCGAAGGCAGTGCGCCTGACAAATTCGCGCTCGTCGGCGGCGAATTCTGAGATGAGATCGTCCAGCCGGGCCTCGACGAAGAGATCGGCGGCGCAATCGACGATCTCCCACGAACTGAAATCATTGGCCCAATTGCGGGCTTCTTCCGCCGTCAACCGCTTCGGCTCGGCAGTGCAGAGTGCGAGCAGGCGGGCTTCACGGATATCGCTTTGCCAGAGTTCGACCGCTCTGGCGTGATTCTTCTTCGCCAGTCGGGCGATTGCCCTGATATCGGAATTGGAGATTCCGAGGGCGCGGTTCGTGACAATGCCGAAGCGCGCCATGCCGGCGACATTTTCCTCTGAACGCAGCGTTTCGAGATGGGCGATCAGTTCGGCTGCGTCGGAGGCTGACGTGATCATTTTTCGAGGCGGGCGAGCAACGAGGATGTATCCCAGCGGTTGCCTCCCATCGCCTGGACGTCGCCGTAGAACTGGTCAACGACCGCGGTGACCGGCAGCTTGGCGCCGTTGCGGCGGGCTTCGGTGAGCACGATACCGAGATCCTTGCGCATCCAGTCGACCGCGAAGCCGAAATCATATTTTCCGGCGTTCATGGTCTTGTGGCGGTTTTCCATCTGCCAGGAGCCGGCGGCCCCCTTGGAAATCACCTCGACGACCTTTTCGATATCGAGACCGGCGCGCTTGCCGAAATGCAGCCCTTCGGCAAGCCCCTGGACGAGCCCGGCGATGCAGATCTGGTTGACCATCTTGGTCAGTTGGCCAGAACCTGCCGGCCCCATCAAACCGACCATTCGGGCATAGGCGTCGATGACTGGCCTGGCGCGTTCGAAAACGGTCTCGTCGCCGCCGCACATCACGGTCAGGGCGCCGTTTTCAGCACCGGCCTGGCCGCCCGAGACCGGAGCATCGATGAAGTCGACGCCTTTTTCTTTTGCCGCGGCATAAAGTTCGCGGGCGACCTCGGCGCTAGCGGTGGTGTTGTCGATCAGCACCGAACCCGGCTTCATGCCATGCAAAGCGCCGCCCTTGCCCGATGTCACGGACCGGAGATCTTCGTCATTGCCGACGCAGACGAAGACGAAATCGGCGCCCGCGGCGGCTTCGGCCGGGGTGGGGGCGGATTTGCCGGAGAATTTCTCCGCCCAGGCAGCGGCTTTTTCGGCCGTACGATTGTAGACGGTGACGTCGTGGCCGCCCTTCGTCTTCAGATGACCGGCCATGGGAAAGCCCATGACGCCGAGACCGATGAATGCGACTTTAGCCATATGTCCTGTCCTTATCCGGAGTGCGAGGCCCTGAGGATTAACCGAAACGGCCGGGGCAGAAAAGCCGTGAAGACGGACTTCCTTGCGACAGATGGATATGAGGCTGGTCACCGTTGGCCTCAACCCTAGATGAGAACCAGGCAAATGTTTCCGGGGGGGTGATGTGCGCGACGTTCCGACGATCGAGCCGCGGCGCAAGGGCCGCAGTGGAATGCAGTCGAAGCTTATTACATCGCAGCAGATGGTCACCGAGCTGATTCGATCGGCACCGGCAGGGGCAGCACGGAACTTGGCGTTCTCCGCCGCCGTCTCGCTGTTCAATACGGAGCTGGCGCCTGCTGCCCGGTGACCGTGCAGCGGCATTTGCGCGCGATCGTCGAGCTTGCCTTTGGCGTGTTGGAGAAGGGGGAGCCTGTGTCGACGGTGACGCCCTATTGGCGCATGGTCGATCCGCTTGCGACGCGGCTCGCTGGCGGCCCCAGCCGCATCCCGGAGCGGCTGGCCGCCGAGCCCCGGCAGGGACGGTGAAGACAGAATAGTGGCCGCGTGGAAAAAAATTCCGCTTAAGGGGCAATTTCCGGTCGGCAAAATTTCATCAAAGGCGGAATCTCACAAATAAAATTGTCGATATAAAATATAGATTTCATCATCATGAATTGTCACAACGGACAAACCGGCCAACCGAAAGCAGTTCCGGCACCGTTCAAGTAGGGGATAATCATGATTTCACGTCGACAGACGCTTGGACTTTTCGGTGCGGCCGCCGCCGTAGGGTTGTTGCCCGCCATGAAGCCGGCACGCGCCGCCGCCACGGAATTTCGTATCGGCTGGCAGAAGAACGGTGTGCTGGCGCTTGCCAAGCGTCGCGGCGCCCTTGAAAAGCGGCTTGCCGATCGCGGCATTACCGTCAGTTGGTCGGAATTCACCTCAGGCCCACCGCTTCTCGAAGCGCTCGGCGCCGGCGCTCTCGATTTCGGCGCGACCGGCGATGTGCCGCCGCTCTTTGCCCAGGCCGCGGGGGCGCAGCTCTATTATGTCGGCCTCTACCGCGGCAGCCCTGCGGCGTCGGCCATCCTGGTGCGCAAGGATTCGCCCATCAAGACACTTGAGGACCTCAAGGGCAAGAAGGTCGTCTTCAAGCGCGGCTCGAGCGCCCACAACGTTGCAATCAAGGTCTTACGCCACGCGGGTCTCAAGCCCGAGGATGTCGAGCAGATCGATCTTTCACCCCCGGATGCGGCGGCCGCATTCAAGAACGGCAGCATCGATGCATGGTCGATCTGGGACCCCTATCTGGCGATTGCAGAAGCCGATCCGGAGACGCGTGTCCTTACGACCGCCGAAGGCATCGTCGACTCCTACAGTTTCTTCCTCGCCAACCGCAATTTCACCGATGCCAACGGTCAGGTGATTGTCGATGTCATCGACGAGCTTGCCAAGGTCGGCAAGTCGGCACAGAGCAATCTCGACGAGACGGTGAAGGAACTTTCCGAGATCACCGGCGTGCCGGTCGAAGTGACGCGCGTGACGGCGACGCGCAAGGGCACCGATCTTGGTAGCGTCTCGACGATCACCGACGCTGCCGCCGCCTATCAGCAGGGTCTCGCCGACGAATTCTATAATCTCGGCATCGTGCCGAAGAAGCTGGTGACCGGCGATATCATCTGGCGTCCCAAGGCCAGCTAAAGCGCGTCGCATCAAACTTGATCCATGCGACGCATTTTAGCTTCTTGTTCTGATGCATGTTGTAACCCCGGAAACGCTGCACACTTCCGGGCGACATGCATTAGTTGCCGGGGCAAGTTGATTTTTCAGCTTGGGCCATGATTTGCGCGAGGCGGCATGGGGAGGGCCTCCATGCCGCCTCGCGCGAAAAATTATTCTCCGAAGCGGATTAGAATGGCAAATTGATATTGTCGATCTAATTGGTAGTCTATGTCAATATCCTCAACAGGAGGCGGACACCAATCGCCATTCGATCGACAGGGATATTTCAGATGTTCACGCGCAGACAGACACTCGGCCTTCTTACAGCCTCCGCCGCCACCGCGATCCTCCCAAGCATTCGCCCGGCACGAGCAGCGACGACGCTGCGTATCGGCTGGCAGAAGTTCGGGGTGCTGCCGCTTGCCAAGGCATCGGGCGCGCTGGAGAAACGGCTTTCAGCCAAGGGTGTCAGTGTCGAATGGAACGAGTTCACATCAGGCCCACCTTTGCTCGAGGCGGTCGGCGCCGGCGCGCTTGATTTCGGCGTTTCCGGTGACGTACCGCCGCTTTTTGCCCAGGCGGCCGGCGGCGACCTGCTCTATGTCGGGGCCTATCGAGGCCCGGCGGCTTTCCATGGACTGCTGGTGCAGAAGGATTCGCCGATCCAGACGCTTCAGGATCTGAAGGGCAAAAAATTGGCCTACAAGCGCGGTTCGAGTGCGCATAATTTCGCCCTGAAGGTTCTCGCTAAGGCCGGGCTGTCGCGCTCCGACATTTCCGAGATCGATCTGCCTCCGCCGGATGCGGGTGCCGCCTTCAAGACCGGCAGCATCGATGCCTGGGCGATCTGGGATCCGTTCTTTGCCGTCGCCGAGGCAGATCCTCAGACGCGGCTACTGACGACTTCCGAAGGCCTGCTCGATAATTGGGGTTATTTCCTCGGCAATGGTGCCTACACCGGAGCCAATCCTGAGGTGATCGCCGAGGTGATCGACGAACTCGCCAAGGTAGGCGCCGCTGCCCAGGCCGATCTCGACGGCACTGTGAAAGCGCTGTCCGAGATAACGGGCGTGCCGGAAACCATCACGCGGGTGACACTGACGCGTAGCCAGGCCGATCTCGGCAAAATCTCGCTCTTCCCCGACCAGGCACTCACCTACCAGCAGGGACTTGCCGACGATTTCCACGCGCACGGCATCGTGCCGAAGAAACTCAAGATCAGCGACATCGTCTGGCACCCCAAGGCCAGCTAGTTCTGGAAAAGCTGACGTTGTCAGCTACCCGAGCTACTCAGATTTTTGAATTCCGCAGCAAAGGACCGTCTTCCATGACCGCCACTTCCGATCCCATCAACTTCCTCTGGTTCATCCCGACCTCGGGCGATGGCACCTATCTCGGCTCAGCCGATCTCAATCGCGCGCCGGAAATCGGCTATCTCACGCAGATCGCCCAGGCGGTCGACCGGCTCGGTTATTCCGGAGTGCTGCTGCCGACGGGCGTTGCCTGCGAGGAGTCTTTCGTGACTGCGGCGGCGCTCGCGGCCAAGACCGAGAAGCTGCAGTTCCTGGTGGCGATCCGCCCCGGCACGGCCTCGCCTGCCTACTACGCGCGTCTGGCAACGACGCTGGACCGGATCTCCAACGGCCGTCTGCTACTCAACATCGTCGTCGGCGGCAGCCCGGCGGAGCTTGCCGGGGACGGCATCCATCTCGAGCATGACGAACGTTACGCCCATGCCGAGGAATTCTTCACAGTCTTCGAGGAACTGCTGGAGAAGGGCAGGGCGAGCTTCGACGGCAAATACATCAAGGCGACCAATGCGCGGCTCGGCTTTCCCTCCGTGCAGAACCCGCGCCCGCCGCTCTATTTCGGCGGCTCGTCGGATGCCGGCATCGATTTCTCGGTCGGCCGCGTCGACAAGTACCTGACCTGGGGTGAACCGCCGGCGCAGGTGGCCGAAAAGATCGCCAAGGTGCGCAATGCCGCTGCCGAGCGCGACCGCGAAGTGAGCTTCGGCATCCGCCTGCACTTCATCGTGCGCGAGACTGACGAGGAAGCATGGGAGGCCGCCGAACGGCTGATCCGCCATCTCGACGACGATACGATCCGTGAGGCGCAGGAGCGTTTCGTCCACGAATCCGACTCGGTTGGTCAGAAGCGTATGGCTGCCCTTCACGGCGGCCGTCGCGACAAGCTCGAAGTTTCGCCGAACCTCTGGGCCGGCGTCGGCCTGGTGCGCGCCGGCGCTGGCACGGCGCTGGTCGGTTCGCCGCAGACGGTGGCTGCGCGCCTTCGCGAATATCAGGAGATCGGCATCGATACCGTGATCGGCTCCGGCTATCCGCATCTCGAAGAGGCCTATCGCGTCGCCGAACTGCTTTTCCCCGAACTAGGCATCACTCGTGAGCAGCAGCGCCTGGGCTTCCACAACGAGTTCGGCCGCAAGCAGGTCTTTGCGGGCGGCAGCCATGGCGGCAATCTGAAAGTCGTCTCCGGCTCCTAAGCCCGAGCAAAGAGCGTGAAACCGCCGAAAGCCGTACACGGCTTTCGGTATCCTGCTCCTGATAAGCGCGAGGACAATGCATGTCGACTTTCGATACTCCGTTCGTACGATCGGTCGCTGCCGAGGAGGCCGCAAAGACGGGTTTCCGCCTGCCGCTGCCCCGCCGGGAGAAGCTGATACCCTATCTGGTGCCGATGGCGATCGTGGCGTTCTGGCAGCTTGCCTCCTCGGCCGGATTGATCTCCTCGCGCATCATGCCATCACCGGCCGATGTCGCTCTCGCCTTCTGGTCGACGACCGTTTCCGGCCAGCTGCCGAACGACGTGCTGGTCAGCGCCGGCCGCGCTTTTGCCGGCCTTCTCGTCGGCGGCTCGATCGGATTCCTGCTCGGTATCGCCAATGGCGTGTCGCGCATTTCGGAGCAGCTGACAGATACGACGCTGCAAATGCTGCGCACCATTCCACATCTGGCGATGATCCCGCTCGTCATCCTGTGGTTTGGGATCGGCGAGGAATCGAAGCTGTTCCTGACCTCGCTCGGTGTGCTCTTTCCCGTTTATCTCAACACCTATCACGGCGTGCGCAATGTCGACCGCGATCTTATCGAGATGGGAAGAGTCTATGGCATGGGGAACTGGACGCTGTTCCGCAAGGTGATCTTTCCGGGTGCGCTGCCGTCGATCTTCGTCGGCCTCCGCTATGCGCTCGGTATCATGTGGCTGACCTTGATCGTATCGGAATCGATCGCCGCGTCCTCAGGCATCGGCCACATGGCCAACAATGCCCGCGAATTCATGATGACTGACATAGTCGTGCTCGCGCTCGTCATCTATGCCGTGCTCGGCAAGCTTGCCGATGTCATCGCCAGGGTTCTGGAGCAGCGGCTGCTCGCCTGGAACCCGGTCTACCAGAAATAGGAGAGACGCGCATGACCGTGAACACCCGTGAGCGTTTTCACGCCGTCGCTGAGGAACTCGTTTACGAGCGCGACACCGCGCCGACGGCCGGAGCGGGCGCTGCGGCAATCAGCCTGACCGGGCTCGAAAAGAGCTTCGGCGCCAACCGCGTGCTCCGCGGCATCAACCTGCATATTCCAGCCGGCCAGTTCGTCGCCGTGATCGGCAAGAGCGGCTGCGGCAAGAGCACGCTGTTGCGCATCGTGATGGGCCTCGACGAGCCGAACGCCGGCGACCTGCGTTTCGAGGATGCCGACGGTGTTGAGGCCAGCCCGAATGCGCGCATCGTTTTCCAGGAGCCGCGGCTGCTGCCCTGGCTCAGCGTCGCCGACAATGTCGTGGTCGGCCTCGGCGACGGCATCGACAGGCGAAGCGCAATGAAGGCGGCCGAGGCCGTGCTTTCCGAAGTCCAGCTTGGCGAAAAGGCTGGCGAATGGCCGGCGCGGCTGTCCGGCGGGCAGCGGCAGCGGGTGGCGCTGGCGCGCGCGTTGGTGAGCCGTCCGGGCGTGCTGGCGCTCGATGAGCCGCTAGGCGCGCTCGATGCGCTGACGCGGATCAGCATGCAGGAACTCATCAACCGCGTCTGGCGTGAACTTGGCTTCACCGCCGTGCTCGTCACCCACGATGTCAGCGAGGCGGTGCATCTCGCGGACCGGGTCATCGTGCTCGACGAGGGACGGATCGCGCTCGATCTTTCCATTCCCTATCCGCATCCACGCCGGCACGGCCATCCCGGCCTGGCCGAGCTAGAAGGCCGCCTGCTTGCTGCAATCCTCGGTACCGACGGCGGGCATTGATCCAAGCCGTTGGTGGGCTTTGATCACAATCTTGCCCCTGCGACCATCGAGACGGAAACGCATCCATGCATAGCCAATGAGCTATGCTGACTTCAAGCAAGGACCTCGCGAGAGCGACGCACGTTCCTCGTTCGCCAATGCCTGGGCAAACTTGTCCTTTCACCATCCGTTCGCCGCTTGACGTACGTATACCTCTGTGGCTATACGTAGATCCATAGTCAATGGGGTATGAATACCGAATGTCCGACGCCCAAGACGCGCTCTTCAAAACACTCGCCGATCCGACGCGGCGGGCTTTGTTCGAGCGGTTGTGCCGGGAAGGGGAAAAGACGGTCGGGGCTTTGACGGCTCGGGCCGGGGTTTCGCAACCGGTTGTATCGAAACATCTCGGAATATTGAAGCAAGCCGGCTTGGTGCGCGATCGTCATGAGGGGCGGCAGACGCATTATAGTGCGCAGCTCGGCGCGCTTGCCCCGCTGATCGACTGGACGAGAGAGATGGCACACTTCTGGCAAAGCCGCTTCGACGACCTCGAAGATTTGCTGAAAAGGATGGATCAATGACTGATACCCCGACCGAAATGCGCTCCGTAGTCGTCGAGCGCGAGATCGCCTATCCCACGGAAAAGATCTGGCGCGCGCTTACCCAACCACACCTGATCGAGGAGTGGCTGATGAAGAACGACTTCAAGCCTGCGGTCGACCATCGCTTCAATTTCAGCGCCGACTGGGGCTCCGTCGAGTGCCAGGTCCTGGAGGTCGAGCCGAATAGGACACTGTCCTACACGTGGGGAGCCCATGGCCTCGAAAGTGTCGTCACCTGGACACTCACCCCGACCAGCGAGGGCACGCATTTGCGGATGGAGCAGTCGGGCTTCCAGCCCGGTCAGCGGCTGGCTTACGGTGGCGCCAAGGCCGGGTGGCCGCGGTTCTTTGCAAATCTGGAGCAGGTGTTGGCGCGGATAGAGTGAGCCTGCCCACGCCCGGACTGACTTTAACGGGAAGGTCCGATTGAACTTCAACAAAGGGTCGCGGCAGATCCACTGGCCGTCCCTTGCCTTTACCATGGCGGTCATTCTCAATATGATCGCGGTGCTATAGCAATTGGCCGTCTGGGCAGGCCTCTTGGCGCTGCTGCCGCTCGGCGTGCTTCTCGCGACCGGTCTACCGAGGCGCTGCGCTATGCCGTCAGGTGGGGCGGGAGATAGGAGTGAAGGCAATGGCCGGCAAGACCTCCAAGACCGCAGCGAAGGTCGGACAGAAGATAGCCGCCGAGCCGACCGCGGCAGAGGCGAAGCTTCTCTCGGGCGGCAACCCGCAAATCCCCAAGGGCTACGGCGACGCTCCGGTGCAGGCCTATATCGCCGCGATGCCGGGCTGGAAAAGCGACGTCGGGCGCCGCCTCGATGTACTGATCACGCGCACCGTGCCCAATGTGTACAAGGCGGTCAAATGGAACTCGCCCTTCTACGGCATCGAAGGGGAGGGCTGGTTCCTCGGCATTCATTGCTTCACCAAATACGTCAAGGTGGCATTCTTCCGGGGTGCGTCGCTGCAGCCTCTGCCGCCCGGCCATTCCAAGCAGAAGGAAGTCCGCTACCTCGACATCCGCGAGGACGACGAAATCGATGAAGCCCAGCTTGCCGCCTGGGTGGAGCAGGCAAGCCAATTGCCCGGCGAACGGATGTAGCAACCAATGACCCTCGAATGACGGGCGGGAGGAACCATGAAGAAAGCGACAGCAGCCATGAAGAAGAACGATTCCGGGGAAGCAAACGCGGGAGCCTCCCCGTCTCAGCTGATCGACATGAGGATCACGGAACTCGGCGATTGGCGCGGCGAGCTGCTCGCCCGGGTCCGTGCGCTCATCAAGCAGGCCGAGCCGGAGGTGGTGGAGGAATGGAAGTGGCGAGGGGTTCCGGTGTGGGAACGTTCCGGCATCATCTGCACCGGCGAGACCTATAAGAGCGCGGTGAAGCTGACCTTTGCCAAGGGCGCCTCATTGCAGGACCCTTCCGGTCTCTTCAATTCCAGCCTTGACGGTAACACGAGGCGCGCCATCGATTTCCATGAGGGCGATGAGATCGACGAGGAGGCGTTGAAGGCGCTCTTTCGCGCCGCCGCAGCGCTGAACACCTCAGCAAAGGCAGCCGCCTCCCGGAAGAAAACAAGCGGCTGAGGCCAGGTCTGGCTAATGGATCGGGCTCGCCTCGCGCTCGAGGAAGAGTTCGAGATTGTCGAGGCCGATCTCGGTGCCCTGGAGGCGGGCGCCGTTGTCGGCGTAGCCATCGAGAAAGACCACCTGCTCGGTGAAGACCATTCTGGTGCCGGCGGGTTCGGCTTCGAAGACGACGGTGGCAAGCGAGGTGGAGATACGGGTTTCGCCAAGTTTCATCTCATAGGCATAGATGATGCGGGCATCGGGCACGATATCGATGTAGTGGGCGTCATAGGCGTGCAGAAGCCCGTCGGTATCGGCGACGTGGTTCCGCTCTGTACCGCCGGGGCGGAAATCGAGCCTGTATTCCAGCGGCGTCCATTCGCCGTGGCAGGCGAACCATTGGCGCTTGGCCTCCGGTGTCGACCAGGCACGGAAGACACGGGCGACCGGCGCCTTCAGGCGGCGCTCGATGACGAGGGTGGCGTGTTCCTCGGATCGTGTCGTCATTCGGAAAAGGTCTCCGGTTCTTCGGCGAGATATTGATCCAGCCTGTCGAAGGTGGTGGTCCAGCGGCTCTTTCGCTGTTCCACCCAGCGTTCGACGGCGGCAAGCGCGTCCTGCTGCAGGCGGTAGGTTCGCACCCGGCCGGATTTCTCGGAGAGTACGAGGCCGCTTTCCTCCAACACCTGCAGATGTTTCATCACCGTCGGCAGGGCGACCGCAAGCGGCGCGGCCAGCTCGGTGACGGAAGCCGGGCCGCGGCCGAGGCGGTCGATCATGCCGCGACGGCTGCGGTCGGAAAGCGCGTGAAACATGCGGTCGAGACCCGCCTGGCCGTCGATCATCCCGCGGTATTCCGGAAGCGGCTGGGCAGCCTGTCATGGTAGGGATAGAATTTGAAATAGGGGCGGGCCTCTTCCAGCGCCCTTGCAAAGGATGGGCGAGCGAGAAGCCGGTCGTAATAGGCGCGAAGTTTTGGCTGCTCCTCCAAAAAGGGGACCAGAGTCTCGGCGTAGAAGAGGGCGGGGGCTGCGGCGCAATCGGCCATGGTGAAGGCCTCGCCCGAGATCCATGAGCTCTCGGAGAGCTGTTTTTCGATCATCGCATAGGCGGTGGCAAGCGTCGTCTTGCAGGCGGCCACCTCTGTCTCGTCCTCCTTACCCTCGGGGCGCCGGCGATTGCTGACGATGGTCTGCATCGGCGCCTGGACATAATGGTCGAAGAAGCGATCCCAGAGACGGACCTGCAGCGCTCGGTCGATTTCCAGCGGCAGCAGGGAAACGGGGCCGGGATAATAATGGTCGAGATATTCGATGATGATCGACGTCTCGGGAACCGTGCTGTCGCGTGCTTCGTCCCGCAGCAGCGGCATCTTGCCGACCGGCCAGAAACGGAAAAGATCGGCGCGCGAGGCTTCGTCGGAGAGATCGACGAGGCGGTTTTCGAAGGGCGTGCCATTTTCGTAAAGCGCGATCAGCACTTTGTGGCAGAAGGAGGCGAGCGGATGCCCATAGAACACGAGCGACATGCGGCGGCCTTTCCTATTTGGTGGAAAACTTTACCGACCGACTAAGTATCAGGTCGGAAAGCAATGCGCAACAGATAGTTCGCCAATCGTGTAACTATTGTATCAGCCGATGTATCTGGCGATCACCAGATGGCCGGGGGTCGGCTGGCCGTCTTCCATGCGCACGTTGATATCTGAGATCTCGACCAGTTCGAAACCGGTCGCCGCCAGCCGTTCCCTCACATAGGCGTCGGCATGGGCGAAGCGCTGGTGCGGACCGACCATATAGGCGCGGCCGGCGAGGGTCTCCTCCGGCAGCGTTTCCGAGGAGAAAATGAACAGGCCGCCGAGGGTCAGGTTCTCGGCGGCGCCGAAAAACAGCGGTTCCAGCGCGCCGAGATATGGCAGCACGTCGGTGGCAGTAATGATGTCGAAGGCTTCCTCATCATTGTCGTCTAGAAAATCCTCGACCTCGGCGACGAAGAGCGTCTCGTAAAGATCCTTTTCATGGGCGATCTCGACCATCTTTTCCGAAAGGTCGAGGCCGGTCATATCGTCGCAGAGGTCGCGCAGCGCGCCGCCGGTGAGGCCCGTGCCGCAGCCGAGATCGAGCAGCCGCTTGAACGGCCCGAGCTTCAGCGCCTGCAGGCGCTGGCGCACCAGCATCGGCACGTGATAGCCGAGCTGCTCGACGAGCACGTCCTCGAAAACCTCGGCATGCTGGTCGAACAGGGTCTCGACATAGGCGTCGGGCGCCCTGACCGGGGTTTCGCCGCGGCCCATCGCGGCGATGCGCACGGCCGCACCGCCGTGATCGTCGGGGTCGATTGCCAGGACTTCCTCATAGGCTGCCACGGCCGCGTCGACATCTCCGGCCTTTTCCAGAGCGAGAGCGCGGTTATAGGCCTCGCCAAGGGCTTCTTCGTCGATCTTCTTTGCCATCGCACTTCACCGTTCTTTGTTTCAGCCATGGCTCTAAGGCCGCTTTCGATCTTTTGCAATGGCGTGGCAGTCGGCGCAGAATGGCCGAAAACAAGCCGACGGAGGAAAGCCATGAAATCGGAGCAAGACAGGGCGTTGTCGAGGGAAGGCGAGGCCGGGCGCACATTGCTGCCGCGTACGCCTGGTGAGATCACCAACTCGCTCAGCCATTATTACCGCGGCGAACTCGGGCGGATGACGAGCTGGCGCGACCGGATAGACCGGACGTCGAACTGGGCGATCACCGTGGTGGCGGCGCTGCTGTCGGTGTCACTGTCGACTCCGACCTCGCATCACGGTGTGCTGCTTTTCGGGATCATGCTGGTGACGCTGCTTCTGATGATAGAGGCGCGCCGCTACCGCTTCTTCGACATCTACCGCGCCCGCATTCGACAGGTCGAGCGCTGCTATTTCGCCCAGATCATGGCGCCCGACGCCAATGCCGGCAGCGAATGGGCAACGGTTATCGCGGGCAGCCTGCGCAAGCCGCGTTTCCTGCTGAGCTATCACGAGGCGATGCACCGCCGTCTCAAGCGCAATTACGGCTGGATGTATCTGATCCTGCTGCTGGCCTGGTGCCTGAAGATCACAACTCCGAAACTGCAGACGGAGGGCATGCCGGCGCTGCAGGCGCAATCATGGACCTATGTCATTGACAATGCCGTGCTCGGGCCGATTCCCGGCCTTCTCGTCCTTGCTATCGTCCTCGCCTTCTATCTCGGCATGCTCGCCTTTGCCCTGCGCCCCGACCGCGACGAGGGCGAGTTCGGTCGAGGCGAGGCGCATGTCTGAGGTGGCGCGCGCCGCTCAGTGCAGGATGAACTCGCCTTTCAGCGCCCGCCACTCGGTCGCCGAGATCAGCTTGCGGTGGATGTAGCGCACCGAATGCAGCGGGCCATCGAGCTTTTCTTCCCAGAATTTCAGGAAGCCGCGCATTTCGGGGAAATCGGGGGCGAGGTCATATTCCTGCCAGACGTAGCTTTGCAGGATCGCCGGATGGTCCGGCAGGTGGTAGAGGATCTGGGCGGTGGTCAGGCCATAGCCCTGCAGTTGTTTTTCCATGTCCTTGTGCATCGTATTCCGCTTCTTCTCGTTCCCACTCGCGCGCTTATTAGCGCTACGTCATAGGGAAACATGCGAGTGGTTAACGAAAACTTTACAGATACTGCATGAAAGGACAATTGATTTTTAATATCAAGGGCTTGGCAGCACGATTCCGAGAGTGCTGCCAGCCCCGGTTTCTGGTTCATTATTCCAAAACCGCGACACAGTTTTGGGCGTCATGCATCAGCGCTTGAGATGCCGGGTCAGGCGGCGCTCGATCCACGCCCAGACATGGCGCAACGCCTCAACAATGGCGAGGTAGAAGATCGCCGCCCAGAGATAGGTCTGGTAGTCGAAGGTGCGGGAGAAGGCGTAGCGGGTTTCGCCCATCAGGTCGAGCACGGTGATGATGGCGACGACCGCCGAACCCTTGATCAAAAGGATGATCTCGTTGCCATAAGGGCGAAGTGCGACGATGAGAGCCTGCGGCAGGATGATTTTGCGGAAGGCGATGAATTTGTGGATGCCGAGTGCCGCGGCCGCCTCGCGCTGGCCGTGCGGAACGCTTTCGATCGCGCCGCGCAGGATTTCCGCCTGATAGGCCGCGGTATTGATGGTCATGGCGAAGATGCCGCAATACCAGGCGTCGCGGAAGAACCACCAGATGCCGACGGCCTCCAGCTGCGGCCGAAACACGCCCAGGCCGTAATAGACCAGGAACAGCTGGGCAAGCAGCGGCGTGCCGCGGAAGAAATATATATAGCCATAGGCGAGCCAGTTCAGCACCCTGTTGTTCGACAGGCGCGCCATGGCGAGCGGCAGCGACAGGACGGCGCCGCAGATGACCGAGATGGAAACGAGGCCAAGCGTCACCCCGAGGCCATGCAGGTAACGCGGCCCGTAGCGGGTGAACTTCTCCAGATCCCAGCCATTGATGACGGTGTAGATCAGCAGTGCCGCAAACAGCGCCCAAATGGCCACGAAGATGTAGCCGGCAAGGCGTGCCGTCGTCATTGGCTTTGCCAGTGCACGGGGGGCTGGCTGGGGCGGGATCAATGTTTCAGCGTAGCTCATCGCCGGACCTCCGAACGCTTTGCCCAGCGGTCGACATAGACGAGCAGGAAGGAGGAGAGGACGGCGAGCACCAGATAGAGGCAACAGGCCAGGCCATAAAAGAAGAAGGGTTCCTTGGTCACGCGCACAGCGACGCTCGTCTGGCGCAGAATGTCGGAAAGGCTGATGATCGAAACGTAGGAGGTGTCCTTCAGCAGCACCATCCAGAGGTTCGTCAGGCCCGGCAATGCGATGCGCACGAGCTGCGGCAGGACGATCAAGCGCAGCGTCCGGCCGCGGTGCAGGCCGAGCGCGTATCCCGCCTCATATTGGCCATTGGGAATGGCGCGAAAGGCTGAGAGCAGCACTTCCGAACAGTAGGCGGAGAAGACCACCGACAGTGCGATGACGCCGGCGAGGAAGGCGTTGATCTCGACCGGCGGTCCGTCATAGCCGACGAAGGTCAGCAGAGACTGGATCAGCATCTGCATGCCGTAATAGATGATGAAGAGCGTCAGCAGCTCCGGCAGGCCGCGGAAGATCGTGGTGTATATGCCCGCCGCCAGCCGCAGCGGCTTTTCCTCCGACTGCTGGCCGAGCGCCACGAGAAAACCGATGATGAGGCCGATCGGCAAGGTGACGATCGCCACCGAAACGGTAATCTGCAGGCCGAGCGCGATCTCGTCACCCCAGCCGGTATCGCCACACGCAAGAAGCGTCGACTGACCAAACCAGGTGAAGATACCGACGGGTCCGCATAGCGGATCGAAAATGTGCACAAGTGAGCTCCAGAAGGAGCCGAGCGCGGAAAATAATCCGCCCATGCGTGAATTCCCCTCACGGCTTTTGCCGTTTTAATCTTGCCACCTTTGTCAAACAAAAATGGCGGAAGAGCAAGCCTTCCGCCATTCGCTTTCATCGGCAGATACCGATTTTCTTATTCGCCGTAAACGTCGAAATCGAAGTACTTGTCCTGGATCTTCTTGTACTCACCGCTGGCGCGGATCGCAGCGATGGCGGTGTTCAGCTTTTCCTTCAGCGGATCGCCTTTACGGATGGCGATACCGGCGCCGTTACCGTTGATTTCCTTGTCGACCGGCAGGGTCGTCAGGATCTTGCAGCAGGCGCCGGCGTCGGACTTGACCCACTCGGAAAGCACGACGACGTCGTCGATGACGGCATCGACACGGCCGCTGGAAACGTCGAGCTTGTATTCGTCAGCCGTCGGGTAAAGCTTCAACTCGGTGTCGGCGAGGTGCTTCTCGGCGTAGTTGGCATGGGTCGTCGAGGTCTGTGCGCCGATCACCTTGCCCTTGAGGCCGGCGACGTCGGTGATTTTGGAATCCTTCGGCACGGCGATGGCCGGAGGGGTGTTGTAGTACTTGTTGGAGAAGTCGACGAGCTTGAGGCGCTCCGGCGTGATCGACATGGAGGAAACGATCATGTCGAACTTCTTGGCGTTGAGCGCCGGAATGATGCCGTCCCAGTCGGTGCTGACGAAGGAGCATTCGGCCTTCATCTCGGCACAGAGCGCCTTGGTGATGTCGATGTCGAAGCCCTGGATCGTGCCGCTGGCATCGACGAACTCGAAGGGCGGATAGGTCGAATCGGTGCCGATCACATACTTTTCGCCATCGGCCATGGCCGAACCGGCGAAAAGGGACATCGCCGCGATCGAGGCTGCCGCGAAAATACGGGTGGAGATATGCATGAGGATCCTCTCTGTTGGTAGCCGTCGCTCTTTTTCTCGTGGGCTGACGGCCGCAGTTCAACGGTCCAAGACCGCCTTGCGGCGATAATCAGACTTTTTTTCATGGAATTGCAACACAAATCCCATCGCAATTGGGCGGTGCAAATAGCAGGCGAGATGAACGCCGGCAGACTGCAACATTCACGCGAGGTTAATCCGCGGCTTCCTAGAACCGGAACAAATCGGCGGCTCGGCGATTGCCATTTCGCCGTTTCGCCTCAATGCGACGCTAGGGGCGGAAGCAGGGCCTGTCGGCCTTCAGGAAGCTCAAACAGGATCGAGGATACCCGATGGGCATGAAATCAAGATTGTTCGCGAGTGCGGCTTTTCCGCTGCTTTCCCTTTCGCTGGCTCTGCAGCCGGCATCGGCGATGGCGAGCGCGCGCGGGGTGGCGACAGAGGCCGCAGCCGTTCGTCAGGTTGAACAGGGCAGCTTCGAGGTGGCGCAGGACGCGCCTCAGGATGCGCCTTCCGAGGAGGAGCTGCTGAAGAAAAAGAAGAAGCAGAAGGAAGACGCTCCGGCCGAACAGGCGCCCGCTGCCGAGCAGCCGAAGGAGGCGCCCGCCGAAAAGCCGAAGGCCGAGCGCAAGGAGGCACCGGCGCCTGAACCCAAGGCAGAGCCAGAACCGCCAAAGGCTGAAGCGCCGAAGGAAGAGCCCGCGCCGAAGGCCGAAAGCAAGCCGGAGCGCAAGGCCAAGCAGGAAGCCCAGCCCGAGGCAATGCCGGAGGCCGCGCCGCAGCAGGAGCAGCCTGTAACGCAGGAGAAGCCGAGGAAGCCGAAGAAGCAGGCCGAGCCGGAGGCGCAGCCGCAACCTGAACAGCAGCCCGCAGCAAAGGAAGCGCAGCCGGAGACGGACCAGGCGCAGCCGGAAGCCAAGCCGGAAGGCGGCAAGCGGGCCAAAGGGCAGGACAAGGCCCAGGGCAAGGATAAAGGCAAGGGCAAGGCCGAGACCGCTGCGCCCGAGGCCGTGACGCCTGCCGAGGAACAAGCCAAACCCGAAGTCAAACCGGAGGCAAAACCCGCCGCCGAGGCGCCGGCAGAGAAGAAGCCGGTAAAGGGTGAGGCCGCAGCGCCCGCAGATAAGCCGACCGAAGGCAAAGTGACCGAAGGCAAGGCGACTGAAGATAAGGCGACTGAAGGCAAGGCGGCGGCGCCTGCTGTCGCACCCGCCGAAAAGCCGAAGGACGGTACCGCGGCAAAGCCTGCCGGTGAACAGCCGGCAGCACCCGCGACTGACACCGCCCAGCCGCTGCCCGATGCCAGCGGCGGCCAACAGGCGGAGCAGGCCATTCCGGCGCCTGAGAAAGTATCACCCGAGGAGCTGGAGCGCCGCAAGAAGATCGCCGCAGATCCAGCCAAGAGCAATGAGACCGTCGTGCTGCCGGTCGAGAACGGTGCGGCCGTGCTCGACAGCGACAAGGATGCCGACCGCAGCAAAGGCCGGGAAGGCCGTCGCGACCGCGACAAGCAGCGCGCCGACAGCCAGGACTTCAAGGTGCCGACCTCGGATGCCGAAGCGCAGGCCGCTACCGGTACCAAGGCGCCTGCGCCTGTCAAGCTCGAAGCGGTGACCAGCGAGAAGGGCACCAAGCTCGACGAGCGGCCGCGATTTGCCCGCCCTGACGGCGCTCGGTACAGCGACAGCCAAGACGACGGCCGCGTGATCATCCAGTACAACAATCAGGTGATCGTGCGCGGCGACGACGATAGGCGCTTCCTGCGCGACGGCGAGCGGCCGAGCTACGAAGAGCTGTCAGGCGATCGCTACCGCGAGACGATCACGCGACCTGAAGGCTACCGCATCGTCACCATCCGCAATCGCTATGGTGATATCATCCAGCGGTCGCGCGTCGATGCCCGCGGGCGCGAGCATGTGCTTTATTACTCGCAGGACCTGTATGAGGATCCGGACCGCGACTATTTCGAGGATCCGGGCGCCGACCTGCCGCCGATGCGGCTGCGCGTGCCGCTCAGCGATTACATCATCGACACTCGCAGTGACCCGGACCGGGACTATTACGAGTTCCTGAGCGAGCCGCCCGTCGAGCCGGTCGAGCGCGTCTATTCGCTGGATGAGGTGAAGTATTCCGCTCGTATCCGCGACAAGGTGCGCCGCATCGATCTCGACACGGTGACCTTCGCGACGGGCAGCGCCGATATCCCAATGACCCAGGCACGCACCCTGCGCAAGGTCGCCGACGCGATCAGCCAGGTGCTGAAGAAGGATCCGAGCGAGACCTTCCTGATTGAGGGCCATACGGATGCCGTCGGCTCCGATCAGAGCAACCTGGTCCTCTCGGACCAGCGGGCCGAATCGGTCGCCAACGTGCTCTCCGACGTCTACGGCATCCCGCCGGAAAACCTGGCGACGCAGGGCTATGGCGAGCGCTACCTGAAGGTCAATACGGTAGGCCCCGAACAGGAAAATCGCCGCGTCACAATCCGCCGCGTCACCGCGCTGGTCCGCCCGGTCGCGGCCAACCAGTAAAGACGTTTTGCCCCTCTCCATCTGTGGAGAGGGGCAATTCGCTTCGCCATCCGGCTGCCGCTATTTGCCGGCTTGTTTGGCTGCCTTTTCGATGGCGTCGGCGACCTTCTCCGGCTGGGACACGAAGACGGCGTGGCTGGCCTTGATCTCGGTTACTTCGCTGCCGGCTCGTTTTGCCATGTCGCGCTCGAGTTCGGGGTTGATGGAGCGGTCGTCAGTGGCGACGATCGACCAGCTGCGCTTGGTGCGCCAGGCCGGTTGATTGATCTTGGCTGCGAAGGCCTGTTTTGAGACGAAGACCTGCGACCTTGCCATGAAATCGGCTTCAGCTTTCGGCAGGTCGGCTGCGAAATCCGCGGCGAAGGCGGCCGGATCGAGATAGAGATATTTGCCGTCCTTCGTTTCCTTGATATCCATGCTGCCGGTGGGCTTCGAGCTGGCGAGGCTGAGCACGCTTTCGTCCTTGTCGGGCTGAAATGCCGCGACATAGACGAGGCCTGCGACATTCGGATCATTGCCGGCTTCGGTGATGACCATGCCGCCATAGCTGTGTCCGACGAGCAGGATCGGTCCGTCCTGAAGGTCGAGAACCCGCTTCGTCGCCGCGACATCCTCATCGAGCGAGGTGAGGGGCTCCTGGACGATGGTGACGTTGAAGCCGCGCTTTTCGAGAATCTCCGTCGCCTTGCGCCATCCCGAGCCGTCTGCCAGCGCGCCGTGGACGATCACGATGTTCTTGACCGCGGCAGCCTCGGCTGCAAACGCGATTGTAGTGGTGGCAAATGCGAGGGCTGCGGTGAAAAGAAGACGTCTGTTCATAGGTGTGATTCCTTTGGGTCGATGTTGAGGATCGGGATAGTGCCGGGTTCAGGCTCAGCCGAATGTGAAGGCGTAGGCTTGGACGCCGGAATCTAAAAAGCGGATTTCGAAGTTGCGGGCGGTGACGGTGCCGGACTGGCGCACGAGCTGGTAAAGCCTGGTCGCGGTCACGGTACCGTTGCCGTCGGCATCGATGTCGGAGCCGTGGTCCGGGCCTGGCGCCTTGCCGTCGATCTTCACCTGGAAGCGGATTGATTTGCCGTCGGCGCCGGGCCCAAGAACGAGATGTAGGTCGCGGGCGCTGAATCGGTAGGTGATGCTACCGCCGGCCTGATCGAGCATCGCCTGATCCTTGCCGACAGTCCAGGTTCCGACTAGACCCCATCCGTTGAGGCCCGGTTCGGTGATCGAATAGGTGTGCGGCGTATCGGCTTGCAGTCCTTCGGGTGAGGCGAAATTCGCCGCCTGTTCGTAGCCGAGATAGGTCTCGCCGGAGCGGATGTTGGAGAGGTCGGGACCTGCTTCAATACCCTTCGCGTCGGGCACGACCGGCGCGCTTGCCGTCGTCTGGCTGCCGGCCTCGCGCAGCAGGTCCTGAATGGCCTTCTCGGTCCTGCCATAGTTGCCTTCGCCGAAATGGTGGTAGCGGATTTGGCCCTCGGCATCGATCAGATAGGCGGCCGGCCAATAGCTGTTTTCGAAGGCGCGCCAGATTTTGTAATCATTGTCGATCGCGACGGGATAGCCGATCTGGAAGTCACCGACCGCCTTCCTGACGTTGTCGATTTTTTTCTCGAAGGCGAATTCCGGGGCGTGGACGCCGATTACCACAAGGCCCTGATCCGCGTATTTTTCCGCCCAGGCTCTGACATAGGGGATGGTGCGAATGCAGTTGATGCAGGAGTACGTCCAGAAATCGACCAGTACCACTTTGCCGCGCAGCTGCTCACTGGTCAGAGGCTTTGAGTTCAGCCATTCCACTGCGCCGTCGAGCGGAGGTGCGTAGCCTTCGACGGGCAGATCGCTGCGGAAGGGCTGCTTTTCATCGGCAGCAGCGGTCATCACCTCGTTGCTCGCCACTTCGGGGGACGGGCCGCCCAGCGGCTTTGCATGCAGCCTGTCGAGCACGGCCTGTTCCAGCGATGCGGTGCTGGCGTAGGAAAGCCGGGACAGCAGGGTGGTGTCGAGACCGAACGCGATGACGGCGACGCCGGCCAGCACGGCCGCACCGAGGACCTGGCGAATCCGGTCGCCAAGGCCGAGGGAACGCTTCATGGCGGCGAATATCCTGCCGCCGACAAGCAGGGCGACGGCAAGCGAGCTGGCGGCGCCGGCGGCATAGGCTGCGAGCAGGAAGGTGGTCTGCAGGTTGGCGCCCTGCAGGGCGGCGCCGGTCAGAACGAGGCCGAGGATCGGTCCGGCGCAGGGCGCCCAGAGCAATCCGGTGGCGACGCCGAGAAGAAGTCCGCTTTTCACCGTCGCGGTGCCGCGTCCACCACCCGAGGCGTTCAGCAGATTGTTTCCGAGCTCGACGACCGGCCGGGCAAGGGTGGTGGCAAAACGCGGCGAAAGCAGGCTGACGCCAAAAAGACCGAGCATGACGATCGCGGCGAGGCGGCCATATTCATTGGCGCGGATCGCCCAGCTGCCGCCGACCGCCGCAAGGGTGGCGACGAGGGCGAAGGTGGCGGCCATGCCGGTGAGCATTGGCATCGTGCTTCGGACGAAGGGCTGTCCGGCACGGGCAAAGACGAAGGGGAGGATGGGGAGGATGCAGGGGCTGAGGATGGTCAGCGCGCCTCCGAGATAGGCAATGATCAGCAATGTCATCATCGTTTCCTTTGAAACCGATTGATCGGGCTCTGGACGGCGATGGGCCTGAACCAGCAACGGCGGGGATATGGCCGGGCGGACGTATCGCCGATGTGTCCGGTTTTATGGGGAAATGTACCGAACTATTGCGGCTGGGCGCCGGCGATACAAAGCGATACAAACTGCCGGCCTGACGGGCTGCGGCAGAACGGCGGCGGCCGGCGCGATTGTATCAGACTGTATCCCGGCGGCCGGAAGCTACATCCGCATTCAAAACCGATGGCTCGTGACATATCGCTGATACAAGCGGAACGTCTTTAGAGCGGGTGATTCATTCGATAGGAGAGACCGATGTCAGAGCAAATCAACCATCACCGCCGCCGTTTCTTCGGCATGACCGCTATCGCCCTTGCGGCGGTCGAATTCGGCGTGGCCGGCACGGCGGCTGCCCAGTCGGCGCTGCCTGATGTGAGGGCCGGAACCAACACGTCGTTCGAGGCGCTGAAGCAGGTGAATGCCGGGGTGCTTGATATCGGTTACGCCGAGGCGGGCAAGGCGGATGGCCCTGTGGTGTTGCTGCTGCATGGTTGGCCCTATGACATCTATAGTTTCGTCGACGTCGCGCCGCTGCTTGCCTCGGCGGGCTATAGGGTGATCGTGCCTTATCTGCGCGGTTACGGCACGACCCGGTTTCTGGACCAAGCAACAGCGCGCAATGGTCAGCCGTCGGCGATCGCTGCCGATATGATCGCGCTGCTCGATGCGCTCGATATCGAGAAGGCGGTGGTTGCCGGCTACGACTGGGGCGGGCGGACTGCCAACATTATGGCGGCATTGTGGCCGGAGCGCTGCAAGGCGATGGTCTCGGTGAGCGGCTACCTGATCGGCAGCCAGGAGGCCAACCTGAAGCCGCTGCCGCCGAAGGCCGAACTTGCCTGGTGGTATCAATTCTATTTTGCAACCGAGCGTGGGCGGCTGGGTTATCAGAGCAACACTCATGATTTCGCAAAGCTGATCTGGCAGACGGCGTCGCCGAAGTGGAATTTCGACAATGCGACGTTCGACAGATCGGCCGCCGCCTTCGACAATCCCGACCATGTCGAAATCGTCATTCACAATTACCGCTGGCGCCTGGGGCTGGTCGAAGGCGAGGCCAAATACGATGCCTATGAGGCGACGCTTGCCGCATTGCCGATGATTTCGGTGCCCACGATCACCATGGAAGGCGATGCAAACGGTGCGCCGCATCCCGAGCCCTCCGCCTATGCCGGAAAGTTTTCGGGCAGATACGAGCATCGCACGATCGGCGGCGGCATCGGCCACAACCTGCCGCAGGAGGCACCGCAGGCCTTCGCGCAGGCGGTCATCGACGTCGACCGCTTCTGATCGACGAGGCCGGCCGCAGAGCTTCGTTGCTCCGGCCGGCCGAATATGCGTAGGTCGGGGCCGCTTTTATCGGTAAGGAACACGGACATATGGATCATGTCGATCACATCCTGGTCGTCGATGACGATCGCGAAATCCGCGAGCTGGTGTCGGGCTATCTGCAGAAAAATGGCCTGAGGACCAGCGTTGCCGCGGACGGGCGCCAGATGCGCAGCTTTCTCGACGCCAATGCCGTCGACCTGATCGTGCTCGACGTGATGATGCCCGGCGACGACGGGCTGGTGTTGTGCCGCGAGCTGCGCTCCGGCCGGCATAAGGCGATCCCGATCCTGATGCTGACAGCCCGCACTGACGAGATGGACCGGATACTCGGATTGGAGATGGGCGCCGACGACTATCTCGCCAAGCCCTTTGCCGCGCGCGAGCTGCTCGCCCGGATCAAGGCGGTGCTGCGGCGCACGCGCATGCTGCCGCCCAACCTGCAGATCAGCGGGGCCGGGCAGCTGCTGACTTTCGGCGACTGGCGGCTCGACACGGTCGCCCGCCATCTTCTCAACAAGGAGGGGACCGCGATTGCGCTTAGCGGCGCCGAATACCGCCTGCTTCGGGTCTTCATCGATCACCCGCAGCGGGTGCTCAATCGCGATCAGCTGCTGAGCCTGACGCAGGGCCGCGACGCCGATCTGTTCGATCGTTCGATCGATCTCCTGGTCAGCCGCCTGCGCCAGCGACTGGGAGACGATGCACGCGAACCGACCTACATCAAGACGGTGCGCAGCGAAGGCTATGTCTTTTCCGTTCCGGTCGAAATCACGGAGCTGCGCCCATGAGGGCGACGATCCCCCTGTTTTCGAGCCTGGCGTGGCCGAGGACGTTGCGGTCGCGGATCTTCCTCATCCTGCTGATCGGTCTCGCCTTTGCCTATGGGCTGTCCTTCAGCGTGCTCTATATGGAGCGCACTATGTCGGCCAAGGCCGTGATGCTCGGCACGCTGGAGAATGACGTCGCAACGTCGATTGCCGTTCTCGACCGGCTGCCGTCCAGTGAGCGCGGCGACCTGCTGGATTGGCTGAGCCGCGGCAACTACCGCTTCGAACTCGGACCTGGCTTGGCCGGTGTGCCTGACGGCTCCAGAAAGGCAAGGGAGATCGCAGGAAAGATAGAGGCGGCGGCCGGCCACCGCTTTCCGATCCGTATTGAACGGATTCCGGGTGAGGTGAACCGATTGCAGGCGCATTTGACGCTGAGCGACGGAAGCCCGCTGACGATCGATGTCACGCCGAGAGGCGTCATGCCGATCGCCGCATGGCTGCCCTATGTCTTCGTCATCCAGATGCTGCTGCTCTTCCTCTGCACCTGGTTTGCGGTTCGCCAAGTGATCCGGCCGCTCGGCGCGCTTGCCGCCGCTGCCGATGCCCTCGACCCCAACAAGGATGGTGCAGCCTTGAGCGAGGCGGGTCCGAGCGAGGTCGCGCATGCGGCCCGCGCCTTCAACGCGATGCGGGAGAGGATCGCCCATTACCTCGAAGAGCGCGTGCAGATCCTGGCGGCGATCTCGCACGACCTGCAGACGCCGATCACCCGCATGCGGCTGCGCGCCGACATGGCGGAAGATTCGCCCGAGAGGGACAAGCTGGTGCACGATCTCGGCGAGATCCAGCGCCTCGTCCAGGACGGCATCGCCTATGCCCGCAGCGCGCATGGCAGCGGCGAGAACAATGCCCGCATCGATCTCGCCTCGTTCATCGACAGCATAGCCTACGACTATCAGGACACCGGAAAGGCGGTGACGGTCGTCGGGCTGGTTCAGGGCGCCGCCTTGACCAAGCCGCATGCGCTTCGCCGCATCCTGTCGAATTTCATCGACAATGCTTTGAAATTTGCCGGGGCCGCCGAAATCAGCGTCGAGCACAACGCGGAAAATCGTGTCGTCATCACCGTGATGGACCGCGGGCCCGGAATTCCAGACGACATGCTGGAAGCCGCCATGCAGCCGTTCTTCCGGCTGGAGCAATCCCGCAACCGGGAGACCGGCGGCACGGGCCTCGGTCTTGCGATCGCCCAGCAGTTGACCGCCAAGATCGGCGGAACGCTCCGGCTCTACAACCGCGCCGGCGGCGGGCTGGCCGCAGAAGTCACCCTTCGGTGATGATGGGATCGTCGGAATTTTTCCGGCGGTTTTGTATGGGAAAACGTTCGGGATACCGGATGCTACGTTTTGTGACACTTCGGCCGATTTCAGAAACATGCCGGATATATCGGTCGGTCAAACCACACTCCGTCAACGCAGTCGCCTGAGGCGACAGACTCGCCTTTATCGACGCAACACAAGGAGTGTTCCATGACCATGATCGACAAGGTTCTCTATACGGGCAAGACACGCACGACCGGCGGGCGCGACGGCGCTTCGCAGAGTGACGACGGAGAGCTGGATATCAAGCTTTCGCCTCCCGGCAGCGCGCGGCCCGGCACCAATCCCGAACAGCTTTTCGCTGCCGGCTGGTCTGCCTGTTTTCTCGGCGCAATCGGGATTGCCGCTGGCAAGCTGAAGGTCAGGCTTCCGGCCGAGACCGCGGTGAATGCCGAAGTCGATCTCGGAACGACTGACGGCGACTATTTCCTGCAGGCCCGCCTCAAGGTCAGCCTGCCTGATATCGAAGCGGATGTGGCAAAGGCACTGGTGGATGAAGCACACCGGACCTGCCCCTATTCGAAGGCCACGCGCGGCAATATCCATGTTGAATTGACTGTTGCCTGACCGATGGGATTGCCCTCGTGGCCATTGGCGGCGAGAGCATGCTACCGGATCCGAAAGCCAGCAAGACGAGGCCGACCGGGCCTCGTCAACGGAGGATTTGATGCGATTGATGATCATCTGCATTTTGGGAGCGACGGTCTTCGCCGCGCCCTGCATCTACGACGTAAGCTCGCGGGAGCCTTCGCCGCTTGCCGGCCTCGTGACGGCGGCATCTGCGGTTTCCTCTTCAGGCCAACAGGGAGAAAGACAGTGAAGCTCTACCAGAACGAAATTTCCTCAGCGACGTCGAGAGTCCGGATCGCGCTCGCCCTGAAGGGGCTGACGGCCGAGGCGCTGCCGGTCACCATTCTCGGTGAAGAGGCAGAGAGCCGGCAGGCGGGATACCGAAGCGTCAATCCGCAGGGGCTGGTGCCGGCCTTGCTGACGGATGACGGCGTCCTCATCACCCAGTCGCTGGCAATCGTCGAATATCTCGATGAGATCAAACCTGAGCCGCCGCTGCTGCCCGACACGGCGGAGGGTAGGGCGCTGGCGCGGTCGATCGCGCTGGCGATCGCAGCCGAGATCCATGCGCTCTTACCGCCGCGGATCGGCCTGCATCTGCGCGCCGCGTTCCAGGCCGATACCGATGCCATAACCGCCTGGAGCCGCCATTGGGTCGGCGAGGGGATGGCCGCCGTGGAGACGATGATCGCCGGCCGCCGGCAAGGCGCCTTCGCCGTCGGGGACCGGCCTGGCATTGCCGATATCTTCCTCTTCCCGCAGGCAATCAGCGCCCGGCGCATGGGCTTCGATCTCGCCCAGTGGCCTGATATCGCGGAGATTGTCGGCAGGCTCGAGGCGATACCGGCTTTCCAGGAGAATGCGCCGGCGCCGAGGCGGTGATGCCTGCTAATTGACAAAAAGCCTGAAGCGGGCTTGCAAATCACATAAGTGCGTGCTTATGTGATGTTGTGATGGAACATGATATTTTCCGAGCTTTGGCCGATCCAACCCGCCGCACGATTTTCGAGAGGTTGGCGAACGGCAGCATGAATGCCAGTGCGCTTCGGCAGGGAATGGATATCAGCCAACCGGCGATGTCCCAACACCTCGCCGTGTTGCGGAAGGCAAGACTGGTGCGCGAACAGCGGGAGGGGCGTTTCGTGAATTACGAAGTCGATCCGGACGGGCTCGCCCTCATCGTCCAATGGCTGGCTAAATATCGTGCCTATTGGCCCACCCGTATCGACGCTCTCAAGCTCTTGCTGAAGGATATGGATCAATGAGCGACATGAAGGCCAAGGTGCAGAAAACCGGATTCGAACAGCAATACGAGCTGGACGCGGCGCCGGAAAAAGTCTGGCGCGCGATCAGCATTGCCGAATTTCGGGAGAGGTGGCTGCCGAAAGAAGCGCTTGCCGATCCGCAATCCGTTTCCGAGACGCCGGGCAAGGAAGTCCGCTACAGATTGCGCGACGACACCCCGCCATTCCTCGAAAGCTTTGTCACCTTCACGATTGCCCCGAATAGATCGGGCGGAACCAGCCTGCGGATCATCCACGAGCTGGCGGGCGCGACCTTGGAGCGGCTTGCGAAGACGGTCGCCAACAGCAACAGCCAGACCCTGATGCTCGCCGCCTGAGGCGGCAGGCCTTTCCTATCAATTTCCGGATATTGGAGTTCGCCAATGCGCGAAGCGATGCAACTCGTCCCTATGGTCGTCGAACAATCCAATCGAGGGGAGCGATCATTCGATATCTACTCCCGTCTGCTCCGAGAGAGGATCATCTTCCTCAATGGGGAGGTAAACGACACCGTCTCGGCGCTCGTCTGCGCGCAATTGCTGTTTCTTGAAGCCGAAAATCCCAAGAGGCCGATCCATCTTTACATCAATTCGCCAGGCGGCGTCGTGACCAGCGGTCTCGCGATGTACGATACCATGCGCTACATCCGTGCGCCGGTGCATACGCTATGCATGGGGACTGCCCGTTCGATGGGTTCGTTCCTGTTGATGTCAGGCCAGCCAGGGGAGCGGACAGCGCTTCCCAATTCCAGCATTCATATTCACCAGCCATTGGGCGGTTTCCAGGGTCAGGCATCGGACATGTTCATCCATGCCGAAGAAATGAGACGGACAAAGCATCGCATGACGCGGCTCTACGCCGAACATTGCGGGCGCACCTACGAAGAATTCGAGCAGGCGATGGACCGCGACCGTTTCATGACGGCGGAAGAGGCCGTGGAATGGGGTCTTATCGACCGCATTCTCCAGGTTCGGGAAGATACGACCGACCAATGACTTGCCGACAGATCATCTGCTGTACGACCCCGTCTGCGACCAAAGCCTGCGACGTAGCCGGCTGCAGATGCTTGGGGCACAAGCCCGAGCATGGCGAAAACGGTAGCGCCCACTTCCGCTTTTCAGCGATTAACCCTTGCTTGCAAATGCGCGGGATAACGATCGCCCTCCACCTTGATGGTGGCGAGCGCGTTTTCGATCTTGTGGAGATCCTCGGCCGTCAGTTCGACCTCGGCGGCGCGGATATTCTCCTCGAGGCGATGCAGCTTGGTGGTGCCGGGGATCGGTACGATCCAAGGTTTCTGCGCCAGCAGCCATGCGAGCGCCACCTGCGCTGAGGTGGCCTTCTTGTCTGCGGCGATGACGGCGAGGAGATCGACGAGCGCCTGGTTGGCCTTGCGCGCCTCTTTCGAAAAGCGCGGCACGATGTTGCGGAAATCCTTGCTGTCGAAAGTCGTTGTCTCGCTGATCGCACCGGTGAGAAAGCCCTTACCGAGCGGGCTGAACGGCACGAAGCCGATGCCGAGCTCTTCGAGCGTCGGCAGAATGTCCTGCTCGGGCTCGCGCCACCATAAGGAATATTCGCTCTGCAGCGCCGTCACCGGCTGGACGGCATGGGCGCGGCGGATCGTCCGGACGCTCGCTTCCGAGAGGCCGAAATGTCTCACCTTGCCTTCTGAGATCAGCGCCTTGACCGTGCCTGCGACCTCTTCGATCGGAACATCCGGATCGACGCGATGCTGGTAGAACAGATCGATGACGTCGGTCTTCAAGCGCTTCAGCGCCTGATCGGCAACCGCGCGGATCTGTTCCGGCCGGCTGTTCATGCCGCTCTGACCGCCATTGGCATCGAAGTTGAAGCCGAATTTGGTGGCGATCACCACCTCGCTGCGGAAGGGAGCAAGAGCCTCTCCCAAAAGCTCTTCGTTTCTATAGGGTCCATAAGCCTCGGCCGTATCGAAGAAGGTCACGCCGCGTTCGAACGCCTGCCGGATCAGCGCGACCGCTTCCTGAATATCTGTCGCCGGGCCATAACCATAACTCACCCCCATGCAGCCGAGACCGATGGCTGAGACCTGGAGACCACTCTTTCCGAGTTCACGCGTCTGCATCGCCGTTTCCTCTCTAGGCTTGATATTCACTATCGGTGACATGCTCCATCCAGTCGACGAGCTTGCCGTCGAGCTGTTCCTGGATGGCGATATGGGTCATTGCCGTCGTCGGCGATGCGCCGTGCCAATGGCGTTCACCGGGGGAGAACCAGACGACGTCGCCGGCGCGGATTTCCTCGACGGGCCTACCTTCGCGCTGCACGCGGCCGCAGCCCGACGTGACGATCAGCGTCTGGCCGAGCGGATGGGTATGCCAGGCGGTCCGGGCGCCGGGCTCGAAAGTGACGCTGGCGCCGGCCGCGCGGGCCGGATCGGTCACCTGAAAGAGAGGATCGATGCGCACCGTACCGGTGAACCAGTCGGCCGGTCCCTTCGCCGAGGGCTGCGAGCCGTTTCGTTTGATTTCCATGATCGTCCTTCCTTGTGTCGGATGGTGGGGAACGGTTGGTCCGCTCACGGCGGATGTCTTCGTCCATCGATGACAGGTTATTTAGCGCGTGCCTTTGGTGGGGATTAGATGGTAATCGTGGCAAGGACCTATGAGAAGGTTTCATGAATGCCGCGTCCTGCCATCAATGACCTGATCGCCTTCCTTGCCGTTGCGCGCGCTCAAAGCTTTACCAAGGCGGCGGGGCGGCTCGGTGTGTCGCAATCGGCGCTCAGCCATACTATCCGGGGGCTCGAGGAGCGGCTTGGGCTCAGATTGCTGACACGCACGACGCGCAGCGTCTCGCCGACGGAGGCCGGTCAACGCCTGCTTCTCACCATCGGTCCGCGGCTCGACGAGATCGAGACCGAGCTTGCCGCCTTGAGCGCGTTTCGGGAAAAGCCGGCCGGCACTATCCGCATCAATGCCGGCGAACATGCGGCAGATGCGATCCTCTGGCCTGCCTTGGAAAAGCTCCTGCCGGATTATCCCGATATCCAGGTCGAGATCATCGTCGATTACGGACTGACCGACATCGTCGCAGAGCGCTACGATGCGGGCGTGCGGCTGGGGGAGCAGGTGGCGAAGGACATGATTGCGGTGCGCATCGGTCCCGACATGCGCATGGCTGTGGTTGGTGCACCCGCCTATTTCGAAGGACGCCCGAAACCGCAGACGCCGCAGGATCTTACCGAGCACAACTGTATCAACCTGCGCCTGCCGACCTATGGCAGCGTCTATGCATGGGAATTCGAGCGGGACGGGCACGAGTTGATAGGTTCGCGTCGAGGGACAGGTGACCTTCAACAATATCGCGCTGAGGCAGAATGCCGCGCTCGCCGGAGTGGGGCTGGCATATCTGCCTGAAGATGCCGTGCAGACGCATCTTGCCGATGGGCGGCTGGTGCGGGTGCTGGAGGATTGGTGTCCGCCGTTTCCCGGCTACCATCTGTATTATCCGAGCCGCCGGCACGCTTCGGCGGCTTTCGCTCTCGTCGTCGACGCGCTTCGCTATCGAGGATAGAGGGCGGATTCAGGTTCCGCCGGCGAGCGAGTATTACCCCAGCATTTGTTTCAATACTCCGACATGCGCGTTGCCGGGAGCGAAAACTTGCTGTGCCGGTGATTTGACATTCGATCACTCCCCACTAATTCACACTTGAAACTGAAGGAAACAATGAATGAATACTGCGGCACCTGCCACGAAAGCCCGGACCGGCGTGTCCGGCCTGGATACAATTCTGGCAGGGGGGCTCTCGCCCGGGCACGTGTTCCTCCTGGAGGGAAATCCAGGAGCGGGCAAGACAACGATTGCGCTGCAATTCCTGATCGAGGGCGCACGGCTCGGCGAGCGCGGGCTTTACATCACGCTGTCCGAAACCGATGACGAACTTCGGGCCGGCGCCGCGTCGCACGGGATGGTCCTCGACGACAACATCGAAGTCTTCGAGGTGGTGCCGCCGGAAAGCCTGCTCGACGCCGACCAGCAACAGAGCCTGCTTTATTCGTCAGACCTCGAACTCGGAGAGACGACAAGGGAAATCTTCGCGACTTTCGAGCGGATCAAGCCGAAGCGGGTGGTTCTCGACAGCCTGTCCGAGATCAGGCTGCTCGCGCAAAGCTCGTTGCGTTACCGCCGGCAGATCCTGGCGCTCAAACATTATTTTGCCCGACAAGGAGCGACCGTCCTTCTCCTCGACGATCTGACCTCCGACACGCTCGACAAAACGGTGCATAGCGTTGTGCACGGGGTCATCCATCTCGACGAGCTGGCGCCGACTTACGGCGCGGAACGGCGACGCTTGAGAGTTACCAAATATCGCGGCCAGGCTTTCCGCGGCGGCTATCATGATTTCACCATTCAGACCGGTGGTGTCGTCGTGTTTCCGCGTCTCGTCGCCGCCGAACACAGGACGAGTTATGTTCGAGATCAGCTTCCCAGCAATATTCCCGGGCTGGACCTGCTGCTGGGCGGCGGGCTCGAGCGAGGGTCCAGTACGCTCATCCTCGGTCCCGCCGGTACCGGCAAGAGCACTTTCTCGTTTCAATTCCTGATGGCGGCCATCGCGCGTGGCGAAAAGGCAGCTGCCTTCGTTTTCGACGAGGAGCTTGGCTTGCTGTTTACGCGGCTGAAACCGCTCGGCATGGACCTCGAGGCCTTGAGGGATGAAGGTCTGTTGCATATCGAGCAGCTCGATGCCGCGGAGCTGTCACCCGGCGAATTTGCTCATCGCGTGTGTGCTTGTGTCGACAGGTCGGGAGCAAAGACGGTCATCATCGACAGCATCAACGGTTACCAGGCTGCCATGCCGGATGAGAACTCGCTGATATTGCATATGCACGAGCTGCTGCAATATCTGAACAGGCAAGGCGCGAACACCTTCCTCACGGTCGCCCAGCACGGACTGGTCGACGACATGAAGGCCCCCGTCGACGTGACCTATCTTGCCGACACCGTCATCCTGCTGCGTTATTTCGAGGCGGTAGGACGTGTGCGGCGGGCTGTCTCCGTGATCAAGAAGAGAACCGGCCACCACGAGGACACCATCCGGGAGTATCGGATCGATGCCGACGGCCTGACGATCGGAGAACCCGTTGTCGGTTTTCAGGGAGTGCTTCGCGGCGTCCCAGAATTCGTCGCGACGTCCGCCGCACTTTTGCCAACCGACAGCGAGGACGGCGCCGATTCCTAATTCCCGCAATCCGAAGGCCCTGATCTATGCACCGGCCGGACGCGACGCCCAGGTTGCAGCATCGTTGACCGATGAGGCCGGATTATCATCGATCGCAGTTGCGGATTTGAATCTCTTCGCATCATCGCTCGATGACGACGTTGCGGTTGGGGTCCTGACGGAGGAGGCAGTCCGCGGCAGCGACCTGACGCCGGTGGCCGCCTGGGTTGCCGCCCAGCCAAGCTGGTCCGACCTACCGTTCATCGTCCTTACCCAACGCGGTGGAGGACCGGAACAAAACCCCGCCGCCGCCAGGCTTTCCGAGGTTCTCGGCAATGTGACCTTCCTCGAAAGGCCGTTCCATGCCACGTCCTTCGTCAGCATTGCGCGGACCGCACTGAAGGGACGTCTGCGCCAATATGAGGCGCGAACCCGGCTTGAGGCGCTCAGCGAGGGAGAGCGGCGGTTGCAGACGGCACTGGCCGCCGGTCGTCTCGGGGCGTGGGAGCTTGAATTGTCCTCGATGGCCTTGACCGCCTCAGCGACCTGCAAGGCGGTCTTCGGCCGAGGACCGGATGATGATGTCACGCGTGACGATCTGATCGCGAGCATCCATCCCGACGACCGGGACTTTGTGCTGGAACGCCTGCGTCAGACGATCGACACCGGACGCGACTATTCGCTCGAGCACAGGACGATCTGGCCGGACGGATCGCTGCATTGGACCGAAGTCCACGCACAGCTTTACGCTGATAGATATGGTTCCGCAAGGAAGCTCGTCGGCGTCTGCTCCGATACCACCGCCCGCAAGACCATCGAGGAAAATCTGAGGCGGCTCAATGAGAACCTCGAAGAACGGGTCAGGGAACGGACAAGGGAGGTCAATGCCGCTCACCAGACCTTGCTCGAAGAAGTCGCCCAGCGCGAAAGAGCCGAGGAGCAGCTTCGCCAATCCCAGAAAATGGAAGCGATCGGCCAGCTCACCGGCGGCGTCGCGCATGATTTCAACAATCTGCTGATGGTGGTTCTCGGAAATCTGGAACTGCTCGGCAAGTATGTCGCCGGCGACGCCAAGGCGACGCGCCTGGTCGACGGGGCCGTTCAGGGTGCGCGGCGCGGGGCGGCGCTGACGCAGCGGCTGCTGGCTTTTGCCAGACAGCAGGATCTGCAGGTCAAGCCTGTCGATCTTGGCGATCTGGTGACCGGCATGAACGACCTGCTGCGGCGTTCGGTCGGATCCTCGGTCAGCATCGAGACCATCCTGCCGGCGACGCTGCCGCCGGCGCTTGTCGATGCGAACCAGCTCGAGCTGGCGCTGCTCAACCTTGCTGTCAATGCTCGCGATGCGATGCCGGCGGGCGGGACGCTGCGCATATCTTTGCGCCAGGAAAGGGTTGCCGGCAAAGGCGGCGATCTCAACGAGGGAAACTATCTCGTCTTGGCGGTGGCCGACTGCGGCACCGGCATGGACGCGGAGACGCTGAAGAAGGCCGTCGATCCGTTTTTCTCGACCAAGGAACTGGGAAAGGGCACGGGCCTCGGCCTGTCGATGATCCACGGCCTCGCCGTTCAGCTCAATGGCGCACTTCTTCTGACAAGCGAACTTGGGGTGGGAACAACCGCCGAATTGTGGCTGCCGGCGACCGAACAGCGCCCCGAGCAAGCGAACGAAGCAGCGCTGCCTGATTCAGATACAGCACCCAGGCTGAAGATCCTTCTGGTCGACGACGATGCCTTGATCGCCATGAGCTCGGTCGACATGCTCGAAGATCTCGGCCACGAGGTCGTCGAGGCAAATTCCGGCTTGGAGGCGCTTGAGCTGATCAGGAACGGCCAGCCTTTCGATCTTGTCATCACCGATTATTCGATGCCCGGTATGACCGGCGCACAGCTCGCTGAGGCGGCGCGGGACATTCTGCCAGCGCTTCCGATCGTGCTGGCCACGGGTTATGCCGATCTACCCGCCGGCACCGACATCGATCTTCCGAGGCTGGCGAAACCTTATAACCAGGCGCAGCTTGCCAAGGAAATCAGCAAGGCAGTGGCAGCCGAAGCGGCCCCGGTTCCCAGATCCGGCAGCGGCGCCGGCGCTTCAGGATCTCGCCTGGCCAAGGCCGACGATCGCTGCGATGAAATCGGCGATGGCGCCTGTGTCGTCTAGATCGAAGACAGGCAGGGCCGTATCAGCGACGGCATGATCGGCGGCAATGGCGCGAATGTGGGGATCGCTCGGCGCCAGCGGTTGGCGATTGGCCGCTTCGACGCGGCGAGCCTCGATCTTCGGGATCGGTTCGCGCTTGTAGCCTTCGATCAGGACGAGATCGCAGGGGGCGAGACGAGCAAGAATCTCCTCGAACTCCGGTTCAGGCGCGCCCCGCAGCTCGTGCATGATGGCGTAGCGGGTGCCGGAGACGATGGTGACCTCATGGGCGCCGGCCTGGCGGTGGCGGTAGCTGTCGGCGCCCACCTTGTCGATGTCGAAATCATGATGGGCGTGCTTGATCGTCGAGATGCTGTAGCCGCGGCGGGTGAACTCAGTCACCAGGCGGACGGCGAGCCCCGTCTTGCCCGAGTTCTTCCAGCCGGCGATACCGAAGACTTTGGGTGCGGTCATGCGCGAAGGGCCTCCAGCCAGCGTTCCGCCTCGATAAGATCGTCAGGCGTGTTGATGTTGAAGAAGGGATCGAGCAGGCTGGCGCGGGTCGGATGCAAGGGAAAGCTTACTTCCGTAACGTCATGCCGTAACAGGAAGTCGCGCACCCGGCGCTTTTCGTCGGTGGCGATCCAGGCTTCGAGGTCGGCGGCGAGCGTCACAGGCCAGAGACCGAAGACGGGATGGCTGCGGCCTTCGGAGGCGGCGATGGCAATCTGCAACGGATGTTCGAGCGCTGCGGCCAGCCGGGCGACCAGATCAGCGGGGAAGAACGGGCAGTCGATCGAGACGGTGACGACATGGGTGATCGCGGGAAGACCGGCGGCATAGACCATCGCAGCATGAATGCCGGCGAGCGGCCCGGCCTTGCCGGGTAAATGGTCGGGAACAACGGGTACATTCTCGGCGGCGGCATCGGCATTGATGGCAACGTGGGCGACCTGCTGCGAAAGGCGGGTCAGCACATGGCGGAGCAGGCTTTCGGCCCCGAGCATAACGCCCGCCTTGTCGCGGCCCATGCGCTGTGAGCGACCGCCGGCCAGCACGACGCCTGATATATTGGATCTGTCCAACGAGAATTCAGTCATCATCCCTGCCTCAAACCGGCGAGCGCGGCGCGGATTCCTGCGCGATCGGGGGTACGCGGCGCTTGGCTTCACGATAGAACGTATAGAGGCCGGAAGCGATGACGATTGCGGCGCCGATGAGCGTCCAGCTGTCAGGCACTTCAGCGAAGAAGAAAAAGCCGAGCAGCGAGGAGAAGATCAGGCTGGTATAGCGGAACGGCGCGACGAAGGAGATTTCGCCGGTGCGCATGGCGAGGATGACCGACTGGTAGCCGACGAGCACCAGCACCGAGGCGAGCAGCAAATGCCCGAGCGAAGTCGCGCTGACCGGCTGCCAGCCGCCGAGCACGGGGATGAGCAAGGCGCCGAAGACGGAGATTGAGATGGCGGTGATGACGGTGATCATCAGCGAGGGAATCTCCGGGTCGATCGAGCGGGTGGCGAGATCGCGGCCGGCGGTCGTCAGCACGGCGCCGACGCAGAGCAGGGCGGCGGCGGTGAATCCTTCCGGTCCGGGGCGGATGATGATCATGACGCCGACGAGGCCGACTGTTATCGCCGACCAGCGCCGCCAGCCGACGGGCTCGCGGAAGAACAGCGCCGCACCGAAGGTGACGACCAGCGGCAGCGATTGCAGGATCGCCGAGGCATTGGCGATCGGCATCATGCCGAGCGCAGTGATATAGGTGACAGCGGAGAACATCTCGCAGACGATGCGCAGGATGATGATCGGCTTCAGCACGATGCGCCAGGAGCGCAACGCGCCCATTTTCTTGGCGATCAGATAGACGAGCAGGCTGGTGAAAAGGCCGCGCAGGAACATGATCTCGCCGGCGTTCATATAGGCGACCACCGACTTGGAGAGGGCATCGCTTGCGGAAAAGCCGGCCATCGCCATGCTCATATAGATGGCGCCCTCAGTATTGCGTGACCGCGGCATGAAGAGATTCCCTTTACCTGTGCGCCCCTTCTTAGTCGGGAAGATACATGAAGGGAATCGGATGAATGTCACACCCGGGATAAATCGATGATGCGGCGCACAATGGTGTTGACGCAGCGGCAGGCGCGTTTTGAAAACCACAGCAAAGCAGCGTTTTGCAATGCGAATTCCGATATTTCGATATGTCGATCGAGGCTTCTGCCCTTGTTCGGCGCCGACCTGATCGCATGGGCATCCGTGGTTTTTCTTTCGTCCGCACGGGAAACGGGTGGCTGCATCGGCTGATGTTTGAGATCTCAGTTGCCTCGACAACTGAGGAGAAACGGACATGACACTTCTGAACGACAAGGTCGCGATCATCACCGGCGCAAGCTCCGGCATCGGCCGGGCGGCGGCGAAGCTCTTTGCGCGGCAAGGCGCGAAGCTCGTGGTCACCGCAAGGCGACAAGAGGCGCTCGACGCCGTCGTCGCCGAAATCGAGGCGGAGGGCGGGCAGACTGTCGCCATATCGGGCGATGTCAGGGACGAGGCGCTGCAGGCAAGGCTCACCGACACGGCGGTTTCGCGCTTCGGCAGGCTCGACATCGCCTTCAACAATGCCGGCAGCGTCGGCGAAATGGGACCGGTTGCCGGCCTCTCGGTGGAAGGCTGGCGTGAGACGATCGAGACCAATCTCACCGCCGCCTTCCTCGGCGCCAAACATCAGTCGGCGGCGATGGGAGAGGGCGGCGGTTCGCTGATTTTCACCTCCACCTTCGTCGGCCACACCGCCGGCATGCCCGGCATGGCCGCCTATGCCGCGAGCAAAGCGGGGCTGATCGGCTTCGTGCAGGTGCTCGCCGCCGAACTCGGGCGGCAGAACATCCGCGTCAACGCCTTGCTTCCCGGCGGCACCGATACGCCGGCCAGCATCACCAACGCGCCTGGTGCGACGCCGGATCTGCTCGCCTTCGTCGAGGGACTGCATGCGCTGAAGCGCATGGCCCAGCCGGAAGAGATCGCCAATGCGGCGTTGTTTCTGGCGTCGGACATGGCGAGCTTCGTGACCGGCACGGCGATGCTGGCGGATGGTGGGGTTTCGATCAGTCGGACGTAGGATTGGTGGTGGAGCGCCTGCGCTCCGCCGCCCAGTTCCCGCCTAAGACATAATCAACCCGCCATCGACGTTGATCGTCTGGCCGGTGATGTAGGCGGCGTCGTCGCTGGCGAGGAAAGTCACCAGGCCGGCGACGTCCTCGCCGGAGCCGGCGCGTTTCATCGGGATGCCTTCGACCCATTCCTTCATCAGTTCACCGGGGGCGTAGTTGCCGAGCAGTTTGCCCCAGGCCTGGTCGTTATAGGCCCACATGTCGGTTTCGATGATGCCGGGGCAGAAGGCGTTGACGGTGATCTTCTCGGTGGCGACTTCCTTGGCCAGGCTCTGGGTGATGCCGACGACACCCATTTTCGAGGCGGCGTAATGCGGGGTGTAGATGAAGCCATCGCGGGCTTGGCCGGAGGCGGTGTTGATGATGCGGCCGCCGCGCTTGTGCTTGCGCATTCTTGCAATGGCCTCCTGGGCGCAGAGGAAGACGCCCTTGGTGTTGACGGCCATGACCTTGTCCCACTCGTTTTCGGTCAGGTCCTCGACGCGGGCGATGGTGATGACGCCGGCGTTCTGGATCGAGACGTCGACGGCGCCGAATTCCTGCTCGGCGGTATCATATAGGGCGGTGACGCTTGCCTTGTCGGTGACGTCGCCGATGAAGGAGATCGCCTTGCCGCCTTCGGCTCGGATCTGCTCGGCGACGTTATGGACGAGGTCTTCATTGGCCGAAACGACGAGATTGGCGCCTTCGCGCGCAAAGCGCCTGGCGATCGCCGCTCCGATGCCGCGGCTGCCCCCCGTGATGACGACAGTCTTTTGCTCAAAGCGTTTCATGCTTTTTCCTTCCCGGTATCCTGACATAAACAGCAAATCTGGGCGCGAGCACCCGTTCAATCGGCGCGAAGGGCGGGCGGACGGCGATATTGCACGCCGTCGCCCGTTGGTCCCTTCACCGCCTCGATCTCAGCCAGGGAGGAAGCGAGACCGTTCATTATTCCCATTGCCCGCAACGCGCTTTCTCATCGCATCACCAGCAGCAGAAGCCGCCGTCGACGAGAAGATCGACGCCGGTGACGAAACTTGCTGCATTCGAAAGCAAGAACACCGCCGGACCGACCATCTCGTCGACCGTCGCCATGCGCTGCATCGGCGTCTGCTCTTCGAAAAGCTTCGTCTGGTGGACCATCTCCGGACGGGTGTTCATCGGCGTTGCAGTATAGCCGGGGGAGATGGTGTTGACGCGAATGCCGCGGTCGACCCATTCCATCGCCATAGACTTCGACATATGGATGACGCCCGCCTTGGAGGCGTTGTAATGCGCCTGGCTCAGCCCCCGGTTTACGATCACACCCGACATGGAAGCGATGTTGACGATGGAGCCGCGTCCATTCTTCAACATGGCGCGGGCCTCGGCCTGGCAGGACAGGAATATGCCTTTGAGGTTGATATCCATCAGCGTCTGATACTGATCTTCCTCCATCTCTTCCGCCGGGTTGGCGTTGGCGATGCCGGCAGCGTTGACGGCGAGCGTCAGCGCGCCGAGATCTGCTTCGGTCCGTGCGACGGCATCTGCAAGAGAGGATTTGTTCGTGACGTCAGCCGCGATCTGGATCGAGCGGCGGCCGGCGGCGCTGATATGTTCAGCCGTCCTGGCCAGTCCGTCGTCGGACCGGCGGTCGAGCAGGGCCACGTCGGCGCCGCATTGTGCAAGGCCGATGGCAATGCGCTGCCCGATGCCGCTGCCGGCGCCGGTGACGATGGCCACCTGGCCGCTGAGATCGAAAAGCTTCGGGGCGTTCAGAGTGATGTCGGACACCGCTCTTCCTTTCTCTGTCTGTTTAGATTGTAGCCAGCTCCATGACCGAAACGTCATTTGCCTGGTCACGATTGAGGATCCCCGCCTGCTTGCCTTGCGCAAGCACGAGAATGCGATTGGAGACGCCGAGAACTTCCTCGAGGTCCGAGCTTACGACGATGACCGCCACGCCCTGTTTGGCGAGATTGACGATGATGTCGTAGATGCCGGCGCGGGCGCCGACGTCGATGCCTCTGGTCGGTTCGTCGAGCACGACGACCTTGGGATCGCGCATCAGCCACTTGGCGATCACCACCTTCTGCTGGTTGCCGCCTGACAGGTCCGAGGCGTATTGCTCGGCGCGGCCCTTGACGCCGAACTTGGCCACCGCCTTTTCCGCAAAGGAGCGCTTGACGCGCGGCGTAATCCAACCGCCACCCAGTTTGTCGAGATTGGCGTAGATAATGTTCTCGCTGATCCGGTGCCCGACGATCAGACCCTGCTCCTTGCGGTCTTCCGGAACCATCACGATGCCCTTGGCGATGGCGTCCGCCGGGTCGCGCAGCCTGAGTTCCTCGCCTTCCAGCTTGATCGAACCGGCGCTGATCGGATCTGCACCCGAAATTGCACGCACCAACTCGGTGCGGCCGGCGCCGACCAAGCCGGCAATTCCGAGAATTTCGCCGGCCCGCACCTCGAAGGTAACGTCACGGAACGAGTCGTCCGGCGAGCTCAGGCCGGACACTTGAAGGACCGGACGATCTGTCGGAACGGGCAGGGTGGGGAACAAGCGGTCAAGCGGGCGTCCGACCATGCTCTCGACAATCGTTCGCACCGGGGTCGCGCTGTCTGAGAATTCCTGCACGCGCTCGCCGTCGCGAAGAACGATGATGCGGTCGGTGATCTGCTTGATCTCTTCCATGCGGTGGGAAATGTAGACGATGCCGACGCCTTCCGAGCGAAGCTTGCGAACCTGTTCGAAGAGAGCTTGGGTCTCCGCGCCGCCAAGGGCGGCTGTCGGCTCATCAAGGATCAGGAGCTTTGCGTTGAGAGCAAGCGCCTTGGCGATCTCGATGAGTTGCTGATTTGCGGTGGAAAGGCCGGCGACCGTCCGTGTTGCGGGTATGTGAAGGTTCAAGCGGGCGAGCTGGTCCTGGGCCCGGCGAACCATCTGGGCACGGTCGACGGCGCCGTTCTTCATCGGCCAGCGTCCGATGAAGACGTTTTCAGCGATCGACAGCTGCGGCAGCAGCTGCAGTTCCTGGTGGATCAGGACAACGCCCTTGTCGATCGCTTCCCTTGGGGTGGCCGGGGCATAAGGCTGCCCCAGCCATGTCATCGATCCTTCGGACGGCGTGCGTGACCCGGCGATGATGCCGGAGAGCGTTGACTTGCCCGCTCCGTTTTCACCGAGAAGTGCAACCACTTCACCCGGATAGACGTCCAAGCTCACATCCTTCAGAACCTGGAGTGGCCCATACCACTTGGATATGCCCCTCAGGGAAAGAACGGGATCAGTCACGGCACACCTCCTATAGACCTACTTTATCAGGGATGGTTGGCGATGAAGCCTGCGACGTTTTCCTTGGTTGTCAGCGTGGCATCCATGAGCTGGACCGGCGGCACCTTTTCTCCGGCGACAAGCTTGGCGGCATTTTCAACCGCATCGCGGCCCATCTTCTGGGTCTGCTGCGTGGCGGTCACGTTGAAGACACCCTTGCTGAGGGCTTCGAGCGCTGCGGTATCGCCATCGAAGCCGCCGACCACGATCTTCTGTGACGGGTTGGCGACCTTGATTGCCTGGGCGGCGCCAAGGGCGAGACCATCGGCCTGTGCGAACACGATCGAAACGTCCGGGTTAGCCTGCAGCATATTCTGCATGATCTGGAAGCCTTCGTCCTGACTCCAGATGTTGGAGAACTGCTCGGCAACGACCTTGACATCCGGATATGCCTTGAGGGATTCAGCGCAGCCCTTGGAGCGATCGACTTCTGGTGTCGTGCCCTTCTGGCCATGGATGATGACCATCTTACCCTTGCCGCCGGCTTCCTTTAGGATGTAGTCGCAGACGGCCTTGGCTGACGCGACCGAATCCGTTGCCAGGAACGTATCGCCCGGTGCTCCTTCGGCGTTGCGGTCAACGTTTACGACCGGGATGCCGGCGCTCTTGGCGAGCTTGACCGGAACGGTCGCAGCCGCCGCACCGGCCGGAATGTAGATCAGCGCGTCGATTTTCTGGGTGAGGAGGTCCTGGATCTGGTTGACCTGCGTCGGCCCGTCGCCCTTGGCGTCGACCGTGATGACTTCGATGCCGCGCTTCTTGGCTTCGGCCTCGACCGATTGCTTGATCTGGTTGAAGAAGTTTGCCTGAAGGTTGGCAACGGCGAGGCCCAGCTTCTTCAGTTCCGCCGCGTGTACGGGACCGAGCATGAGACCGAGCAGTGCAGCAGACGCGAGCATGGTGCGCGCTATTTTCATTGTATTTTCCTCCGTTGTTTGATGGAACCCTCGGGTATGTCCTCCCCCTCGGGGTAATCATCCGCTCCGATTTCCCGGGGCGGAATTCCGAGCCCGCCAGTGCGGCGGACCCCGCTCGTCAGGCGCGACGCCGACGAATGGTTTCCGCGCCGACCGCAAGCACGATGACGATGCCGATGATCACCTGCTGAAGGAACGGCGAGACGTTGAGAAGATTGAGACCGTTGCGAAGCACACCGATGATCAGAACGCCGATCAGCGTACCGCCGATGCCGCCAGCGCCGCCGGAGAGCGACGTGCCGCCGATGACGACCGCAGCGATGGTGTCCAGTTCATAGCCCAGACCGCTAGATGGCTGGACTGAATCCAGCCGGGCGGCGAGCACGACGCCGGCAAGGCCTGCAAGGACGGCACTCATGATATAGACGCTGATCGTCACCAGCGGGACGTTGATGCCGGCCAGGCGCGCGACTTCGGAGTTTCCGCCCACCGCATAGAGCATGCGGCCTTCGGACCGGAAGTGCAGGAAAAGCCAGGCCGCAAGAACTACCGCCAGCATCAGAAAGACCGTGGCTGTCATGACGCCGAAATGGCGATCGATCGCCAGCATCATGAACCAATCGGGGAAACCGACGATCTGCTGGCCGTCCGTGATCATGTTTGCAACGCCGCGGGCGGCCGACATCATTGCCAGAGTGGCGATAAAGGCCGGAACCCTGAACTGCGTCACCAGAAGTCCGACGATGAGGCCCGATACCGCCGAAGCGATCAGCGCAAAGGCGATCCCGACCGGCAGCGGCAGGCCGGCGACGTTGGCAGTCCAGCCCATGACCATCATCGCCAGCGCGAGCGCCGAGCCGACGGAGAGATCGATGCCGCCGATCAGGATGACGAAGGTCATTCCGACTGCCATGATGCCGAGAACGGTAATCTGATCGAGGATGTTGAGGCCGTTTCGAACCGATAGAAACGTGTCTGTGCTGACGCTCAGAAAGACGCACAGCACGAGCAGTCCGACGAGGGGGCCGGTCGCTCCCTTGAGCTTGCTCAACCACGCACCGGACGAAAGCCTGTGTTCATTGATATCGAGCGCCACCATTGCTCCTCCCTCTGCGTAGGCCTGTATTCCGATATTCGTTCGGGCTAGAATATTTATTCATGCCTGCTGGAAAATTCATTAACAAGTTGCTTTCAAGCTGTCAACAAGATTTCGTTTGGTACATGTTCGTGGTACTTAGCATAATGGGCTTGACTAATCGGCTTCTTGTGCAAAAATATTGAGTAGTGAATATTTATGCACGCGAGGAATCGATGGATACGACAGAACTTGAGCGCATCGCCCGCGAGATCCGATTGCGCGATCTTCAGGCGGTCTTTGAAGCGGGTGCCGGCCATATTGGCGGAGAGATGTCGGTCATCGACATTTTGACGGCGCTCTATTTTCGTGTGCTGAATGTCTGGCCGGATCAGCCGAAACATCCCGACCGCGACAGGTTCGTTCTTTCAAAGGGTCATACGGCGTGTGCTCTGTATGTGACGCTCGCAAAACGCGGCTTCATCCCGGAGGAGGAGATCTCCACCTTCCTGCAGCCGCATTCGAGACTGAACGGGCATCCGAACTGCAACAAGGTTCCGGGCGTCGAAACAAACACCGGGCCGCTCGGCCATGGTCTTCCGGTCGCAATCGGAATGGCGAAAGCCGCGAAGCTCTCGGGCGCTCAATATCACACCTATGTCGTCACCGGCGACGGTGAGATGCAGGAGGGCTCCAACTGGGAAGCGATCATGGCGGCCGCGCAGTTCAAGCTCGATAATCTGACGCTGGTCATCGACCACAACAGGTTCCAGCAGGGCGCAGCGCTGGCCGAAACCAACGATCTCGCGCCGCTTCGTCCGAAGCTCGAAGCCTTCGACTGGGAAGTCACCGAGATCAACGGCAACGCCATGAGCGAAATCGTCCCTGCTCTCGAACACCGGGGGGCAAGGCCGCATTGCATCGTCGCCCATACCAACAAGGGCCATGGAATCTCGTTCATGCAGGACCGGGTCGACTGGCACCACAAGGTGCCGAGCAAAGAACAATACGAAATCGCATTGGCAGAATTGTCGGAGGCACTGTAATGAACGCGCCAATCAACCCACCCAAGCTCTATGATTGCCGCGACGCATTCGCCGCCACGTTGGAGCGGCTGGCAACTGAAAACGAGAAGATCGTTGCCGTCTGCAACGACTCCGTCGGTTCCTCCAAGCTCGGCGGCTTCAAGGCGAAGTTTGGAGAGCGCCTCGTCAATGTCGGCATCGCAGAGCAGAACATGGTTGGCGTCGGAGCAGGCCTCGCCAATGGCGGACGGCTTCCGTTCGTCTGCGCCGCCGCGCCGTTTCTGACGGGGCGGTCGCTCGAGCAGATCAAGGCCGACATTTCCTACTCGAACGCCAACGTCAAGCTGGTGGGCATTTCCTCCGGCATGGCCTATGGCGAACTCGGTCCGACACACCACTCGATCGAAGATTTCGCCTGGACGCGGGTCCTGCCCAATCTCCCGGTCATTGCGCCTTGTGACCGCATCGAAACCGCTGCTGCCGTTGCCTGGGCCGCGAGTTATGACGGGCCTTGTTTCCTGCGCCTGTCACGGGTCGGCGTGCCCGACCTGCTTCCGGAAGGCCACAAGTTCGAACTTGGCAAGGCGAATCTCCTTCGCCAGGGGTCCGACGTCACCCTGATCGCCAACGGCACTTTGACCCATCGAATCTTGAAGGCTGCCGAAATCCTTGAAGAACGCGGTATCAATGCCAGGGTACTCAATCTTGCAACGGTTCGTCCGATCGATGAAGAGGCTATCATCACCGCGGCCAGGGAAACCGGCGCGATCGTCACGGCCGAAGAGCATTCGATCTTCGGCGGGCTCGGCTCAGCCGTCGCCGAAGTGGTGGTCGATAATGCTCCAGTCCCGATGAAGCGTCTCGGCGTTCCCGGCGTCTACGCGCCCACCGGTTCGGCAGAGTTCCTGCTCGACGAATTCGGGATGGCGCCGTCGGCAATCGCCGACGCCGCGCAGTCGCTGATCAAGCGCAAGTAACTGGGATCATGAGCGGCTGATACGCTTTTGCCGTTTCGGCCGTCACCTGATCCGGGGAGGATAGAATGCGGGCAATTCTGGCAATCGACCAGGGCACGACCAATTCAAAGGCAGTTCTGGTTTCCGAGAAGGGAGAAATCGTCGGCAGAGGTTCGGCACCTGTCGGCATCTCCTATCCGAAGCCGGGCTGGGTCGAACAAGACCCGCGCCGGCTCTACGCATCGGTCTGCGAAGCGGTTGATGCCTGCCTGAAGGCCGGCCCCGATGTGACGATCGAGGCCGTGGCCATTTCCAACCAGCGCGAGTCCGTCACCGCCTGGGACGCCGACACGGGGGAGGCGCTTGGACCGGTGGTCAGCTGGCAGTGCCGCCGAACGGCGCAGGATTGCGAACGTCTCGTTGCCGAAGGGCACCTTGACCGGGTGCAGGCGCTCACCGGCCTGCCATTGGATCCGATGTTTCCGGGTTCGAAATTCCGCTGGCTGCTCGACCGTATTGCGGCCTCGCGATCGGTGCGGCTGGGAACGATCGACAGCTGGCTGATCCACTGCCTGACGGGCGGGCGCCGGCATGCCTGCGACGCTTCGAACGCCGCCAGGAGCCAGTTGTTCGATCTCAGGGAGCAGAGATGGAGCGAGGAGCTCGGCGCAATCTTCGGCGTCGATATCGCGCTGCTGCCCGAGGTGCTCGACAGCTCCGCCGATTTCGGCAGAACGCAAGGGTTGCCGGGGGTGCCTGACGGTACTCCCATCATGGCCGCGATCGGCGACAGCCACGCCGCCCTGTTCGGTCACGGAGCCTTCAAGCCGGGCGACGGCAAGGTGACCTTCGGGACCGGCTCCTCGGTCATGACGACGCTTTCGCACTTCATTCCCCCACGCAACGGCGTCACAACAACCGTCGCATGGCGTATCGGGGGCAAGCCGACTTTTGCTTTCGAAGGCAATATTCTCGTTTGTGCCGCCAGTCTTCCGTGGATGGCCGATATTCTCGGCCTTGCGGATGTGGCGGCGCTTGTCGAACTTGCGGCGAGCGCCGAGCCCGGCGGGCCCGGCTTTGTGCCGGCATTCGTGGGACTGGGGGCGCCTTACTGGAATGCCGATGCCCGTGCCCTGTTCTCCCAGATCAACTTCAACACGACACGTGCGCAAATGGCCCGGTCGGTGACCGACTCTATCGCCTTCCAGGTGCATGATGTGATTGCGGCCATGCGGACGCAGAGCGGCGGCGCGCTCGGCGCGCTCTATGTGGATGGCGGACCGAGCCAGAACCGCTTCCTGATGCAATGTGTCGCCAACCTCATCGAGCACCCCGTGATCCAGTGCGAAGCACCCGAGGCCTCGGCTCTGGGCGCTGCCTATCTGGCCGGGCTGTCACTCGGCTTGTGGCGCGATCTCGGCATTGTCGCGGAGCTGCCGCGAAACACTGCGATCATCGAGCCGCAAGCCGTCGATCGCGCGGGACTTTTCGATAGCTGGAATGATGCGCTCGCCCGCTCGACGTCCCGCGAAACAAAGGCTAAAGGTGAATAAAAATTCACTCTGGGATTAGCGATGACTCGCCTCAACGAACTCCGTCTCATGTCAAGGGTCGCCCAGATGTACCACATCGAGGGACGGCGACAGGCGGAGATCGCAGAGCACCTTCGACTGTCGCAGGCGACGGTGTCGCGCATGCTGAAGCGCGCCGAGGCTGAAGATATCGTCAGAACCAGCGTGATCCCTCCCGTCGGCACCTATAGCGAACTCGAGGGCGCGCTTCGCCAGAAATACGATCTGCCCGAGGCGGTCGTCGTCGAGTGTACGGAAGACCGGGACGGCGCCATCATGGCCCGTATCGGAGAGGCAGCGGCTCATCTCCTGGAGGTGACGCTTTCGCCAGGGGAGATCATCGGCGTTTCCAGCTGGAGCCAGACCATTTTCAAGATGGTCGAGAATATCCATCCTTCGAAGAGCGCTCAGGTGAAGTACGTCGTCCAGACCCTCGGAGGCATGGGCGATCCTTCGGTGCAGACGCATGCGACGCAGTTGACCACGCGGCTTGCACGGCTGACCGGCGCCGAGCCGAAACTGCTGCCGGTGCAGGGTGTTACGACATCAAGAGAGGCAAAACTTCTGATGCAGGCCGACCCGTTCGTCCGCGAGACGATGGACCTCTTTGGCAGCATAACGCTGGCGATCGTCGGCATCGGCGCTGTCGAACCGTCCGAGCTTCTCGCGCGCTCCGGCAACATTTTTTCGTCTCGCGAACTCTCCGATCTCGCAGAAGCGGGCGCCGTCGGCGACATCTCGCTTCGCTTCTTCGATAAGAACGGCAAGCCGGTCAAGACACCGCTGGATGATCGGGTCATCGGGCTTCCGCTCGAGGATCTCGAACGGGTCGACCGGGTGATTGCCCTTGCCGGCGGGTCCAAAAAGACCGACGCGATCGCCGGTGCGCTCCGCGTCGGGGTGATCGACATGCTTGTGACCGACAAGTTTACCGCGCAGCGGTTGATCGACTGACGGGGTGGGGTGGTTTGGTCGGCCTCAATGCGCCGTCCCATCCACGATCACATGATCATGGTCCAGCGAGCATTTCTCGATCCGGGCTTCGACCCTGTAGATCTCCCGCAGCATCTCCGCCGTGACCACATCTCTCGGCGCGCCGCAGGCGCGCATGCGGCCGTTGGCGATGACCAGAACCTTGTCGGCGAAGCGCAGCGCCTGGTTGAGGTCGTGGATGGCGATCAGGACGAGCATGCCTTTGGCGCGCGCTCGGCGGCGCATGAAATCAAGGACTTCAACCTGGCGGTGGAGATCGAGGGCGCTTGTGGGTTCGTCCATCAGCATGATTTCGGGCTCGCGCACCAGCGCCTGGGCGATCGAGACGAGCTGGCGCTGGCCGCCGGAGAGCGCGCCGAGATCGCGGAAGGCGATGGCGGTGATATCAAGCGCTGCCATGATCTCGTCGATGAAGTTGAGGTCGCTGTCGCCGACGGCCCAGGATTGGCCCTGCTTGCGGGCGAGCAGGATAGATTCGTAGACGGTCAGCACCGCATTGGCCGAGGTATCCTGCGGCATGTAACTGATGGCGTTTTTCGCCTTCGAACCTTCGACGACGACATGGCCGGGGCCCTTGAGCAGGCCGGTGATGCGCTTGAAGAGCGTCGACTTGCCGGCGGCGTTCGGGCCGATCACCGCGACGAGTTCACCGGATGTCATCACCGGCGTCGTCACGTCTTCGACGAAGAGCTTGCGGCCGTGATAGGCGCCGACCGACCGCAACTGAAGCGCTACCATGACCGGCTCCTGTTCGAGAGGATGAGCGAGAAGAAGAAGGGCACGCCGACCAGCGCGGTAATGATACCGATCGGGAAGACGACGCCGGGGATGATCGACTTCGAAACGATCGAGGTCAGCGACAGCAGCAGCGCGCCCGAGAGGATCGAGCCCGGCAGGAAGAAGCGCTGGTCCTCGCCGAGAATCATGCGCGCAATGTGCGGCCCGACGAGGCCGACGAAGCCGATCGTGCCGACGAAGCTCACCGGCACCGCGGCCAGCAGCGAGACGACGAGCATGGTTTCCAGCCGGATGCGGCGGACATTGACGCCGAAGCTTGCCGCCTTGTCTTCACCGAGACGGATGGCGGTCAGCGCCCAGGCATTGCGGGCAAAGAGCGGAAGGGCAGCCAGCAGCACGGCGAGCGTCACCCAGATCTTCGGCCAGGTGGCCTTGGTGAGGCTGCCCATGGTCCAGAAGACGACTGAAGACAGCGCCTGTTCTGAGGCCAGATATTGCAGGAAGGCGAGGGCGGCATTGAAGGTGAAAACCAGGGCGATGCCGAGCAGCACCACCGTCTGCACCGAGACGCCGCGGGCCTGCGAGACGAAATGGATGAAGAGCGTGGCGATCAGCGCCATGATGAAGGCGTTGACCGGCACCAGCAGGCCGGCCGCGACGGGCAGAAGCGGAACGCTGGTGACGATCGCCAGGGCCGCACCGAAGCTTGCCGCCGCCGAAATGCCTAAGGTGAAGGGGCTGGCGAGCGGATTGGCGAGAATGGTCTGCATCTGCGCGCCGGCGACGGAGAGCGAGGCGCCGACGACGATCGCCATGACGGCGACCGGCATGCGGATATCCCAGACGACGGCGCGGATCTGATCCGAAACCGAAGACGGGTCGAGGAGGGCGGAGACGACCTCGCCGAGACTATAGCGGGCCGGCCCCCAGGCGAGATCGACGGCGAAGGACAGGCAGAGCGCTGCCGTCATGGCGAAAAGGATCAGCAGCTTGCGCCGGGCGAGGGCGCGGTAGCGCTCCCTCCCGGCTTCCACGTCGATCGAATGTGCGGCGATCTCGGCCATTGCCATTTACTGTCCGGCCTTGGCGTCGACCCAGTAACCCGGCTGATAGGCGACCGGCAGGAATTTTTCGTGGAATTCCTTGAAGGTGGCATCGGGGTCGAGATCGGCAAACAGGTTCGGGTGGAACCATCTGGCGAGCTGCTGGACGGCGACGAACTGGTAGGGGCTGGTGTAGAACTGGTGCCAGATCGCATGGACATTGCCGCCGGCGACCGCCTTGGAGCCGGTGAAGGCCGGGTTTTCCATCAGCGTGATCAGCGCCTTGCGGCTGTCGCCGAGGGTGGCTGTGGCATTCGGGCCGACATTGACGAAATCCCTGGCATCCTTGGTCTGGCTCCAGTTGGAACCGGTGACGACGATGACCTCGGGATTGGAGGCGACGACCTGTTCGGCATTGATGGAGCCGGTGTAACCGGGCAGGAAATCGGAGCCGAGATTGTGGCCGCCGGCCAAATCGACCATCAGGCCGAAATTGTCGGGACCGAAGGTACCGCAGCATTCGACCAGGCCGGCGGCGCGATACATGAAAACGTTCGGCTTCGGCGGGTTGGCGGTCTTCAGCCTGTCGGTGACGCGCGCCATCTGCGCTTTCCAGAAGCTGGCGACGGCTTCGGCGCGGTCCTCATGGCCGAAGAGCTTGCCGAGGATCTTCAGGCTCGGTTCGGTGTTGGCGAGAATATGCTCGCGGAAATCGATGTAGACGATCTTGACGCCGATGCCGGAGAGCATGTCCTCGAGCTTCACTTCGTCGGCGGCGGTCTTGTTGCCGATCGGCAGCAGCAGCACGTCCGGGTGAAGCTTGACGACCGTTTCGGTCTGCAGCGTGCCGTCGGTCAGGTTGCCGAGGAAGGGCAGGTCCTTACCCTTCGGAAACTTTGCGACATAGGCGTTGAAGCCATCCTTGTCGGTGGTCCAGAGATCGTTGCGCCAGCCGACGATCTTGGCGAAGGGATCGTCCTTCTCGATCGGCGCGACGGCATAGAGCATGCGGCCTTCCCCAAGGATCACACGCTCGACCGGCTTGTCGAAGGTCACTTCGCGGCCTGCCACATCCTTGATGGTGAAGGATTGGGCGAGGGCCGAAAGCGGCATTAAGCTCGCAAGCGCAGCTGCGGAGACTGCGAGCATTTTCACGATATTCATCTGGAAATTCCCCTGACGTCTGAATAATGTCCGCAGGCATAAGAAATATGACTTTGTGAATCAAGTTATATGTTTTAGAGCATTTCCAAACTGATGCCATGCCGGGGTGCCTGCGATGAATTCCATGAACACGAACTACTCCATCCGCGACGAGATCCGCGATTTCTGGTCGGAACGGGCTGATACCTTCGACCAGAGCGTCGGCCATGAAATCTTCTCCGAAGCGGAGCGGAAGGGCTGGCAGCGGCTGATCAGAAAACATCTCGGCGAGGGGCAGGGACGTCCGCTGCTCGATCTCGCCTGCGGCACCGCCGTCATTTCGCATCTGATGCATGATGTCGGCTTCAAGGTCACCGGGCTCGACTGGTCGGATGCGATGCTGGCGCAGGCGCGTGCCAAGGCGAAGAAGCGCGGTACCGATATCCGCTTCGTTTCCGGCGATGCTGAAAACACCATGGAGCCGAAGGACAGCTACGACGCCATCACCAACCGGCATCTCGTCTGGACGCTGGTGGACCCGGCTTCCGCCTTCAAGGAATGGTTTTCGGTGCTGAAGCCGGGCGGCAAGGTGCTGATCGTCGACGGCAATATGGGCCGGGAGACCTGGGTGAAGAGCCTGCAGAAGTTTTGGACGAAGGTGACGGGCAAGCCGGCGGCAAGCCATATGTCAGCTGACATGATGGCGCGGCACCAGAGCATCCGTTCCCGCGTGCACTTTGCCAACGAGATGCCGGCCGAGGCGATCGTCGATCTTCTGCGCCAGGCCGGTTTCGTGGATATCGTGGTCGATCGCAAGCTTGGCGACATTCATTGGGCGCAGGCGCGCAAGATGCCGTTTCTGCGCGGGCTGGAGCGGATGGTGCAGGAGCGGTTTGCGATTTGTGCGCGTAAGCCGGGGTGATGGCAAAGACCCGTCCTGTGGTGGTAGCGTTCCCTATGTTCTACGCAGAAATTTAGCGCCGGGCGTCACCCCAACCACCCTCATTCCTGTGACGAGCACAGGAATGAGGGAGGGTGGGGTAGGTGTTCTCGCCAACTTGCACGCAGAGTTCGATTGCGGCCTGGCCCTTCGCTTGGGCTCAGGGCGTTCGACGCTGCGATCGATTCACCGGATCGATCGCTCCCGCGTCGCGGGACCGCGTCTCACCCCCCGGTGACACTCATATGCCGGGCCACGGCCGGCCTGTTATGCGTGCGATCGATGATGAAGTCGTGGCCCTTTGGTTTGCGGGTGATGGCTTCGTCGATGGCAGTATGGAGGAGGGCGTCGTCTTCGGTGGCGCGCAGGGCGGAACGCAGGTCGGCGGCGTCGTTCTGGCCGAGGCACATATAGAGCGTGCCGGTGCAGGTGAGGCGGACGCGGTTGCAGCTCTCGCAGAAATTATGGGTCATCGGCGTGATGAAGCCGAGGCGGCCGCCGGTTTCGGTGACCCTGACATAACGGGCCGGGCCGCCGGTCTGGTAATCGATATCCGTCAAAGTGAACTGCTTCTCCAGATCGGCGCGCAGCTTCGAGAGCGGCAGGTACTGGTCGGTACGGTCTTCTTCGATCTCGCCCATCGGCATGGTTTCGATGACGGTCAAGTCCATGCCGCGGCCATGGGCGAAGCGCAGGAGGTCGGGCATCTCGGCGTCATTGAAATCCTTGAGCGCCACCGCATTGAGCTTGATTTTCAACCCCGCCTTTTGCGCGGCGTCGATGCCTTCCATGACCTTGGCGAAATCGCCCCAGCGGGTGATCTTGCGGAATTTGTCGGGATCGAGCGTATCGAGCGAAACGTTGATGCGGCGCACGCCGCAATCATAAAGCTCCTCGGCATGGCGGGCGAGCTGCGAACCATTGGTGGTCAGCGTCAGCTCCTCGAGGCCGGAGCCGATCTTTTCGCCGAGCTGGCGAACCAGATACATGATGTTCTTGCGCACCAGGGGCTCACCGCCGGTCAGCCTGATCTTGCGCACGCCCTTGGCGATAAAGGCGGAACAGAGCCGGTCGAGCTCTTCCAGCGTCAACAGGTCCTTCTTCGGCAGGAAGGTCATGTTTTCGGCCATGCAATAGGTGCAGCGGAAATCGCAGCGGTCGGTGACGGAGACGCGGAGATAGGTGACGGCCCGGCCGAAGGGGTCGATCATCGGATGCGCATCCGCCGCCAGTGGCGATGCAGCGCCTATCGTTCCAACTCTGGTGTTCACCTGTATCTCCGTGCTCTCTTCAATGTGGGCATATGCTATTGTCGCGTCAAGGGAAACAGGCTGCGCGCGCATTCCAATTTCAGCTTGCGCTGAAAAAGATCAGCGCCTACTCCTCGCATGAGAAGAGGACAAAATGATGAGCGATATCTGGCCGAGCGAACTCCGCGTCTCGAAAGACAGGCAGCGGCTGGTGGTGACCTTCAACGACGGCCAGAGTTATGACCTTTCGGCTGAGATGCTGCGCGTGCTGTCGCCCTCGGCCGAAGTGCAGGGGCATGGGCCGGGGCAGAAGGTGACGGTGCCGGGCAAGCGCAATGTCGCGATCATTTCGATGATGCCGACCGGCAATTACGCGGTCAGGATCGGCTTCGACGACATGCACGATACCGGCATCTACACCTGGACCTATCTGCGCGAACTCGGCGAACGAGGCGCTGAGCTTTTTTCTGCCTATGAGGACGAGCTCAGGGGAAAGGGCATGAGCCGCGACACGGCGGAAAAGCCGCGCTGACTTCACGCTGAAATTTTATAAATATCGGGGGCGATATGACGAAAACGGGAAAAAACTGGCTGCGCGCCAAGGGGAGTGCCAGCGGCAGCAAGGTGACCTTCCTCGAGCTGTTCTTCGACCTGGTCTTCGTCTTTTCGATCTCGCAGCTTTCGCACGCGCTCGCCGCCCACTATACGCCGCTTGGTGCTGTAGAAGCGGCGCTGATGACCTTTGCCGTCTGGTGGATTTGGATCTTCACCACCTGGGTGACGAACTGGCTCGATCCCGACAAGATGCCGGTGCGCGGCATGCTGGTGGCGCTGATGATGCTCGGGCTGCTCCTGTCAGCCTCGATTCCCGAGGCTTTCGGCGACAAGGGGCTGCTGTTTGCCGGCGCCTATGTGGCGATGCAGGTCGGGCGATCGCTGTTTGCGACCTATGCGATGACGCGCGTCGACCGCGCCAATACGCTGAATTTCATCCGCATCACCACATGGCTCGTGGTGGCCGGCGTCTTCTGGATTGCCGGCGGGCTGCTCGAGCATGAGGCCCGACTGATCGCCTGGGTGATCGCGCTCGCCATCGAATATGCGGGGCCGGCTGCCGGGTTTGCCGTGCCCGGGCTCGGGCGCTCGAGGCCAAGCGACTGGGATGTTTCCGGCGCGCATATGGCCGAGCGCTGCGCGCTCTTCGTCATCATCTGCCTCGGCGAGGCGATCCTTGTTTCCGGCCGCACCTTTTCGGAGCTGCCGGTTTCGGGACTGACCGGCATCGTCTTCGTCACCGGTTTCGTCGGCACGGTCGCCATGTGGTGGCTGTATTTCCGCTTCGGCCACCAGCGCGCCGCCCACCGCATCGAACATGAGGCAACGCCGGGGAGCTTAGCGCGGCAGGCCTTCACCTATGGTCATATCCCGATTCTCGCCGGCATCATCGTGCATGCGGTGGCGGTCGAATTCATGTTCTCGCATCCGCACGAGACCGGCGATCTCGGCATTGCCGCGGCGGTGCTCGGCGGCTCCGGCCTGTTCCTGATCGGCAATCTCTGGTTCAAGGGCGCGACCAGCGGCCAGCTGCCGCTGTCGCATCTCGCCGGCCTCGTTTTGCTGATCCTGTTCGCCTTCGCGGCGCCCTTCATCCAGATCTATCTGCTGGGCATTCTGGCGACGCTGGTGCTGATCATCGTCGCCGCCTGGGAATACCGCTCGCTGACGGGTACGGCGGCAGCTCCGACGCTGCATTAATCATCGTCGCGCAGATCCTCGAGCAGTGTCGCGATGATGCGCTCCATCGAGGTGGCGGTCGCCATGCATTGTTCGATCGGCTCGTCGGAGAGCGTGCGTTCGATGAGATCGGTCTGGATCGCCATCGCCGCCTCGGTCAGCCTGCGGCCTTCGCCGGTGAGATAGAGGCGCAGCACGCGCTTGTCGCGTGCGTCGCCGCGCCGCTCGATCAGCCGACGTTTTTCCATCTGCGGCAGCAGCATGCTCATATTGGAGCGGCCGACCAGCAGCTTGCGCGCCAGCTCCTGCTGCGAGATGCCTTCGAAACGATAGAGGTTGACGAGAATGTCGAGGTGCGGCGGCTTGATGTCGAGATCGGCAAGCGAGCGGGACAGTGACTGCTGCATCAGTTGGCAGGCGCGCGCCACCGCAATCCAGCTGCGAAAACGCGGATGATCCCAGGGAAGGGATTGATTTTTGTTCATCGTTGTACTTTATTGTTCAGTGTTGAACAGTCTTTTGGATTCTCACTATGGCAAATTTTGCGCTTGAGGTCACCCGCCTCGGCTTTTCGGTTCTGCAGGCGATTTCGGCTGATCTGGCGGGCAGGGCGGCATTCCGGCTGTTCTGCCGCACACCATCGCCGCGGCCGAAGGGAGAGAAAGCGAAGGCGGCGCATGCCGCCGGCGCAGCCCGGCTTGCCGGCGCCGAGCGCTTCACCCTCAGGCTTGCCGGCGGCGCCAAAGCCCATGCCTATCGGCTGAACGGCGGAGCGATCGGTCAGCGCAAGCGCTATCTCGTCACGCATGGTTGGGGCTCGAGCGCCGTCTACATGGCCGAGCTGATTTCGATGCTTTCGGCAACGGGTGCCGAGGTGGTGGCGCTCGATTTTCCCGGCCACGGGCGGGCGGGCGGACGCTTTCTGCATATGGGGCTTGCGGTCGGGGCGATTGCGGCGGCCGAGCAGCGCTTCGGTGCATTCGATGCGGTCATCGGCCATTCCTTCGGCGGGGCGGCGCTGATGGTCTCGGCGGCGGGGCTGCTGCCCGGCGTGCCGCCTGTCACCTCAGAGCGACTGGTGCTGATCGGCGCGCCGAGCGAAATGGCCTGGCTGTTTGCCGATTTCGGCAGGATGATGGGCCTTCGCCCTGCCGCGCAGGCGGCGCTGGAGAAGAAAGTTCATCGGGTCACCGGTCGGAGACTCGAGGAGTTCGACGCCGGCAAAACCGCCGGCGCGATCGGCCGGCCGGTGCTGGTCATTCATGCCGAGGACGATAAGGAGGTGTCGCCGGCCCATGCCAGGCGTTATGGTGCGGCGGGTCCGCGCGTGCGACTGCTATGGGCGAACGGCTTCGGCCACCGGCGCATCGTCGCGGCGGCCCCCGTGCTCGGCGCGATCGCGGCATTTCTCGAAGGCGGCGTGGACGTGGAAGCCGGCGAAAGCATCAAAAAAGATGCTGCAATCATTCCGCTTTTTGAGCTTCCGGCAAGGCGCGCGGCATTGTAGCGTCCGTCCCGATATCAAGCCGCGGCGGGACGCCTCATGAAAATCATCAGCAGCATCGAAGAGCTCAATACGATCTATGGCGCCGGGCTGTCGCCGGCCTCCCTCACCAAGGTGACCAAACAATTGACCCCGCTCTATCGTGAGATGATCGAGATCTCGCCTTTTGCCGCATTGGCGACCGTCGGGCCCGAGGGGCTCGACTGTTCGCCGCGCGGCGATCTCGGCGGGGTGGTGCGCGTCGTCGACGACGAAACGCTGCATCTGCCGGACTGGCGCGGCAACAACCGCGTCGATTCACTCTCCAACATCGTACGCGATCCCAGGCTTGCGCTGATGTTCCTGATCCCCGGCTCGAACACGACGATGCGCATCAACGGCCGCGGCGTCGTCTCGGACGACGAGGCGCTGCTTTCGAGTTTCGAGATGGACGGCAAACATCCGCGCACCGTCGTGGTGATTTCGATCGACGAGGTCTATTTCCAATGCGCGCGGGCGGTGATGCGGGCAGAGCTGTGGAATGCGGAACGCTTCGCCGATCCGGCAGGCCTGCCGACGCCGGGACAGATGCTGAAGGCCGCCGTCGGCGATTTCGATCAGGAGACCTACGACCGGGAATGGCCGGGACGCGCGGCGAAGACGATGTGGTAAAACCGCCCGTGGCGCGGAATTGCCTCAGCTCTTGTAGATCAGCCAGCTTTTGGTGAAATCCTTTTGCATGCCGTCCTGATAGAGGATGGTGCAGTTGCGGCCGGCATTCTTGGCGCCGTAAAGGGCGATGTCGGTCTTGCTGTAGAGTTCGCCGGCATCTTCGGCGCTGGAGGCCATGCAGATGCCGATCGAGACGGTGATCGGGCCGTAGTTCACCCGCGTGCGGGAATTCTTGAACGGGGTTGTTTCCAGCGTGCGGCGGATGCGCTCGGCGATCGCCGTGATTTCCTCCGGTGTATTGCCGTCAATGATGAGGGCGAATTCCTCGCCGCCGGCGCGGGCGACGAAGACGTCGCGCCGGACGTTGCTGCGGATGACGGAGGCGACGGTGGCGAGGATCTTGTCGCCGACCGGATGGCCGTAGGTGTCGTTGATCTTCTTGAAGTTGTCGATGTCGGCGAGCAGCAGCGCCGTTACCGGCCGCATGCCCGGATTGTTGAAGACGGCGGCAAGGCGCTCGTCGAAAGCGCGGCGGTTGGAAAGGCGCGTCAGCGAATCGGTGTTGGCGATGCGCTTGTATTCGTCGAGTTCCTTGCGGACCTGATCCATCTCCTGCGAGCGCTGGACGACGTCCTCGACGGTGCGTTCGCCATGCGCCATGGTGTCGCCGGTCGCCTGGCTCAAAAGTTCGATGGCGTTTTCGATCAGCTCGACGCTGGCATTGCTCTTCGAGGTGATGCGCTTATGCGTCTCGCCGAGCAGTCTTGTGTAGCTTTCCAGCGAGCTCTGCTCCTGTCTCAGGACCCGCAGCAGGCCATCCAGTTCGCCTGATATGCGGCTATGAGCGTCGTCGACGACACGGGCCGGATTGCTGGTGAAATATTGCGCCCCGAGCGCGTCGAGTTCGGCTTGCGTCGCCTGGGCACCGAGTGCGGCGAGCTCGCGGGTGAGCGCCGGATTCGAGCCGATATAGGCTTCGTAGAAGAGTTCGTAATTGCGCGGTATCGGCGCAACGCCCATCGAGCGCATGGCATAGGTGATCTGGCCCGCGACATCGGGAACCTGCACCTTGGGCGCGACAGCCGTATTCATCCGGCGATACTCCTCATATATTCGAAGGCAATATTTTAGTTGTTAGCTTAAATTCCTTGGGAAAAGATTAAAGCGACATATACCAAAGATTACATAAGACAACTTCGCAAGGCGGCAATACTTCAATCAGGCCTATGATTTTCCACCGGAAAACGTATTTTTAGCGGGACAATGCATGCCCGCTGAACGGGAACGTATGTCTGAAAAACTTACAGTTCTTCTCTGTGTTTGGGACGTATTTATCTTGTCGACATTTGGTTTTGGCCGTCAGGTATTTCAGAATGGGTATTTTGCAACGATACTTCCCGACCGCGGTCCCGGTCGCAGCCTGCAAATTCAGGCGTGAAATCATGGAATCGTCTCTCCATATTTCTTTCGCGATCCTCACCATCGCCGTCATGACCGTAAGCGTCTTGCTGCTGGAGCATAGCGGCGTCCTCGCCCGCGCTTTCCGGACGGAAATCCTGGCGAGGGTCGATGACGGTGACGTGGTGAAGGCGGCGGATATTTCGAACGCAGCGCTGCGGTAGAAAATCGGCCGGGTTTCGGATGGCGCCTGCCAATTACCCCAGGTTCAATTCCTGGAAGAAGTCATTGCCCTTGTCGTCGATGACAATGAAGGCGGGGAAGTCTTCGACCTCGATCTTCCAGACCGCTTCCATGCCGAGTTCGGGATATTCCAACACTTCGACCTTGCGGATACAGTCCTGGGCGAGACGGGCGGCGGGTCCGCCGATCGAACCGAGGTAGAAGCCGCCATGTTTCTTGCAGGCCTCGCGCACGGCGCGCGAACGGTTGCCCTTGGCGAGCATCACCATCGAACCGCCGAAGGACTGGAACTGGTCGACGTAACTATCCATGCGGCCGGCGGTCGTCGGGCCGAAGGAGCCGGAGGCGTAACCGGCCGGCGTCTTGGCGGGACCGGCGTAATAGACCGGGTGGTTTTTGAGGTATTCGGGCATGCCTTCGCCTTTTTCCAGCCGCTCGCGGATCTTGGCATGGGCAAGATCGCGGGCGACGATGATGGTGCCGGTCAGCGACAGGCGCGTCTTGACCGGATGCCTCGACAGCTCGGCAAGCACTTCGGCAATCGGCTGGTTGAGATCGATATGGACGGTCGACTCCGACAGTTTCGCCTCGTCGATCTCGGGCAGGTATTTCGACGGATCGCTTTCCAACTGCTCGATGAAGATGCCGTCGCGGGTGATCTTGCCCTTGGCCTGGCGGTCGGCGGAACAGGAGACGCCGAGGCCGATCGGCAGCGAGGCGCCGTGGCGGGGCAGGCGGATGACACGCACATCGTGACAGAAATACTTGCCGCCGAACTGGGCGCCGACGCCCATCTGCTGCGTCAGCTTGTGGATTTCCTTCTCCATCTCGATGTCGCGGAAGGCGTGGCCGCTCTCGGACCCTTCGGTCGGCAGCTCGTCGAGATAGCGGGTCGAGGCGAGCTTCACGGTTTTCAGGTTCATCTCGGCCGAGGTGCCGCCGATGACGATCGCCAGATGGTAGGGCGGACAGGCCGCCGTCCCCAACGTCAGGATCTTCTCCTTAAGGAAGTCGATCATCCGGTCGTGGGTCAGCAACGAAGGCGTGCCCTGATAGAGAAAGGTCTTGTTGGCCGAGCCGCCGCCCTTGGCGACGAAGAGGAATTCGTAGGCGTCGGTACCTTCCTCATAGATGTCGATCTGGGCCGGCAGGTTGTTCTTGGTATTCTTCTCTTCGAACATTTTGACCGGCGCCAGCTGGGAGTAACGCAGGTTCTTCTTCTCATAGGCATCCATGACGCCGCGGGCAAGCGCTGCCGTATCGCCGCCCTCGGTCCAGACCCGGCGGCCCTTCTTGCCCATGATGATCGCCGTGCCGGTATCCTGGCACATGGGCAGCACGCCGCCGGCGGCGATATTGGCGTTCTTCAGTAGGTCGTAGGCGACGAAGCGGTCATTGTCCGTTGCCTCGGGGTCATCGAGGATCAAGGCGAGCTGCTTCAGGTGGCCGGGGCGCAGCAGGTGGTTGATATCGACAAAGGCAGCTTCGGCAAGCAGGCGGATGCCTTCCGGCTCGACCGTCAGGATTTCCTGGCCCTTGAATGTGTCGACCGAGACGTGGTCATCGCTGATCTTGCGATAGGGGGTGTTGTCCTTGCCGAGCGGGAAGAGATCGTCAGCCATCGAAGTGACCTTTCTGGTGGGCGTGCGTCGCTAAATTGGAACCCGTCTAAATCCGGAGCGCAGTAAATGCAATCTGGATGCGGCGGAGTCTGGAGTTGGAGCTATGTCCGTGCCCCATTTTGCTGTCGCACGTCACACGCATTAGACGAGTGACGGGACGGTGATATCGACATTTGTCGCGAATGGACGACTTCAGGTTGCCTTCAGTTCAAGCCCAGTTCATATTCCCGGCACCGTTAACCTGCCGGGGCTTCCAATGACAAATGCCAAGCCAACTGCTGTCGACGACCTTCTCGTTTTTTTCGAAGACAATTGGATCCGTGGGGATCTGCTGCGCCTCGCCAGCGATCCCGAGGGAGCGGACATGTATGCTCGCTTCGTCAATGGCGTCCGTATCGACGCCAAACATGGGCCTGACCACGAAACGATCATTCAGGGCAGGTACGGCACCTTCAAAGTGAAACCTGACGGCCACTTCACATATGAGCTGGATTACACGCTCGACGTGGTGAAGAATTTGGGGAAGTACGATCAGCTCATTGAAAAGCTGAGCTACAAGATGTCCGACGGCTCGGGAGGCACGGACCTCGGCGTGCTGACCCTTGCGATCGACGGCGTCAATGAAGGCGAAAAATACCACGAAGTCCTGGATTTCGATGATATGGGCGTCTTATCGAGGGCGGATAATTTCTCTCTCCCCAATTACCGGGGCTTTGCGCTCTCCGTGAACGGCAGCCACGACGTCACGCTTTTGAACGGCATCGTCTATGATACCATCCCGGGTGTCGACGCCATTACCGAGGATGGCTTTAGCGATACCGTTCTATCGCCAGGTTCTGCGCCGGTCAGCTTGAAACTGCTCGATGGCGGGGAGTTCACCTTTCAGAGCGTTTCGATCGCTGAATTGTCGGCAGCGCCCTTTCACCTGACGCTCACCGCCCTGAACGACGGCCAGATTGTCTATCAGCAGGAGCTTGAGGTCACCGGTCCCAGTCTCGAGGTCAAGCTCGAAGACATCGAAGAAATCCGTTTCGACTTCATGGGTAATTCTGTCGTGATGGACAATTTTTCGTTGTTGGTTTGAGGCTTGTCTGATGTGCCGTGTGGTGTGCCCCTCACCCTAACCCTCTCCCCGTAAAAAACGGGGCGAGGGGACGTGCCCTGCGAGAGGTTGGTGAGGGACGGAGAGGTTGCGGCTATCTCCCTTCGCCCCGTTTACGGGGAGAAGGTGCCGGCAGGCGGATGAGGGGCTGCGTATCGCGGCTCTTTTACTTCGGCCCGATCATAGTCTCCGGGCGCACGATGGCGTCATACTCCTCCGACGTCACCAGGCCGCTGGCGAGCGCCTCTTCCTTCAGCGTCGTACCGTTCTTGTGGGCTGTTTTGGCGATCTTGGCGGCGGCGTCGTAGCCGATCTTGGGGGCAAGCGCCGTGACCAGCATCAGCGAGCGTTCGAGGCCGGCCTTGATGTTGTCTTCGCGTGCCTCGATGCCGACGACGCAGTTGTCGGTGAAGGAGACGGCGGCGTCGGCGAGCAGCTGCACCGACTGCAGGAAATTATAGGCCATCATCGGATTGTAGACGTTGAGCTCGAAATGGCCCTGGCTGTCGGCGAAGGTGAGGGCTGCATGATTGCCGAAGATGTGGATGCAGACCTGCGTCAGCGCCTCACACTGGGTCGGGTTGACCTTGCCGGGCATGATCGAGGAGCCGGGCTCGTTTTCCGGCAGCGCCAGCTCGCCGAGGCCGGCGCGCGGGCCGGAGCCGAGCAGGCGGATATCATTGGCGATCTTGAAGAGCGCGGCCGCCGCCGCGTTGATGGCGCCATGGGAAAACACCATCGAGTCATGCGAGGCGAGGGCCTCGAACTTGTTCGGCGCGGTGACGAAGGGCATGGCTGTTATGGCGGCGATCTCTTCGGCGACCTTTTCGGCAAAGCCGACCGGCGCATTGAGGCCGGTGCCGACGGCAGTGCCGCCCTGGGCGAGTTCGCAGAGGCCGGGCAGGGTCATTTCGATGCGCTTGATGGCCGAGCCGACCTGGGCGGCATAACCCGAAAATTCCTGGCCGAGCGTCAGCGGCGTCGCATCCTGGGTGTGGGTGCGGCCGATCTTGATGATGTGGCTGAATTCGATAACCTTCATGTCGAGGGCGGCATGCAGGTGTTTGAGGGCCGGCAGCAGGTGATGAGCGATCCGTTCGGCGCAGGCGATGTGCATCGCCGTCGGGTAGGTGTCGTTCGACGACTGGCTCATATTGACGTGATCGTTCGGATGCACCGGCTTCTTGGAACCCATGACGCCGCCGAGCATTTCTATAGCGCGATTGGAGATCACTTCATTGGCATTCATGTTGGACTGCGTACCCGAACCGGTCTGCCAGACGACAAGCGGAAAATGCTCGTCGAGCTTGCCGTCGATCACCTCCTGGGCGGCATCAATGATGGCTTGGCCGAGAGCGGGGTCGAGCTGGCCGAGCGAGATGTTGGCGCGGACGGCCGCCTGTTTGACGATGCCGAGTGCGCGCACGATCGAAAGCGGTTGTTTTTCCCAACCGATCTTGAAATTGCCGAGCGAACGTTCGGCTTGGGCGCCCCAATATCGGTCGGCGGCGACGTCGATCGGGCCAAAAGTATCGGTTTCGGTGCGGGTTGCGGTCATCGGCCTTGCCTTCCCTTTACATGCTGTTTTCGGTCATCTTCAAAGGATGAGGTCTTATAGGTGGGAAAGCCCAACAAGAAAACCGGACGCCCTGCGAAATATTGAAATCGGAAGTCATGTTTACGCCGGTTGTGGGGCGTGCTTTTTAGGCCACTTTGAAAATTTTATGTGTCCGGGCGTTTTCGCCGTACTGGTCTGGCGACAAAAATTGAGTAAAAAATTAACTAATAATTTCATAATTTTGTGTGAACTACTGCGCGGCGCCGTGCAGGATTCCCGTCACACAAAATTGAGTCCGCCGGCGCTGGCGGCGCAGGCCGGTTTCTGATCAATGAGCCGGACGCTGAGTATCGCGGGATTTGAGCTGAGAACAGCATGACACCGGGACTGGAAGATATATGACGTTCGTTTTGAAAAGCGCGGCATCCGCATTGGCAATTTCCTGCGGCGTGGCGGTTATGAGTGCCGCACCCGCGCATGCTTATACATTGATGGACATGCTGCGCGGCGACAGGCAGCGGAGCCAAAGCACCATCTTCATGGACCAGGCGCCCGGCCGTCCGGTGCCGCGCAACGGCGTCGGCGGCTCGCTCGGCGGGCTCGATCCGGAAGCGCCGCTGCCGAAGGTGAGCGGCCCGCGTTACTACACTTATAAAGCCGAAACGATGCAGTTCGTCGATACCGGCAAGTTTGCCGATCCGGTTGTCACCGGCGCAGTCGCCGATGTTTCGGCGAGCGGCGATGCCAGCGCCGAACCCGCCGTGCAGCGCCGTTTCCTGGCTCAGGCCAAGGTGCGCGCCAATGCTGATGTCGCCAAGGCGCTCGAAGCCTATTACGGAGACAGCCGCAATCCACTCGTCTGGGTCGAGGGCAACCAGATCAACGACCGCGCCAAGTCGGCCATGACGGCCCTTGGTGATGCGGCTTCCGTCGGTCTCGACCCGGCGGATTACACCGTCCAGATGCCGGCGATCGACCCGGCCAATCCCGATCCGGCCTTCCGTGACCGGGCGCTGACGCAGTTCGAGCTCGAGCTCTCCGCCAAAGTGCTGGCTTTCGTGCAGGACACCGTGCGTGGCCGCATCGATCCGAATAAAATTTCCGGCTATCACGACTTCCAGCGCAAGGCCGTCAATCTGGCGCCGGTGCTGAAGCTTGCCCGCATGAGCCCCGATGTCGGCGCCTACATCGCCAACCGTTCGCCCGATGGTCCGCAGTTCGAGGCGCTGAAGTCGGAGCTTGCCAAGCTTCGCGCCGCCGACGGCGGCAATGAGGAGCAAATCGTCGTCTCGCTCGACAAGCTGCTGAAGCCCGGCGACAGCTCGCCGGAGATCGCCAATATCGTCAAGGCGATCGGTAAGCATGGGTCCGAAACGCTGAAGACCGATCACGCCGCAACGCTTGCCGCTTACGCAGGCAGCATCGACTATTCGCCAGAAATCGTCTCGCTCGTCGAGGATTTCCAGAAGGAGCGCGGACTGAAGGCCGATGGCGTCATCGGCCAGGCGACCGTGCGCGCGATGACCGGCGGCGATACCAATGCCTCGAAGATCGACAAGCTCGTCGTCGCCATGGAACAGGCGCGATGGCTGCCGGAAGATCTCGGTTCCCGTTACGTCATGATCAACCAGCCGGCCTACATGGTCTATTACCACAATGACGGCAAGGAACAGCTGTCGATGCGCGTCGTGGTCGGCGGCAAGAACAATCAGACCTATTTCTTCGACGACGAGATCGAGACGGTGGAGTTCAACCCGTTCTGGGGCGTGCCGCAGTCGATCATCATCAACGAGATGCTGCCGAAGCTGCGTTCGGATCCGAATTATCTCGACCAGCTCGGCTATGAGGTCGAGGTGAACGGCCATGCCGTCGCTTCATCGAGTGTCGATTGGTACGGCTCGACCGATAACGTCTCGGTGCGCCAGCCGCCGAGCAGCGACAATGCGCTCGGCGAGCTGAAGATCCTGTTCCCCAACAGCCACGCGATCTACATGCACGACACGCCGTCGAAGAGCTTCTTCAAGCGCGATATGCGGGCTCTGAGCCACGGCTGCGTACGTCTTGCCAATCCGCGTGCGATGGCAGCCGCCGTGCTCGGCACGACGGTCGACGAGGTCGCCAAGCAGATCGCCACCGGGCAGAATCATGCGGTGAAGGTGCCGCAGAGGATTCCGGTCTACGTTTCCTATTTCACCGCCTGGCCGAACAAGGACGGCGTGGTGGAATATTTCGATGACGTCTATGGCCGCGACGCCTATGTCGAGAAGGCCTTCGATGCGACGACAAAGGCGCGTGGCGCGCAGATCTGATATCGGATTTGATGGTTATGCGGGCGGGCGGTCTTCGGGCCGCCCGTTTTGTTTTGGGGTGGCTTTTAAAAATAAGGAATGACGAGAGTGTGTGCCGTGTGGCACCCCAGCAAAGGAGAGGTGGGCAAATCGCCTCAAACCGCGACCTTCGCCGCAAATTCCCGCAGCAGCCTCTCCACCAGTTCGGGCGTCAGCTCATCGTAATGGGTGATAATCATATCCGGGTCGAGGTTTGAGACCGGCACATCCGAATAGCCAAAAGGCACGGCAATCGACGGCACTCCGGCATTTCTGGCGACGGCGATGTCGTTGATGCTGTCGCCGATCATCACCGTGCGGGCGATGTCGCCGCCGGCGCGGTCGATGGTGCCGGTCAAGTGGCGGGCGTCGGGCTTGCGTACGGCGAAGCTGTCGCCGCCGGTGACGGCGGCGAAATAGCCGGTGAGATCGAGCTTGTCGAGCAGGGCGAGCGCCAGGCTCTCCATCTTGTTGGTGCAGACCGCGAGGCGGTAACCGGCAGATTGAAGCCGGTCCATCGCTGCGACGAGGCCGGGATATGGTTCGGTACGGCCGGGCATGTTGGCGGCATAATGGGCGACGAAGCGCTCGACTGGCGGCGGCAGGGCGTCGCTTTCGAGCGGATGGCCGCGCAGACGGCAGGCGCGCTCGATCATCACGCGCGCGCCGTGGCCGACGAGATGGGTAAGGTCGTCATAGCTGACCGGTTCGAGGCCAAGGGCTGCGATCGTATGGTTCAGGCTCTCGACCAGATCGGTATGGGTGTCGAGAAGGGTACCGTCGAGATCGAAGACGATGAGTGCCGGGCGAGCGTGAGAAGGGGTCAAGGCTTTATCTCTTTGCGCAATGGGTCGTTCTGAAGCGACGGGTGGTCATCGGTGGAACGAATGTCGTTTCAAGGCGAACGACAGGTCGCCCGCCGGAACGATGGCTGGGTCCTGAGGTAGGCGATCGCGCGGCGGAAAGCAACGCCGGGGGCTTGCCGGGAAGGCCGCAGGCATTTGTTTCGGCTTTTCATTTTCCGTGATGATTTTGACTTTCGTTTGCCAGGCGAGCCGTGTAAACAGCACATCGAACGCAATATCAGGAGCTGGCGGCGCATGGATGCCCGCGAAATGAAGATCAAGGCCGCCGCGGCCGCACTCGCCCATGTCGAAGACGGAATGCGGCTCGGCATCGGCACGGGCAGCACGGCGGAAGAATTCGTTCGTCTGTTGGCAGAGAAGGTCGCTGGCGGCTTCAGGGTCGAAGGCGTTCCGACGTCCGAACGGACGGCGCGGCTTTGCGTCGAACTCGGCGTGCCGCTGAAATCGCTTGACGAACTGCCGGCACTCGACCTGACGATCGACGGCGCCGACGAGGTCGATCCGGCGCTCCGATTGATCAAGGGCGGCGGCGGCGCATTGCTGCGTGAAAAGATCGTTGCTGCGGCTTCCGAGCGGATGATCGTCATTGCCGACGAGAGTAAGCTGGTCGACACGCTCGGCGCCTACGCGCTGCCGATCGAGGTCAACCCGTTTGGGCTGGTCTCGACACGGATCGCGATCGAGAAGGTCGCGGCCCGGCTCGGCCTGTCCGGTGGACTCAGCCTGCGCCAATCCGGTGACGGAGAGTTTACCACAGATGGCGGCCATCACATTATCGATGCATCTTTTGGCCGCATTCCTGATGCAGAGGCGCTTTCGAGCGAGCTGAATTCCATACCCGGCGTCGTCGAACACGGGCTCTTTATCAATATGGCGGCACTTGCGATCATTGCCGGTCCTGCGGGTGCGCGCACGCTGCAGGCAAACAGATAACAGGAGCATACACTCATGATGAACATTGCAGGTCTTGGCCGTTTTGCCGCTGCGACGATCGTTCTTTCCGGGCTTGCCTTCGGCACCGCCGTCAAGGCGCAGGAAGTCTCCGAGGAGCAGTTGAAGGCGTCTCGCGCGGCGATTGACGCGATCGGCGCCACCGCCCAGTTCGACAACATTCTGCCTGGTCTTGCCGAGCGTCTGAAGGCCGGCCTGATCCAGGATTCGCCGAACTACCAGGACATCATTTCGTCGACGGTCGACGCGCAGGCGCTGGCGCTGGCGCCCCGCCGCGGCGATCTGGAGAAGGAAGCGGCACTCACCTATGCCAAGACCTTTACCGCCGACGAACTGAAGGCGATCGCCGACTTCTATAATTCCGACGTCGGCAAGAAGCTGCTGCGCGACGGCCCGGTCGCCTCGCGCGAGACGGCGAAGGCTGCCGACATCTGGGCGCAGGGCATTTCCCGCGACCTGGAAAAGCAGAGCAATGCCGAACTCTCCAAGGTCATCAAGGCGCCGCCGCCGGCAACCGACAGCCCGGTGGCACCGGCTCCGGCGCCCGCACCGGCTGCCCAGAAATAAGGTCTGTCTCAGCGGATTTGCAAAAGCCCGGCATCGTCCGGGCTTTTTTGCTATGATGGAGGCCGCAATACCGAAGAGGCTTTGGTGAGGCAACATGTCTGCTGATGACGAGGCTGTGCGAGTGCGGGTATCAGGCAGGGTCCAAGGTGTCGGATTCCGCATGTGGGCGCGCGATGAGGCGTTGCGGCTCGGGCTCACAGGTTGGGTGCGCAATGAAGCGGACGGATCTGTCGCCGCTTTGATCGCAGGCCCCGATACCGCCATCTCGACAATGATCGAGCGTTTCAGCCGCGGGCCTTCGGGGGCATCGGTTTCAGCCGTTGAGACGAAAGCGACCCAGCTTGCGGAAATGCCGACGGATTTCCGCATCACCGGTTGAAAGCGGCAATCCGCCAAGAGATAGGCATCTCAGACGCGCCGGACGCTCAGCCCCAATCCTTCGAGCTCTTGGCCAATTGCCATACACCCGTTTCATCCGGCTCGACGCGCTTGTTGCCGCGGTAGAAGATCGGCAGTCCTGTTTTCTTGTCCATCGCGAAGCGGCTCGGCGCGTATTTTTCGTTCTCGTGGCCCTGGATGGCGAGGCCGAGCGCTTCCTTGAATTTGCCAGCCTTGCACAGGTTGGCGAAGAGAGTCTGATCCATCGTTTGCTCCGGCTTCTTTTTACTGCATGGATTTGCCTGCCAGCCTCTGGCGACCGGGTCAACCCGTTTGCCGGGAAGATTCGGCGAGGCGAACGGGATGATGAGAGGAGCGGGCTTTTGTTTTCAGTGCGATCGCCCCCAGAGCCTTTCCTGGTTAGATTGAAGCATTCTGTTGGCTCAAACGGAGTCGGATGGTCGACCGGCCGGCGCGCGTCGTAGCCCGGCTCTACGGCCAAGCCGGCCGGTCGATCAGCCGGCCCGTTTCAGCCAACCCTCCCGCAGATTTGCCTGGCAAATCTGCAAGACTTAAAAATCGCCGGACGCACTTATCGCTTCGCCATGGCGAAGCGGTGCGGCCGGTGGGCCGGGCATCTCTAGCCAGGATCAAAGGCGATCGGCTCGGCCGTACCTGGGGGTATGCCCGTCGCCAATCGCCTCTGCCCTGACGAAAACCTGCTCCGGCAGAATGCTTCAATCTAACCAGGAAAGGCTCTATATCAGGAACATCCTTCCTGCGATTCCCTTCCGGAGTTCCTCATGTCTTCCTACGACTACGACCTCTTCGTCATCGGCGGCGGTTCCGGAGGCGTGCGCGGCGCGCGTGTCGCGGCCTCGCTCGGCAAAAAGGTGGCGATTGCCGAGGAGTACCGCTACGGCGGCACATGCGTCATTCGCGGCTGCGTGCCGAAGAAGCTTTTCGTCTATGCTTCGCAGTTCCATGAGCATTTCGAGGATGCGGCCGGCTTCGGCTGGACGGTCGGTGACAGCAGCTTCGACTGGAAGAAGCTGGTGGCGGCCAAGGATGCCGAAATTGCCCGGCTGGAAGGCCTCTACAAGAAGGGTCTCGCCGGCGCCAATGCCGAGATCCTGGAAACGCGCGCCGAACTCGTCGACGCCCATACGGTGCGGCTTGTGAAAACGGGTCAGACGGTGACGGCAAAGACGATCATGATCGCCACCGGCGGACGACCGAACCCGCATGCGGCCCTTCCCGGCCACGAGTTCTGCATCTCCTCCAACGAGGCCTTTCATCTCGAAGAGCTGCCGAAATCGATTGTGATAGCAGGCGGCGGCTATATCGCCGTCGAGTTCGCCAACATCTTCCACGGCCTCGGTGTCGAGACCACGCTGATCTATCGCGGCGCCGAGATCCTGTCGCGCTTCGATGAGGATCTGCGGCGCGGTCTGCATGAGGCGATGGTCGCCAAGGGCATCCGCATCCTCTGCCACGACACGCTGCAGAAGGTTTCGAAGGGTGAGGGCGGCCTCGTTCTGGAGGCCCTGAACAGCGGCACGCTGCAAGCCGACGTCGTCATGCTGGCGCTCGGGCGCGATCCGAACACCGAAGGCCTCGGCCTCGATGCGGCCGGCGTCGCCGTCGACGAGCGCGGCGCGATTATCGTCGACGACTATTCCCGCACCAATGTCGAAAACATCTATGCGCTCGGCGATGTCACCAACCGGGTACAGCTGACGCCGGTGGCGATCCACGAGGCGATGTGCTTCATCGAGACCGAGTACAAGAACAATCCGACCCGGCCGGACTACGAGCTGATCCCGACCGCCGTCTTCTCGCAGCCGGAGATCGGCACCGTCGGTCTTTCGGAAGAGGAGGCGGGCAAGCGCTACGGCGAGCTCGAGGTTTACCGGGCCCAGTTCCGGCCGCTGAAGGCGACGCTTTCCGGCCGGGCCGAGCGAATGATCATGAAACTGATCGTCGATGCCGCAAGCCGCAAGGTGGTGGGCGCCCATATCCTTGGCCACGATGCCGGCGAGATGGCGCAGTTGCTTGGCGTCACGCTGAAGGCCGGCTGCACCAAGGACGATTTCGACCAGACCATGGCGCTGCATCCGACGGCGGCCGAAGAACTCGTCACCATGTACGCGCCGACCTATCGGGTCCGTGACGGGCAGCGCATCTGAGTTTTCCCGTGAGCGCCTAGCTGGTGATGCGCGGCGCGCGGATGACCTTGAGGAAAAGCGCCTTCATCGCATCGGCAATACCTTCGGTCGGCGTCACCTCGAAATAGAGGCCCGGCGAAGCGCATGCCTGCATTCTCGTCGGGATTTCGCCCTGGAAGGGCTTGATCCACGTGTTGTACCAGTTGTTTTTCGGCAGAGGCAGGTAGGTGGTGTAGAGCACCGCGATCCGGATGCCCTTGTCCTTCAGCGGTTGGCAGAAGGAAGTGTCGATCGGCTCCTGGCAGCGATTGCCGGTCAGTTTCTTGGTGCAGCCCTTCGGCTTTTCGCTGTCGCCGACGCCATCCGAGACGAAGAACAGGATCTTCTGCGGAGTCGTGGCGGTGCTGCCGTCGCCGGGGGTGGTGACGATGTCTTTCATCTGCGTCAGGGCGCTGTCGAAGCTCGTTTGCTGGTCGTTGTTATAACCCTGATAGGGAATGGTCATCAGGTCGACGGCGTCGGTATAGCTGCGCACCTTGTCGAGATCGTCCGTCGGGTCGGATATGGTGGTCAGCTTGGCATCCTCGGCCTTGGTGCCGAAGGTATAGACCCCCATGCGGAACTGATTGGTAGAAACACGCGTCGACTTGGCGGTCAGCGTCAGCTCCTTTGTCGCTTGCCGCACGACGTCGATGCGCATGCTGACGCCGAGCTTCTTGGCGAGATTGTAGTAGTTGTTTTTGTTCTGAGTTTCGTGGCAGGCGAAGGCGCAGCTATCGCTGGTGTTCTTTTCCATCGCCGCGACGTCGGTCGCGGTGGCGCCGACGCCCATCGAGGGGGTGTTGTCGAGCAGGATGTAGAAATCCATGAAAGACGCGGTCTGGTATTCGGCCGTCGCCGTGCCGGAGATGGTGATCGAATCCTTGCCGAGAACGCGCATGAAGGTGGTGGGCACTGTTGCGGTGAAAGAAACCTGCGAATTCAGCTTGTTGGCGGTCTTGGTAACGTCGATGCCGAGATCGACATTCACGTTCGCCAATTCTCCCGATACTTGCGACATGAAGATGCTGCGAGCATCGGTCTTGCCAAGCGAGATCGTGCCATTGCCGCTCATGGTCATGGCGGCGGCGACCGCGCCGGATTTTTCGGCGATCGAGCCGACGGCGGCGGCGTCGGCGGCGGCAAACAGCTGCGTGCGCAGGCTCAGGGCGTGACCGAAATCCACCGCCATGCCCGCCGTGCCAAGAAGCGGCACCATCAACAATGCCGTCATGATGCCGAAATTGCCTGAACGATCCGATACGAAGCGCGACGGAAGGATGGCCATCACAGGTCCCCGATGTTGAAACTCCTTGCCGTTTTACATTTAAATTCTGAAATATAGGGAAATCGACGTGGTATATGCCGGTTTAACGATGGAATCGGCGATTTTTGCTACCTATGTGCGAGCATCGGGTGATGGCAGCGGCGCGGCATGGAGCTTGCAGCGAATGGCCTTTGCAAGCCCGATCTAAAGGTCTATAAGCCGCCGCAATCAAGGATAGGTGCATCCCAGGGACGGATGTGAATGAGGTGAGTGAGATGGCAGAGAATTGGACCCCGAGCAGCTGGCGGCAAAAGCCCATCCTGCAGGTTCCGGAATATCCGGATGAGGCCGCTTTGGCGGCAACGGAGGCCACGCTCGCCAGCTATCCGCCGCTCGTCTTTGCCGGTGAAGCGCGCCGCCTGAAGAAGCATCTCGCCAATGTCGCAGAGGGCAATGGCTTCCTGCTGCAGGGCGGCGATTGCGCCGAGAGCTTCGCCGAGCACGGCGCCGACAATATTCGCGACTTCTTCCGCGCCTTCCTGCAGATGGCCGTCGTGCTGACCTTCGGCGCGCAGCTGCCGGTCGTCAAGGTCGGCCGCATCGCCGGCCAGTTCGCCAAGCCGCGTTCCTCGAATGTCGAGAAGCAGGGTGACGTGACGCTGCCGGCCTATCGCGGCGACATTATCAACGGCATCGAATTCACCGAGGAGTCGCGCATTCCGAACCCGGAGCGTCAGGCCATGGCCTACCGCCAATCGGCTGCGACGCTGAACCTTCTGCGCGCCTTCGCGATGGGCGGTTACGCCAATCTCGAAAACGTCCATCAGTGGATGCTCGGCTTCGTCAAGGACAGCCCGCAGGGCGAGCGCTACCGCAAGCTTGCCGACCGCATCAGCGAAACTATGGATTTCATGAAGGCGATCGGCATCACCTCGGAAAACCACCCGAGCCTGCGCGAAACCGATTTCTTCACAAGCCATGAGGCGCTGCTGCTCGGCTACGAGGAGGCGCTGACCCGCGTCGATTCCACCTCCGGCGACTGGTATGCCACATCAGGCCACATGATCTGGATCGGCGACCGCACACGCCAGGCCGACCATGCGCATATCGAATATTGCCGCGGCATCAAGAACCCGATCGGCCTGAAATGCGGCCCGTCGCTGCAGGCCGACGACCTGCTGCAGCTGATCGACATTCTGAATCCGGCTAACGAAGCCGGGCGCCTGACGCTGATCTGCCGCTTCGGCCATGAGAAGGTCGCCGAAAACCTGCCGCGGCTCATCCGCGCCGTCGAGCGCGAGGGCCGCAAGGTCGTCTGGTCCTGCGACCCGATGCACGGCAACACGATCACCCTCAACAACTACAAGACCCGTCCCTTCGAACGGATCCTGTCGGAAGTCGAAAGCTTCTTCCAAATCCACCGCGCCGAAGGCACGCATCCCGGCGGCATCCATGTCGAGATGACCGGCAAGGATGTGACGGAATGCACCGGCGGCGCCCGCGCTGTAACCGCCGACGACCTGCAGGACCGCTACCACACCCATTGCGACCCGCGCCTCAACTCCGACCAGGCGCTCGAACTTGCCTTCCTGCTTGCCGAGCGCATGAAGGGCGGTCGCGACGAGAAGCGCATGGTCGCCAACGGCTGAGATACCGGAAACGGATGACGAAAAACCCGGCGCGAGCCGGGTTTTTTTATTGTTGCGGAGTCGACAATTCCGTCAGATGCTCGCCTGGACGCTGTGCAGGTTGGCATAGACGCCGTCATGCGCCATGAGCTGGTCATGGGTGCCCTGTTCGACGATGCCGTCTGCCGTCAGAACCAGGATCCGGTCGGCATGGCGGACGGTCGACAGGCGATGGGCGATGACCAAAGTGGTTCGCCCGTTCGAGAGATTCAGTAGCGCCTGTTGCACCGCCCGTTCGCTCTCATTGTCGAGTGCGCTGGTCGCCTCGTCGAAAATCAGGATCTCCGGATCCTTGAGGAAGGCGCGGGCGATGGTGATGCGCTGGCGCTGGCCGCCGGAGAGCTTGACGCCGCGTTGGCCGATATCGGTGTCATAGCCCTGGGGCAGGGCCATGATGAAGTCGTGCGCATTGGCGGCGCGGGCGGCCGCTTCCAACTCCCTATCGCTGGCGTCGGGCCTGCCGTAGCGCAGGTTCTCCGCCACGGTGCCGGCAAAGAGATAGACATCCTGCTGCACCACTCCGACATGACGCCGCAGCGAGGCCAGCGTCACATCTCTTACATCGGTGCCGTCGATGCGGATTGCGCCGGCCTCGACATCGTAGAAGCGTGGGATGAGCGCGCACAGCGTGCTCTTGCCGACCCCGGAAGGACCGACCAGGGCAACGAACTCGCCCGGCGCGATTGTGAGCGATAGCCGCTCCAGCACCCGCGGACCATCGGCCTCGTAGCCGAAAGCGACATCGGTAAAGCTGATCTCGCCTTTGGGCGCCGGCATCGGCTGGGCGGCCGGCCGGTCGGTGATATCAGGGTCGATCTCCAGGATTTCCATCGCCCGGATGAAACCGGTATAGCCTTCCTGCCAGAGACGCACGAAATTGGCGAGCCGCTGAACGGGGTCGACAAGGACGGCAACGCAGAGCAGGAAGGTCAGCATATCGGGGACGGTGAGATGCTCTGCCAGGATGCGTAAGCCCCCGACGACGATCACCAGTATGGTGACGAGCTGGGCGAAAGTTTCGGTGCCGACAGAAAACCACGCCTCGCTGCGGTAGCCGTCGGCGCGGCTTTGCAGGAAGCGCCGGTTCTGCTCGGCGAAGCGCTGCCTTTCCAGTGCCTCGTTGGCGAAGGACTGAACGACGCGGATGCCGGCGAGCGCATCCTCCACGCGCTCGTTGACGGCGGCGATCTGGTGCTTGCTGGCTTCGAGCGCGCGGTTCATGCGCCGGTTGAAATAGAGCGCATAGATCACCGCGACAGGCGTCAGCAGCAGGATGAGGCCGGCCAAGGGCGGATCGATGAAGAATAGCACCAGCATGGCGCCGCCATATTTCAGCACGGCGATGAAAAGGTCCTCTGGACCGTGGTGAAACAGTTCGCCCAACCAAAGGCTATCGTTAGTGATGCGGCTCATCAGCTGGCCGGTGCGCTGGCGATCGTAGAAGCTGAAGGAGAGCTTCTGGCAATGCTCGAAGAGCTCCTGCCGGACCGTCGCCTCGATGCGGGCGCCCATGACGTGGCCGCGATAGTCTACGAAGAAGATGGCGACCATCTGGACCGCCAGAACAGCCAGCATCACGCCGCCCATCGCAAGGATGTGTGTGAAAGCTTGTGGCGCGTCAGGCAGCGTGAGAAGCCGGCTGGTGACGACATTGGCGCAGAGTGGCAGTGCGATCGCCGTGCCGGCGACGAGGATGGCGCACACCAGATCCGCCAGCAGCAAAGGCAGATGCGGGCGATAGTAGGAGAGGAATTTTCGCATGCGCGACCGGCGCCGCTCGCGGTCGGCGGCGTTCGAATGGTCGGGGAAGAGTTTCAGGAAGGGGTTATGGCGTCGCGAGCTTTTCCTCGCGCGGGCGAACCGAATATTCATGAGGCAGAATGTCCTTGTGGGCGATGTTTCCTTTCTGTGTGGACAGGGTCGCTCTCATGTCAGTCTCCCAGCGGTTGTATGAATTGCATCAGGATTATCGCCCACAACGGCGATTGATGCAACCGGCGATGGGAGGAGGTTGGTGAGCGTTGTCGACCGGCAACAGTGTGTCTCAAGCCAAATCACCGGCGGCCTTCAAGATTTCTGATGATTTTGTTGAGCGGAATGGATTTGACGGCAAGCGCGATCGGCGGCAATTTTCACTCATAAAATGGGAGAGCGATTATGACCGAACGGCATACAGGCGGCTGTCTTTGCGGCGCCGTGCGATTTTCAATTGGGTCAAAGCCCGGACCCGTCGTCGGCTGCCATTGTTCGCAATGCCGCAGGCAGACCGGGTTCTATTACGCCGCAGTCAACGTGCCGCGCGCAGCCCTCTCGGTGGATGACGCCGGCGCGATCCGCTGGTATCGCTCGAGCGCCGAAGCCCAGCGCGGCTTTTGTTCGAATTGCGGCTCGGCGCTGTTCTGGCAGGGCGATCAATCGCCCGAGATTTCCGTGATGGCGGGCGCCTTCGACGAACCAAGCGGTCTTGTCTTCAGCCACCATATTTACTGCGCCGACAAGGGCGATTTCTACGAGATATCAGATGGGCTGCCGCAATATGACAGGTATCCCGTTTAGATTGACAATAGTGGGTCGCCGAGGCTAGACTTGGTGTGCTGCGTAGGGCGCTTCGGACCAATGCCGAAAGGGCAATGCCCGCCTACACTGTATTAACAGTTGCGCCCATGCCGAATCTCGAAAACCTCAAAAAACAGGCCAAGCAATATCTGCGGTGGCATCGTGAAGGCTACTATCCGGTGGCGGCCGAAATCAGAGCAGCCTTGTCCCGCTTCCAGCATCTTGATGACAAAGAAGTGCTGGAAGCGAGCTTCAGGCTCGCGGACGCGCAGGATCTAATCGCGCGTCAGTTGGGGTTCGAGGGATGGCAGGCGCTCAAAACAGGAGCCGCAGTCATGGCAGATCCGAAAAAGCAATCCACACCTGAGCCCGTTCTGCGTTCGATATCGGCCCAGCTCTTCGTTGCCGACATCGAGGCGTCGTGTCAATTCTTCACCAGCCAACTCGGCTTCACGATCGACTTCCTTTACGGCGATCCGCCTTTTTACGGGCAGGTTATCCGCGACAATGCGCAAATCGCCCTGCGGAAGGTGTGGGAGCCTGTGTTCGTCGGCGACATCAGGCAACGCGAACATCTGCTTTCAGCGTCGGTTGCCGTCGATACGTCGGACGAGATCAAGCGCCTCTTCCTGGATTTCCAGGCCGCTGGAGTGCCGTTTCACCAAACCTTGAGGAAAGAACCCTGGGGCGCCAGAAACTTTATCGTGCTCGATCCGGATGGAAATCTTATCCTGTTTGCAGGCCCGGGTGATTGATCCTTGCGAGGGCGGCTAGCTCTTTGCGGAAAGCGCGGCGCTGAGGCGGGCGACATCCTCGCGCAGCGCCGTCAACTCTGTCAGCACGCTCATGTCGATCTTCTGGTGGAGCGAGAGTACCTCGAGTTCGGCCTTGAGATTGACTTCGTAATCCTTGGCGGCCTCGAAGCGGTCACGTTCGGCCTGGCGGTTCTGCGACATCATAATGATCGGCGCCTGGATGGCGGCCAGCATCGACAGGATCAGGTTGAGGAAGACAAAGGGATAGGGGTCGAAAGCGCCGGTCGCCAGGATGATGGTGTTAATCAGTGTCCAGACGACAAGGAACGCCAGGAAGGCGAGGATGAAGGACCAGGAACCGCCGACGCGGGCGATGCCGTCGGCGACACGCTCGCCGAACGAGGCCTCGGCGGAAAGAGCGGCGTTGACGTCGGTCGAGATGACCTTGCGCTCGTGCGCCCTTGCGAGCACGCGCTTTTCGATATCGCCGAGTTCGTTGGCCGGCTTGTCGAAATGATGGTGCATGAAGTTCGAAAGATTAGACATTGCCTGTTTCCGGTGCCGGTTATCGCTAGGATCGCTTTCGGGGCCAGTATTCCGCTCTGCCGGCAAATTGCAATGCGTATCGATGCCGCGTCGCGCCGTGCGATTCGTTCATAAAAATTTCGTCTCTGGGAAGCGCCGCTTTCGGGGCGAACATGTTGCCGTTGCGGAAGGCGCAGGCTAAATAAATGACATGACACAGGAAAACGCTCTCTCCGATATCCTCCGCATTGCCATCGGGCAGCTCAACCCAACGGTCGGCGATGTCGCCGGCAATCTCGCCAAGGCACGCGAAGCGCGCGCCGACGCGGGCCGGGAGGGCGCGCATCTGCTCGTTCTGACCGAGCTTTTCATTTCCGGTTATCCGCCTGAAGACCTGGTGCTGAAGCCGGCCTTCATCCGCGCCTGCTGGAAAGCGGTCGAGGCTCTCGCCGCCGACACCGCCGATGGCGGGCCGGGCATTCTCATCGGTTTTCCCCGCCAGGACGAGACCGGGCGCTACAATTCCGTCGCCGTGCTCGACGGTGGCAAGGTGATCGCGGTGCGCGACAAGATCGATTTGCCGAACTATGGCGAATTCGACGAGAAGCGCGTCTTCAACCAGGGCGCCATGCCGGGGCCGGTGAATTTTCGCGGCGTGCGCATCGGCATTCCGATCTGCGAGGATATCTGGGGCGATCTCGGCGTCTGCGAGACGTTGGCCGAAAGCGGGGCCGAGATTCTGCTGTCGCCGAACGGTTCTCCCTATTATCGCGGCAAGGTCGATATCCGTCATCAGGTGGTGCTGAAGCAGGTGATCGAGACCGGCCTGCCGCTGGTCTATGCCGCTCAACTCGGCGGTCAGGACGAGCTTGTCTTCGACGGCGCCAGCTTTGCCTTCAACGCCGACAAGTCGCTTGCCTTCCAGATGAGCCAGTTCGAGACGGCGTTGGCGGTGACCACATGGAAGCGCGGCGAGGCCGGCTGGCACTGCGCCGAAGGGCCGATGGCGCATATCCCGGAAGGCGAGGAGGCCGATTACCGCGCCTGCCTGCTCGGCTTTCGCGATTACGTCAACAAGAACGGCTTCAAGACGGTGGTGCTCGGCCTTTCCGGCGGCATCGACTCGGCGATCTGCGCGGCCATCGCCGTCGATGCGCTGGGCGAAGAGCGGGTGCGCACCGTCATGCTGCCATACCGCTATACATCCGAGGATTCGCTGAAGGACGCCGCCGACTGCGCCAAAGCGCTCGGCTGCCGTTACGACATCGTGCCGATCGAACAGCCGGTGACGGGGTTCAGCAGCGCGCTCGCCAGCCTCTTCGAGGGTACGGACAGCGGCGTCACCGAGGAGAACCTGCAGAGCCGGGCGCGCGGCGTCATCCTGATGGCGATCTCCAACAAGTTCGGCGCAATGGTGGTGACGACGGGCAACAAATCGGAAATGTCGGTCGGCTACGCCACGCTCTATGGCGACATGAACGGCGGCTTCAATCCGATCAAGGACCTCTACAAGATGCAGGTCTATGCACTGTCGCGCTGGCGCAACGAGAATGTGCCGCCGGGTGCGCTCGGGCCGTCGGGCGAGGTGATCCCGAAAAATATCATCGACAAGGCGCCATCGGCCGAACTGCGTCCCGACCAGAAGGATCAGGATTCGCTGCCGCCCTATCCCGTGCTCGACGATATTCTCGAATGCCTTGTCGAAAAGGAGATGGCGGTCGATGAGATCGTCGCGCGCGGCCACGACGTCGCCACCGTTCACCGCGTCGAGCACCTGCTCTATCTCGCCGAATACAAGCGCCGGCAATCGGCGCCCGGGGTAAAGATCACCAAGAAGAATTTCGGCCGCGACCGGCGCTATCCGATCACCAACCGGTTCCGCGATCGCTAGCGCGATCGAATACAAGGGAGGAAACATGCGCAGCTCGGTTGAGATCTACAATGTCAGGACGGGCAGGGCGCGCGAAGTCTGGCAGACGGACAAGCTGGTGGAGGCGCCGAACTTCTCGCCTGATGGTTCCTACCTGCTCTTGAACGGCGACGGTCTGCTTTTCCGGCTGCCGCTTCACGGCGGCGAAGTCACCCAGGTCGATACCGGCTTTGCCGTCAACTGCAACAATGATCACGGCATTTCGCCCGACGGCACCGAGATCGTCATCTCCGACAAGACCGAATTCGGTAAGTCGACGATCTATATCCTGCCGATCGAGGGCGGCACGCCGCGGCTGATCACCGAGAACCAGCCCTCCTATTGGCACGGCTGGTCTCCGGATGGGCGTCAGCTCGCCTATTGCGGCATCCGCGACGATCTCTTCGACATCTATACGATCTCCGTCGACGGCGGCGCCGAGACGCGGCTGACGCATGGCGAGGGCCGCAACGACGGGCCGGATTATTCCGCCGACGGGCAATGGATCTATTTCAATTCCAGCCGCACCGGTTTGATGCAGATCTGGCGCATTCACCCCGATGGCACCGGGCTGGAACAGGTAACCTCGGACAATCAGGGCAACTGGTTCGCCCATCCGTCGCCCAGGAATGACAAGGTGCTGATCCTGTCCTACGACCCCTCGGTGTTCGACCATCCGCGCGACCTCGACGTGCGGCTGCGGCTGATGGATATGGACGGCGGCAATCTGAAGACGCTGTTCGAGCTTTTCGGCGGGCAGGGCACGATCAACGTGCCCTGCTGGTCACCAGATGGTGACGAGTTTGCCTATGTCAGGTATTTCCCGGTGAGATCTTGAGAGGGACACCGCCTTTTATGATGGGGTGGTGGGTATCTGATGATATCGAGAGACCGCCTACTCGAACACTTTGCTTGGAACCGTTTCAGAAACGGGCTGTCTTTTAACGCCAGCGGCGGCCATCAGCCAGAACAGTTATTCATCTTCGTAATTATGGGAGAAATATTGTGACCTGAATATCAGTGCTGTCCTGGCTGGTAACGACTGGTCGTCCACTGCTCCTGCTCGCTCTTTTGGCATCCGCAAACATGAAGATGAACCTGGAGGTATAGACTTGCTGGCTGCCTTGAGATGTGCGTGGACGCTGCGTGGTTTCACGATCGCCGGCTCCGTGGTGGCAATGGGTTTCACGCTCGCAGGATGTTCATATATTTTTGTCCGTGGTGTCGAGGGAAGCTACCTCGCAACGGGTACTCCGGTGCTTGGAAAGGTGACTGCGAGGAACGAGAGTGAGGAGATGGGGGAACGATCGAGATCGGCTCGGCCGAAAGGCAGCAATGCAAGGGTCGCTACAAAGTATCGCAGGTGAAGACAAATTTCTGGAAGCTGGAGACCGGCGAGCGAACCTATCGCGGGAAGATCTACTGTCTGGATGGTCGAGCAGGGGCATTTGAACTCATATCGAAGGATAAGGGGAAAACCGGCTCGATTACCGGCGAAATCAATGGGGAGGCATTTCAACTCGATATGTTCGAATCGAAGAGCCGTGAGTGCATGACTGACGAATGCAGATGGGGCTTGAAGTGGACTTACGAGAAAGAGCGCGACGACATGCGTATTTATTACAGGGTCGCGACTGAACACGAGCCCGATTCAATGCACCCATGGCTCTATTAAATCTGCTACTATTCCGTGTGTCGGTGATCCGGTCCCGAGCTCCGCCCATGATGGCGAGGCGGTGGGTTAGTAGCCACGTTGCTCGTATCAGTTTCAAATCGGAATTTGGATCGATCATCCGGGCGTGAGTTATGAAGCCCTATCCGGTAGGCTTACCCGTGAGATAACTGGGTTGGCCCCCACCGCCCTGTTGGGCGGCGGGTGTCTGCCCGCCGCGCTTGATGCTGTCTATCAGGCTGCGACGACTGCCTTGCGCCGCGCGCGGGCGGATTGCGCCAAGTCTTCCAGGGTCGTCATCGACATGTCCCAGTCGATGCAGCCGTCGGTGATGGACTGGCCGTAGACCAGCGGCTTGCCGGGGACGAGATCCTGGCGGCCGGCAACCAGGTTGCTCTCGATCATCATGCCCTTGATGTGACTGTTTCCGGCGGCGACCTGCGCGGCCACGGATTTGACGACGCGCGGCTGGTTCATCGGATCCTTGCTGCTGTTGGCATGGCTGGCGTCGATGAGGATGCGCGGGGTCACGCCAAGCTTGACGGCTTCGCTGACCACCGCTTCGACATCGGCCGCTTCATAGTTCGGCTGCTTGCCGCCGCGCAGAATGATGTGGCAGTCCTCGTTGCCTGTCGTCGAGGCGATCGCCGCCTGGCCGTCCTTGGTGACGGCGGGGAAATGGTGCGGCTGCGATGCGGCCAGGATCGCGTCGAGCGCGACGCGGGCGCTACCATCGGTGCCGTTCTTGAAGCCGATCGGGCAGGAGAGGCCGGAGGCGAGCTGGCGATGGATCTGGCTTTCGGTCGTGCGCGCGCCGATTGCGCCCCAGCTGACAAGATCGGCAATATATTGCGGCGTGATCGTGTCGAGGAATTCGACGCCGGCCGGAAGGCCCATGGCATTGATGTCGAGCAGCAGGCGCCGGGCGATGCGCAGCCCTTCCTCGATGCGGTAGCTGCCGTCGAGATGCGGATCGTTCATCAGGCCCTTCCAGCCGACGGTGGTGCGGGGCTTTTCGAAGTAGACGCGCATGACGATTTCGAGGTCGTCGGAGAAGCGCTGTCGCTGCTGCTTGAGCCGCTCGGCATATTCACGGGCGGCAATCGGGTCATGGATAGAGCAGGGGCCGATGACGACGATCAGGCGATCGTCTTTGCCCTGGAGAATTTTATGGATCGCATCGCGATTGCTGGTCACGGTCTCGGTGACCACGTCGTCGCGGTGGATTTCCGCAATGATATCGGCGGGTCTGGTCAGCGGGGTGATCTCGAGGATTCGCAGATCATCAATGGTATCGGACACGGTATGGCTCCTGTTTGGTCATACCGGGCGAAACAAAAAAAGCCGCCAGGTAGACTAGCGGCTGTTCGGGTTGTCGTCGCGTCGACTTCAGTTACGCATAGACCCGCATCCGCTGGGAGCAGCGGTACCAATAAAATCGCGAGGCGTAGATCGAAGCGTTCGACATGAGGCGTATGTAACGTCACGGCCGCCTGATGTCACGCAGAATTTACGACCTGAAAATCCGGCTCCTGGGGGACCACTAATCGCCTCCGCAGGGAGACAAAAAGCATATCGCCCAGAAGTGCGCTGCTTCCGGGCGATATCACACAGAAGCTGAGATCAGAGAGCGTCGACGTTGACGCCGACGGTGATGGCGCCGATCGGCGTTCCCTTGTCATCGGATATCGTGACGCTTGCCTGCGACTGCAGCGTCTGGGTCGATTCATCCTTTTCGATCTCGTCGACGAAGACGGCCTCCTTGCCGGCACCGAAGGACTTCTGGAACTTGCCTTCGTCACCCTGCCAGTAGTCGGAGGTCGGATCGCTTTGACCGACGTTCAGGCCCTTGGCATCCATGACGAAGATTTCCGAAATCTTGCCGTTGGAAGCAGCCTTCTTTTCCTGAAGGAATTTCGACAGCGCATTGCCGAGAACGCCGTCGATCATCGAATGGTCGGAGCCATCGACTTCGGCGCGCCACTTCTTGTCGAGGGCGTCGATATCGGCCTGGCCGAGATTGGCGTTTGCGACGTTCTGCGCCTTGATGGCCTCGATGATAGCAGGGTCATTCAGCCAGGGTTTTACGTCGCTCGTCACGTAGTCGGAGATTGGGGCAAGCTTGGCATCCTGCGCCATGGATACGCTCATAGGCACGGCGACTGCGGTGCAGGCCAAAAGAAATGCGGTCACAACTTTCTTCATAACGGTTCCCTTCCCGATTTTGGGGTGTTGAGGATTAAAGCTTAGCGAACGAAGTCGGCGTCAGAACTCTTCCCAAGCTCCGGGAGAGGCGGCGACGGCGGCGTTACCCGCATGGCGCTGCGAAAAGTTCCTCTGTTCCGGGCGGGGTTGACGAATGCTCGGTTGAGCGGATCTGGGCTGGCTGGCGGCAGAGACGGCAACGGTGAACCTGCCGGCCGAGTCCTGCAGAAGGCGTCCCTGCGTGCGCAGTTCCTGGCAGGCCGCGTTAGTCTCTTCGACCATGGCTGCGTTCTGCTGTGTGGCCTGATCCATCTGATTGATCGCACCGTTGATTTCCTGCAGACCCGTCGCCTGTTCGCGATAGGAGTGGACAATCGACGCGATGCTGTCGCTGATGCGGTTGATCTGCTCCTCGATCTTCAAGAGGGCATCGCCGGTCTCGTTCACCAGCCCGACGCCGGCTGCCACTTCCTGGCCGGAGACGTTGATCAGGTTCTTGATTTCCTTTGCCGCATTGGCGGAGCGCTGGGCGAGTTCCCGCACTTCCTGTGCGACGACGGCAAAACCCTTGCCGGCTTCGCCGGCACGGGCGGCCTCGACGCCGGCATTCAGTGCCAGCAGGTTCGTCTGGAAAGCGATTTCGTCGATGACGCCGATAATGCGGCCGATCTGGCTCGATGAGGTCTGGATCCTATCCATCGCTCCGATCGCATCGCGTACCACCGTTGCCGAGACATGGGCGCTGCGCTTGGTTTCCTCGACCAGCTTGCCGGTATCTTCGGCCCGCTGCGACGAGGTTCTGACCGTCGTCGTTACCTCATCAAGGGCCGCGGCGGTCTGTTCCAGGGCGGCGGCCTGTTGCTCAGTCCGCCTGGCGAGCTGATCGGCGGAGGATGCCAGCTCGCTCGAGCCGCCTTCAACCGCGACGGAGGCAGTCTTGATTTCCGTCAGCGCGGCTGCGACCGCATGAACCATATTATTGAAATCCTGCCGCAATTTATCGAATTCTGGGCCGAGATCGGCGAGCTGTATCGAGAAATCGCCGGCGGCGAGTTTTTCCAATTCATTTGCTAGCGCTGTCATGACCAGCCGCTGAGCGTTGCTGGCCTCTTCCGTCAACAAGGTGTTGCGCGCCCGTTCGGCGTCGAACGAGGCGCTCTGTTCGGCCGCTGCTTGCTCTCTTTCGACCTTGGCAATCGCCTCATTGCGGAAAACTTCCAAGGCACGTGCGAGGAAGCCGATCTCGTCACCATTTTCCCGGTAGGTGACGGGAGAGGCCAGATCGCCCTTCTGCAACGCGCTGATTCTTTCACTGAGAATTCTGAGGGGGCGGCCGACGAGGCTGCGCATGGCGAGAAGAAAGGCGACAACGGCCATGGCGGTAATCGCGAACTGCGTCAGCAGCGAAATCAGGACCTTCTGCTTGACTTCGGCAGCGATTTTTTCGATCGACCAGTTGGTGACGACGTAGCCGGTGGCCTTGCCAGACTTATCCAGCGGAAGCGGCGCAATGATCGTGACCACGCCGGCAGATATTCCGCTGTCATCGATCGTCGTTTTTTCGGGCTTGGTGCTGAGGCGTTTCGCCAGATCGGCCGGTGCGGGCAGACCGTCAATGCCGTCGCGCGTCCACGTGTCGACGGCGGCAGGTTCCGCGTTGAAGGCAGCAAACTGCACCAGGTCGAGCGAGGGATCGTCGCGGTAGAGCGAATAGGCCTCGCGAACGGCGTTCGCCTTGCCCCATTTTACGCCGCCGGCAGCCAGGGACGCAAACTGCTCCGCATCCTTGGACCAGTTCGCCTTGGCGCCATCGATCAACGCCCTGGTTTCGTACATCCAGGTGTAGGTTGCAAAAGCGGAGATGCCGCAAAGGTTGACGGCCACGATAATCGCCGCCAGCTTGGCTGTCAGAGGCATCGTTTTCAAAAGTTGGAACATGCCGCGGGGGCCTCGAAACGCAGCTCAGTCGGATATGTTCTCGACCAGCCTATCAACACGGGCATCCACGCCGGCAGTCGCAGCATGAGCACTCATGCCCATGTCCCCCTTGCGACCCAAAACGCGCAGACGCAGTGTGTCTTTGATGTGTGAATAAATCATAAAGTAGAATGGGATACCGGCGCGGACCGGCGTTTCGGCCGGCCTTGATCGCCGAGAGCTGCTTTTCTTGCGAAATTAGGGGCTGTTTTCCGCCATGGCCCCGTCGGGCTCGATCCCGCGATGCTTGCGGCGGCGCGTCGTCAGCTCCGCGCCGGCATCGCGCGGCAGGCGCAGGAAGGTGATGCAGGCCAGCGCCGAAATGGCAGAGACGCTGAAAAAGGCGATGTGGAAATCCGAAACCAGCAGCCTGCCGCCGTGGAGACTGCTCGAAATTTCCAGGATGCTGCCGGCAATCGCCACACCCATCGCCATGGAGATACGCTGGGCAACAGCGTTGATCGCGGTCGCCTGGCTGCTGTCGGCATCGTCGACATCGCCGAAGGCCATGGCGTTGACGCCGGAAAAGGCCATGGAGCGGAACAGGCCGCCGATCAGCAGGCAGGCCATGATCAGCGGCAGCGGCGTTGCGACGGTGAAGAGCCCGTTGATGCCGAGGAAGATTGCCGCCAGCAAGGTGGTGATCGATATGACGGTTCGGAAGCCGAAGGCATTGAAGGTGCGCGAAGCGGCGAATTTCGACCCCATCGAGCCGAGCGCGCTGACGAAGGTGACCGAGCCCGATTGCAACGGCGTCAGGCCGAAACCGAGCTGCAGCATCAGCGGCATCAGAAAGGGCAGAGCGCCGAGGCCCATGCGGAAATTGGAGGCGCCGAGGATAGCCGCCCGGAACAGCGGGTAGCGGAACATTTTCGGATCGAGAAGCGGATGGGGCGCGCGGCGGGCATGCAGAAGGTAGATAGACCCGGCAAGGATGCCGATCGCCACGGTGATATAACCGTAGATGATGGGCACGGCCGGCAGGCTGATGACCGACAGGCCGAAGACGAAGCCGGAAAAGCCGATGCCGCAAAGGAAGAAGCCGGGAAAATCCATCGGCCGCGGACTGCGCGGCTCGACCGCCGGCAGGAAACGCGTGACGAGGATAATGCCGGCGACGCCGATCGGGACGTTAATCCAGAAGATCCAGTGCCAGGTGAGATAGGTGGTCAGAAAACCGCCGATCGGCGGCCCCATGATCGGGCCGATCAGGGCGGGAATGGTAAGCCAGGCCATGGCATCAACGAGTTCGTGGCGCGGCGTTCCCCGAACCAGCAGCAGGCGGCTGACCGGCGTCATCATCGAGCCGCCGGCGCCCTGGATCAGCCGCGAGACGACGAAAGCGGCGATCGAATTGGAAAAGGCGCAGGCGACCGAGCCGAATATGAAGACTGAGATTGCCAGGCGGAAGATGTTGCGCGCGCCGAAACGATCGGACATCCAGCCGCTGATCGGGATGAAGATCGCCAGCGCCACGAGATAACTGGTGACGGCAAGCTTCAGCGCAATCGGCGACGTGCCGATATCGGCCGCGATGGCCGGCAGGCTAGTGGCGATCACGGTCGAATCCATCTGTTCCATGAACAGGGCGACCGCAAGGATCATGGGCGTCAGGCGGGGCACGGGCAACCGGGGTGCTGCGAGGGACTGCATCGTCCATACGCCGTCGGCGATGATAAGGCCATAGAAACGATCGATGAAGGGGTTTGCCGAGCTGCTTCAAACCGACGCGGGGCGGGGTGAGCTCATTATTGCGCTTCGCTTTCGACTGCGCCATCGGAGCGGCCTTGCCGCAGCACCCGTTTCCTGAAATAGATGCGCCGTCAGGTGCCCGCCGTCAAAGCGGGAGAATCGGGAATCCGGTGCAAGACCGGAACGTGCCCAACGCTGTAAGGCCGACGCTTGCCGCATAGAATGCCACTGGCCGCAAGGCCGGGAAGGCTGCGGCAGGCGGATGAAGCCAAGTCAGAAGACCGGCCTGGCAAGATAGACCCAACCCGCGCGGACGGCGGGCGGTTGCGTTGTTGGGGATTTGACGATGCGACCCTTTGATGAGGATGCCCTGTCAGTGGCGTCCGGTTTTTCCTTGGCTGAACGCCAGGCCGTTTATCACGCGATCATGACGCGGCGCGACGTGCGCAGCCAGTTCCTGCCCGACCCGTTGCCCGACGATGTCGTGGCGCGGCTGCTGACGGCCGCCCATCATGCGCCCTCCGTCGGCTTCATGCAGCCGTGGAATTTCATTCTGGTGAAAAGTCCAACTGTGCGAGCGCGCATCCGGGACGCTTTTGCCAAGGCCAACGAGGAGGCGGCATTAATGTTCGAGGGCGAGCGGCGGCAGGCCTATCGCTCGCTCAAGCTCGAAGGCATCGTCGAGGCGCCGCTCGGCATATGCGTGACCTGCGATCCCACCCGCAGCGGCAGCGTGGTGCTGGGGCGCACTCATAATCCGAGGATGGACAGCTATTCCACAGTCTGCGCGATCCAGAATCTCTGGCTAGCGGCCCGCACTGAGGGGATCGGCATCGGCTGGGTTAGCATCTTTCGGGAAGGCGACCTGAAGAGCATTCTCGGCATACCCGAGCATATCGAGGTGGTCGCCTGGCTCTGCGCCGGTTTTGTCGATCGGCTCTATGACCAGCCGGAACTCTCCGTCAAAGGCTGGCGGCAGCGGCTGCCGCTCGAGGAGCTGGTGTTTCATGATGGCTGGGGGCGCAGCGAGCGCTGAACGGCGTCGCTTCGAACCCGGCTCGGCCAATCACTGCTGTTGCGGCTGCGGTCCCGGCGTTGCCGGATTGGCGAGGTCGATCGAGCCCTGATCGCCGGCGAGGAACTGCGGGCCGACCTGGCGGACCTTGCTCTTCGTGGGGTCGTAGGGACGTTCCGGAACCGATGGCTGCGGCGCGGCGGCCGCAGCGGCATCCTTCGCCGGCGGATTGGTGTGGATGGTGGTGATCGAGCCCTGCTGCGGCGGTTGGCTCACCGCCTGCTTGCCGCGCATCTCGTCGTAATAGGCGGTGAGATTGCAGGCGCAGGAGGTCTTTTCGCCAGGTGTGCGGTTCTTGTAGGCAAAGGCGTTCTTCATGGCGCTGTAGGGCGTGCCGGTTGCAACCGAGATCATGTTCGAGGCCTCGGTACTCGTCACGTCGCGATAGAAGAGTTCCGTCTCGATGCCGGGGCACATCTTGGCGCAGGTCTCGGCGTCGCGGCCGAAATCGACCGAGGTGGCGTTCGAGCTGATCGGAAAGAAACCACCGTCGCAGCTGCGCACGCACATGGTGCTGACAGGCGACATCATGTCGGCCCGCGGCAGGCCGTAACGCGGGTCGACCTCTCCACCGCCGCCGAGCGGGATGAAGGTATCGGAGCGCATTGCCTGTTCCTCGACGCTCGGAGCGGGGTCGTTGGCGCTACGCTCGTCGGGCGCATAGAAGTTTTCGCTGTTGCAGCCGTTGCGGTCGAGCGCGGCCATCAACTCGCGGCGGGCGCCGTCATCACCGCCGCCCTGGGCGCGCAGCTCGGCGCGGCGGTCCTGGAGATAACGGATATTGTCGATCATCCGGGCTTCGGCCTGCGAGAGCTCGTCGCAATAATCGGCATTTTCGCCGCCGATCACCACCATGCTGCCGGAGGTGCAGCCGTAGCTGCGCAGGTCGTTGCGAACCTTGCGCAGTTCAAGGTTCTGCTCGGCCATGGCGCTGGCATATTGGCGGGCTTCCGGGCCGTTGCCGTTGCCGATCGATCGCGGCAGATCGGCGAGGCGGCCGCGCAGATCCTCGCAGATGACGCTGGTCTGCGCGGCGGCGGGCGCCGCGATGGCAAGAAGAAGCGCAAGAGACAGGTTTCGGCGTTTCACGGCTCGTTCCGGATGAGAAAGTGTCGATGGGTCACTGGCGACTTCAACCGGCCGCGCGTTTTCCCTTAACGTGTTTCTCTTAATAAGCTCAGATGAAATCCTAGCGTATTTTCGCGACCTTATCCAGTAATCGCCCGAGACCCGGTGAAAATGACAGGCATTCCCGACGAGATCCGATCCTCCGCACCGGCATCAGGCGCACCGGGCTCCCAACACGGCCTTCACGTCTTCGCGGACGGTTGTTACGAGCCCGGTTCCGGGAATGGTCGTTTGTCGCTTATCGCGATGCGGTGGAAATTGCCGCCGATTACGGTGGCGTTGAAGATTCCAGCAATAATGCGATGGAATTGACCGCCGTTCTCAAGGCAGCCATGTGGATCAATAGCCAAACAACTGGCGAACGCGCGGTCATCTGGTCCGATTCCATCTATGCCGTCAAAGGCTGCAACAGCCGGCGACATATCTGGAAGAACAACGACTGGAAGAAAAGCAGCCCGAACGGGAATGGGCGAAGGCGAACGATCGACAATGCGGAGCTCTGGAAAGCGGTCGATCTTCAGCTATCCCGGAACGCCCTGGTGAGCATTGCCTGGTGCAAGGGCCATTCGGGAATTATCGGCAACGAACGCGCGGATGTGCTCGCGGACAATGGGCGCCTGTCGATCCCGGGTGGCTGATATGTTCGCAGCCGGCTAAGCCGGCTGCGACGCCTCGACGACGGCCAGCGCCGCCATGTTGACGACGCCGCGGGAGGTGACCGAGGGCGCGAGGATGTGGGCGGGAAGGGCGGTGCCGAGCAGGATCGGGCCGACATGCAGGCCGTCCGTCATCGACTTCACCACACCAAGCGTGATGTTGGCGGAGTCGAGGTTCGGGAAGACCAGCAGATTTGCTTCATCGTGCAGCGTCGTATCCGGCATGACGCGTTTTCGCAGCGCTTCGGTGATAGCGCTTTCGCCATGCATTTCCCCATCGACCTCGAGATCGGGCGCGGTGTCGCGCACCAGCTGCAGGGCGTTGCGCATCTTCGTGGCGCTTTCGGATTCGCGCGAGCCGAAATTGGAATGCGAGACGAGCGCAGCACGCGGGGTGATGCCGAAGCGGCGGATTTCCTCGGCCGCCAGCACCGTCGACTCGGCAACTTCCTCAGCGCTCGGATTGAAGGTGACGTAGGTGTCGGTGAAGAAGGTGGCGCCGCGCTGCGAGATCATCAGGCTGAGGGCGGAGAAATCGCGGACATCCTTGCGTTTGCCGATGATCTGGCGGACGTCGCGCAGATGCTTTTCGTAGCGGCCTTCCAGGCCGCAGATCAGCGCATCGGCCTCGCCGCGCCTCAGCGCCAGCGCGCCGATGACGGTGGTATTGGTACGCACGATGGTGCGCGCGGCTTCCGGGATAACACCGCGGCGGCCGACGAGGGAGAAATAGAGATCGACATATTCGCGGAAGCGCGGATCGTCTTCCGGATTGATAACTTCGAAATCCTGCAGCGGCCGGATGCGCAGGCCGTAGCGCTTCAGGCGCGTCTCGATGACCTGCGGGCGGCCGATCAGGATCGGTTCGGCGAGGCCTTCTTCGAGCAGCACCTGGGCGGCGCGCAGCACACGTTCGTCCTCCCCTTCGGAGAAGATGACGCGCTTGCGCTCTGCGGCCTTGGCTGCAGTGAAGATCGGCTTCATGACGAAGCCGGAGCGGAAGACGAAGCGGTTCAGCTGATCGAGATAGGCGTCGAAATCCTGGATCGGGCGGCGCGCCACGCCGCTCTGTTCGGCAGCCTTGGCGACCGCAGGCGCAATGCGCAGGATGAGGCGGGGATCGAAGGGCGAGGGGATCAGGTAATCCGGGCCGAAGACCGGGGTTTCGCCGGAATAGGCGCGGGCGGCGACATCGGACGGTTCTTCGCGGGCCAGCGCGGCGATGGCGCGCACGGCGGCCATCTTCATTTCCTCATTGATCGTCTCGGCGCCGCAATCGAGCGCGCCGCGGAAGATATAGGGGAAGCAGAGGACGTTGTTGACCTGGTTGGCGAAATCCGAGCGGCCGGTGCAGATCATCGCGTCGGGACGGGCGGCGCGGGCAAGATCCGGCATGATCTCCGGCGTCGGATTGGCGAGCGCCATGATCAGCGGCTTGTCGGCCATCTGCGCCAATAGCTCGGGCTTCAGCACGCCGGCGGCCGACAGGCCGAGGAAGACGTCGGCGCCGCCGATATTTTCGGCCAGTGTGCGCGTGTCGCTCTTCTGGGCATAGACGGATTTCCATTCGTCCATCAGCTCGGTGCGGCCCTCATAGACGAGGCCTTCGAGATCGTGCACCCAGATGTTTTCGCGTTTTGCTCCAAGAATGACCAGCAGGTTCAGGCAGGCAAGGGCGGCGGCCCCGGCGCCGGAGGCGACGATCTTGACGTTTTCGATGGCCTTGCCGGCGAGTTCCAGCCCGTTGAGGATCGCGGCGGCGACGATGATCGCCGTGCCGTGCTGGTCGTCGTGGAAGACGGGGATCTTCATCTTCTCGCGCAGGCGCCGCTCGACCTCGAAACATTCCGGCGCCTTGATGTCTTCGAGATTGATGCCGCCGAAGGTCGGCTCCAGCGAGGAGACGGTCGAGACCATCTGGTCGACGCTTGCGGCATCGATTTCGATATCGAAGACGTCGATGCCTGCGAATTTCTTGAAGAGCACGGCTTTGCCCTCCATGACCGGTTTGGAGGCCAGCGGACCGATATTGCCGAGACCGAGCACGGCGGTGCCGTTGGAGATGACGGCAACGAGATTGGCGCGCGAGGTATATTCGGCCGCCATTTCCGGATTGTCGCGGATGGCAAGGCAGGGGGCGGCGACGCCGGGGGAATAGGCAAGTGCGAGGTCGCGCTGGTTGCCGAGCGGCTTGGTCGCCTGGATCTCCAGCTTGCCGGGGCGGGGGTAGCGATGGAAGAACAGCGCCTGCTCGTCGAGATCGCCGCTCGTCAGGTTCTTGTCCGTTTTGGATTTTTCCTGGTGATCCATTGCCGCCTCCGTGCACGTCTTTTTGGGAGTTCCCTCCATACATCAATCGGATACGGGCGACAGTATGGAAATGAGGGATGGGGGAAGTTTTCGTGAGTTGGGCATTCGTGGGATACCCCTCGGCCCTGCCGGGCAGAGGGATATCCCAGGTACCGCCAATGGACGGATCGCCGCGTGGGCCGCGGCTAGCTAATCCCTTTGGAAAACTTGTTTGACGGCCGCTGCAAGCGCAAGATGCGGCCGCGACGGTGCGGGGCGCCGGTCGCATGGAGGAAATCATGGACAATTTGAACCTGACGACCCTGCAAAAGGGGCAGACGATGGTCAATGACGTGGCCATCGATGCATTTGCCGCCGGATTTCGTGGCAATCTCCTGACCAGCAAGGATATGGATTACAACGAGGCTAGGGCGATCTGGAATGCAATGATCGACCGCCGGCCCGGCCTGATCGCGCGTTGCGCCGGTGCTGCCGATGTCGTGCGCGCCGTGCGGTTTGCACGCGACAATAATCTGCTCGTTTCGGTGCGTGGCGGTGGGCACGGCATTGCCGGCAACGCCGTCTGCGAGGGCGGCGTCGTCATCGACCTGTCGGCGATGAAATCGGTGCGGGTCGACCCGGAGATACGCCGCGCCAGGATCGAGCCGGGCGCAACGCTTGCCGATGTCGACCAGGAAACGCTGGCCTTCGGGCTGGTGCTGCCGACCGGCATCAATTCCACCACCGGCATCGCCGGCCTGACGCTCGGCGGCGGCTTCGGCTGGCTGACCCGCAAATTTGGGCTGACGATCGACAATCTGGTCTCGGTCGATGTGGTGACGGCCGATGGCGAGCTGGTCAAGGCGAGCGAGACGGAAAGGCCGGACCTCTTCTGGGCCTTGCGCGGCGGCGGCGGCAATTTCGGCGTCGTCACCTCCTTCGAGTTTCAGCTCAACCCGCTCAATACCGAGGTCCTCGCCGGGCTGGTGGTGCATCCTTTTGCCGATGCGGAAAAGGTGTTGAGGGAATATCGGCAGGCGCTGGAAGCGGCACCCGATGAACTGACCTGCTGGGTGGTGATGCGCCAGGCGCCGCCGCTGCCCTTCCTGCCGGCCGAATGGCACGGCAAGGAAATCGTGGTGCTCGCCATGTGCTATTGCGGAGACATCGCGGCGGGGGAAAAGGCGACGGAAAGATTGCGGGCAATCGGAAAACCGATCGCCGATGTCGTCGGCCCGGTGCCGTTCACCGGCTGGCAGCAGGCATTCGATCCGTTGCTGACGCCAGGTGCGCGCAACTACTGGAAGAGCCAGGATTTCGCCTCGCTTTCGGATGCGGCGATCGAGGTGCTGCTCGACGCCGTGCGCAAATTGCCGGGGCCGGAATGCGAAATATTCGTCGGCCATGTCGGTGGTGCTGCCGGCCGCATTCCCATCGAAGCCACCGCATTTCCGCAGCGCAGCTCGCATTTCGTCATGAATGTGCATGCGCGCTGGCGGGAGGCGGGGATGGATGCAAGCTGCACCGGCTGGGCGCGTGAGCTGTTTGAGGCAACCAAGCCGCATGCCGTCGGCACCGCCTACATCAACTTCATGCCTGAGGATGAGTCCGATCGGGTCGAAATGGCTTACGGCGCCAATTACGCCCGGCTTGCCGAAATCAAGCGGCACTACGATCCGAACAACCTGTTTCGCATGAACCAGAACGTGAAGCCGATGGCGGCGGTGCGGCCTGCGTGAGGGTCTGGAGATATCCGAGTTGAAGTCTCCGCCGCGCGTTCAGTTTGACGCGCGGCCCTCCTGGCAGTGACGAGCCGGCTGATTGTCACCTGTCGGTGAGTTCGATCAGTTCCTGCAATAGACTGGCGTCGTCGGAACCCGCATGGTCGTCGGGCCTGAGAACGTGGGCAAGCCATGCACCGTCCGCGGCCAGGCGCACGATTTCGAGCCGGGTTCCCGTGTCGGTCGCGGCGTGCTTGATGAGGCGGTCATTCATCCATCGGTGCCAGAGGCTTTTGGAGTAGGGGTCGGCAAGCACGGTCATGGTCTGCGCCGACCATGGGCTGTTGTTTTGCGCGCGGTCGGCAAACAGGGTGCGGACATAGGCGCGGGTGAATGTGCCGTGGCCGCCCTCGTCCTTTTCCAATTCCTCGTCGATCTCGCGATCCAGGTTTTCCATCATCCCGTCGAAGACGGCCTCGATGAGAGCCTGCTTGTTGGGAAAATGATGAAACAGGCCGCCCTTGGTCACGCCGGCAGCAGTGGCGACAGCCTGCAGGCTGACGGCGGAAAGACCATGTTCGAGCGCCAGTTTCGTGGCGCAATCGAGAAGAGCCTGCCGTACAACATCAGGCTGTTTCTTTCTGTTCCGGGGGCTATCTATCAATGGGTGATCCGTGTTCGCGCGGCGCCTGATGATGAGGGCGCCCAAGAGGTCAGTATCACTCTCGGGATCGCAGTGCCATGGGAACTCGTGAAGTGATTTCACTATCATACCAACCGGTAGGTATCTTGAAAATCGAAAAAATATCGATTACCTGTCGGCTCAGGAGGCCCGCCGAACGTCATTTCGGCGGGCTGTGCTTTTTTGGACCTCAGTGGGACCATCAGGAAGGCTTATGAACATGCTTTTTCACACGAAATCATTGCGTTGCGCGCTAACGCTGGCGCTGATCGTCGCCGCCGGCCTGCCGGCTTACGCTCAGGAAGGCGGCGCGATGCCGCCGGCCGCCGTCAGCGTCCTGACGCTTAATGCGCGTCCGGTGCCCGTTGTCAGCGAATTGCCCGGCCGCATTGCCGCGACGCGGGTTTCGGAGGTGCGGGCCAGGGTTTCCGGCATCCTGCAGGAGCGGGTCTTCGAGCAGGGCAGTCTCGTTCACCAGGGTGACGTGCTCTACCGGATCGATCCGGCGCTGTTTCGGGTTCGCGTCGCAAGCGCCGAGGCAAGCCTCGAGCGCGCCAAGGCGACGCAGACCAACGCCCGGCTGCAGCTCGACCGCCAGAAGTCGCTGCGCGACCGCGATGTCGCAAGCGGTATCGAATATGATACGGCGGCCGTCGCCCTTGCCCAGGCCGATGCCGATGTGGCGCTGGCGCAGGCAGCACTCGACGAGGCGAAGATCAATCTCGGCTATACCGAAGTCCGGGCGCCGATCTCAGGCATCATCGGCGGTGCGCTGGTAACCGAGGGCGCACTGGTGACCGCCGATGCCGGCGATGCGCTGGCGATGATCCAGCAGATCGACCCCGTCTATGCCGACTTCACCCAATCCTCCGGCGATCTGCTGGCGCTGAAGCGGGCGGTCGAGAACGGCAGCCTCGCCTCGACGGAACCAGGCAAAGCCGACATCAAGCTGATCTTCGACGACGGCACGGTCTACGGTCAGTCCGGAAAGCTGCTCTTCAGCAGTGCCAGCGTCGATGCGACGACGGGGCAGGTCACCCTGCGCGGCGAATTCCCCAATCCGAAGGGTGATCTGCTGCCGGGCCTTTACATCAGGGTCCGCATCGAACAGGCCGTCCGCGAGAAGGCGATCCTCATCCCGCAACGCGCCGTCATCCGCGCGGCCGACGGCAAGGCGCAGGTCTATGTCGTCGAGCAGGGAGATGTGGCGCAGCCGCGCGACGTCGAGCTCGGTCAATCCTCCGGCAATGAATGGGTGGTCGAAAGCGGCCTGTCCGCGGGCGAGCGCCTCGTCGTCGACGGTGTGCAGAAACTGCAGCCGGGTGCCAAGGTCGCGCCGGAAGAGTGGCGTAGCGGCGAAGTCGCGTCCGGCGACGCCAAGAAGCCGGAGTAAGATCGATGGCACGTTTCTTTATCGATCGCCCGATCCTTGCCTGGGTCTTTGCGATCTTCATCTCCATTGCCGGCCTGATCGCGCTGCCGTTTCTGCCGGTCGCCCAATATCCGAAGGTCGCACCGCCGCAACTCAGCATCACCACCAGCTATCCCGGCGCATCGCCGCAGGACATCTATCAGGGTGTCACCCGGCAGATCGAGGAAGAGCTGAACGGGGTCGAGCACCTTTCCTATTTCGAATCGACCTCCGACACTTCGGGTGCGATGACGATCACCGCGACCTTTGCAGCCGGCACCGATATCGACCAGGCTTCGGTCGACGTTCAGAACGCCATCCGCCGGGTCGAACCGCGGCTGCCGCAGTCCGTCAAGGATCAGGGCATCACGGTCGAGGAGGCGTCGTCAGGCTTCCTGATGTTCATCTCGCTGACATCGACGGATGGGAAGACCGATGAGGTGGCGCTCGGCGATTATCTCAACCGAAACGTCATCGGCGAGCTGCGCCGTCTTGACGGCGTCGGCCGCGCGCAGCTGTTTGCATCGCAGCGGGCGATGCGCATCTGGATCGATCCCGACAAGATGGTTGGCCTCAACCTCACGGCATCCGATATCAGCACGGCGATTTCGGCGCAGAATGCCCAGGTCGCGGCAGGCCAGATCGGCGCGGCGCCCAATCCGATCTCGCAGGACCTGACGGCGACGGTGCTGGTCAAGGGTCAGCTGACCGATACCAAGGAGTTCGGCGATATCGTTCTGCGCGCCAATGCCGACGGCTCGAACGTCAGGCTGAGCGACGTCGCGCGCATCGAAGAAGGCAGCGAGAGCTACAGCTTTTCCACCCGGCTGAACGGCCAGCCGAGTGCCGCCATCGCCATCCAGCTGTCGTCGACCGGCAATGCCGTCAGCACCTCCAATCTGGTCAAGGCGAAGATGGAGGAGTTGTCACGATTCTTCCCTGAGGGCGTTGAATATTCCGTTCCCTACGACACCAGTCCGTTTGTGTCCGCATCGATCGAGAAGGTGGCGCATACGCTCGCCGAAGCCGTCGCGCTCGTTTTCATCGTCATGCTCATCTTCCTGCAGAGCTTCCGCTACACCATCATTCCAACGCTTGTCGTACCCGTCGCTCTGCTCGGCACGCTTGCAGTGATGTTTGCCGCAGGCTTCTCGATCAACGTGCTGACGATGTTTGCGATGGTGCTTGCCATCGGCATTCTTGTCGACGACGCCATCGTCGTGGTCGAAAATGTCGAGCGGCTGATGGCGGTGGAAGGGCTGTCGCCGAAGGAGGCGACCAAAAAGGCGATGCGGCAGATCACCGGCGCCATCCTCGGGATCACGCTGGTGCTCTCCTGCGTCTTCGTGCCGATGGCGTTCTTCCCGGGCTCGACCGGCATCATCTACCGCCAGTTCAGCCTGACCATGGTCGTCTCGATCTTGTTTTCGGCCTTCCTGGCACTGTCGCTGACGCCGGCGCTCTGCGCCACCTTCCTGAAGCCGATCAAGGGCCATCACGAGAAGAAGGGTATTGCCGGCTGGTTCAACCGCAATTTCGACCGGCTGACCGGCCGTTATGCCCGCACCGTCGGCGGACTGGCCAAGCGATCCTGGCGGGTGATGGCCGTCTATGTCGCGCTGGTCGTCGGGCTCGGTTATCTCTTCGTCAACCTGCCGAGCAGCTTCGTGCCGGATGAGGACCAGGGCTTCCTGATCGTCGACGTGCAGGGACCGCCTGAGGCGAGCCGCAACCGCACGGTGGCCTCGCTCGAAAGCATCGAGACGATCTTCAAGAAGGAGCCGGCGGTAGCCAACGTCGTCGCCATTCAGGGCTTCAGCTTTTCGGGGCAGGGGCCGAATGCCGCCCTGGTGTTCGTCACCCTCAAGGACTGGGCCGAACGCGGCGCAGGCAATTCGGTGCAGGAGATCTCCAACCGCACCAATATGCAGCTATTCGCGTTGAAGGATGCGACATCCTTCGCGCTGTCGCCGCCGCCGATCGAAGGCTTCGGCACCACCAACGGGTTCACCTTTCGCCTGCAAGACCGCGGGGGCAAGGGCCAGGCGGCACTGACCGAGGCCGCAGGAATGCTGCTCGGCAAAGCATCTCAGAACCCCATCATCGCCGGGATCCGTCCGGAAGGCATGCCGGATTCGGCCCAGCTGGTGCTGGTCATCGACCGCGAAAAGGCAAATACCTTCGGCGTCGCCTTCGCCGACATCAACAACACGATCACCTCCAACCTCGGTTCGAGTTATGTCAACGACTTCCCGAATTCGGGCCGCATGCAGCGCGTCATCGTGCAGGCGCAGGACAAGAGCAGACTTCAGGCCGAAGACCTGATGAAGCTCAATGTCCGCAATGCGAGCGGCGGCATGGTGCCGCTGTCATCCTTCGCGGTGGCCGAATGGCAGAAGGGACCGGCGCAGATCGTCGGTTATAACGGCTATCCCTCGGTTCGCATTTCGGGCGCCCCGGCCCCCGGATATTCATCGGGTGCGGCGATCGCAGAAATGGAACGGCTGGCCTCGGAGCTTCCCGACGGTTTCGGCTTCGAATGGACCGGCCAGTCGCTGGAAGAACTGAGATCGGGATCGCAGGCGCCGTTCCTGTTCGGCCTCAGTATCCTTTTTGTCTTCCTGCTGCTGTCGGGACTTTACGAGAGCTGGTCCATTCCGCTGTCGGTGATGCTGGTCGTCCCGCTCGGCGTGCTCGGCTGCGTGCTCGCGGTGATGAGCCGCGACATGTCCAACGACATCTACTTCAAGGTCGGTCTGATCGCGATCATCGGATTGTCGGCGAAGAACGCCATCCTGATCGTCGAATTCGCCAAGGACGGCTTTGCCGAGGGGAAATCGCTGATGGATGCCGCGATCGAAGGCGCTCGTCTTCGCTTCCGGCCGATCATCATGACCTCGCTCGCCTTCACCTTGGGGGTGGTGCCTCTGGCGATCGCCACCGGGCCAAGCGCCGCCAGCCAGAACGCGATCGGCACCGGCGTGCTCGGCGGCATGGTCTCGGCAACGGTGCTGGCGATCTTCTTCGTTCCCGTCTTCTTCGTCTTCGTGCTGCGTCTGTTGAGGACGAGACGGCCGGAGGCGGCGAAGGAGGAGGCTTCGGCGGGGCAGGAACCGGCGACGGTGACGTCGCCGACGTAAATGACGCGTCACCTCACGTGAAGAGTTGGCGGGTTGCCTTTGTAACCCGCCGGAGACCTACCCGGCGGTCTTCGGGGTGATTGTCACGTCGGCGCCATAGGCATCGCGCAGATCATCTTCCTGTCCCGGCTGCCGGTCAGCGGCCTGGTGCAACAGGATCGACTCGTATCCTTGCAAGCGCGTCCCTTCAATCAGCGTGACATCGGCGTTTCCGGGGTTGTCGGAACGCTCGAACCACTCGACAGGGCGGTGCAGAAAATTCATTTCGACCGCCCGGTTGGTGACGCCATGGCCGACGATGACGACGTTGTCGCTGCTGTTTTCGGCCTCGCGCATGACGGTCTGAAGGAAGAGGCGCACCCGCTGGGCCACATCCGCCCGGCTTTCGCCATCCGGCGGCCGCGCGTAGAACTTGCCGCTGTTGCTGCGTAGCCTTGCCCATTTTTCGAATTCTTCGGGAAATTTCTGCTTTTGTTCGGCGTGGTCATAGATTTCGGTGAAAAGACCGAAATCCTGCTCGCGCAGCAGGTAATCCTCCCGGATCTCGCCGACGACGCTTTCCGGCAAGGCTGTGAGCAGGGCATCCTTGCTCTGCCGTGTCCTGAGGAATGGCGAGTACCAGATCTGCAGCTTGCCGAAATCCGCGCCCGGCAATGCCTTCAAATAGGAGGCGATGGCGCCGCCGGCTTCCACCGCCTGGCGATGGCCCCATTGCGTCAGCGGCACGTTGTGATCGCCGAATTGGCGATAGGCCCGTTCGTTGAGGTTGCCGAGAGATTCGCCGTGGCGAACGAGAAAGAGACGCATCAGCCATCCCGCATTGTCGGATATGGAATCGCCGTCATCATGAACGCGCGCGATGGAGAGGGCAACATTGCCGGGAGGAAGCAGCCGACGATACGCTAGCTGCTTGCGTGGGATGGGGTTTGCAGGGCTTTTTCCCCAGTTTGTCATCTTCCTGAAACACGAGTCTGGTTTTGGAAGGCTAGATGAAAGATGGGGCATGAGCAGCAGCTCATGATAGACATGATGGAACCCAGACATTTCCGCACGCTCTTCATTTCCGATGTCCATCTCGGCTCGAAGGCCGCGAAGGTTGATTTCCTCCTGGATTTCCTGCGCCACCACGAGGCCGATACGATCGTTCTCGTCGGCGACATCGTCGACGGCTGGCGCCTGAAGCGCAGCTGGTACTGGCCGCAGGTCTGCAACGATGTCGTTCAGAAGCTTCTGCGCAAGGCGCGCAAGGGCACGCGCGTTGTCTATATTCCCGGCAATCACGACGAATTCCTGCGCGATTTCCCAGGCATGCATTTCGGCGGCATCGAGGTCGTCGATCGCATGATGCATGACGGCGCCGACGGCAAAAAATACCTGATCCTGCACGGCGACGAATTCGACGTCGTCGTCCGCAACGCGCGCCTGCTCGCCTATCTCGGCGACTGGGCCTACGACACGGCGATCCGCATCAACATCCTCTTGGCCGCCGTTCGCCGCCGCCTCGGCATGCCCTACTGGTCGTTCTCGGCCTGGGCGAAGCTGCAGGTCAAGCATGCTGTCAACTTCATCGGCGAGTTCGAGCGCGTCGTTGCAGAGGAAGCCCGCAAGAACGGCGCCGACGGCGTGATCTGCGGACACATCCATCATGCCATCATCCAGGACATGGACGGCATCCGCTATATCAATACCGGCGATTGGGTTGAAAGCTGCACGGCGGTCGCCGAACATGAGGACGGCACCTTCGAACTGATCACCTGGCGGGCGCTCGCCAGCAGCGTGCCGGCGCTTGTTGCCCTCGAGCATCTCGAAGATGCAAAACTGGCCCCCCAGGCTGCTTGATTTTGGCCGCGTGATTTTGACGCCGGCGCATCCGCGCCGCGCTCCCAGTGATTTAGCCGTTACCGCCAGGTGACAGGCCCTATTTATTTTCTAAAACGTTTCAGTGGGGCTATTTCTCGCAATAGTCGCCTCCTGGGTGGTGTGTTAGGACAACGATCAGTTTCCTTCAGGTCCACCGATGATTCCCGCTCAACATTCCCCGAGTGAGGGAGCGCCGCCGCGCTTCCGGCTGCTCAGCGCGCTTTCCTATTGCGCCCCGCTGCTCGTCAACGGCATCGTTCTGCCGTTCTTTCCGGTCTGGCTCGCGACCCACAGCTTCAGCGACCACGAGATCGGCATCATCCTTGCCATACCGATGGTGGTTCGCGTGCTGGTGGCGCCTGTCGTGGCCATGATCGCCGACCGTCTGAAGGAACGCGCCGACGTGCTGCTCTGGTCGGGCGGCCTGTCGCTGCTGACGGCGATCGCGCTTTTCTGGACGACCAGCTTCTGGCCCGTGACGATCGTTTACGCGCTGCAGGGCGCCACCTTCGCGCCCTATGTGCCCGTCGTCGAATCGATCGTCATTTCGGGCGTGCGCCGCTGGGGGCTCGATTACGGGTCGATGCGCGTTTGGGGCTCGATCGCCTTCATCGTCTCGACGCTAGTCGGTGGCCAGATGGTCAGCCGGTTCGGCGGCGGAATGGTGCTTGTCGTCATGGTGTTCGGCTTTGCCATGACCGTTGTAATGGCGATCTTCTGTCCGCGCATCGGGCCGACGCGGCGCCGCGGCCAGCCGATCAACATTCCAGCCGCTACCGGCAGCGGGCTGCGCGAGCCGCATTTGCTGCTGCTTTTGATCGGTGTCGCCATCCAGCAGTCGAGCCATGCGGTACTCAACGCCTTCTCCTCGATTTATTGGCATCAGCTAGGCTTTTCAGGCGCTCAGGTCGGCCTGCTCTGGAGCGCCGGCGTTGCTTCCGAGGTGACGGTGTTCTTCCTGTCGAAGCGCCTCAACCGGCGCTTCAACGCCTGGACGCTGATCCGCTTCGGCTGTGCCGTCAGCGTCTGCCGCTGGATCCTGTTTCCCATGAATGCGGGTTTTGCCGGTTTTTTCCTGCTGCAGTGTTTTCACGGCTTCACCTATGCCTTCGTGCATACGGGCGTGCAGCGGCGGATGATGGCGACGGTGCAGGAGACGCAGGAATCCTCGGCGCAAGGCGCCTATTTCTTCTATGTCGGCATGGCGATGGCGCTGATGACGCTGGCGTCGGGTTATCTCTATGCCTGGCTCGGCGTCGTCAGCTATTACGTCATGGCGCTGGTCGCATTCTCCGGCCTCGGCCTTGTCATCTTGGCCTACTACCTTCAGCCCCAAAGCGTGCTTTCGGGCGGAAAGACCAGGGAAGCGGCGTAGCGCAGGCCGGGTTCGCGATCGCGGGCAAGCAGCAGCGGACCGTCGAGATCGACGAAATCGGCATTCTGGGCGAGCAGCGCTGCGGGCGCCATGGCCAGCGAGGTGCCGACCATGCAGCCGATCATGATGCTGAATCCGAGGCGTTCGGCCTCGGCCTTCATCGCCAAGGCTTCCGTCAGGCCGCCCGTCTTGTCGAGCTTGATGTTGATCGCGTCGTAGCGGTCGGCAAGGCTTGCGAGATCACCGGTATGGTGGACGCTTTCGTCGGCGCAGACCAGCAGCGGCCGGCGGATTTCAGCAAGCAGCGCATCGCGGCCGGCCGGCAGCGGCTGCTCGACGAGAGCCACACCCGCTTCCGCAGCGATATGGAGATGGCGTTCCAGCACCGCTTCCGGCCAGCCCTCATTGGCATCGAGGATGATGGCGGCGTCGGGTGCGGCCGCACGGACAGCGCGGATGCGGCTTTCATCGTCGCCGGTTCCGACCTTCACCTTGAGCAGCGCGCGGCCGGCATGTTCGCGCGCCTGGGCGGCCATCACCTCCGGTTCACCAAGCGAGATGGTGTAGGCAGTTGTGAGCGGCTTCAGATCGGCAAGGCCGAGACGAGCCGCGACGCTTTCGCCCGTTCGTTTCGCTTCGAGGTCCCAGAGGGCGCAATCGACGGCATTGCGAGCAGCGCCCGGCGGCATCGCCGACAAAAGGTCGCGGCGCGAGATGCCGGCCTCGACCAGCGGACGCGCGGCCTCGATCTGGGCGAACACGCTCTCCATGGTCTCGCCATAACGGCGATAGGGCACGCATTCGCCAAGCCCGCGCGCACCGTCTTCGGCGAGCGCGCAGGTGATTACCTCGGCCTCGGTCTTGGCGCCGCGCGAGATGGTGAAGCTCCCGGCAATCGGAAAGGAATTCATCTGAATATCGAGGGTGCGCGGCATTATTGCTGTCCTGCGAGCATGGAAATTGCAGCCTGCTTCTGTATATTGACGCGCCGGCGCCGAACCATCGTTCGCGATTCGGCAATGTCGCTGCAAGCCTTGAAAGACATAAGTAACTTGAACGCCGAGAATCGCAACGTTGCCTCACTTGAAGTGGACGACCATGCCGATGGTTCGGGGCAGCATGTTCGTCTCAAGGGCAACTGGCGCAGTGCCTATGTGCATTTCGTGCTGCGCGACTTCGAAAAGCTCCTGCACCAGAAGGCCGGCGATCTGACGGTCGATCTCTCCGACATTTCCGATATCGATACCGCCGGCATCTGGCTGCTGTGCCGGCTGAAGAAGGAAGAGGAGGCGGCCGGGCGAACGGTGCGTTTCGAAGGCACCAATCCGCATATCGACGAAATGCTGGAGATGTTTTCCGAGGAGCCGGCCAAACCGGAGCCGGAGCAGAGGGAGAGGGTCTCGCTTGTCGCGCGCATCTTCGTGCCGATCGGCAAGATGACTTACGATCTCTGGGACAATCTGGCCGCCTCGATGTATATCCTCGGCTCCGCCGTGCGCGGCGCGCAGATGAAATTCGGGCGCGGCAGCGGTGTTTCGCCGGCTTCGATCGTCAACCAGATCGACCATATGGGCGTTCGCGCCGTTCCGATCATCCTTCTGATGTCGTTTCTGATCGGGGCGATCATCGCCCAGCAGGGCGCCTTCCAGCTGCGTTATTTCGGCGCTGAAGTCTTCGTCGTCGATCTCGTCGGCATCCTGCAATTGCGCGAAATCGGCGTGCTGTTGACCTCGATCATGATCGCCGGTCGTTCGGGCAGCGCGATCACCGCCGAAATCGGCTCGATGAAGATGCGCGAGGAGATTGACGCGCTGAAGGTGATGGGGCTGAACCCGATCGGCGTGCTGATCTTCCCGCGGCTGGTGGCGCTGACCATTGCGCTGCCGCTTCTGACGGTGCTGGCAAATTTCGCCTCGCTCGCCGGTGCGGCCGCCGTCGCCTGGGGCTATTCCGGCATCACTTTCGCCAACTTCCTGTCGCGCCTGCACGAGGCGGTAACGCTGTCGACGGTTCTGTCAGGCATGATTAAGGCGCCGTTCATGGCACTGGTCATCGGAATCGTCGCCGCCGTCGAAGGGCTGAAGGTCGGCGGCAGCGCGGAGTCGCTCGGCCAGCATGTAACGGCCGCGGTGGTGAAGGCGATTTTCGTCGTCATCCTGATGGACGGGCTTTTTGCGATGTTCTATGCAGCGATCGACTTTTAGCATGGCAAACCGCGTGGAAAAACCGATCGATACGGAAGACAGGAACGAGAGGGACATCGTGCTCTCGGCGCGCGACGTCACCGTCGCCTTCGGCTCCAAGGTGGTGCTCGACAATCTCAACCTGAATATCTATCGCGGCGAGATCCTCGGCTTCGTCGGCGCGTCGGGCACCGGCAAATCGGTGCTGATGCGTACGGTGCTGAGGCTGCTGCCGCGCCGCTCCGGCACGATCAAGATTCTAGGCCAGGATTTCGACGAACTCACCGAACCGCAGCGTAACGCTCTCGATATGCGGCTCGGCGTGCTGTTTCAGCAGGGGGCGCTGTTTTCGTCGCTGACGGTCAAGGAAAACATCCAAGTGCCGATGCGCGAATATCTCGACCTGCCCCGCTCGCTGATGGACGAACTGGCGCATTTGAAGATCCGCATGGTGGGCTTGGCTGCTGATGCCGCCGACAAATACCCGTCCGAACTTTCAGGTGGCATGATCAAGCGCGCGGCGCTCGCCCGTGCGCTGGCACTCGATCCCGAACTGGTCTTCCTCGACGAGCCGACCTCGGGTCTCGACCCGATCGGCGCTGCCGAATTCGACGAGCTGATCGCCAACCTTCGCGATAGTCTGGGACTGACCGTGTATATGGTGACGCATGATCTCGACAGCCTGTTTTCGGTCTGTGACCGTATTGCCGTGCTCGGAAAGAAACGGGTAATGGTGGAAGGCACGATCGACGACATGCTGGCCTATGACGATCCCTGGGTGCAGGCCTATTTCAAGGGTAAACGGGCGCGCTCGATCGTGCCGCAGGACAATGGCGCGCGGCACGGCGTGAGCGGGAAGTGATCGGATAAATGGAAACCAAAGCCAATTACACGATTGTCGGTTTTTTCACGGTGCTGGTGATCGCGGCGGCCTTCGGCTTCGTCTACTGGATGGCCGAATATGGCCGCGGCGGCCCGATGACCGAGCTAATCGTGCGTATTCCGGGCTCGGCCAATGGCCTCAGCGTCGGCTCGCCGGTGCGCTTCAACGGCATCCAGATCGGCTCGGTGCAGACACTGTCGATCGACGCCGACGATCCGCAATATTCGCTGGCTTTCACCCAGGTGCGCACCGATGCGCCGATCTACCCCTCGACCAAGGCCGCTCTTGAAATTCAGGGCCTGACCGGGGCCGCCTATATCGAATTGTCGGGCGGCCGCAAGGGCGAGGAAAGCATTCTCCAGCACGCGATCGACAACGGCAAACGCGCCGTCATCGTCGCCGATCAGTCGAGCGTCACCAATCTTCTGGCGACCGCCGACAAGATCCTCGATCGCGCCAATGACGCAGTCGGCGAACTTCAGGGCTTCATCCAGGATTCACGTGCGCCGCTGACCCAGACATTCAAGAATGCAGAGACCTTCTCGGATGCGCTGGCCAAGAATTCCGACAATATCGACGCCTTCCTGCAAAGCGTCGGTGAGCTCTCCAATACGGTGAAGGCAGTCTCCGGCCGCGTGGATTCGACGCTGCAGGCGGTGGAATCGCTGGTCAAGGCTGTCGACGCCCAGAAGATCGACAACATCGTTTCCAACGCCGAGAAGATCACCGCCAATGTCGCCGATGCCTCTGGCGAGCTCAAGGGGGCGGTCCAGAAGTTCGACCAGACGGCCACCACCTTCAACGATTTCGGCAAGCAGGCACAGGCGACGCTCGACCGCGTCGACACGCTCGTCGCCCAGATCGACCCCGCCAAGGTGAAGGGTTCAGTCGACGACATCGCCCAGGCGACCAAGGATGCGCGCACCGCCGTCGCCTCGATCCGCGATGTCGCCGATACGGTTTCGGCCCGCAAGAAAGATATCGACCAGACGATCCAGGACGTCTCGCAGCTTACCAACAAGCTGAATTCGGCCTCGACCCGTATCGACGGCATTCTCATCAAAGTCGATGCGCTGCTCGGCACCGACAATACACAATCGATGTTTGCACAAGCGCGCGAAACGCTGGAATCCTTCAAGAAGGTCGCCGACAATTTGAATTCGCGAATCGGTCCGATCGCCGATAATCTGCAGAAATTCTCAAGCGGCGGTTTGCGCGATGTGCAGACTCTCGTCAACGACATGCGCGGAACCGTGAATAATCTGAACGATACGATCACCAACTTCGACCGCAATCCGCAACGCCTGATCTTCGGCGGAGACACGGTCAAGCAGTACGACGGCCGGACGCGGCGTTAACAGGGAAAGTCAGGGTAGCCGAATATGGTCGCATCGCATCTGTTGTCGCGCCGTTCGTGGATCAGGGGAACGGTGATCGCGCCGCTGCTGACGGCGCTGATCCTTTCGGGGTGTGGTACCGCGGCCAAGAACGATACCTATGACCTATCTGCGGCCGTCGACGGTGACGGACCCGCGGCCAAATCCCGCCAGATCCTGATCGCCAGCCCGACGGCGCTGAAGGCGCTCGACAGCGAACAGATCGTCATCCGCGTTTCGCCTTCGGAAATCCAGTATCTGTCGCGGGCGCAGTGGGGCGACAAGCTACCGCGCATAGTCCAATCGAAATTGGTGGAGGCCTTCGAGAATTCCGGCAAGGTTGGCGGCGTCGGCATGCCGGGGCAGGGGCTGGCGATCGATTACCAGATCGTCACCGATGTCCGCTCTTTCGAGATCGATGCTTCGAACGGCAACCAGGCGGTGGTCGAAATCTCCGCGAAGATTCTCAACGACCGCAACGGCTCGGTCCGCGCCCAGAAGGTGTTTCGCGCCATGGCGTCGGCCGGCGGCGATAATGTCGGCTTCGTCAAGGGCCTCGACCGCGCCTTCTCCACGGTGGTCTCCGAGATCGTCAGCTGGACGCTGCGCTCAATCTGAGATGGCGTTTGGCGACCATTGCGTCGCCATTGAGGGTTGCCTGTTCTGAAAAATATTCGGCCCCATAAGCTTGGGGCTGTCATCGTATTCAATTTCTTCACGAATTTGTGGAACGCATCATGACATCGCTGTCAGGAGGCATGCTGCATGGTGGTCGCACGCGTATTCGGAAAGTCGCCATCAGAAGCCATCCAGCGCGACAATGCTCGCCTGGCTGCGCTGCAGCAGCTCGACATTCTCGACACACCGAGGGACGAAGGTTTTGAGCGGATCGTCCGCCTGATAAAGCAAATATTTTCCATCGACATCGGCATCGTCTCCCTGATCGATGCGCACCGGCAATGGTACAAGGCCTGCTCCGGCCTCTCAGCCGACGAAGTGTCGCTTGAAGATACGTTCTGCCGTTGCGTGGTGGACTGTGACGAGCCTGTTATCGTGCAGGACGCCACCAAGGATGCACGGTTTTCAAAACATCCTGCGGTGACCGGCGAGGATCATATCCGCTTTTACGCCGGCGTGCCGCTCCGAACGAAGGACGGGCATATGATCGGAACGGTCTGCGCGATCGATCGCCGGCCAAGGTCGTTCGGCAGCAGAGATCTCGACATTCTCCAGGAGTTGGCGGGGGCGGCGATGGACCGCATCGAACTCGTGCAGTCGGCCGCCACCGACAGTCTGACCGAGGCGATGACGCGGCGCGCCTTCAAGCAGGAAGCCGACCAGCTGATTTCGGTCGCTTTGCGGCACCAGCATGACCTGGCCTGCATCGCCTTTGATATCGACCATTTCAAGCGGGTGAACGATACGCATGGGCATGCCGCGGGCGATGCGGTTCTCAAGGCGGTCGCCTCGACCTGCAAGTCGACCCTTCGCGCCGGTGATCTGTTCGGGCGGATCGGGGGCGAGGAATTTGCCGTCATCCTGCCGCATGTCGATCGGGAAGGGGCTATCGCCGTCGCCGAGAAACTCCGGGCCGCCATCGCCGCGCAGTCCATTCGCGGCGATCACGGCGCCTTGAATGTCACGGCGAGCTTCGGAACGTCGGCGCTCTCGATGGTCAGCAAGGAGATCGAGACGCTATTGGCTCAGGCGGATGCCGCAATGTATCAGGCCAAACATTCCGGGCGAAATCGTTGCGTGTCATGGAGTTCCATCCATGCGGATCATGCTATCGGCGCGCGGCGGCGGGTGCTGAAGGCGGGTTCGATCCTGTTCAACGATCGACGCTCGACCATCGACTGCACCGTCAAATCCATCGGCTCGGAAAGCGCCGGCATTTCGGTTTCCAATTCGGCCGGCATTCCTTCCGAGTTCATTCTTGCCATCAAGGGAGAAGGATTCGAAACGAATTGCCGGGTGATCGCCCAGGACCGGCAGCACCTGGAAGTGGCTTTCAGATAGCAGACCCAGGCCTACTTCGTCGGTTGTGTGTCCGTCATCGTCGCTCCCAGCTGGGTGCCTGGCGTTGTGGAAGCTGTCGCATTCGATGACGAGGACAGGGTGCTGTCCAGCAGGCCTGCCATCTTGTCGTCGCGCAGGCTTGCCGTCTTTTCGCCCATCACGACGCCGACGACGCGGCGGCCGTCCTTCAGCGCCGACGTTACCACATTATAGCCCGATGCATCGGTATAGCCGGTCTTGATGCCGTCGACGCCTTCATATCGATACATCAGGTTGTTGTGGCCGCGCAGCTTCATGCCGCGGAACTGAAAGCCGCGCATGGAGAAGAGCTTGAACTCCTCCGGAAAGTCCCGCATCAGCGAAACGCCGAGGGTTGCCATGTCACGCGCCGAGGTGACCTGCTCCGGATCGGGCAGGCCCGAGGGATTCTTAAAGACCGTATTCGACATGCCAAGTTGGTGCGCCTTGTCGGTCATGACAGTGGCAAAAGCCTGTTCGGAGCCGCCGAGCTGTTCGGCAATCGCCACGGCAGAGTCGTTGGCGGATAAGACGACGATGCTTTCGACCGCTTCGCGCAACGTTACCTGGCGGCCGGCGCCGACGGCGAGCTTGAACGGCTCCTTGCTCTCGGCATTTTCCGACATGGTGAGCTTCTGGTCCCATTTGAGCCGTCCCTCATGCAGGGCCTCGAAGGCGAGATAGAGCGTCATCATTTTGGTCAGTGACGCCGGATAGTTTAACTCATCCTGATTGGAGGCTTCGAGAACCTGACCGGATTGCGCATCGACGACGAAGCTTGCCTGGCCGGCTTGAGCCAGGGTGAAAGCGCCCGTCAGCAAGGCGGAGGAGAGCGCGGTGGCAAGGAGCCGGGAGGTCGTCTTGGTCATCGATATTACTGTCTCTGTCGTTGAGCGGTGGGCTCTGTCGTTGGACGGCGGGTGAGCCATTGGCTAAACGCAAGCGGATCGAGAAAGTTTGTGACGAAATGAAGGACAGGCGGCAATAAAAAAGCCCATCCACAGCTGATTCATTTTGTCTCACCGTCTTGGGTTTTGACAATGGCGCTAGCGGCACGTAGAAATTCAACATGAGCATGAAGCGCGCGCCTTTCTCCCGCCATATCGGCACCTGCCTGCAGGTCGCGATTGTGCGCGCTTTTGACGGACGAGGTCTCCGCGTCCTGCTGTGACGTGCGGGCGCTCTGAGCGTCCGGCGCGCGGCTGGACGTAAAGCCCCTCACCACGTCAATCAACGCTGCCAGGGAGACAGGCACCGTGCTCAATCTTTATCATGTCAATTCGCTCGTCCATTGGGAGGAGCGCGAGATCCATCTGCGCGATCATATGATCGGCTTTTTCTCGCAAGAGGTCCGCAGTTTTCTCAGATCCATCAATCCGGCCTGGGATATCAGAAGAGTCGAGGCGCCGGCGCTGATGCCGCGGTCGCTGGTGTCAAGCGCCTATTCGAATGCCGATATCTGGGTTCAGGAGGCGCTCTCAGCCGGGGATACAACATTGGTGCTGAGGCCTGAGACGACGCCGTCGACCTATGCCTATATGCAGCATATTCTCGGCAATCACTCAAAGACGCGGCTGCCGCTCTGTATCTGGCAGGCCGGCCGGTCCTATCGCCGTGAGCAGGAACAGCCGACCAAACATATGCGGCTGAAGGAGTTCTGGCAGATCGAATTCCAATGTGCCTTCACGGCCGACAGCGGCAACGACTATCACGCCGCCTGCCTCGAACCGGTGCGCCGCATGATCGCCTCGCTGATCCACCTGCCGACGCGGATCGTCGCCTCCGACCGGCTGCCCGCCTATTCCGAGGTGACGATGGATATCGAGGTCGACAATGGCGACAAGTGGATGGAGGTCTGCTCGATCTCGCGGCGCACCGATTTTCCGCAGCGCTACCGGTCGCAACCCAAGAAGGGAGCGGCCATAGATCACGACGTCCTCGTGCTCGAAATCGCCATCGGCCTCGATCGATGCGTTTACAATTGGAGCATAGCAGCCGAACAGTGAAAGACAGACGATCGGGACCGCCTGGCGGTCCGGGTCTTTCCGTGGCCAAGGCTTATGAAAAGGTGATCCCGGCGGCCGGACGGATGTCTACCGTCGCCTTGCCCGCGTCGAAACCGTCGAGCGTTTCATTGTGGTGGGCGATAATCTCGGAGAAGGTGAGGGTTGCCGTATCGCCGGTGGTGTGACCATCGGCAATCAACGTTACGTCATATCCGAGGGAAACGGCGCGCCTGACCGTCGTGTCGACGCAGAATTGCGACATGCAGCCGCCGATGACGAGGTGGGTGACCGAGCGTTCGCTCAGACGTTCGGCCAGATCGGTCTCGAAGAATGAGTCGGCGCTTTTCTTGCGGACGACGACCTCGCCTGGTTTCGGCGCAATCTCCTGACGCAACACCCATCCTTCCGTGCCGACTGCCAATCGATGGCCGGTGTCGCCGTCATGCTGGACCAGCACGACCGGCGCGCTCGCCTGCCGGGCATTTTCTTGAAGCGCGGCCAGGCGCGCGACGGTCTCGTCCAGCGCGGCATCGATATGCGGTTGGCGCTCCGGCCCGGCTTTTCCGGAAAGAATTGCATTCTGCACATCGATGATCAGCAGGGCCTTGGTCATTTCGGATACCTCACGATAGGCGTTCTCGGTCGCGCCCTTCCGACAAACGAAAGCCGCCCGACATGTGTGGCGGCGGCTTTCTGTCCAATTCGGTCATAAACGATCGATGGTTACAAACAGGCTCAGCTGAGCCTGCCTGCTGCATGGGCGAGCATGGTATAGACCTTGCCCGTATCCGAGGTGAGGTAGGACTGCGAGACGGTCTGGTTCGGATCGGTACGGGCAACGTCGGCGAGCAGCTTCTCGAAATCACCGATATAGCGGTCGACGGCGGTGCGGAATTCCGGTTCGCGGTCGTATTTGCGCTTGATCTCATCGAAGGTCTGCTGGCCCTTCAGCGTATAGAGGCGACGGGTGAAGACGTCGCGCTCGCCGCGCTGATAACGGCGCCAGAGATCGACCGAGGCGTCGTGATCGATGGCGCGGGCGATATCGACCGAAAGCGAATTCAGCGATTCGACCACGTGGCGCGGATTGCGCAGATCATTGCTGCGCGCAGCCGGTGCTGCCGTTGGCGCCGGGGTGCGGGCAGGCGCCTCTTCAGCGGCCTCCTCACGCGATGCGCCGCGCAGGAGATCGCTGATCCAGCCGCCACTTTCGGCGCGAGCCGGTTCCTGGCGGCCTTGTTCCTGACGGGCAGCGGCAGGCTGCGGAGCGGCGCGCTGGGAGGCGGCAGCGGATACCGTCGGAGCGATCGTTCCGCGCAGGCCCGTCGCTTCGATCGGCGGGGGCGCTGCCGGCTGCGGCGGCTGATGTGCCACCGGCTGACTTGCCACCGGCTGAGTTGCTATCGGCGGGGCGGCACGCGGGGCCGGCTGCGCCTGAGCGAGCGTGCGGGCGACGGGCTCGGAAATCTCAAGCTGCTGGCTGGAGCGGCCGACGAGCTGGGAGATATCCTGCAGCGCCTTGATCTGCTCGGCGACGGCCCGGCGCATGGCCGAGGCGCTTTCCTTGGCTTCCTCGGGAAGGTCGAAGGCGCCGCGCTTCAACTCGGCGCGGGTGGCGTCGAGCTCGTTGCGGATGTCGACGGCGGAGCGGCGGATATCATCGGTGGCGCCGGAGAAGCGGCCGACGGCATCATCGATTGCCTCGCGCAACGCTTCGCGCATGTGCTGGGCGGCACCGTCGGAGGCGCGGCCGGCCTCGCCGAGCATGCGCTCGACTTCCGACAGCGAAGCCGTCAGGCCACCGCGAATACGATTGGAGAGGTCGCCGGTTCGACGCTCGACATTGGCGAAGGTGCCGTCGATCGTCGTATTGGCCTCGTCGCCGGCCCGGGTGATCGCCTCGCGCATCGTCTCGGCGGCTTCCTGGGCGCGCTTCTCGGTTTCGGTGAGAATGCGGCCGATATCGGCGAAGGAGGATTGCACGCCCTGGCGCAGATTGCCGGTGACCTGGCTGGAGCGTTGTTCGGCGCGCTCGAACACGGTCTCGATCATGCCGCCGAGGCCGCGCATGGTCTTTTCGATTTCGTCGGAGCGCTGGACCAGGCTGACGGAGAGCGCCTGCAGCGCGCCTTCGCGTTCCTCGAGCGTCGAGGCAAGGTTGGACTGGGCTGCGCCGAGAAGCTGCGAGGCCTGTGTCAGCACCTTGGAGTGCTCGTCGAAACGGCCGATGATGCCGCCGACCTGCGACAGCGTCTGGCCGGAAATGTCGGAGAGGCGGTCGACCTTGCCTTCGAGAAGCCGGGTCGAGGCGTTGACCATCTCGGCAGCCTTGGTGGCGGAGTCGGCAAAGCGCGTGGTGGTGTCGCCGAGACGGCTGTCGACGCTCGTCAGCTGTTCGGCGGCGCGGTTCATCATCATCGCCATCGCCGCACTGCTTTCCGCCATGCGCTCGACGAGGCCGTTGACGTTGCCGACCAGGCTGTTTTCGATGGCGCTAACGGCATTGGCGACATTCTCGGTGCGGGCAGCAACGGCGCTGGCGAGCGCTTCGTTTTCGGCGCGCAGACGGTCGGCGCTGAGGTTGGCCGCGGCGGTGATGCGGGCGGCGGCCTGTTCGCCGGCATCGGTATATCGGTCGATGATCGGACGGGCGGTTTCGTCGAGGATGCGGGTCAATTCGACCGAACGGCCTGCTAGCATCGAATTGAGGTCGCGGGTGCGCTCTTCGAGTGTCGCGCGGATCGAATCGCCGCGTGCTTCGAGCGCCCGGTCGATGCCGGAGAAGGTCGTATCGATCTCGCGGGCGCGCTCTTCGAGATTGGAGCGGATAGCACTGCTGCGGGCTTCGAGCGCCCGATCGACATCCGCCATCGTGGTGGAAATCTCGCTGCCGGCCCCCGACAGCGTCGAGCGGATGGCGTCGCCGCGCGTCTCCAGCGACTGGCCGGCATCCGACAGCGCCTTGGAGATGGCATTGACCTGCTTGCCGACGATGGTCTCTGCCTCGGCAACCTTGTTGACGATGGCGTTGCCGGCTTCCGAGAAGGTCTGGGCGACGGCTGCGGCCTGGCTCGCCAGCCGGCTCTGGGCCTCGGTGACGCGGGTGACGATCTGCGACGAGCGCTCATCCATGGTGCGGGTGAATTCGTCGCTTTTCGTATTAAGATCTTCGGCGAATTGCTGGCCGGTCTTGCCGAGCAGCTCGGTGGTTCTCGTCGCTTCGCCTTCCATTCCCTGGGCTGCTTCGGCAACGGCGCTGCGCAGCGTCGAGGCGAGGCCGGCGGCCTTGCCCTCGATGGTGCGGTTGACGGCCTCCAGGCCGACTGTCAAGGCACGGTCCATGGTGGAGAGACGTTCCTCGATGCGTTCATTGCCGCGGTCGAGGGTTTCACCGAGGCTCACGGTGCGGCCGTCGATGGCGCCGGTCAGGGTGGTGGTCCGGCTGTCGAGCGTCTCGGCCAGATTGGCAGCGCGGCTGTCGATCGCCTGAGTAAGGTTTGCGGCGCTGCCTTCGAGCGTTGCCGAGATGCGCCGGTTGGCGTCGTCGCCGAGCGCGCCGAGACGGGAGATGCCGTCGGCAAGCACGCTGGAGAGCTGGCCGCTGGCCGCTTCGACCCTTTCGGCAACACCGCCGACGCCGTTGCTGATGCGAGTTTCGATCGCTGCAAGACTGGATTCCACACGCGATCCGGTTTCTTCAAAACGGCCCGTCAGGTTTTCGACCGACTGATCGAGTTGGGCGGAGAAATTCTGCGTGGAACTCGAAATCGCATTTGCCGCCTCCTGGAAGCGGCCGGCGATCTGGCCGGCGCCGGCATGCATGCGGTCTTCCAACGTCTGGGCGCTGGCATCGATGGCCTGGCGGATCGAAGCTTCACGGTCCTCCAGCGACATTTCGAGCATGCTGACGCTCGTCGCCAACGAGGTGCCGATGCTGGTTGCGTGTTCGGTCAGCGTATCGCTGATCAGCGCATGAGCCTGGTTCAGCGACAGGTCGATGGCGTTGGCGCGATCCTCAAGCGTCGTGCGGATGCGCTCGTGGGCGGAGGTGAGCCCGCCTTCGATACGCGCCGCGGTCTCGTCGGCAAGGCCTCCGAGCCGTGCATGGGCATCGCTCAGCCGGCCTTCGATGCGGCCGGTCAGGCCGCCGACGAGATCCTCGAAGCGAGCGCCGCCGGCATCGAGAACGCCCGAAAGGGCGGCACTATGCTCGGAAAGCGCATTTTCGAGCCGCTGCTGATTGTCGGTGTAGGCGGCGCGGATGGCATCGGTCTTGTCGGTGAAGGCGCCGGCAACGCGTGACTCGGCGCCGGAGACGGCCTCCATGATGGCGTTGCTGCGCGCTTCGAGCACACTGTCGAAGCGGCTCTGGTTATCGTCGAGCGAAATGGCGAGCGCCATGGTCTTTTCGTCGAGCGTGTCGGTCAGCCGGTCGTGGGTTGCCGTTACCGCGCCGATGATCGCAGCGGTGCGGTGCACTAAGGCTTCCTCGAGGCGGGCCTGGCCTTCATTCAGAGAGGTGGCAATGGCCGCTGCCTTCCGGTCGAGCACACCGTTCAGGCCGTCATGCGTACCGGAGACCGCTTGGGTGATTGCATCGGCGCCTGATGTCAGGGTCTCTTCGAGACGGCTCTGGCTCTCGTTCAGCGAAATGGCAAGCGCCATCGCCCGGTCGTCGAGCGTTTCGGACAGACGGTCGTGGGTGGCGGAGACCGCATTGAGGAAGGATTCCGAGCGGCTCTCCAGCGTGTCCTGCAGGCGGCTCTGGCCCTCATTCAGCGAGGCGGCGAGAGCTGCCGACTTTTTGTCGAGCGTTTCCGAAAGACGGTCATGCGTTCCGGACACAGCCTTCAGGAAGGCTTCGGAGCGCGCTTCCAGCGTGTCTTCGATCCGCGACTGGCTCTCATTCAAGGAGATGGCGAGTGTCATCGCCTTTTCGTCCAGCGTCTCGGAGAGGCGGTCATGGGTGCCGGAGACGGCATTCAGCAGAGCCGCGGAGCGGCTTTCGAGCGTCTCGTCGATGCGGGCGTGGCCTTCGCTGAGCGAGGTAGCAAAAGCTGCGACCTTGTCTTCCAGCGTTTCGGACAGGCGGTCATGGGTGCCGGAGACAGCGTTCAGCAGAGCCGCCGAGCGGGTCTGGAGCGTCTCTTCGATGCGGGCCTGGCTCTCGTTCAAGGAAATGGCGAAGGCGGCGGCCTTTTCGTCGAGGGTCTCGGCAAGGCGATCACGCGTGCCGGACACGGTGTTCAGCAACGCCTCTGCACGCGTTCCAAGTGCATTGTCGATGCGGGCATGGCGCTCGTCGAGCGAGGTGGTCAGGGCGGCCGCCTTGCTGTCCAGAGTTTCGGAGAGGCGGGCATGGGTGCCGGAGACGGCGTTCAGCAGGGCGGCGGAGCGGGTCTCGAGCGTATCCTCGATGCGGGCCTGGTTTTCGTTTAGCGAAATGGCGAGCGCCATCGCCTTTTCATCGAGCGTCTCGGAGAGGCGGTCATGCGTGCCCGATACCGCGCTCAGCAGCGCTCCGGAGCGGGTCTCGAGCGTATCCTCGATGCGGGCCTGGCTCTCGTTCAGGGAGATGGCGAGCGCCATGGCCTTTTCGTCAAGCGTCTCGGCCAGGCGGTCATGGGTGCCGGAGACGGCATCGATGATGGCGTCGGCGCGGGTCGTCAGCGCTTCTTCGAAGCGGCCGTGATGGGTGGTGAGCGCGTCGACCAGGGCGCCGCCGCGCTCGGCCATGACGCTGTCGATGCGGCCGTGGGCCGTGCCGAGCGCCTCGCTGATTTCTGCCGTACGGGCAGCAAGCACACCGCTCAGCTCCTCGGCGCGACCGCCGAAGGCTGCAGTCACCTGCTCGGTGCCGGCGGCAACGGCGGTGGTCAGATCGGTGGTGGTGGTGCGCAGCGTGTCGCGGAATTCGGCCGAGCGTGCCTGCAGATTGTTCTGCAGCTCGGAGGTGCCGGATGCAAGCGTCAGCGCGATTTCCGAGGTGGCACTCTGCAGCGCCGACGTCAGTTCGCCGGTGCGGCCGGTGAGGGCGGTGGTAATTTCGTCGGCCCGGGTGCCCAGCGTGCTTTCCAGCACGTCATGGCCGGTGGCGAGTGCCGTGGCGAGCGCCAGTTGCTGGTCGGTCATCGAGGTGCCGAGCCGGTCGATGCCGGAACTCAGGATGCCGTCGATCGAATCCGAGCCGCCGGTCAGCGTCTCGTTGATGCGAGCGAGGCTCTCCATCAGCTTGGTGTCGAGCGAGCCGGTGCGTTTGTCGAAGGCGCTGGTGAATTCAGCGACGCGTTCGTCGAAGGCGGTGGACAGCTGGGCAACCGTCGTCTGCAGCCGCTCTTCGAAGAAGCCGGAGCGCACGTCGAGATCCATGACGGCGTCGTCGGCGGTGCTCTGCAGGCTCTGGCGGAAGCTCGCGCCCTTTTCATCAAGGGCGCTATTCAGCTTCGACAGCACGTCGTCGAGCGTCCCGCCGATGGTGCGTTCGCCCGATGTCAGGCTCTCATTGATCTCGCGGGTGCGGGCGATCAGGATCTCGCTGAGCTGCTGCGTGCGCTCCTGCAGCGCGGCATTCAGCTTCTCGGTGCTGCTGTCCATGGTCGAGGCGCGCGTCTCGAATTGGCTGAGCAGCTTTTCACCATGGTCATTGAGGTTGACCGAGAGCGCTTCGAGGCGGTTGTCGAATTCGGTGGCGAGCGCGAAGCCCGATGCGTTCAGTGTCTGCAACAGGCTATCGGTCTTGGCGGCGAGCAGGCTGCCGATCGACTGCAGGGCATTGTCGGATTTTTCCAGAATCGTCGCGGCGCGCGTATCGATCAGCGAGGCAAAGGCTTCGCCCGATGTAGAAAGCCGCACCGCGATCTCTTCGGTCGCCAGCGACAGCTCTTCCTTCAACTGGTCGTGGACGCTGCCGATCGAGGTGCGGATGCGGTCGGCATGGTTGACGATCGCCTCGCGCTCGGAGCCGAGTTCGTGGACGAGGCCGCGGACGCGCAGCTCGTTGTCGGCATAGGAACGTTCAAGTGCATTGACTTCGGAATGGACGAGCGTTTCCAGCTCGGAGGCACGCGCGATGGTGCGCTCGATGCCTTCATTCATGGCCGAGACCTCACGGCGCACGGCCTGGCCGACGGTCATGATGCGTTCGGAGGCGATGGTTTCCGGCTCCGCCAGGCGCAATGCCACCTCCGCCATCGACCGGGCGGCGTTGCGCATGTCCTGGGCGCGGGCGATCATGATGGCGAAAGCATAGAACATCATCACGGGGATAATGATGCCGACGAGGCCGGCGATGACGCCGGGCAGGGCGACGAGATCGGCGAGCGAACGGATCTGCCAGATCTGTGGACCATACAGCAGCGACATGAGGCCGAGTCCGCCCATGACCCAGAGTACGGAGAACAGTGTGGCGGTGCGCACCGCCGAGCGGCTGGAGGAGCCGTCGAAAGATTTCAGGATCGAGGCGGGCGTGTTGCGGCTGGCATCGTTGGCGGGCGTGAAAGCCGGCCCCCTGGAAGCCGGCTCGCCGGCGCCACCGCGGCGGTTGCGGCGCTGCGCTTCTTCCTGGGCCTGCTGGTTACGCGCATTTACTGGATCAGACACATTAGCCTCCGGGGCCTCAGGCGCGTCGCCGCGGCGAGACGGCACGTTATCTTTGCCGAAGTCGATCTGGAGGGCCTCGTCCAATGCCTTGAACGCCTTGTCCTCGATCGACTCGTTATATCTATTGTTCGCCATTGGTTATGCCTCGTTACTGTCGGCCGATCCGGCAGCGCAATTCCGGGCTTCCGCCTCACCCGGAGAACAACTTTGCCGTTCCAGCCTTCCATCCCAACGACGGACGGATAAGCATGTCATTTCAGAGTAGATAGCCGCTTTTTCAAACGGAAGGTATCAAAACACTACCATTATCCACTCGCTCGGCAAAGGCGCGTACCATAAACCCGCTCTACCAGTATCGTAGTGACACATCTGGGCTCTTCACACAATTAATGAAGGCTTGAGATTTGCGGCTCGTTAACCCGTTGTTAACATCTTTGAATCCGTGACACCGCTTAAAAACCAATAATTTAGGGATATTTAACGGACGTTAACCATGTGGCGAGATTTCCAGCCCGCATGTGCCGGAATTTAACGTGATGGCCACCCTCCTGTCGCAGAACGGTAGCAACTGCGCACGACACGAGACGGGAGAATTGGCAATGGCAGCTCAGATGGCAGCATTGAACATCGTATTCGAGGCGCCGGACAATGCAAAGGGACCCTGTCCCTCGAAGGTCCGGCCGATCGATCTCGTCCATCTCGCCAAGCAGACGATGGGCGACAAGTCGCTGGAAATCGAAGTCCTTCAGATGTTTGCGCGCCAGGCTCGCGCATGTCTGCAGGATATAGCCAGCGGCGAAACCATCCGCGTCGGCGCGGCCGCGCACCGCCTGAAGGGCGCGGCAAGCTCGGTAGGTGCGTTCCGCGTGTCGCAGACGGCCGAAGCCGTCGAGGAGACCGGCGGTGACGCCGGGGCGACGGCAGCGCTCGGCGCCGCCGTCATCGACGCTGAGAATTTCATCCTGAAGCTCTGCCGCGGCTGATCGCTGTTTGAGATGTCGTTTGAAAGACCCGTTGTTCCATTGCGGAACCTCGGGTCTTTTTGCGACGTCTTCCATGACGCTTTGAAGACGGCGGCCGAAGGCTCGATCTGCGAGGTTATGGCGACTTTCCCAATGTTGACTGAAGCGTCGAATTGTCGGAAGAAAATCCGCCCATCATTTGAAGACCGGAAATAGTCCTGATGCCCAAACTTACCATCGTCGCCTTCGACGGCACGCGCTTCGACCTCGACGTCGACCAAGGCTCCACCGTCATGGAGAATGCCGTGCGCAATTCGGTGCCCGGTATCGAGGCTGAGTGCGGCGGCGCCTGCGCCTGCGCGACCTGTCATGTCTATGTCGACGAGGCATGGACCGAGCAGGTCGGCCAGCCGGAAGCGATGGAAGAGGATATGCTCGACTTCGCCTTCGATGTGCGCCCGACCTCGCGGCTGTCCTGTCAGATCCGCATGAAGGCTGTCTATGACGGGCTCGTGGTGCACGTGCCGGAACGCCAGGCTTAAGCGCGCCCGCGCTTCAAACTTCGCCGGAATAAGATCCACAAAAAAGACGCCTCGCGCGCTGGTGCGAGCGAGGCGAGGCGGGCGCATTACCTACGGATGAGGGAGGAACATCCGCGGCTTCGGAACGCGCCAGGAGAACCCAGCGATGAAAGGGCAGATGCCGTAGCTGCACTTTCGAATGTGTTCATATTAACGCGTTCCGGTTGAGTCTGCCAGGATGAAAAATGACCATTCAATCACTGGGGAGGGGACAAGTTTCGCACAAGTTTCGTTGTGCAGCTAAGGTTTTCCGCTCGCAACCAGAGCGAAAAAGCCCTATTTTTCGCCGGCTCGGCCGTTGATTCGATTGTTCAGCAATCTCAGCATGCGCTTCTGGAAGTTGACCGCCTCGACCCGGTCGAATCGCGCCTGCTGTCGATCGTGCTCGTCTATACCGCGAGCTGATTCGCCGGAGACGAGTTCCTGCATGGCCTCGCAGCTGCGCTGCTGCGGCAGCGCGCGGATGGCGCGTTCCATGGCGCGGGCCTGATCGCGGGCGATTTCGGCATGGCGCTCCTCGTGGCGCTTGATATCGCTCGACAGGGCGTCCCAGATCATCGACAGCTCCTTGCTGGCGCCCTTACGGTTGCTCCAGCGCGGCAGGATGATCTGGGTGTGGACCGTAACCTTGACGTTACCGACGCGGCAGCGTCCGCTATCCTGGATATAGGTGGCTTCACCGCCAAAGCGGATCTTCGTGGCACCCGGATGGCGCGCCGAAGAGCCGCTCGAGGTTGGGCCGCGCCGGCTGAGTTCGCGGTCGAGCTCATCCGCGGTTTTGCCGCGGATGCTGAAATAGGAATAGCTTTTCGATGCGATCACTTCTGCTGCCACCGGGCTGCAGACGGAAAGACCAATGGAATAGGCAATAGGAAGGACCATATAACGCACTGCAAGCGGCATTCTGAACGCAACCCGTGTTGAAATCGACAGGAGCTTGGGGCATAGCCACCGCAAGCGCAATATCGGATGGCGCTTTTTTCATGATCGATGGGATAAGTCTGGTGAGAGGGCTCGAAGGCAGTTTATGGCGTGTCGGCCATGGCCGGCAGATCGAACTCGGCCGTCGTTCGGTGATCATGGCGATCATCAACGTGACGCCGGACTCCTTTTCCGACGGCGGGCGGTTTGAAACCGTCGATGCGGCGGTCGAACAGGCGCTGCGGGCGGTGAGCGAGGGTGCCGGGATTATCGATATCGGCGGCGAATCGACCCGGCCGAACGCCGCAGCCGTCAGCCCATCCGAGGAGCAGGCCCGCGTGCTACCCGTCATCGAGGCGCTGCGCGGGCGCACCCAGGCGCTGATCTCGATCGACACCTATCGCGCCGAGACGGCGCGGCTAGCCGTCGGCGCCGGCGCCCATATCGTCAACGACGTGTTCGGGCTGCAGAAGGAGCCCGATATCGCCGACATCGCCGCGGCGACCGGGGCCGGGCTCTGTATCATGCATACCGGCCGCGACCGGGCGAAGCTTCCCGACGTCATCGCCGACCAGGTGCATTTTCTCAAACGGTCGCTTGCGATCGCGGCGGCAGCCGGCGTCAACAGCGACCGCATCGTGCTCGATCCGGGCTTCGGCTTCGCCAAGGAGACGGCGGAGGAGAATCTGGAACTGATGGCGCGGTTTTCCGAACTTTCCCGCTTCGGCCTGCCGCTGCTCGCCGGGACGTCGCGCAAGCGCTTCCTCGGCGCGGTGACGGGGCGTGAGGCGGCAGACAGGGATTCTGCGACCGCTGTTACCAGCGCCCTGCTCAGACTTCAGGGGGCTGCGGTTTTCCGGGTGCACAATGTCGCAATCAACAGGGATGCGCTCGACATCGCCGATGCTATGTTGAATGCGCGCAAGGAATTCGAGAGGAAGCGGCCGACATGACCACCTACACGATCACGCTGCAGAACTGCGCTTTCTTTGCGCGCCACGGCGTGCATGACGAGGAGGAGTTCCTCGGTCAGCGCTTCTTCGTCGATGCCGAGCTCGATGTCGTTGCCGGCGAGGCGCTGGAAAGCGATTCGATCGACGACACCGTCAATTACGGTATCGCCTTCACCGTGATCGAGCAGATCGTCACGGGCAAGCGGCGCTACCTGATCGAGGCGCTGGCGCTCGATATCGCCAAGGGACTGTGTCAGAGATTCCCGCAGGTCCGGCGGGCGAAGATCACGGTGCGCAAGCCGAACGCGCCGGTGCCGGGCGTGCTCGATTTCGTGCAGGTGAGCGTTGAGCACTTTGCCTGAGGCTGCACTGCAATCCGCCACACTCGGGCTCGGCGGCAATATCGGCGATCCCGTCAAGGCGATGGCCGCCGCACTGCAGCGGCTGGATGGACGAGGTGACTGCCGGGTTACGGCGGTCTCGCGGCTCTATCGCACGCCGCCCTGGGGCAAGACGGATCAATCCTTCTTCTTCAATGCCTGCGCCGCCGTCGAAACCCGGCTGGCGCCCGAGGCTTTGCTCGATGTCTGCCTGTCGATCGAGCGGGAAATGAAACGCGAGCGCATCGAGCGCTGGGGGCCGCGCACACTCGATATCGACGTGCTCACCTATGGCGACGTCATCCAGGAGGCGCCGCGGCTGGAACTGCCGCATCCACGCATGACCGATCGCGGTTTCGTGCTGATGCCGCTTGCCGATATCGCGCCGGGCCTGCTCGTCAAGGGCAGGGCGGTCAGCGACTGGCTGTCGGGTGCGGACGTGGCGGGTATCGAGATTGCCGACAACAGCCGCGACTGGTGGCTCCAAAACTGAGGCGGAGATCCTGAAACGGAAAACGGCGGGAAACCCGCCGCTTCAGGAAAATCCGCTCTGCGATTATCTACTGGATCGAACCGACGGCCATCTCGTCGACCTGGCGGGTCAGCGTCAGGCCGATGACTGGGACCATCTGGCTTTCGACCTTGACCGAAACGGTGACGTTCATCGTCTTGTCGTCGCGTACACGAGCGATCATCGCGCCGTTCAGCTTGGCGCGGTTGATGCCGACGACGACGGTATCCTCGCTGACGGCGCCGGAGACGACGTCGAGACCCTTGCCGGCGGCGCCGTCGAGGAACTTGCCCTTGTAGGTCGAGCCCGACTGCGAAATGACGGCGGTCATCGGCTGCTTGAAGACGCCGACGCGGCAGGTGCCGTCGAGCTTGATGCCGGCACCGCTGTCACCTGTCGGCTCGCCGATCAGATTACAGGTGAATTTCGTGCCCTTATATTTGCCGGCGACGATTTCGCCCGGGCCCTTCCAGGAGCCGGCGACGGAATCGAAGAAGGCCTTGTCACGGGTGGCAGCGGTGGCTGCCGGAGCGACATCTGCGACGGGAGACAATGCCGCGGCGGCCAGGCCGCATATGATAAGAAACTTGCGCGAATACATGGATTTTCCTTGGCAAGCGCCACTCAAGAACTGGCAGCAAGTTTTGCCGAATAATGGTTAATCCTTCCTTTCGATTGTGCCGAAATGCGCGGAGATACAGGGTTTTCGCGCGGCGACAATTTTAAATTATCGCTGTTAGAGCTTTGAATCTGCTACAATTTCTTCGGCATTACGCCGGGGAAGGTCACGCTTGAGGATTAGCCTCGTCGATCAAGGAGTGTTGCCGCGCGGTGACATGGAGGGCGTGAGATCGCCGATGAAGTCACCGATTCCCGGCCGCTTCAGGGCGTGGAAGGCGAGTGGGCGGCAGAGATCCATTGCCGCGATTCCAATGCGGGCGGTCATCAGGCCGTTGATAACGCCCTCGCCAAGCCGGGCCGAGAGCCTGGAGGCCAGCCCATGGCCGAGCACCTGCTGGACGAGGCTGTCGCCGACGGCAATCGAACCGGTGACGGCAAGATGCGCCAGCACGTCACGCAGCAGACGGAACATGCCGAGGGTGCCGGGGCGACCGCCGTAAAGCTCGGCCATGGCGCGAATGAGGCGCACGGCCTCATAGAGCACATAGAGCAGGTCGACCACGGCGCGCGGGCTGACGGCCGTGACGATCGAGACGCGTTTCGAGGCGTTGACGATCAGGGCGCGGGCCTTGCGGTCAAGGGGCGCGAGCAATTCACGTTCGGCAAGCGCAATCAGATGCGGGGGATCGATGACCTCGCCTTCCGTCGCCTTCAGCGTGGCGCGGCCCTTCGATGTCTCGGGATTGGCCGAAAGCAGCGCGGTGAGGCGGTCAACGACCGCGCGCGCCTTTGCCGGCCGGGTTTCGACCATCGCCGCTTCCGCTTCGGCCTTGATCGCCTGGACGGCGGCAAGGCGCATCATGCCGGCTGTCTCGCGGATGACGAGGGCAAGCACGGCGAGGATACCGACCGCAAGCACGGCAAGGGCCGCATAACCCAGCCAGTCGGCGCGGGTGAAGAGATCGCGGATCAAGCGATCGGTCCAGAGGCCGATGCCAAGCGACAGCAGGATGCCGAAGGCGCCGGCAGCGATCTTGCCGAACGAGGTCCGGCGCTTGCGTGGCGTTGCGACCGGGACTGCGCTCAGATCCTTATCGGGATTGAGGAAGGGATCGTCCTCATCAGCTGTGACGATGATGTTTTCGGAAAAGCTTTCCGGCTTGCGCCGCTGCTCTCCTTGGCGGCCGTTGTCGCGCGGCTCGGTGGCCTCATCCTCATAGGTGAACGCGGCGGGCGGACGGCGCGGCGGATCGGACGGGGGCATGCTCATGCGAGACGGTCTCCGAACAGGAACTGCATGGCGCGGTCGAGGCGGATATGCGGCACCGACAGCTTGATGCCGCCGCCGGTTTCCTCAAGCTGAGGCGGGCGGAACCTGACGACATTGACATCGGGCAGTTGCAGGCCGGTCTCGCCGGAAGCGATGCGGTCGAACAGGCTTTCCGGATCTGCCGGCAGGTCGCCGGGGAAGATCGCGGTCTTTCTCTGGCCGTCGAAAACCTCGCCGGCGATGGTTTCACCTTCCATCGGCGTGCCGACGATGACGGGCAGCTCATGGCCGTCGCGCTTGACCGATGCCTCGCGAGTGGCGCGCACGGAGGCGAGCGCCATGACGTCGATGCCGGCGCCGGCCATGCCGATGCGGTCGATGGCGCGATCGACGAGGCGGCGGGTCAGCGCATCGAGCCGGTCGTGGCTTTCATGATGGAGATGATCGGCCTTGGTGGCGGCGACCAGCACGCGGTCGATGCGGCGCCCGAGCAGCGAGGAGAGCAGCGAATTGGTGCCGGGGCGGAAACAGGCGAGCACATCGGTCAGCGCCCGTTCCAGATCCTGCACCGCTTCAGGCCCGCGGTTCATCGCCTGCAGCGCATCGACCAGCACGATCTGGCGATCGAGCCGGGCGAAATGCTCGCGGAAGAAGGGTTTGACGACAACCGATTTATAGGCCTCGTAACGCCGCTCCATCATCGTCCAGAGCGAGTTTCGGCCGGGACGGGCGTCCGGCGGCAAGGCGAGCGGCGCAAAGGTCAGCGCCGGCGACCCGTCGAGATCGCCGGGCAGCAGCAGCCGGCCGGGCGGCAGGGTGGAGAGCGAACGTTCGTCGGCCTTGCAGGCCTTGAGATAATCGGCAAAGGCGGTGGCGAGGTCGCGGGCGACCATCTCGTCGGCGCCGGCCCGGATATCGGCGGCATGTGTCAGCGCCAGCCACCCGCGCGACAATTCGGAGCGCACGCCGGTTTGCGCAAGCGCGATCGTTTCCTCGCTGAAGGTGCGGTAGTCCTTGCCGAGCAGCGGCAGGTCGAGCAGCCATTCGCCGGGATAATCGACGATGTCGATCGACAGGCGGCCGGGCAAAAACAGCCGGTTCCAGCCGCTGGCGCTCTGATAATCCAGCGTGATGCGCAGTTCCGATATGGCGCGGGTCGAATCCGGCCAGTTACGGTCTTTCACCAGCGCGCGGATATGATCCTCGTACTGGAAGCGCGGCACGGCATCATCGGGCTGCGGCTCCAGCCGCACCGCCGAGACACGACCGGATTGCACCGGCTCGAACAGCGGCAGGCGACCGCCATGCAGGAGATTGTGCACCAGCGAGGAGATGAAGACCGTCTTGCCGGACCGGGAGAGGCCGGTAACGCCGAGCCGCACGGTCGGGTTGACGAGGCCGCTTGCCCGATCGGCAAGATTGTCGAGGGCGATGCGGGCGTCGTCGGCAAAAGATGTCAGGCGTGGCGGCAAGGCGCAATTCCGGTTGGTGACTGCCGGCAATATAGGAAGGGCGCGCCGCCCGAAAAAGACGCGGCGCGAAAGCTTTCAGACGACCACGAAATCGGTGAGACGCCAGCCGGCGGCGACAGCATCGTAATCGACGACGGCAAGCCCGGCCGTCGGGAAGCCGCCTGGAAGGGCGCTGACCATCGCCTCATGGCCGATCAGCACTTCCAGCGCCTGCTCCATGGTTGGATTGTGGCCGACCAGCATGACGGCCGCCTCATCCTGCGAATCGACGATTTCGAGATAGTTATCGACAGTGGCATTGTAGAGCACATCGACATAACGCACGTCGAGCGTGAGGCCCATCGCCCGATGGACCGCATCGGCGGTGCCACGGCAGCGCAGCGCCGTTGAACTGATCAGAAGATCGGGACGGTAGCCCTTGTCGGCGGCCTTGTCGGCAATGATCTCGGCATCGCCATAACCCTTTTCGTTGAGCGGCCGGTCGAAATCGCGCTGCCCGGGTTCGGCCCAGGCGGCCTCGGCATGACGCAGGAGGTAGATGCGGTTGGGCGGAGGCAGCGGTACGGTCATGGGCAAATCCAGGATCGGGCGGGTCTTTTCAGTAGCGGTTGCACTTGGCCGCCGTCAATCGCCAGCCATGCCGCAACTGCCCAAAACGTGGCTGACAACACGGCGTTTTGAAGGCGAAGAAGAAAACGGTGGCCGGAATAACCATGACAAAATAGATCGTTAGCCTAAAACTGTAACAGATTTAAAAATCTGTTTACCTGTCGTATTTGGCTTGAATCGCGGCTAGCGCTTGGGATATACACCCGCCCAGATGAGATGTTCTTCAGGAGAATCGCGTTGAGTGAGAAGATCGATCTTAGCAATTACGTTCCCTCGGAAGAGGAAGAGTTCATGAACGTAAACCAGCGTGCCTACTTCAGGACCAAGCTGGTTGCATGGAGAAATGATATCCTTCGAGAAGCGCGTGAAACCCTCGACCACCTGGCCGAGGAAAGCGCAAACCATCCCGACCTCGCCGACCGGGCGTCGTCGGAAACCGACCGGGCGATCGAACTTCGCGCCCGCGACCGGCAGAGAAAGCTGATTTCCAAGATCGACGCGGCACTGCAGCGCATCGAAGACGGTACTTACGGCTATTGCGAGGAAACCGGCGAACCGATCGGCCTCAAGCGTCTCGACGCCCGCCCGATCGCGACGCTATCGATCGAGGCGCAGGAGCGCCACGAACGCCGCGAAAAAGTCTATCGCGACGAATAAGGGTTTTCATGCAGATATGAGAGCAGAACAAGCGCCGCGATCGGATCGCGGCGCTTGTTCGTCGATCACCGCTCCACGGCAGAATCGCCTGTCGCCAGAGGTTTCCACGATTGCTCTCGTCCGGCCTCCCTGGAGAGGTCGATCGTGACGAGGGTGCCATTCCTGATTCGTCGTCGCATAATGTCTGCTTTCTCAGGATCCGTCCGAAGCATGCCGTCTGCGTGAAGAGCCTGCAGCATCGCGCGTGAAAGCTTCAGTTCCGAGGACAGCAGACGGTCGAGGCGTGTGCTTGTTGGCACCGGAACCGTCAGTTCGATTGCCAATTTCGTCCAATCTGCGGTTTCGTGCCGCATCTCCTTGGCGATTTCAACTTCGGCAAACTCGTCGACACGCAGCGATTTGCGCCGGAGAGCATCGAGGTTGAAACTTTCCGCGCGGATCCAGTCCCGATCGTTGGACTGCAGCGCGTCGAGGACCGCAGGATCGATGTCACGGACATTGCGGCGCTCGATGATCGGCCGGTTCCATGTTCTTTCACAGGTCAGGCATTTGTAGATAAGCCAGGCATCCAGCTTGCGGCCGTTGGCATTGAGCCGAATCTTGCCGCTGGATTGGAAGGCTCTCAGGCCGCCGCATCCGCCGCAGGCAACCCAAGGTTGGGGAGCAATCTTGGGAATAATGGTCCATCGGACCCGAAGCGTCTTGCACATATCGTCTTGGTCTTCCGTTCGGAAGTCCATCGAGATGGTGCATGAGAAAGCCCTTGCGGGCGCGGTGTGGCGATGTTGTGGGCGGCTGAAGAGCTGAGACAGCGGCGCTGCACATGGCATATTGTAACAATGCCAAACCGGTCTCTCGCCACCACCCGATGAACATGGTCGCATGCCGCCAGCGTGTCGCTAGGCGGCAATACGGGTGAAACTGGAGTGAGACCGATTTTTACTTAGGCAAAGTGCAACCTCAGATGCGCCAACGCTCTTCACCCCGATCGATACCAAATGATTGACGTGATGGGGAGGCCCAAGACATTGGGAAACTGAAAAAGCCGCGGCGTTGCGGCATTTGTGCAACTTCATGGTGAAAGAGAAAGCGCGGCAGCCCGGTGTGATGCGGGCGTGTTTCCCCTCATTTGTCGCGATTGACGCTCATTTCGCCGAAGATGCGAGCGACTTCCTTCTGCAGTTCCGTATCGGCGCCGGTGATCGGGGCGAGCTCGGGATCGCGGCGCGGCTGATTGCCCGGCTGCGGTTGCGGTATGGCCTGACGCGGGGCCTGGTTTACCGGCGCCGGGACGATACGTTCGGCCGTCAGATTGTTCGACATCTCCTCTTCCAGCACCTGCTGAAAATCACGGCGGATCGCCGGTGCCGGTCCATCGTCCATTCCAGACGTGCGCGCGGCCGCCGGCATGTCGTGGACAGATGGAGCGGAGACCTCGGGTTCGATGCGCTGCTGCGGCAGCACGCGCTGGCGGGCGGCATCGAGAATCTCGGCCGCACTTGCTGTATCGTGGAAGGCTGCGGGCGCGACCGGGGGAGCGACGGGCCGCTCCGGGCGCGGCTGGGGCGGGGCAGGCGGAGGAGCGTCGCGTTCGGCCGACAGGGGCACGGTCACGGGATTTGCCGGAAGAGGGCTGGTCGCCACCGGCGGTGCAACGGCCGGCTGGGCCTGCGGTTCGGGGCGCGGGCGCGGCTCCGGGAAAACCGGTGCCGAGAAGGTAGGCTCGGCGGCCGGTTCGACCCGGGCTGCGGCAGGGGCTTCGACCGGCGCTGCAACTGCGGAGCGGGGCGGAGAAACCGGTGGCGTTTCCGGGCGCGGCGGGGATATTAGAGGCTGTTCGAGGTGTTGCGGGCGGTCGGCAGTTTCCGCCTGTTCGGCCGCTCCCGGCAGGATACGGCTTTCGATGACGATATCGCTCGGGCCTCCGATCATGATCAGATGCTCAACGTCATCGCGGCGCACCAGCACCAGCCGGCGACGGGTATCGACAGCAGCGGCATCCAGGACCTGCAGACGGGGCTGGCGGTTGCGGCCGCCGCGCACAAAGGGCGAGGGCGCCCGGCTGCGGATCACCCAAAGCACCAGGATGAGCAGGAGAAGCGCCAGACCGACGCCACCGGCGGCAAGCAGAAAACGGCTGCTATAAGCTCCGACAACATCATCCAACATAATCACTCACTCCATTTCATATTCGGCACATATTGACGACTTTTCCGTTCCTTAGGCAAGGGCCGCCGGTGCTGTCCAGTCACCGGTGAACGCGATTGCGTGTTCCGCTGCTTGGGTGCCCGCCGACCTTGCGCACGGGCAGTCGCGTCGGCTTCGGGGGCAGATGGCGCTGTTGCCTGTGAATTCAAGCAGTCTTGCCGACTGGCGGTGTTTTTGCCGACGCGGCAAATTGCTAAGAAGGAAAGAGTGCCTGATTCCCGCTTCGTGTTCGTGCTACGAAGCTGGAGGGGCGTATGTGAGGAATACATGACGAAACCGCGTCAGGCCGACGATTATAACGCACCGCTTGTGGATCGTGGGGGGCGTTCTGGCACGGTTTTGCGCATTCTTCTGCTGGCCCTCGTGCTGATCGCAGCCGCCGGCGGATTCGTCGTCTTCAAGAAGTCGCTCGACAATGAGGTCGTGCTCGGCGGTCTCGGCGTGCTCGCCATGGTCGGCATCTTCTTCCTGGTATCCTCGGTCATCGGCTTTATCGAGGTGATGCCGCAGCGCCAGTCCGACAGCCTGGCGCGCGCCTTCCTCAACAGCCATCCCGACGGTACCTTGATTACCGACGAAAAGGGCCGAATTATCTATGCCAACGCCGCCTATGGCGCGCTGACCGGCGCGCGCAAGGCGACCGAGGTGCAGACCCTGGAAACCCTGCTGTCGCGCCACCGCGAATCGAACGAGGCGCTCTACAGGCTGGTCAACGGCCTGCGCGAGGGCAAGGAAGGCCGGGAGGAATTCCGCCTGCTGCGCGCCGTCGGCCCTGGCAGCAACAGCTCCGGCGCGCATTGGTACCGGCTGAAGGCGCGGCTGCTGCAGCCGGAGGAGAATGGCGGGAAACCGCTGCAGATCTGGCAGATCACCGACATCACCACCGAGCGCGACGATCAGGAGCGCTTCTTCAAGGAACTGCAGAACGCGATCGACTATCTCGACCATGCGCCGGCCGGTTTCTTCTCCGCCGGCAGGAAGGGCGAGATCTTCTATCTGAACGCCACACTTGCCGAGTGGCTGGGTCTCGATCTCACCAAGTTCGTGCCGGGCTCGATGACGATCGGCGATGTCGTGGCCGGCGAGGGGCTGGCGCTGATCCAGTCGGTGCAGGCTGAACCCGGCCTGAAAAAGACCGTGACGCTCGATCTCGATCTGCGCAAGAGCAACGGCCAGAGCCTGCCGGTGCAGATCCTCCACAGCGTCACCTCGATGCGCGACGGCGCGCCCGGCGAAAGCCGGACGATCGTGCTGGCGCGTGAAAAGAACAGCGAGAGCAGTCAGTCGGCTTCGGCGGCTGCCATGCGCTTCACCCGTTTCTTCAACAACACGCCGATGGCTATTGCATCGGTCGACGGCAACGGGCGTATTCTGCGGACCAATGCGCCGTTCCTCAAGCTGTTTTCCGGCGTCGTTTCGCGCGACGACCTCGAAAAGGCGCCGCATCTCGAAACCATCGTGCAGGAAAGCGACCGGCCGCAGCTGGCCGAGGCGCTGGCGGCAGCCAAGGACCGGCAGGGCGATATCGCGCCCCTCGATACCCGCACGCCGACCGACGAGGCGCGCTATTTCCGTTTCTATGTCAATGCCGTCATCGACCAGAGCGACGAGGCGCCCGAGGAAGCGGCGATCGTCTATGCCGTCGAGGTGACCGAGCAGAAGGCGCTGGAAGCGCAGATGGCGCAGACGCAGAAGATGAACGCCGTCGGCACGCTTGCCGGCGGCATCGCCCATGACTTCAACAATGTGCTGACGGCGATCTTGCTGTCCTCCGACCATCTGCTGTTACAGGCGCGGCCGGCCGATGCCAGCTTCGCCGACCTGATGGAGATCAAGCGCAACGCCAACCGCGCCGCCGTGCTGGTGCGCCAGCTGCTGGCCTTCTCGCGCAAACAGACGATGCGGCCCTCGGTGCTCAACCTCACCGATGTCGTCGGCGACCTGCGCATGCTGGTCGACCGTCTGCTCTCCGGCACCAACGTCAAGCTCGACGTGCAATATGGCCGCGACCTCTGGCCCGTCAAAACCGATCTGTCGCAATTCGAGCAGGTGCTGATCAATCTCTGCGTCAATGCGCGTGACGCCATGCCCGAGGGTGGCACGCTGACGCTGCGCACCCGAAACCTGACCGCCACTGAGGTCTCCGCCTTTAACTATTCCTACATGCCGGCCGAAGACATGGTGCTGATCGAAGTCGCCGATAACGGCACCGGCATCGCGCCTGAGATCATGGACAAGATCTTCGAGCCCTTCTTCACCACCAAGGATGTCGGCAAAGGCACGGGACTAGGCCTCGCCATGGTCTACGGCATCGTCAAACAATCGGGTGGTTACATCCAGCCGGAATCCGAAGTCGGCAAAGGCACGACCTTCCGGGTCTTCCTGCCGCGCCACATCCCGGAGCCGGCGGTTGCCGCCGAAGCAGACGCTGTCGACAGCGCCGTCGCCGAGATCGGCGTTCGGCCAGAGACGCCACCGGCGCAGCAGCCGGAGGACCTGACCGGATCGGCGGTCATCCTGCTCGTCGAGGATGAGGAGGCGGTGCGCCGCGGCGGCAAGCGCATGCTGGAAACGCGCGGTTATACCGTTCACGAAGCGGGGTCCGGCGTCGAAGCGCTCAGCATTATGGAAGAGCTTGAAGGCAAGGTCGATATCGTCGTTTCCGACGTGGTCATGCCCGAAATGGACGGCCCGACGCTGCTGCGCGAGCTGCGCAAGACCTATCCCGACATGAAGTTCATCTTCGTCTCCGGCTATGCCGAGGACGCCTTTGCCCGCAACCTGCCGCCGGAATCGAAATTCGGGTTTTTGCCGAAGCCGTTCTCGCTGAAGCAGTTGGCGGTGGTGGTGAAAGAGACGCTGGATAGCTAGGATTACGGCTTGGCGGTTACGGAGAGCGCGTGCTGTGTGGCACCCCCTCTGTGCTACCGGACATCTCCCCCACAAGGAGGGAGATCGACAAGCGGCTTGGCCATTCGCCTACATCTAACCTTTCGCCGAGCTGCAACGCTTATTGTTTGGGGAAACCGGCGCGTCCAGCCGATCTCCCCACCTGTGGGGGAGATGCCCGGCAGGGCAGAGGGCGGTGCCTCACGACACCATCCATCTGGTGGGACCAGCCCACCCGTCAAAAATTACTCACCCAGCGCCACGGCAATCTCAGCCGCAAGCCGCGCATTGTTCTCCACCAGCGCAATATTGGTCTTGAGGCTCTGGCCATCGGTCAGATCAAAAATGGTCGAGAGCAGATAGGGCGTCACCGCCTTGCCGGTGATTTCGTCGCGCTCGGCGCTGTCGAGCGCCCTCTCAATATAGATCTCCATTTCCTCGCGCGCGATCTCGTCGGCTTCGGGCACTGGGTTGGCGACGAGCATGCCGCCTTCGATGCCGAGCTGATCGCGCACCGTCTGGAAATTGGCGATGGCCGCCGGACTGTTCAGCGACAGCGGGCTTGATATGCCCGAGGAACGCGACCAGAAGGCGGGGAATTCTTCGCTCTCATAGGTGACGACGGGAACGCCGCGGGTTTCCAGCACTTCCAACGTCTTCGGAATGTCGAGGATCGCCTTGGCGCCGGCGCAGACGACGATGACGCCGGTGCGCGCCAGTTCCTCGAGATCGGCTGATATATCGAAGCTTTCCTCGGCGCCGCGATGCACGCCACCGATGCCGCCCGTGGCAAAGACGCGGATGCCAGCGCGGGCCGCCGCAATCATCGTCGCGGCGACCGTGGTGGCGCCGGTACGGCGCTCGGCGATCGCAAAGGCGAGATCGGCGCGCGACACCTTCATCACCTCGGTCGCCTTGGCGAGCTGCTCCAGCTCGCCGGCTTCAAGGCCGATATGCAGCGTGCCGTGAATGACGGCGATCGTCGCCGGCACCGCACCCTGTTCGCGGATGATCGCCTCGACGCTGCGGGCCATCTCGATATTGCCGGGATAGGGCATGCCGTGGGTGATGATCGTCGATTCCAACGCCACCAGCGGCGCGCCGCGCTGCTTGGCGCTGGCGACCTCCTTCGAATAGGCGATCGGTAGAAGAGGGGAAATGGGCTTGGTCATGGTCTTGTCCTGTGATCGCCAGAGCATGATGCCGAAAAGTGTGAGCGGTTTTCGGACCACATCATGCTCAACTATTTAACTGCGGTTTCAATGCAGAATTCTGACCTGGGGAACAAGGGCAAGCGCCTCGTTCAACAGATCCGACGTCAGATTTTCGTTGACGGCGTGCCGCGACTGCACCGTCAGTGCTGCCGCCGCGGTGCCGTAGCGGACGGCTTCCTCGAGGGGCAGGCCCGATATCAAGGCGGCAAGCGTCCCGGCTGCAAGAGAATCGCCGGCACCCGTGACATCGGCGACCGTGTCGGCGACCGGCGGCTGCAGCGTCACGGCCCGACCGTCGCTCAACGCGATGAGCTCGCGGCGGCCGCGGGTGACGACGGCGTTCCTGACGCCGATCTCGTTCAGGAGTGGCGGCCAGCCGTCGGCATTCTCCGGCTGCTGGCCCGTAAGAGCTCCGGCTTCCGCCTCGTTCAGGAAGAGATAGTCGATATCGCCGATGCAGGGCTTCAGCCTGACGACCTTGGCCGGCGAGATGGCGATCGCCGCCACGGGCTTTGCCAGGGAATGCGCCTTGGCGACGATTGCCGCAATCGTCTCTTCCGGCAGGTTGGCATCGAAAAGAACCAAATCATGGGCGGCGAAGGCCTCTCGCACCCAGCGAATGGAGAGACGTCGCGGCACGAAGAAGCGATAGAGATCCATGTCGGCAAGGGCGATTACCAGATTGCCGTCCTTCTCGATGATTGCCGTATAACTCGGCGTCTTGCGGTCGAGGAAGACGAACGGCCGGTCGTCGATGCCGGCGAAATCGGCGGCTTCACCGACGGTCTCGCCAATCGGATCGCCGCCGCGCGGTGAAATCATCGTCACCTGAAAGCCGAGCCTTGCAAGGTTGCGCGCTGCATTGAAGCCGCCGCCGCCCGGTTCCTCAAACCAGGTTCCGGGATTGCTGACGCCAGGCGCCGTCTCGCCGGAGATGCGGCCGCGTCTATCGATATGGGCACCGCCGAGAACGAGAATCTTTCCGTTCATTTCAGCCGCTCTCCTGAGGCTTGAGAAGCGAATCGATGCGATGCATCTTTTCCGATGCATGCCGGCATTTCAGGCGTAAGCCGTTGCTTTGCATTGATAAAACAAAAATAGAACACGGACCGTTTTACCTTTTTCTTTCAATTGTTTGATCGCCTATTGCGGGAATAGAACAAATAGGGTACAAACTCGACATTGCTTGGGCGGCTTCAATAACCTAAAGGTGGATCGGATGTCTCAGAATTCATTGCGGCTGGTAGAGGACAAATCGGTGGACAAAAGCAAGGCGCTTGAAGCGGCACTCTCACAGATAGAGCGGTCGTTCGGCAAGGGCTCGATCATGAAACTCGGTTCCAACGAGAATGTTGTCGAGATCGAGACGATCTCGACCGGCTCGCTTGGCCTCGATATAGCCCTCGGCGTTGGTGGTCTGCCGAGGGGCCGTATCATCGAAATTTACGGGCCGGAAAGCTCGGGTAAGACGACGCTTGCGCTGCAGACCATTGCCGAAGCGCAGAAAAAGGGCGGCATCTGCGCCTTCGTCGACGCTGAACACGCTCTTGATCCGGTCTATGCCCGCAAGCTTGGCGTCGATCTGCAGAATCTGCTGATCTCTCAGCCCGATACCGGCGAGCAGGCACTCGAAATCACCGATACGCTGGTGCGCTCCGGCGCCGTCGACGTACTGGTTGTCGACTCGGTCGCCGCACTGACGCCGCGCGCCGAAATCGAAGGCGAGATGGGCGACAGCCTGCCCGGCCTGCAGGCCCGTCTAATGAGCCAGGCGCTGCGCAAGCTCACCGCTTCGATTTCCAAGTCGAACACCATGGTGATCTTCATCAACCAGATTCGCATGAAGATCGGCGTCATGTTCGGTTCGCCTGAGACAACGACGGGTGGTAATGCGTTGAAGTTCTACGCCTCCGTGCGCCTCGACATCCGCCGCATCGGCGCGGTCAAGGAGCGCGAAGAGGTGATCGGCAACCAGACCCGCGTCAAGGTCGTCAAGAACAAGATGGCGCCGCCCTTCAAGCAGGTCGAGTTTGACATCATGTATGGCGAAGGCGTTTCCAAGACTGGCGAACTGGTCGATCTCGGCGTCAAGGCCGGCATTGTCGAGAAGTCGGGCGCCTGGTTCTCCTATAACAGCCAGCGTCTCGGCCAAGGCCGCGAAAACGCCAAGACCTTCCTGCGCGACAATCCGGATCTGGCCCGCGAGATCGAACTGTCGCTGCGCCAGAATGCCGGCCTGATCGCCGACCGCTTCCTGCAGAACGGCGGACCGGATCCCGATGACGGTGACTCCGCTGCGGAAATGTGATTTTCGCACGCGCTTCTTCTAAAAATTGAAACGGCCGCATTCGTGATCAGAATGCGGCCGGTTTTGTTTGTCTGCTGGACAGTGGCGGAGGCGAACGTTAAAAGCCGATGGATTTAGATTTACCTGCCTCCGGCAGCATTGAAGGGCATAGCATGAGCGGTGTGAACGATATCCGGTCGACATTCCTCGACTATTTCAAGAAGAACGGTCACGAGATCGTCTCGTCGAGCCCGCTTGTGCCGCGCAACGACCCGACGCTGATGTTCACCAATGCCGGCATGGTGCAGTTCAAGAACGTCTTCACCGGTCTGGAGAAACGACCTTATTCGACGGCGACAACCTCGCAGAAATGCGTGCGCGCCGGCGGCAAGCATAACGACCTCGACAATGTCGGTTATACCGCGCGTCACCTGACCTTCTTCGAAATGCTCGGCAACTTCTCCTTTGGCGATTATTTCAAGGAGAATGCGATCGAGCTTGCCTGGAAGCTCGTGACCGAAGGTTTCGACCTGCCGAAACATCGCTTGCTGGTGACCGTTTATTCCGAAGACGAGGAAGCAGCGACCCTGTGGAAGAAGATCGCCGGTTTCTCCGACGACAAGATCATCCGCATCCCGACCTCCGACAATTTCTGGCAGATGGGCGATACAGGCCCCTGCGGCCCGTGCTCGGAAATCTTCATCGACCAGGGTGAGAATGTCTGGGGCGGCCCACCCGGTTCGCCTGACGAAGACGGTGACAGGTTCCTCGAATTCTGGAACCTCGTCTTCATGCAGTTCGAGCAGACCGCACCGGGTGAGCGCACGCCACTGCCGCGCCCGTCGATCGACACCGGCATGGGCCTGGAGCGCATGGCCTGCATTCTCCAGGGCGTTCAGAGCGTCTTCGATACCGATCTCTTCCGCACGCTGACCGGCATGATCGAGGATACGATCGGCGTCAAGGCGGCAGGCAGCGCCAGCCACCGCGTCATCGCCGACCACCTGCGCTCCTCGGCCTTCCTGATCGCCGATGGCGTGCTTCCGTCGAACGAAGGCCGCGGCTATGTGCTGCGCCGTATCATGCGTCGTGCGATGCGCCATGCGCAGCTGCTCGGCGCCAAGGAGCCGCTGATGTACAAGCTGCTGCCGACGCTGGTGCAGGAGATGGGCCGCGCCTATCCGGAACTCGTCCGCGCCGAGCCTCTGATATCTGAGACGCTGAAACTCGAAGAAGGTCGCTTCCGCAAGACGCTGGAGCGTGGCCTGTCGCTGCTGTCGGATGCAACCACGGATCTCGGCAAGGGCGACATGCTGGATGGCGAGACCGCCTTCAAGCTTTACGACACCTACGGATTCCCGCTCGACCTGACGCAGGATGCGCTGCGCGCCCGTGAGATCGGCGTCGATATCTCCGGCTTTACCGATGCCATGCAGCGCCAGAAGGCCGAAGCCCGCTCGCACTGGGCCGGTTCCGGCGAGAAGGCAACCGAAACCATCTGGTTCGAGCTCAGAGAAAAGCACGGCGCAACCGAATTCCTGGGTTACGACACGGAAACCGCGGAAGGCGTCGTGCAGGCGATCGTCAAGGACGGCGCCGTTGCCGAAGAGCTCAAGGCCGGTGACAAGGTGCAGATCGTCGTGAACCAGACGCCGTTCTACGGCGAGTCCGGCGGTCAGATGGGCGATACCGGTGTCATCTCGTCCGACCACGGCAAGATCGAGATATCGGACACGCAGAAGAAGGGCGAAGGCCTCTTCGTGCATTCCGGCGCCGTTGTCGAAGGCTCATTCAAGACCGGCGATGCGGTTGTTCTGACCGTCGATCACGCTCGCCGTTCGCGATTGCGCGCCAACCACTCGGCAACCCACCTGCTGCATGAGGCGATGCGCGAGGTGCTCGGCACTCATGTTGCGCAGAAGGGTTCGCTAGTCGCGCCCGAGCGCCTGCGTTTCGACGTTTCGCATCCCAAGCCGATGTCGGCCGAGGAGCTGAAGATCGTCGAGGATATGGCAAACGAGATCGTGCTGCAGAATTCGCCTGTCACGACCCGGTTGATGAGCGTCGACGATGCCATCGAGGAAGGCGCCATGGCGCTCTTCGGCGAGAAGTACGGCGATGAAGTGCGTGTCGTGTCGATGGGCACAGGCCTTCATGGCGCAAAAAGCAACAAGCCTTACTCCGTCGAACTTTGTGGCGGCACGCATGTGTCGGCCACCGGTCAGATCGGCCTCGTGCGCATCCTCGGCGAAAGTGCCGTCGGCGCCGGGGTTCGCCGTATCGAAGCGGTGACTGGTGAATCGGCACGCGAATATCTGGCCGAGCAGGATGATCGGGTGAAGACGCTCGCTGCCTCGCTGAAGGTTCAGCCTTCGGACGTTCTGTCGCGGGTCGAAGCGCTGATGGACGAGCGCCGCAAACTCGAAAAGGAACTGGCCGATGCCAAGCGCAAACTCGCCATGGGCGGCGGGCAGGGCGGTTCCGCCGACGCCGTGCGCGAGGTCGCCGGAGTGAAGTTCCTCGGCAAAGCCGTGGCCGGCGTTGATCCGAAGGATCTCAAGGGTCTTGCCGATGACGGCAAGACAAGCATCGGCTCCGGCGTTGTCACCCTGATCGGCGTGTCCGACGATGGCAAGGCGAGCGCCGTCGTCGCGGTGACGCCGGATCTCGTTGGGCGTTTCAGTGCTGTCGATCTGGTGCGCGTTGCTTCTACCGCCCTCGGCGGCAAGGGCGGTGGCGGCCGCCCTGACATGGCGCAGGCCGGCGGCCCCGATGGGTCGAAGGCCGAGGAAGCGATCGAGGCGGTGGCTGTAGCACTCGCCGGCTGACCGGCAAGTTCATTCCTCAGTTTCGGAAAGGCGGAAGCTCGGCTTCCGCCTTAGTTTACTGATAGACTTGCCCTTTATTCGGCGCGCCTCCCAACATCCCTTAATCCTGTGCTCGTCACAAGAATCCAGTGCGCCCAAGTCCTTGGGCGCGAAGGACTCTCTTCTTTAGGTGCTGATCATTCACGGCGCGGACGCGCCGTGGCTGGATTCCTGTGACATCCCTCGGATCAAGTCCGAGGACAGAAATAAGGGAGTAGAGGCGTAGCCGTCATATGGCGACGCTTTCCTCTGCCGCTTGACGAGTGATGGCGTAGCGTTTGCGCTCCGGATTCCGTAACTCCGCAGGATTTGTCAAATCGGGATATGGTTCTCTGCGGTCGATCGATTTGCATGAGGTTTGACATGAATGGCGACGCGGCATGGGCACTTTATGAAAGCCGTCTGAGACGGGTTTCGACCTATATTCACGACCACCTCGACGAGGAGCTGGATATGGAGCGCCTTGCCCAGATCGCCTGTTTGTCGAGCTATCACTGGCACAGGATCTACCGGGCGATCTATGGCGAGACGCTGGCGGCCACCGTCAAGCGGCTGCGGCTGCATCGCGCGGCGGGCGAGATCGTCCGCACGGAGCTTGCCGTCAGCGAGATTGCCAAGCGATCAGGCTATCCCAACCTCCAATCTTTCAATCGCATCTTCAAGTTAGCCTACGGCATGCCGCCGGCCCGCTACCGGAAGGAGGGAAGCCACACAGCCTTCCAACCCTCACCTTACGGAAAGACCAAAGCCATGTTCGACGTTACCATACGAGAGATCGCACCGACGGAGCTGATCGGAGTTGCCCATACCGGTTCCTACATGGAAATCGGCAAAGCCTTCGAGACCTTGTTCGGCACGCTCTACGCCCGCAGCCTCGCCAGGCCTGACATGCGGATGATCGGCGTCTATCTCGACGATCCCGACATCGTGCCGGCCGAACAGCTGCGCTCGATCGCTTGTGTCACCGGCTCTGCCGATCTTCCGGCCGAGGCGCCATTCGAGCGGCGGACGATCGAGGGTGGCGACTATGCGGTGCTGCGCCACAAGGGGCCTTACGCCGACATGTACAAGGCCTATCAGTGGCTCTATGCGGAATGGCTGCCCAAGTCCGGACGGCAGTTGAAGGACAGCGTCATGTTCGAGGAATATCTCAACAACCCGCGCGACGTGCCGCCGACCGAACTGATGACGAATATTCACATGCCGCTTGCCTGAGGCGTGGATATTCGCGGCGCGGCGGGCTGGCCGCGCCGATTGACGCCTCAAGCGGCCTGCATCGTCTTGCCGGCCTCGTCGTCCAGTGCATTGGCGCGCTTGTAGGCCTCACGTTCGCTGATGCGGCCGAAATAATCGACGAAGGCCTGGCGTTTTTCGATGCTGCCGAAGCCAAGACCCCAGCCGACATGCGAGCCGACATAGACGTCGGCGGCGGTGAAGCGTTCGCCGGCGACATAGGTCGAGCCGGAGACGGCCATTTCGAGTGTGTTCATGACGTCGCCGAAACCGCCGCAACCGGCCATGCGCAGGCGCTCCGTCGGAATTTCGAAGCCGAGCGACCTCATCGTCACTGCCGATTCCAGCGGACCGGCGGCGAAGAACATCCAGCGGTAATAGGCGGCGCGCTCTTCCGGTTTGGGGGCCAGCCCCTTTTCCGGGAAGGTCTCGGCGAGATAGGCGCAGATCGCCGCGCATTCGGTGACGATGGTATCGCCGTGGCGGATTGCCGGCACCTTGCCCATCGGATTGACCCGTAGATATTCCGGCGCCTTCATACCTTCACCGAAAGTCAGAAGTTCGGTGCGATAGGCATGGCCGATCTCCTCCAGCATCCAGCGCGCGATGCGGCCGCGCGACATGGGGTTGGTGTAGAATACCAGTTCTTCGGTCATGACATCCTCCTTGTTTCCCGGAATCAATAGTGCGGACTGGCGTTTGTGCAACCCTGCTGCTTAAAGCGCCTTGCGGTATTGGATGAAACCAGAGCGTTCGGCGATCTTGTCGTAGAGGCGCCGGGCGGTGGCATTGCTTTCATGGGTCATCCAGTACAGCCTGCCGGCGCCCGTTTGCCGTGCAAGCCCGGCGACGGCCTCGATGAGCGCGGCTCCGGTGCCGAGCCCGCGTTGGCTGTTTTCGACATAGAGGTCCTGCAGGTAGCAGGTCCATTGCGGCAGCCAGCAAGAGCGATGGAAGATCGCGTGTACGATCCCCACCAGGCGCCCGCCTTCATCGAAAGCGCCGAGCGCATGCATCGGTTCATCGGCATTGTGGAAGCGCGCCCAGGTGAGATCCGTCGTCTCGGCGGGGATCACCACTTCGTAGAAACGCTGGTAGGCTGCCCATAAGGGTTCCCAGGTGGCGCGGTCAGAGGGTTGGAGCGGGCGCACGGTCGCCATCATTTACAATTCTCCCAAAACGAAAAACGGCGGGGATTTCCCCGCCGTTTCAATGCTATTCCGAAAAGACCCGATTACGCCATGGCCTTCTGCAGGTTCTGGTCGATCTTGTCGAGGAAGGCGGTGGTTGAAAGCCACGGCTGGTCGGGGCCGATCAGCAGCGCCAGGTCCTTGGTCATGAAACCGGATTCGACGGTGTCGACGCAGACCTTCTCGAGCGTCGAGGCAAAGCGGGCAAGCTCGGCATTGTCGTCGAGCTTGGCGCGGTGCGCGAGGCCACGGGTCCAGGCGAAGATCGAAGCGATCGAGTTCGTCGAGGTTTCCTGGCCCTTCTGATGCTGGCGGTAGTGGCGGGTGACCGTGCCGTGGGCGGCTTCGGCTTCGACCGTCTTGCCGTCTGGCGTCAGCAGAACCGAGGTCATCAGGCCGAGCGAGCCGAAGCCCTGGGCAACGGTGTCGGACTGGACGTCGCCGTCATAGTTCTTGCAAGCCCAGACGTAGCCGCCCGACCACTTGAGCGCCGAGGCGACCATGTCGTCGATCAGGCGGTGTTCGTAGGTGATGCCGGCTTCCTTGAACTGATCCTTGAATTCGGTCTCGTAGACTTCTTCGAAGATGTCCTTGAAGCGGCCGTCATAGGCCTTGAGAATGGTGTTCTTGGTCGACAGATAGACCGGCCACTTGCGCATCAGGCCGTACATCATCGAGGCGCGGGCGAATTCGCGGATCGACTCGTCAAGGTTGTACATCGCCATGGCGACGCCGGAACCCGGCGCGTTGAAGACTTCCTTTTCGATGACGGTGCCGTCTTCGCCGACGAACTTGATGGTCAGCTTGCCCTTGCCGGGGAATTTGAAGTCGGTGGCGCGATACTGGTCGCCGAAGGCGTGACGGCCGACAACGATCGGCTGGGTCCAGCCGGGAACCAGGCGCGGCACGTTCTTGCAAATGATCGGCTCGCGGAAAATGACGCCGCCGAGAATGTTGCGGATCGTGCCGTTCGGGCTCTTCCACATTTCCTTGAGGTTGAATTCCTTGACACGGGCTTCATCGGGCGTGATCGTCGCGCATTTGATGCCGACGCCGTACTTCTTGATGGCGTTGGCGGCATCGACGGTCACCTGGTCGTTGGTGGCGTCGCGATTTTCGACGGAGAGGTCGAAATAGTCGATGTCGAGGTCGAGATACGGATGGATCAGCTTGTCCTTGATAAGCTGCCAGATGATGCGCGTCATTTCATCGCCGTCGAGATCGGCGACGGGATTGGCGACCTTGATCTTGTTCATGTATCTGCCTCGTTCGAGCTTGAATGGGGACGGGGGTCCCGGGTGGGTGACGTGATGAGGAGCGCTATAGCATTGTGAACCGGGAACGCAAAGCTGCAACGGGTTCGAGCATGCGTTTTTGCCGGCATTGCCAAGCGCGGAAAACTGGCTAGTGTCCGCCTTGATTTGCCCGCCCGGAACATTCGACCATGAAGACAATCGCCCTTGTTATCGCAAGCCTTATCGCCTTTTCAGGTGCCGTCCATGCGGCCGATGCCACGGCGCCCGTGAAGGAGATCATGGACGCGACCAGGAGCAACTGGGCCGACAATAGCGGCGACTGGAGCGACATCTTCGATGCAAGCCGTCTCACGCGCCTCTACAGCAAGGATTTCGTCGCCAAGTATCAGGCCGCCGCGCAATTTCCCGCGGTCGATGACGATGGCATATCGCCGTTCGACTACGATGTCATCGTCAACGGTCAGGATGCATGCCCACTGGAGGATCTAACGATGGCGGCCGCGCCTGCGGTCAACGGGACGGCTGAGGTGACTGTGCGCTTCAAGAAATCGGCCTGCTCGGAAGCGCCCGATGCCAAGGACTATACGACCGTCCGTTTCGAGGTGATCGAAGAAGGCGGTACATCTGTCATCGACGATGTCGTCACCGAGAATATCGAAACGCAGGGCCGAGATTCACTGAAGGCGACGATGGCGCTGATTGCCAAAGGCCAATAGGCGCGCGACATTTGATCTATAGCGGAAAATCGATGCCGGGCTATTGTTCCGACCGGTTCTCCGATGGTTTGATTTGCGCTTTTGCGGCGATATCTGTCGATCCTTCCGTGGCATGAGGGCTCTTGCATTTGTTTTCCGGTTTTCAGCTTCGTGACTGGCTGCTTGCCAACGATCCGGCGCTTTCGCGTCTGCGCATGGCCTCGCGGGTGACACTGGCGATCGTCCTCTCGTTCCTGATCCTGCTTGCCATCCATACTCTTGTTCTGCCGCTGCCGACTGCGGCTTTCGGCCTCGGCATCGTGCTGTCGATCGAAGGCGGAATTGCCGTGCGCGATAAGGGAAATGCGCGCCAGTTGGTGACGCGGCTCCTCGGTTGTGTCGCAAGCCTTGCCATCGTCGCTGTCGCGGCCGGGCTCGAGGATAGCCGTTTTCTCTCCGATCTCGTCTTCCTGGTGGTGATCGCGCTTGCATCGGCGGGACGGGTGTTCGGGCCGCGCGGTTTTGCCATCGGCATGTTCGCCTTCACCTCCTATTTCATGGGCGCCTATTTCCGGCCTTCGCTGGCCGATCTGCCGGAGGTGGCGATCGGCCCCGTCGTCTCGGTGCTGGTCGGTCATCTGGTGAGGGCGGTGATCCTGCCCGACGATTGGCGGCGCGACCTGCTGCGCTCGCTCGAAAGCGTCAGGGGCCGGATCAACCAGATCCTCTTCAAGCTCGCCGCCATCGCCGGCAGAGCCGAGGTTGGTGACGCCGACCGGCAGGAACTGCGCCAGCTGGAAGACCGGCTGAAGGAGGTGGTGCTGATGGCGGAGACCTTCATTCCGCGCCCGCCGGCCGGCGTCTTCGACGGTGCCGCTGAACCTGCAGCCGAGCTGGCGATCCGGCTCTTCGATGCACATCTTGCCGCCGAGAGCGCCATCGTGCTGAGTTTCCAGAGCCCGCCGCCTTTTGCGCTCGTTCACGCCGTGATCGAGGCCGATAGGGCCGAGCTTGCCACCTATGACGGGATGGCGGAATCAATCCGGGATCAGCCGCAGAGCGAGACAGTGCGGGCACTGCTCTGGCTTGGCGAGGCGCGGCAGCAACTGACGCAGGCGATCGACGAGGGGCAGGCCTCCAGCTTTTCCGGCATCGATACGATCAGCGAGACGGGGCAATCCCAGCCGATCGACTTTTCATTCGGCAATCCGCTGCTGCGCTCGGCGCTGCAGATCACGCTCGCCTCGGCAATCGCTATGGGCTTCGGCCTGCTCTTGTCGCGCGAGCGCTGGTTCTGGGCCGTGCTCGCCTCTTTCCTCGTCTTCACCAACACCAATTCGCGCGGCGATACGGCGATGAAGGCGCTGTCGCGCTCGCTCGGCACCGTGTTCGGCATCGCCTTTGGTCTTGGGCTGGCGACGCTGATTTCCGGTGAACAGGCGATCGCCATTCCGGTCGCCGTCGTCTGCATCTTCCTCGCCTTTTATTTCCTGCAGGTCTCTTACGCGACGATGACCTTCTTCATCTCGATTGTGCTCTGCCTGGTCTACGGCATGACCGGCGTGCTGACACTCGAGCTGTTGAAGCTGCGGATCGGCGAAACCGTGATCGGCGCGGTAGCCGGAACGGCAGTCGCCTTCATCGTCTTTCCCACACGTACGCGCGGCGCGCTCGATGCCGCACTCGCCCGCTGGTTCCAGGCGCTGCGCGATCTGCTTGGGGCGCTTGGCGAGGGCAAGAGCAGTTTCGAGCTGATCGCGCTGTCGCAGAAGATCGATGCCTGTTACCGCGATGTGACGGTTGCGGCGCGGCCACTCGGCTCCTCCTGGTCGGTGGTGACGCGGCCCGGCCAGATCCGGCAGACGCTGGCGATCTTCCTGTCCTGTACATACTGGGCGCGAATCCTGGCGAAGAGCTACGAAGCGTCTGATGCTGGCGACAATCTGAAAACGCTGATTGCAGCAGATCAGGCGCTGATCGATACGGCAGCTCCGCGCGGCTCGACGTGTTTCCTGATCGAGCGCAAGGCATCGCGGACGACAGGGCGACATCTGCCGGTGTCCCGAGACGGCGCCAGGCTGGGGCTCGAAATGATCGGTTCGGCGCTGGAAAGGCTTTATCCGCAGGCCGATGTCTTGCCGTTTGCTGCCGGCGAGGCTATTGCGCGCTCAAAACAGGGATAGGACCATGGCAGGCACGAACAGCGAACGTCAACTTCTGGCCGAGGGGCCGGCCATCATTCTGGTCGAGCCGCAGATGGGCGAGAATATCGGCATGGTGGCGCGGGCCATGGCGAATTTCGGCCTTGCCGAACTGCGCCTTGTCAATCCCCGCGATGGCTGGCCGAATGAAAAGGCGCTGGCGACCGCTTCCAAGGCCGATCATGTGATCGAGGCCACGAAGGTCTACGACACGCTGGAGCAGGCGGTGGCCGATCTCAACTTCGTCTATGCGACGACGGCGCGCGAGCGCGACGGTTATAAGCCGGTGCGTTCTCCCGTCATCGCCGCCGAGACGCTCCGGGCAAAATTCCGGGCGGGCGAGGGCACCGGCATTCTTTTCGGGCGCGAGCGCTGGGGGCTGACCAACGAGGAAGTGGCGCTTGCAGACGAGATCGTCACCTTTCCCGTCAACCCGGCCTTTGCCTCGCTGAACATCGCCCAGGCCGTGCTGCTGATGTCCTATGAATGGATGAAATCCGGCATGGAAGATGTCGGCGCCGTGCCGTTCCAGGCAATGGGGCAGACGCCCTCGACCAAGGAACAGCTCTTCGGCCTGTTCGACCAGCTGGAAGAAGCGCTCGATGCGCGCGGATATTTCCATCCTGCCGGGAAAAAGCCGAAAATGGTCGACAATCTCCGTGCCGTTCTATCCCGCCGGGCTTTCACGGAGCAGGAAATCAGCGTGTTGCGCGGCGTCATCTCCTCCCTCGACCGCTTCTCGCGCAAGAGCCCGCGCGGCGGCAGGTTCCCGAAACCGGCCAAGGAAACACCACCAGATGACAGCGACGACGCGTGAGCTGAAACCCATCCTCCTCTTCGATTCCGGCATCGGGGGGCTGACCGTGCTGCGCGAGGCGCGCGTCCTGATGCCGGAGCGAGGCTTCATCTATGTCGCCGACGATGCCGGATTTCCCTATGGCGGCTGGGAGGAGCAGGCACTGAAAGAGCGGATCATCGGGCTCTTCGGCAAGCTGCTGATGGATTATGATCCCGAAGTCTGCATCATCGCCTGCAATACCGCCTTCACGCTCGTCGGCGCCGATCTGCGCTCCGCTTTTCCGCAGATGACCTTCGTCGGCACCGTGCCGGCGATCAAACCGGCGGCGGAGCGCACGCGATCGGGCCTGGTTTCGGTGCTGGCGACCCCGGGCACGGTGAAGCGGGCCTATACACGCGATCTCATCCAGTCCTTTGCGCAGCAATGCCATGTCCGCCTCGTCGGCTCGGAGAACCTTGCGCGCATGGCCGAGGCCTATATTCGCGGCGATGCCGTCTCCGATGAGGCCGTGCTCGCCGAAATCGACCAGTGCTTCGTCGATAAGGACGGTCAGAAAACCGATATCGTCGTACTCGCTTGCACGCATTATCCTTTCATGGCCAATCTTTTCCGCCGGCTTGCCCCATGGCCGGTAGACTGGCTGGATCCTGCCGAAGCGATTGCGCGGCGCGCCCGCACACTGGTGCCGCTGGTTGCCGATGCCGTCCATCCGGATAATTTCGACTTTGCGGTCTTCACCTCCGGCCAGCAGGATTTCGCCACACGGCGGCTGATGCAGGGATTCGGCTTAAAGGCATAAGCGGAAATTGTCCTGTGGGTTGGCGAAATCCGACCCTGAAAATCACTAGATTCTTTGATAGACGGGGCCTTGCCGTTTCGGAAGAATGGCGGTTCGTTCATTGAGTCTCTTCGCCGCGAGGATCAGCATTGCAGGTTGGCATCGATATGGGATTGGCGTCCGGCAGCCCGGCGACGCTCGATATCGAGGAGCTGCTGGCGACGCGCCTGCTCGTGCAGGGCAATTCCGGGTCGGGCAAGTCGCATCTCCTGCGCCGCCTGCTCGAGCAATCCGCGCAATGGGTGCAGCAGGTCATCATCGATCCCGAGGGCGATTTCGTCACTCTCAGCGACAGGTTCGGCCATGTCGTCGTCGATGGTGAGCGCACCGAGGCGGAATTGGCGGGTATTGCCAATCGCATCCGCCAGCATCGCGTTTCCTGCGTGCTGACGCTCGAAGGCCTCGATATCGAGCAGCAGATGCGCGCCGCCGCCGCCTTCCTCAACGGCATGTTCGATGCCGATCGCGAGTATTGGTATCCGGTTCTCGTCGTCGTCGACGAGGCGCAGATGTTTGCACCGTCGGTCGGCGGCGACGTCTCGGAAGATGCGCGCAAGATGTCGCTCGGCGCGATGACCAACCTGATGTGCCGCGGCCGCAAACGTGGGCTTGCCGGGGTGATCGCGACGCAGCGGCTTGCCAAGCTCGCCAAGAATGTCGCGGCCGAGGCCTCGAACTTCCTGATGGGCCGCACCTTTCTCGATATCGACATGGCGCGTGCCGCCGACCTGCTCGGCATGGATCGGCGCCAGGCCGAGATGTTCCGGGACCTGAAGCGCGGCAATTTCGTTGCCCTTGGCCCTGCGCTGTCGCGCCGGCCGCTGCCGATCCAGATCGGCGCGGTGGAGACCTCGGCGCGCTCTTCCAGCCCGAAGCTGATGCCGCTGCCGGATGCGCCACAGGATGTCGAGGATCTGATCTTCACGCCCGACCCGGAGGAGTTCCAGCGTCCGCTGGTGCGCCGCGCGCCGCCGGCGCCGCGGCCGACCACCGATATACTGGCGGAGCTCTCGCGCTCGACACCGGCGGCATCACCGGCACCGGTCGAGGCGAGGGCGAGCCAGGTGGAGATCTCCACCGAGGAGCGAGAGGAGCGCCTTGCCGGCGTGCTTGCCGAAATCCTCGACGATCCCACCTCCGCTTTCCGCACCGATTCGGTGCTCTACCAGGATTTTCTCGTGCGGCTGCGCATGCGCCGCGTGCCGGGACCGCCGATCGCGCTGCCGGATTTCCGCCGGCGTGTGGCGATCTCCCGCTCGGGCGTCGATGCCGCGACAGCCGCGACCGACGCGTGGGCGACGGCGCTGTCGCTGTCGTCTGGGGTTACCGACGACCTGCAGGGCGTCTTCCTGATGCTCGCCAAGGCTGCCGCCTGCGGTGAGGCGTGCCCATCGGACGCCCGCATTGCCCGCGCCTACGGCACCCACTCCGCCCGCCGTGCGCGGCGCCTGCTCGGCTATTTCGAGGAGCAAGGGATCGTCGTCGTGCATACGGATTTCTCCGGCAAGCGCATTGTGGCTTTCCCCGACATGAACTGCCAGACGGCGCCGGGCGATGCCAACGCGCCCGACACGGGCGACCAGCCGCTGGCGGCGGAATAGTGGCGCTTTCAATCTTTGCCGCTGTTGACATTTTCATGACGGCCCTCTAAACACCGCGCCAAGCACCGGGCAGCAATGTCCGGTGTTTCATTTGACATGTCCCGTGGATGGTTCCAGTTCGCGTAACCGGAATATCCTGTCAGATTTCGGAAGAGATCAGAGGAGGGCGTGTTTCCTTCGTGCGGTTTGGTAACAAATCGCCATAAACTTTTGAAAGGAAATGCGATGAGCAAGCGCGAATCGTCCAAGTACAAAATCGACCGCCGTATGGGCGAAAACATCTGGGGCCGTCCGAAGTCTCCGGTAAACCGCCGCGAATACGGCCCGGGCCAGCACGGCCAGCGCCGCAAGGGCAAGCTTTCGGACTTCGGCGTGCAGCTGCGCGCCAAGCAGAAGCTCAAGGGTTATTATGGCGACCTGCGCGAAAAGCAGTTCCGCGCGATCTTCGCCGAAGCCTCTCGCCGCAAGGGCGACACCTCGGAAAACCTGATCGGTCTTCTGGAATCTCGCCTCGACGCGATCGTCTATCGCGCCAAGTTCGTTCCGACGGTCTTTGCTGCCCGTCAGTTCGTCAACCATGGCCACGTCACTGTCAACGGCGTACGCGTCAACATCGGTTCTTATCGCTGCAAGGCCGGGGATGTTATCGAAGTTCGCGAGAAGTCGAAGCAGCTGGTGACCGTTCTGGAGGCCGTCAGCCTCGCCGAGCGCGACGTTCCGGATTATATCGAAGCCGATCACCACAAGATGGTCGCTACCTTCGGCCGCGTCCCGACGCTCAGCGACGTTCCGTTCCCGGTCGTCATGGAACCGCAGCTGGTTGTCGAATTCTATTCGCGTTAAGAAAAACCAGGCGTTTTCGCTTATGGAAAAGCCGCTCTTTCGGGCGGCTTTTTTGTTATTCGGAGAGAAGCGATGACGGATTTGCAGGCGACCCTCGATAGCATCTACAGCGATATCCTGCCGCGGGTCGGCGAGGGCAAGGTCGCCGACTATATTCCCGAGCTCGCCAAGGTCGATCCACGGCAGTTCGGCATGGCGATCGTTACCGTCGACGGCAAGGTCTATCGTGTCGGCGATGCCGGTATCGCCTTCTCGATCCAGAGCATATCCAAAGTCTTCATGTTGACGCTGGCGCTCGGCAAGGTCGGTGAGAGCCTGTGGAAGCGCGTCGGGCGCGAACCATCGGGATCGGCGTTCAACTCGATCGTCCAGCTCGAGCATGAGAGCGGCATCCCGCGCAATCCCTTCATCAATGCCGGCGCGATTGCTGTTTCCGACGTCGTCATGGCCGGTCATGCGCCGCGCGAGGCGATCGGCGAATTGCTGCGCTTCGTGCGTTATCTCGCCGATGACGAATCGATCACCATCGACGACAAGGTGGCGCGCTCGGAAACGCAGACGGGATACCGCAATGTCGCGCTTGCCAACTTCATGCGCGCCTACCGCAATCTCGACCATCCCGTCGATCACGTGCTCGGCGTCTATTTTCATCAATGCGCGCTCGCGATGAGCTGCGAGCAGCTGGCCCGCGCCGGGTTGTTCCTGGCGGCACGCGGCAGCAATCCGATGACCGGTCATTCGGTGGTGTCGCCGAAGCGGGCGCGGCGCATCAATGCGTTGATGCTGACCTGTGGCCATTATGACGGCTCTGGTGATTTTGCCTACCATGTCGGCCTGCCCGGCAAGAGCGGCGTCGGCGGCGGCATCTTCGCGGTGGCGCCCGGCATTGCCTCGATCGCGGTGTGGTCGCCGGGGCTCAACAAGGTCGGCAATTCGCAGCTCGGCGCTGTGGCGCTTGAGATGCTTGCGGCACGCACCGGCTGGTCGGTTTTCGGCGATTGACACTGTGTTGGCGCACGACTTTCTGTTAAGGCAGGCAGACCTTCGATAGGACGATGCAATGAATATCGCAGCCAATATCGCGGACGACCTGGAAGCCGGCGAAGCCGACAGCGGCATCGGCCATGCGCTGTTTGCCGATGCGCCGCGCTCGGTCTCCTTCAATAAGCTGCGCAAGCGGCTGCTCAGGCAAGTGCGCCAGGCCTTCGACGATTTCGACATGCTGAAGGGACAGAAGCGCTGGCTGGTCGGCCTTTCCGGCGGCAAGGATTCCTACGGGCTGCTGGCGCTGCTGCTCGACCTGCAGTGGCGCGGCCTGCTGCCGGTCGAGTTGATCGCCTGTAATCTCGATCAGGGCCAGCCGAACTTTCCGAAGCACGTGCTCCCGAACTACCTGACGAAGATCGGCGTCCGGCACCGGATCGAATATCGGGATACCTATTCGATCGTGAAGGAGAAGGTGCCGGAAGGCGCGACCTATTGCTCGCTGTGTTCGCGGCTGCGCCGTGGCAATCTCTACCGCGTCGCCCGGGAAGAGGGCTGCGATGCGCTGGTGCTTGGCCATCACCGCGAGGACATTCTCGAAACCTTCTTCATGAATTTCTTCCACGGCGGGCGGCTTGCTTCCATGCCGGCGAAGCTTCTGAACGACGAGGGCGACCTGATGGTGCTGCGGCCGCTAGCCTATGCCGCCGAGGACGATCTCGCGAAGTTCGCCGCCGCCATGCAGTTCCCGATCATCCCCTGCGATCTCTGCGGTTCGCAGGACGGGCTGCAGCGCAATGCGATGAAGGATATGCTCGCCGATATCGAGCGACGCATGCCGGGGCGCAAGGACACGATGCTGCGGGCGCTTTCGCATGTGAACCCGTCGCATCTGCTCGATCCAAAACTTTTCGACTTTTCCAGCCTTGGTGTCGCCGATCCTTCATGAGAGGCCGGCTATGCAGGCTGATCATTGCATCAAGGACAAATTTCGCATGACTATTTCTGACACGGACATTCTTTTCCTCGGCGAATGCGTCAGGGAGGCGGCGCGCATCGAAATCATGCCGCGTTTTCGCAATCTCGGCGCTGCCGATGTCTCGGAAAAAACTTCGGCGATCGATGTCGTGACGCAGGCGGATTGGCTCGCCGAACATAGGATCACGGCGGCACTGAAAGAGCGCTTTCCAGCAGCATTGGTCGTCGGCGAGGAGGCCTATGACGCCGACAAGTCGGTAGTGCCGGCACTTGCCGATGCCGAGCTTGCCTTCGTCATCGATCCCGTCGACGGCACGTTCAATTTCGCCGCCGGGTTTCCGGTTTTCGGGACGATGCTCGCGGTGACCGTCAAGGGCGAGACGGTCGCCGGCATCATTTACGATCCGGTTCTCGGAGACACGGTCACGGCGATCAAGGGGGCGGGCGCCTTCCTGACGCGGTGGGACGGGCAATCGAGCAGGCTGAAGGTGGCTGAGCCTGCCGCCTTGAACCAGATGGTCGGTGGCTTCTCATGGGGGCATATGGAAGATCCGGATCGCTCGCGCATCTCAGCCAACATGGCAAAGGCCCGAATGACCTTCGCCTTTAATTGCTCGGCTTACGAATATTGGATGGCCGCTTCCGGCAAGATGCATTTCATCGGCCATGCGAAACTGATGCCCTGGGATCATCTGGCCGGCGTGCTCGCTCATCAGGAGGCCGGCGGCCATACGGCCAAATTCGACGGAACGCCCTATCGCCCGGGCGAGACAACGGGTGGCATCATCTCAGCGCCCGACAAGGAAAGTTGGCAGCTGATCCGCCGCGAGATCGTCGGCATCTGATTTGAGGCCCCCCCAAAAGGACCGGACCGAAAGGATTTGACATGACTGCGACCGTCAACGTGACCGTTCTTGCCGATCTCTTGCGCCGTGCAGCGAAGGCGGAAATCCTGCCGCGCTTCCGCCGGCTCGGCCAGGACGAGGTGCGTGCCAAGAGCGAGGCGACCGATCTCGTCACCGAGGCCGATGAGCAGGCCGAACGGATGATCAAGGCGGAAGCGGAGCGGCTCTGGCCCGGGGCGCTGTTCGTCGGCGAAGAATCGGTCGCAGCCGAGCCTGATTTGCTCGGCAGGCTCGCAGATGCCGATCTCGCCATCGTCGTCGATCCGGTCGACGGCACCTTCAATTTCGCTGCCGGTATCCCGGCCTTCGGCGTGATGGCCTCGGTCATATCAGGCGGCGAGACCGTTGCCGGGATCATCTACGATCCGATGGGCGACGACTGGGTCATGGCGGAAAAGGGTGGCGGCGCCTGGCTGCGGCGGCCGGATGGCGAAGCGCGGCGGTTGCGCGCGGCCGAGCCTGTCGCGCTCGACCAGATGGTCGGTATGGCCTCGACAGGCTACCTGCCGCAGGAGAAACGGGCTGAAATTCTCGGCAATCTCGCCAAGGTGCGCTTCCTCACCAACTACCGATGCGCGGCTCATGAATACCGCACCCTTGCGGGCGGCCATGTGCATTACCTGATGTACAACAAGCTGATGCCTTGGGATCACCTTGCCGGCACGCTGATCTCGCAGGAGGCCGGCGCCCATGCGGCACGTTTCGACGGTTCTCCCTACCTGCCGCACCATCTCGATGGCGGGCTCCTGGTTGCGCCCGACGAGGCCTCTTGGGAGGTGCTGCGCCGTGAGGTCGTCACGATCTGAACCGTGAAAACCGGCCGCAGAACACTGATCTTGCGGCCGTATCCTGCGACGGGGAATTGCGGTCTCGGTCGAATGTTATCGGCGGTTGACGCTCATTCCGCGTAGTGCTTGTCCATGAGGAAGTTTTCCAGGCTTTGCCCGCGTTTTTCGACGGTTTGCCTTGATATCACGCGGAAACCCTTGCGCTCGAAAAACGACTGCGCGGTTCGGCTGGCTTCCGTATATATTCGCCTGAATCCGAGCGTCCGAGCTTTCTCCTCGACCCGCCTCAGCAGGCTGCTTGCGACGCCGAGCCCCTGAAATTCAGGATGGACGAACATCATGTCCAAGCATCCGTCGGCGGTCAGATCGGAAAAACCCACCGGCTCTCCGTCGATTTCCGCGATCCAGGCGGGCCGGCTAATCCTGCGCTCCGCCCATAGGCCGCGATCTTCGACCTTTGCCCAAGCCTCGATCTGAGCGGAGGAATAGTCTTTCGATGAGACCTCCCGGATCGCGCGCAGAAAAATGTCGATCGTCGCGTCCGCATCGGCTGGCGCGTAGGGCCTGATCTAAATTCCGTCGTCCATCCTGGATGCCCTTTGCCCCTTTAGAAGAGCTTTCACCGGCCAAATCTACGCGGGCTGGCAGACTCGTGTCACAAGTGGGCCGCCCCCGGATCGAGCTGCGGGCTGTCGCCCGGATGGGTAAAGAGCCTGCCGTTCTCGGCCCAAAGCGTGGCTGCGATCGTCAGCAGACCAAAAGTCGCAAAGCCGGCGAAGAGCGGCTGCACCGTGCCATTGAACATCTGGCCGACCAGGCCGCCGAGGATGGTGCCGAACGTCGTCGAGACGAAACCGGTGATGGCGGTTGCCGTGCCGGCGAGATTGCCCATCGGCTCGAGGCTGATGGCGGTGAAATTGGTGGCGATCAGCGCAAACATCATCAGCACCACGGTGAAAATGCCGTAGGCGATGGCGAAATCCGGTTTGCCGGCCAGCGAATAGACAAAACCGGCAGCCGAGAGCGCCGTGAAGATCAGCAGGGCGGCGTGCGAGATGCGGCGCATGCCGAATGTGCGGACGAAAAAGCCGTTGGCGAAGTTGGCGATAGCGATGCCGCCGGCGGTAGCCGCAAAGGCGATTGGCAGCCAGTCGCCAAGGCCATAGACTTCACCGAAGACCTGCTGCACCGAGATCACATAGGCGCTAATGACGCCGGTGAACATGGTGAGGCCGATCATGTAGCCGCAGGTGATGCGGTTGGTGAGCACGGTCTTGAAGCCATCCATGACAGAGCCGACTGACAGTGGCAGCCGCTCCTCCGGCGGTAGCGATTCCTTCAGCCGCAGAAGCGCCCAGACGAACAGGATGGTGGCGATGACGCCGAGCTGAATAAAGATCCAATGCCAGTTGGCATAGGTGATGATCAGTTGGCCGACGGAGGGGGCCACGATCGGCACGATCATGAAGACGATCATGACATAAGACATGACACGGGCCATTTCGCGGCCGCCGAAGCAGTCGCGCACGATCGCCATGGTGGTGATGCGCACCGCCGCGCCGCCGACACCCTGGATGAAGCGCATGACGAGCAGCATTTCGAAGCTTCCGGTTGCTGCGGCGGCAAACATGCCGATCACGTAGCAGACGAGACCGCCGAGCAGGATGTTACGGCGGCCGAACGTATCCGAAAGACTGCCGAAGAATATCTGCGAGACGCCGAAGCCCAGGAGGAACACGCCGATGATCAGCTGCGCGTCGTTGGTATTGGTGACGCCAAGGGAATGGCCGATATTGGGCAATGCCGGCAACATGCTGTCGATGGCCATGGCGACGCTGGCGGTCATGATGGCGATGGTGACGACGAATTCGCCAAAGCCCATGCCGATGCGGCGGGAGCCCTGGTTTTCCTGGTGCGGTTTATGCGGCGGCGTCATGTGGTGAAATCCCGGATGCGGAGGAGGTGGCCGTTCAGAGGTGGGCCGTTCAGACGGCCGGATTCTGCTGTTGGAAGAGGCGGCCCTTCTCGGCGATCAGTACGAAGACGAGCCCGATGATCGACACGGTGAAATAACCGGCGACCATCGGCAGCGCGGTGCCGTCGAAGGCCTGACCGATGCCGGCGCCGATGAGGGCGCCGCCGACCGTGCTCATGAAGCCGAGAACGGAGGAGGCGGTGCCGGCGACATGGCCGAGTGGCTCCATGGCCAGCGAGTTGAAGTTCGAGCCGATCCAGCCGAACTGGAACATGGCAAGGCCGAAGAAGGTGATGAAGAGAGGGAAAGGCATCGGCTCGGAACTCGCCATCTGGACGATCAGCCAGATCGTGTTGATGGCGATAAAGCCGAGGAGCGAACCGTGAGACAGGCGGCGCATGCCGAGTTTGCCGACAAAGCGCGAATTGAAGAAGGATGACAGCGACATGAAGATCGCCACGCCGGCGAAGGCGAAAGGGAAATAGACACCGAGATCATAAATGCCGACATAGACCTGCTGGGCGGAGTTGATGAAGCCGAACAGCGCGCCGAAGATGAAGGTGCTGGCGATGGTGTAGCAGAGCGCGATGCGATTGGTGAGGACCAGCTTGAAAGCGCCGAAGATCGAGCGGGCGGTAAAGGGGCGGACATTGGCGGGATGCAGGGTCTCCGGCAGGCGAAGATAGGCCCAGACGCCGATAGCAGTCGCCATCGCGGCGATGAAGAGGAAGATCAGGTGCCAGTTGCCGAAGAACATGACGATCTGGCCGGTGCCGGGCGCAATCACCGGCACGATCATGAAGACCATCATGATCAGCGACATGACCTCGGCCATCTGCCGGCCGCCATAGATATCGCGAACGATGGAGATGGTGATGACGCGGGTCGCGGCCGAGCCGATTCCCTGGATGAAGCGCAGCACCAGCAGTCCGGCGAAGGAAGGGACGAAAACGATGCTGATGGCGGAAGCGATATAGATGACGAGACCGATCAAAAGCGGCGTGCGGCGGCCGAAACGGTCGGAAAGCGGTCCGTAAAACAGCTGCGCGCAGCCGAAACCGAGCAGATAGGTGGAGACGACGAACTGGCGATGATTTTCGCTTTCGACGCCGAGGCTCGCGCCAATCTGCTGCAAGGCCGGCAGCATGATATCGATCGCCAGCGAATTGACGGCCATCAGGAAGGCAGCGAGCGCGATGAATTCGCGTTTGCCCATGGGCAGGCGGCCCGCGGACACGGCTTGTGATGAATCTGTCACAATGAAATTCCCATAAACAGGCTAAGGCGCTGCTGGCCGCAGCGCCTCGGACTCGAGAACAGATTTGGAAACCGGGCGGACGCCCGGTGACCGATCAGGCGGCGCCGCGCACGGTGACGCCGTTTTCCTGGAGATGCTGCTGCAGTTCACCGGCCTGGAACATTTCCCGGATGATGTCACAGCCGCCGACGAACTCGCCCTTGATGTAAAGCTGCGGGATTGTCGGCCAGTTGGAGTAATCCTTGATGCCCTGGCGGATTTCCGAATCGGCGAGCACGTTGACGCTCTTGTAGTCGACACCGATGTAATCGAGAATCTGCACGACCTGTCCGGAGAAACCGCACTGCGGAAACTGCGGCGTGCCCTTCATGAAGAGGACGACGTCGTTGTTCTTGATTTCGTTGTCGATGAATTCGTGAATGCCGCTCATGGGACCTGATCCTTTCAACAGGCGGGTTAAAGGCCCGCCGTTTCAATCGTTGACTTTAGATAGCATGCGCAGTCAGGAATTCCAGCCGCCCCAATCAAAAAAAGACCAATTTGGTCAGACCACTTCCTCATTGTTGCCGTCGCGTTACGGTTGCCGGGTGAGATAAGCTTGGATCTGTTCGATTTCGGCATCTGTAAAATATCTGAAATCCCATAGTGAAACCTGGGTCATCACGCCGAGATCGCGGCCTCCGACACCCTTGCCGGTGCGCAGCAGCGTCTTGAAATCAGCAGCCGAATAGGATTGCGCCAAAGGCCTCAGCGCCGGTGCCAGAAAGGCTTCGGACTGTTTGGCGGTATCGAGATTGTGACAGTGGCTGCAATCGGTCCTGAAGGCATATTCGCCGATATCGGCCGGGCGCGTGGCGGCGGGCGTGAGGTCGGCCGTCACGATATCGGCCTCGAAGGGGACCTTGCCGAGCGCCAGGCCGATCCGGCCGAGCGGTCCCCATTGCGTCGCTCCGTCCACCGCGTCGGGAAGCGGCTTCAGACTGCGCACCCAGGCGAGGATCGCCGCCATGTCGTCCTCGGTGATATTGGCAAAATTGCCAGCCGGCATGATAAAGACGCCGGTGCCGTCCTTCTTGACGCCGTGGCGGATGAGGCGCACCAGCTCCGCATCGCTGTACATCGGCGCGAAGCGGGTCAGGTTCGGTGCGACGATGCGGCCGAGGCCGGGCCCGTCGATCAACACGTTGCCGGCATCGTGATGACAACCGCCGCACATCAGCGTCCGGGCGCGGCGTTCGGCTTCCTCAGGCGGCAGCGTCGTCTTGACGGTAAAATCGGCCGCCGCAACGTTATAGGTTCTGGAAAGGCGCATCTCCGACAAGGCGTAGATGCCGACAACGGCGATCAGACAGATCGCGACCAGTGCCGCCAGGACGATTTTTAAAATGCGTTTCATCTGCCAGACGTGCCGCCCTCCATCGTGATAATCCGTTTGATATCGGCATAGGCGGACGCCGGCTTTTTTGCCGCGGCATGAAGCCGGCGCGGGATATGGGAAATCTGCAAGATCGGTGCCTGCGAAAGCACCCACGGCTAGCTTCGGCGCTGACGGCTGCGGCCGGCGGCGGTGCGGCGCTTGCTGACCTGCTTGCGGGCGGGCTTGCGTGTCGCCGCAGCCGTCTTGCGGGCGGTCGAGGCTGGCTTGCGCGCTGCAGCCGTCGTCGACGCGCTGCGCGTTTTTCGCTTTTTGCGCTTCGTCGTGGCGCGGCCGGTGGTTTTCTTCAGGATCTCCTTCAGCACGCTGTCGACGACGCCCGATATCAATTCTTTGACTAGATCGGCCACAAAACCCCTCCGTTCGTGGTGGAAACGACATGCCTGCTATTGAATTCCGGGAGAGTTCGGTTAGCAAGACGGCTTCGAGGCCAAGCTGCTTTTTTGCCGATATTGGCGACCGGGCAGCCGGATCGCATGCAACATGCTGGCCATTTGGCCGGCTGGAAGGTGGAATGAAACTGATCGAGAAGCGGGTCGTCCTGCATTTCCCTGGCTTCGAGCCGCTTGACGGCGTTGCTCACAGGGCACGCTACGAGCGCTCTGCCAGACAGAGTGCCACCGTCTGGGGTTATTCGGTTGAGACGGGGGCGGCCGAGGCAGGAAGCGATCCCCTCAATTTCGAGGTGACGACGGACTACGGGGCAGGGACCGGTTCCCCCGGCTGGCGGACGAAGAGCCGGATTCACATGGTCGATCATGACGCGCTGGTCAGTCGGCTGCGCAGCGGCAATACGCCGAGCCAGATCGTTGCGGGCTTCCGCAGCTGCGTCCAGATCGTGCTGGACGGCGGCATGCGCGGATATTTCCGCCATGCCTGGCGCTTCGGCCTGTTCTTCCTCTTCCCGTTCCTGTTGACCGGGCTGGCGATCGCGCTGACGGCGCAGATCGCCATCATGCCCTATAGCCTCGGTTTTTCTCCCTGGCACATGCTCTGGAGTGGGCCGCTTGCGCTCTGCTTCTTCAGCTTTGCCTTCCTGCCGTTTTCTGAACGCTTTCATACGCTGCATCTTTTTGCCGATTGGAAAATGGCGGTGGCGCTAGGCCGCATGGACCGGGCCGATTTCAACGACTGGCTGGAAGACCGCGCCAGCGCCGTGCGTAAGGCGCTGGCTGAGGAGGCGGACGAATATCTGATCTCCTCGCACAGCATGGGATCGAGCGTTGCCGCCCATGTGATCGGCATATTGCTGGAAAGGGAGCCGGAGATTTTCGAGGGCAAGCGCGTGGTGTTCGCCACCCTCGGCAGCGCCATCCTGCAATGCGCACTGCTGTCATCGGCTGCGCTGCTGCGCGCCCGTGTCGGGCTGATTGCCCGCTGTCCGGAGATTTCCTGGCTCGACGTGCAGTGCCTGACGGATTCGATCAATTTCTACAAGGTGCCGGTCGTTGCCGTTGCTGGCCATACGGATGCACCTCCGGCAACGATGATCCTGATCCGCGTCAAGCAGATGTTGACGCGCGAGCACTATCGCAAAATCCGCAAGGACCAGCTGCGCGTCCACCGGCAATATGTGCTGGGGCCCGATATGAAGGGATCGTTCGATTTCACGCTGATGACAGCGGGTCCTATGCCGGCCTCGGTGTTTGCCCATGCGGAGAAGGAGAAATTGCCGGCTTGAGGGCTGGGTTCCGTCGGTGTTGGGAGCTCGCCCAGGTCCACAGGCGCCCAATTACCAGGCCGTTTACAGCGCTCGAAATGGGGCGGGTGCGGTATCGAGAAGCCTTTAGCTTACGCGTAGCTTGCTCGGCGAGTGGGATAAAGCCCGAGCCGTTTCCGCCGACGCTATCATTCGAGATCCTCTTCACCATCGCCGGCCAAGTCACGGTCTGCCGCAGCAGTTCCGTTCAGACGACGTATGAAATCCGTAAAGAAGGCCGAGGCATGAATGGATCTTCGCTGCACGGCGATCGTCTGGGGAATTTTGGAGAACGCTCCCTCTACCAGCCGGAAGCCGGAAGTTCTCTCCGAAATCTGAACGAGGAATTCCGTCAACCCCGCAGCCACCTCGCACTGCGAGCTGACAAGGAGATGGACGGCAGCCGCCGGGCTGTCAGTGTGCGAGACAGTGGCTTTTTCAAGGATACGTTCGAGCTGCTTCGTATAGGCGGCGCTTCTTGCGGAGGCGACCTGCACGCCTTCGATGTCGACATCGCCAACCGTGCGGAACGACGAAGCCTCGGGCACCAGATAGGTCGCTTTGACGGACATGTAGGGGGGCGAGAAGGAAAACAGGTCGGCTCTCGATGGGTCGGAGGCAATAAAAGCAATATCCCACTCGCCGCGATCAGCAGCGGCGAGGATGTCGGCGGCGGAGCCGTGCTGGATCAGCGACAGGCCGCAATCCAGTTGCTCGGCAATTTTGCGACCGATCCGAGCGTTCGGACCGACCAAGGCGCCGGCGTGATGGTCCCACCGGACCAGCGCTGCATTCGACATGTTGACGGCTGCCCGGATTACGCCCGTCGGCGCTATCTCGGACAGAACTTGCTTCCGCGTCGGCATCGGCGCGAACTCCTAAGATGCAAACCGGGCTGCGAGCGCCTCCGATCCTCTTGCAAGGAGGGCGACGTCTACGCCAACGGCGGTGAACAACGTCCCGAGCGAAATGCAGCGGGCTGCGAACGTCTCGTCCGGCGTGAGAATGCCTGCCGGCTTTCCAAGAATTTTCAGGCGTCCGATCGCGTTTTCGATCGCCGCGACCACCTCGGGATGTCCCGGTTGGCCGGGATGACCGAAGCTGGCCGCCAAATCGGCGGGGCCGATGAAGATGCCGTCGACGCCCTCGACCGCGGCGATGGCCTCCAGTTGGCCGAGTGCCTCGCGGGTCTCGATCTGCAGAAGCAGGCAGATCTCTTGTTCGGCATTCCGCGCATAGTTCGGCACGCGCCCGAAGCGGGTGGCGCGCGTCAAGGCGGAGACGCCGCGAATCCCGTGCGGCGGATACCGCGTGGCAGCGACCGCTGCCTTCGCTTCCTCTTCGTTCTGCACATAGGGAATGAGGAGCGTCTGGACGCCAATATCCAGAAAGCGCTTGATCAGTACGGCATCGTTGAAGGCGGGACGTACGACGGGGGACACGTCGTAAGGCGCGACCGCCTGCAATTGCGGCAGGACGGTGAGGACGTCACTCGGAGAGTGCTCGGTATCGAACAGAACCCAATCAAAGCCCGACGGCGCAACGATTTCCGCCGCGTAGCTTCCGGGAAGGCCGCACCAGAGACCGATCTGGCTTTGACCGGCTCTCAGTTTCCGTTTGAAGTGATTGACGGGAAGTTCCATCGGCGCCTCACACGAACGAGACGCCGATGGAGCCGACCGGACCATAGTCGGCTTGGATGACATCGCCCTTGACGATGTCCACGGGGCGGGTGAATGAGCCGGCAAGCACGATTTGGCCCTTCTTCAAGCCGCCTCCGACGGCATGGAGCTTGTTCACGAGCCAGGCGATCCCTGCGGCCGGATGCCCCATGATGGCTGCGGAAACACCCGATTCTTCGATGATGCCGTTTTTCGAAAGCGTCGCGCCGACCCAGCGGATGTCAATATCCATCGGCCGGATGATGCGGCCGCCCACTACGATCGCTCCGAACGCGGCGTTGTCGGCGATCGTATCGGTGATCGCTCTGGGCACCTCGGTTCGGTAGTCGATGATCTCAAGCGCAGGAACGACAAATTCAGTCGCGCGCATGACATCATAGATCCGAGCGCTTGGTCCTTCGAGATCCTCGCCCATTACGAAGGCGAGCTCGACTTCCAGGCGAGGCTTGATGAAGAGCGCCGCGCTGATTTGCGCTCCGTCGTTATAGAGGGCGTCGTCGAGAATGACGCCGTAGTCGGGCTCCGTCATTTTCGAGGCCATCTGCATCGCCCGCGATGTCAGTCCGATTTTATGCCCCGCGATCCGCGCGCCCTTTGCAATCCGCGCCTGCGCCCAGAGCGCTTGGATCTGATAGGCGTCTTCAATTTCCAAATTCGGATATGTCTTGCTCGGCTGGACGATGGGCCTGCGTTCGGTTTCTGCCTTCAGCAATGCGTCGGCTGCCGTTTGGCGTTCCTTCTCGGTAATCATGATTTGGCTCTGCTGGTTCTGTTACTTGATCGGGGGACGCGGCAGGATGGCCTCGCCTGGCTCCATGACGTAGGTGTAGTCGAGTGAGAACCACGGGCCAGTGACGTCCGTGTCGGACGGGTGCGGCTCGTCATGACGGACAAAGTCGCCTGTCAAAGCCGCGGTGACGCCGAACTGCACATCGGATTCGATGTTCGGATCACTCGGGTCGAAGACCTGGGAGATGAGGGTTTTGTACCCCCGTTTGAAGATCAGCGCGTGCAGATGAGCGGGTCGGTAGGGATGGCGGCCTTGCGCTTGGAGAAGCCGACCGACGACCCCGCCGATAGGGATTGGATAGCCCACCATCTTGACCGTTCTGAACCAGAACCGACCCTCGTCGTCCGTGGTGAACTTGCCTCGCAGGTTCATTTCCGCCTGGTCCGGGTCCTGGTTCTCGTAAAGACCGACGGGAGAGGCATGCCATACGTCGATCTCGGCGCCTGGGATGGGCTTGCCTACCCGATCAACCACCTTCGCGTGGACGAACAAGGGCGTTCCAGGCGTTTCCGACCGGATGATGGTTCCGCCGTTCTCGACCCGCGGAGAGTTGAGGCGCCAGAACGGCCCGAGCAGCGACTGCGAAGTCTCGGTCTGTCCGTTGTCGCCGTTGTTGAGCAGGCAGACGAGCGACGAGACGCCAAGCGATCCGGCCATCAGCACGAACTCGTTGTGGCTGTCGGTCTGCAACTGGCCAATTTCGTTGAGGATAGCCGTCGCTTCGCGAAACTCGACTTCCGACAACCTGACTTCCCGCACGAATGCGTGGAGATGCTTCACCATTGCAACGAGTATTTCCCGGAGCCTTGGATCTGCGGTGCGGTCCATCACGGCGAGAACGGCAGGCGTCAACTCGCTTTCGGTTCTGATTGCCATAAGGCTACCTCCCAATAAGGCTCGAGTATCAAAATAATCGATTATTTGTCAAGCAGTTGCTGCGTAATCTAGATTGACAGCTGATGAAAGCATGCCTGAACAAAGGAATAAATGTCTGGAATAATTAGATAAAGCGGATTAGTTCTGACGCAAAGCCAGGCGACCCAGTGGTTTGTTGATGTATCAAGTTGACATGAATAATCGTTTATTATATCGATCATCGAAACTTAGCCGAATTGTTTGGGGAGGAACGATGGACTCGGCCGACGACAGCTCTCTGGGGCCGTTGACAGAAGGCGGGCCGTCAGCCGGCTTCCTCGACGATGGCAAGAACACCATCGGCAGTCAGCTCGCGTCGCGCCTTCGGGAGGCGATCATCTCCGGTGAACTGGAAGCAGGCAGCAAGATCAATCTCGACAAGGCGCGGAAGACGTTCAACGTCAGTCTGAGCCCGTTGCGGGAGGGCTTGGCCCGGCTCATTTCAGACGGCCTGGTCGAGTTTCAGGATAACAGAGGCTATCGCGTCGCGCCGATCTCGCTGGCTAATCTCGAAGAGGTCACGAGCCTGCGCGAGGAACTCGAGGTTTTCGCGCTGCGTGAATCCATCCGTCTCGGCGACGTCGAATGGGAGGGCAACATCATGCGTGCACTTCATCGTCTAAACCGCACGGAGCGCGACGCCGCTCGTCCCGAAACGCTGGAGCAGTGGGAAGCGCTTCACCGGGAATTCCATCTCACCCTGATTTCGGGCTGCGGCAAACCTCTGCTACTTCACTTCTGCAGTCTTCTGCTCAATCTCAATGACCGATATCGCCGAGTCTTCCTGATCCGGACGTCGGGGGATCGCAACGTTGGGCAGGAGCACAGCGAGATTGCCCAGGGCGCAGTTGCGCGTGATGTCGACTATGCCTGCGAGAAGCTCCGCCAGCATATTCATCGCACCGGCACCAATCTTCGCAACCATCTCGCGACGAAGGGAATCGCGTGATGGCCGCCGCAGCATCGAAATCGGCGCGCCTGATTGGCGTTGCGCATTTCTCATCGATTTTGCTGCCTCCGGTGGATTTCGCGAAGACCGCCGCCCGCGCAGGGTTCTCCAGGATCGGGCTCAGGCTGAATCCGGCGTTCCCTGGTGCGCCTTACTACGAGCTGCCTGTCGGTGGTTCGGCTGCAGGCGAGTTGAAATCCGTGCTTGCCGGCGAAGGCGTCGAGGTTTTCGATATCGAGTTCTTCGTCATCGATCCCTCGTTCGACGCGTCGTCGGTGGAGGCCACCGTCGCAACGGCTGCGCACATTGGAGCACGCCGGCTTAGTGTCTGCGGAGACGATCCTGATCACGCCAGATTGGTATCGAACTTTTCGGATTTCTGCGGGCTCGCGGACCGATACGGCTTGGCTGTCGACATCGAAAACATGGGTTGGCGGGTGATCAGAACCTTTCAGGACAGCGTCAATCTTGTGAAGGAGAGTAGTGCCCGTAATGCCGGCGTCCTCGTCGACGGAGTACATTTCTTCAGGAATGGCGGCACGCTCGCTTCGCTCGGAACCGAGATCGGCTGGGTAAAGCACGTTCAACTGTGCGATGTCGCTGGATCGGCGCCGGTGACATCAGAGGAGATGATCGCTGAAGCTAGAGGCGGGCGGTTCGCACCGGGAGAGGGCGAATTGCCGTTGAAGGAACTCGTCGCAGCGGTCGATGGCTCCGCGGCGATCTCGGTGGAGGTCCCGCTCGCGGGCTCTGCCGCGCCCGAGACGCATTTGAAACATCTGTACGACAGGGCCGAAGAATTATTCGGGCCGGATCGCTGATCCGGCGCCGGCGAGGCGTGAGCCGCGACGGAGGGAGGAAGTCAACATATGGGTTATACGTTCGATTTTGGTGCGGTCTTCGACCGCGCCCCGGAATTGTTTTGGGGTTCGCTTGGGACGCTCGGTCTGGCATTCGCCGGAATGATCCTTGCGCTCGTGATCGGTATTCTCGGCGTCGCTGCAAGAACGTCCAAGAACAAACTCGTCCGAGCTCCGGTGGTGAGCTTCGTCGAGGTTGTTCGAAACACACCCTTCCTGGTGCAGATATTCTTCATCTACTTCGCGCTTCCCCTCATGGGAATTCGACTGAGCCCTACCGCTACCGCCATCATCGCGCTGGGGATCAATGGCGGCGCCTATGCGATTGAGATCATTCGAGGCGGCGTGGAAAGCGTGAGCAAGGGCCAGGTCGAGGCAGGCTTTGCGTTGGGCTTGCATAAGGCCGATGTGTTCCGGCTGATCGTTTTGAAGCCGGCTCTGCGGGCGATCTATCCGTCCCTGACCAGCCAGTTCGTGATGCTGACCTTGACGACTTCGGTCTGCACTTCGATCGCGGCCTACGAGCTGACTTCAGCGGCGCAGCGGATCGAATCCGACACGTTCCGAAGCTTCGAGGTCTATTTCAGCGTGACCGCAATCTACCTGGTCATCTCGAGCCTGATGATGGGCATCTTCGCCCTTATCTCCCGTTACTACTTCAACTACCCGACCAGATAGGAGGCGTTCATGGGTCCCATTGGCGAAAACGAGCTGTTCTTCCTCTTGCAGGGTCTGAAGTGGACTGTGCTGCTAGCCATCATCGGCTTCGTCGGCGGAGGCATATTTGGAGTTCTGATCGCTTTGGTGCGCACGTCGAAGAACCGCTTCGCACGTTTCGCATCATCGGGTTACATCGCGCTCTTTCAGGGCACGCCGCTCCTGATGCAGCTCTTCGTCGTCTACTACGGAGTCGCGCTGTTGGGCATCGACGTCAATGCATGGATCGCTGTGGCCATCGCGTTCACCCTCCATGCCAGTGCATTCCTGGGCGAGATCTGGCGCGGCTCGATCGAGGCCGTTCCGAAGGGCCAGACCGAAGCCGCGAACGCACTCGGGCTGCATTACGTCTCCCGAATAAAGGACGTTGTCCTGCCGCAGGCGCTGAAGATTTCGATGCCTGCAACCATCGGATTTCTCGTTCAACTCATCAAGGGCACATCGCTCGCAGCCATCGTCGGTTTCATCGAGCTGACCCGCGCCGGACAGATCATTTCGAACCAGACCTACCGCCCGCTGCTCGTCTTCGGGATCGTTGGAATAATCTACTTCATCATTTGTTGGCCTCTCTCCCACATCGGGAGCGGCTTCGAAAAACGGATGGCGAAAGCTGTCCGCTAACCTTGCTTCGACCGAAGCAAAGACCACAGAGGAGGAGAATGGAATGTATAGCAATCGCAGACAATTTCTTGGAATGGCCCTGGCTACGGCCGCCTTCGCCACGCTAGGCGCGGCTGCAGCTTCCGCGGCGACCGTCGAGGAGATCAAGGCCAAGGGTACGATCGTCGTCGGCATTCAGGGCGACAACGCGCCATGGGGCTTCGTCAACACGAGCGGCAAGCAGGACGGATTCGACGCCGATATCGCGACACTCTTCGCCAAGGAACTCGGAGTCAAGGTCGAGTTCCAGCCGCTCGCCGTCGCCAACCGCATTCCGGCCCTGACCACCGGCAAGGTCGACATCCTGTTCGCCACCATGGCCATGACGGAGGAGCGTGCCAAGTCGATCCAGTACAGCAAGCCATACGCGGCGAACACGATCTCGCTTTATGCGGCAAAGGCCGATACCGCAAAAACGCCTGCCGATGTTGCCGGCTGGGAAATCGGCGTGCCGAAGTCCAGCTCGCAGGACAAGGCCATTACCGACGCCGTGGGATCGACCGCGACCGTCCGCCGCTTCGACGACGACGCCGCAACCATTCAGGCGCTGGTCTCCGGACAGGTTAAGGCCGTCGGAGGCAACATGTTCTACGGACAGCGGCTCGATGCCGCCAGCGCCGGCACCTACGAGCGCAAGATCGACTTCCTGACGACTTACAATGGCGCCGGAACGCGACTGGGCGAGAAGGACTGGAACGAGGCCGCCAATGCCTTCCTCGACAAGATCAAGGGCAACGGCGAACTTGCAGCCATCACCAAGAAATGGATGAACATCGACTTGCCGACGTTCCCGGAATCCATTCCCAACATCCCGTTCACCGTCAAGTAAAGCTTACATGGAGGGCGCCGTGCTCAGTTCCGCTAACGACCAGTCGACATTGATATCGCTTGAAAAGGTGGAGAAATGGTACGGCTCCTTCCATGCGCTGAAAAACATCAGCCTTTCGGTTCGCAAAGGCGAGAAGATCGTCCTTTGCGGGCCTTCGGGTTCCGGCAAGTCGACGTTGATCCGCTGCATCAACGCTCTCGAGCTGATCCAGGAAGGCAGGATCGTCGTCGAGGGGCAGTTGCTCGACGGCACGACCAATGCGGTTGATGCCATTCGGCGTGAAGTCGGGATGGTGTTCCAGAACTTCAATTTGTTCCCCCACATGACCGTTCTGCAGAACTGTGCGCTTGCGCCCATGAGGGTCCGCGGAACCAGCCGGGCTGACGCCGAGAGGCTGGCGAGAAAATACCTGGAACGGGTTCGAATCCTGGATCAAGCGGAGAAGTATCCCGCGCAGCTCAGCGGAGGGCAGCAGCAGCGTGTCGATATTGCCAGGGCGCTTTGCATGGAACCCAAGGCGATGCTGTTCGACGAACCGACATCGGCGCTCGATCCGGAAATGGTCAAGGAAGTGCTGGACACTATGATCGGTCTCGCGCGCGACGGCATGACCATGATCTGCGTGACGCATGAGATGGGTTTCGCCCGCCAGGTCGCAGACAGGGTCATCTTCATGGCTTCCGGCGAGATCATCGAGGAGGCCGAGCCCGAGGTCTTTTTCAAGTCTCCGAAGCATGAGCGGACCAAGGCTTTCCTTGGCGAGATTCTCGCACATCACTGAGCCGATTGGGTTATCGAAATGAACAACAACAAATTCCTTGTTGGTCTCATCGGGGCCGACATCCAAATGTCGAAGTCGCCTGCACTGCATGAAACCGAGGCACGGCACCTGGAGCTGGATTACCATTACGAACTCTTCGACCTCGCCGAACGCGGTCTACCGGCGTCCGCGCTGCCCGAACTGCTTGTAGAACTTGAACGATGCGGCTTCGCAGGAAGCAATATCACGCACCCGTGCAAGCAGACGGTCATCGCTCATCTTACCAGCCTGTCCGAGGACGCCGAGATGCTCGGAGCGGTCAACACGGTCGTGTTTCGGGACGGAAAGCGGATCGGGCACAATACGGACTGGTATGGCTTCTATAAGAATTTCGAGCGCGGCATGCCCGGCGCAGCCAAGACTCATGCCGTCCTGCTCGGGGCAGGCGGCGCAGGGGTCGCTGTCGCGCACGCGGCGATCAAGCTTGGTATCGGGATGCTCTCGATTTTCGACCAGGACACAAATCGCGCCGCCGCGCTTGCCGATCAGCTCAACCGACGATTTTCAAGAACCTGCGCGCAACCGGTCCAGGACGTCGGTGCGGCGCTCGCTTCGGCCGACGGCCTGATTCATGCTACGCCGACGGGTATGCGAAGCCATCCGGGTCTCCCGATCGACCCGGAATGGCTTCATCCACGTCACTGGGTCGCCGATATCGTCTACATGCCGCTCGTGACCGAACTTCTAGCTCTGGCAGAGAAGAAGGGGTGCCGGACCTTGCCGGGCGGCGGCATGACCGTGTTCCAGGCCGCTGCGGCCTTTGAACTGTTCACCGGTGTAAAACCGGATGCGGAACGCATGTCGCGTCACTTCGAAGATTTGTGCCGACCTACAGCCTGACCGGGAGGACATGCCTTGCCGCATATCATCATCGACTATAGCCGAGGTGCTGCCGAACGGGTGGCAATTGATGAATTGACCAAGGCGGTCCACCATCGGGTGCGCGACGGAGCCCTGGTGAAGCCTACTGCCGTGCGCACCTTCGCCAGGGAGGCGACTTTCTCCTGCGTCGGTGACGAGCACCCGGACAATCACTTTATCCAGATCATCCTGCGGATCGCGCCTGGTCGGTCGGCAGATATTAAGCGGGAGTTGTTGAAGGCGGTTCTCGAAGCCGCGCGCGATATCGCGGCCCCCGCGCTGCAAGCGGGCCGGTTGGGGCTGCGGGCCGATCTTTACGAGTCCGATCCGGATTTCGCATTCCAGGAATTAGCGTTCGCCTGACCTTGGCACGCCCTCACAAGGACAATTGCAATGAGCCTGATCTACGTTCTCAACGGCCCAAATCTCAACTTACTCGGCAAGCGTCAGCCGCATATCTATGGTCACGAAACGTTGGCCGACGTCGAGGCGGACTGCCGGAAACTGGCCTTGGAACTGGGCCACGAGATCCGTTTCCACCAGAGCAACCGGGAATATGAAATCATCGACTGGATCCACGAAGCGCGCGAAGACGGAGCCGGCATCGTCATCAACCCGGCCGCATTCACGCACACCTCGCTTGCGATCCTCGACGCCTTGAACACGTTTGAAGGTCCCGTCATTGAGATCCATATCTCCAACGTGCACAAGCGCGAAAGCTTCCGCCATCATTCCTTCGTTTCCCACCGCGCCGACGGTGTGCTTGCTGGTCTTGGTACGGAAGGTTATCAGCTCGGAATCCGCCGTGTAGCGACGATGCTCACGGCGCCGAAGAAGGAGTGACATTGGCTCCCCCAGTCAAACTGGCGGTCGCGGCGCGGGGCTATTGCTATCGTCGATTCCACCCCGGTTGAGGCGATCGCAAGCGCGGTCGGCGCCAAAGGTTTTTCGAGCTGGGTCGCGGTAGAGGCCGGCTATCCCGGAATTGATCGAGAGCCAATCGCCGACGATATCGCCGCTGGCGAAGAGCCCATCGCGAATGTGCTCACCACAACCACCCTCCTGTGCCAGTCACAGGAATGAGCGGGGGAGAGGTAGCGGCCGATCCGACATGTTCAATCCGGCGCAGAGGTCTGCAGTGCCAGCGCGTGCAAGACGCCGCCCATATTGCCCTTCAACGCTTCATAGACCATCTGGTGCTGCTGGACGCGGCTCTTGCCGCGGAAGGCTTCGGCGACGACTTCGGCGGCGTAGTGGTCGCCGTCGCCGGCCAGATCGCGGATCGTCACCTTGGCACCGGGAATCCCGGCCTTGATCATGTCTTCGATATCACCGGGGTTCATGGCCATGATCGTTACTCCTTGCGCATTATTCCGCGGCCAGTTCGCCGCGGCCTTCCATGAAATCAGGGAACCACGATTCATGGGCATCGCGCAATTGCTGAATCGGCAGCGAGATGAGATCGCCGACGACAAGCGACGACCCCCCAACCGTGCCGAGACGGCGGAAGGGAACGCCGGCGCCTTCTGCATTGGCGCAAAGGAAATCGGCGACATCGGCCGGCACCGTCAGCACGTAACGGGCCTGATCTTCACCGAAGAGCAGCGCATGCGGCGCACCCTTGCCTTCGCCAAGATCGATCACCAGGCCCTTGTCTGACGCCATGGCCATTTCGGCAAGCGCGACGGCAAGGCCGCCCGAGGAAATGTCGTGGCAGGCGGTCGCCTGGCCGTTGCGGATGACGGAGCGGACGAAATCGCCGTTGCGGCGCTCGGCGAACAGATCCACCTCGGGTGCCGGGCCTTCGCGGCTGGAAAGCACGTCACGGAGGTAAACGGACTGGCCGAGGTGACTACCGTCGACGCCGATCATGATCACCTTGTCGCCGTCATTGGCGCTGCCGATGCGGACCATCTTGCGCCAGTCCGGCAGCAGGCCGACGCCTGCGATTGTCGGGGTCGGCAGGATGGCAACGCCATTGGTCTCGTTGTAGAGCGATACATTGCCTGAGACGATCGGGAAGTCGAGCGCGCGGCAGGCTTCGCCGATGCCCTTCACCGCCTGAACGAACTGGCCCATGATTTCGGGCTTTTCGGGGTTGCCGAAGTTGAGATTGTCGGTGGCGGCGAGCGGCTCGGCGCCGGTCGCGGTGATGTTGCGCCAGCATTCGGCAACCGCCTGCTTGCCGCCTTCGAAGGGATCCGCCTCGACATAACGCGGCGTCACGTCGGAGGAGAAGGCGAGCGCCTTGCTCGCATGGCCGTCGACGCGGACGACGCCGGCATCGCCGCCCGGGAGTTGCAGCGAATTGCCCTGGATCAGCGTATCGTACTGCTCGTAGACCCAGCGGCGGCTCGACTGGTTGGCGGAGCCGACGAGTTGCAGCAGCGCCTGGCCATAATTTTCGGGCGCGGCGACGAGATTGGCGGGCAGGGGGGCCTGCTTGCCGGATTCGCGCCAGGGGCGGTCATATTCCGGCGCCTGGTCGCCGAGATCCTTGATCGGCAGATTCGCGACTTCTTCGCCCTGGTGCATGACGCGGAAGCGCAAGTCATCGGTGGTCTTGCCGACGATCGCGAAATCGAGACCCCATTTGACGAAGATCGCCTTGGCTTCCTCTTCCTTCTCCGGCTGCAGCACCATGAGCATACGCTCCTGGCTTTCCGACAGCATCATCTCATAGGCGGTCATCCGCTCTTCGCGGACCGGCACCTTGTCGAGTTCGAGCAGGATGCCGAGATCGCCCTTGGCGCCCATTTCGACGGCAGAGCAGGTGAGGCCGGCCGCACCCATGTCCTGGATGGCGATGACGGCGCCGGTCTGCATCAGCTCGAGGCAGGCTTCGAGCAGGCACTTTTCAGTGAAGGGGTCGCCGACCTGAACTGTCGGGCGCTTTTCCTCGATCGATTCGTCGAACTCCGCCGAGGCCATGGTCGCGCCGCCGACGCCGTCGCGGCCGGTCTTGGCCCCGAGATAGACGACTGGAAGACCGACGCCCTTGGCTTCCGACAGGAAGATGGCGTTCGACTTGGCGATGCCGGCAGCAAAGGCGTTGACGAGGATATTGCCGTTATAGCGCGCATCGAACTCGACTTCGCCGCCGACCGTCGGAACGCCGAAGGAATTGCCGTAGCCACCGACGCCGGAGACGACGCCCGAGACGAGGTGGCGGGTCTTCGGGTGATCCGGCTCGCCGAAACGCAAAGCGTTCATAGCGGCGATCGGGCGGGCGCCCATGGTGAAGACGTCACGCAGGATGCCGCCGACGCCGGTCGCAGCGCCCTGGTAAGGCTCGATATAGGAGGGGTGGTTGTGGCTCTCCATCTTGAAGACGACGCAATCGCCGTCATCGATATCGACCACGCCGGCATTTTCGCCCGGACCCTGGATGACGCGGGGCCCCTTGGTCGGCAGCGTGCGCAGCCATTTCTTGGAGGATTTGTAGGAGCAGTGCTCGTTCCACATTGCCGAGAAGATGCCGAGCTCGGTGAACGTCGGTTCGCGGCCGATCAGATCCAGAATGCGCTGATACTCGTCCGGCTTCAGGCCATGGCCCGCAATGAGTTCCGGCGTGATCGGGATGGTGTTTGGAATGGTCATGAGCGGAGAGTCCCTGGCGCGTTTTGCGCTGTCTTTAGCTTATGTCGCGGCGGCGCGCGACAGGAAAATGCCCGCCGTCAACAGAGGGCGGGCAGACTTTTCCAGCAAAAGGACAATCGATCAGAATTTGTAGCCGATCTGCAGGCCGGCGCGCGTCATACCGTCGTTCGGGCCGTCGCAGAGATTGGCATGCGAGGAGTGGGCGATCTGGGCCATCACGTTCCAATTGCGGGTGAATCGGTAGCCGGCGCCGACATATTCGCGGAAGAGGACGCGGCAGCCCAGTTCCGGGCCGTCATCATCGCCTTCGAGATCGCCGGTATGGATAACGCCCCCGAAGCCGGCCTCGGCAAAGAGCTTCTCGTTGAAATCGACCGTCCAGGTAAAGCCGGTGAAGAATTGAGTGGCCTCGCCCGAGGTGCCGATCGAGGTGCCGAGATGAACGCGGGGATGCAGCAGCTGCTGTTCCCAGCCGACGGCGCTCTCATATCCGAAAGGATCGAAGAGGGCGGTCATTTCGGGGAAAACGCCGTCTTCCCTGGAATGTCCCGATTGTACCGAAGTCGAGACTCCGAAGCGCAGCTCATCGAAGATTTGCTCGCCGGCATTCGCCGCGCCTGCCACTGAGATACCGGAGACGACCGCCAATGACGCCGCACTCAAAAAACGCAACGCGATTCTTCCGAAGTCGACCGTCATTGGCTGTCCTTTGATTCGCGTCGAGCGATAATACAAAGACGTAGCATGGCGGTTGAGTCGGGAAAGCGCCCTGAACTGGCTCCGGCGTCTTTTCTAAATTATGACGTGTATTTGCAACAGGTCATATTTCACCATCATAGGCGGAACCGCCGTTTTCCAGTAGTCGGCGCAGGATCATCAGGCCCGCGATCAGCTCTTGACTGGTTTTCGGCGAGGAGAAGCCGACGCGAACGCGATGATAGGATTTTTCCGCGCGGGCCGCTTTGAATTCGTCCTCGTCGTCGACGAGCACGCCATCGCGGAAGGCGGCGTTCTTGAAGGTGCCCGACATCCAGGGCTCCGGCAGTTTCAGCCAGAGGAAGGGCGCATGCGGGTGCGATTGGAAGTCGAAGCCCTGCAACTGCTCGCGGGCCAGGCGGACGCGCCGGGAGAGTTCCTCGACGCTCTGCTTGCGGATCTCGTGCGCCGTGCCGCTTTCGACGAGGCGCGCGCAGGTTTCCGCCAGAATGAAGGGCAGGCCGCCGGTGATCATCCTGTGCGTCACCCTGATCCGCTGGGCAAAATGCGGCGGGCAGGCAACCCAGCCGCCGCGCACGCCGGCAGCGACCGATTTCGACAGGCCGTTGACCAGAAAGGTGCGGTCGGGCGCCAGGGAGGCGATGAGCGGCGTATCGTCGGCTGCCATGCCGCCGTAGAGATCGTCCTCGATCAGCCAGACACCGTGCTTCCTAGCGATTGCCGCAATTGCCACCCGCCGTTCATAAGGCATGATCGTTACCGTCGGATTGTGGACGGTCGGCATCAGGAAGGCGACCTTCGGATGCTGCTGCTGGCAGAGCCGTTCGAAATCCTCCGGGATCACGCCTTGCTCATCGGAATCGACCGTCAGTGTGCGGCGGCCAAGCAGGCGGGCGCTGCGGCTGACCTGCGTGTAGGTGAGGTTCTCGAAGACGATCTTGTCGCCCGGCGCCGAGACAGCGGCGATGACGGCGATTGCCGCCGCGTGAGCGCCGAGCGTTGGAACGATGTTTTCGACCTCCGGCGTCCAGCCGCTGCGGGCGAGCCAGCGGCGGCCGGCTTCGAACCAGTTGCCCGGAAAACTCCGGGAATAGGAGGAGATTTCGGCGAGATGCTGTTCGCCGATCTCGGAAAGGATAGCCGCTATAATCTTGCCCTGGCCGAGATCGGGAGCGGCTGTCGTGTCGAAACGGATCTTGTTGGCAGGCGCATCCTGGAAACGGGTGCCGCCGAGCGAGATGGCCAGAGGATCGGTCTGCTCGCTGGGCGGCGTCTCCGAGCGGTTCAGCACATAGGTGCCGCGCCCGACTTCGCCGGCAACCAAGCCGCGCTCGTGGACCAGCGCATAGGCGCGGCCGATCGTACCGATCGTCACGCCGATATCATAGGCGAGGTTGCGCTGCGGCGGCAATTTGCTACCGGCGGGCAGGGCGCCACTCGATATGGCGGTTTCGATGCTGTCGGCGAGCCGGAGGTAGACCGGTCCGGAGCCGCGGGAGATATCAGGAAGCCAATTTGTCATGGTGACAATTGCTTATATTGTCACATTGTATCTGTCAATATTAAGAGTCAATCCCAAGGATGAACCGAGAGGATTCCTGGAATGTCTGCCCTGCCTGAAATAAAAATGCCGATTGTACCTATTGTCTCCTTAGAGGATAGAAGGCAAATCGCTTTGCCGTCCGCGCCTGTCGAAAAGGCGACGCGTTTGGGACGAATCTGGGCCGCGCTTCTGCTCTGGCAGCAGAAGCGGGAAGGCCGGCGGGCGCTGAGAGAGCTTACGGCAGCCGGACTCAAGGATATCGGCGTGTCGCAGTCCGACGCGGCCCGCGAGGTCGGCAAATCATTTTTCTGGGATTGATCGCGTTCGGCGCTGACCGCAGCGATCAGCTGCAGGCTTTGTTGCCACCGGACCAGCGATTGACGTCGGCGGCGATACGGCCGGCGACTGGCTCCGACATCATCGGACCGAAGGCCTGGAGCCGTGACGGGCTTCCCTCGGCTTGGACGACCAGCAGCGGCCGAGCTTCCGGGCTGCCCTTGTGAACGAGCAGGATGCGCGGCCGGCCGGAGAAGGAATTGAGCTCTGGCGCGAGCTTATAGGCTGCAAAGGCGGGATCGCCCGATTTGAACCAGCAGGCATTGGCGCCGAGCGCCACGCGTTCCATTGTCGGGAGCGCCGCGCGGTTGGGACCTGTCGTCGGTGTCGATGTCTGGCAGGCTGCGACCATGGCTGCGAGAGTGGTCAACAGGGCGGCGTTTGCGAGGCGAGGGCGCATCAATCTTGCTCCGGTCCGGACGGAAGGATTTTCGGGTGCATGCCGTTACCCAAGGCCGTTACGGGCTCTTGGGCAATGTGCAGGGCTCAGGCAGCGATGACATCGAGCGCCGAGGCAAAGAGGCCACGGCCATCCGAGCCGCCATGGGCGGCTTCGATCAGGTTTTCGGGATGCGGCATCATGCCGAGCACGTTGCCCTTTTCATTCATCACGCCGGCGATGTCGTTGAGCGAGCCATTCGGATTGGTGCCTTCGGCATAGCGGAATACCACCTGGCCATTGCCTTCGATTTTCGCCAGCGTCGCTTCATCAGCGAAATAATTGCCATCGTGATGAGCGACCGGGCTGCGGATGACTTGCCCTTGCGCATAGGCGCGGGTGAAGTCGGTCTCGGCATTGACGACTTCGAGCTTGACTTCGCGGCAGACGAATTTCAGCGAGGCATTGCGCATCAGCGCGCCTGGCAGCAGGCCGGCTTCGACGAGGATCTGGAAGCCGTTGCAGACGCCGAGCACCTTCACGCCTTTTTCTGCCTTGTCGATGATCGCCTGCATGACCGGCATGCGGGCGGCGATCGCGCCGCAGCGCAGATAATCGCCATAGGAGAAGCCGCCGGGGATGACGATCAGGTCGACATCGGGGATCTCGGTTTCCGTCTGCCAGATCGTCACCGGTGGGGTTCCGGAGATCTTCGTCAGGGCAGCGATCATGTCGCGGTCACGGTTGAGGCCCGGAAGTTGAACGACGGCTGATTTCATGGGGTCCCCGCGTCTGGCGAAAGATATTGAACTGGAACGCTTTCGGCGAGCCATACTCCATTGTCGGAGACAAAGAAAGAATGACCCTCTGAAAACATGCGGGCCGCATCCACGCGCAGGATAAGATATTCACCCTTGCGGCGTGTTGCGACGATTTTCGCGGTTTCCACATCCGCCGAGAGATGAACGTGGTGCCGCTGCATTTTCTGTAAGCCTTCGCGCTCGATCGACTGCCAGTTCGTCAGGGACGTGCCGTGAAAGAGAACGGCAGGCGGTTCAACCGGGTTCAATGCGAGATCGACTTCGACGCTGTGACCCTGATTGGCGCGAATTCTGTTGTCGGTAAGGGTGAACCGCTTCTTCGGATTGTTTTCGACGATCTCGATAATATCGGCGCGGGAAACGTCGTATTTCGACATCAGCGCCTTTTCGAGTTCATCGAACGACACCCAGCCCTCGGCATCAAGCGTCAAACCCGCGGCTTCGGGCGCATGACGCAAAACATAGCTCATATATTTCGAGACTTCCGTCTCCAGCTTTGCCTGCGTCATGACGCCAAATCCTCAAAATCCGCCGGATGACGGGTCGGCCGATCGTCAGTCGATCGCTATCGCGTAGTTCTCGATCACCGTGTTGGCGAGGAGTTTTTCGCACATGGCCTTGAGGTCGGCCTCGGCCTTGGCCTTATCGGTGCTTTCCAGTTCGAGGTCGAAGACCTTGCCCTGTCTTATATGGCCGACGCCCGAGAAGCCGAGGGCGCCGAGCGCGCCTTCGATGGCTTTGCCCTGCGGATCGAGAACGCCGTTTTTCAGCGTGACGGTGACACGAGCCTTGATCACTTTGTCCTACCTGCCTTACTTAACCAGACGATCTGTTTACTTAACCAAAACGGGGCCGGTGCCGCGCACAGGCTCGTTTTCATTGATGATGCCGAGACGGCGCGCAACTTCGGAATAGGCTTCGAGCAGCCCGCCGAGATCGCGGCGGAAACGATCCTTGTCCATCTTCTCGTGGGTCTCGATATCCCAGAGCCGGCAGCTGTCCGGTGAGATTTCGTCGGCGAGGATGATGCGCATCAGATCGCCTTCGAAGAGGCGGCCGCATTCGATCTTGAAGTCGACGAGCTGGATGCCGACGCCAAGGAAGAGGCCCGTCATGAAGTCGTTGACGCGGATGGCAAGCGCCATGATGTCGTCGAGCTCGGCGGGATTGGCCCAGCCGAAGGCGGTGATGTGCTCTTCGGAGACCATCGGATCGTCAAGCGCGTCTGATTTGTAATAGAATTCGATGATCGAGCGCGGCAGCACCACGCCTTCATCGATCCCCAGGCGCTTAGCAAGCGAACCGGCGGCGACGTTGCGCACGACGATCTCCAGCGGGATCATCTCCACTTCCTTGATCAGCTGCTCGCGCATGTTGAGTCGGCGGATGAAATGCGTGGGGATGCCGATCTTGTTCAGATGGCTGAAGATATATTCGGAAATGCGGTTGTTGAGGACGCCCTTGCCGTCGATGACTTCGTGTTTCTTCTTGTTGAAGGCAGTGGCATCGTCCTTGAAGAACTGGATCAAAGTGCCCGGTTCCGGGCCTTCATACAGAATCTTTGCCTTGCCCTCGTAGATACGGCGGCGACGGTTCATCGTGGTCATTCTCTGTTGTTGGCGCTCTTGGGGTAGCGCGAGTGGATCGATCTCGTGGCGTCCCCTTAAAGGAAAAGAGTGTGTTTCACAATCCGCCTATCCTTCCTTCCCCGGTTTCCGGATTCTACGGAATACCGCCAAGAGAATCGAATGAATTCGCAAGACGAGTCTAGCGCCTTTTCCTGTACGGTGAAATGACGGCGATATGGCGGGCTGCTTGTGCAGGTCTTTATTTGGCGGCTCGGCTTGGCAGTGCGCGACGAAGCTGCGTCTGCAGGGCGCGCGCGGCAGTCTGCCCGTGGCGCCAGCTGCCGGCGCGGATGAAGGAAGGGATCTGCATGGCCGGCATCGGCCGGGCGAGTGCGTAGCCCTGCAGCGTGTCGCAGTCGAGTTCCTCGAGAATGCGGATATGATCGGCTGTCTCGACACCCTCGGCGATGACAAGGATATCGAGCGAGCGGCCGATATCAATGATCGAGCCGACGAGTTTGCGCTGCTCGGCCGATTGCGGCAGCATACGAATCAACTCGCGGTCGATCTTCAGCGTCTTCGGGCTCAAGCGCAGCAGGCTGACGATCGAGGCATGGCCGGTGCCGAAATCATCGATCTGGATGTCGATGCCGAGCTTGCGCAGCTTTTTCAGATTGGCGGTGACCGCCTCGTCGCAATCGTCGAGCGAGATCGATTCCAGCAATTCGAAGGCGAAGGTGCCGGGTGCGATCTTCAGAGCGCGGAGCTTCTTTCCGAGATCGGGATCGGCAAGCCGCCGGGCGGAAACGTTGACCGATATCTTCGGAACGGGCAACCCGTCCTTGATCCAGGTGCGGCGATCGGCGATGGCGCGCTCCAGGATCAGGGCGTCGATGGTCGAGACGACGTCGAGATCCTCGGCGATAGCGAGGAAACGGTCTGGTGTCAGCAGCCCATGCACCGGGTGTTGCCAGCGGGCCAGTGTTTCGACGCCGACGACATCAAGCGTGCGGGCATCGAATTGCAGTTGATAGAATGGCACGAATTCATCGCGCTCGAGGCCGATCAGGATCTCGTCGGCGAGGTGCTTGGCGGAGATGATGTCGCGGCGTGCAGACGCGGAGAAAAATTCGAAACGGTTGCGGCCGAGGCCCTTGGCGCGATAGAGCGCGATATCGGCATCGAGCAGCGTCTGCTTGGCATCTAGCTTGGGTCCGCTGTCGATGGCGATGCCGATGCTGGCGCCGAAACGGCAGTCGTGCCCCTCATATCTGACGGGTTTGCGCAATTCGCGAATGATGCGTTGGGCAAGGCCGCCGATCTTCTTCGAGGCGGAATCGACGGTGCAGAGGATGACGAACTCGTCGCCGCCGATGCGAGCCACGAAATCGACGGCGCGGACGGAATTCTTCAGCACGCTCGCGGCATGCTGCAGCATGGCGTCGCCGGCCCGGTGGCCGAGCGTGTCGTTGATCTGCTTGAAACGGTCGAGATCGATATGCAGGATCGCCAGCCCCAGGCCCTTGGCCCGGCATTCGGCCGAGCGTTCGTCCAGCATCTTGTCGAGATAGCGGCGGTTCGGCAGGCCGGTGAGATAATCGTGCAGCGCCAGGCGCTCGATGCTCTCCTTGGCAACTTCGAGCTCGCGGTTGTGCGCCTCGGCCAGATCCTTGGCGCGCTGCAACTCGTTGCGAAGCGCGACCTCCTCGGTGACGTCCCAATTGGCGCCGATCAGCTTGCGGTGGCCGTTGCTGTCGACGAAGAAGGCCGAGCGGGCTCGGATCACACGTTCGGCGCCGTCGCCGCGGATGATGCGGTATTCCTGCTGAAAATCACTGCCGCTTTCGACGCTGCGGTCGGACAAGCCCAGCACGCGCTCGCGATCGTCGGGATGCAGGCTTTTCGCCCAGACGTCGCTGGCGATCGGACGTGAGGCGCCCTTCAGCCCGTAAATGGAGATGAGGCGCTCGTCCCATTCGACGGTATCATTCTCGATATCCGCTTCAAAGACGCCGATGCGGGAAATCTCCAGCGCCAGATCGAGCCGACGCGATAGGCGCGACAGCGTATCTTCGGCCTCCTTGCGGTCGGTAATATCCGTATCCGTGCCGATGATGCGCGTCGGCACGCCGCTCTCGTCCCATTCCACGCAGGCGCCGCGGCAGTCGATCCACATCCAGTGGCCGTCCCTGTGGCGCTCGCGATATTCGAAGATCTGGAAATCCGGATCGCCGGCATTTTGGCGGTCGATGGCATGAACGACGAAATCGCGGTCATCGGGATGGACGAGTGCCAGCCAGGCGTCGTAATCGCCGGCGGCCTCCTCATCGGGCGCCATGCCGCGCATGGTCTTCCACGTCTGCGAATAATACTTCCGGTCGAGACGGTAGTTGTGATCCCAGACGCCAAGACCGGAGCCGACGAGCGCATGGTTCCACCGGCTCTCCCGTTCCGCCAGGTCGGAATCGTCATCCGCCACGTTGCCGACGCCTGCCTCAGCCGCTGCTAAATCATCGGCCTCTGGATGGGCTTTCTTCACGGGCATTCTCGCTTATTTCATCTCGCTGCAGTCTGCTGTCATTACATTAAGAAAGACTTAGAAAGCACCCGCTTAATTACCGAGAAAGGCCCGTTTGCTTCATCAAGCCGAGAGGCGGCTGAGGAACTGAGCGAAGACCATCGTGCCCTCGGGCCAGGGACCGTGACCGGAATCGGCATTGATATGTCCTGCCTCGCCGGCATCGACGAGGAAGGAGCCCCAGCTGCTGGCGATATCGTCGGCATGGTCGTAACTGCCGAACGGATCGTTGCGGCTCGCCACCGTGATCGACGGGAAGGGCAGCGGATCGCGCGGGTATGGGCCGAAGGTCATCAGGTGCTTCGGGCGGATGTCGGGATTGGCGACATCGGGCGGGGCGACGAAGAAGGCGCCCGCCACCGGCTTGCGGAAATGCGGGATGGCGTGGACCGCCGAGGTCACTCCGAGCGAGTGAGCGATGAGGATGACCGGGCGGGTCGAAGCGTTCACTTCCTCGGCGATCCGGGCGATCCAGTCCTCGCGGACCGGCTTTGACCATTCGGCCTGTTCGACGCGCCGCGCCGTGCTGAGCTTTGCCTCCCAGCGGCTCTGCCAGTGGCTCGGGCCGGAATTGGTATAGCCGGGGATGATGAGGATATCTGCGTCTGAGGCTTTCATAGTGCCGCCGATGTGAGAAGGCGCGCCCAAGATGTCAAGAGGGGATGTGAAGGGAGAGAGCGACACGGGCGCTTTGGTTTGCTATATTGCTCCAGTGCCGGTTGCGGATTTCGTGTCGGCTTGCCCGCCGATTGCGTGTCCGCCGCCGACCAGGTCTCGGCTGAGGAGGAGAAAGCCATGGCGGCATTTCATGTCATGACGGGTGCAGGCGAAAGCTTCGCGCGGCCCGTGGTCAATCGCATCGGTATCGCCGACGTCTTCGACGCGCTGAAGCGCGGCTACGACGATTTCATGGAGAAACCGTCCCACTACGTGTTCCTGTGCCTCATGTATCCGATTGCCGGCGTCTTCCTGACGTTGTGGACCTCGGGCGCCAACCTTTTGCCGATGGTCTTTCCGCTGATGGCAGGTTTCGTGCTGATCGGCCCGATCGCAGCGATCGGTCTCTATGAGATCAGCCGCCGGCGCGAGGCCGGCCTCGATAGTTCGTGGACGCATGCGCTCGAGGTACGCCATTCGCCGGCGCTGCCGTCGATCGTCGCAGTCGGGCTGATGCTTTGTGGAATTTTCGTCGTCTGGCTGGTGACGGCGCAGACGCTCTACAGCAATCTGCTCGGCGAAGTGTTTCCGCGCAGCATGGCGGATTTCTTCCGCCAGGTCTTCGGCACGCCCGAGGGCATGCAGTTGATCATCTGGGGCAATCTGATCGGTTTCGTCTTCGCGCTGGTGGTGCTCGCGATATCGGTCATCACCTTTCCGCTGTTGCTCGACCGCGATGTCGGCGCGGTGGCCGCTGTCGTCACCTCGATCCGCGCGACGGTCGCCAATCCGGTGCCGGTGTTGCTCTGGGGCCTGATCGTCGCTGCACTGCTCGTCATCGGCACGATCCCGGTCTTTGCCGGGCTTGCGCTTGTCATTCCCATCCTCGGCCATGCGACCTGGCATCTTTATCGCAAGCTGATTGCGCGGGAAGCCGTGTAATCTAAGATTTCCGGGGACCGCGAACTCTCGCGATCCCCGGAGGTTAAACCTTCGCCGACTTCCCGGAACCTCAAGACCTCTCGCCGCGTTATTTGTGACCGGCTTTGTGGGAGGATTTCAGAGGTGACGATGAAACATCTGTTCGCCCGCTTCGCAACCAAGATATCGGAATGGGCGGGCAAACCTGTCATCTTCATCCTGGCGCTCATCGCCGTCATCATCTGGGCGACACTCGGCCCCTTCTTCGATTATTCGGAAACCTGGCAGCTGGTCATCAACACCGGCACGACAATCATCACCTTCCTGATGGTCTTCGTATTGCAAAACGCCCAGACGCGCGACACGCGGGCGATCCAGGCCAAACTCAACGAGATTATCCTCACGAGCCACGCCGAGAACCGTTTCATCGGCATCGAGAACCTCGACGAGGATGAGCTGAAACGTTTGGACGAACTGGTCGCCAAGGCCGCCAAGGGCAGGGGCGAGACGGAGGCTTGCAGCACATCGGATGCAGCCAATGCGGCGCCTTCGAAAAAGGTGGGGGCACGCAAACGTGCTGATGCCGAAAAAGGGCCGAAGCAAAAACAACGGCCGCTTGAGAAAAGCTAACTATCATTCATTCTGCAATTACAAAAAGACAAAGGCAGACATGAAAACGGCGCCTGCGAGGGCGCCGTCAGTTTTTTGAAAGTCCCCTCGGGGGGTGTGGCTTGTCAACAGCCTGACGGCGCCTGCAAGACGCCGTCATAGCGTTGCAGCCCGCTCAAGCGTTGCCGAAGACGCGGCGGAAGATCGTGTCGACGTGTTTGGTGTGATACCCAAGGTCGAATTTTTCGCGGATGTCTTCTTCCGAAAGCGCCGCTCGCACCTCCGCATCGGCCAGCAACTCCTCCAAAAAATCCTTGCCCTGTTCCCAGACCTTCATGGCGTTGCGCTGCACCAGGCGATAGGCGTCCTCGCGGGAGGCGCCGGCCTGAGTCAGCGCCAGAAGGACACGCTGGGAGTGGACGAGGCCGCGGAATTTGTTGAGGTTCTTTTCCATGTTCTCGGGGTAGACCAAGAGCTTTTCGATGACGCCGGCGAGACGCGACAGGGCGAAATCGAGCGTCACGGTCGCATCGGGGCCGATCATGCGTTCGACCGAGGAGTGGGAGATGTCGCGTTCATGCCAGAGGGCGACGTTTTCCATGGCCGGCAGGGCGTAGGAGCGGACCATGCGGGCGAGGCCGGTCAGGTTTTCTGTCAGAACCGGGTTGCGCTTGTGCGGCATGGCCGAAGAGCCCTTCTGGCCGGGCGAGAAATATTCTTCCGCTTCCAGAACCTCGGTGCGCTGCAGGTGGCGGATCTCGGTCGCCAGACGTTCGATCGAGGAGGCGACGACGCCGAGGGTGGCGAAATACATGGCGTGGCGGTCGCGCGGGATGACCTGGGTCGAGACCGGCTCGGCCTTCAGCCCAAGGGCCTCGGCGACATGTTCTTCGACGCGCGGATCGATATTGGCGAAGGTGCCGACGGCGCCCGAGATGGCGCAGGTCGCGACTTCCTCGCGGGCGGCGACCAGGCGCTGGCGGCAGCGCTCGAATTCGGCATAGGCAAGCGCCAGCTTGACACCGAAGGTGGTGGGCTCGGCGTGAATGCCGTGCGAGCGGCCGATGGTGACGGTGTCCTTATGTTCGAAGGCGCGGGTTTTCAGCGCTGCGAGCAGGCGGTCGATATCGGCGATCAGGATATCGGTGGCGCGCACCAGCTGGACGTTGAAGCAGGTGTCGAGCACATCAGATGAGGTCATGCCCTGGTGGACGAAACGCGCATCCGGGCCGACGATCTCGGCGAGATGGGTCAGGAAGGCGATAACGTCATGCTTGGTGACAGCCTCGATCTCGTCGATGCGAGCGACGTCGAAGGTGGCCGCACCGCCCTTTTCCCAGATCGTCTTTGCCGCCGATTTCGGGATGACGCCGAGTTCGGCCAGCGCGTCGCAGGCATGCGCCTCGATCTCGAACCAGATGCGGAATTTGGTTTCGGGAGACCAGATGGCGACCATTTCGGGCCGGGAATAACGCGGGATCATGGGCGGCTGCCTTCACTTCAAGAGGTTGCTTCATTGAGGTTAGCGCCCCTGTAGCAAAGACCGGCGGCAATCTCAACGCATGCGTTTGGCAAGATGATAGCTGCTGACGACAAGGCAGACGAGACCGAGCGGCAGGAAAAGGCGCAGGCCGATCACCAGGAACTGGTAGACGGCGCTGATGCTGGTGAAGACGAACTGGAAGGCCCAGACGAAGCTGCCGAAGGGGGCGTGCCAGCGCGAATAGAACAGCCGGTATTCCATGGCGAAGAGAAAGGCGGTCATTGCGATCGTCGCTGCGGTCAGCGTCACGAAGAAGGCGGCAAAACGCGCCTCCGGCGGCCTGTCGTAGGCAAAGAAGCGGGCGACCGGCAGGGCGAAGGGCCAGGAGAGAAGGCCGCCGAGGAAATAGAGTGTGGCGACCTCGGCAAGCCGGCTCGACTGCAGGCCGTTGCGGAGGTAAAGACCGAGCATGGCGGAGGCGAGCATCTGCGTGCCCCAGAACAATGCGCCGGCAAACAGATCGGGGTAGGGCGGCCGTGCCGCTCTCAGACGATCCATCCTCGGGCTATTGGTCCTGGGGCGATCTGTCCTGGGGCGATCCGGGCTCGGGCCATCCATCCTTGGGCGATCCGGGCTCAGGGATGAACCGGAACGGCAATCCAGCGTCCGTTCCTGTCGGCGTCGAAGGCGAGGATGAGGGCGATGTGAACCGTGTTTCCGGATTCCGGCTGATAGACCACCGCACCGCCGATCCGGTATTCCACCGAACAGGCGCGCTCGGCCGGAACTATGGTCGCCTGCCGCGCCGCCTGGCGGTTCGGAGCGCCTTGTTTCTCGATCATCTGCAGGCTGAAGCCGAGAACCCGCTTGTCGATCGCCGCGCAATCCTTCGGCGTCGGTACCGGCATCTCGCTGAGTGAGAGCGTATAGGGCGATTTCGGCGGGCCGTCGGTCGCAAGCGTGGTATAGCGGATGGTCTTTGCGGGAGAGCCGAGTTCGGTCGGCGGATTGAAGGCGGCGATCAGGCCGGGATTGGTCAGCAGATCGTATTTGTCCATCTGGCTGCGCGCCGCCGTCAGGTTCTGCGGCCGCGCCTTGGAAAGATTGGCGTCCTTGTCGGTCATCTCCGTGCGGAACGGCGTGCCCTCGAGATACTGGCCGTTTTCGGTGTCGACGAAATAGGTGTTGGAGTAAGGGACGCCGCCTTCTTCCTTGAGGCCGAATTCCTGAAATCCGAACACCTTGCCATCGGCAGAAAAGCCGAGCGGCTGGATATTGGCAATGTCGCCGGCCAGTGACAGGGCGGGCAGGCCGGTCAATGCGGCGGCAAGCATGCCACCGAGGATCAGACGCTTGATCATGCTCGTGCCCCTTCGGCTGCCTGACGAAGATCGGCGACGGTCCGACGATAATCTTCGACTGTCGCGCCCTTGAAAATCGCCGAGCCGGCGACGAGGACGTTGGCGCCGGCGCGCGCGATAGCAGGCGCTGTTTCCACCGTGACGCCGCCATCGACTTCGAGTTCGATCGGGCGGTCACCGATCAGTGATTTTGCCGCGGCGATCTTGGCTGCCATCGCCGGAATGAACTTCTGCCCGCCGAAGCCGGGATTGACCGACATGATCAGGATGAGGTCGACATCGTCGAGCACGTTTTCGATGGCGCTGAGCGGGGTGGCCGGATTGAGTGTCACGCCGACCTTTTTGCCGAGATTGCGGATGGTCTGCAGCGAGCGGTGCAGATGCGGCCCGGCTTCGGCATGGACGGTGATGCGGTCGCAGCCGGCCTTGGCGAAGGCTTCGAGGTAGTCGTCGACCGGCGAGATCATCAGGTGGCAGTCGAAGATGGCCGATGTATAGGAGCGCAGCGATTTGATGACATCGGGCCCGAAGGAGATGTTGGGCACGAAATGCCCGTCCATGACGTCGAGATGGATCCAGTCGGCGCCGGCGGCCGTGACGTTGCGCACCTCCTCGCCGAGCCGGGCGAAATCCGCCGCGAGGATCGAAGGGGCCATGCGAATGGGCAGCGTCATCAAATCTTACTCCCTGTGGGCGGCCACTTGGGGCGGCACCCGATTTCAAGACTGGCCGCCGCCGCTCATTGCGTCGGCGCGGCAGGTGGAAAAAAGCCGTTGCCCCGCCATTCGAGCAGGCGGTAGGGATTTTGCGCGAGTTCGTGCGCCGCGGTGAAGGCAATGGCGCCGATCGGCGTCTGGAACGTCGTGGCGAGAAGCATTTCCTGGAGAGGCTTGCCCGCAGCAGCGGCTTCCGCCGCCTGGCCGGCGATCAATGCTGCCGCGAGCGACGGCAGGACATATCCTTCCGGCTCGATGCCTTTGGCACGCAGCGCGTCGGCTGCCGCTGTGGCTTCCGGCAGAACGGCATATTCCGGCAGAGCGACGGCGCGCACGCCTGTATCAAGCGGCAGCGGCTGGTCGGCGGCGCGCATGGCATCGCCGCTGAGGATGGAGAGCGGAATGTTTTCTGCCTTGGCGTCACGGGCGATGACGGCGACATCGTTGCGGTCGCCACCGATGAAGACCCTGGTGGCGCCGGCGCGTTTCAGACGGCGGACCAAGGCAATCTGCTGCTCCTGTCCCGGCCGATAGGTATCGGTAAAGACCGGCTTCAGGCCGTTCTGTTCCAGCGCGTTGCGCACCGCTTCCGTCAGCTCGCGGCCATGGATGGTGCCGTCCTCGATCAGGGCGATCGGATCGGCGGCCCAGTCCTTCAGGATCACCTCATTGATCTTTGCCGCCTCAGTGCCGTCGGCGGGCGCCAAACGAAAGAGCGGCCAGCCATTCTTCAGCGCATCCTCCATGAGGATGCGGGAACGCGCCGAGACGGTGATGGCGGGAATGCCGGCATCCTTCAGCTTCTGCAGTGCGCCTTCCAGAGTCTCGCTGCAGAGAAAGCCGATTGCGACCTGCACCTTGGCAGCAACCAGCGCATCGGCAACCGCAGCACCGCTATTGTCCTCACAAGTCTCGTTGATGGCGACGAGGGTATTTCCCGATTGCTGGATCTCGAAACCGGCACCGGCGGCAATCTGGGTACCAAGCAAAGCGAGCGTGCCGTTCTGAGGGGCGACGACGCCGATCGTCACGCCGGCCGCATGGCCTTGTGCCGCCGCTCCCAGCAGCATCAGACAGGCTGCTATGCCACGCAGGTTGATCATGAAAGGCGGAGATCCCCTAGCCATCGTCCATGCCCTTTTATCCGCACGGCCGCGATCGTCAAAGAAAAACAAGCGTGAAGCAATGCTTTTCACCGGTCCTATTGTAGAAAAGGTAACCGATGCTCGCCATATTGGCGCGATAGCAAGTCGAACGATAGCGCCACGTGTCTTTTCGAGAGCAGCAAAGGACGCTGTAGCACTTTGAATTGCTGCTAATTTTGTCCTAAGTCGATTCCGGTTTCAGGAATTATGCAGTGGCCATATAAGCGCGCACGGAGAAGCAGGTGTTGAACAGGCAGCATATCGACCCCGGCCTTTATCGCGATGCCATGAGCCGCTATGCCGGCCATGTGCAGCTCGTGACGACGGCAATGGAAGGCTTGCGCCGCGGCGTCACCATTACTGCCGCCTGCTCGGTGTCGGACAATCCGGCCTCGGTGCTGATCTGCCTCAACAATACCAATCCGAAGAACGAGATCTTTTTCCGTAGCGGCATCTTCGTGCTCAACACGCTCGGCGCCCATCACCAAGGCGTTGCCGACGCCTTTTCCGGACGGACGTCGCTTTCCGATAGCGACCGTTTCGCCAGTGCTCGTTTCGAGACGCTGGTTACCGGCGCGCCCGTTCTCGCCGATGCGCTCGCTGCCTTCGATTGCCGGGTGACCGACATCAAGGAAATGCCGACGCACAATGTCATTTTCGGCGAGGTTGCGGCTGTCCGCTTCAGCGAAAAGCACCCGGCGCTTATTTATATGAACCGGGATTATCACGCGCTGTGATTTTCAGGCTCTCGAGGGAATAGCGAATGGACAATGCCGGCATCGAGGAAATGTTTCAGGGGCTCGGCCCGGTCACGGTCAAGCGCATGTTCGGCGGCAAGGGCATCTATCATCTCGGGCGCATCATCGCGCTCGAAGTGCGCGACGAGATGCTGCTGAAGGCCGACGAGACGAGCGCTCCCGAATTTGCCGCTGCCGGCGCCACGCAATGGACCTACGAGGGCAGGAAGGGCAAACCGGTGAAGATGCCCTACTGGTCGATCCCCGACGAGGCTTATGACGATCCCGATCTGATGGCGAAATGGGTGCGGCTTGCCTATGAGGCGTCGCTGAGAGCCGATCGCTGACTGCATTCGGCTGAGGGCAGGGCTGATATCGCCGCCTTGGTGAAGGCCGAGAGCGGTTCCGGCAAATCCGTCAGCGGAAACCAGCCGAAATCGGAAAGCTTGTCCGGTTCGGTCAGTTGCGGCTCACCTTCGACGTCACGGGCGAGATAGAGAAGCGAGATCCAGTGCTGGCGGTCGGTATCGATGATCTGTTCGGTCACGCCGATCCGCTCGATCCGGCCGATCTTGAGGCCGGTTTCTTCCTCGGCCTCGCGGCGCGCAGCTTGTTCGGCCGGCTCCATATGGTCGACCTTGCCGCCGACGATATTCCAGTAGCCGGCTTCCGGTGCGCGCACGCGTTTATAGAGAAGAATCCTGGCGTCGCGCAGAATGACAAGGCCGACGCCGAAGCCCGGGAAATCGAGACCGGGCTTACCCATTGGGTGTTCAGACCTTGGCGCTGCCGGCGATCAGCATGAAGGCGGGGATATCATCGCCAAAGCCAACCGGGGTCGGGCCGTCGTCGTGGTCGCGATGGCGGCGGCGATCGCGGCTGTCATCGTTTGCCGGATAAGGCCGGCTGTTACGCGCATTGTTTTGCGGCTTCTGCTCTGCTTTGCGCTCGTGCTTCACGATGTCGGCCTTTACTGGTGCTGCCTGGATCACTTGGACGTCATTATCCTGTATGTCGTTATCAGATTTATGACCCGCGCCGCTGCGATTGCCGCGTCCGCGACCACGATCCCTGTCGCCGCGTTCACCCTTGGCGCCACGCTCGCGGCTGTTGCGCCGCGGGCGCTCGCTGTCGGCGCTTTCTTCTGCCGGGGGCAGGGAGTTCACATCGCCGTTCAGCCATTCGACCTTTTCGCCGATCAGCTTTTCGATTGCATCGACGAATTTGCTGTCGCGCTTGGTGACAAGCGTGAAGGCTGCACCCGAACGGCCGGCGCGGCCGGTGCGGCCGATGCGGTGGACGTAATCCTCGGAATGGATCGGCACGTCGAAATTGAAGACGTGGCTGACATCTGGGATGTCGAGGCCGCGGGCGGCGACATCCGAGGCAACCAGCAGCTGGAGATTGCCGTCACGGAAGCTCTGCAGCGTCATCGTCCGGGAGCGCTGATCCATGTCGCCATGCAGGGCGCCGACGGAAAAGCCGTGGCGCTCCAGCGACCGAAAGAGATCGGCAACATCCTTCTTGCGGTTGCAGAAGATGATGGCGTTCTTGAGTTCGGTCTGGGCGCGGACGAGTTCACGCAGCACCGCGCGCTTCTCGTAGTCCTTGCTGTGCGAGGCGACGAAGCGCTGCGTCACGGTCTTTGCGGCCGAGGCGGGCTTTGCCACTTCGATGCGCTCGGGATTTTGCAGGAAGCGGTCGGCGAGCTTCTGGATTTCCGGCGGCATGGTGGCCGAGAAGAACAGCGTCTGGCGGGTGAACGGGATCATCTTGGCGATGCGCTCGATATCGGGAATGAAACCCATGTCGAGCATGCGGTCGGCCTCGTCGATGACGAGGATCTCGACGCCGCTCATCAACAGCTTGCCGCGCTCGAAATGGTCGAGCAGGCGGCCGGGCGTGCAGATCAGCACGTCAGCGCCGCGTTCAAGCTTGCGATCCTGGTCTTCAAAGGAAACGCCGCCGATCAGAAGGGCGACGTTGAGACGGTGGTTCTTGCCGTATTTTTCGAAATTTTCGGCGACCTGGGCGGCGAGTTCACGCGTCGGCTCGAGAATCAGCGTGCGCGGCATGCGGGCGCGGGCCCGGCCCTTTTCGAGAAGCGACAGCATCGGCAGAACGAAGGATGCCGTCTTGCCGGTGCCGGTCTGCGCGATGCCACAAATATCGCGACGCTCCAGCGCAAACGGAATGGCTCCCGCCTGAATAGGCGTGGGTATCGTGTAGCCCGCGTCGGTAACGGCGGATAGCACTTTTTGGCTCAAGCCAAGGTCAGCGAATGTCGTCAAAGGGAAAACTGTTTCCGTTCCGGTTCGGCCGAGCTCTGAACGAGTCGGCGGGATTGCATGCCGCAATGCAGCGCGACATAGCCCCGAATGGCCGGCAAGTCAAGAAATAGAGAGGCCCCACCCTGTACAGAGTGAAGCGATGGTTACCTGACGGCTGTTACTTGATATAGGTGGCGAGTTTAAGGCCGGCATTCATGAAATATACTGGATCGACCGCGTGCCCGTCCTGGCGCACTTCATAGTGCAGGTGCGTGCCCGTCGAGCGGCCGGTGCTGCCGGCAAGGCCGATAACGTTGCTGCGGCCGACCGTGTCGCCGACCTTGACCAAGACCTGGGACATATGGCCATAGCGGGTGGAGATGCCGTTGCCGTGATCGACTTCGACCATGTTGCCGTAACCGCCGGTCCAGCCGGCGGAAATGACCTTGCCAGGCGCCGACGGGCGGATCTTTTCACCCGGCGAGAAGCGGAAATCGATGCCGGAATGCAGCGCGAGGCGGCCGAGGAAAGGGTCGCGGCGATTGCCGAAGGGGCTGGTCACGTCCTTGCCGATGGCGGGGTTGCGGAAGGGCAGGGATTCGGCGGTGCTGCGCACGGCCTCAAGCCGGGTCAGTGCGCCGTCGAGCGCTGCCAGCGAATTGTTGAAATCGTCGTTGCTTTCAGGTTCGACATAGGGGCCGCCGACGGCATCGTCGTCCTGTCTCGCCGCAACTTCCTCAGGCACTGGAATTTTGAATCGGGTCAGCACATTGCCGATGGCATTGGCGGCATTGCCGGCGTCGCTCGTCAGTTGCTCGACGCGGTTGCGCTGATCCTGTTCGACCCCCTTCAGCGACAGCGTCACGTTGGAGAAGATGCGGTCGGCGCGGTCGCCGACCGTTTCGGCCGAGGGCACATAGGCAAGCGTCGTATTGTCGGGTGTAGCATCAGCAGGCGCACCGCTCGCCAGCTGTTTCTCGATCGCCTCGATGCCGCCACCGGTCAATGAAGCGCGCTTATCCTTGATGTCGGGGGCATAGGACTGAACGGGTGAAGACGAGGCAGGCGGGGCGCCGTCCTTTTCCGTCAGACCCGAGCTTTCGGCCCGGTCGAGCAGATTGTCGAGCTTACCGTGGCGCGAGGTCAGCGCCATCTGCTGCTCCATCAGCTTGTCGACTTTGTCCTCGACCACCTGCTGGTCTAGGAGCTGACGCGACGTGATGCGATCGACCTGGGCGCGGAGGGCTGCGATGCGGTCTTCATAATCGTGCTGCATGCGGGCTTGCCGCGCCATGGTGGCGCCGATCAGGTCGTCGCGCAGCACGAGGTAGGAGGTGGCGAGGAGATAGCCGATCGAGAAGACGCCGACGAAGCAGAAGGCAAGCGCGGCCATCCAAGGCCGGACCGTCATGTGGCGGACCTTGTCGCCGCTTGCCAGGATCAGGATATGTTCCTGCGCTCGCCTGCCGAATACCCGGTGCTGATGTCCGCTGTTCACGCAGGCTCTCCCGATTGATGCGCTACGCCTCTTTCGGAAAATTAGACACGTTTATGGTTAACGAATGCTTTCCTTATCGCTATGCGCGTCAGAAATACCAGCTATTTCAAGCGTGACTGATCGATGCGAGCGAGCGGTAGAAAGATGGCGTCAACCCGGCCTCGGCGCGGGCGAGATCATTGAAGGGCGGCTTCAGCGGCCCGCGGAAATTGGCGCGCACCAGCTCCTGAAAGGCTTTTGCCGGGTCGCGCTTCTCCCGGGCGCAGAGGAAGCGGAACCATTTGGCGCCGACGGCGACATGGCCTTTCTCGTCGTTGTAGATGACGTCGAGGACGGCGGCACTTTCGAGATCGCCGGTCTGGCGCATCTTGGCTTGCAGCGACGGCGTGACGTCGAGGCCGCGGGCTTCGAGAATCAGCGGCACGACGGCGAGCCTTGCCGTCAGGTCGTTGCGCGTCGAATGGGCCGCCTGCCACAGCCCGTCATGGGCAGGAAGATCGCCGTAATCGGCGCCGAGATCGTTAAGGCGGGCGCGCACCATGCGGAAATGCTTGGCCTCCTCGAAAGCAACCTGCATCCAGCCGTCGAAAAACGAATTCGGCACCTGTTCGGTGGCGAATCGCGCGACGATATCCAGCGCCAGATCGACGGCATTGAGCTCGATATGGGCGATGGCGTGGAGCAGGGCGATCCGGCCTTTCAGCGTATGCAGCGATCGTTTTTCCACCTGTGTCGGTGGCGTCAGCACCGGGCTGTCGGGACGGCCGGGCCGCTCCGGCAGCGCGGCATCGAGCGGCGAGCGCAAGGACACCCGGCGTTCAAACCAGCGGGTAGCGCTTTCCTGCGCAAGCGCCGTCTTGCGGTCGAGATCGGCGGAGCAGATCGCATCGATGGCGCCGCCGCGCAGCGAGGTTATCGCCAGGTCCCCGCTCACGCTGCCAGATTCCGCACGGCCTCGAGCACGGTTTCGGCATGGCCCTGCACCTTCACCTTCTGCCAGATGGTGGCGATCGTGCCGTCCTGGCGGATCAGGAAAGTGGTGCGCTCGACGCCCATGAAGTTGCGGCCGTACATGCTCTTTTCCTTCCAGACGCCGTAAGCCTGCAGCGTCGTCTTTTCCTCGTCCGAGGCGAGCGCCACCGAAAGACGGTGCTTCCTGATGAACTTGTCATGGCAGGCAGCCGAATCGGGCGACATGCCGATGACGACCGCACCCGCCGCTTCAAACTCGCTTGCGAGCGCTGTGAAAGCCAAGGATTCGGCGGTGCAGCCTGTCGTGTCGTCCTTGGGATAAAAGAACAGCACGAGCGCCCGGCCGTGGAATTCGGCGAGCGAAACGCGGCCGCCGCCGTCGCGGGGGAGGTTGAAATCAGGAGCCGTGGCGCCGATGCCGGGAACCGCCATTGGGAAAACCTTTCTTTTGCCGGGTTTGTGGATGACACTTTCTCTCCCCGAATTATATAGTGGATGGAAACCCGTCCAGCATTGCCGGGTTCATTTCTTCATTTAAGGGAGAGCCCGAAGGCGCATGTCAGCCATCCGCGGCGAAAAGGTCACGTTTCGCAAGAAGGATATCGTTGCGCTGGACCGCTTGCCGTCCGCCCAGGCCGAGGATCCGATCATCGTCCATTGCCCGCCGCCGCGCTCGCCGGCGCGGCGTACGGCAAAGCTGACCGCAGGTTTTCTGGGCGTGATTCTGCTTGTTCTCGCCGCGCTCGTCTTCACCGTCGAGAGCGGAATGTTCGACAGGCCACTGTCGCAGCAGGCGCAGGCAGCGTTGAACAGCGTGGCCGGACCTCGCTATCGCGCCGAAGTGGGCTCCACCGTCATTCGCTTCACCTCTGATTTCCGGCTGGCGCTGGAAGCGCGCGACGTCAACATGATCGATGAGCAGAGCGGCCAGCACCTGTCGACGACGGGCTCGGTGCGCCTCGGGCTCGATCCGCTGCAGCTTTTCCGCGGCCGCATCGCCGTCACCGATATCGAAGCCGAGGATATCGCGCTCGATACCGCGCTGCTGCCCGCCGGCAATCCGGTTCTGCTCGACGATCTGCGCATCGACGCCATGCCGGCGGCGATGGAGAAGATCTTCTCGCAGTTCGACATGTTCGACAGCATCGTCACGCGCGGCTCGACGAATTCCGTGCGCATCTCCGGCATCGACATCAAGCTTGCCGACACCGCCAACGGCCCGCTGTCGCTGGTCGTCGACAATCTCGTCTTTGCTCATGCCGGCCCATCCTCGCTGCAGTTGACCGGCGAGGTGGCGCTCAACGGCGAGGTGGCCGAGCTCGACGTGCTGGCCGAGAAGGAAGCCGGCCATGTGTCTAAGGTGGTGGCGACGCTCAAACATGCCGACCTCACGCCCTTTGCTCTAAAACGCAACGATCAGGGCGTGATCCGGCAGGGGCTCAACGCCTTTGCCGACCTGACGGTATCGGCCACCAGGGGGCGTGATGGCGAGCAGCCGGCGCTGGCGGCAACCGTCGACATCGATCCTGGCCTGATTTATGCGGACGGCGATCCGCAGGAACTGTCGGGCGGCCAGATCAACCTCGTTTATGATTTCACCAAGCAGACCCTCGAAATCGCCCGGTCGAACGCCCGGTTCGGCGCGACCACGGTTCCGATCAACGGCGCGCTGATCGATCTCGACAAGCTCGATCCGCAGGCCGGCAAGGGCTTCGGCATCGACCTGCTGGTCAGCGGCGGCACGGCAGCTCCCGGCGGCTCCGGCGAGCAGCCGCTCTCCTTCGATATCCAGGCGACCGGGCGTTACTTGGTGGCCGGGCGGGAATTCCTCTTTCCCAACATGACCGTCTCCAGCCCGCTCGGCGCGCTATACGGGGCACTGCACGTCAAGCTTGGGGGCAAATCGCCGGAGATCAGTTTTGCCGGCCAGTCGGCACAACTGCAGACGACGGCGATCAAGCAGCTCTGGCCGTTCTGGATGGCGCCCAAGGTGCGCACCTGGGTACATGGCAACCTCTTCGGTGGCACCGTCACCAACGCCTCGATCTCCGTCTTCATTCCCTTCGGCAGGCTCGACGAGGCCGCCGGCGGCAAGGGCCTGAAACTCGACGCCAACCAGATCCGCATCGGCTTCGACGTCGCGGATGCGCGGATGAACATCGCCGGCGACATTCCGCCAGTTCGCGACATGGCGGCCCATTTCGACCTTATCGGCCCGGCTGCGACGATCGCGATCAAGAGCGGCACGTCGTTTTTCCCCTCCGGCCGGTCTGTCGGTCTCGGGCAAGGTACATTCATCTTACCCGCCACCTACGACAAGCCGCTGATGGCCGATATCGATCTAGCGATCTCGGGTTCAGCGGACGCGGTCGGCGAGCTTCTGACCTACCGGCCGATCCGGGTGCTGCAGCGCGCCGGTTTTACGCCCGACGATCTCAAGGGGCGGATCGACGCGCATGTGAAGGCGCATTTCGGCCTGCTCTCCTCGCAGAACCCGCCGCCGGCCGAATGGACGGCGGAAATGAAGCTGACCGATATCGATCTTGCCAAGCCGTTTTCCGGTCGGACGATCAGCAATCTCGATGGGACGCTGAACGGCAATCCGAAACAGATCACCCTCGACGCCAAGGCCCAGATCGACGGCGTCCCGGCCGATATCGATCTTGCCGAACCGGTCGAGGCATCCGACAGCGCCAAACGGCAGCGGGTAATCACCGCGACGCTTTCGGAAGACCAGCGCAACAAACTGATCCCCGGCCTTTCCGGCATCGTCGGCGGCAGCGTCAAGATGGTGCTGACGCGCATCGACGACGACCGGCAGGACGTCCAGCTCGACCTCACCAGGTCGCAACTCGACCTGCCATGGATCGGCTGGTCAAAGGGCAGCGGCATTGCCGCGACGGCCGAATTCGAAACATCCGGTCCAGCCGACAATACCGAGATCAAGAATTTCCGGCTGAAGGGCGACGGTTTCGGCGCCATCGGATCGATGAACATCGGGAAAGGCGGGTTGATCTCGGCCGATTTCGACAGCGTCAAGCTCTCCTCGCTCGACGATTTCGCCCTGTCGGTGAAGCGCAGCAAGGGCAATTTCGACGTTTCGGTCTCCGGCGACAGCGCCGATGCGCGGCCAGTTATCGCGCGGTTGAAATCGGGCTCGGGCGGTGACGATGATGACGGGGATGCCGGCGACACCGGCGTATCGGTGCGCGCCAGGCTGAAAAACGTCATCGGCTTCAACGACGAGAAGATCGGCAATTTCCAGGCGCAGGTGTCACTGCGCGGCGACAAGCTGCAGACGCTGAACTTTTCCGCCGTGACCGACAGTGGCGAGGCCGTGGTCAGCCAAATGAAGGACGGCGGCGTCATCAACGTCACCAGTGGCGATGCCGGTGCGGTATCGCGTTTCGCCGATCTCTACCAGCATATGCAGGGCGGGCTGCTCAATCTGGCAATCCGACTTTCGCCACAGGGCGGCTGGGACGGCTCGCTCGACGTGCGCCGTTTTTCGATCGTCAACGAACAACGGCTGCGCTCGATCGTCTCGACGCCCGTCGGAAACGAGCAGCGCAGCCTGAACGAAGCGGTCAAGCGCGACATCGATACCTCGTCGCAGCGTTTTCAGCGGGGCTTTGCCCGCGTTGTCTCGCGGGGTGGCATGGTCGGCATCGAGAACGGCGTGCTACGCGGCGACCAGATCGGCGCGACATTCCAGGGCGTCGTGCGCGACCGCAAGGGCAATATGGACATGACCGGCACCTTCATGCCAGCCTATGGCCTCAATCGGCTCTTTGCCGAGCTACCGCTGATCGGCGTCATCCTCGGAAACGGCAGTGACCGCGGCCTGATCGGCATTACCTTCAAACTCACGGGCAATTTCGACAAGCCGAACCTGCAGATCAATCCGCTGTCAATCATCGCGCCGGGTGTTTTCCGGCAGATCTTCGAATTCCAGTAAGGTTGGCGAGGCGGCACCCGGGACTAAATTTCCTTACGCCTGAGGAGGTAGTCGAGGCCGCCGACGCGATACCAGCGATAGCCATAGGCATCGAGCACCACGGAATGTAAGCCTTTCTCGTCCGCCTCGCTGCTCGCGCCGTCGGCAATATCGATCAGCTGTCGGCCGTCTTCACCTATATCCGGATCGAAGGTCACCTCTGCCGGCTGCGCATGCAGATTGTGCAGGATCAACACGGAGTTGCCTCGCCAGTCGTAACGAAGCGCCAGCACGCCGTCGTCGCCGGTGTCGACCACGGAAAAATCGCCCCAGCCGATCTCCGGTGCTTCCTTGCGCATCCGGATCATCCGCTCGGTCCAGTTCAGCAAGGAGTTCGGGTCGCGCCGCTGTTCGGCGACATTGACGTGCTGGAAGCCGTAGGGTCCATCCTTGATGACGGGCGAGACGGGCTTTCTGCTTTTGGTGAAACCGCCTTCCGGTTCCGTCGACCACTGCATCGGCGTGCGGGCGCAGTCACGTTCCGGCAGGTCTAGATCGTCGCCCATGCCGATCTCGTCGCCGTAGCGGATGACGGGGGTTCCGGGCAGCGAGAACAGCAGGCTATAGGCCATCTCGATCTTGCGGCGGTCGCCGCCGAGCATCGGCGCCAGGCGCCGGCGGATGCCCCTGTTGTAAAGCTGCATATCCTTTTCGGGGCCAAAAGCAGCGAAGACCGCGTCGCGCTGCTTTTCCGACAGCCGGCCGAGGTCAAGTTCATCATGGTTGCGGAGAAACAGGCCCCACTGCGCGGTTGCCGGTCGCGGTTTCGTCGCCTCCATCGCCTTTTTGAGCGGCCGCGTATCGGCATTGGCGAAAGCATAAAACAATGCCTGATTGACCTGGAAGTTGAACATCATCTGCATGCGGTCGCCATCGTCGCCGAAATATTCGAAATTATCCTTCGGCAGGATGTTGGCCTCCGCGAGGATTATAGAATCGCCGAGGCGCCACTGCAGAAATTCGCGAAACTTTCTCAACATGTCGAACTGCTCGACAGGCTTGGTGACATCGGCACCTTTCGTCGCGATGATGAAGGGGGCCGCATCCATCCGGAAGCCGGACACGCCGAGCTGGATCCAGAAACCCATGATCTTGAGGATCTCCGCCTGCACTTCCGGGTTGGAGGTGTTGAGATCGGGCTGGTGATCGTAGAAGCGGTGGAAATAATAGGCCTTGGCCGCGTCGTCATGGGTCCAGGTGCTCTTCTGGACGCCGGGGAAGACCATTCCCTGATCGGCATTCGCAGGTTTTTTATCTGACCAGACGTACCAGTCGCGGTAGCGTGACTGCGGATCGCGCCTGGCGTCCTGAAACCAGGGATGGTCCTTGGAGGTATGATTGATCACCAGATCGATCAGCACGCGGATCCCGCGCTGCTTGGCGCCGTGAGTGAATTCGACGAAATCGCCAAGCGAGCCGTAACGCGGGTCGACATTGTAATAATCGGAAACGTCATAACCATCGTCGCGGCCGGGCGACGCCTGGAACGGCATCAGCCAGATCGCCGTCACGCCAAGGCCGGAGAGATAATCGAGACGCCGCATCAGCCCCTGAAAATCACCGACGCCGTCACCGTTCGCATCCATGAAGGTTTCGACGGACAGGCAGTAGATGACGGCGTTCTTATACCAGAGGTCGTTGATCATAGGCGCTCCAATCCAATCTGGTCGCAAATCCCGGCGGGCGGAAAAGGTTCCGACAGGTGGCGATTGTTGAGCGCCCTGCTGGCTGGTGCCGACCTGTCCTCACAAAGGCGGACATTCATGCTTTGCTTATTTTAGGGAACTCTGATGTAATGTGGGTCCCGGCCCGCGAATAGCCGCCGGGGCAATGTCGGAGGATGCCATGCACTGTGCTTGGACAGTCTCTTTCATACCGGTCGCAATGATTGCCGTTGCCGCTGGCGGCGCTGCTTCATATTCCGCAGAAAAGAGCGGGCGGTTGAGGCCGCCGGAGCTCATCCGTTCCGCCCACGTGCTGACGGTTCCTCTCGATGCGACGGTGACACCGCCGACCTTCTCCATCAGTTGGTGGTCACGCGTGACGCGCGCCCCAGATGTCGATCCGCCACCCTATGTCTTCCGCGAGGCCGAACGAACGGACGCGACATCTCGACCCGGGGTTGAGTGAGGGTTGCGCCAACTCAGGAGTCGGGCAAAGAAAAAGCCGGCGCGGGCGCCGGCTTTGATATCCGTTCGCACTTGAAGCCGCTTACGCCGCGCGGCGGATCAGGATGTGCTTCTTTTTGCCGAGCGAGAGCTTGATGACGCCATCGGCGGTGATCTCGCCGCTGCCGATCAACATGCGCTCGTCGCTGACCGCCTGATCGTTGATGCGCACCGCGCCGCCCTGGACGTGCCGGCGAGCTTCGCCATTCGAGCCGGCCAGGCCGGCACGAACGATCAGCGACAGCAGGCCGATGCCGGCGTCGAGTTCGGATGCGGGAACCTCGACAGACGGCAGGTTGTCGGAGAGGCCGCCTTCCTCGAAGGTCTTGCGCGCCGTTTCGGCGGCCTGCTCGGCAGCCTCGCGGCCGTGCAGGATCGCCGTGACTTCAGTCGCAAGGATCTTCTTGACCTCGTTGATCTCCGAACCGCCGAGCGCCGAAAGTCGGGCGATTTCGTCCATCGGCAGCGTCGTGAAGAGCTTCAGGAAACGCGGCACATCGGCATCCTCGGTATTGCGCCAATATTGCCAGAAGTCATAGACCGGGAGCAGGTCCGCATTCAGCCAGACCGCGCCGGACGCCGACTTGCCCATTTTGGCGCCGGATGACGTCGTCAGCAGCGGCGAGGTCAGGGCGTAAAGCTGCGGCGTCCCCATGCGATGACCAAGGTCGATGCCGTTGACGATATTACCCCACTGGTCCGAACCGCCCATCTGCAGGCGGCAATCGTAACGCGTGGCTAGCTCGACGAAGTCGTAGGCCTGGAGGATCATGTAGTTGAATTCCAGGAACGACAACGACTGTTCGCGGTCAAGGCGCGTCTTCACGCTGTCGAAGGACAGCATGCGGTTGACCGAGAAATGGCGGCCGACATCGCGCAGGAACTCCAGGTAATTCAAGGAGCGCAGCCATTCGGCGTTGTTGATCATCAGCGCGGCGTTGCCGGGCTTGTCGTAATCGAGATAATTTGAGAAGCAGTTCTTGATCGAGGCAATATTCTGCTCGATCGTCTCGATCGTCATCAGCTTGCGTGCCTCCTCCTTGAAGGAGGGATCACCGACCATGCCGGTGCCGCCGCCCATCAGTGAAATCGGGCGATGGCCCGTCGCCTGCAGCCAATGCAGCATCATGATCTGCGTGAGATGGCCGACGTGCAGGCTGGATGCCGTCGGGTCATAGCCGATATAGGCCGTCACGGTTTCCTTGGCGAACAGATCGTCGAGGCCACGTTCATCGGAGACCTGATGAATGAAGCCGCGCTCTTTCAGCGTGCGGAGGAAATCGGACTTGAACTCGGACATGGCGTTCGTCTCTTCGTGTCTGCGCTTGACCGGCGGGGCTCACGCAAGTTCGTTGTTGTTGATCTGTCGCGGCGCGTTTAGCACTGTTTTTATAAAAGTGCATCCGGGAATCGCATGGGAGGCAAGCCTCATGGATGTCGTCAGAACCGCGATCGGCCTGATGAGCGGCACGTCGATGGATGGAATCGACGTCGCGTTGCTCAGGACCGACGGCCGCGGCTTTATCGAACGCGGGCCGTTCCTGGGCGTACCCTATGAGGCCGATTTCCGTCAGCGGCTCAAACGGGCGTTGGAACTGGCGCGGCCGCTGACCGACAGGAACGGCCGCCCCGCCGAACTTCGCGACATCGAGCTGGAGTTAACCCAACGGCATGCAATTGCCGTTATGGCATTCCTGGAGCGCTTCGGGATCTCTGCCAATGCCGTCGATGTTCTCGGCTTCCATGGCCAGACGGTGCTTCACCGGCCCGACGAGGGGCTGACGATCCAGATCGGCGACGGGCAGCAACTTGCCCAGACCACCGGTCTATCGGTGGTCTACGATATGCGCGCCAACGATATGGTGCATGGCGGGCAGGGCGCGCCGCTGGTGCCTGTGTATCACGCAGCGCTTGCGGGAAAATTTCAGCAGGCGGGACAGGCGGTCTGCTTCATCAATATCGGCGGCATCTCGAATCTGACCTTCATTGGCACGGACGGGCGGATATCGGCCTTCGACAGCGGGCCGGGCAACACGCTGATCGACCAATGGGTGGAGATGCAGACCGGCCAAGCTTATGATCCCGGCGGCGAGATCGCCGGACGCGGCAAGGTCGTGGCCGCTCTCGCAGATCGATATCTCGCAAGCCCATTCTTCCGCGGCAACGTCCGCCGCTCGCTTGACCGCGGCGATTTCGCGCCGCTTCGGGCCGGCGAGGCAAGCCTTGAGGACGGCGCCCGGACGCTGGCGCATGTCGCTGCCGCCTCGATTATCCAATCCACCGGTTTTCTGCCCGAGACCCCGTCGACCTACATCGTCTGCGGCGGCGGACGGCTGAACGGCACTCTCATTGCCGAGTTTTCGGTCATGGCCGAAGGGCTGGGATCGAATGTGTTGACCGCCGAAGAGGCAGGTTTTGACGGCGATGCGATGGAGGCCGAGGCCTGGGCATATCTCGCCGTTCGCTCGCTGGACGGATTGCCATTGACGTTTCCCGGCACGACGGGCGTCGGCGCTCCCGTCACCGGCGGGGTGTTGGCAACGCCATGACAAGCGAGCGTGGCATCCTGAAGACGCCGCGACTGGCCTTCGTCATGTGGGACGAAGGCGATGCGGCCCTGGTGCAGCAGTTGCATTCGACGATGGCGACGACCCGGTATCTCTCCGGCAATGCGCCGTGGAGCCTTGAGAAGGCCGAGGAGCGGCTGCGGGGCTGGTTCGAGGAGCAGGCACGCGACGGCACGACCAAATATAAGCTCATCGGCGAAGATGGCAGCTTCATCGGCCGCGCCGGTATTTCGCGGTTCAGGAGTGAAGAATTCGAACTCGGCTATTCCTTCCGCGAGGAGGCGTGGGGCAAGGGCCTTGCGACTGAGGCTGCGAGCGCGCTGGCAGACTGGTTCTTCGAACGGCAGTTTGCATCGGGCTTCATCGCCTTTACCCATCCCGAAAACACCGCCTCGCAGCGAGTCCTCGCTAAGATCGGCATGCGCGAACGCGGGCCGATCCGGATCGATGGAATGCCAGGGCTGGCTTTCGAACTCACCGCCGACGGGCGGCCGGCAAGGCCCTAACTTTTTACGGCGACTGGCCGGACACCGGATCCGCGCCCAGCCTGATTGCCATCCTCGACGCCTCTGACCTGGGCGATGAAGGAGAACTTCTTGCGAAGGCCGAGGATCGGCTTTTCGATGAAGTGCCAGGACAGCACCGCGACGGCGAGAGCCGAGGGCAGGCCAACGAGGTAGAGCGCTAAGGCTCCATATTTCGGATAGAGAAAGACCGTCGGGAATGAGCTGATCCAGATCTGCAGGAACGGATCATGGTAGAGATAGACGCCGTAGGAATAATCGCCTTTCCTGAAAAAGGCGGGAATGGGCACCTCCGACAGGCCGATAAAGACGGTGATATAAACCAGCGAGGTGATGACGATCGGCCGGTTGATCACCGACTCGACCGCGCGGCTGTCCAGGGTCAGAATGGCGATGACGCAAACCAGGCAGGCGGCGGCAAAGATCCAGCGGGAATGCGGAATGAGAGCTTTGAACTGAAAGGCGACGATGCCCATCATGAACGCCGTTATCAGCTGGGAGCCCCGGCTCATGAACAGGAAGCGCGCGATCGGCTTGATTGAACCAGGCAACAGATAGGGCATCTTTTGAATGACGAGGCCGATGAAGATATAGGCGATCGTCACGCCAAGCAGCTTATAGCGCGTCTTCACGATGGCGGTGACCATCAGCAACGACATGATGATGTAGCAGAATATCTCCCAGGGAACCGTCCAGAGCGCGCCGTTGACACGCTGGCTCGGATTGTCCTGGAAAACACCAGGCAGCTCGTAATGGATCCAGCCGACGATATTCAGGAAGTATTTGAAAAACCGCGGATCGGTAAAATAGTCGGCGTGATAGACGATAGTGACGATCGGCCCGATGATCAGCGAACAAACGACGATATCGACGGCCAGTGCGGGGACGATGCGCAAGCCACGATTGATCAGAAAATTCCGCAGGCTCAGGCGCTGGGCGCTGCCGGCGATCAGAAATCCGCTCAAGGCGAAAAACATCGGAACGAGAGCGTATTCGGTAAACCAGAATACCGAGCCTCTGATGAAGGCATCATTCCTTGTCAGCAAAAAGGAATGGGTCAGTACGATAGAAAAGGCGAGTCCAATTCGAAGAAAGTCGAACCCCGGACCGATACCCCTATACTTATCCAGGACTTCCCCGAACGACTTGGTCATTGCGGACCTCGCTTTAGTTAGGATCGCGAGGACCCTACCGCACCGCAATATATATTGCAACACGGTAGGTGATCTGTTCCGGCACAATCGACCCATGCGGCCTGGACCGTGCCGCATAGGATAAATTTGAGTGAGATGAGGTTAGCGAATCCGCTTGGCGGCCGGCTCCGGCACCAACTCGCCGTTCAGGCGGCGGTCGAGATAATCCTCGCATTCGCCCATCAGCGTTTCCACCTGGCCGTTGAAGAAGTGGTTGGCGTTGGAAACGGTGCGATGGGTAATGAGGATGCCCTTCTGGGTCTTCAGCTTCTCCACAAGGCCATTTACGTCTTTTTCCGGCGCCACCTTGTCGGCCTCGCCGTTGATGATCAGGCCAGAGGAGGGGCAGGGCGCCAGGAAGGAGAAATCGTAAGTATTCGGCTGCGGCGCGATCGACATGAACCCTTCTATCTCCGGCCGGCGCATCAACAACTGCATGCCGATCCAGGAGCCGAAGGAATAGCCGGCGACCCAACAGGTCTTCGAATCGGGATGCAGGCTCTGCACCCAGTCAAGCGCGGAGGCGGCATCCGACAGTTCGCCGGCGCCGTGGTCGAATTCGCCCTGGCTGCGGCCGATGCCCCGGAAATTGAAGCGCAGCGTCGTGAACCCGCGCTTCTGGAACATGTAGAAGAGCTGGTAGACGATCTGATTGTTCATCGTGCCGCCGAACTGCGGATGCGGATGCAGGATCAGGGCGATGGGCGCGCTTTTTTCCTTGGAGGGCTGGTAGCGGCCTTCAAGACGGCCGGCTGGGCCGTTGAAAATTACTTCGGGCATTGGTACTCCGGGTTTTATTTCGCGTTCGCGCTGCGTTGGACGACAACATGACTTGACTAGTGTTGTCAGCTTTTCTAAAACGCAGTTTAGAACAATTCGAAACTTGCATGGCGATCCACGCATCGTGAATGTGTCATAAGGCAAGCCCGGCGGAAATTTCAAGGAAAATGAACCGCGGGTGCTGAAGCAAGCTCGTCAAGCGCAGGACTGAAGATCATGGCGCCGCCACGCCTTTATCTCGACTGGAATGCCACAGCGCCGCTGCACCCTGCAGCACGCGAGGCGATCATGCGCGCCATCGACATTTTCGGCAATCCAAATTCCGTTCATGGCGAAGGCCGCGCCGCCCGCGCTGCGATCGAATGTGCGCGTCGCAAAGTGGCGGCTCTGGTCGGCACCGACGTTGGCAATGTGATCTTTACCAGCGGCGCGACCGAGGCCGCCAATCTGGTGCTGACACCGGATTTCCGCATGGGCCGCACGCCGCTGGGGCTCGGCCAGCTTTATTTTTCGGCGATCGAACATCCCGCAGTGCGCGAAGGCGGCCGCTTCACCAAGGAGAAGATGACGGAGATCCCGGTGACCGAAGCCGGCATCGTCGATTTGGATGCACTCGCTACGATGCTCGATGCCCATGACAAGGGCGCCGGCCTGCCGATGGTTGCCATCATGCTCGTCAATAACGAGACGGGCATCGTTCAGCCGGTGGAGGCAGCAGCAAGGATCGTTCACGCCCATGGCGGGCTTTTCATCGTAGATGCCGTGCAGGCAGCGGGGCGCATCGGGCTCGACATCGGCAAGATCGGCGCCGATTTCATGATCGTTTCCTCACACAAGATCGGCGGGCCGAAGGGCGCCGGCGCGCTGATTGCGCGCGGCGAGGCGCTGATGCCACGGCCGTTGATCCAGGGCGGCGGGCAGGAGCGCGGTCACCGGTCGGGGACACAGAATTCCCTGGCGCTGATCGGCTTCGGCGCGGCGGCGGAGGCTGCGGCCGACGAACTCGAGGCTCGCAATGCGGCAATCGGCGCGCTGCGCGAGCGGCTGGAAACCGGCATGCGTCGGGCAGCAGCCGATGTGGTGATCCACGGCGCGGGCGGCGAGCGCGTCACCAATACGATTTTCTTCACCCTGCCGGGGCTGAAGGCGGAAACCGGACAGATCGCCTTCGATCTTGAAGGCGTGGCGCTTTCGGCCGGCTCTGCCTGCTCGTCCGGACGGCTCGGCGAAAGCCATGTGCTGACGGCGATGGGACGTGACGCCAAACTGGGGGGCTTACGCATCTCGCTCGGCTTTTCGACGACGGACGAGGATATCGACAGGGCGATTGCTGCTTTTGCGAAGATCGCCTGCCGGCGCAGACTGGCGGGCGAGGCGGCCTGACCGCGTCATAAACTTGCGGAAACGCAAATTTCTGCTTGCCAACCGGGCTGAAAAGTCCCTTTTGGCCTCTTACATCTAGGGCAAGGAATTGCCTGGCATCAAGGGCAAGAGAATTGCCCAAGCGCTACAAGCTGCCGGACCTTGTATCCGGCGAGATTGGAGAATGAAATGGCTGCCGTGCAGGAAACGATCGACCAGGTGCGCCTGATCGATGTCGACCAGTACAAATACGGTTTCGAGACCGTCATCGAAATGGACAAGGCGCCGAAAGGCCTGTCCGAGGACATCATCCGCTTCATCTCCGCCAAGAAGCAGGAGCCGGAGTGGATGCTGGAATGGCGCCTGGAAGCCTATCGGCGCTGGCTGACGCTGGAAGAGCCGACCTGGGCCCGCGTCGATTATCCGAAGATCGATTTCAACGACATCTATTATTACGCCGCGCCGAAGAGCACACCCGGGCCGAAGTCGCTGGATGAGGTCGATCCGGAGCTGCTCAAGGTCTATGAGAAGCTCGGCATTCCGCTGCGCGAACAGGAGATTCTTGCTGGCGTCGAGAAGCCGAAGATTGCCGTCGACGCCGTCTTCGACAGCGTCTCGGTCGTCACCACCTTCAAGGCGGAGCTGAAGAAGGCCGGCGTCATCTTCATGTCGATCTCGGAAGCCATCCGCGAATATCCCGATCTCGTCCGGAAATATCTCGGTTCTGTCGTGCCGACCTCGGACAATTATTACGCGACGCTGAATTCGGCTGTTTTCACCGACGGCTCCTTCGTCTTCGTGCCGAAGGGCGTCCGCTGCCCGATGGAGCTTTCTACCTATTTCCGCATCAACGAGAAGGGTACCGGCCAGTTCGAGCGCACGCTGATCATCGCCGAAGAGGGTGCCTACGTCTCCTATCTCGAAGGCTGCACGGCGCCGCAGCGCGACGAAAACCAGCTGCACGCCGCCGTGGTCGAACTCGTTGCGCTCGATGATGCCGAGATCAAATATTCCACCGTCCAGAACTGGTATCCGGGCGACAAGGAAGGCAAGGGCGGCATCTACAACTTCGTCACCAAGCGTGGCGATTGCCGCGGCGACCGTTCGAAGATCTCCTGGACGCAGGTCGAAACCGGTTCGGCCATCACCTGGAAATATCCGTCCTGCATCCTGCGCGGCGACGACAGCCGCGGCGAGTTCTACTCGATCGCCGTGTCCAACGGCCATCAGCAGATCGACAGCGGCACCAAGATGATCCATCTCGGCAAGAACACCTCGAGCCGCATCGTCTCCAAGGGCATCGCCGCCGGTGTGTCCAACAACACCTATCGCGGCCAGGTCTCGGCCCACCGCAAGGCGTCGAATGCGCGCAACTTCACCCAGTGCGATTCGCTGCTGATCGGCGACAAATGCGGCGCCCATACCGTGCCCTATATCGAGGCGAAGAACTCGACGGCGCAGTTCGAGCACGAAGCGACGACTTCGAAGATCTCCGAGGACCAGCTGTTCTACTGCCTGCAGCGTGGCATCCCCACAGAAGCGGCGATCGCACTGATCGTCAACGGCTTCGTCAAGGAAGTCCTGCAGGAACTGCCGATGGAATTCGCCGTCGAGGCGCAGAAGCTGATCAGCATTTCGCTGGAAGGCTCCGTGGGCTAAACACTGGTTCCTTCATCCTCGGGCTTGTCCCCAGGATCCGCGCACGTAAGCGGACAGCCGCATCGGAGCACTAGAGCAATATAATTGAAGGCTTAGATCCTCGGGACAGGCCCGAGGATGACGGATCGAGACCGGTGCGACGGTCAATTGGGCGGCCCTTGAAGCCGCTTTATGAATAGGAAAAAAACAAGATGCTTGAAATCAGAAACCTTCATGCCCGCATTGCCGAAGACGGCACCGAGATCATCCGTGGCCTGAACCTGACGGTAAAGGCCGGCGAAGTTGCCGCGATCATGGGGCCGAACGGCTCCGGCAAGTCGACGCTCTCCTATGTGCTGTCCGGCCGCAGCGATTACGAAGTCACCGAGGGCGACATTCTTTACAATGGCGAGAGCATTCTCGAGCTCGATCCGGCCGAACGCGCCGCCAAGGGCGTCTTTCTCGCCTTTCAGTATCCGGTCGAGATTCCGGGTGTCGCCACTATGCAGTTCCTGAAGGTGGCGATGAACGAGCAGCGCAAGGCGCGCGGCGAGGACGAGCTGACGACGCCGGATTTCATGCGCCGCGTCAAGGAAGCTGCGGCCAAGCTGCAGATCAACACCGAGATGCTGAAGCGGCCGCTCAATGTCGGTTTCTCCGGCGGCGAGAAAAAGCGGGCCGAAATCCTGCAGATGGCACTGCTCGAGCCGAAGCTCTGCGTGCTCGACGAAACCGATTCCGGCCTCGATATCGACGCGCTGAAGATCGTTGCCGATGGTGTCAACGCGCTGCGTTCGCCGGACCGCGCCGTTGTCGTCATCACCCACTACCAGCGCCTGCTCGACTATATCGTGCCGGATACCGTCCACGTGCTCTACAAGGGCCAGGTGATCAAATCGGGCGACAAGACATTGGCGCATGAGCTGGAAGCCAATGGTTATGCCGACATCATCGGCGCGGCGGCCTGATTTCGGGTGGAAAGGACGACGTCCATGAACATGCAGACGACGAGCCGCCTGACTGCGGCCGAAACGGCGCTGATTGAGGCCTTCAACCATCAGATCGGCGATCTGCCGGGCAATGGCGCGGTGACGGCGCTGCGCGACCGGCTTCTCGACGATCTGAAGAAGGCCGGCCTGCCGACGCGCCGCATCGAAGCCTGGCATTACACCGACCTGAAAAACCTGCTGCGCACCTTGCCGCCGCAGGTCGGTGACGCCGGTTCCAACGCGCTTGAGCCGCTCGTTGACGGCTCCGCCGTGCTGGCGGTGATCCAGGGCCATGCCAACCAGAAGGCTGCCGCCGACGGTCTTGGCGTTTCCGCCTATAGCGAGCATCTGCTCGACGGCTCCGCCGCAGACGGGCTCGATGCGCTCGGCAGCGACGACGCGGTCGGCCGCATCAACGGCAGCTTCGTGCGCGACGGTTATGTCGTCGACGTACCTGCCGATACCGAGCTTGACGCTCCGCTCGAGATCCAGTTCGTCCATGCCGGCGGGCAGGCCCATACGCGCCTTCCTGTAACCTTCGGCGCTGGCGTTAAAGCGACCGTCATCGAACGTCACCTTGCGGTGACCGGCGATGCCGCGCTTGTATCCCACGTCAGTGACATCGCGGTCGGCGAAGGTGCCGAGCTGACCTGGATCATCCTGCAGCAACAGGGGGCCGACGATACGCATCTCGGCCAGATCCACATCGATCTCGGCGCCAACGCCAGGCTCCGGCTGTTCGTCATCAACGCCGGCGGCAAGCTGGTGCGCCAGGAACTGCACATCAAAGTGACGGGCGAGGGCGCCGATCTGACGCTGCGCGGCATCAACCTGCTCGGGGCAGAAAGCCATACAGACGTCACGATGGTGCTCGGCCACGACGTGCCGCATACCGGCTCGACCGAAGTGATCCGCAACGTCGTCTTCGACCGCGCCAAGGGCGTCTTTCAGGGCATGATCCGGGTTGCGCCCGATGCGCAGAAGACCGATGCCAAGATGGCCTGCAACACGCTGCTGATGTCCGATGATGCCGAATTTTCGGTCAAGCCCGAGCTTGAGATCTTCGCCGATGACGTCCAGTGCGGCCACGGCGCGACGGTCACCGATATCGACGCCAATCATCTCTATTACATGATGGCGCGCGGCATTCCGGAGAACAAGGCGCGGGCGATGCTGGTCAACGCCTTCGTCGCCGAGATCGTCGAGGAACTGGAAGACGAGGCCCTGGTCGAGGCGCTGGAAGGCGTGATTTCGGCCTGGCTCGAAAAGCACGCCTGATCGGATATATCAATGGACAAGATCGTGCCGGCCACTGAGTACGACGTCGAAGCCATCCGCCGGGATTTTCCAATCCTGGCGGAGAAGGTCCACGGCAAGCCGCTGGTCTATCTCGACAACGGCGCCTCGGCGCAGAAGCCGCAGGTGGTGATCGACGCCATCTCGCACGCCTATAGCCACGAATATGCCAACGTGCATCGCGGCCTGCATTATCTCTCCAATGCCGCAACGGATGCCTATGAGGGATCGCGCGAGAAGGTCCGCCGCTTCCTCAATGCGCCGGATGTCAACGATATCGTCTTCACCAAGAATTCGACGGAAGCGATCAACACCGTCGCCTATGGCTGGGGCATGCCCAAAATCGGCGAAGGCGACGAGATCGTCCTGACGATCATGGAACACCACTCCAACATCGTGCCCTGGCACTTTATCCGCGAGCGGCAGGGCGCCAAGCTCGTCTGGGTGCCTGTCGACGACGAAGGCGCCTTCCACATAGAGGATTTCGAGAAGAGCCTGACCGAGCGCACCAAGCTCGTCGCCATCACCCACATGTCGAATGCACTCGGCACGATCGTTCCCGTCAAGGAAGTCTGCCGGATCGCGCATGAGCGCGGCATTCCGGTGCTGATCGACGGCAGCCAGGGCGCCGTGCATCTGCCGGTCGACGTGCAGGACATCGATTGCGACTGGTATGTCATGACCGGCCACAAGCTCTACGGTCCATCGGGCATCGGGGTGCTCTACGGCAAGAAAGACCGGCTTTCCCAAATGCGCCCCTTCCAGGGCGGTGGCGAGATGATCTTCGAAGTCGCCGAAGACGCCGTCACTTATAATGATCCGCCACATCGCTTCGAGGCCGGCACCCCACCGATCGTGCAGGCGATCGGGCTCGGTTACGCGCTCGACTACATGGAGAAGGTCGGCCGTGAGGCGATCGCCCGCCATGAGGCCGACCTTGCCGCTTACGCGGTCGAGCGGCTGAAATCGGTCAATTCGCTGCGAGTGTTCGGAACGGCGCCCGACAAGGGCAGCATCTTTTCCTTCGAGCTTGCCGGCATCCATGCCCATGACGTCTCGATGGTGATCGACCGGCAGGGTATTGCGGTGCGGGCCGGCACGCATTGTGCCATGCCGCTCTTGAAACGTTTCGGCGTCACCTCCACATGCCGTGCATCCTTCGGCATGTACAATACCCGCGCCGAGGTCGATGCCCTGGCCGATGCGCTTGAATATGCGCGCAAGTTCTTTGCTTGAGGAGTGTCCGTGATGAGCCTGGACGAAAGCGAACAGAAGATCGACGTGCGCGAAGGCATCGTGCATTCCAGCATTCCGGCAGATGAACTGGCGCGGCTCAGCGACGACGTCATCAGCGCGCTGAAGACCGTCTACGATCCGGAAATTCCGGCCGACATCTTTGAACTCGGGTTGATTTACAAGATCGACATCGAGGATGACCGGATGGTGAAGATCATGATGACCTTGACCGCGCCCGGCTGCCCGGTTGCCGGCGAGATGCCGGGCTGGGTCGAAAATGCTGTTGGCGCCGTCGAAGGCGTGTCGGGCGTCGAGGTCGCAATGACCTTCGATCCGCCGTGGACGCCGGACCGCATGTCCGAGGAGGCGCAGGTCGCCGTCGGCTGGTACTGAACTGCGCTAGTACGCAGTACCGCGCGCGGTATTGATCCGTTTACCTCGGGCGACTACATTTGATTCACGAAGCGCCGGATCTTGACCCCGGTTGCGGAAGGAGATGAAGCCGATGGGCTTTGCAATTATGAGCATGACGGACGGGGCTGCGGCCCGCGTCAAGGCGATCGTCGAAAATTCCGGGCCGGAGGCCAAGGGTGTTCGCGTCGGCATCAAGAAGGGCGGCTGCGCCGGGATGGAATATACCATCGACTTGGTGACCGAACCCAATGCCAAGGACGATCTGATCGAGCGCGACGGCGCCAGGGTTTGGGTCGAGCCATCAGCCGTGCTCTATCTTCTCGGCACCGAAATGGGCTTCGAGCAGACGACGCTGCGCTCCGGCTTCACCTTCACCAACCCGAACCAGACATCGGCCTGCGGTTGCGGCGAATCCGTCGAATTGAAACCCGCCGATCTCGCGGCCCTTGCCGCTCAGCGCCAGAGCGAGCCGGTGCATTCCTGACATTTACTCAGACTGACGGAAATTCAGCGCCAGCCAATCGTCTACAGGTATCGGCGTGCTCAGTCGCGCTTGATGCTCATCAGCATTTCCCACATGTCGGCGCCGGTCTCGAAGACCACGGCGTTCGCCTTGTAGCTTTGCTCGGCTTCGATCAGGTCAGTGAGTTCGGTGGCCAGATCGACATCCGACGCCGTCGGGCTGACGATGGCCTCGACGCCGCCTGATGCAGCGGAGGTGAGGTTGGTGTTCAGCCTGGTATGACCAGGCGCGCTGCTGTTTGCGACGTTGCTGGCGATCGCGCTGATCCGCGTCGTCTGTGCCCGCATGCCCGAAAGAGCAGTGCCCGCAATACCCGATATGCTCATCAGCTGTTTCCCCAGAACTGGATAATCGTCTTTTACCCGCTAGGATTTAGGGAATGCTGAAGGCGTTGCGTTAGCAAAAACCTATGAGTGCGCAACAATGCCGTCAGATTGCTTCGCAATGGTACGGCGCGCAGCCATACGCGCAGCCATATAGGGGATATCACGGGCATAACGTACAGAACCCAAACGCTTAGACGGATAAAGTAGGACGAGCTTCACAGCAACATCGAGGCTCCGCGGTCGATATAGGTATCAAGAAACTGCTCGAGGCGGGGGTTTCTAGGTCGCTTGAAAACCTCTTGCGGCGGACCGGTGAACAGCACCTTGCCGTGATCGAGAAAGATGATCTGCTGGCCGACGGTTGCGGCAAACCCGATCTCGTGGGAAACGACGACCATGGTCATGCCTTCGGCAGCGAGATCGCGCATGACGTTGAGCACTTCGCCGGTCAGTTCCGGATCGAGTGATGAGGTTGGTTCGTCAAAGAGCATGATCTTCGGGTTGAGAGCCAGGGCCCGCGCGATGGCAACACGCTGCTGCTGTCCTCCCGAAAGCTGTGACGGATAGTGGTTTGCCCGACCCCCGAGACCCACCTTGGCGAGCTGGGCCATTGCCCGCTCCTCCGCGTCCTTGCGGTTGATCTTGTGAACCGTCTTCAGCGCTTCGCTGACGTTGCCGAGCGCGGTCATGTGCGGCCAGAGATTGAACTGCTGAAAAACCATGCCGATCTGGGCGCGAATCCGGCGATTGGCGGCGGCCGGCAATCGCTCCCTTACGCCCTTCGCATTTTCCGCAAAGCCGAGCACCTCGCCATTGATGGCAATGGTACCCTTCGTCGATTCTTCCAGAAACGCCATGCAGCGCAGCAGCGTGCTCTTGCCGGATCCCGACGGACCGATCACGCAGGAAACCTGTCCCTGGGCAATATCAAGATCGATGCCGTTCAGCACGGTGGAATCGCCAAACGTCTTGACCAGATTTTTGACTGCGATCGCGGGTACGCTCATATGTGGAAAAACCTGAATCTTGTGAGTTTCGTTTCGGCGAGACGGCCAAGCCAACCGGTGATTTCGACCAGCCCCCAGTAGAAGAGGGCGAGGACAAAAAGCGCTTCGACGAAAGCATATTGCTGCGATCCGATGGCGCTCAGTGTTGCCGTCAGTTCCGGCACGGTGATGATCGACAACACGGCCGTCTCCTTCATGAGGATGATCGTCATGTTGAGCGATGGCGGCAGCACCAGCATGGTCATCTCAGGCAGCAATATGCGCCTGACGATCTGCGTGTGTGTCAGGCCAACGCATAGACCCGCTTCGATATGCCCCTTCGGGACGGCGGCAAAGCCCGAGCGGAATATCTCGCTGAAATAGGCCGCGCCGTAGATGGACAGGCCGACGACGCCTGCTGGGATCGGATCGAGCGACAATCCGACGAAGGGGCCGCCGTAGTAGACGAGGAATATCTGAATGAGGAAGGGCGTGCCGCGCAGCACTGCGATGACAATGCCGAACACCCTGTCCAGGATCACCCCGCCAAAACGCCGCGCGACAGCGACAAGGAAACCCAGAACGGCAGCGGCAAGAGCGGCGACGATCCAGATGACGATTGTCACGCAGGCACCGCTGGCGATCTCCGGCAAATGGCTGAAAATCACATTGATATCGAACGTCATCGCGGTACTCCCGGCAGGGAGCGTTCGATCAGACCGCCGGCAAGCGCTACGATCCAATTGATGGCGAGGTAGATCAGACCGGCGGAAGCGAAGATTTCAAGCGGCAGAAAGGTGCTGCCGGCAAGGTCCTGGGCCATGCGCGTCAGCTCGACGATCCCGACAACGGAGACCAGCGAGGAAGCCTTCAGAATAAGGATCGCTTCGTTGACGAGCGCCGGAAAGGTCAAACGCAGAGCGATCGGCGCCTTGATCCGGCGGAAGATCTGGATGGGAGTGAGGCCGACCATCTCGGCGGACTCGACGAGGCCCGAGGGAACGCTCGCAAACCCGCCACGTAGATTTTCAGCCTGATAGGCAGCAGTGCACAGTGAAAGGCCAACGATGGCCGCCACGATACTCGGCACGTTGATGCCGATCACCGGCAGAAGGTTATAGATCAGCAACAACTGCACCAGCAGCGGCACGCCGCGAAAGAAGCTGATGAAAATCTGCCCCGGCAACACGAAAAGCCGTTGCCGCGAAAGGAGCATGGCGGAAACAATGATCGCGATAGCAAAGCCGATCAGAATCGAAACCATGCTAATCGTCACGGTGTAGATCGAAGCTTGCAGAAGAAGTTCGAAAAGTTTGGTGGACATGGGTGGTGCTTGCCTGCGTGCTGCGGCCGTGACGTCTGTTCCCACGGCAGATTGCGCCCCGACCGATGGCGGGGCGCGTGCATTTCACCGGCAGTGGTCAGAATGCCGGGTCCTTGACAGCGTCCGGCGTGTCGAAAGACGCACCGAACCACTTCTTTTGCAGCTCCGCCATACGCCCGTCTGCCTTTATCTTGAGCATCGCGGCATCGATCGCGTCCATCAGCGGGGCATGATCGGCGTCCTTGAGACCGATAAAGCCGAAATAGGACTTCTTTCCGAAAGGCGGCAGGACGACTTCGAAAGTGCCCTTTCGCTGGCTGGCGACAAAGGCGATGTTCGGGAGCGAATTGGCGACGCCGGCAATACGGCCGGCTGCGAGATCGGCGTAGGTCTCAGTGAAGGCAGGATATTCGCGCACATCGACCTTGGTCGGCAGTGTGTCGGAGAATTCCTTCAACTGGTCGAGCTGGGCAGTTGCCTTGCCGACACCAATTGTCTTGCCGGCAATGTCTTCCGGCTTGCTGATCGTCGTGTCGCCGGCCTTCTTGAGGATGGCAATCGTCGCTTCTGCGATCGGCGGCGTGAACCGATAGCGCTCCATGCGCTTCTTGGTAATCGTTGCAGGACCTGCGACGACATCGAATTTGCCGGCCTCGAGCGCGGGGAAGACGCCGTCCCAGGGAAGAGCCACCCACTCGATCTTGACGCCAAGTTCCTCGCCGATCTCGGCAAAAAGGTCGACGTTCAAGCCTGTATGTTCACCCGCATCGATATAGTCAAACGGTGCGAACGCCGTTTCGGTGCCAACCTTGAGGGTGCCGGCTGCCTTGACAGACGCCAGCGTGTCGGCCGCATGGGCGGAAACGGCTGCTCCGAACAGGAACGCAGCGCCGACCAGACCCTTCAGCAGTGAATTTGCTTTCATGAGCATCTCTCCAGTTTTATTCCCCCGGCGGAGGAGTTTGGTTCCCGAGTTTTAATTTCAATGCGCGGATTTTTATGCTCCGCTTTTGACTATACAAATAGATATAGGCTGGCCTAGAGTGTCAATGTCAAAGTCGAGGAACGCAAAATTTGTGCCGGGTGGCGGCGATCTCGCCGGTGTGACGCGACCGCTCCGGCACTTTGATCGTGACGCCGAACGAGGTGTGGACTTGGTGTCGATTTATCAGCGTATTTTCATGGATATCGAGGCGAAAATCATCAGCGGCGATTGGCGGCCCGGCGACCGTATTCCCGTCGAGCATGAACTGGTCGCGGAATATCAATGTTCGCGCATGACCGTCAGCAAGGCACTGTCGGCGTTGGTCGAGCGCGGCATGATCGTTAGAAGGCGCAAGACCGGTTCGTTCGTCGCATCGCCCCAGATCGACCGCACGGTGATGGATATTCAGGATATCAGCACCGAAGCGGAATTGGCCGGGCACGAGCACCGCTTCGAGCTTCTCACCCGTAAGATCGAACGCCTTGGAGAGACGGAGGCACAACAGCTGTCGGAAGCTCCCGATGCAGAGATACTGAGGCTTCAGTGCCTGCATATCGTGGATGGCAGACCTAATGCCATCGAACGGCGGATCATCATGCTCGACGCTGTCCCACGGGCGCGCGAGGAGAGCTTCGCCTCGATCCCGCCCGGCAAATGGCTGCTTGCAGAAGTTCCCTGGTCCAAGGCCAAACACGTCATCCGCGCCGTCTCGGCCGATACGGCGACGGCGCGCATCTTGCAGACCGAAAGGGGTAAGGCCTGCCTTTGCCTAATCCGCCAGACCTGGCAGAACGGCCGGACGGTGACATATGTCGAGATTACGCATCCAGGCGACCGGTTCCAGTTCGCAGGGACGTTTCATCCGACAGCGAATTGAATGGGCGCCAATCACGGGAGGCTGCGCAAGTGATCGATGAGCGCTTCAAGACGATCCGGCTCAAGGGCCTGCAAGCCTTCGAAGCAGTGGGGCGTTGCGGCGGCGTGACGGCCGCGGCACTGGAGCTCAAGGTCTCGCCGGGGGCAATCAGCCAGCAAATCCACAAGATCGAAAGTTTTCTTGGAGTTTCGCTTCTGGAGCGGAGCGGGCGAACCGTCGAGCTGACCGCCTGGGGCCGGCTTTATCATCAGGAGATCTCGAAGGGATTTGAGCAATTTGCGCTGGCCCAGCAGTTGTTGGAAAAGGCACGCAACGAGACGGCGCTGGTCCTTAGCGCGCTTTCTTCCGTCGTCAACAAATGGATCGGCAGGCGCATCTTCGACTGGCAGGCCCTTCACCCCGATGTTCAAGTGAGAATTATCGGACGGGACAAGGAGCCCCGGATCGGCTTCGACGATGTCGATTTCCGCGTGAGCTACGGATCGGACGTCCTGCAGCACGACCATTATACGGAACTGTTTCGCGATTGGGTCGTGCCTGTCTGCTCGCCGTCGCTGATGCAGGATCGCGCGCACGCGGCCCGGGATCTTTTCGAGCAACCGCTTCTGCATGTCGAGTGGGAAAGGCACTTCACGCCTTACCCAAGCTGGGCGGAGTTTGCCGCTATGGCCGGTCTCTCGTCCGAGGCGTCAACGCCGGGCCGCTCCTTTACTCTGTCGAGCAGCGCGATCGATGCTGCCGTCAACAAGCGCGGCGTCGTCCTCGCACAGATGTCGATGATATCAGATGAGCTCGAGGCGCAGACGCTCGTCATTCCCGTCGACATGCGTATTCCGCTGCGCGAAAGCTACTTTCTCGCCTGGGACCGCTCGGCACTGCAAAAGCCGCGCGGGCGCGAATTCCGCGACTGGCTCGTCGCGATTTCCCGTCAGCAAGCTTTGGCGTCAGCACCCAAGTGAACGTTTAGAAAAACTAAAACGGACCTTAGCGCCGCGATGTTGATGAAAATTTGCGCCTGGTGATAATTTGCGCAGCCACCTTCAATCGGCAGCATGCATAAGGGGAGAGCTCGATGGCACGAACTGACAAGATGAAACTCGGGACCTTCGTCTACACTTTCGGCTTTCATCCGGCCTCGTGGCTGCATCCGGCCAGCGATGTCGGCGGCGCCAATGACTTCGCCCATCTGCTCGATGTCGCCAAACGATCCGAAGCGGCCAAGTTCGATTTCATGTTCATGGCGGATTCTCCGGCTGCCGCCGTCGGTGATCCGAATGCACTTGCCCGCATTCCGACCAAGATGAATCGCTTCGAACCCCTCTCGCTGCTGTCAGCACTGGCGGTCACGACCAACGATCTCGGTCTCGTTGCGACGGTGTCGACAAGTTATTACGAGCCATACAATGTCGCCCGCCTGTTCGCCTCCATCGACCATTTGAGCAAAGGGCGCGTCTGCTGGAACGTCGTCACCTCCGACCATGATGAAACCGGCTACAACTTCAATCGCGAGGGACTTGATCCGCATGCGCTACGCTATGAGCGCGGCAACGAATTCGTCGATGTCGTCTTCGGCCTTTGGGACAGCTTCGAGGAAGGTGCTCTGCTTCTCGACCGTGAAAACGGTGTGTATTATGACAAGACCAAGCACCACACGCTCAATCACAAAGGCAGGCATTTCCAGGTCCGCGGACCTCTCAACATTGCGCGAACGCCCCAGGGCCGCCCCGTCATCGCCCAAGCGGGTGGTTCGGAACCCGGAATGGATATGGCGGCGCGCACGGCCGAGATCGTCTTCAGCCTGGCGTCGAATATCGAGCGGAACCGGGCCTTCTATGAAAACGTCAAGAGTCGGATGCCGGCTTATGGCCGCGATGCCGACGACCTGAAGATCATGCCTGGCATCGTCCTCAACGTTGGTGAAACGGAAGCCGAGGCAAAGGCGAAGGTCGATTATCTGATCGACAAGATGCATCCCGATGTCGGCCGGTTGATGCTGTCGGAATTCCTGGAAGCCGACCTGCGCGACGTCGCTCTCGATGAGCCTTTCCCGATGGATCGACTGCCGGCGGCGCCGAAGGGTTCACGCGCCCTGTTCGACGAACTGGTCGATTTCGTCACACGCGGCCATACCGTTGGCGAACTCATCCGACACTATGCCGAGAAGCATACCGGAAATGGCATCACAGGCACGCCGGCCCAGATCGCCGACTTCATGGAGGAATGGTTCCAGACGCGCGCTGCCGATGGCTTTATCCTGATGTTTCCGACCTTGCCCTCCAGCCTCGACGATTTCGTGAGGCTTGTCCTGCCCGAGCTTCGCCGCCGCGGCCTGTTCCGCGAGGAATACGAGGGCAGGACCCTGCGCGAAAACCTCGGTCTCTCAGTGCCGGCAAACCGTTTTACCAAAACGCAGACGCCGGCCCGATGAGTGCCGAGGCTTTGATCAGCGAAGCAGACTTCAAGCTTTCGATGCGTCATCTGGCCGGTGCGGTCAGCGTGATCACGGTCGGCGACGGACAAGACCGCACCGGCTTCACCGCAACCTCGGTCTCTTCATTTTCGGCGGAGGTGCCCTCCGTCATCGTCAGTGTCAACCGCGCATCTTCCTCATGGCCGGTGTTGCATCGGTACGGCTGTTTCTGTGTGAATGTGCTCGCTGCCGACCAGCAGCAGGTGGCGCAATCCTTTGCGGGTTTCGACGGACGCAAGGGCATCGAACGCTTCGGCAATGCGGAATGGTATCGCCTCAGGACCGGCGCGGCCGTTCTCGAAAACGCCCTTACCGTGCTGGACTGCAAGCTCGAAACGGCATTCCACCATCATTCTCATGCCATTTTGATCGGACATATCTGCGCCATCCAAGTCCGACAGGGTATAGGCCCGCTCATCTATTGGGGCGGTGGCTATCGTGAACTTCCTGTGGAGGTCGATCACCACGTTTTAGCGGAGCCGCTCCGACAATAGTCCTATCGAGGCGACATCCGCATTGGCAAAGGCAAGTCTGAGGTAATGCTCTTGTCCCTCGCCGAAATAGGCCCCGGGCAAACAGACGATGCCCGATTCCCTGGCGAGTCTTTCGGTGACCTCGGAAGACGATCGGTCGGGGAAGGGGTGCCGGACGAAGGCGAAATAGGCGCCGATCGCCCCTATCTGCCAATCACCCAGGTTGGAAAAGACCTGTTTTAGCGCATCCGCCCGGCGCTCGATTTCCAGCCGGTTGCCGGCCCGCCAATCGGCAAGCGCCGGGATGGCCGATGCAACCGCGATCTGAGCCGAGCGCGGGGCGCAAATCTGCATATTGTCCATCACTTTGGCGATCTCGGCGACGAGTTTGGGTCCTGCCGTGATGGCACCCAGCCTGTGGCCGGGGATGCAGAAGGATTTCGAAAAACTGTAAAGAAGAACGACCGTGTCCTCCCAACCCGGCTCGGACAGGAGTGAGTGCGGCCGGCCGTAATCCTCGTCAAGGAAATCGCGATAGGTTTCATCAAGGATCAGCCAGGCACCATACTTCCGGCAAAGAACAAAAAGCTCGTGCAGCAGGCTCAGCGGATACACCGCGCCGGTGGGATTGTTAGGTGTGACGACTGCCAGCACCTTGGCGCCGGCCGCAAGTGCTGCCTCGGCCGAACTAGGATCAGGCAGAAAACCGCTGGCCGGATCGCACTCAACCAATCGACGTCCTATCCCCAGCATCGACAGCGTCGTGTCGTGGTTGAAATAGAAGGGATTGGTGAGAGCCACCGTATCACCAGCGCCAGCAAGGGCGATCGCCGCGCACATGAACGCCTGATTGCAGCCGGCGGTGATGTGGATATTGCCTGCGGAAAGGTCGGCGCCGTAAAGCGCGGCGATATGTTCCGCATAGGCCTTGCGCAACAAAGGCTCGCCTTCGATCGGACCGTAGCCGGTCATCGTCTGTTGTCCGGCCGCCTCGCCAAGCAGGCGAAGCATCTCCGGAGAGGCGGGATAGCCGGGCACGGCTTGCGATAGATCGATGAGCGGCCCCTTGCTCCCTCTATATTCGCGGCTCCAGGCGATGACGGAAGGAATGGGCGGGGCAGAGAGGCGGGAAACAAGTAAATTGGGTTTTGCAGCGATCATTTCGATATCTCTTTGATACCGATTGCTACAACGATACCAATTGCCTTCTCAACCCCTTTGTCGGCTGAGACGGAACCGAAGCGGAGACGTAGGCGCATGGTGTGGGACAAAACGCGACTCGAACAGTTGCGCGCAGAATTCGCGGACGCCAATGGCGGTGGGATATTCGATGAGAAGTTTCGGAAAGTGGCGGAGAAGATCATCTCCAAGAACGGCACGCGACTGGCGCCATACGCCGGTGTACCAACATTCCTCAGCGCACCCTATATGCAGGTCGCAGCCGATGAGCCGGACTTCGGCAATCTGCAGGTTGCGATCACCGGGATACCCATGGATCTCGGCGTCACCAACCGCCCGGGCTCCCGTTTCGGACCGAGAGCGCTTCGCGCCATAGAAAGGATCGGTCCCTACAATCACGTTCTCGCCACGGCGCCGGTTTTTGATCTTCGGGTGGCCGACATAGGCGACGTGCCGTTCCAAAGCCGCTACCGGCTCGAACTCAGCCACGACGACATTGAAAAGCGTGTGGGTCAGATCGTCGACGCCGGCGTTGCGCCGCTTTCGGTTGGTGGTGATCACTCCATCAGCCATCCGATCTTGAAGGCCATCGGCCGGCAACAGCCGGTCGGGCTCATCCATATCGATGCCCATTGCGATACAAGCGGCGCATTCGATCAAACCAAGTTTCATCACGGCGGGCCGTTCCGCAATGCTGTGTTGGACGGCGCACTCGATCCGACGAGGACAATCCAGATTGGCATCCGTGGTTCGGCGGAATATTTGTGGGAATTCTCCTATGCGTCGGGAATGACCGTGATCCATGCCGAAGACATTAGCGGTATGGGGATTGCTGCGGTGGTCGCCAAAGCAAAATCCATCGTCGGCGACGGCCCGACCTATCTTTCCTTCGACATAGACAGCCTCGATCCGAGTTTTGCACCTGGTACAGGCACTCCCGAGGTCGGAGGATTGACCACTCGTGAAGTCCTCGAGCTGATACGCGGGCTGAAAGGGATAAATCTGGTGGGCGGCGACGTCGTCGAGGTTGCCCCGCAATATGACGCAACGACCAACACCGCGCATGCTGGGGCACAGGTACTTTTCGAGATCCTAAGCCTTATGGTGTTCAGCCCATCGATCGGCAAACGCTAGTGCATTTTGCGGTTTTCGGTCGACATCGTGCGAGCCAAACCTCTCTGTCACCGCGCCGCTACCCAGTCGTGCCAATCGCTTTCGTTGCCGTTGAAGACGTTGAGGTCGATCTTGCCGTCGACGCCGTCGGAGAGGCCGGAACCGGAATATTGCCAGAAGAGCCATTTGCGGCCGGGATAGACCTTGGACGGATGAGCGGCGACCGAGCGCAGCCAGAAGGGATAGTCGAGCATCTGGCCCTTCAGATTGTCGCGGTAGAAATCCGGCGCCGTGTAGATGATCGGGCGCTGGCCGTAATAGCGCTCCAGCTTGTCCATGAAAACCTGCATCTTTTCGCGGACGCGGGCGGGGGAAATGCGCCGCTTGCAGCTCGATTCGCCGTTCCATTCGACGTCGATCACGGGCGGAAGGGCGTTTGCTTCCCTCGGCACATTGCGGATGAACCAGTCGGCCTGTTCGCCGGCTGTCCGGCACCAGTAGAAGAAGTGATAGGCGCCGTGTTTCAGACCGGCTTCCTTGGCACGGCGCCAGTTCTTCTTGAACATCGGATCGAGGTGATCACCGCCGTCGGTCGCCTTGATGTAGACGAAGTTGGCGCCCTGCGACCGCAGCGTCTCCCAGTCGATCTCACCTTGCCAGCGCGACACGTCGACGCCGTGCACGGCAAGCTTTCTCGGCGAAGTTCTGCCGAAATTGATCGGCTTGGCATCACGGAAGCGGTGGCCGTAAATTCGCGAGCGCGTCGGCGATTTGGTGCTGTTATCGGGATCGGCTTCCGGGTTGGCAGGCATCAGCATCGCCACCGGCCGTTCCGTCGGCATCGGCATGCCGACCGGCCTGTCTGCGGGCACGAGCGCCTGCGGCTCCGGAACCTGCCCTGTCCAGCTCAACGCCTCTTGCGGCGCGCTGGCCTGCGGAGCAGCTTCACCCACGGCAGCAGCCGGGATTGGGCCACCAGGCTTGGTGATCGCATTGGTCGTTTCGGCCGACGGCACTGGGGTGAGCACATCTTCTGCGCCGGAACTGGCGGCGCATCCCGACAGGATCAGGGCGGCGAGGAGGATTGCTGGCACAGCCGATGGACGCATGAGAACCTGCACGCAAAACAAAAGTCGACGGCTGAAAGAAACCGCCCATTTTCAATTGCTAACAGAGACTTGCTAAGAAAGGTTAAATTTGACCCTTGTGCCTCGTCATAAGCTGAGCCCCTCCCAATTCGTGGAAGGGGCTCGCCGAATGCATTCTACTCCGCAGCCTCCGCATAACTCTCCACCGGCGGGCAGGTGCAGATGAGGTTGCGGTCGCCGTAGACATTGTCGACGCGGTTGACCGGGGACCAGTATTTGTCGACGCGGAAGGCGCCGGGTGGGAAGCAGGCCTGCTCCCGGCTGTAGGGCCGGTTCCATTCGCCGACGAGGTCTTCCACCGTGTGCGGGGCGTTCTTCAGCGGATTGTCGGTCCTGTCCATGCGGCCGTCTTCGATGGCGCGGGCTTCCTCGCGGATCGCCAGCATCGCCTCGCAGAAGCGGTCGAGCTCGGCCTTGGTCTCGCTTTCCGTCGGCTCGATCATCAGTGTGCCAGCCACCGGCCAGCTCATCGTCGGCGCGTGGAAGCCACAGTCGATCAGCCGCTTGGCGACGTCGTCGACGGTGACGCCGGCGCTGTCGACCAGCGGGCGGGTGTCGATGATGCATTCATGGGCGACCCGGCCGTTCTTTGACTTGTAGAGCACGTCATAGGCGCCCTTTAGCCGGGTAGCGATGTAGTTGGCGTTGAGGATCGCCACCTTGGTTGCCTGGGTCAGGCCTTCGCCGCCCATCATCAGACAGTAGCTCCAGGAGATCGGCAGGATTGAGGCCGAGCCGAAGGCGGCGGCCGAGACCGCGCCGGGGCGTCCGTCGGTTTCGGGATGGCCGGGCAGGTGGGGCGCCAGATGCGCCTTGACGCCGATCGGGCCCATGCCGGGACCGCCGCCGCCATGCGGGATGCAGAAGGTTTTGTGCAGGTTCAGGTGAGAAACGTCGGAGCCGATGTCACCAGGGCGGGACAGGCCGACCATGGCGTTCATGTTGGCGCCATCGAGATAGACCTGGCCGCCATTGGCATGCACCAGTTCGCAAATCTCCTTGACCGTTTCCTCGAAGACGCCATGTGTCGAGGGGTAGGTGATCATGCAGCAGGAGAGATTTGCCGCATGTTCCGCAGCCTTGGCGCGGAAATCGTCGAGATCGATGTCGCCGTTTTCCCGCACCTTGACGACGACGACCTTCATGCCGACCATCTGGGCCGAGGCCGGGTTAGTTCCATGGGCCGAGGTCGGGATCAGGCAGACGTCGCGATGACCCTCGCCGTTGGCGATATGGTAGTTGCGGATCGTCAGCAGGCCGGCATATTCGCCCTGAGCGCCGGAATTCGGCTGCATCGAGAAAGCATCGTAGCCGGTGACGGCGCAGAGCTTTTCGATCAGGTCGTCGATCATTTCGCGATAGCCGAGCGCCTGATCTGCCGGCACGAAGGGGTGGATGTCGGAAAATTCAGGCCAGGTGATCGGCAGCATTTCCGCCGTCGCATTCAGCTTCATCGTGCAGGAGCCGAGCGGGATCATCGAGCGGTCGAGCGCCAGATCGCGGTCGGAGAGCCGGCGGATGTACCGCGTCATCTCGCTTTCGGCGCGGTTCATGTGGAAGATCGGATGGCTGAGGTAATCGCTGGTGCGCAGCATGTCCTTCGGCAGCCGGTAGGACGGTTCGAAATCGGCAATGGTGAAATTGCCGCCGAGGGCGCGCCAGACTGCCTCGAGCGTTGCAGGTCGGGTGCGTTCGTCGAGGCTCATGCCGATCCCGGTTTCGCCGACCTTGCGCAGATTGACGCCTTCGGCGACGGCGGCGCGCAGGATGAGACCCTGCATATGGCCGACATCGACGGTGATCGTGTCGAAGAAACTTTCCGGCTCGACCTTGTAGCCGAGCTTTTCCAGGCCCTTGGCCATCAGCACGGCTTTCTGGTGCACCTGCTGGGCGATCGCCTTGATGCCATCCGGACCGTGGAAGACCGCATACATCGAGGCCATGACGGCGAGCAGCACCTGGGCGGTGCAGATGTTCGAGGTCGCCTTCTCGCGGCGGATATGCTGCTCGCGGGTTTGCAGCGACAGGCGATAGGCGCGGTTGCCGCGAGCATCGACGGAGACGCCGACCAGGCGGCCGGGCATGGAGCGCTTGATGGCGTCTTTCACAGCCATATAGGCCGCATGCGGGCCGCCGTAGCCGACCGGAACGCCGAAGCGCTGCGATGAACCGACGGCGATATCGGCGCCCATTTCGCCTGGTGATTTCAGCAGCGTCAGCGCCAGGATATCGGCGGCGACGACTGATATGGCGCCGGCCTGGTGCAGGCGGGCGATCAGGCCGGTGAAATCACGCACGTGACCGTGCGTGCCGGGATATTGGAAGATCGCACCGAAGACGTCGACGGGATCGAGATCGGTGAAGGGATTGCCAACGATGACGCTCCAGCCAAGCGGCTCGGCGCGGGTGCGGATGAGGGCGATAGTCTGCGGGTGGCAGTCGGCATCGACGAAGAAGGCTTTCGCCTTCGATTTGGAGACGCGCTCAGCCATCGCCATGCCTTCGGCGGCGGCGGTCGCTTCGTCGAGCAGCGAGGCATTGGCGACGTCGAGGCCGGTGAGGTCCGAGATCATAGTCTGGTAGTTCAGCAGGGCTTCCAGGCGGCCCTGGCTGATTTCCGGCTGGTAGGGCGTATAGGCAGTGTACCAGGCCGGATTCTCCAGGATGTTGCGCTGAATGACCGGCGGGGTGATCGTGCCGTAATAACCCTGGCCGATCAGCGAGACCAGCACCTTGTTCTTGTTGGCGGTGTCGCGCAGCTTGTCGAGCGCCTCGCGCTCGGTCATCGGCGCGCCCCAGACGAGCGGTGCCTTCTGGCGGATCGAAGGCGGCAGTGTCGCGTCGATCAGCCCGTCGAGACTGTTATAGCCGATGGCCTTCAGCATGTCGGTCATCTCGGCCGGCGAGGGGCCGATGTGACGGCGATTGGCAAAATCGTAGGGCTGATAGTCGGTGAACTGGAATTCGGTCGGCGTCGTCATTACGCGGTGAGCTCCTTATAAGCCGCCTCGTCGAGCAGACCGTCGGCGTCCGCGGGATTGGCAAGCTTCAGCTTGAAGAACCAGCCCGACCCTTGAGGATCGGAATTGACCAGCGAGGGATCGGCGACGATGGCCGGATTGACCTCGGTGATCTCGCCGTCGAGCGGACAATAGACGTCGGAGGCAGCCTTGACGGATTCAACGGTCGCGGCATTGCCGTTCTTGGAGAAGGTCGCGCCGACTTCCGGCAGTTCGACGAAAACCAGGTCGCCGAGTTGCTCGACGGCATAGGTGGTGATGCCGACCGTCGCAACGCCGCCTTCGATCTGCAGCCATTCATGTTCTTCGGTGAATTTCAGCATTGTTCGTCCTCTCTGGAAAGGTTTAGCGTTTGTAGGTGGGTGTAACGAAGGGCAGGGCGCTGACGGTGACCGGCAGATATTTGCCGCGCACCTCGGCATAGACGAGCGTGCCGGCCGCAGCATGGGAGACCGGCACATAGCCCATGGCGACGGGGCCCTCGACGCTGGGGCCGAAGCCGCCCGAGGTGACTTCGCCGATTTCGGCTTTGCCCTCGGCATCGGCATAGAGCTTGGCATGGCCACGCACCGGCGCCTTGCCTTCCGGCTTCAGGCCGACGCGGCGGCGGACAGCGCCGTTTTCGAGTTCGGACAGGATGCGGCCGGAGCCCGGGAAGCCACCGGCGCGTGCGCCACCCGAGCGCCGCGCCTTCTGCATCGCCCATTCCAGCGCCGCTTCGACCGGCGAGGTGGTCGTGTCGATATCGTTGCCGTAGAGGCAAAGGCCGGCTTCGAGGCGCAGCGAGTCGCGGGCGCCGAGGCCGATCGCCTGGACATCGGGATGCTCGAGCAACCGCATGGTGACATCGACGGCCTTGTCCGCCGGGATCGAGATTTCGAAGCCGTCCTCGCCGCTATAGCCTGAGCGCGAGACCAGGCAGGAAACATCGTGCAGGCGGCAGTGGCGCACATCCATGAATTTCATCGCCGCGACGTCGGCCCAGAGCTCGGCGAGCACCTCAACGGCACGCGGACCCTGCAGCGCGATCAGGGCGCGATCGAGAAGGGTGATGTCGCACTGGTCGCCGATATGGGCTTGCAGATGAGCAAGATCGGCCTCCTTGCAGGAGGCGTTGACGACGATGAAAAGGTGGTCGTCGAGATGAGTGATCATCAGGTCGTCGAGAATGCAGCCGCTGTCGTCGGTGAAGAAGCCGTAGCGCTGGCGGCCTTCGGCAAGGCCGAGAATGTCGACCGGCACCAGGCTTTCGAGCGCCAGCGCGGCATCCTCGTAGCTGCCCGATTTCGCCTTCACGATGACCTGGCCCATATGCGAGACATCGAAGATGCCGGCCTCGGTGCGGGTATGAAGATGTTCCTTCATCACGCCGGCCGGATATTGCACCGGCATGTCGTAACCTGCGAACGGCACCATGCGGGCGCCGAGCGAAAGATGCAGGCCATGCAGCGGGGTTTTCTTCAGGGCAGCAGTATCGTCCAAAAGACGCCTCCGGGGTTTGCGCCTTCTCGCGAAGGCGCGGGCTCAAATCTGAAGGCGCGGCTGCGCGCTTCTCTCCTGAGCCCCCTCTGTCCCTTTGCCTGAGATTGTTATCCCTTCGGCGAGCGCTTTAAAAACGCTTCTCTCCAGAGTTCCGTCTGCCCCTTGCTGGTCCTTTTGCCTGAGAGTTTCCGGGGCGGTTGCTCCTTCGGCACCGGTGGCGAAAGCACCGGATTCTCCCAACAAGGTTGGCGCAATTATCCGTTGGCTGGGGCGATTGGCAAGCGCCAAATGTCGTCACCGAGCAAATTTTTGTCGTCTTATTCCAATCATGCCTTAAACTGCCGCAAATCTGCTTTTGCATTCGGGGGCGAAACCGGCTATCGCGGCTTGCTGTTGAAGGGGATCTCATGCGGCGGACCGAATTGAAAGCGACGCTCTTTCTGCGCATGCTTTGCGCCTTGAGCTTGGCTTTGCTCGGCCTTGCCCATGAGGCGCCGCAGACCGTTGTTTCCCAAGGCTACCATGCCGCAGCCTATATGCTGCCGGACGGCACCTTCGCCTCGCTCTGCGTCACGGTGAAGGACGCCGACGGCAAGACCGTCGCCTTCAAGCCGAATTGCGAAGCCTGCCGATTGTCGGCTTCCGTCATTCTGACGGCGCCGGATGCCGGCTCCTGGCTCGAACGCAAGCTCGGCTCGTTCCTTAATCCGCCGGTCGAAACCTCAGCCGTTGCTGGCGCAAGTGCCGTCGTCCGGCCGAATTCCCGCGCGCCTCCCATCCTCGGCTGATCTGCTCCGCAACCTATGACGCAGCATGCCGGTCCGCCCAACAGAAGTCCGCGGCCGGCGAGGAGATATCCGATGAAAACCATGCAGACATTCGCGCTTGCCGCCCTTTTTTCCGCGACCGCCATTGGCGGCGCCGAGGCGCATGTGACCTTCCTCGACAAGGAGGCCACGCAGGAGAGCACCATTCTCGCCACGCTGCAGCTGCCGCATGGCTGCGACGGCAAGGCGACCACCGAAGTGCGAGTCAAGCTACCGGAAGGTTTCGTCTTCGCCAAGCCGCAGCCGAAGGCTGGCTGGGAACTCGAGGTGGTCAAGGGCGATTACCAGAAGACCTATGACAATCACGGCGACAAGGTGAAGGCAGGCGCAGTCGAGATCCGCTGGAAGAACGGCAATCTCTCCGACGATTTCTACGATACTTTCGTCATCCAGGGGAAGGTATCGGGCATTGAGGCCGGGACCTCGCTCGCCTTTCCGGTGACGCAGATGTGCGGCGATACAGTTCAGGCCTGGGATCAGGTGGCGAAGGAGGGCGGTGATGCGCATGGGATGAAAAGCCCGGCGCCGCTGTTGAAGGTTGTTGCCGGCGAAAGCCATGATCATGAGCACGGGGACATGGCCGGCATGGACATGACCGGTAAAACCGGCATGGACATGACCGGTAAAACCGGCATGGACATGTCCGGTATGGCGGCTGCGGCGCCGGCCGGCGAAACGGTCAAGGCCGGCGATCTCGAAGTCTCCGGCGGGTTCGCCAAGGCGATGCTGCCCGGCCAGCCGGTCGGCGGCGGCTTCTTCACGGTGAAGAACAACGGCAAGACCGACGATCGGCTGCTGTCGGTGACCTCGCCGGTAGCGGGCGAGGTTCAGCTCCATGAGATGGTGACCAAGGACAATGTCATGCGGATGCGCCAGCTGAAGGACGGCATCACCGTTGCCGCCGGCCAGACGGTCAAGCTCGAGCCCGGCAATCTGCATCTGATGTTCCAGAAGGTGAAGACGCCGTTCAAGCAGGGCGATACCGTGCCGGTGACGCTGACCTTCGAAAAGGCCGGCAAGGTCGATCTCGTGCTGCAAGTGCTGTCGGCGCAGGGCAAATAAGTGCGAACCGATCGAAACAGCAAAGCCCGCGACTGTGATCGCAGCCGCGGGCTTCATTCGGAGGCGGTTGCCTTAGACCTCTTCGTAGGATTGCAGTGCCTGCTTGAGGCCGGCTTGCGGCTGGCGGTTGCCTTTGGCCATCAAATCGAGCGCCACCTCAGTCGACTGGATGATGCTGGAGGGCTCTTCGGCCTGATCTGGGCTCTCAGCTTTCAATTGCCGGTCGGCAAGGCGCCGTGCGTCGCGCGCCGCGGTGCTCGTCGCCACACGCTGGGGGATTCTCAGCGATTCGAAGGCGATGGCAGCGGTGTTGGCCGATACGGACAGGAGCTGGGTCATGGCGTCAGCGTACCGGCATGACCTTGGTGCCATCATAACAAAATCATCAGCATTTTACCGATTGGTAAGAATCATGCGAACTCGATGGGAAACGCTCTCAAAACGCGGTAAATCCGGCTCATGATCCAGGCTCTCCTTGTCGCTCTCGGCGGCGCTATCGGTTCCCTTCTCAGATATTATGTCGGCCAGTGGTCGTTGAGGCTGATGGGCCCGGCTTTCCCCTGGGGTACGCTTACCGTCAACGTCGTCGGCTGTTTCGTCATCGGCGTTTTCGCCGAACTGATCGCGCGCAAGTTCAACGCCTCGGTGGAACTGCGCCTGTTGCTGATCACCGGCTTCCTCGGCGGTTTCACCACCTTCTCGGCCTTCTCGCTGGATGCGATCTCGCTGTTCGAGCGCGGCGAGGCCGTCGCGGGCGGTATTTACATCGCTGCCAGCGTCGGACTTTCAATGGCGGCCGTCATAGCGGGCCTTGCCGTCATGCGCGCTTTGGTCTGATTTCTTTTCCGGTTTCCGTTTTGCGTGAAAATGCTCTAAAGGCTGCGGCAAGAACGCCGGCTTGGCCCGCGCTGCAATTTCCGAAAGATTTTTTATGGCTGGCATAGAACATATCAAGGTTGAAGCCGACGAAGCGGGCATGCGGCTCGATCGCTGGTTCAAAGTGCATTTTCCCGGGCTCGGCTTCGGCCCGCTGCAGAAGCTGTTGCGCTCCGGCCAGGTGCGCGTCGACGGCGGACGGGTCAAATCGGATGCGCGCGTGCAGCCCGGCCAGACGGTGCGGGTGCCGCCGCTGGATGTCGACGCCAAGCTGAAATCCGGGCCGATCGCCGGCAAGGATCTCAAGCATTCGTCCGATTTCGAACTGCTGTCGCGGATGGTGCTGCATGAGGACGACAAGGTCATCGTGCTCAACAAGCCGCCGGGTATTGCGGTGCAGGGCGGTTCCGGGGTCTCCCGTCATATCGATCAGATGCTCGAAGCCTGGACCAGCCCGAAGGGCGAAAAGCCGCGGCTCGTTCACCGCCTCGACCGCGATACATCAGGTGTCCTCGTCATCGCCCGCACCCGCGGCGCCGCACAGAAGCTGACCGCCGCCTTCCGCGAGCGCGACACCAAGAAGACCTATTGGGCGCTGGTCAAGGGTGTGCCGCGCAAGCACGAGGATAAGATCTCGACCTGGCTCGTCAAGGAACCGACAGCCGATGGCGATCGCATGCGCATCGCCAAACACGGGGAGGACGGCGCCGACCATGCGATTTCCTTCTACCGCGTGGTTGAGACGGCGGCTCAGAACCTCGCATGGCTGGAGATGGAACCTTATACCGGCCGTACCCACCAGTTGCGCGTCCATGCCCTGCATATCGGCCACCCGATCATCGGCGATCCGAAATATTTCGACGACGATCCGAATTGGGATTTTCCGGGCGGCGTCCAGAAGAAGCTGCATCTGCACGCGCGCCACATCGACATCCCGCATCCCTCCGGTGGCCGTCTGCGCGTCAGCGCGCCGCTGCCATCGCATATGGTGCAGACCTGGAACCTTCTCGGTCTCGACCTTGCCGGCGCCGAAAGGGACAGCGAATGAAACTTGCCCTGTTCGATTGCGACGGCACGCTGGTCGACAGCGCCGGCCTGATCCACGAAACCATGCGCCGCACCTTCGAGACGTTCGGTAAGCCGGAACCGCGATTTGAGGATACCAAGGCGATCATCGGCCTGTCGCTCGATATCGCGATCGCCCGCATGCAGGGCAGGCCGCATGTCGAGCCGCAAGATATCGACATGACGGCGCATTACAAATCGCTGTTCTCGGTCGTCCGTCAGGATCTCGACTACCGGGAGCCGCTGTTTCCCGGCATTCGCGAGATGATCGATGCGATCAGCGGACGCGAGGATCTGCTGATCGGTGCGGTGACCGGCAAATCCAGGCGCGGGCTGAACCTCGTGATGGAGACGCACGGCTTCGACCGATATTTCACCGTTGCGCGCACCGCCGACGATTGCCCTTCCAAGCCGCATCCGGCCATGGTGACGGAATGCTGCGAGGAAACCGGCATGAATGCCACCGAAACCATTGTCATCGGCGATGCGATTTACGATATGCAGATGGCAAAGGCTGCCGGCGCCAAGGCGATCGGCGTTGCCTGGGGCTATGCCAGCGTGGATGAGCTGATCGCCAACGGCGCCGATGCGATCGCCTATCATCCGAACGAGATATTGCGCCATTTTTCCTGAGGTGAGCCCATGCGCGACCTGCTGAACGACCTTTCCGAAGGCCTGACCCATCCCGATCCGATCCGCCGGGCGCAGATCCAGATGAAGAAGCCGCTGCCGAAGCGTTTCTATACTGATGTCTCCGTCGCCGAGCACGAGGACGGTTTTGCGGTCACGCTCGACGGCAAGACGGTGCGCACGCCGGCACGGCAGGTTCTCGCCGTTCCCACTGAGGCGCTGGCGCGGCTTGTCGCCGCCGAATGGCAGGCGCAGGGTGAAGAGATCGATCCCCTGACGATGCCGGTGACGCGGCTTGTCAACACCGCCCTCGACGGCGTTGACGCCAACAGGCAGGCGATTTTCGAAGATATACTGCGCTTTTCCTCGAGCGACCTTATCTGCTATCGCGCCGATGGTCCGGAACTGCTGGTCGCGCGCCAGGCCGAGCGCTGGGACCCGGTCATCGACTGGGCGGCGCACGATCTCGGCGCCCGCTTCATCCTCATCGAAGGCGTGATGCCTCAAGAGCAGCCCCGCGAGGCGACTGCCGCCTTCGCCGTGACGCTCGCCAGATTTGATAGCCCGATGGCGCTTGCAGCGCTCCACACGATCACGACGCTGACAGGTTCGGCGATCCTGGCGCTCGCCATTGCCTGCGGCCGGGTGACGATGGAGGAGGCCTGGTCGCTTGCCCATCTCGATGAAGACTGGACGATCGAGCATTGGGGCAGTGACGAGGAAGCCGAGGAGCGGCGCGCCAAGCGCTTTGCCGAGTTCAAGGCGGCGACGGACGTTTTTTTCGCCCTAAGCGCCTGAAACATATTGCCTTACCGGGCATTATGACGAAATCTGCGACTCCAACGGAGTGGGTGCGGGATTTGTCATGAATTGGCTGAGGTCATGTTTTTGCCGGGCCGCACTCGTCTGTGTCGCGCTCACGGCCTGCGCCAGTCTGTCAGGTCCGAAGCCGGAGACACCGGTCTATGATGTGCGTAGCGCCGTCGTTCTTTCGGGCCCGAATATGCCGGCCGCGCTGCTTTCCGGCATCAACGACCGCGTCAACGCCGCAATCAACGTCACCGTGCGCGACACCGTGCTGCCCCGCGTGGTGCTGACGATCCGTGTGGTTTCCGTAGAGAAAGGTCTAGGCTTCCAGAAGGATCGCAATGTCGCCAAGATCAGTATCGACGCGGCCTCGGTCGAAGACGGATCGGTCATTGCCGTCAGCGCCTTCGACGTGACCAGCATCGCCGCCGACCCCAAGCTTGCCGACGAGATCCTGGCCGAGGACGTTGCGGCGAGAATAAGGTCGGCTTTCTCACTCAGCGGGCGCAGCCACTAGAACAGGGTGATTTTAGGCCCGCTCGGCCTGAAGTCTGAATCCTGTTCTAAATTAAATAGTTAGAGCATGATGTCATGAAAAACCCGCGCACAGTTTTCGGCATCATGCTCTAGAGTTTATCGGCGAGGGAGATCGCATGAAGGAAATTCTCGAAGAACTGGAACGGCGCCGCGGCGTCGCTCGCCTCGGCGGCGGCAAGGCGCGCATCGACGCCCAGCACCAGCGCGGCAAGCTGACGGCGCGCGAGCGCATCGATCTCTTCCTCGACGAAGGTTCCTTCGAGGAGTTCGATATGTTCGTCGAACACCGCTCCACCGATTTCGGCATGGACAAGAGCCGGGTTGCCGGCGACGGCGTCGTGACCGGCTGGGGCACGGTCAACGGCCGCACCGTGTTCGTCTTCGCCAAGGATTTCACCGTCTTCGGCGGCTCGCTTTCGGAAGCGCATGCCGAGAAGATCATGAAGGTGCAGGACATGGCGCTGAAGAACCGCGCGCCGATCGTCGGCATCTACGATGCGGGTGGCGCCCGCATTCAGGAAGGTGTGGCGGCCCTTGGCGGTTATGCCGAAGTGTTCCAGCGCAATGTGCTCGCCTCAGGCGTCATCCCGCAGATCTCGGTGATCATGGGTCCCTGTGCCGGCGGCGACGTCTATTCGCCAGCCATGACCGATTTCATCTTCATGGTGCGGGACAGCTCCTACATGTTCGTGACCGGGCCCGATGTGGTGAAAACGGTTACCAACGAAACGGTGACAGCGGAAGAACTCGGCGGTGCCGTGGTCCACACGACGCGCTCGTCGATTGCTGACGGCGCCTATGAGAATGATGTGGAAACGCTGCTGCAGGTGCGCCGGCTGATCGATTTCCTGCCGCTTTCGAACACCGCGCCGCTGCCCGAGATCGAATGTTACCAGTCGGTAACAGAGGTCGACATGTCGCTGGATACGCTGGTGCCGGCCAGCGCCAACAAGCCTTACGATATCAAGGAATTGATCCGGAAGGTGACGGACGAGGGGGACTTCTTCGAGATCCAGGCAAGCTTTGCCGGCAACATCGTCTGCGGCTTCGGTCGCGTCGAAGGCTCCACGGTGGGTTTCGTCGCCAACCAGCCGATGGTGCTGGCCGGCGTGCTCGATAGCGATGCGTCGCGCAAGGCGGCGCGCTTCGTGCGCTTCTGCGACTGCTTCAACATTCCGATCGTCACCTTCGTCGATGTTCCCGGCTTCCTGCCGGGTACGGCGCAGGAATATGGCGGCCTCATCAAGCATGGGGCCAAGCTGCTCTTTGCCTATGCCGAGGCAACGGTGCCGAAGCTCACCGTCATCACTCGCAAGGCCTTCGGCGGCGCCTATGACGTCATGGCGTCGAAGCATCTCCGCGGTGACCTCAACTATGCCTGGCCGACGGCGCAGATCGCCGTGATGGGCGCCAAGGGCGCGGTCGAAATCATCTTCCGCAAGGATATTGCCGATCCGGGAAAGATCGCCGCGCATACGAAAATGTACGAGGACCGGTTCCTCTCGCCCTTCGTCGCCGCCGAGCGCGGTTATGTCGATGAGGTGATCATGCCGCATTCGACCCGCCGGCGGCTCGCACGTGGCCTAAAGATGCTGCGCAACAAGGATCTCGCCAATCCCTGGAAAAAACACGACAACATTCCGCTTTGACATTTTCCGACGAATAAAGTCGTGCGCTCAGGTGTTTACCTCCTGTCGAAAAAGTGAACGGCCGTCAGTGATCCGTGTCTTCAATCCTTACCGAGGACAAGCTAACGCTCGGCTCTTATTTTTTTAAGGAGAGGTTTAATGTCAACTTTCGAGCGTCTTTCCGCCTATCGGCCCTACGGGCTGGCCGCTCTCAGAATCATGACTGCCCTGCTGTTCATCGAACACGGCACCATGAAGCTTTTCGCATTCCCGGCTGCGCAGATGGAAGGCCCGCTACCGCCGCTGATGCTCTTCGCCGCCCTTCTGGAACTTGTCGGCGGTCTCCTCATTCTGGTCGGCCTGCTGACGCGTCCGGTCGCCTTCCTATTGGCCGGCCAAATGGCAGTCGCTTATTTTATGGCGCATGCCCCGAACAGCTTCTTCCCGGCCGTCAATCAGGGCGACGCCGCAATATTGTTCTGCTTCGTCTTCCTCTACCTCTTCTTCTCCGGTCCCGGCGCGTTTGCGATCGACAACCGCAAGACGGCTTGAAACGGACAGTGATTGCGGGGCGCTTCGGCGCCCCGCAGCATTTTCGGGATCAGGCAGTGAGTTTGAGGCCGGCGATTCCGGCGACGATCAGCGTGATGCAGGCAAGACGGGAGACACTTGCCTCATCGCCAAGCAGCCAGATGCCGAGGAGCACGGTGCCGACCGTGCCGATGCCGGTCCAGACCGCATAGGCGGTGCCGATCGGCAGATGCTTCACCGCCAGGCCGAGCAGCACGATGCTGACCACCATGGATATGACGGTCAGCGCCGTCGGCAGCGGCCGCGTGAACCCATCGGTATATTTAAGGCCGATTGCCCAGCCACATTCGAAAAGACCGGCGAGAAAAAGCAGAAACCAGGGCATACGACTCTCCTTGTTCAAGAGCGAGGCCGTCCCCGCGACGGTTGCATCCGGAAGATGCCGCAGTCGTCTGCGATCCCGTCTATATGCTTAGGAGAACGGCCCTGTTCAAGGCAGGAATCGGCATGGCTGCCATGCCACCTGTTTCATGCGCGTTTTGGGCGGGATCACGTTGGCCCGCCGGTCTCCGCCGACAAGCTTTTGGCGCGGCGGCAGAGGCGGTCGAAGGTTTCGAGGAAACGTGAGCGGTCCTTCGGGCTGAAGGCGGCGTTGTAGCCCTTGCTCTCGCCGGTTTCGCGCAGATGCGCGCCGAGATCGCGCATGGCGCTCGCCATGCCGATATTGGTCTCGTCGAAGACGCGGCCGGTCGGGCCACTGACGAAGGCGCCGGTGGCGACACAGCGCACGGCGAGCGGAACGTCGGCGGTGACGACGACATCACCCGTGCCGGCGCGCTCGGCAATCCAGTTGTCGGCGGCGTCGAAGGCGTTGGAAACGATGACATTGTGGATCATCGGATCGCGGGAAGGCCGCAGGCCGGAATTGGCGACGAAGGTGACTTCGAGGCCGAGGCGTTCGGCAACCTTCAGAATTTCCGGCTTCACTGGGCAGGCATCGGCATCGACATAAATCATGACGAAATCCCCGCCGGCCGGATGGCCAGCTCGCGGACCATATCGATATGGGGAATGCCGTCTTCCAGATATTCCTCGGATGCCACGCTGAAACCGAAAGCTTCATAGAAGCGACGGAGATGGGCCTGTGCTGACAGAGCGATGGGGTTTGCCGGATAAAGCCGTTCACAAGCAGAGATCGATTCGCTCATCAATGCATCGCCCAGGCGTTTGCCGCGATGGGCGGGCGAGACGACGACGCGGCCGATCTTCGACGGCTCGTGCGGCCCGTGCGGCTTCAGGATCCGTGCCGAAGCCAGGAGTTCACCGTTCTCCAACAGCCGTAGATGCAGAGCATCGATATCCTTGCCGTCGAGCTCCGGATAGGCACAATTCTGCTCGACGACGAAGACATCGACGCGCATTTTCAAGAGGTCGTAGAGCTCCCGCGCGAGAAGCTCGTCGACGCTCTTGAGGTCGGCGGTATAGGTCGCCGAAGCCATCAATAGACCACCACGCCGCGGATGCTTTCGCCCTTGTGCATCATGTCGAAGCCCTTGTTGATGTCGTCGAGCGGCATGGTGTGGGTGATCATAGGGTCGATCTGGATCTTGCCCTGCATGTACCAATCGACGATGTCAGGCACGTCGGTACGGCCGCGCGCGCCGCCGAAGGCAGTGCCCATCCAGTTGCGGCCGGTGACCAGCTGGAACGGACGCGTGGAGATCTCCTGGCCGGCGCCGGCAACGCCGATGATGATCGATTTGCCCCAGCCGCGGTGGGATGCTTCCAGCGCTTGGCGCATGACCTTGGTGTTGCCGGTGCAGTCGAAGGTATAGTCGGCGCCGCCGATCAGATCGCCATTGCGCTTGGTCAGGTTGACGAGATAGGGAACGATGTCGTCACCGACCTCCTTCGGATTGACGAAATGCGTCATGCCGAACTTCTCGCCCCATTCCTTGCGGTCCGGGTTGATATCGACGCCGATGATCATGTCGGCGCCGGCGAGCCGCAGC
>NZ_LODW01000047.1 GCF_002914525.1 Rhizobium hidalgonense | reverse complement strand
CATAAAGGAAGTGAATCATGATTCACAAAAAACAGGAATCCCTTCTGCCACCAGATCTGCTCCAGTTACAAAGCCTTCTGCGGCCCTCATCGACGCCACCGTGACGCTACCCGGCTCGAGGTGAGTTCGTGCATCTCGAGGACCTCGTTCTGCACGCCGCCGGTCAGGACGTCCGCACCCCAAACCACGAAACAGACCATTGCCCGTGACCTGCTGCGCAGTCGCATTGCCGCGCCGGGCATGTTCAGGACCATCCGTTGATCATAACGGCGCTGGCGCGCCCGATGCTCGGTTACGCGCAGTGTCTGGCGATTCAGCCGTAGGTCAAGTGATGGCTTTCCGTTATGCGAGATCAGGCGGAGAAGGCGTGACTCTTACATTGCGCATTGGACCGGGACCATTGTAGGTTAGTCGGTAGTGGGGCCACGAACTACAACATTTCTAATGGTAAGGGTAGAAATTGACTATTACACCGGAACAGCAAAAGGAGATCGAAGCGGCCCGCTCGAACGCTTCGCAAACGCTTCGTCCCACGGTGGCAAAAATCGAAGATATCCTTTTTAACATTCTCCCGGTGTTGGACCACGGTTTCGTACGCGTAATCGACTACATGGGTGACGATGCCGCTGTTATACAGGCCGCGCGGGTGTCCTACGGCCGGGGGACTAAGAAAGTCTCAGAGGATCGGGGTCTTATTCGGTATCTCATGAGGCACTCGCATAGCACCCCATTCGAGATGGCCGAAATCAAGCTGCATGTGAAACTGCCGATTTTCGTGGCCCGGCAGTGGGTAAGGCATCGCACTGCGAGCCTGAATGAGTATTCGGCCCGATATTCGATCCTGGATCGGGAATTTTATATTCCGGAGACCACGCAGATCGCCGAGCAGTCTAAGTCCAATCGTCAAGGACGAGGCAACTCCGTCGACAGGGAGCAGGCCGCGCAGATTATTGCTCTCCTGAGGGAAGATGCGGAGAGAAATTATAATCACTATGCATGGATGATCAACGAAGACGAGCGCGGCGATATTACGGACCAGAACAGGTCAAGCCTTGCTCGAGAACTGGCACGCATCAATCTCACCCTGAGCACCTATACCCAGTGGTACTGGAAGGTGAATCTCCACAACCTCCTTCATTTTCTGCGTCTACGCGCCGATCCGCACGCCCAGTACGAGATACGTGTATACGCCGACGAGATTCTCAAAATCGTTGCCTCGTGGGTGCCATTAACCCACGAAGCCTTTCTCGATTTCAGACTCAATTCGGTCACGCTGTCAGCACAGGCGGTTGATGTACTGCAAGCATTCGTTGGCGGGAACCGGGTGTCCCGGGAAACAAGTGGGCTGTCCGCCCGCGAATGGGAAGAGTTGCTCTCTCGTTTCCCGGCGCTGAAAGCCTTGCCAAATCCATGAGTGCAAATGGATTTTTGGCAGGCACTGAGACGCATTCTGCGAGTTCGGCAGCTGAGAACGCGTCGGACGATCGGGTTGCTGACCAGCGTGGTGTCGAACGATCAAAGCCTTGGGTTGCCTATCCAGTCGACACCAGTCTAGAGTTCGACCGTTTTGTCGGCGACTATGCCGTCAAACAGGCGGCGATCCAGGTTTCGTTCCGGAACCTAGTGCATTGGATAAAGGGCGAAAGAGCCAGCCATTACATCCATCCGTATCCGGCAAAGCTGCTAGCGCATATCGCACACTTCTTCCTGGCCGCGCGGAGGCATGTTCCTCGTGGTGCTGTTGTACTGGACCCGTTCAGCGGATCGGGCACGGTCGCCCTCGAAACGGTCCTTGCCGGGAATGTTGCGTACTGGTCTGACGTTAATCCTCTGGCGAGAGCCATCACTAAAGCGAAGATAACGCGTGTCAATCTCGACGAACTCGAGAGCGCCTTCGCACGAGTTCAGACACGGTATATCGAAGCGAAGGACGTCGTGCCGCCCGAAGTCGTGAACATCGGACTTTGGTACAGTGAAGAGACGACCGGCCGCTTGGCTCGCTTGCGCGGCGCAATTGAAGGAGAACCCGAGGGTGATGTAACCGACCTTCTATGGGTGATTTTCTCGGGTGTCGCCAGAGCCTGCAGCCGTGCCGACCCTCGGTTCTCGGTTCCGGTTCGCCGTAAAGCCGGGATCGTTGCGCCTGGGAGGGCGCTCGAAGACGACCCCAACGTTTGGGATTTGTTCGACCAAGCATTCAGGGTAAACTCCGCGAGGATATCTACCCTTGAGCTTCAAGACCCTTTGGGCGAAAACGCCTGCGTCGGCGATGACGCCAGATCTCTCCGCGATCCGTCGATTTGTGAGAGCGAACTCTCGGCTGCCAGTGTCGATCTCATTATAACGTCACCGCCATATGCAGGTGCACAGAAATACATAAGATCCTCCAGCTTGAGCATCGGCTGGCTTGGAATGGCATCGGTCCAGCAGATGAGGGCACTAGATTCGAAAAGCATAGGGCGCGAGCGATTTTCGAAGAACATGCTTGGCGACTACGCCGAGATGGGAATGCCCGAAGCAGACGCCTTCATCCGCATGATTGCGGAAAAGAACGCGATGCGAGCTGCCGTCGTCTTCAACTATCTCGTGGAAATGAGCCAGGTCTTCGTGGAGTCGAGGCGGGTCCTCCGCCCCGGCGGACGCTTGGTGATGATCGTGGGCAACAATACGATCTGCGGTGAGAACTTCGAAACATCGGAATTCATGAAGCTGCTGGCGCTCCGATCGGGCTTCGAGGTCAAGCTGGAGTTGGTCGATACCATCAAGGGAAGAGGATTAATGACAGCGCGAAATAAGACATCTGCAGTCATCATGCGCGAGTGGGTGCTTGTATTCGAAAGGCGGCCGGATGAGTCTGATCAGTGATATCAGTTCCATCCTTCCCGAACCCGAGGACGACGAACCCGTTTCCACGAGAAATGCGCTGCTCGATCGGATAACCGTGCTCAATGACAGACTTTGGGAGGGCCGCATTAATCGACCCCTTGTCGAAGAATGGCTGATGAACTTCAACGGTAAGTCGGGCAATGACGTAGACGTTGAACGTTTGCACGCTCTCTACTGGCTTTCCCAGTTTCTCTATTATGGCAGCGTAGAGATACGGGTTCTTCTTAAGACTCTCTACCGCGACCTGTTTCTGGTTCCGCTCATCCAAGAGATTAGGACTTCGAATGGAGGGAGCCGCGATCTCGCGGTCCTAGGTCCCCTCCTCGACGAGAAAATTAAAGCGACCAGATTTCTTGGCATAGGAAACCCTTCGGAAAGCGGGGTCCATCTGCTCTATTATTTCCGGCAGGAGAACTCGCTCGCTAAGGGGAACTTTCTGGATTCTGGACAGATTATCGAACGGGTCGCGCTGTCGGATGGAAAATTCAATAGAAAGATCGCAGATGAGAAGGTCGAGCAGTATGTCTTCGTCGACGACGTCTGTGGATCGGGGCAGACGGCGGTCGACTATTCCAAGAACCTGCTAGCGGACTTGCGAGACCTGAAGTCGAGCGCCAAGTTCTGCTATTATTCCCTGTTCGGGACTAAGGCGGGTATGGACAAAGCACGAAAAAACAGCCTGTTCGGCGACAACTGCACTGCCGTCATCGAGCTTGACGACTCGTACAGATGCCTATCCGACCAGTCGCGCTATCTGAAGGTAGTGCCGTCGGGCATAGACGCTGGAATTCTCAGAGGTCTGGCGCTGCACTATGGACAGCTCATATGTCCTGGTCATGCTGGCGGTTTCGAAGACAGCCAGATGCTTTTCGGCTTCCACCACAATACACCCGACAATACGCTCCCCATAATATGGGGCGAGCGGGCCAACGGTGCGCAGGTGGAGTGGGTTCCCGCGTTCCGGCGTTACCCGAAAATCGGAGCACTTGCATGATCACTCGCCTTGAGGAAAATCCCTTTGATCTGGTTAAGGCCTCCGACTTTTCCGCGGCGGAGATAGTCGAATACTGGGTGGACATATCGAACAACGATGGCGGACTGGTGCAACTGCTTCAGCCAAAATTGCGGACGCCGATGCTCATCCTCGGCGGAAAGGGAAGCGGCAAGACCCATCTGATGCGGTATTGCTCAGCGCCTGTGCGCGCTGCCCTGTGTGGCGGCGATCTGGGCGCGGCGGTAGCCAACGACGGATACTTAGGCATCTACGTCCCCGCCGAAGGCCTGAACTCACATAAGTTCGCCGGGAAAGGCCAGTCTCCCGATCTGTGGTTGGCCATCTTTAATATGTACTTCGAACTGTGGCTGGCGACGAGCCTACTGGCATCGATCGGCGAGGCAATACGCAGCCCGACCGTCAACGAATTCGATGAGAAGGCCTTCGTGAAAGGCGTGACAGGGCTTTTCGACATCGAGATCGATCTTGAAACCGAAACAATCGACGGGTTGATCGCTTTTCTAACCCGGCTGCGAAAAAAGATCGACTACGCGGCTAACAATGTTGCCGTAACTGGGCACATGGACCCCATCGAAATCCCGTTTTCGCCCGGGAGACTTGTGTTTGGCGTCCCTGCCACGCTTGCGAACGTAAGCGTCGGATTCTCTGAGACGGTTGTCACCTATCTCATCGACGAGGCGGAGAACTTCACATCCGAGCAACAGAGGTTCCTCAATACCTTGATCAGGTATCGGTCCGGGAACACCACCTTCCGCATCGGTGCACGGCTTTACGGCATTCGCACCTATCGGACGTTAGGCTCGGGCGAACCAATCAAGCGCGGGTCAGAATTCTTGCAACTGGAGCTGGACGCTTTCCTACGCGATCACGAGCAAGACTACAAAATTTTCGCTTCTAAGCTTGTGGTAAGACGCCTTCAGCAATCCGGCTCGGTCGTGGCCGCCGGTCAGGCGAATTTGAGCGTTTTTTTTGAAGAGCTCGACAAAGACAACAATTATCAGAAGCCACTTTTGAAACTGCTGGAAAGTCGCGACAAAGCCGGGAAGGAGCGACCGTACTTCCGCAAGCTGAAGAAACAACTCTCGGACCACTTCGATCGGCCCGCTGAATGGCACAAGCGATTAGTTGACTGCCTCACCGTCCGCGACAATCCTCTGCTCGAAAAACTCAACATTTTCCTGCTTTATCGCGACTGGTCGGATAGTGCATCGAAACTCATGCAAACAGCTGAGAGCATCAAAAAACTAACGGAATCATATCTGGCCGGCGATCGGAAATCTTCTGGATACGGAGACGTTCTGGCCCACTTCGACTCGGATTTGCTGGCCCAATTATACCGGGATTGCGGGCAGAATGTCCCTTACTGCGGTCTGGACACGCTAATCCACCTTTCGCAGGGAATTCCGAGAAATCTAATCGGGATATTGAAACAGATATACCGTCGTTCACTGTTTAGCGGGGAGCGCCCGTTTGTCGGCGGCCATGTCATAAGTGTAGAATCTCAGTCTCTCGGTGTGCTGGATAGCGCGGCTTGGTTCTGGGAAGATGCTCAACCGGATACGTTTGGTGTAGAGGCAAGAGAGAGCGTCGAGGCGCTTGCGGTCCTTTTCCGCACAATCAGATACAGCGACAAGCCGTCTGAGTGCGATTTGTGCACCTTTGCCGTCGACGAGGAGAAGTTGACTAGGAACGCGAAAGAAGTCCTGCAAGCATCCGAGCACTGGTCGTACCTGATTAAAGTCCCGCTGGGCCATAAGGGGAAGAACCACCGCGATTTGGGCGGAAAGTATCAGCTAGGTCCGATGCTCGCGCCGCGGTGGGGCGTCTCCGTTCACAGGCGCGGAACATTGCAGCTCCAGATGGAGCTGGCGAATGCCATCCTTGATGACGAAAAGAAGGACGACTTGCGCGCCCTGTTTCTGAAACGGGTAAGCGGAATGTTCGTAAGCAGTGCCTCAGATGAAAAGCAGAAGAGTCTGCTGTGATGTTGAATATCGGTTATTTGATAGACGCGAAACGATTGTTCGATACAGCGGAGCAAGGGCGGCAACGTGGTATCTTCATCTCCGCGTATAACGAAAATGAACGAGTTTCACAGCTTTTCACGAAGGTGACCGCAAATCGAAAAGTGTGGTGGATACTGCCAGAATATTCTTATCAGTCTCATGAATATCCCGCGGGAGAGATAGTCGACGGTCTGCCGACCTACGAAGCCGATCTCGTTCGGGTGGGACTGGAGAAAAGCGGATACGACCCAGCCAACCCGCAGCCGATCTGCGTAGACATCACGGGCTTCCTTCATCCGCACATCTTGCTGTTCCTGCGGTATTTCAAGATGTACGGCGTGAAGGATGTGGAGTTCGTCTACACCGAGCCGGAGCATTACTCCCAGAAGGTCGACACCCAATTCTCGCTCGACGACAAATCGGACGTCAGGCAGGTTGCGGGATACGAAGGTGCACATATTCCTGAAATGCAACACGATGTCCTTATGATGGGCGTTGGTTACGAGCACAACCTAATGGGCCAAGTCGTCACCAAAAAGGAATCGGCGCGCCTGGTGCAGATCCACTGCTTTCCGCCATTGAGCCCTGATATGTATCAGGAGAGCATATTGCGGCTGGACCGACTTGCCTCCGCTTCGGCCAGAAGCACGGAAGACCTCAACTTCTTCACCACAGCAAACGATCCATTCGTGACTGCTGCCGTCCTCGGGGAAGCCGTCAATTCCCTGTTTCTGCGCAAGAGAGTCACCAACCTTTATTTATGCCCGCTGTCTACGAAACCGCAGGCGCTGGGTTTCGGGCTGTTCTATCTTGCTTCCCTCGAAGGACGGCCAGCGAGCATCATCTACCCTTTCGTGCAGAAGTATTCGCGCCAGCATAGCAAAGGGGTTGGCAAGTCTTGGATATACCCAGTCTTCTTTTAAACAGAGCCTGAACAAGCGCCGTGAAAAGCTGAATCGATATCAGAATTGCTAATTGGCGTCATCGCGCTCCATGCCGGAGCGCTTGGACTGCCGCGCTAATCTAGCCCTGGTAGTTAAGGGGTGCAATTCCGAAGGTGAACCAGGTGAACCCTTGATTGTATTTGCTCGTCTTGATAGAAAATATCGAAACAGGAGGGCGTGCCTTGGCGAGCTATCAACGGATCGCACTATTCGTTTTTTTCGATTCTATCGAAAAGGACATGATTAAAACTCTACGAGGCGTGACTATTGCCGATGACGAAAGGCTGTTGAGTGATGACGAGCGCACCAAAGCACTTTCCCGTATTGCTCAAGACGAAGTGTCAAACGACAATGTGCTAGACGTCGAACTCCTCCAAGGCTTGGACATCGGCGATAAATATTCGACAATTCTAAGACACAAGCACAAGTTACCGACATCGTTGCGCTCGCATTATCTCGCCAAGAGGTCGGAGTTTGAGCGATCAATCTCTGTCAGAAATTCGGTGATGCATGGCAGACCGTTGACAATCGATGAGTATGGCAGGGCGTTCGCGCTAGCGGGTGACTTAATCAAAAGCCCCGGAATCTGGCCTACACTAACCGAAACGTTCAAACAGTATCATGATGACCCTCAATCGGTAATGCGGTTGGCTGTAGCGTTTATAGAAGACGGTAGTTTTTCTGGCGTCTTCAACAACCTTCCCACGCCCGACTACGATGATACTGGTTTTTTCCCCCGGCCGGCCCTAGAAAAAGAACTCAAGAAAAAGATACTCGCGCGGCATCCAGTTATTACTGTTCTAGGCGATGGCGGGAACGGCAAGACCGCGATCACGCTTCAGACGTTGTATGGATTACTTGATTCCAATGATCACGGGTTTGATGCGATCGTCTGGGTCTCGGCAAAATCCTCAAAGCTGACTACCGCTGAAATCGAACGTATAGAAGATGCGATCAACAGTTCACTCGAAATGTTTGAGGCAGTTGCAGGTCTTTTTGAGCAAAATGACCTACCTGCGCTGGAGCGCGTGCGGAAGCTACTCGAATTCAACAAGATTTTGCTCGTTATAGACAATCTTGAGACAATCCTAGATGAATCGGTACGGTCGTTTGCGCAGGACGTCCCCGGTTCCAGCAAAATCATCTTTACCTCAAGGGTTCCACTTGGTGCGGACCTCACCGTCCAAATTGACGCATTTTCGGAAAAGGAAGCGATCTCTTACCTTCGCATCCTGATATCGGTTTACAACATTGCTGGCTTGAAAAAGGCTACCAATGAAGAGCTTCGACTATACGTGAGCAGGCTTGGCCACAAGCCGCTTCTTCTCAAGTGGTTTGCCCTTGGCGTGTCGTCAGGCCTGACACCTCATTCCATTATCCGAAACCCGAAGACCGCACTTCATTTCTGTATGGAGAACGTCTTCAGTTCACTATCGCAAAACGCCAAGAAAATACTTTCGATCATGGCGCAGTTACCGTCCTCGGTATCACCGATTATAGTGCAACATGTTGGAGAACTTAGTGCGAAAGACGTGGAATCTGCGTTTGCTGAATTAATTCAGTTCGCTATCTTAGAGCAGACGACAGAGAATAAGCTTGAAACGAGCTATCAAATCAAGCCGTTCGCTAAATCCTACATAGTCCGCGTGCTTAATATTTCACTCGATGACAGCAAACTTTTCCTAGCGAAATATCGAACGATAGAAGGCACATATCAAGCTGAGCGTGGCGCTGCCGCTCATGACTTGTTCAACCTCCGGACGTTCGTTGTTCGCTCAAAATCGGAAGCTCTTGCCGTTCAAAAACTTCGCCGTGCACTTGCCGCGGCTAATAATGAGAACTTTGATGAGGCGTTTGACATCATCGAAGATACGAAAATTGCAAATCCCGACTACTTTGAAGTTTACCGATGCGAGGCTCTTGTCGCGTTCAAACAGTCCGATCATGTTCGGGCCAGCACGGCATATCAGACCGCGATTGAGCTCGACCAAACCCAGCCGCAGCTTTATTTCTTCTACGGCGGCTTTCTTATGCGTGCTTACAGTGATTTTCGGGGCGCTGCCGATCAATTTGACCTCGCACTAAAGCTCAGCCCGAATGCGCCAGAAATTTTACGGGAGGCTGCAAGATCGAAACTTTATGATCTGGACTTCGCGGGTGCGCAGGCTCATGTCACTCGTGCTAGAGAAATTGGGTTTTCAACGTTTCGGTTCGAGACGATTTTCACCGACCTGCAGATACAAATCTTCGCTAGAAAAATTGAATTTCTGACTAACCGCGACAACGGGGATGCCATAGTAGTGACAGCGCTGGAAATGCGTCAGTTTCTTAGCGCATTGAAACCTGGCATCGTCGACGCAACGCTCGCTGAACATCTCGTTCGCGCAAAACGGATAATTTCAAGAACTTCAAACGAGATCGGATACCAGCTTGTGGTCGAGCTCACTTCGCTTTTAGACAGCTTGGAGGCGGCGAGACCATCATTTTTACAAGTTGGACGGAAATCAGAAATTCGGGAAGAGTCCCTAACAATTTCAGATATTCGACGTTACACCGGGCGCATGAAAGTTCAGGGGCGTAAACCAACATTCGCATTTCTTGAATGCGCGGATGCCGAAGACACTTTTGTATCCAGATCAACGGTTGCCGCCGCCATATGGGGCAGCATGATTAAGGGAGCGACGGTCACATACTCAATTGCGGTGTTGGAAGATGGGCGCAGGAAGGCTCTCGACGTGGCGCTGGTCGATTAGAATACATTCGTACGGAAGCATCTCGTCGGCTGCTGGCCCCCAAGCGGCCGTTCGAAAGTGCAAAGTCTATGTGTCAACTCGACAGCCGCATTTAAAGACTCATAACAGGGGCGGTAACCGGTGTTCTGCTCCCACGTTGCCGGATGTCGCCTGGTCTGTGATCGACTTTCCATGGAAGAGCAACAAGGAGTTTCTCCATGGATACTACTTTGGAGGTTCTCACGACGCGGCGGGGCCGACGTGAGGCTCATCGCCAATGGCCGGACGAGGTCAAGGGTAACCGCCCGATTGGCGCCGCCTGCCGCATAAGGCCTTGATGGCCTAAGACACGTGTTTAACGACGTCGTTAGCGACGTGTCTTATGCGGGGATTGCGATGCGCGTTGAAATTCTTGGGCAAGAGCGGCGGCGCCGATGGCGCGACGCTGAGAAGCTCGCGATTGTCATGTCGGTTGGGGATGTTGGCGCAACCATCACAGAGGTTGCCCATCGGCACGATATTACGCGCCAGCAGATTTACGCCTGGCGTAGCGAGCTGAAGAAGAAGGGGCTTCTCTCGGCGTCGTCGAATGCATTGTTCATCCCCGTAGACGTGAAAGCGGTGCAGATGAATGCCGCTGATGACCGGGAAATGTCCTCCGGCGTGGTCGAACTGCGATTGAGTTGCGGCCGCACGCTTCGCTTCGGCAGTTCGGTCGATACGACCGCCCTGACGCAGCTCATCCGGGCGGTGGAAGCGGCATGATCGGACCTGGGACCGGCGTTCGGGTCTATCTTGCGTGCGGGGTCACGGACATGCGCAAAGGAATAGAAGGCTTGGCTGCGCTTGCGCAGGATGTCTTGCGCCAGAAGCCGACGGGCGGCGCGGTCGCCGCGCCATAGAGCGGCTCCGCGGATTCGTAAACGCCGGAGTTGGCTCAAAAGTAATCTCGGCTTCGTGACCACTTCGCAATGCCATCTTGGCAGGCCAACCGCGGCGCACGCGCGCCGCAGTTCATGCCAGTTTTGCACGGTAGCCGGTCATGTGCCGGCTCCTGTTGCAAATGATTGCCGCGCAACGATCACGATTGCCCTGAGCCTCCAGCACTGATGCAAAGGGATTGTGACTAACCAACTTAACAACAGCATACGTTTCTGGGCAAGATGGTTGGTCGCAAAAGGACTACGTTTTGCTATCTGGTGAAGAATCGTACTGCGCGTACGCATCCAGCATCATCTGCGTATATTCTCTCGTGCTCGAGGTTAGCTCACCCAGTCCCGGCCAGTGGAAAGGTATGGTGGACCACATCGTTTCGAGTTCGACCTCGAGACCAAGCTGTGCAGCCACAATCAAAGCCTGAATGGGCTCTTTGTCGTGCGGCCACAAATCCTCCTCAAGCGAGATCCAGACGTCATTCTCGTCATCGACAGTGATTTCAGCCTGAAGCGCACCCAGCTTTTCGCTAATGTTCGTCGCATCATCGAGCAATGCGCTTCGGATGAGCAGAGTGATCTTCTCCGGGTTTAGGTCAAGCTTGGGCCTGTCATTGACTACCCGGAAATCGGGCTTATCATTGTCTTTGGCGCCGTCGGCCTTCACCGGCGGGAGAGATTTCCCCCCGTCTTCGCACCAGAACGCCGTGTTGAAGATATCGAGTGGAGATGCACCGCAATCAGGGCAATGCCAGAGGCTCTGAGCGATCTGAGGGCCGTTGATTTTTCCATCGCATCGTAGGCAAAACCAGACTGCAGACTCGTCGCCCCAGAGGGGGTGGCGAACCATGCCTTCATGGTCGGGCTTTGTGGAGCGCCGGGGCCAATCCGTGGAGATTTCGCCACGAACCTGGGCAGCGCGCTGTCTCGCCAATGTGAGCGCCTGTTGCAGGAACTCAGGGTTAAGCACCGGGCATTTTCCGTCATTTTCGGTGGATGTCTGGACGATTGGGCGAGCCCCTGGGTTCTCAGGCACTGTGATGCTCCACCCATCTCCCACCATGACGACGTCGTGCAAGGCCACTTGAATGCGGTATTCGTGACCTTCGATCATGCCCTGCTCTGCTTGCTCAAGGCATGCGAAGCGGCGGGTCATTGCTTCGGGGTGCCCAGCTTGAAAATCCGCCGCCGGAAGAGCATGGGCTACGAAGGCCTCAACGCTCGTCATCTGTTCCGAACTGGGGATCCAATCGTTCTTGCTAGCTGAGACGAGTTTCGTCCAGTTGGCGAAACCCAGCTTCGCCGCAACCAAGTTGAGCGCGTGGTTTAGCGTGATCCTGTTGGCACGCGCGTACTGTTTAGCAAGATGCTTAAGGCTGTTGAGTTTTGTTGCTTCGGTCATATCCATATCCTGAAATGATCCGACCATGTGCCCGCTAATGGCCAGACCATGCCTTTTGGCACGGAGTGACGCTTCAGTATGGAAAACGCTGACATAGCTTTGCGTGGCGGGCACACCGGCCCGCGAGTAGGGCCGCGTTTTTATGCCAAGCATCACGACTTCGGTCAAGTCGATCCGTATTTGCCCACAGTCATTTCGTATAGGACGCCGGCAGCACACGCGCTACGGCTGGAAAAACTCACTCCGTAACCTAGCATCTCCTCATGGTTTCAGTGCGTTGCTTTCATCAGGCCCGTCGGGTCTTTGGTTCACATCCCTTCAAGGCGTTCGTTTGTTTAGCCTGCATCAGCGCCGTGTGGAGATCGTGGTAGAACAGGTGCAGCCACGGGACATGAGTGGCTGCGTAACCTCCGGCATTGCGACGAGATCTGCCGAAAAGGCCTCGACGTTCTCTCGCCTTGGCTCCCCCGCAAGTGTCCGCATCAGGCCGACCGGATCGTTCTTGAGATGGGCGACTTCGGCCGGCACGAAGCTGAAGACCCCCGACCTTCGGGTCCCACAACGTCGGAGAACAGCCGCGTCCAGTCGCCGTCGCCCGGATAGACGTCGATTACAAAGGAAACCGCATCGAAGCGTGCGAAGCGGATCAACGCGGATAGCTTGGATCGGTCGTACATAGGTATCTCTTTTATGGTCGGGCATCGCAGCAGATATTAACCGAGCCTTTCGCTTCGAATCAGAGGACGCCGTTTTCGAAGGATGCCGCGCTCTCCGTCTTATTGCGTCGGCAGCGGCCTCAGTCTGCTCCTGTTTACACAAGGCTTCGCCAGTTCAAAGACCGTGGCCGGAAACAAGGCATCTAAGACGTTCGACGGACGCGAGCGGCGGCTTAGTTTCCATGCCAGAAGCCACGCCATTTTGCGCGTGTCCTGCCAGGAGCATCTCATGACACCACTTAAAAACCTTGCGATCGAAGCTCATGGAGGCCTCCAGCGTTGGCGGCAGTTTGAGCAGGTCTGCGCCGATCTCGTGCAGGGCGGCGTTTTGTGGCCGCTAAAGGGCCACCCCCAGACGCTCGAGCACACCACCGTCACGGTGGGGCTCAAGACGGAGTGGGCTTCGCATGCTCCCTTTGGCTCCAACAATCGCCGCTCACGATTCGAGCCCGGACGCGTTGCCTTGGAAGCCGAAGACGGAACCGTTCTCGAAGAGCTTCTGCAGCCGCGTGCGAGCTTCGCCGGCCACACACTTCAGACGCCCTGGACGGAGCTGCAACTGGCGTACTTCGCCGGCTGCGCCATGTGGACATATTTGAACATACCGTTTTTACTCGCCTGGCCCGGCGTCGAGACCGAAGAGCTTGAGCCTTGGCAGGCCGATGGCGCGGACTGGCGCCGTCTCGCCGTCCGTTTCCCAACCGAGATCGCCACGCACAGCGCTGTCCAAACGCTCTATTTCGACGGCGACGGGCTTTTGAAGCGTCACGATTATGACGTCGAGATCGCAGGCAACACGCCTGGCGCTCACATCATCGACGGATATGAGGAGGTCTCTGGCATCAAGTTCCCGACGAGAAGGCGCATCTATGCCAGGCAGCCTGACAGTAGCTTCACGACCGATCCGCTCGTCGTTTCGATCGATCTGTGGAACATCCGCCTCGGCTAGCCGCCTGGCTTCAGGGTCAAATGGACGAAGCTTCGACGCGCTCATGCCGAACGATGCGGCATGAGCCGTGGACCGGCACAAGCCGCTTCTGCCGGATCTTTACGATCATGGTGATCGCGCGGGTCTGAACTTGTATCCGAGGGCCGGTGGTCCTCACCCTGTCTGTCCCGTGGCCCGAATGACGGCATCTACGTCCTGTCGGTATCGGTTGTCGATCGATAGGTCTCGGACATCTACTCCTATCGCGAGGTCCTATCATGAAAGCTATCGGCGTCAGCTCCCCTCTTCCCATCGATGATCCGGCATCCCTTACCGACGTCGATCTGCCGCGGCCGGAGCCGGCGGGACGTGATCTCCTCGTGCGGATCGAAGCCGTGTCCGTGAACCCTGTCGACACCAAGATGAGGATGCGGCCATCGGCCGAACAGGGCACGTTCAAGGTGCTCGGCTGGGACGCCGCCGGCACCGTCGAAGCGGTTGGTCCGGAAGTGAGCCTATTCGCGCCAGGCGATAGGGTCTTCTATGCCGGTGCGCTCGGCCGCATGGGGACGAACGCCGAGTTCCATCTGGTCGATGAGCGGATCGTCGGCAAGAAGCCCGCCTCACTCGGCTTCGCGGAGGCCGCGGCGCTGCCGCTCACCGCCATCACCGCCTGGGAGGTCCTCTTTGACCGGCTCGACATCCGCAAGCCCGTGCCGGGTGCTGCCAACGCACTCCTGATCGTGGGCGGCGCCGGCGGGGTCGGATCGATCACGACGCAGCTCGCCCGCAGGCTCACCGACATCACCGTGATCACCACGGCCTCGCGTCCGGAGACGGCCGAGTGGAGCCGCAGCCTCGGCGCACATCATGTGATCGATCATTCGAAACCGCTCGCGGCGGAGATCGAACGGCTGGGTACCGGGCAGCCCGCCTTCGTGTTCTCGACCACCAACACCGATCTGCATCTTGGCGAAATAGCCAAGCTCATCGCGCCGCAGGGCCGCTTTGCCCTGATCGATGACCCGGCGTCGCTTGACGTGTCGTCCTTCAAGGTGAAGAGCGTGTCGACGCACTGGGAGTTCATGTTTACCCGCTCGATGTTCGGCACGGCCGACATGGCAGAGCAAGGAGCACTACTCAACGAGGTCTCCCGGCTGGTCGACACTGGTACGCTGAACACCACCCTGACCGAAGTCTTCGGGACGATTTCGGCCGAAAATCTACGCCGGGCGCATGTCCTGATCGAGAGCGGCCGCGCCAAGGGCAAGATCGTGCTCGCGGGCTGGCCGGCCACGGCCGGGTGCTAACAGGGAGCCTGCGATTGCGTGCGGCCGTTTCGAAAGACAGATCGATGAGAATATCGAACATCCCGATCGTGCCGGCATCGTTCTTCGGAATGGTGCTCGGCATAGCAGGGCTCGGTGGCGCCTGGCGCGCCGCCCATCTCGCCTGGGGGCTGCCGGCTCTCGTCGGAGAGTCGCTCATGCTGGCTGCCGGACTCGTGTGGCTCGCGGTCACGACGCTCTACGGATTGAAATGGCTCGTGGCGCGCGAGCTCGCGCTGACGGAAGCCGCTCACCCAGTGCAGTGCTGCTTCATCGGGCTGGCCGGCGTCGCCACGATCCTAGTGGCTGGAGGCGTCATTCCCTACGTCTACGGTGTCGCTCTTGCACTCTATGTCGTGGGAGCGGCGTTCACGGCGGGCTTTGCCGTCTGGCGAACCGGCGGCCTCTGGATGGGCGAACGCGATCCCAGCCATACGACGCCGGTGCTTTATCTGCCGACGGTCGCCGGTAGTTTCGTCGCCGCCACGGTCGGCGCCGCCCTCGGTTTCCCCGATCTCGGGCAGTACGTCTTCGGCGCCGGCTTCTTCGGCTGGCTCGCGATCGAATCCGTGCTGCTGCATCGGCTGCTGACGGCGCCGGGAATGGCGAATGCGCTTCGGCCGACCCTTGGAATCCAGCTCGCCCCGCCGGTGGTCGGCGCAGTCTCCCTCATCGCGGTCGCGCCGCAGGCTCCGCTGCTGCTAGCCCACGGCATGATCGGATATGGCATCCTCCAGGCAGTGATCCTGCTGAGGCTGCTGCCCTGGATCCTTCGTGAACCCCTCGCGCCATCGTATTGGGCCTTCACCTTCGGCGTGACGGCGCTTGCGGCGGCGCCGATCCGCCTTCTAATGCTCGGCGATGAAGGTATCGCCCGCACACTCGCACCGGCACTGTTCGTCTTTGCCAACGTCGTCGTGCTGATCGTGGCGGCAGGCACGCTGTACCGCTTTTTCGCAGGTGCTGGGCACGCCTCCGCGGCAACGCCAGCCTCGGATCGGGCAAGGGTCGGGCCTCCAAACTGACGACCCGTTTCCCTTGCGAACCTAGAGCGTGGCGAGAGGTCCGGCTTCATTGCGGATCGCCCTCGGTACCTCGCCGTGCACGCGGCCAAACGCCAGACGCATCCGTTCCCGATTGGCGAAGCCCGCTTCGCGTGCGATCACCTCGATCGGCAGACGGCTCTGCTCCAGCATGAGTTTCGCGGCCTCGACCCGCAGCGCCTCCACGGCCTTTGCCGGGGTCGTGCCGGTCTCCGACCGGAACAGTCGCGTGAATTGCCGCGGGCTGAGACAGGCGACCTCAGCCAAGTCGTCGATTGCCAGGGTCTCTGAAAGATTCTGGCGCGCGTAGTCCAGCACTCGCTGGATCCTGTCCTCGTTCACGCTCAGATCCAGCAAGGTGGAATGCTGCGACTGGCCGCCCGAGCGGCGATGGTACATGACCATGCCCTTGGCGACCGAGCGGGCGACGTCCGAACCATGATCGCGCTCGATCATGCCGACGACGAGATCCGTTCCGGCGGTCATGCCGGCGGATGTCCAGATCGGCCCGTCCGAGATGAAGAGCTTGTCCATGTCGACATGGCAACTGGGGAACCGGTCCTGCAGGGCCTGAGCATAACGCCAATGCGTGGTGGCGCGCCGACCGTTCAGGAGCCCGGCGTCTCCTAGAACAAACGAGCCCAGGCAGATCGCTGCGACGCGTCGAGCGTCGCGGGCGGCGGCGCGAAGTAGCCGAATCAGCCCAGGCGACGATGTCGGTATCTCCAGGCCGACGGCAACGATCAAGGTGTCGTAGGGGGCATCATCGAACCCGTGGGTCATGACCTGCATGCCCAGCGACGAGGCGACCAGTCCCCCTTCTTCCGATAGGACACGCACGTCGTAAAGCTTCTCGCCCGCTTGCTTGTTGGCCACGTCGAACGCGGCGACGGCCCCGAAACACACGGATTGAAAACCTGGATTAAGGATCAGACCGATTCTCATTCTTGCTCCTTGCTGCTGATTCTCCATGTGGTGGCGCTCACGTCGTTATACTAATCGCGTGGCCAGAATAATGGCATCTATGTCCTGTCGGCCTGAACAGCCCAACTGCTACCGCTCTGGGAGATTTTTCAGATGCGGGAGCTCCGATGTCCAGCCATTCGAAGACATACACCGCCGTCCAGGCCGTCGCGCCGGGCCGGCTTGAACTGACGCGAAAGCCCTTCGTCGAGCCGGGGCCCGGGCAGGTCCGCCTGCGCGTCGAGGCCTGTGGCGTCTGCCACTCGGACGCGGCGACGGTCGAGGGGGCCTTTCCTATCCAATGGCCTCGGGTCCCCGGCCATGAGGCGGTGGGCGTCATCGATGCGGTCGGCGGCAACGTCGAAGGTTGGACGCTGGGCCAGCGCGTCGGCGTTGGCTTCCTCGGCGGAAGCTGCGGGCATTGCCAGGAGTGCCGGAAAGGCGACCTCGTCAACTGCCGAAACCAGGAATTCACCGGCATCCACCATGACGGCGGATACGCGGAATCCATGATCGCACGTGCCAGCGGGCTCGTGTCGATCCCCGAGGGACTCGCCTCCGAGGATGCCGCTCCGCTGCTCTGCGCCGGGCTCACGACCTTTAGCGCGCTGCGCAACGCGCCAGCACGCGCCGGCGACCTCGTCGCCATCATCGGGATCGGCGGATTGGGGCATCTCGCGGTGCAGTTCGGCCGGCACATGGGCTTCGAGGTCGTCGCGATCGGGCGAGGGCCGGACAAGGGCGGTCTCGCCGAAAAGCTCGGCGCCCATCATTACATCGACAGCACAAACGTCGGAATTGCACCGGCGCTGCGGGCCTTGGGCGGCGCTCATCTCGTCGTCGCGACGGCGTCGGGCGGCGACGCCGTCGCGCAGGCGGTAAAGGGACTCCGTCCGCGCGGCCGGGTCATCGCCCTTGGCGCCTCTCCCGAGCCAGTGCAGGTCGCGACCTCGGACCTCTTGTTCGGCGGGCGGTCCATCGAAGGCGCCCTGACCGGCGACCCGGACACGGCCGACGCGACGTTGCGGTTTTCCGCGCTGGCCAGCGTCTCGGCCATGATCGAGACCATGCCGCTTGAGCGTGCACCCGAAGCCTATCGGAAGATGATGGCCGGCGAAGCCCGATTTCGCATCGTGCTGACGATGTAGGTCCGCGGGTCAAATTCTAACAAGCAACTTCGCCGCCAGGCGGTCCACCTCACAAGGAAATCACATGTCACTCGAAACGGCAAAAACCGAATATCTCGATACCGGCAATGTTCGCTTTGCATTCAGGCGTTTTGGCCGGGACTCAGGAACACCATTGATCTTGCTGCAACACTTCACCGGGACGATGGATTCCTGGGATCCAGCGGTCGTGAACAGGCTGGCAGAGGCGCGGCCCGTGGTCGTCTTCGACAATCTCGGTATTGGCACGTCGACAGGGCGTACGCCCGACACGGTCGAGCAGATGGCGGCGGACGCGGAGACCTTCATCCGTGGCCTCGACCTGACGCAGGTCGATCTTCTCGGCTTCTCGCTGGGCGGCATGCTCGCCCAGGTCCTCGCCGTCCAGCATCCCGAGCTGATCCGCAAGATCATCATCGCCGGCGCGGCGCCCCGCGGCGGCGAGGAACATCTGCTTGCCGTGGTGGATGAGGCCTTCGCGCAGGGCGCGTCGGATGTGCGTCTGCCATTGTTCTTCACGCCCTCGGAAGACAGCCAGCGCGCCGGCCGCGCGTTCGTGGCGCGCGCCACGGCACGCACGCAAGACCGCGACCCGGACAGCGGCGATGATGTCAGCGAGCCTCAGGCCAAGGCGATCATCGGCTGGTGTGCTGCGAAGGACGAGGGTGACGCAACGCTTCGGGCCATCGGGCAGCCCACGCTCATCGTGCATGGCAGCGACGACACGATGTTCCCGAGCATCAATGCTTACACGATGTTCAAAGCCATGAAGAACGCGCAACTCATCCTCTATCCGGACTCCGGGCACGGCGCGCTGTTCCAGTACGCCGAGACATTCGTCGCCCACTGCCAGACCTTTCTGGACAATTGAGGAAAGACAGATGCGCGATATTCAGCAGCAGGTGATGGAGGCCCATGGCGGCCTCGATCGGTTCCGGCAATTTTCCTTTCTGACAGCACGGCTTCATCAGTTCGGCATTCTCTGGGACCTGAAGGGAAAGCCGGACACTCTCGCTCAAGCCGATGTCCGGGTGAACCTCCGGAAGGAAGAGGTGTCGCATTGGCCGTTCCATCCGACACAGAACCGCTCCCGCTTCACGCCGGACGAGGTCAGCATCGAAACGCCCGAGGGTAAGGTCGTCGAAAGGCTCGCGCAGCCGCGCGCGAGCTTCGCGGGGTTCGCGATGGAGACGCACTGGAGCGACCCGCAGCTCGCTTATTTCTCGGGCTACACGATGTGGACCTATCTGACCTCGCCCTTCGTCCTCGCGCAGCCGGGCGTCGTGGCCGAGGAAATCGCGCCCTGGTCGGAACAAGGCGAGACGTGGCGCCGGGTGCGGGTTACCTTTCCTGCAGACATCGCCACCCACAGCCGGGAACAGACCTTCTACGTTGGTCCGAACGGCTTGATCCGGCGTCACGACTACGAGGTCGAGATCCAGGGCAACAACGCGGCCGCGCGTTATCTCCTCGATCCGGTCACCGTCGAGGGGATCGTGCTGCCTTCCAAATTCCGGGTGTATCCCCGCAATCCCGACAACACGCCGGCGACCGAACCGCTCATCGTTGGCGTCGACCTGTCGAATTACCGCCTCGAATGAAAGGCGCGCCGGCGCCCGGCATCACCTGTCGTTTGGCATTTAATCGCAAATAATGCACCGGTTCCGGTAGGTGATGGCCGCCCGTTTATGTAGGTCAAGGAGGGCCATTCAGCAGCGATGAATCACGCAATCTCTGCACCATATGTTCGATGAAGGGCGGACGCGGTGGGGCAGGGGGCCGCCACCGACATAGATGGCATGGACCAGTTCCAGGTCCCCCGGATTGTAGTCTTCGAGCAATGGGACCAGTTGCCCTGTCGCAATCTCGTCGGCCACATGAAACAGGCCCACTCGGGCAATGCCGGCCCCAGCCAACACCATCTGCTTCATCGTCTCGCCGTTGTTCACGACGATCGTGCCTTTGATCGGCTGTGCGAGATCCCGACCATCGGTGCGAACGGCCAGGAGGGTCTTGCGGGACGGAAATTGAATGTCAGGCAGTCGTGATGCTCAAGATCCGCCGGAGTTTCCGGCACTCCCTTGCGCGTGAGGTAGCCGGGGGCGGCACAAACCACGCGGCGGCTCTGTCCGAGCTTGCGGGCGATGAGCCCGCTGTCCGGCAGATTGCCCATGCGGATGGCGACGTCGGTCTTCTCCGCCACTTGTTGTCGAAAGTTACGCTCGGCATCGAGCATGGATGACGATGGTTGCGGGATCTGCGACGAATGCCTGGCACCATGACCGCCGGCGGCAAAACTCCGCCACCTATTCTGGCGACGTTCGAAGACGCGCTTGCGAAATTGCCGGACGGCTATGTCGACGGATATTTTGGTGACCGGCCATGGGGCGTGACCGTCAAGCGGTCGGAGGATGGCAAACGGATCTGGCTCTATGGTGAGGAGCTTAGCGGAACAGATATCGTCAGCTTCAACCTCTATCGATTGGCTGAACCGGGGTCGATACTTAAACCGTGCGAAATGTCCTCCAACAAGGTGATCGAATTCGTTCTTGGTTTCGAGCCAGCACGGGAAAGCGGCGTCTCGAAAACAGTGGCCGAAAAATAAGCAGAGGATTATGTTTCATTGCAACAAGCGCATGGCTGTACTGCAATCTCAGCGCTGGCGGTCGGGGCAGCCTCTGGTATTCTCAGATCATCGAAGCAATGCACCTCCTCCCGCAGAGCTTCGTGTTTCAGGCGACCCATACCTCCTCCCAAAGGGCGCCTGACGGAACAGCGGCACTCCTCCTCCCAGCCGTTGTTCAATTCTTTCGAAAAGCCTGCCGCACCTCCTCCCGCGGCAGGCTTTTTCGTTTTTCGATACAATCAAGCTCTGAGTTCAGGCGTTAAAGCAGACTGCCCTGTTCCACCGGCTCTCCGGATGTCGAGACGATCGCGGATCCGTACGGCTCGCATGAGGAAATAATCAGCGCGTCGTCCGGGAGAGGCCGTGCGAGATCCTTGGCCTCATCCCAACGCGCCCGCATCCAGGTGTCGGTCTCCTCCTTCGTCAGTAGCAGGACCGGCATGGCCTTCTCATGGATCGGCTTCACCAGGCTGTTGGGATCCGTGGTCAAAAACCCATAGAGGTCGTCGGTGGTCAGGCCGTCCCTGACCTTTCGGACACTCTGCCACTGCGGCACATGAATGCCAGCGAAAAACATCAGCGACTTTTGCTCGTCGCGGGCGAACCAGGCATTTGGCACCTTACCACCTTCCGCTTGGCTGGCCGAATCCGGTTCCGCGAAACTGGTGACCGGGACGAGACATCTGTTTTCGACGCCGAACCATCGCTTCCAATGCGAAAACTGAGCTTGCGCACATTGGTCGTGCCGCGGTCGGCCTCCATGCGGATCAGTTCTTCGAGATCGAATGGCTTACCCTTGGCCGCAATTCTCGGCTTTCGCTTTGGCGGCCTTCTCGAGCGTGAAGCGCGGGGAGGGCAGGCCCCAGCGCGCATGGACCAACTGCTTCTTTCCCTCAGCGGTATTGCGGACGATCGGCCCCATCTGATCGGGGTTCATCTGGTAGGCGGGCATCAGGTTGATCAGGCTTTCGGCGTCCTGGGCACAACACTGAAAATAGCGGGGTCGACGGTTCTATTCCCTTCTGCTTCAAGCCTGAAGGCGACGACTGCGGCAAGTTGATCGGATCATCCGGATCAGTCCCGCAAGGCTATGTTCTGGCAGAGCATCCTTGCAAATTTCTTCAGCCCATTTTGCTGAAGCGCGTCTATGAAACGTTCAACCGTCGGCGTTGTCTTCCACAGATTAAGCCTCGCACGTTTGACGCTGGAGATCAGCGCGTCGGGAAACGCGGCATGGAGCTCGGTCAGGAAATCATCCGGCGACTGGCTGGTCACGCGGTAAGGGCGGAGGTCTTGCGCTGGGAAATCTTTCAGGTTCCAGGTTACGATGATGGAGGCTTTCCCGGTGACGGCGGCTGCGAGCACATGCCGATCGCCCGGATCAGGTAGCTCGAGGTCCGCGACCAAAGAGGCACAGTTTGCAACGTCCGCCTCCGGTAGCACGGCCTTCATCCTGTCACGCGTGGCGATCAGACGTTCTATTGGTAAGGCGGGCGTGTTGGCTGCAAGATTGCGCATCCACTCGTCATGGATGTCATCGGTCCAGCGCGCATCGACGAGGCCATCGAACGCGCACTGGATCAGGACGTTGCGCAGTGGAAGGGATAGAGGACGCAGGCATCATAGACCGCGACGGGCGGTTTAGACGCCATGGGTCTGGATCAGGTCCTCGGTGTCCTCAGCAAGCGCGTCCATCGCGGTCTGGCGGTGTCGAGCCTCGATTTCAGTATAAGCACGTCCTTCAGCAAGGCGCGGCGGTGTTTGCCGACATAACGGAATGGTAGCTCGCCCCGGTCCATGCGCAGGACGACGAGTGGACGAGAAATGCCGAGAACGGCAGCCGCCTCGGTCGGGCTCAGTTCTTGGTCTTCGGCCAGCACGGCAACACGTTCGCCGCGCAGCATGTGCGCCAAAAGCGCCTCAACTGCCGCGGCGGCCGAGGGCGGTATCGAGAGCGTCTGTTCCTTCCCGCCTTCATGGCGATCAAGGCGGTAGATCAAACCTCCTCAGCTTCCTTCTCTATGATTACCGCAGCTGCGTCCGACGCCAGCATTCAAGTTGACGAGGTCGTACCGGGGCCAACAGATCCTTCGGAGGTGGCTGCGCAATTGTCGCGGAGCCTGCGCGGATATGATAGGATCAACATGTATTGACCGCGGGAGGGGTAAATGCGCCGAATCCTTCTGCCTCTGATCCTTTGCGCTCAGTCCGCGTCGACGGCGGCGTCGTCCGAGCTTGCAACGTTCCACACCGCTTCGTTCGGCGGTGGCCGATCGGTCAGCCTCAGTCTGGCGGATGGCCGCCCCGCGCGCGATCCCGCCTTCGATTTCGACGTGGTGATCACGCTGTCAGAATTCGACGGTGGCGGCACAGTGCTCTTCCGGGACCAAGCAAGACACGAGGCGAGCGTGCGCTGCGTTTCGCCAGCCATGGTGCGGACCAATTCCGAGAACTATGCGGTCGACGTGTCGACGCGGCGGGGAACCGACTGGAAGCACGATCTCTGGGCGGCACTTTGCACCGCGCCCGTTTCCTGAAGCGGCGATACGGCCATGGCTTGATCGATCGAGACCTTAGCCCTTCCGGGGCCGAACCGCCATCAATACGTAGGCGCGCCGGCCCCCGACGGGATCGCATAAACGTCATAGGATGCCGTCGGATAGTCACCCATCCCCAATGAACCGGGCGGCATGCCCGGCACGCAGCCCCCGAAGCGGCGGCCGCTCCCGCAACAGTCGCTGGACGGCCGCGAGCGGCACGTGTCCCTCAAGGTAGTATTTCTCGACAACGGCGGTGTGGCAGCCCTCCAAATCGGCGGGCGCACCCAGCCGCGCCTTGACGGGGGCGAGATCGTCGGCGTCGCGGGCATCGACGGAAAATCCCGCTGCGGCCATCGCCTTCGACCATTCGTTGCAGCAGCCGCAGTTCGGATCCTTGTGGACTGTCATCTTCGCCGGGCCGGCGAGGGCCCCTCCGCCGGGGAGCGCGAGGACGGACGCCGCCATTGAGATGAAGCTTATCCTGTGCATCGTCTCCACACCTCGATGTCCTGCCGCCCGGACCGGTCCGGGCGGCAGGCGTCCGCTACTTTACTTCAGTGACAGTCAGCTTGCCATTCACGCGCTCAGCAACGAACTCGACGTTCGACCCTTCCTTCAGCTTTTCGAGGAGAGCCGGGTCTTCAATGCGGAAGACCATCGTCATCGCGGGCATGTCGAGGTTCTTCAAGTCTTCATGCTTGATGGTGACCTTCTTCGCCTTGGCGTCGACCTTGGTGACGGCACCCTTGGTGAATTCCTGGGCGAAAGCCCCAAAGGCGGCGCTCGCGGAGAGCAGGGCGGCGACACCGATTGTGATCATTGCAGTTTTCATGTTCAGGGCTCCTTGGTTTCTATTACTTTCCGGCGACGCTGACGTCGCCGTGCATGCCGGCTTCGTAGTGGCCGGGGATCAGGCAGGCGAACTTGAAGTCACCGTCGGTGGTGAACTTCCAGACGATCTCGCCCGACTGGCCTGCCGGAAGGCGGATCGAATTGGCGTCGGCATGTTCCATTTCCGGGAACTTCTCCATGACCTTCTTGTGCTCCAGAATCTTGTCTTCCTGATCGAGCACGAATTCATGGTCGACGGTGCCGGCGTTCTTGATCTCGATCTTGACCGTCTGCCCCTTGCGAACCTTGAAGACCGCTGGCGTGAACAACATCTTGCCGTCATCGGTTTCCTTCATCGTGACGCGGATCGTCTGTGTCGCCTTGGCCTTGTCGCCCGGCTCGCCGACCGCCATTTTTTCACCGTGGCCGCCGGCGTGATTGCCGGAGGCGAGGACGGGTGTTGCGAGGGCCGCGAGTGCGGCTGCGATTAGAATTTTCTTCATTTCGTTCCTTTGCAGTTGGGAGGTATGGAGCCGTCATCCTTTGACGGGCTTCGGAGTGATCTGGGTTTTTGCGTCATTGGCCTTGGTCGCGTCCGGCAGTTCGCCGGTCCACTCCCAGGCCTGCGTTCCGGGCGGATTTTCGTACCAGCCCGGATCGGCGTAATCGTCCGCCGAGATGCCCTCGCGGACCTTCACGACGGAGAACATGCCGCCCATTTCGATGGGGCCGTACTTGCCCCAGCCGGTCATCATCGGAACGGTGTTCTCGGGAATGGGCATTTCCATTTCGCCCATGTCGGCCATGCCCTTCGTGCCCATGGGCATGTATTCCGGTTGCAGCTTTCGGATCTTCTCTGTGACCTTCGACTTGTCGGCACCGATGAAGGTCGGGATGTCGTGACCCATGGCGTTCATCGTGTGGTGCGACTTGTGGCAATGGATGGCCCAGTCGCCGAGATACTTGGCGTCGAACTCGTAAGCCCGCATAGCACCAACCGGGATGTCGATGCTGACCTCCGGCCAGCGCGCCTCCGGCCGCACCCAGCCGCCGTCCGTGCAGGTCACTTCGAAATCGTAGCCATGCATGTGGACGGGGTGGTTGGTCATCGTCAGGTTGCCGACGCGGACACGCACTCTGTCGTTCTTCGAGACGACCAGCGGGCTGATGTCCGGAAACACGCGGCTGTTCCAGCACCACATGTTGAAGTCGGTCATCTCCATGATCTTCGGCACGTACGAGCCGGGATCGATGTCGTAGGCGTTGAGCAGGAACACGAAGTCGCGGTCGACGCGCATGAACTTCGGATCTTTCGGGTGGACGACGAAGAAGCCCATCATGCCCATCGCCATCTGCACCATCTCGTCGGAATGCGGGTGGTACATGAAGGTGCCTGATTTCACGAGGTCGAACTCGTAGACGTAGGTCTTTCCAACCGGGATGTGCGGCTGCGTCAGGCCGCCGACGCCGTCCATACCCGATGGAAGAATCATGCCGTGCCAGTGGATGGTCGTATGTTCCGGCAGCTTGTTGGTGACGAAGATGCGAACGCGGTCGCCTTCGACAGCCTCGATCGTCGGTCCAGGTGACTGTCCGTTATAACCCCAAAGATAGGCGGTCATGCCGTCCGCCATCTCGCGCTCAACCGGTTCGGCGACGAGGTGGAATTCCTTGACGCCATTGCTCATCCGATGCGGCAGGGTCCAGCCGTTGAGGGTGACGACCGGCTGGTATTCCGGACCGGAGGTTGGGAGGAGCGGCGGCTGCATGTCTGCCGAATCCATTGTCGGCGTGTCGGGCAGGCCCATGGCCGACGTCTTCGTCCAGGCGCCTGCCGCCAGCAGGGCAGCGCTGGCACCGAACAGTTGTCGTCTGTTGAACATGGTGAGTTCCTTTCTCAATGGCCACCGCCGCCTTCGGAGGCAGCGGCGACTTCCGTCTCTGTCGACGCGTTCGTCGCGCCGCCGCCGTAGATCGCTGGCGCGAGGTTGGCTTCGGCGAGCCAGAAGTCGCGCTTGGCGTTGACGGAGAGCAGGATGGAATTGATCTTGTCGCGCGTGTCGCTCAGCAGATCGAAGGTGTTCGAGATCATGCCGTTGTATGTTAGCAGGGATTCCTCTTCGACCTTCGTGCGCAGCGGCACCACATTGTTTCGGTAGTGCCGGGCGATGTCGTAGTTCGAGCGATAGGCCTCGTAGGCGGAGCGCGCTTCCGAGCGGACATTGACTGCCTTCTCCGCCAGCAGGTTCGCCGCCCGCATGTAGGCCACCTCGGCCTTGCGCATCCGCGCCTTGCCGGTGTCGAAGATCGGGATGGCGAACTCGAGCTCGACCTGGGCTGTCGTTTCCGTCTTCTTCTCGTCTTCCTCAACTTCCCGTTCCGTTTCGAAGCCCGTGAGGATTTCGAGGTCGGTGACATAGCGTGTCGCCTCGGTGAGACCGTACGATCTGGCGGTGGCTTCGAGTTCGAGCTTCGCGACCTGAAGGTCAATGCGGTTCTTAAGAGCCTCGGCCTCGATGGTGTCCCGTTTCACAACGGATTTCGGTAGCGTCGGCAGGCCGTTCGGAACCTGGTAATCAAGGTCCGAGCCCCACAGGCCCATCAGCCGGGTCAGCTCCTCCTTGGCAAGCCGCGCCGCCAGTCGGGCCTTCGCCGTCTCTCCAGCGAGTTCGGCGACGAACACGTGCTCGCGGGCCTGGGCGCCCTTTGCCATCGCGCCTGTCTCGCCCAGCTTCTCCGCGAGTTCTGAAGCGGCGTCCGCCGCCGCCTGGGCTCGCTGGAGCTGGCCGACGTTCTCCCAGGCCGCCACCGCACCGATCCAGGCACGCCGGGTGTCAGCGGCGACCTGGAGCGTTCTCAAGGCCGCTGTCAACTGCGCCCGGCGGAAGCGGGTGTCGGCGATCGCCACGTCCGTCTTTTTCGTCGCGAGCGCCAGGATGTTCGTCGTGATCATCCCCTCGATGGTCTTGAACGCCTCCAGTTCCGGGGTGCCCATGCCCGTCGTGCCGATGGACACGGTCGGGTTGATGAACATTGTCGACTGCCAGGCATCGGCGGCGCTGTCGCCGAGATCGGCGTAGGCGGCCTGCAGGCCCTTGTTGTTCAAGAGGGCGATCTGGACCGCCGTCTCGACGTCCAGGGACTTCTTTCGCGCCAGCAGGCTTTTAACCTCCGCAGCCGCCGAGCGAGCCTGGTTCTGGTTCTGTATCCAGACCGTCTGCTTCGTGGTCACAATCGCCGTCTTGTCGGCAACGGAAGCAAAACCTGCTTGGTTGGTTGAATATTCGGCGCCGGTGACGCAGCCGCTCAGTATCAGCGGGAACGCCAGCACCGTGACGAATTTTCCGAGGCCGATCATGAGGCGTCTCCTTTCTCAGGAGACTGCGGATCGTTCTGTCTGCGCCACGGCTTTGGATCGACAGGCTGTCTGACGACGTAGCCCGAGATCGGCGACCGGTATGCGGCGGGGCGCGCCGAGGGTTGTTCGACCGCGGCGGCGGAAACCACCACGTCAGGAGGAAGCGTGGATGCGCAGCCGCCGACAACAAGCGGCAGCCCCACCACGAAAAGCGAGGATTTCATTATGAATTTTCCGAATAAGAGATAGCCTACGGCGCTGCCCAGATTCAGGCAGGCGACCGACTGGACCCCGTCAAGCGGGCGCGTCTCTTTTTAGATATTCGGGGGACGGTGCAGGGGCGGCAGTTCGCCAAGGGTCGTACGGTCGTCGGCGAACTGCCGGATCGAGACCACGACGGGTCCGCCGACGTCAGGGCCTTCACAAATAATGCCAAGCCCGCCACAGAAGTCCTTGCAGCATTCCTGCTTGACGAGTTTCGATGCACCATCGTCATCATGGGATACGTCGCCATGCGAGTGGCCGTGATCGGTTGCCTCAACCATGTCATGGTCTTCATGGGACGGCGTCACGTCCGAGACGACGGCTTTCAGATCGGGAAACGCGGATCCGTGCATCGCGGCGTGGGCATTCGACAGCGAGTACCCCGCCAGTGATACGATGATCACCAGCCGCAGCATCACGAGCAGCCTGCTCATTGTGATTCGGTACATCCTGTCCATTCCCAACGAGCTACATGCAAAGCAGCGCGATTTCAATTACGAGCTATGTCTCGTCAATGTTCGAGTCCTTTATGTGGCGCAAACATCACGTTGTGCACAGCTAGGGCTTCCAACGGTGGCAAGGTCAACAGGGGCTGTTCTTTTTTGACGATGATCGATCTTGCATCCTACACCGGCCTTTTCACCGCCGCCTTCGGTGCGGCGACGATACTGCCCATGCAGTCGGAGCCGGTGCTGGTCGGCCTTCTTCTCACCAGCAAGTTCTCCGTCCCGGTTCTGCTCGCCGTCGCCAGTGTCGGAAACACGCTTGGAAGCATCGTCAACTGGTTCCTCGGCCGGGGTCTCGAAACGCTCCGGAATCGGCGCTGGTTTCCAGTCGGGGAGGAGGCGCTCGAACGCTCGTCTCGCTGGTACAGGAAATACGGGAAGTGGACGCTGCTGCTTTCCTGGATGCCCGTGTTTGGAGACGCCATCACGGTTGTCGCCGGAGTGCTCAAGGAGCCACTGCTTCCCTTCACGATTCTCGTGTTCGTCGCCAAGACGGGCCGCTACGTCGTGCTGACGCTGGCCACGTTACAGCTCCTGGGCTGACGGCTTGCTGCGCGGGAACACCATCCGGTCGACCGTCTCGTCACGGGCCACCAGCGTGTGCCAGGCCGTCGCGGCAAAATGCAGCGCGACCATCGCCAGGATGATCCTCGATCCCGCGACGTGATAGGGCGCGATCCCGAACCAGAAATAGCTTGCGACGAATCCCATACAGGCCTGCGCGATGATCGCTGCATAGAAGGCATGATGAAGCGCTGTTGCGGCCCGCCCGGCCCACGTGCGGCGTGCGCTCGTCTGCGGCGGCTGCATGATTCGAAGAACCAGCCGTATGCCCATCAGCAGGCCGATCGCGATTCCCGCATAGTTGTGGAGGTGGTGCTGGACGACGTCCCAGTACGACGGTGTCACGCCCATGTGAACGGCGTGGTGTGTTCTCTCAATGCTGCCGCCTGTCAGATACTGGACCGGGATCATGAAGGCGATCAGCCAGTGCAGTCCTATCTGGGCAGGTGTATAGCCACGTTTCATCGGTTCCTTCCGAGCGACAGGGGCAGACTAGCCAGCACCAGTTAATGGTTCCTCATCGGCCATGCCAAAATCCCCGTCGCCACAGATTATCGATTGCCTGGAACATTTCAGCTGCCCTGCGGTTCTAGGGCAGAAGGGAAAACCAGCCGAATGAGACTTGGGAGCATATTTCACTACGCGCAGGTCGTGGTCGTCACCTTGTTGATGGCAACAAATTCCTTCGGCATGGCCGCGGCGTCGACCGATGTCGAAGTCCAGTATTGTCAGGCGGCGACGGAGCATCATCCCCAATCCGGGCATGCGTCCGGGCAGCAGAACGCGTGCTGTTTGACGATGCATTGCTGTCCGATCCTCCCGAAACTCGCAGAAATCGCCGAGCCGCGTTTTGAGCCCAGGCGACATGAACGGATATCGGCCGGCTATCGGCCGCTACTGCTGATCCGCGCGATCGATCCACCGCCCCGAAGCTCCGCTACTTGAGACCTACCATCCTCAATCAACTATCGGAGCACGATCATGAAGAAGCTCACTACCCTTGCCATTTCCGCAGTTGCTGCCGCCGCGTCCCTTGCGATCCTTCCAGCGAGCGCTTCCGCCCAGTCGACAATGGCGTATCCCGAGAAGTGCAAGTCTCAGGGCATGGACATGTCAAAGATGGACATGCCCTCGAACAGCATGCCGATGGGCGACATGACCGATTACCAGAAGGCGTCGATGAAAGGCATGAAGGACATGCACATGAACATGATGCAGGGAATGATGAAGAAGGGCGCCGACCTTTCCTTCGTCTGCGGCATGATCGCCCACCACATGGGCGCGATCAGCATGTCGGAGGTTGAGCTGAAATACGGCGACAACGACGAGGCCAAGCAGATGGCCCAGAAGATCATTGAAGCCCAGAAAAAGGAGATCGAAGAGATGTCCAAGTGGGTGGACAAAGAAGCCAAGTAGGAGATTGAGCCATGCATCACATGTCGACTGAAATGAAGGCCTGCATCGACAACTGCCTGGCCTGCTACCGCGAATGCCTGTCGATGGCGATGGGCCATTGCCTGGAACTGGGCGGGGAGCACACGAAGCCCCCGCACTTCAAGCTGATGATGGCGTGCGCGGAGATCTGCCGGACTTCGGCGCATTTCATGCTGATCGGCTCGGAGCACCACAAGCATGTCTGCCGGGAGTGCGCCGAAATCTGCGCCCAGTGCGCCGAGGACTGCGAACGGATCGGCGACATGCAGAGCTGCGTCGACGCCTGCCGCCGTTGCGCCGAGAATTGCCGCAAGATGGTGGCGTGACCGGGGAGGGCCTTCGCCCTCTTCCTGCCCAGATGGCGACGGATATCCGGTAGAGAGCGGATATTCCGTTGAAAACACCATGGCATTCGATACTGGCGGCGGATCGATGAGGCAGGTCAATCATTGGAAAAGACTCGGACTGCTCTCCTTCGCGGGAGCAGTCCTGATACGTGCCATTTCGTCGACGGCTGCGCAGGACGTCGTCGCGGTCCGGCAGGCGGACATGAAGGCCATGGCGGCCGCGGCGAAGACGATCTCCGGCATGTTCAAGGACCCGATGAGTTACAAGGCGGCCGAGTTCAGGCTGGCAGCCGATACCATCCGCGACAAATCCGGCGTCGTTCTCTCCGGACATTTCGCCTCGGAGGCCGCCAGCGCGCAATCAAAGGCCAAGCCGAACATCCTCGAGGAACGAGAACGGTTCGACCGCATCGCGAACGACCTGCGCGACTACGCTGTCGCGCTTGACGCCGCGGCTGAGAAAAATCCCGGACCGATGCCCGCCAGCATGCGCATGAAGCCTGGGGAGGCGATGGGAGGCGGCCCATTTGGCACCCACGTCCGCAACGAGCAGGAGCTTTCGGCGATGCCGGCGGAACACGCGTTCCATCTCATGCTCCAGACCTGCACGACCTGCCACGCCAGGTTCAGGATGGAATGAGCGGCGAACGCTCGGAACCGGAATTGCTAGCGTTGTTCAAGCGTTGACTTGTGAAAGGTTGGATCCAGGCGGCTAGCATTCACCGTGCTCCGTCTTCAGCCCGTTGAGACCGAAGCGGGGCATTGATCGGCGGCTGCGGCGGTTCGTCGCCAGATTGGCGGACTCGTCGATGATCGGGCAGTAGGGCCGGTCGTCGCCCTGTGTCGTGGTGGCAGAAAGTGCGCAGCATCTCCGTAGCGGAAATCTCTGGTTCCTGACAGCACATGAGTTCCGTTCAGATAAGGAGTGCCTGCATGAACGAAATCGTACCCGATCCCACGAGCGTTTACGTGAGGCCTTACTCAATCGTCTGAGGGACGAACAGCATGCCGAGGCTACCGTCAAGGCTTACCGTCATCGCTTGGAGGCTCTGACGAAGAGGATAAGGCAGCAGTCCGCTAACCCCTGAGATTGCCCGCCTTTCAATGCGCTGACAAATATGATTGATATGTAACGATCGTTGCATTATTCTTGTTACATGACGAATTTGGCTTGGCTCTTACTCACTTATAAAGTGCCCCCGGACCCCGCCACCAAACGCATCGCGCTTTGGCGGCGGCTGAAGGGAATGGGTGCCGTCTATCTGCAGAACGGGGTCTGCTTGCTGCCGAAGACTGACGATCATGTCCGACGCCTGAAGATGCTCGAGAATGATGTTTCTAAGATGGGCGGTGAATCCGTTATCCTGGAGACGGTCGCCCTCGACCGCGCGCAAGAGGACAAGGTCGTATCCCGCTTCAAAGCCGATCGCGACGATCAGTATCGCGAGTTTCTGGGACGGTGCACCGATTTCGAGGCCGAGATCGCCAAGGAAATCGCGATCAACAAGTTCACTTATGCCGAACTCGAAGAGGAAGATACCGACTTAAAGAAGCTCCAGGGCTGGCTGGAGAAGATCAAGAAGCTCGATTTTTACGGAGCCACGCTCGCGGCAGAGGCGAGCGAGCGCTTGCGAGGGTGCGAGGCATTGCTCGACAGCTACGCACAAAGGGTCTTCGATGCTCATGACGAGAACCGATAAATGAGGGTTAAACTGGATAGGCCTGACGGACCCACGGCGAGCACCGGCACCTGGCTTGTCCGCAGTTCCGGTCTCCCGACGGGCATCTGGGTCCTCGGCTTCGTCTCGATGCTGATGGATATCTCCTCCGAGATGATCCACGCTCTGTTACCAATCTACATGGTCACAGTGCTCGGGACGTCAGCACTGAGCGTCGGCATCATCGAAGGTGTCGCCGAGGCGACAGCCTCAATCACGAAGGTCTTTTCCGGTGCACTCAGCGACTGGCTCGGCAAGCGCAAGCTTCTAGCGGCGATCGGCTATGGCCTAGCCGCCTTCACCAAGCCTATCTTCCCGCTGGCTGGTTCCATCGAATGGCTTATCGCGGCGCGATTCATCGACCGCGTCGGCAAGGGCATTCGAGGTGCTCCACGTGATGCCCTCGTCGCTGACATCGCCCCGCCCGATCTGCGCGGCGCCAGCTTTGGCCTGCGGCAATCGCTCGATACGGTCGGCGCCTTCCTCGGTCCGCTGTTCGCGATTGGCTTGATGTGGCTAACAGCCGACCATTTCCAGGCAGTGTTTTGGATCGCCGTTATCCCGGCGTTCCTGTCTGTTGGTCTCATCGTCGTCGCGGTCAAGGAACCGGATCGGCCCAAGAAGCAGAATCGTGTCCGGATGCCGCTGCATCGCGATGAACTGTGCCGATTGGGAGGGACCTATTGGTGGGTGGTCGCGGTCGCGGCAGTCTTCACGCTCGCCCGTTTCAGCGAAGCATTTTTGATCTTGCGGGCGCAATCCATCGGCTTCTCCATAACGGTGATCCCCGTTGTCCTGGTCGTCATGAGTCTCGCCTACTCCCTTTCCGCCTATCCAGTTGGCGTGCTGTCGGATCGCGTCAATCGCACGACCCTTCTAGCAATTGGGCTCGTCCTGCTACTCGGGGCGGACCTCGCGCTTGCATTTGCGGCAGAGATGGTCTGGGTCGGGGTTGGTGTCGTGCTCTGGGGCCTTCATATGGGTTTCACCCAAGGTCTGCTGGCAACGCTGATCGCCGAGAGCGCTCCCGCCGAGCTGCGGGGAACCGCCTTCGGCGTTTTCAACCTGGTGACGGGAATCGCATTGCTCGCAGCCAGTATCGTCGCCGGTGCTCTATGGGACATGACGGGGCCTCAGGGCACATTCCTGGCGGGAGCCGCTTTCACCATGGTGACTCTCGCCGGATTGTTCATCGTGCGCGCCCGGCTAGGAGATCGGACCGATATGTGAGCGTCCGCAGCGCGGTCATATGATCCCGTCAAATAAATCACCAAGGCAGCGCGCCTGAGGCTGCTTTAGTCAAACTGGAGACTGCCGATGTATGAACTCGACGCCGCTGTAACGCATGCGATCAACGGACTGGCAGGACATAGCGCTGCTCTCGATCTTCTGATGATCTGGATCTCCAGTATCGGCGTTCCGCTTCTGGTTCTGGCGGTCGCCGTTCAATGGTGGCGGAGGCCTGACAGACCGCACATGCGCCATATGCTCGTTGCGGCAGGGTTCTCGTTTCTGTTGGGGCTCGGCCTCAACCAGCTCATTCTCCTCGAGGTTCACCGGGCCCGCCCCTATGACGGCGGAATAACCAACCTGCTGATCGAACGAAGCGCCGACTTTTCGTTTCCCTCCGACCATGCAACGGCGACCTTCGCGATCGCGGCAGCCTTTCTCATTCATGGCTCACGACGAGCCGGACTTGCTTTCCTTGCCGCGGCCTGCCTTGTCACCTTCTCCCGTGTTTTTATCGGCACCCATTATGCCAGCGACGTTGTCGGCGGCGCGCTGACCGGGGTTATTGCAGCGCTCATCGTCCGTGCGGTGTATCGGGAAGGCACCAGAGCCGACCGGCTAATCACCAGCATCCTATAGGACGACTGCAATGGCGTCCTTGGTCTCATCGGTAATCGACTGGCTAAGCGCGCATTCGCACATTGCCTATCTCGCAGTGTTCCTGCTTGCTCTCTCTGAGTCGATCCCAATGATCGGCGTCATCGTTCCAGGTACGGCGGTGATACTTGCCCTGAGCGCTCTCGTTCCGAGGGGTGTCCTGGTGCTGTGGCCATTGCTCGCCGCAGCGACATCAGGCGCGATCGTCGGGGATGGTGTCTCTTTCTGGCTCGGCCACCGGTACCACCGCGAGATTCTTGGGCGCTGGCCACTGAACAGGCACCCCGAACTGATTGAGCGTAGCGAGGCCTTTTTCAAGCGGCACGGCGACAAGAGCGTCTTTATCGCCCGCTTTGCGCCGGGGGTTCGCGCCTTCGTCCCACTTCTTGCTGGCATGCTTGGAATGTCGGTGAGGCGGTTCTACGCCGTCAACATCGCTTCGGCCCTTGTCTGGGCGCCGTCACACATTTTTCCCGGCGTTCTCGTCGGCGCCACATTCGGTGCTCTCGGCGCCGCCGCAAAGCCGCTGGCGATCCTTCTGCTCATGGTGCTCGCATTTGGCTGGGTCACGTGGCGTCTTGGGCGTTGGACATTGAGGCGCGCTGTTCCACTTTTGGACGGTGGCATCGCAGAGATGCGGAGCTGGGCTGAGACCCGGAACACATGGCTCAGCCGCAGTATCGCCAGCCTGCTCGACCCGGAGCGCTCCGAAGCGCGTGTTCTCTCGCTGATGCTTGTCCTTCTCGGCGCCGCCGCCTGGGTATTCTTCGGCGTTCTCGAGGACGTGATCAGCGGTGATCCGCTGGTTCTTGCCGACAGCGCCATCTTCAACGCATTGCAGGAAGTTCGCACGCCAGCCGGCGATGCGGTCATGATCGGTATCACCGAGCTTGGCGACACCAGAGTTGTGGTGGCGGTCACAGCGATCGTGCTCCTCTGGCTCGTGTGGAAGCGTGCGTGGCGCACGGCTATTTTCTGGCTGGTTGCCGTCGCAGGGGCGTCGGCTCTCAACACCATCATCAAGGTTACACTCCACAGAGCAAGACCCGATGAGTTGCTCTATTCCGGCTGGAGTGCATATTCCTTCCCGAGCGGCCATAGCACGACGAACATGGTCCTCTACGGTTTTCTTGCATTTCTCATTGCCCGCGAGCTTCGTCCGGCGCTGCAGGTGTCCGTCGCCGTAGGCGCTGCAGTCTTGATCTTCCTGATCGCGTTCTCGCGTCTGTACCTCGGAGCACATTGGTTTTCCGACGTGGTTGGCGGGGCGGCATTCGGATCCGCGTGGCTGATCCTGCTCGGCCTCTTCTATCTGCGGCGTCCGGTCGAACGAATAGGATCCCCATCGTTGCTCGTCGCGACGTCCGTAGCACTTCTCCTTGCCGGCGGGGGCAACATCTATCGAAGCCATGCGACGGATGTGGAGCGGTATGCAGCCAGGAGCACGACACAGATCACGGCTGTTGCCGACTGGTGGGCGACAGGTTGGCAGACACTCCCCGAGCGGCGGATCGATCTCACCGGCGAAGCGGAGGAACCGCTGACGTTCCAGTGGGCGGGCAGTCTGCAGGATTTGGAGGATATTTTGCAGCAAGACGGTTGGGGGCCATCCATCGGCTGGACGCCGGCGACCGCCCTCGAATGGCTCACTGCATCCACCGACGCTGCTGGTGTCCCTGTGGTTCCTCTGTTCGCAAGCGGACGTCTTCCATATCTCACGTTCGTGCGATCTGCGGACACGACAGCCGCGGCCAATTCGCATCTCGTACTTCGACTGTGGGTAACCGACCTGGCGGTCACAAACGGGCAGACTGTACCGCTTTGGATGGGCTCGGTCATGGAAGAGCGCATCTACCGCCCCCTCTCGCTGATCACTCTGGTTTCGACGCAGCCCGACTTCAACGCGCCGAGGCAGGCGCTGGCGCAGTCTTTTGAAGGCGGTAGCCTTGTGTCACGGGCTGACGAGCAGCCGAATGCCGAGTGGGACGGGCGTGTTCTGTTGGCTCATCAAAAATCGCAATAGAAAATCACGCCGGAATGAGAGCATCGGATTTTCGGGAGCCTGAACCGCGACACAGGAGACCGAGGGACTGTCCCGATGGATTGGATTGTCGCTGCAAGAGGGCGAGCAGGCTTGCTCGACAGCTTCTCCACATCAGCCGTCACGATGTGAGCATCAAAGTGATTTCGACGGCGCCTCGCTCGATATCGCGACGGTGACACGGTCTATCCCGTCGGGGATGCTGCGGATGAATAAGATCCCCTTCGCCTTCGGGACCGCTTCGAGCAACCTAGCCCAGAAAGCACCGTTCATCGATGCCGCGGTAAGGCCACCACCGAAGACCTTATGGCGGCTCCGGGTCGGCAACGGCCATGGCCAGGCCGCCTGCAGGAAGGGCTGCTATTTGACCTTTCCAAAACCTGCTGGTCTCTTCACGGCCCCAAACCAGTCATGCCAGTCGACCCAAGTTCGCGCATTGCTCAGATAAACTGTGACCGAGGGGAATGATGAATAACCGGGTCGCGGGTTCATATCCTTTCACATTAGGATTTTTGTCGAATGTTCATTCGAGTGGCTTCGAATTTCTCCTTCATCGGCGGATCCACGGTCTGAGCCCATAGCAATTACCGGCCCGTTCTCGGGCCTATATAACCTGACGCTCGCCGCTCTCGGCGGCTGCTCGGCTGGACGATAACCGACGAGCGAACGGACCGGCTTCGCTGCTCGAATGGCCGAACGCTGTGCTTCTGCTACACCTCGCATCTGCTGGGAAGGGCGCTGACGCCGGTTCGGGAAACGCCGTCGAAGGGATGATTGTCTCGATGTCGGACCTGGGACGAGGCGCGCACGCGGATGGATCATCGCCCGCATCCCCAGTTTTGAGCCTTTCAATTCAGCACTGAAAGGCTCCAGTGCGCCGGGCTACTTGGCGACATGCCAAACGCCGCCGACGCCATCGCCGGTCATATCGCCAGGCTTCTTGTCTCCGGCGAAGGTGTAAAGCGGCTTACCTTCATAAGCCCACATCTCCTTGCCGTCGGCAGCCTTGACGAGTGACCATTCGCCTTCGGCCTTGGCCTTGGCGGCGGCGTGGAAGGCCGGCCATTTCTTCAAGCAGGCATCGTCGCAGCTTGATTTGCCCATGGCGTCCTTGTCGAACGTATAGAGTGTCATACCTTTGGCGTCTGCCAGGATCTTACCCATCTTCGTGTCGACCATTTTGGCTGGTTCCGCTGCAAAGGCCGAAAAGACGGTTGCAGCCAACAGGCCCATGGAGACGATCAGCGTTTTCATGATTACCTCCGGTTCGGGAGTGCCAGCGGAATGCTGGTAGCGTCCGATGTGAGCAAGAAACGCTCCGGCGAGGTGGCGGTTCCATGATTTGACTGGCGGCGATACACATTCAAATTTGTCTTGTGACCGGCAGAGGTCCGAGGTTTGAATTGCGGGCAAGCGCCTTGTCCAGGCATGGATGAAAGGACGTGACCTCGCCCCGACTGTTGTGAGTTGCCTTACCAGCCATAGCTGAAGGTAGCGCCGCTGCCGTTATCCCCATCCTGCACCACGTCGGTTTCAGTATTTCGCCCATACTGGAAAATGCCATAGGCATTGTTGTTGCCATTCTGCCGCAAGGTTGCGGAATGACCGCTGCCCCGTTGCTGGATGAAGCCGAGGTTGCCGCGGCCGATTTGGGCGATGCCGGCGGCGTTACCCCGGCCCAACTGCCGGATGTCGGCGTCTTTCAGGCCGCGGTAGAGCGAATAGACGTGCAGTCCGCTTGAGAAAAGACCCCCATCCTCGGCATTATCAGGCGCAAGATTGAACGAGATCCGGCCGCCGGCATAGGCCGGCACAGACAAGGCTATTTGCCCCAGGCTCGCGGCAAGAAGAGTGACGGTAAGGGTCTTAAACACGTTGCGGGTCATCCTGATCTCCATTTGCCGGCTGACTTGGCCGATGATCGACTTTCGCATCTTCAAGCTGAACCCGTTCGGAATTGCCCGTTCAGTTGTCGTTCAGTCGTTGCCGCCTGGTCGAAGAAAAAGGGCGCCAAAACCGGCGACCCTTTTCAAGAGATCTGCAGAGTGTGGAGGCCGTTCAGTTGCCGCCGGTCTTCGTGCAACTGAAACGCTTATCCCCGATCACGACATCCAGTGTCGCCTTGTATTCGGTTCCCTTGGAGTCGAGCGAAACGGAACTGAGGACAGCCGTATGTCCCGCTATGGAATCGAAGTCGCCACCCTGGTTGATCGTGGAGCTTCCGCCATCCCCTGATTTCTCGACATGGAAGGTGTAAGTACCGCCAACGTGCTTGTCGGCGCGGACGAGCGCATCCAATCTCACCATACCTGCTCCAGGCGTTGCTTTGATTTCGCAAAGCTGCGCCTCGTCAGATTGGTTGGGAGTCGTCACGGCCGCAACGGCGCCGACGGGAAGCAGGACTAGCGCGAGAATCGCCATCAGGCGGCGTGGATGTTTGATATTATTACGCATGGGGCGTCCCCTAATGGCATGCTGTTGCGATCTGACCTCTTTTTACGTCACCGCGCAGCCTGCTTATGGGCAGGCCTGGACGAAGGCCGCGACGTTGCCGTTGCCACCCTGATTGACATTGGCGCTGCAACCATGGCCGACCTGAACGCCAGCCGCGATGTTGCCATTGCCGTCCTGGGTCAGGATGGTCGTGTGGTTGGAGCCAAACTGGCCGATGCCGGCCACGTTGCGGTTGCCGTTCTGATAGGTGGCGCCATAGTTGTCATTGCCTTCCTGACCGACAGCCGAAACGTTATGACGGCCATATTGATGGCCGACAATCCGGTTGTAGCCACCGTTCTGATAGGTTCTGATCCGGTTTCCGTACCCTTCCTGCGCGCCACCGGCAGAATTCGACCAGCCATACTGTTCGATGCGCACATCATTGGCCATGGCGGGAGCTGTGGCGGTGAGGCCAACGAGAGCGACGAGTGCGGTTGCAATGAAAGAGCTGCGGATCATGAATGTATCTCCTCAGGCGGATCGGACCGCGGTTGAACGTCTTTCTTCTAGAGGCCCTCGTTGGAACGGAAGCTGAAGGAACCATTCAGTCGGGGTTCATTCGCAGGGATAGGAGCCTGCTGAATTGCGGAGCTGATGCTCGAAGAAGTTTGAGCCAGTCGCTGGAATTCGAAATTCAGATGGCAGTCGTGAGGGCCAGCATCCAACTCGGCAGAGCGTCAAGCAGAACTGTTTGAACAGTTCGATCGAAGCCGGTGAGCGTCATGGCGCCGGCAAGAATGAGCAGCACTCCGAGCGCGATTTTGAGGCCGCTGGCTGTGCTCATCATGCGCCCGCGCCAGCGCAACAAAGCTTCGCGCGACAGCATCGACAGCAACAGCAATGGCAAGGCCGTGCCGATGCCGAATGCCAGCATGGTCAATGTGACCATGCCAAGATTTTCGCCGCGGGCAGCCATGATGGAGGCAGCGCCCAGGGTGGGGCCGACACACGGCGTCCATACCGCGCCGAGGAGCAGGCCGACACCGAACTGTCCGGAGATGCCCGACGTCGACAGGCCGCTGAAGCGGTTTTGCGTCCAGCTGCTCACCGGACCTGCCGCGGTGGCAAAACCAACCTGCAAACGCGGCACCAGCAGCACCGCGCCGAAAAGGATCAGCAGCACGGCCGCACCGGTGCGGAAGACTGTCATGTCCAGACCGATCGAGAAGCCGATGGTGGCGACGAACAGACCGATTGCCGTGAACGATAGCGCCACGCCGGCTGCCAACGCTAGCGGCGCAAGCCGATGCTCCGCCACGGCGCCGGCCAGTACGACGGGCACGAGCGGCAGAACACAGGGCGACAGGATCGAGAGGATGCCGGCGAGCAGAGCGAGCGGCATCGATCTACAGCGCCTTGCGCATGACTGCCTCGATTACGGCGGGGTTGGTCTTGCCGGTCATCCTGTCGACCTCCTTGCCGCCCTTGTAAACGATCAACGTGCTTTGCATCTGGACATGCAGCAGTTTCAGCACGTCTTTCTGCGTATCAAAATCGACCTTGAACTCTTTCATGTCCCTGAATTCGGGTGTGCTGAGAAGCTTGGCAACGACCGGTTTCTGCAGCTTGCACTCCCCACACCAGGGTGCCGTGACATGCACGAGGACCGGTCCGCCGGCTGCAACCGCCTCCTTGAAACCAGGCAGCGGGTCATTGCCGGCAGCAAAGACGGGTGTCGCGATCGCGAGGGTGACAGCGGCGAAGGAAAGAAGGACGTGACGGCGGTTCATGCAGAAGTCTCCAGGGTGCGAGATGCAGGGGCGAAGTGCGTGAACAGGTCATCGGCAGCGGTGGCTGCGGCCTGTGGCGCGGTGATGTTGACGAACACGCCAGTGGCGTCGTGCGTCACGTCGAAGGTCAGGAAGGCGCAGCAAGCCTGCTCCATCCGCACCAATTCCCGGACCTCGGCAAGCGCGTCGGGCGCATAGGTCAGGTTCAGGCGCAGGCCGGTTCGGGTTGCCTGCCGAAGATGGCGCGACGTCAGTGTCCGGATGAACTCGGTCCGCGCCTTGAACGCGTTGGCGTCCAGCGTGCAGGCAATCGGGGCTTCTTGTTTGACGTCGGTGCTGCAGGAGCCGCAGCCACAGCTGTTCGCCGCCATCAGGTTTTCAAGGCCGGCCGATCGCACTCGCTTTCGCCGTGACAGCAACAACAGGCCAGTTGCAAGTACAACGAGCAGGATCGCTACAGCGCCCCATTTGACAAGGGCGGCGCCAACCAAAACAGCGCTGGCGCTGGCGAGCATAAGAGGCACGACGCTGACCGCGCAGCACGCGGCACAGGCCGCGACTGCAGCGCCTGTCAGCTTCATTCCGGTGTTCATCTTCGATCTCCAATTTTCAGGCTGGTCGGAGCCTACTCCTTCAAGTAACTTGAAGGGCAAGGAGATAATTGGCCATGAACGTTCACATCCGTGTGTTCAGCATCGGCGCCCTTGCAAAGGCGACGGGCACCAGTACGCCGACCATCCGCTACTATGAGGAAATCGGTCTTCTGCCACCCGCAAACCGGACGGCAAGCGGACAGCGCAACTACGACGAATCCGACATTGGTCGGCTGACCTTCATTAAGCAATGCCGTGACTTCGGCTTCAGCATCGACCAGGTTCGCGTGCTCGTGGATCTGTCGATCAGTACGGCGCGAGACTGCACCGAGACACGGGATATCGCACAGGCGCATCTTGATGAGGTCCGCGCCAAGATGGTCGAATTGCGGGCCCTGGAGATCCGTCTGCAGGGTTTCGTCACGCGATGCGATGACGCCTGCGCCGGTGGACCGGGCAGCGACTGTGTGATTTTCAAGGACATGGCAACGCCGCAGACCAAAAGCTGCTGCGGCTGACTGGATCTCCTCATACGGCGCCTCAACCGGGCTGTCGGCATATGTGACGACGCCACACTTTCTCTCCGCTTTGGGATGGAAACGCTTTATCGCGATCGGCAACGGAGCGGCCCGACGACCCCGGATGGAGCGATGCGCGCCCCGACCGAGCTTAAGACGCCAGAGGCAATGGATGCGATGGCTTTTGTTGTCCCGGCCCCTGCTGTTCATCCTGTGGAACCCAGACGCGGCCGGCGGCGCTGTTATGCCGGCCGCCTGTGGCGACAAGCACGGCGACAATACCGGCGATGGCCAGCAGGATGGCGATCAGCGGAAAGGCCAGACCACCGGATTTCTCTTCGGAATAGATCATGTTCCTCTCCTACAGCGCCACGGCGGCGGTGGGCCGCCGAGGCGCCGGCTGCTATGCCGCTATGATGTAGACGATCGTGAGTGCAGAAGGATCGACGATGACGATCCGGCCGTCGGCAAGTATGAAGAAGCGGTAGCCTTCATACTGCGGAACGATCTTCACGATGCGCGGCGGCAGCGGTTCCAGCCTTACCTTTTTCGGGATCTTGACCCCGACGGAAACTGTGAAGTTGACTTCCTTCACCGGCTCGACATGAACCTCCTTCACCACCGTTCGAATTTCGGTCTGCTGCTCGACTGATATGTTGACGTTGGTCTTGGTGTTCGTCTGGTTATTCGTGGTGTTGTTGACGTTGGTTTCGGACGAGCTCTTCGTCGTCGTCGCGTTCTGGTCGGTCGATTGCTTCGAGGCATCACCGCTCTGCGTGTTGGCACCTTTGCCTGTGCCCTTTGCAGGCTTGGCATTTTGCGTGCTGCTCTTCGTGCCTGAAGTGACCGCGCCGCTGCTATCCGTGGTGCCGGACTTGGCGGGGGGCTTTTGTTCGGTGGTCGTGCCGCTACCGGCGTCTTGCGATCCAGGCTTGGTTTCAGTCGAAGACTTGCCGGAGGCGCTTCCGCTCGTCGAAGACTTGTCCTGGGAAGGCTGCTCGGCGCTCTTCTGGGTATCCGAGCCCTGGCCGGATTTCTGCTGCGATGACTGGCCCTTGCCTTGCGGGCAGGCTCCCGAGGCGTCGGGGGTGCAGTCGGTGCGAGTGCCGGTGGCGCTGGAGCCGGACTGCGAACCGGAGTCCGCGCCCGTCTGAGAACCGGATTGGGTCTGGCCGCTCTTCTGCGTGTCCTGCTGGGCTGCGGCCGGCAGCGTTGAAAGGGGCGACACGCTGAGTGAGAGCGCCGCGACAATTGTGGCGAGATGGCTGCTTTTCATGATCAATCTCCTTCGGGCATGGGGCGACGCCCGCATTCTCGTGCGGTGCATGAGTGCCCTGATTGTTGGGAGGGGCGGCTTGAGCCGCCCGTCGGTCACTGGATGACCTGGATGACCTTCCGCGAGGAAGGTTCGACGATCACACGCTGATCGTTGACGATCGCGTATGCATATTTAGGGTCGTCGGGAATTGGCGTCACGACCACGGTCTCCGGCAGGGGTTGTCCGACGACAACCTTCTCCTTCACCACGACGCGCTTGGTAGGGGCCGGAGCCTGTTGAACATAGGTCACCACTTTCTGCGGCGGCGGATCGATGACGCTGCCTGCCACGCCGCCGACGATGCCGCCGACAGCAGCACCAACCGGGCCGCCGACAATCGCACCCGTTGCAGCGCCACCTGCTGCGCCCGTTACCGTTGACGACTGCGCGAAGGCGGACGTCGATGCCAACAGGATGCCGGCGGCAATACCTACTACATTGATATTCATCTGTTTTCCTCCTTGTCGCGGTTGGTTCCGCTGGAGGACGAAACAGTCAAAGCGAACAACTGTTCCAGAGTTCGGGCCTCGTGCGGGGGCTACATCGGACCTTAGTCGTAGTCCGTATAAATACCGCTGGACTACTGCGTGGGGAGATGGCTCAGCATCCGGTCCTGGACGTTCTCCTGGCCGACGATCATCGCTGCCAGCGAGATGACTTTCCCGCGGTCGGCGGCGTTTGTAATGTAGCCTTCGAGCAGGACCACGTGGCCGAGCATCCTGATCTCGATGGCGCTGCTGTTGATATCGCGATCAGCGGAAAGGGCCGCTTCTATCGTCGCGATGGTCGAGGCTGAACTATGGCCTTGGGAGCAGCCTTCATGGCCGGCGTTGTCGGAGCCGAATTTCATGTCGTCCTCCTGTTCCGTCCCTCCACGGAGCTTCATGTTACCTCAAGCCTAATATGAGAAGCAGGTACCGGGGCGGCCAGTCCGACTTAGGTCCGTCTTCCCCTAGGCGCTATCTGGCTTAAATTTTCCTCTTCCTTGTTGAAAGGACACCGGGGAGGTTTTAGCAATGTCGCTGTATCCAGTCAGAACCTCCCCGGCGAAGCGCTGTCGATCAATGTCCGGCGTCGTCGTCTCTTACGAATAAAGGGCGGCTATTTTTGCGAACGGGCGGTATAGTGGATTGGCACAGAAGCGAAGATTTCGCTCCTCTGATGCTTGTGATGAGCGGTCGAGAAAAGCATATACTGATCCGATCACTCCGTGAGGTTGCCGAGGCGCTTGTGGCGGCATGGCCGACCGACGATGGCAAGGAATACATCGCCGCGGTAAGAACATGTCTCGACGCCATTCGAGGTAAGATTCCAGCAAAGGCAGCGCGTACCGCACTCCTTCGCGCTGCGGAGGAAGCCGGCATTCCCGTGATTGCCGTGGTCCACTGACGCATGCCTTGCCGGCGCGCGGCGCCAGTGTGGGCGCCGCAGGGCCCTTTTAAATTCGGTACGGCGCCTCAAGCTTTCAGTGGAAGGTTGGCCCGCTCGCGACGCGATGCGTTCCTGGGCGAGCGTTCTTGGCGGCCATGGACAAGGCGTCTACTATTCTTTCGGGGCTTGCCGTTTTGGTGACGACAGCTCGGCCCTCCGGGTTCTCGGTAAGACCGGGTTTCACGGTGAAATACACCACCCCAAGTCCGAATCCGGAAAAGAGGGCGCGGGCAATGGACGGTCCGGTGATGCCATCCCCAAGCCGGACGTCGATGATGGCGATGTCTGCTTCGGAGCCGAGCTCCAGAGCCTCCGACATGTTCCCCGCGATGCCGGTGACTTCGAATCCGGCGTCGATCGCTACGTCCTGACGCCGTTGGTTGTTGTCCAGGATTGGCTTCGCGAGCTTCGGTGAGTCCACGTCACCGGAAGCGTCGAGCGTCCGATTTCTAAGCAAATTGTCGTTAGAGCTGGATCTGCGCGAGCTGTCGGTCGAAATCGCCGGCGTCGAAGTAGTCGCGCCAGACGGTGATTTCACCGTTCTCGATCGTGATCGTTCCCATAACGGGTAAGGTGATCGTTCCGCCGCTTTTGTGGTGGAAAATGTCTACGCGCTCGTTCAAAACCACATTCCCGTCCGCGGCGATTGCCTTGATCTGCCAATCGAGCGTGAATGCGGTTCCGATTCCAAAGTTCTTATGGAATTCGGCAACGGCGTTAGCGCCTATGATTTTGGGGAGAGGAACGTTGTCGTAGAGAACGTCGGCAGACAACATGGCCAACGCCTCGTCGATGCGGTTGGCGCTCCAATGCTCGAAGAAGGTCATCGCGATCTGGATAGGGGAAGCGTCTTGCATTTCGATCTCCATCGATTTCGGTAGGCTATAGCCACCGCAATAAGCTTCGAATCTGGCCTTGGATAGCCGATGAAATTAGATATGTTTCATCGGAGTTTCCGATGGAGGTGTTATGCGCGACGTGTCCCTTGAAAGACTACGAGCGTTCGTTGCGGTTGCCGAGCAGGGCGGCCTGTCCGCTGCGGGCAGGTTCCTCGGAAAGGCTCAATCGGCTGTCAGCGAGTCAATTGCCGCCACGGAAGGACAGCTCGGATACTTGCTCTTTCGAAAAATCGGGCGGCGCACCGAGTTGACAGATCATGGGGTGGCACTGTTGCCAGAAGCAAAGGCCGCCCTGGAAGCCGCGGACGCCTTCAAGGCCAAGGCAGCGAATTTCCAGGGAATCGTTGAAGCGGAGCTGTCGTTCGCCGTAGACGTCATGTTGCCCACTTCGCGTCTCACGGCCGTCATTAACAGGTTCCAACGCGAGTTTCCGCATACGGCGCTTTCAGTGTACTCGGAGTCGTTGGGCTCTACGCTGCAGAGCGTGTGGGACAACCAAGCTTCCTTCGCGGTAATTGGCACTTTGCCCGACGCTCCTGCCGAGTTCTACACCGCGCCACTGTGCGAAGTACCCATGTGCCTTGTCGTGGGTAGCGCGCATCCACTAGCGCAAACCAGCGAACCCGTGAGCAGGGAGACCCTTTGCCAGCACAACCAACTGATCATTTCCGACAAGACATCAAGATCGAGCGGGCGTTCGTTCGGTGTTTTTTCCGAGAAGTTCTGGAGAGTGGCGGACCTCGGTTCGAAACTCGAATTTCTTCGCGCCGGCCTCGGCTGGGGTTTGATGCCCGAACATCTCGTTGAGGACGATTTCAGGACAGGGCGGCTGTTGCGGAAGCGGACCGAGGTCGAAAATTTGCCCGACGGGTGGATGCCGATCCCGCTTTCGATAGCTTACAAGCGCGCCCGTCCGCCGGGTCCCGCTGGTAAGTGGATGATAGAAAATCTGCGGTTCGAATGCAAAACTTGAGTCCTGCCCAAGCATTCGTCTACTGGTTGCCAAGTGGCTCTGTCGAGCCGGATAGATGCGATCCGGTCCGTTATTGAGGCAATCGTCGATGAGCGGGCATGGTGCTTTTCCATTGCACTGCCGGCGTCATGGTCATCGGTCCAGCGCGCATCGACGAGGCAATCGAACGCGCACTGGATCAGGACGTTGCGCAGGTGGAAGGGATAGAGGACGCAGGCATCATAGACCGCGACGGACGGTTTAGAGGCCATGGGTCTGGATCAGGTCCTCGGTGTCCTCAGCAAGAGCGTCCATCGCGGTCTGGCGGGTGTCGAGCCTCGATTTCAGTATAAGCACGTCCTTCAGCAAGGCGCGGCGGTGTTTGCCGACATAACGGAATGGCAGCTCGCCCCGGTCCATGCGCACGACGACGAGTGGACGAGAAATGCCGAGAACGGCCGCCGCCTCGGTCGGGCTCAGTTCTTGGTCTTCGGCCAGCACGGCAACACGTTCGCCGCGCAGCATGTGCGCCAAAAGCGCCTCAACTGCCGCGGCGGCCGAGGGCGGTATCGAGAGCGTCTGTTCCTTCCCGCCTTCATGACGAACATGAAGTTCCAACCTGTCGCCCGCGCCCAGTTTCGGCAGAGGCGAGGCTGCTTTGCGATCGCGATCCGACAGTCCGGCGAAGTGAACGATTTGGCTTGCCATGGCAATATCTCCTGAATCACGAATATAGTGCCCAAAGCCACTAACTGCAATAACTGAAAGTCCGCGAAATGCGATTGAGTAAGGAATTTGGCCGTCTAACCCAAGCCGAATGCCAGGCTTGTTGCTGTGGCGTTCACGTTATGGGCGAAGAAGATCGCATAATGGATCGAGCGGAACTAGCGGTTCCGACCCGTTCAGGCGGACACATCGAACATTGGCCGTTGGCGCCGTCGGCTGGACATCACGGGATGAGGCCCGTGCTCCGATAAGCGCGGATCGTTCCGTCGTAAATGGCAATATCCTGGCAGCCGCGGGCGACCAGCTGGGCACCTTCGATGGCGGCGAAGATTGCCATCGCGTGCTCCTGCAATTGTTGCTCACTCGCCGCAGGCTTGGCCCGCGCCAAGACTCGCGTGATCCAGCCAACGTTCGTCTCGGCAAACTTGTCGACTTCGGTCCGAACCTCGATCGGAAGATCATCGAACTCTGCACTCATAATTCCGCACAGGCACATGCGATTGTCGTTGGCCAATGCGGAGCGGAAGATCTCGGTGTAGCGATCCATGCACCACGCCGCGTCCTTCGACGTCGCCAGCAGCTCGGCCAGATAGGTTGCCCCATCTTCGGTATAACGGCGTGCGAGCGCAGCCCCAAGATCGCCTTTGGTGGGAAAATGGTAGTGCACGCTGGCGCTTTTGATCCCGACCTCTTTTGCCAGCTCGCGAAAGCTGAGCGCATTGTAGCCACGCGCCTGCACCGTCGCCTTTGCGGCGGCCATCAGCGCCTCATGCATATCCGTTTTGGTTCTAGCCATCGCCGTTCCATACCTATCACTCGATAGATAGTTGTTGACGTTGGAAAAGGGAAGGGATAAACGGCAAAGCGTTATCTATCTATCGATAGACAGTTAAAGGAACCGCGTTATGAAAATCTTCGATCGCCCCGGCTTTCCCAATCCGGCTCGTATCCGCATCGTCCTCGCCGAGAAAGGGCTGGAGCCGCAGGTCGAGTTCGTCTCCGTCGACCTCATCGCCGCCGAACACAAGCAGCCGGCCTTTCTTGAAAAGAACCCGTCCGGCGTGCTGCCGGTCCTGCAGCTTGACGATGGCACGTATATCGCCGAGGCAACCGCCATCACCGAATATCTCGACAATCTCGACGGCGATCCGAAGCTTACCGGCAAGACACCGAAGGAGAAGGCTCTTATCCACATGATGCAGAAGCGGGCTGAAACCGAGCTTCTCGATGCGGTCGGCGACTACTTCCATTACGCGACGCCTGGTCTTGGGGCCGCCCTTCAAGTGTTCAAGAGCCCTGAATGGGCCGGCCGGCGGGATTGGGGCAACCGCCAGCGCGATCGAGCTCTTGGCGGCATGAAGTATTTCGACACGGTGTCTCGGAGCCATCCCTATGTCGCTGGCGATGCGTTCTCGATGGCCGATATCACCGTGTTTGCCGGGCTGATGTTCGCCGATGCCGCCGGCATCGCCGTGCCGGAGGATTATTCCGCGCTCACCGCCTGGCGCGCGAAAGTCTCCGAGCTGCCGAGCGTCAAGAACCGCAGCGGCCAGACGTTCGTCACTGAGGATCTGCGCCGGCTCGGGTTCTGATCACACGAGGTTATCCGCGCCTGCACCGAGGCAGAGCGGTTCTTCGCTCCGCCCCCATCCTCCAATCTCGCCGTCGCAAGCGACTTCCTTTCGCATGGAGTTCACTATGGCTACGATCTCAACACCCAATGGCGCTTCCAGGCGCAACCTGCTCAAGGGGGTTGCCGCCGCCGGCGTTGGTCTTGCCGCTGTTAGCGTCAACGCAGCCGATGCAAAAACACCGACGCCGGCAAATACCGGCAAGCCGACAGAGGACCGGCTGACCATGAAGGACGGTACCAGCCTCTACTACAAGGATTGGGGCTCGGGTCCCGCCGTCGTTTTCAGCCACGGCTACCCTCTGTCCTCCGACGCCTGGGAGGACCAGATGTTCTTCCTGCTACAGAACGGCTATCGCGTCATCGCCCATGACCGTCGTGGCTTGGGGCGGTCGAGCCAGCCCGCAAAGGGTTACGACTACGACACCTTCGCCGATGATCTTGCGCAACTGGTCAATGCGCTCGATCTGCGGCAGGCGACGTTCGTCGGCCATTCCATGGGCGGCGGCGAGGTTGCCCGTTACGTCGCTCGTCACGGCCAGAGCCGCGTCGCCAAGGTCGCCTTCGTTTCCGCGGTGACACCGTTTCTGCTGAAGACGCCGACAAATCCGGCCGGTGCACCGAAGGAGCTGTTTGACAGCTTCCGCGCGGCCGTTCGGGCTGACCGCTCGCAATGGAATCTCGACGTCACCACACCGTACTACAGCTTCAACCGGCCGGGTGCGAAGGTCTCGGAAGGTTTGCGGCAGAACTATTGGCGGCAGGGGCAGGCGACCGGCTTTCTTGCGGCCTACCATGCGCTTGGCGCTTTCTCGGAGACGGACTTCCGGGGCGACCTCAAACAGATCACGGTCCCCGCGCTGGTGGTGCATGGCAGCGACGATCAGATCGTCCCGCTCGAGATCTCTGCGAAGCTGACCGCCAAGCTTATCCCGCAGGCAAAGCTGGTGGTCTACGAGGGCGGTTCCCACGGGCTGCTGCATGTCGACAAGGACCGGTTGAACGCCGATCTGCTGGCATTCCTTCGCGGCTAACGCGGTGCATCATTTGGAGGTGGGGGCCGGTCGCGGCCAGTCCCCATCTTCGGACCTGAAGAGTCCAAAAGTAGGACGGAAAGCTACGGCGGGGCTTGACACTGTGCAATTGCACATTTAAGAAAGCCACATGACGATGCCCAATGGTCCTCATCTCTGCTATGCCCTCGCTGCCCGCCAGAACGCGCGGTACCTAAGCCGTCTTTACGACACACATCTGGCCCCAGCGGGTTTGTCCGTCTCGCAGTTCTCGATCCTGTCGCTGCTCGAGGCCTACGACACGCTGAAGATCACCAAACTGGCGGAGATGTTGATCATGGAGCGGACGACCCTTGTTCGCGCACTGAAGCCGCTGCAGGCTGCCGGCTGGGTTGTCGCCGGAAGGCCAGAAAGCGGCCGCTCTTTCGACGTGGCGCTTTCCCGTTCCGGCCTGGAAAAAGTGGCTGAGGCCGTTCCTCTCTGGAAGAGTGCCCAAGCCGCGTTCGAACAGGACGTCGGGAAGGATCGGGCCGTTCGAATCCGCAACGAGATCCTCGAACTGAACCTGGGGGAGTAGCCCCTTTTTTTGACCATAACTGTGCAATTACACATAAATTAATGCAAGCATCCACACGGAGATAAAAGATGACTACCGAAAAATTCCTGGTCACCGGCGCAACGGGCGAGACCGGTCGCTACACAGTCCAACGCCTTCTCGAAAAGGGCCACTCCGTAAGGGCGCTAGTTCACAAGGAGGACGCGCGCGCCGAGGCACTGCGGCGGGAAGGCGCGGAGGTCGTTGTCGGCGATCTCTTCGAGCACGACGATGCGATCCAGGCAGTGGAAGGCACCACCGCCGCCTATTTCTGCTACCCGGTGCTCCCTGGCATCATCCAGACGACAGCATACTTCGCCGATGCGGCCAAACGCGCCGGGCTCAAGGCCGTGATCAACATGTCGCAAATTTCGGCTCGTGAAGATTCCAAGAGCCACGCGGCGCGCGATCACTGGATCGCCGAGCGGGTCTTTGACTGGTCGGGCGTTCCGACCGTGCATCTGCGGCCGACCTTCTTCTCGCAATGGCTGCTCTATCCGTTCGCGCGCAAGACCATCGTCGAGCAGAGCATCATCGACTTGCCCTATGGTGCCGGGCGCCATGCCCCGATTGCGGCCGAGGATCAGGCACGCCTGATCGCCGCGTTCCTGGCGGATCCGGTCGGACATATCGGCAAGACCTACACCCTCCATGGCCCGACCGAGCTGGACCAGCCGGGTATCGCCGCTGCCATCGGCGAGGTGCTCGGCAGAAAGATCAGCTATCAGCCTCTGACCATCCCCGAGTATCGCGACCGCCTCGAAAAGTTCGGCCTTCCGGCGTTTCTCATCCAGCATTTCTGCGCGATCGCGGTCGACTACCAGAACGGCATCTTTTCCGGCGCCGACAAGATCATCGCCGAGGTGACCGGCGTGCCGCCGATGATCGTGCAGGACTTCGTGGCTTCGCACCGGGCCGCTTTCGACAGTCTCGACGCGGCGGCGTGAGATTTCTCTGCCGGATACCGGCTCCGTCCTGCGGTGCCGAACGACAATCAATCCTCCAGGAGAAGAAAATTGAACATCGATCTTTCAGGCAAAGTCGCCCTTGTTACCGGCTCCACCGAGGGCATCGGATTCGCCATTGCCCACGGACTTCACAGCGCAGGCGCCGAGGTGATCATCAAGGGTCGCACGAGAGAGAAGGTCGACGCAGCAGTGGCACGCCTCGGCAGCCGGGCGCGCGGCCATGCCCTCGACCTCGCCAATGCCGATGGTTGTCGAGCATTGATCGAGGCCGAGCCGGAGCCGGACATCGTCGTCAGCAATCTCGGCATCTTCCAACCCCTCGATTTTTTCGAAACTAACGATGCCATCTGGGATCGCTACTGGCAGGTCAACGTGATGGCGGGGGTGCGTCTGGCGCGTGCCTATCTTCCGAAAATGGCTGCCAGGTCATGGGGGCGCTTCATCTTCCTCGGCTCGGAATCCGCCTTCAACGTTCCAGTCGAGATGATCTACTACGGGGTCAGCAAGACCGCCGACGTGGCCGTCGCGCGCGGTCTTGCCAAGCGCATGGCGGGCACCGGCGTGACGGTGAACTCAGTGCTGCCGGGCCCGAGCATGTCCGAAGGCGCCGCAGAGATGCTCAAGGGGCATGTCACTTCCGAGCGGTCCTTTGAGCAGGTCGGCATCGACTTCGTCAAGACGCATCGGCCAACCTCCATCATTCAGCGGCCGGCAACCGTCGACGAGGTCGCCAACATGGTAGTCTACGTCGCGTCCCCGCTTGCGTCGGCCACGACCGGTGCAGCGCTGAGGGTCGACGGCGGCGTCGTGGATTCGCTCGTCTAGGCACGACCAAAACCAGCACCGCCGGTCTCTGGCCTTCCGGATCGCAGAGGAAGCGTCATAGCGAGGCGCGAGCGAGTGGAGGAGGCGGAGGAGGCGCCATGAGGCGGTTCTCGTCTTCGACGTGCCATGGGGGACCACCTCTCAGCATGCCAGACGCTCTCACGTGGACTCACTGGCCAACAGTCCCTCGATCGGCAGTAAACCTGAAAGCGAGGCTAGCTCTCCGGTGCGGGAAACCACTGTTTCCATTGAGCCACTATCCGAAAAAAACCCCACCTAGGCCCAGGCGGGGCAAGTTTGGGGATCGCACAGGAGGAACAAACAACTGTGCTTTCCTACCACTTTAATAAACAAGGGACAGGCCAGGTTCCGGTACGGTGCCGTACTGAGGATGTTCAGTCAGTCGCATCAGGTGGAGCGGCTGCGAATTCTGAGGCACTGGCTGAAGTTAAAATGAACAGACGGGCCGCGCAGCAGCGGTTGAAGAGGGAAGGGACCATAACTTGCCTCTGCGCGGCCAGATCGCGAAGAGTGCAGGGCGTGCGCTATCCAACAATCCAAACGCCTAACCAGCGTCCGAGACGACGGTTCCGGTACAGTTCCGCACCAATCGCAAGATCAAGTGATTCAGTTGTGGGTGGACCGCGCGACCACTGCCATATGGGGCGCAGCGTACAGGAGACTGATTGTCGTGCGGTCCTAGAGTGTAACAACGCCGCGGCGTCGCGGTTCCCACCTTCGCATGGCTCGGGAAGATTGGGGCGTTGAGGGGAGGGACGCAAGGGGCGTCAGAAGCGTGGGGGCCTTTGTTCATCCAAGGTTCATTCAGCAGGTGTAACCGTTTGCTTCGTATGGCGAATGAACCAAGGGGAGTGTCATGGTTTTCGTTGCATCGACCAAGCCACATCGCATCTCGCACAAAATGCTTCTTTCCGCTGCCGGCTCGCTGGTTGCTGCTTTTATCATTTCATCGCCGGCTCACGCGCTGACGATGAAGGAATGCGGCACAAAATATCAGGCGGCCAAAGCTGACGGCTCCGCCAAAGACGTGAAGTGGAACGATTTCCGCGCCAAATTCTGTGGCGCGGATGCTGCTGCCGCTGACAAGGAGGACGAGGCGGACGTCACAAAGACAACCGACAAAGAGCCTGAAAAGGCGACAACCGCGGCGCCGAAGAGCGTCAAGTTCCCGAAGGCAATCGACAAGAAATATTCGAGCGAGACGCCCGGAAAAGCTCGTCTCCATACCTGCGTCGATGCCTATCATTCGGCCAAGGACGCCGGCACGCTTGGAGATCTGAAGTGGATCCAGAAGGGCGGCGGCTATTGGAGCCTTTGCAATACGAGCATCAAGGCCGCTGGTTGAGCTCACATTACGCGAGAAGCCAGGCGGTTTACGCGCCGCCTGGTGACGAAAATCAAAACAGGCGCTATTCCACCGTGAACGTTCCGGCCCCCTTGGAGTATTTCTTCCCACCAAGGGAAGTGATCGTTGCGCATTTTTCCTTGTCGAACTTCTCGCACATCTTGTTGCCTTTGATGCTCCATTTGCCGTTGTAGGTGGCCTTGTCTCCGTCGACAGTCGCTTCAATCGTTCCGTCTGGCTTATAAGTTGTGACGCCCGATTGTGTCTTTGACTTCCAGTGGATTGGGTGGCCTACCAACTCGCTTTTCAGCTGCTCCGCCGTCATGGTTGCGGCATATGCACCAGATGCGAAGGCTAGCATAATGAGGCCAGAAACCGTGATCGCTTTCATCGTTCACTCCCTTCTCCTCGACGAGAGAAGATTGTAACCGCGTCAGGGCACGGCGGATATCTATCCAAAATGCTTATCTCTACATTCAAACATGCTGGAATTCGCCCGTTCCGCGTGGGCAGGGCGGGCTCACCAGCTAATCGCACCAGTCATTCCGTTGCCTCGGGCTCCAGGTCCGCGCGAAGCCTTCCCTCAGCAGTTTCTTCCCTATCTCTTCGCCATTCGTTCGATAGATGTTGACGAGAGGCCGATGCGTTTGTGTCTTGTCCACCGCGCCGCTGAACATCACCCGCAAACCCTTCTCGGCCAGTAGCTCTTTCAGCCGGCCCTTGGCGATCAGCGCCAGCCTCCGTTCCGTGATGCATTTCGCATGGGATCCGATCTCAGGCGTGTCGATGCCCGACACGAACGGAACACCCTCTCCCAGCAACCGCATGTTCTGCCCATCGCATTTCACGGTATCACCGTCAACGACAGTCAACGATGCGCAGACAATCAGACCAGCAATCATTGAGCCATATCCCCACGCTCGGCTGCCTCAAGCTTCCGTTTGAGCGCCTGTTCTTGTTCATTTGACTTATGCGGAAAATGCTCAAAGCACCACCAGCGGGTCGCGACAGCCGGGGAAGGGGTGTTACCCCAACTGCCCCACCCCTGGCATCCCTCGCGCTCGCAATAATGGACATACATCAGCGCCGCATTCGTCAGCGCCGCCCTGTCGATGTCGCTCACTTGACCTCCTGAAGCTGCCATCCCGTTTTCGGGACCGGCCAGCCTTTCTTTGCTGCCCGGAAATCAGCTTCCATCTCGGCTTTTGCCTTCGCTGCCGTAGGACCAGTTGCCCAGACAGTGATGCGCATGCGGCCCGCCCTGAAAACGAAGCGGCGCTCGGTGGCGTTCTTACTGGCGGTATATCCTGCGCGAAAGCAAGTGCGTGCAGCCGACGGGCTAACGCCGTCTCGGAAAGATCCTGGTTGCGACCGCCACCAGTCGTTAAACGCGACTTCGAAGGCAACGGTTTTTGGTTGCGGATGGTCATGCATGTCAGTCTCGATCGTAGCTCGCCCGCCAGCCACGCGTGATGCCGCGGCTCATAGCGCCCTCTACCAGTGCTAGCTGCCGGCGGAGGTGGCGGAAATCCTCCAGCAAGGGTCCGACCGCTGCGCGCGCGTCGCCCCCATGGTAGGCGATCACTTCCTCGCCCTGATCAACCACGGCTTCTCCGATCGGCTGCTCGCGCATATCCGTGCTCCATTCATCGGTTCAGATTGGCGGCCGCCTCGCCGATGTTCTTATTATGTTCGCACGTGGAGGGGAGTCAAGAGCGCGTGAGGGATTCGGCTACGGTTGGCAATGAGCGACTTCAGCGCTTCTGTCGCTGCCACGGGATGAGATTGCCTTGCTTGTCCCTTAACCCCAGCTCGCATTCATCCGAAATCCTTTGCCGATGCTCCTCGTGCTGTGCCTGCAACAGGTAGAAGCGTTCTAACAACGCTTGAGCCTCTTCGGTTGGTAAGCCCATCCGGCGTAACCGCTCAATCAAAGCTGTCTGGTGAGCGAGATGCTTCTCGCCCTCCAATACGTGCCTTGCTACCATCTCCGCCGGCGTCTCATAGGTGCCCATGCGACACTGTACCCCGCCACCATCCTTTTGGCGACGACGGACTAATTCAAGCAATTCGTGACGGTTTCGTGGATCTTCGAAATCCAAACACCTGCTCGGGTGCAGCCGATAGCGCCGGTGACTGGAAGAAAGGCCCCACGATTGCGGGGATTAAGCGGAGGGGTGTTTTCTAGTAGTCGCGCCAGGCGCGACAAGGAGAATATCGCTAAAATCGCTTAGATTTGCAACAGATACTCCTTTTTAACCTCCCGATCTCCACACTTTGATCCACAGATTCGGAACAGACTCGAATTGTACGTGACTGTGCAGAAGAAGAAATTCCATATCTATTTGCCCGATTTTATTATAGCCGACATATTAATGTGATACTTCTCATTTGGCCGCTCAACGTTAGTTGCTAGACCCCAAGCAGTTAGATCTCCTGTGCGTCGGGCGGTCACCGAACCTATGAAGAGATCTGTGCAGCAAATCAGCCTCCGCCTAAGAAATACTGACGTTTCGCGTGGCGGCGGGGCGCAATAATCAATCTTGGTCAGTTGCTTTTTAAGGCATTGCTGATGAACTGGCGGCATGACAAAGCCGCCTCGCATACCTACACAGCCGCTGCTCGGTGAGTTGACGCATCAATCCGCAGCCGGGCGCGCCGCCGCCGCGATCCCACCCAGCCGCAACTCCCCCTTGATCCTATGCCTGCTCGCATCGATCCGTGCCTCGCGCTGCTGAAGCCACGGCCACCGAAAGGCCCGCAGTGGGCCTTCGAGGTGAAGTGGGACGGGTACCGCCTGGCCGTCCACATAGAACCATCGGGCGTGCGCATCCTGACGCGGGGAGGGCATGACTGGACCGATCGCTTCCCGGCTATCGCGGCCGAGGCAGGGCGCCTTTCCGTTTCAACGGCGATCCTGGATGGCGAAGCCGTCGTGCTCGGTGAACACGGCCGGTCGGATTTCGGTATGCTTCAGCAGTCGCTCGGCGGGCGCGGCGGCAAGCGGATGTCCAGAGAGGCAATTTTCATGGCGTTCGATCTTCTCTATTTCGACGGCCATGACTTAACCGAGACGGATCTCGCCTCCAGGCGTCATCTCCTCGAGGGGCTGGTGCCGCCAGCCGGGGAAGATGCCATCCGGCTTTCAGAAGAGATCGATGCGGACGGCGAAACGCTTCTGCGCATCGCCTGCGAACACGACCTGGAAGGCATCATCGCGAAAGACCGCAACAGCACCTATCGCAGCGGCCGCCTCGGGGACTGGGTGAAGATCAAATGCGTCCAGAGCGATGGCTTTTTGATCGTTGGGTATGAGAAGTCGACAGCGTCATTCGGGGGCATCGGGCGGCTGCTGCTCGCCGCGCGCAAGGGAAACGAGCTCGTTTATGTCGGAGGAGTGGGAACCGGCTTTAACGAACGTTCCGCGGGCGAGCTTCGGAAGCAGATGGACGAACTGATCATTGGCAAGGCCGCTGTCGACACAGGACGGAAGCGTAATGCGGTCTTCGTCGATCCGAAGATTGTTGCCGAGATCGAGTATCGTGCCTGGACACATGATGCGAAGCTGCGGCATGCGTCATATAAGGGGTTGCGGGATGTGGCCGATGAGGCGGCGGTTTACGAGCTGGAATAGCTCGGATGCTATCGGCGCTTCACTTCGCTGCGGGTGTGGGGTGGCGTGGGTTTTTGTAGGAGCGCCCTACATCCACTTTATCGTCAGCAACCGAAAACGTAGGCGCTGATGGCCGAGGGATACGATGTGCTCCCGCCTGCGAATAGCGGTGTGCACCCAATGCGCAAGTCCCCTCTCGAAACTACCTTGTCAACCTCCCGTGCTCTTCTAATCCGATCATACGAGTTGCTGAAATCAACCGATCGTCTTGTAGTTGGAGGACGGTCATCCTCGGAATTGCCGGCAAAAGGCGATCCAGATCCCGCGTCAAGGCAAAGCGACGCCAACTCCGCCGAAAAGGGATAGCTGGTCGTCGTCCGATGACGGGAAGGTTCGCCAGCATAACGCGGATCAGGCATTGCCGTCGACATCCCCGTCTTGGTCCAGGTGATGCACTGGCAGATAGGTGTTCTTCTCCATCCACTCCCGCACGATAAACCTGATCGTGTCGTTGCGCGTCATGCCGAACTCGCCGGCAAGGCCGCGGAGAACTTCTTTCACATCGTCATCCATCCACACGCCGGCGGCATTCCGCAGCCGCAGCGCCGCGCGCCGCAACATGATCTGCAAATCTGCGCGCGAGATATCCGCGATACGATCGGCGGCGTCTTCGAGCAGTGCGGCGGTGTCGGCCGTAGTCATGGCATCTCTCCCCGGCGTGGTTCTGTATCGCGGGCGGCGCAGCGGAATTCACGATCCACGACGACCTGCTTATCAAAAGGCAACCAGCCCAAGCGCGCGGGTACGGAGGAGCGTAGCCGCCGAGAGGGAGCCGAAAGGGTCATGTAAATGAAGCAAGCCATCATTTTTGCACTACAACGACTGTCGCGACTATTGTAAAGGCGTCGCTAACGCCTGGCTTATCAAGGAAATTTCGTGATACGCATCGGTGCACTTGTTTTTGCAATCTTGTTTGTTGGATCGCCTATTTCGGCGCGCGCATCCGATCCCAGCGTTTGTAAGGTAGTCGCTCCGCCGATGGCAAGCTTCCTGCCAGATCTGCGGGCATTCGTAGACGGGATGAAGCGGGCCGACACTGCCTTCGGTGTCGCAATCCCCCATTTTGAGGGAGAGGAAGCGGAGAGTTTGCGGCAGCTCAGCGACAAGGAAAAGGTGGCGTACGCAGCGATGAAAGAATACGCCGCTCAGATGGAGGTCACGACCCGTCTACTGCAAAAGTGCGCTCAATAGCCGCCTGAAAAATCGGTGGATGCGCTGCTGTGCGTCGTCAATTTTCTCAAGGATCTGAATTGGCCTCTGGTTTTGCTCGCGCGTTTCGGAGGAACACCTTAACTCGACGCCAAAAACTGCCAGCAGCGAGTAGTGGGTATAGACTGGCAGTCTGGTAACCGTTATTCCGGATGTACGTGCATATTTCCAAACCATCCCGTGGATCTTCCAAGGCCTCTTATATTGAAAAAAGTGCAACGCAGTTTTGCCGTCGAGTACAAGACCGGCAGGCGAAAACTCGATTCCAGCTCGAACTCGATCTGGGGCAACATGGATCTAAAGTCTGTCGCTCGCGACCTAGAAGAAGAGGCAATGCCGGATCTGTCGGGTAGCTCTCAGAGTGGGAAATCTGACAGCGAAATGTCTTTGCCGGAACCAGATCAGGCCGAGCCGTTGTTGACACCGCCTCTCGGGGCATCGACAACTGCATCAGATACACAGGAGATGAGCATGGCCGACGAGACTGCTACGATAACCAAAGCCGATGTACCGACCGTTGTCGAAACGCCCATTGCGCCGAAGAAACAGCGCAAACCCCGCGCCAAGAAAGCCGCGGCACTGGTGACCGCGTCAGCTGACGCTACGGCAGAGCCAGCAGTCGCTCTGGCCGGCTCCGGTGGTGTGAAGAGGAGAGGGCGCAAGGCAAAGGCGATCGAAGCCGCGGCCAGTGCCAAACGTGCACCGGTGCGCCGTGCTCCGAAGGCTGTGCAGGCCGCGCCGGCCGCGCCGGTGACGGCAATCGATGAGATGGCAGACCTTTTGCAGTTGGAAGAGGAAACTCAGCGGCTGCGCAAGCTCCTGGCTGAAAAACTTCGCAGTGAAAATGCCGATCTGCGCAAACGCCTCAAGCTCGATTGATATAAGCCGCCGGTCAATCGCAGCCAGCATTTCCATGCTTATCGAGACATACATTTTGGCGGCGGTGAATGCTGTTGCCGGAAGTAACACTCACTGCCTGCTTGCGGGATAAAACGCGAGGTCGGATAGATGGCGTCTCCCTGGAAATTTCTTGCCCGACTGATCTCACCGGGACACGAACGAAAGAGAGAAAACGGCTCGACACACGAGGTTACGCCAGACCCTTTGGCTATTGCCGGTCCAACTGAAGCGGCTGCCGAGGAGAGCGTGAAAAGCGCTGATCGACCGGCAAGCGAGGAGCTACCTCGTCACGATCAAGCCGCCGCAATTTCCGCAGAGCCTGTGCATTCCGACGAAGCCGAAAACGGTGGCCGCGATAAGATCGAACGCGGTGCCGCAAAGATTGGGCAGGCCGCTGATCCGGCTTTATCCGGCGGTACTGGTATCGACGTCACCGCTGCACATGGTGATACTACGCAGATCAGGCGAGGTCTCGAAGTCCACCGCGCAAGCAAAGACGTCGCAGCAAGGAAGCGGTAACTGCGGTTGCGAACGTTTCGCCGATATCCCAGGTCGTACATACTGCAGAGGGGATAAACCTCGATGAAGAGATCAGGGTGGTCAGGGGGCAGCTGGCGGGAAAGCTAACGCTGCAAAACGCACAGTTAAGAAAAATGCTGGAGCGATTTGAACGGTGAAAATCCGCGCCGCTTCCCCCTTATGAATTACAAGCCTGTTGCAGGTGAACAATTCTCGATTTGAATAGGGTGTCGCCGGTTCGATACCCTTCAAGGCGTAGGGCTTTATCGCTCGTCAGGATTCGACTGTGCCCACGCAAAATTAGCGTTTCTCAAGTGCCAGCCGCCATGTCATCGTGACGCGGTCATGAGGGGTCGGAAATCTCGTCGACAACGGCACCAAGGTCGTCGCAGCCAAGGCAATTTGTAGTATCGGAGTGCTATGCGACATCCTGCTTCCCGAGCGTCACGTTTTTTTGGGGGCCGACCTGTGACTTCAAAGCCCCTACCAGAACCGCGTCCAGCCGCTCGACCAAGGCTTACCAGGAACGGATCTCAGCAGCGGACACACAAGGTTAAAACGTTTTCAGGAGCCGCAGTAGCGCAACGGTCTCGGTGGGGGTCCCGCGTTTAAAGCCAATATAAGTTTGCACCTCGTTGCCATGAAACCTGCGCTTGAACGCAGCTTGGCCTTGAACGTTGAAAACCCGCCGGTTGACGAGCGGCGACAGGAACGCGCGCTGATAGAGGTAGCGCCAAACAGTGCTATCGGGAAATTGGCTTTTCTCGATGCTGGCGAGAGGCGACAAGCCGAGAGTCATGATCTCGGAACCTTCTTGTCTGAAAAGATCAGCGGCATATTTTGTGAGCCCGATTTCAGCATGGGCCGTTGTGCCGGGGATTTTCCGCTTGAAAGCCGCCGTGTAGCCAACGGCTTTGCCGCCGCGAAAGAGCGGGTCGAAATCGAGCAGGGCGATTGGTTTTGAATGAGGTGATAAAAGAACGAACCGCCGCATCCCTGGCGTAAGGCACAGGCGAAATGGTCGGTTCAAAAACCGCATCTCGCGGCGCCGGACGATTCTTCCAGCGCGCCAGTCATCGGAAATTTTCGAAAGCTCGGCGACAAATTCGCTGTCTCCGCACTCGTGTATACTATAGCCGTTCTTCTGCAGCCAGCGTTCGGAATAACGAAGGGTCTCGTTGCGCTTGCCCTTGAACGAGTGGGTCGGCAAGGAGAGGGCACTATCTTTGCCCATCTGATTAAGGCGATAACCGTGTGATGCAAGTTCCGCGGCGGTTGAAGCGTGAACTTGAACGAAGCAAGGCTTTCCGGATTGGGCGATGAATTGCGCGAGGTAGTGGGCCTTTCGGTCTTGGCTGGCGACTGGATCGCCGAGCGCAAAAACATGACCCATTTTTGTAGCGTAGGCGATGTAGCCGTCTTCGTCGCCAAAGTAGTGGAGATCAGGCTGAACCGCGGTGGAATATGCCAGTGAAAAATCGCCGTACTGGCGGCACAGTGACAGTCGCTGTTCGACCGTCAAATTTACCGACGAGATTGCAGGTAAGCTCCGATCAAGACAGGTATCGATAAAGTTTCTCAGGCGCGCCATTTACAACATTTCAAGTCGGAGTTTTGTACCGTCGATGCGTTCGGAAAGAATGTCAATCAGAATCAACTGGATAAATCGTGATACAGGCAAGTGAGACTGAATCCACCGTAGTCGTGGGGGCTGGTACGGCGGGGCTGATTGCCGCTTTCGAATTGCGGACGGTTGGTATCTATCCACGGATATTCGAGAGGGAGAGCCGCGTTGGTGATCAATGGCGTGCGAGGCATCCTCAGCTGACGCTCAACACTCACCGGGATCTTTCTTACCTGCCAAGCATGCGATATCCAGTAGGGACCTCAGCCTTTCCAAAGCGCGATGCAGTGGTCGCCCACCTTGAAGACTTCGTCGCCAAAGAATCGATGCCAATCGAATTTGGGGTGGAGGTCGATCACATATCGATCAGCGACGGAGTTTATCAACTCGCGACGAACAAGGGGACGGTCACAGCCCGGAACGTCGTCATCGCAACGGGCCGAGACCGCAAACCAATCATACCAACGTGGACCGGCCTCGAACGTTTCCAGGGCAAGGTCATTCATGCTGCTGAATTTGGCAACCCATGCGATTATGATGGCAAACGCGTTCTGGTTGTGGGATCCGGCAATTCAGGATTTGACGTCCTTAATCATCTGGCGAAGCAAAAAACAGCCGCTCTTTGGCTGTCGTCAAGACATAGTCCGACACTCGTGCCCAAGCGCCTTTTCGGTGTAACCGTCCATCGCCTTTCCCCGTTTCTAGCCTGCCTTCCAACGCGACTCGTCGATGCGGCACTTGCCGCCACGAGCTATGTCGCTTTCGGTGATCTCGGACGGTTCGGTATCGGAAAGCCGGCGGCCGGTGGTGCGACCAGACTAAGAGAAGGTATAGCATTGGCATCAGATGATGGCGCCGTAAAAGCGATCAAAGCCGGCACAATAAGGGTGGTGCCGGATGTGCAATGGTTTGATGAGGATCACGTCTATTTCAAAGACGGTCGGTCTTGTTCACCAGATATCGTTATTTCGGCGACTGGATACGCGCCCGATCTGGATCGGATGGTCGGCAGCCTCGATCTGCTAGATAAACAGGGGCGAACGCTGATCAACGGAGCTCAACAATTATCGCATCTTCCGGGGCTTTATTTTATCGGCATGCGAGCGAGCATCATTGGCGATATCGGAAGTGCGAAGGCACAGGGGCACGCAATCGCGAGAGCGATTAGGCGTGGGCCGACGCCATGAATCACAGATGGCAGCGTCTCAAAAGATGCCCGCCTGTGCGAAGGTAGCACCCATTGCCCGCTCCCCTGCGAAGCGCACCGTGCGTGGCTTTTAGCTGTTCTAGAAAAGACCTAGCCGAAACTTGATGCCGCCTCCGAGCGCCGGAGGCGGCGCGGATATAGGTTACTTGGCCTTCATTGCGAATTCAGTCGTGTACGTCTTTGATAAGTCGATCGTCTTGCCCTGAACATTTTTGGAAAATTCAGAGAGAACGGCGAGAACCGTCTTCGGTCCGTCTTCAGGCATAATACCGTCCGGCGTGAACATCGCCTTGCCATTTTCCAGCGCTGTCACGTAACCTTCCTTGTCGCCGACATAAAAATCGCTTGGCATCTTGTCGGCGATCTCGGAGGCGGAGTGCGTATTGATGAAATGCAGCGTCTTGACGAAGGCATTCGCAAGCTTCTGCACCTCTTCTTTGTGTGCATCGACCCAGGCGGCGTCCATATAAAGAGAGGCGGCCGGATAAGTGCCACCAAGGACGGACTTGGTTCCCGCCATCGTCCGCATGTCGATCAGGACTTTGGCCTCACCGGTTTTGAGCATGCGGGAGATCGTCGGTTCGGTGGTCATGCCGGCTTGAATGGCATCCTGCTGGATGGCGGCGATGAAAGTTTGGCCGGCACCAACGGGAACTGAGGTGAAATCGCCGAGCTTCAAGCCATTCTTGACCGCAAGATACTGCGTCAGGAAATTCGTGGACGAACCGAGCCCGGTGACGCCGAGGTTCTTGCCCTTGAAATCAGCGGGCGACTTGATCTCCGGATGTTTGCTGGACACCAGTTCGACTTCTCCAGGCGCCTGACTGAACTGCACAACGGATTCGACGAATTTGCCCTTACCCTGCAGGTCAATGCAATGATCATAGAAACCGACCACACCCTGAACGGCGCCGGAGAGCATCTCGTTTTCCGCGTCCACGCCGGCCGGTTCGTTTAGAAGCTCAACGTCGAGATCTTCGTCTTTGAAGTAGCCGAGCGCTTCCGCAAGCTTGGCCGGCAGATAAATCTGCTTTTCATAGCCGCCCACCATGATGGAGACCTTGTCGGCTGCTTGGGCTGCCGTCCCACCGAGCGAACTGGCTGCCATCGCTAAGGCAAGGCCTGCAGAACAAATGAAAACGCGTGATGAATGCATGAAAGTCTCCTCCTGAACAGGATATCGCCCGCCGAGCTCCTCACGGCGTCCTCTACGAGATCCACATGCGACCGTAACTGCCCCAAGCTTTCAGTGAGCTTTCAATCTAAAGATACGACAACGCCGAAAGCGACGAGTGCTGTGTTAGAGGACGCCTGGCTGCCGATCTCAAGGCGCGGATGTCATCTCAGCCTTCTTCTCCGGCAGAAGCCAAACTTTCGTTTTCATTGGCCGCTGCCAAATCGCCATCCTCCCAGATCTCAACGAATTCCTCGCCTTCATGCCGTAGGCTCATAAAGACGACGATCGTGACGATGGCGGCTAAAAAGATCGCACTTGTTATAATCGTGCCGAGGCCGAGGCCGCCGTATTGCGTCGGCTGAGACATCAGGTCACCGAATGAGGCACCTAGAGGTCTGGTCAGAATGTAGACCAACCAAAAGCCAAGTACCGGATCGAGGCCGAGAAAGAAGTAGCCGATGGTAAGCGAGATGATGACCATGCCGAATAGGACGCCAGTCGCCAGATATCCCAGTGCGAACTTCTCGGCCACCAGATCGCCGGCGGCTGTGCCGAGCGCAAAGGTGAACAGAATAGCGAGCCAATAGAAGGCCTCGCGCCGACCCGTGAATATAGAGTGTATTGAAAGCGTGCGCTCCGTCTGAAACCAGAGCAAGAAAGTCAGCGCCAAGGCGATCGCGAAACCTATCGTGGTATCCACCAGCGGCACATTCAAATTGTCCACCAGATTGTCCGTGATCAAAGTGCCAACGATGCTGATTAACACAACCGAAAGCCAATACGCAGCGGGAACATATCTCTTTTGGGCAAATTGCCAAATCAAAGCCCCCGCGAGAACAACGGACATGATCAGCGATGTCGCCGTCAGACCGACGCCCATCTGCACATTCAGATAATCGGCTGCCGTTTCGCCCATCGTGACAGCCATAAGTTTAATGAGCCAGAAGTCTGGCGTGACGCGGGGGACACGATTGTAAACGACAGCTTTGACGGTTTCGGTGGTGGCGGGCATTGTGGGTATCCTTGAGAAAGCGGTAATCGTCATTGAGGTTGGACAGCGCAGGCATTCCAAGCGCACGTGAGATCCAATGCGACCTCGCCCTATTGAGGAGGGTTAGCAGGATCGTCGAGCTCCACCATAAGGGCAGCGAGCGCCTTATTGACCTTGTCGGCCGATGGGGCTGATTGCCGTAGCGCCTTGAGCGCCGCGTCCGAAGCGACGTCAATATTGTCCCAGGCACTTGGGTTTAGCGGACGGATCGCAGTCTCCGCCTGGTCCCAAGCTGTTTCGTAGTCGGTAATGCGCTTTGCGGCGGCTGACAGATCCCCTTTGGAAGCGAGGGTTTGAACGTCGGCTATGATTGTCTTGAGCGATGACAGATCACCAAGGTCTGCCGTTTCGGCGGGCGAATTGTTGGCATAGAGTTCAAAACCAGTGAAGGCAGCTACCGGTGCAACAATAAGTGCAATGGCGAGAATAATCTGTTTCATCAGCGGATTCCCAATTTCTGGCAGGCTCGAGTGGCAGCCCGCGGCGGTTGCGGGTGGGCCCCCCTGCCTTGCCACCGGCGTGCGGTTTACATGAGATGACTACGTGGATTCTATTAGCTGAGAATTAGGCCGGTGACGGCGTGAGGGTCGACAGGCAGTAAATCCGCAGCAAATAGCCTGCAAAAGGGGCGGCCGTTGATGTCACCGGCCGCCCCAAGGTCTCACTTCTTCTGCGGGGTCATTTGCGAGACGACCGCTTTTCTGCCTTTGATCGTGTAAGTCAGCTGGACCTTCTCCCCGACGCGGAGTTTGGTGTCCTCGATTCCCTCGGGCAGGTTGTAGGTCTTGCCGTCCGACAGCGTGATCGTATCGGCATTCTTGCTGATCGCCGTGATCTTGCCGGACGCTTGGGCTGCCAAGGCCATGCTTACCGGCGCGAGCGTTAGAATTGCGGTCATAAGGATCTGTCGTTTCATTCTACTTCTCCATTTATGGTTTGGGCCGCCGATATTTTTGCTTTCCCGCAATACGGCATGGGTTGCGCGGAAAGCATGCCCTCACTCACCTCTGAGCTTCTGCGTGACGTGTGTCCGGCTGCGCATTGCTTCGTTCATCGCGGCCAGCAAAGAGGTCCCCCCGGCGGCGGCAACGAGGGTAGCGAGATAGAACCATGGCACCGAAAGCACCTCGGGTGGGGGGTCGAACACTCCGGTCAACAGCTTGACGAGCACATAGGCAATCAGCGTGCCCGCCATGAGACCCAGGACCATACCGCTGCCGGTGACTAATATTGCTTCGCTCCAGACAAAGGCCCCGAGTTGTCGTGGCCGGGCTCCGAGCGCGACGAGGAGCGCGAAGGAGCGCTCGCGATCGACAAACCCGAGGCCTAGCACCAGTCCACCCGAAGCGGCCAGCATGACCAGCGCGAAGACCAGCTCGAGCCGTGTCAAACCGGCGAGGTCAACTGCGGTGAGGCTCGACCCGATCAGGGCGACGGCATCGCCGATCTGGCTGACCTTAAGTCCAGGTAGACTCGCAATCGCGTTTCGGGCGGCCAGAGCGACGCGGGCCGGATCGCCGCTCGAACGGAGAAGGACGATCTCGCTTACGGCGGACCCGGTCTGCTGCGCAATGTAAGCGGCGTTGGCGACCAGAAAGGAATCCTTGGGTGCCGTCGGGAATTCGCGCACTACGCCCATAATGTGGAAGGGCACGACATGGTATTGGTGATCGGCCGCGTTTTGCAGGCGAAGATTGATGCTGTCGCCGCGACTGAGTTGATAGTCGTTCACCGTTTCCTGCGATACAAGCACGCCGTCGGGCGTTTGTGCGAGGTCAGTGAGCATCGCCCTGGCATCGCCGTCGGCGAAATAGGCGTCGGACATCGTCGTGGCTGTGCCGATGCGCGTTGAATCGATGCCGTAGAGATCCTGAAGGTCTGTTCCGACGTAAGCGTAGCGGTGTTGCATCGGCTGCGCGGCCGCCACGCCCGGCAGCCGGTAAAGACGATCGAGCGCCTGGGAAGCGGGCACGGCGAATGTGCCCGTGACGGTGACGTCGGCTCCGTTGGTGAGTTCAGCGTCGACCTTTGCCTGAGCCTCATAGGTCGCGTTGAAAATCGCAGTCGATACGGCGAAGGCAAACGCAAGCGCGGCCAAACCAATGCCAGCACTCAGTCGCCGGCCTTGCCGTCCAAATGTCGCAGCCACCACACCCGCGAGACGTCCGGCGACCGGTCGCAAGGTCCTGGCGATCACCGAGCCGCCTTGCCGCAACGCGGCCCCGACCAGCCTCATGGCCAATAGGGCCAGGCCGATCCATAGCAACACAGGGGCGAGGAAGGCCGTGTAGTCGACCGCCGCCGCTGCCTCGCCCTCCGGCGCGAGAACAACCTGGTATCCGCTCGCTGCCGAACGCCAGTAGAGCGCCGCCGCCAAAGCCAGCAGGGCCAGATCGAGATAGAAGCGCGCCCAGAGCGGTGCCCGATCAACGCCGATTGGCCGCCGCGCGGCCGCAATGGTCGAGCCGCGGGCATCGCGCCAGGCGGGGATTAGGATCGCTGCGAGCGAAAGCGCGATCCCCGCCACCGCCACAGCGCCGAGCAATGGAAAAGCTGCGCGCCGCAAGAGCGCCGTCCCCAGGATGAAATTGGCGGCAAGAGTAGCAAGGAGAATCCCCGACATCGCGCCGCCAACACCCGCAACTGCCGCTTCAGCGGCAGCCAGGCGAAGAACCGTATCGACCGTTGCCCCCCGCAAGCGCAGCAACGCCTGGTCGCGACGGCGCCTGTCCCGCCCAGCTCCCGCTACAGCAAAGGTCAGCAGGATGGCGAGTATGGCCCCAGGGGCGCCGAGGAACAGGAAAACCAGCCGCGCATAGAGGGCATCCTCGCGCACCGCCCCCAATCGGGCCGCCAGGTTGTTCGCAATCACCGCGGTTCCGGCGACGCGAGCCTCGAAATTGTGGCCGCGCTCCGTTGCCCAGGTGCTGCCAGCGACTGGGTCGGAAGGTAAATTATGATGATCGAGTTTGACGTGGAACTCGCTCCTGATCGTATCGGGCCGGCTGGCGCCTTGCGGCTCGAACATCTGCTGCCACTGAGACATCGGCAACAGCAGAACGTTGTCGGGCGGAGCTTGTGGTGCGGCGCCAGCCGGGACACCGATCGCCTGAAACATTGCGTCGGCATTCGGCAAATCGACGATGCCAGCGGCCGTGACGATGACGTCGGGCACTTGATAGCGGTGGATGATGACCTGATCCCCCACCGTGACATGCAGGTTGGCCGCGGTCTGCTGCGCGATCAGAACGCCGTCAATTGATCCTACGAGTCGTCGAACCTGTGCCGGGAATTGTTCGAAATAGCCTGGTCCGATGCCAAGTACCGTGCCGCCGCCCGTGGTCTGCACGGTGCCTTCCGTGCTCGCCTCAAAACCAGGTACGTCGGCATAACCGATCGACCCCAGGCCCGTTACCGGCGCGGCGGAGCGGATTGCAGCCTCGACTGCACTTTGATCCGTCCCCGGCAGCGATTGAACCTGCCAGTCCACGGGCACCTGGGCGACCGATCGTGCCGTCATCTGAGCCGCGTTGGATTGCAAAAAGGACCCCAGGCATGCGATGAAGGCGACCGTCAGCGCTACACCGCCGATCGTGCCGACCAAGCGGCCGGAACGGGTCCGGATAAGTCCGATCAGCCAGCGCCTGTACATGCCGACCTCTCAACGATGTTTTCGAATTTGCCGTGGCGCATCCACCAGATGCGGCTCATCTTTGCAGCCATGCGCTCATCATGCGTCGCGATGACGATGGCGCTTCCCGTCTGCTGACCCCAGGCAAGGAGCCTATCGACCAATATCGAAGCGCCAGCCAGATCGAGCTGGCCTGTTGGCTCGTCAGCGACAACCAATTCTGGGTTAGTCACAATGGCCCGGGCTACGGCGATCCGCTCGGCTTGGCCGCCGGAGAGTTGCTCCGGCAACTTTGCCGCCAGCGCTTCGTCGCCGAAAGTGGCAAGTGCTGTCAGGGCGCGCGCCTCGGCGTCGGAGCCGTTACCGAGAAGGATCGGCAGCGCAACATTCTCGACGGCGGTGAGCGCGGGCATCAGGTTCGCAGATTGGAAGACGACGCCGATCCGCTCGGGGCGCAATGTGTCGGACGGACCGAGCCCAGGCCAATTCAATTGTCCTGAGCTTGGCACGTCCAGCCCCGCGATTAGGTTCAAAAGCGTCGTCTTTCCGCAGCCTGAAGGTCCCATGATGGCAATGGTTTCGCCCGCGTGAATCCTGAAGGAGCAGCCATGAACGGCCGCCACAATATCCCGCTCGCGCTGAAAGCTGCGCCACAGATCGGTGGCCGCTGCCAGTATCTTAGCCATGCACGATGCCTCCATCCCGAATGTCGACAATACGATCGGCCCGTGCGGCGAGTGCGGGGCTGTGGGTGACGATCAGGACGGCGCCGCCGCTCCGGCAGTTTTCGAGGAGGCGATCAATGACGAGTTGTTCTGTCGCCGCGTCGACTTCGGCGGTCGGCTCATCGCAGAGCAGGATTGCCGGTTTTGCCGCGAGCGCCACGGCTAGGCCAGCACGCGCAGCCTCACCGCCTGAAAGGTGGGAAGGTAATGCGTCGGCGAGGCCGTCGAGGCCCAACCCGTCAACAAGGCCATCGATTTCATCCGGTCTGCCGCGACCGGAAATCTCCATCTGAAGACGAATGTTGCTCCGCACCGTCAGATGCTCGAACAGATTGTCGGACTGCATGAGCATGCCGAAATGACGGGCCCTAAGGCGAGCCCGCTCCGGCTCGGGGCGTCGGGTCACGCGCTCGCCCAGCACAGACACGACGCCACCGTCCGGCTCATCGATCCCGGCCAGGCAGGCAAGGAGCGTCGATTTTCCGCTGCCCGACGGGCCTCTCAACGCGGTGAATTCTCCGGCATCGAGCGTGAGGGCCACCCCGCGCAGAGCCACGACTTCGTCGTCGCCGGCATGAAAGAAGCGGTAAAGCTCGGTCGCCTCCAGCGCAGCCATGAACTCACCTCCACTGCAAGGAATTGGAGATCAGTTGCCATTGGTCGACGTTGTCGGCACCGGCCGGAGCGGCAAGATCAAGCGTGACCGCCTTGCCATTCTTGAACAGGATGAAGCGCTCGTGCTCGAGCCTGATCTGTTTGCTCGTGACCGAATTAGGCGCCGAGCTCGACACATAGCTGATGCGGACACCCGCACCCGCTGCGAGCCTTACATCCTTGACCGCCGTGACTTTGACAGCGTGCTCGGCCGTCTTGAGGTCTGGGATCTCGTGGGCCCTTGCTGAAGAAGCCGTTGGCGCCGCATTCGCGATGCCAACGGTAGCAACTATCTCATCGTATTTATCGAAGAACCGAACGCCATGGTCGATCGCGGACCGCGACCATCCCTCCGGCACCTTCAGATCAAATCCGTCGGGAGAGTTGTAGGTAACGAAGACTTGGTTATCCGGAATATCACCCGGCGGGTTCGTCTCAGGCGCAATGAGTTTCTCCTGCGCTACAGCAGGAGCAAATGCGCCGGATGATACCATGAGCAGCATGGCTAATGCGGCGGATATTCGATAGCGGACAGTCATGATTGGCGCTCCTCTACGGACTTGAGGAGGCATGTGACGCCCACAGAATTAGGAGGGTCTTAGATGGTCAGCCGCAATACGGTCGGCCTGCATCAGAATCTGTGCAGGGCAATCCGTTTAGGTTATTTTGAAGCATGCGTGTTCTTGTGGTCGAAGACGATGTCATGCTTGGCCGGGCTCTCGTGCAAGCCCTCGACGATGCCGGCATGTCGGTGGACTGGGTGCGTGACGGGCAACTCGGGGGCGAAGCTGTCGCCGTCGGCGGGCATGGTCTTGTATTGCTCGACCTCGGCCTACCCGGTCGTTCGGGCCTGGAAATCCTGCGCTCGCTGCGGACGGCCGGCGACAAGAGGCCAATCCTGGTGATTACCGCTCGTGACGAACTCGACGATCGGGTCACGGGGCTCGACCTCGGGGCCGACGACTACCTGGTGAAGCCATTCGAGGTCAAAGAACTGCTCGCGCGCATGCGTGCAGTCCTGCGCCGACATGGCGGTCAGGCGGTTTCGATCCTCTCCACGAGCGAAATCGAGCTCGACCTGTCGAGCCATGAGGTGAAATATCGTGGGTGCGGCGAAGTGTTGCCAGCGCGCGAGTTTGCCTTGATTCAGGCACTATTGGAACGTCCCGGCACCATTCTATCGCGCAGCCAGCTCGAGGAAAGGCTCTATGGTTGGGGTGAAGAGGTGGAAAGCAACGCTGTCGACGTGCTCATCCATTACGTGCGGCGCAAGTTCGACAAGGAAATCATACGCAACGTCCGAGGGGCCGGCTGGATGGTTCCCAAGTGAAAGGCACGATTTCGATCCGACGCACGGCCTTCATATGGCTTGCCGGGTTAATGGCGACCATCGGCGTCTGCGCGGCGACAACATCGTACTTCCTCGTCAGGAACGAGGCATCCGACTTCCTCGACAATCAGCTACGGCAGATCGCGCTCTATGTCGGTGATGCGCGTTCATCGCCAGAAACAGGCCCAGATAGCGGCGCGCCGCACGATCCCGAGGACGACTTCGTCATCCAGGCCTGGGATGCGGCCGGCAAGCCGTTGCGACAATCGCATCCCGCCGTTGGTATTCCCCGCCAACCAGCGACCGGGTTTGTCGACATTTCGACCGTCAGCAACTATTGGCGGGTCTACACGCTGGCCGCGCCGGATCGAACTGTTCAGGTTTCCCAGGATATGAGCGTCCGGGAGGAACTGGCGGCGAATGCGGCGCTCCAGGCGGCGCTTCCTATTATCGTTCTGATTCCGCTATCATTGCTGACGCTGAGCTGGATTATCGATCGGATCATGGCCCGGCTCAATCGCCTGGCCGTCGCGGTCGCCTCCCGGGACACAACCGTGGACAGCCCTGTTCCGATCGACGACGTGCCAGCTGAAGTTGTTCCGTTCGTAAGTTCGATCAATCTGCTGCTCGCCCGGCTACGCGCATTGCTGGAGAAACAGCGGCGGTTCATCTCGGATGCGGCCCATGAACTGCGCACACCGCTCTCGGCGCTTCAAATTCAAATCGACAACCTTCGACAAGACGACCGCGACGGTCGTTTTTCTCAGGGTTTAGCTGAGCTCGAGGCCGGAATCGGCAGGGCCACCCGCCTCGTGAACAAGCTCTTGCGGCTGGCGCGCTACGACGCCCATGAGACCGCGCCCACGTCGCAGGCGATCGACCTTGTCCAGCTCGCGCTCGACACGGTTGCGCGCCTGACCCCGCTTGCCGAGAGCCGGGGGGTTGACCTGGGCATCACACGCCAGGACAAGGCTTTCACCATCGGAGCGCTGGCCGACTTCGAAATCATCCTTGAAAACCTCATCGAGAACGCCGTTCGGTACACGCCTGCGAGCGGAATCGTCGACGTCGCGGTGCTGACTGGCGGGCAAGAAATTCGAATCGAAATCCGCGACACCGGTCCCGGCATCGCGGAGGAAGACTTGCCGCGCGTCTTTGAACGGTTCTTCCGGGCAGGGGCTCAGGACAGCGAGGGAAGCGGTTTAGGGCTTGCCATCGCGAAAGCGGCAGCCGAACGACAAGGGGCGCGCGTCACGCTCGCTCCTCGCGAGGAGCGGCATGGGCTTATAGCATCTGTCATTATCGATCTGCCTGAATAACTGCATCCGCTAGCTCTTTGTCCAACCAGGTCGAAGGTAACGACGCTTGGCCGAGGAATAGATCGCCAGCCGGCCGTCGCGCAACTCTCTCTCGTTGAGCCTGGCCTTGGGTTATGCAGGGCGGGTTTGCTGGGCGACAGCAGGTGGCGGTAATGTAGCTCTGGAGAAATTAGGATTTCCTCGATGGTATCAAGGATGTCGACATTGAGTATCGGTCACGGAGAGGTGTCCTCGTGTCTCGGGTCTGATGTGACGGATTGGGTAAGCGGGAGAGTCATCGCCTGTCCAGCTAGGTCCGCGCGGAGCCGGTTGAGTTGGTCGAGGCTGGCAACAGTCTTTTCAGGCATTAGTGTCGCCAGTCCGACGAGCAGGGTTTCAAGGAAGGCCAGCGTCGCGCTGTGCAGGCTGAAATCATCGGCCCGGCCGCGCGGGACCGTCACGACCCGGGTCACACGCCCCGCCAGTTCCTTTTCGAGACTGTCCGTCACGAGGACTGTCTGCAAGCCGAGAGCCTGGGCATGGTTGAGTAGGACGGACAGTTCCCGGTATACCCGGCTGTAGGCCATGATGAACACGACGTCGCCGGCACGCAGCGGCAGAAGTTCGTCCGCCAGAGATAGGCCGGTGGAGGTTAACGCGCGTCCGCTCAGGCCGAGCCTCCCGAGTTGGGTGCAGAAGTATTGCGCCATAGCGGATGTGGGACCGACTCCGAACACAACGATTTCGCGGGCGTCGGTGAGCGCATGGACGATGGCGCGAAAACTTTTGGCATCGAGGGTGGATCGCAGCGTGGAAATCGCCTCTGCCTGGGCAGTAAGTGTCTTTTCCAGGGCCTGCTCGAGATCTCCGGCATTCTTCAGGATTGTCCGTGACAACCGTTCAGGCAAGGTCAGTTGGGCGCTGAATTCGTCGGCGATCGCCCGGCGCATTCCGTCCAAACCGTCGAACCCGAGCGCTCGGGCGGTACGGATGATCGAGGCGTCGCTAGTCCCAATTGCGTTGGCGAGCTCGATGGCTGTGTGCACCAAAATCTGATGCAGGTTTTCTGCGAAATATCGCGCCACACGATGTTCGGTGCGGCTGAGGTTGGGGCTACGGGATGCCACCAACTCGGCGAAAGAAGACGCTTGGTTCATTTGATCTCCTTGACCTGTCATGCATACTACACCATTATTCGCCAGTGTTGTCATTACGACAATCGGGAACGAGAGCATGCAGAGTTCATCTTGGGCCATCGCCGTGCCGGCCATTGTGGCAGCCTTCATGGCGTCGATTGTTGAAGTGGTCGAGGCATTTACAATCATTCTGGCGGTGGGCACGCTCCGAGGCTGGCGCCCTGCTGTCGCCGGTACGGTGGCGGCACTCGCGGTGCTGGCTATAGTGGTCCTTGCCCTTGGCCCCCTCCTCGATAACATTCCGCTGCGTTCGCTGCAGCTCGCAATTGGGGTCCTGTTGTTGTTGTTCGGCATGGGATGGCTGCGCAAAGCCATCCTGAGATCGGCGGGGATCATTCCGCTGCATGACGAGATCGCGGCCTTCCGCGCCGAGCAGGCATATTTGTCAGATGCGATCGCACGCCACCAGACGTCGCTTAACTTACTGGCCGGCATGACAGCCTTCAAAGGCGTGCTGCTCGAAGGTCTGGAAGTGATCTTCATCGTGATCGCCGTCGGTTCCGGCCGAGGCCTCATCTGGGCGGCCTCGCTTGGGGCGCTGGCCGCCTGCCTCCTGGTATTGCTAGTCGGCGTCGCCGTCCACAAGCCGCTCTCACGAGTCCCAGAAAACATGCTAAAGTTTTCAGTGGCCATCATGCTGTCGAGCTTCGGAGTGTTCTGGACCGGTGAAGGTCTGGGCATCGAATGGCCGGGGCAGGACCTGATGCTTTTTGTTTTTGCAGCATTGTTCCTGATGACCGGGCTCGCCATGTCCCGGGTCCTTAGATCCAAAGCTGAGGAACTGCTCCAATGACCGTCATCGCGGATGTGTTCAAAGAACTCTTCAGCATGTTTGTCGCCGACGTTTGGTTGACACTGGCGGTACTGATACTCGTGCTGAGCGTTGCGTTCGGCGTTGATATCACTCCGAGTTCAATGCATGTGCTGCTGGGCTTCACCATGTTAGCCGGCTGCTTGCTCATCATCGTAGCCGCAACGGTGCGGTACACGCGGCGCCTGAAGCGGCAAAAAGACCGATGAAACTGTCAAAAATTTTGAAGGCAATCCTCTGTTATGGCGGAACGAGTGTGATCGCAATAGCTGCCGTGATCGCCGGCTACGTCGGCTGGCTCAACCTGAGCGGCAATTTCAACGGGGTTGTCTCGGGGGAAATTTATCGCTCGGCGCAGCCGACAGCCGCTGCCCTCTCAAACTATGCCAAAGAGTATGGCATCCGGTCGATCATCAATCTGCGCGGCCAAAATATCGGTAAACCCTGGTACGACGAGGAGGTTGCGGCGAGCAGCGGTCTCGGCATCACGCACTACGACTTTCGGATGTCCGCCGGATCAATCGTCACACTGGACAAAGCCGAACAACTGATCGCCCTCATGACAAAAGCCGAAAAGCCTCTCCTGATTCACTGTCAAGCCGGCGCGGATCGCAGCGGCCTTGCCAGCGCGCTCTATCTGGCCGCCATCGCCAAGGCCGGAGAAGCCGCAGCCGAAAGCCAGATATCGCTTCGATATGGTCATTTTTCGGTGCCCTACCTCAGTGCGGCTTACCCGATGGACGTGAGCTTCGAACAACTTGAACCCTGGCTGGGTTTCGCGCGCCGCTCAGTGCAGTGAGGCTTGATAGGTCGCGCAGCCTCCTAGTATTTGCGTCTTCGCGGAAAAGAAATAGTGCGACGCTTCGGATAAAACTGGATGCCCCTAAGGCAGTTGGCATAGAAGGGAAATTTGCTTTAAAAGATTGCAGCGGCGCCGCCTCAGAAAGTGGATCGTTCGCTGGCTTTGAGGTGCGGAGTAGGGCGTTTATGGCCTCATGGGACACGGCATTATTCCGGGCGGCGGCGGTATCGTTGCTGCTACTACTCCTGGGGTCTCGTTCGGCCTTGAGCCAGGATGCAAAATCCTCCGATAACCAGTGGATCATAACCCTTGGCGGATCCGTCGAATACGGTCCTTCCTATGAAGGATCGAAGCATCTTTCCTTCAGCGGCATGCCGTCCTTCGATTTTCGTCGTCTCGGCGAAGCGCCCGAATACGGCGCGCCGGACGATAATATCGACTACGGGCTGTTCGATATCGGCGGTGTCGACATCGGCCCTGTCGTCGGCCTGAGAGGAGGGCGGTCGGCATTCGACGATTCCGAACTGCAGGGTCTGCATTCGGTTCAGTGGAACCTGGACGCCGGTGTCTTTGCGCAATATTGGCCGATAGAGGATCGCCTGCGTGTGCGGGCGGAAACGCGTCAGGCGCTGTGGGGCGGCGACGGTTTGCTTGCCGATCTCTCTCTCGATTGGTTCCAGCCGGTCGGCGATCGCTGGCTGCTGTCTGCCGGTCCGCGCATGTCTCTGGCAAACGGCGCCTATATGCGCAACAATTTCGCGGTTTCCGCCGAGGACGCTGCCAAGAGTGGTCGCGTCGAGGCGTTCGACGCGAATGGCGGTCTCAAATCCATCGGTTTCACGGTGGCCGCCACCTATACGGTCTCACCGGCCTGGAGCGTGCAGATCTACGACAAATATAACCGCCTGGTGGGCGATGCCGCCGACAGCCCGATCACCTCAAGGCTCGGCTCAGCCGACCAGAACGTCATCGGCATCACGCTCAACCGCTCCTTCCAGATCGGCTTTTGAACTTTGCGCCGCCGCTTTCTCATGCTGGCCGATATAGTCCCGCGTCACGGGAATGACGTCGTTGCGCTTGCTGAGCTGGATCTGGAAAACCACCAGATCCTCGTAGCGGAATGCGGCTTCGGCACTGGCAAGGTAGAATTCCCACATGCGGCAGAAGCGTTCGTCGTAAAGGGCGGCAGCCTCCTGCCAGCGCGCCAGGAAGCGCTTTCGCCAATGTGCCAGCGTCCAGGCATAGTGCAGTCGCAGGACCTCGATATCGGCAACCGCAAGACCGGCTTTTTCAATTTCGGGAAGGATTTCCGACAGCGCGGGAATGTAGCCGCCGGGAAAGATATATTTGTCGAGCCAAGGCGTGGTGAAGCCGGGTGTCGCCGAACAGCCGATCGTGTGCAAAACCATGATGCCGTCATCTTCCAGCAGGTCCGCACATTTCTCGAAGAAGGCGCGGTAGGATGCGAGGCCGACATGCTCGAACATGCCGACCGACACGATCCGGTCGAACCGTCCGCTCAGGCTGCGATAATCCTGCAGGGCAAACTGGATGCCCGCCTCCACCCGCTCTTGTTCGGCAAGCCGCTTCTGGGCGTAGTCATGCTGCTCCTCAGACAGGGTGATGCCGAGCACATGCCCGCCCTGCACATGCCTCGCCATGTGCAGGGCGAGCCCACCCCAGCCGCAACCGATATCGAGCACGCTCTTGCCGGGCCCAAGCTGCAATTTCGCGGCGAGATGCCGCTTCTTGGCGTGTTGCGCCGCATCGAGCGATTGGTCGGGGCTCTCGAAATAGGCGCAGGAATATTGCCGGTCCGTGTCGAGGAAGAGTTCGTAGAGCCGGCCATCGAGATCGTAATGGTGGGCGACATTGGCTTTGGAGCGGGCCGGAAGATTGCGATGGCGGAAGATGCGCAGCCAGGTGCGGGCACGATCGATCAGCCGGGCGATGAGCGGATGCTTGGCGTTCTGCGCCTCACGCAGCATCATCGCCAGGAAGTCGTGGAGCGAGCCCTGTTCGATGAGAAAGCGGCGATCCATATAGAGTTCGCCGAGCCGCAGATCGGCATCGATGAGGAATGCCCATTGCGCTGCAAGGTCGGCAAAGCCGACATGTATCTGCTCTCCGGATCCGTCGCCGAAGGAAAGCTGCTGCCCATTGGATGTTGTGACGTTGAGGCAGCCGCGGGTGACGATGCGCGAGAGCGCGCGCTCCAGAACCCGATTGCTGAACGCCGATGCAGCGCCCTTTGCGTGACGGAGGATGAAATTCTGGGTTGGCTGCATCACCGATCCTTGCTGACATGGGCATGTGGCAGGATCGGTCCAACATCATTGTCGCTGACGGAGCCCGTTTTTTCCGATGCGCCGGCGATCAGCCAGACACCGGCGAGGATCAGACCGCTGCCGACGATCTGAAGGCTGACGATCGGTTCGCCGAAAGCGAACCAGCCGGTGGCAATGATCAGCACGTAGCTGATGCCGGAAAGCGGAAAGGCCTTGCTGAGGTCGAGTTCGGCGAGCACCGTCATCCAGATGAAGAAGCAGACGATCTCGACGACGACGGCTGCCAGGATCCAGTGCGAGATCAGCGCATCTTTAAGCCAGGTCGTCCCCTCGGCATTGCCGAGCTGCGTCGCGCCCAGCTTGGTGAAGATCTGGAACAGCGTGTTGAGGACGGGCACGGCGAGCCATGTCAGGCGCATCGACGTCATCACTTGGCCTCATCCTGCGAAAAGAGCGGGGAGACCAGCCGCAACAGCGCCTGCAGCAGCCGATTGCGGTGGCGGAAGAACATGGTGTTTGCCGTAAGCTGGCTGCCGAGCCGCACCTTGTTTTCATAATAGGCCTGACCGCTCTGGTAGCGGGAAAGGCCATGATCGAGGCAATAGCGCAGATTGGTGAACCAGCTGAGGAAATAGAGGTTGTAGGGCCGTCCTCGCTCGCCGTCCATGCAGAAGAACTTGTCGATCGCAAGCTGCTCGTCGTGGACGATCAGGTTGGCGGCGAGCAGCTCGTCGCCGACGAAATAAAGGGCGCAGAACGAGCGGCCTACCATGTGGGTGAGGATGCCTTCAAAATAGGCCGGGGTCAGTTCCTCGAACTGCCATTCGCTGCGATTGCGCGTGTCATGATAGAGCGCCATCACCCGGGGAAGCAGATCGCCGATCTCTGTTCTGATTTCGACCCTGACGGCATCAAAGGATTTCAGCTTGCGCCGCATGTCCTTTCGGGTGCCCGCCGACAGCCGGGCCATATAGTGGTCGATGGTCTCGAAATCGATATCGAGCCAGGCGGACGGCAGGCCGCCGATGGCGGCATAACGGCGTTTCGAAAACAGCGCGCGGAATTCGGCGGCAACCGGTGCCGGAATATCCTTGATCCCCGTCAGCGTGCAGCCCTCTTCGGCCGCAAGCGTCTCGAAGCCAGTGAGCAATTGTCCAAACAGCGCCTCGCGGCGCTCCTCCGGAACGTCGGCATGAAAGCCTATCGCGCCGGTTTCGGTGCAGGGCGAGCCAAGGCAGGCAAGCCGCAGAACGAGAAAGCCCGATGCATGCTGCCGAACGCGACGGATCAGCCGGCGCGGCATGCCCTCCTCCAGCGTGGTATCCAATGGATAAGGGCACAAGAACGCCGGCATGGCAGCGCTGATTTTTCCCTCTTCCACGATCGTGAGGTAGCGCCACTCGAAGTCGCCGATGCCGGCGCCTTCTATCGCCAGCAGGCAATCGTAATCCTCGACCTGACCGCGGAAGCAGGCGTTCCACGCTTCGCGGCCGATGGCGCGGATCGTGTCGTAGACCTGCGTGACGGGATCGGCGCTCCCGGGAAAGGGACGTTTATGCGCGAATTGCAGCATGGTTTGCCTCGAAAAAATCCGCCGTGAAAGCCGCGACCTGCCCATGCTGGCGATCGAGATGGATCATGTGGTAGCTGTCCTTGATCCATCTGAGTTCATGCGGCCCGCCAATATGCTCTGAAATGTAGAGGGCATGTCTGGGATTGCTCAGATCGTCTTCTTCCGCATGCAGGATCAGCGTCGGTGTCTGGATCTGCGGCAGGGTTCCGCGAAGCGCCTTGCCCAGCCGGTGCATTTCGACGATGCCGCGGCCGGGGAATTTCTCGAGCATGCCTTCGCCTGCCATGCCTTCGACCATGCGCCGCATCCGTTCGTCCTTGATGCCGAGGGAGTCATTCTCCCTGAAATTGAGACGATCGAGGAAAGGGATGCGCGACAACCATCCGATATGTGGCGACAGCAGCGTATAGTGCCTGGGAACATCCCAGCCGTCATAGTGGAAGCAGGGCGAATAGATGGCGACCGCTTTGATCAGATCCGGCCGCTGCTCGGCCGCCAGCAGTGACAGCTTGCCGCCAACGCAGATGCCGGCCGCAAATATCTCCTGCGTTCGCTCGGCCAGGAATTCGCAGGCCCGCAGCACGCTTTTCAGCCAGTCCTCCCAATGCGTCCGGCGCAATGTCCTGATATCCTCTCCATGACCGGCCAGCAGCGGCGCATGAACGCTGTAGCCGCGACGGTTGAGCTGGCGGGCGACAAGCTTCATCTCGGCCGGCGCCCCGGTCAGGCCATGGATCAGCAGCACACCTTTGCCATTCGTGCCCTCCAGGAAGAAACTCAATTCCTCAGACCTCATGCCGAAGCTCCGCCTCGCGGTTTTCCGGAGCCATGAAGCCGAACGCATGGCAGGTGCTGATCACGTGCGTGCCGGCCCTTTCCTGCTCGTCTTTGATCTGTTCGTGCAGGGCCGGGAGTTTCGTCCAGTGGGTGCGCGGCCGGTAATGATGTTCGGCATGATAGCCATTGCCGAACCACAGCCAGTTGTAGAAGGGCTTGTGGCTGCTCACGCCCCAGGCAATCGGTTCGTCCGGATCGCCGTGAAGATGCTCGTAATAGCCGTTGAGCGACGACAGGCAGTTGCCGGCATAATAGAAGGGCACGAAGAACAGGACGGCCTTCCAGTCGTAGATCAGCGCAATCGCCGCCAGGCCGAGAAAGGCCAGCAGCTCGAAACGGCCCCAGGCGGCATCGAAGGGACGCCGCTTGGCAATGGCCTGGTGGATATCGCCGAGACTGTCGCGGAAGAAGCTCTTCAGCGTATAGGACCAGACGTTTTCCGGCTCGCCGTTCCGGCCATGGCGATAGATCGACAGAAGATCGATCGTCTCGCCCTTCTCGTCCGGCCGGTCACTGTTGCCGGAGTGATGGCGCATATGCACCCAATGGTAATAGGTCTGGGAAAAGCCGATCGCCACCGACTCCAGCAGGCTGAAGGCGTAATTCATCCAGTGCGGCTTGAAATAGGGGGTGTGGATGAAATTATGCGAGATGCTGTTGATGTTCCAGGATATCGACACGGCATAGAGGCAGCCGAGGATCAACGAGGCCCAGAGCGGCCGGCTCTGGAAGCCGACGATCAGGTAGACGTCGAAAACGAGATGCGCCACGGCGGCAAGCACGGGGGCGGCATCCCACCTGGTATGAGCAAAGATTTTCATAGTCCGGTTGCTCCGACACAGGCCACGCCGGCGGTAACGAGAAACACGCCCGTCGCGTGACGAAGGTTGATATTTTCCCTGAAGATGACGGCGCCGGCGACGACGGTCGCCACATAGCTCAGCGCCATCAGCGGAAAGGCGATGGTGAGCGGCACGCTGGCAAGCACGGCCGTCCAGGCAAGCAGTTCGATGGCCCAGAAGGCGATGCCGAGCCAGGTCAGCGGTTTGATGAGCGTCGCCAGCACGGGGCTGTCGCTGGCAGCCTGCTTGAAACAGACCTCGCGCGCCGTTTCCGCCAGCACGCAGAAAAGGATCAGGCCGAGCATCGGCAATCGGAGGCTGCCGGTCATCCCATCGATTCCGCCAGGACTTCCAGCAATGCGTGATTTGCAGCGCTGTTGATGTTTCGCACCGCATCGGCCGCCTGCCGCAGACGCGGTTGATCGATGAAGATTTCGGCCTGCTTGAGCAGGCGGGTCGTGAAGCCGCCGGCATAGCTCGGCACCGAATAGTCGCCGATGACATCGGCGCCGATAATGCGATGGCGGCTGCCGATCTCGCTGATCAGCGCCATCAGATAGGGCAGCCGCATGCGCCCCTGATCCCAGTTGGTCACGGCGTCATCGGCGGCGAGTACGTCCTTGTCGACCGTGACATAGACTGCTTCGGTGCCGATGCGGCTGAGGATCCGGTCGATGAAATTGTCCTCGCCGATCGCGGAGATGGAATTCCAGTGCAAGGCGCCCTTGTCCTGGCGGTAGCTCGGGCCGTTGCCATAATCGGCCTTCACGCGGCTTGGCGGATGCTCGTAGGGATAAAGCTCGAGCTTGCCCTGCCGCAACCAACCGAGATTGGCACCCTTGCGCTCGGGATTGCGCAGGTCGTGGCTGCAGACCCCGATGGTAACGACCCTTTCGACATTGGGGTTTGAAAGGGCGCTGTTGACCCATGAGCCGCAATGCATGCCGTCCTCGAAGTTCACCCAGTCGGGGTGATTGTCGAAATGAACGAGCGTCGTCGAAACCGGGCGCCGTTCGAGGGCGGCATCGAGCAGCAGCGCGGTCACGTGATGGAAATCGCCCGAGCCCATGAAGGCAAGCTGCGGCCCTCTGCTGCGCGGCGGCAGCGATCTGGCTATGTCCCGTCCGAGTTCGGCAAGCATCCTCTGCCTGCCCCACAACCTGATTGCACTGCCGCTCCGCTTGTCGACATGATGGCACGCGCCCGCAAGCGTGCAGGCGCGCACGAAGTCCGGCTGCAACTCCAAAGCATCGTCGAGATGAAGGAGGAGAAGCTGCACCACGCTACCTCCGGGCCGCGCGCGTGAAGAGCTGGTCGAGCAGGGTCAGCGCCAGATCGATCTCTTCGCGAGAAATCAGCAGGTTCGGCGCCAGCGTGATGACGTTTTTATGGTAGCCGCCGACGTCGAGAACGAGACCATAGGTCTTGTTGCCGACCGTGAGGTCGCCCTTCATGCCCTCGTCGCAGAGCCAGTCCATCGTCGCCTTGTCGGGCGTGAAACCATCTTCGTTGCAGATCTCGCATCTCAGCGCCAATCCGAGCCCGTCGACATCGCCGACGATCGCATGGCGTTTCTGGAGCTGTTTCAGGCCATCGAGGAAATAGGCGCCCTTGGCCATGATCGCGGCGCCGAAATCCTCCTCTTCCAGCATCTTCATGGTTTCGAGCGCGACGGCCGTACCCATCGGGTTACTGGCGAAGGTGGAATGGGTGGAACCGGGCGGGAAGACCGTCGGATTGATCATTTCTTCCCTGGCCCAGACACCCGACAGCGGGTTGAGCCCATTGGTGATCGCCTTGCCGAAGACGAGAACGTCGGGCGAGACGCCGAAATGCTCGATCGACCAGAGTTTTCCGGTCCGGTAAACCCCCATCTGGATCTCGTCGACGACTAGCAGGATGCCGTGCTGATCCAGGACCTTCTTGAGTTCGGTGAAAAAGTTCAACGGCGGAATGACGTAGCCGCCGGTGCCCTGGATGGGCTCAATATAAAAGGCCGCATATTCGGCACTGCCGACCTTGGGATCCCAGACGCCGTTATATTCGCTTTCAAAGAGGCGGGCGAATTTGCGGACGCAATGCTCTCCGTATTCTTCCTTCGACATGCCCTTCGGGCCGCGGAAGTGATAGGGAAACTCGATGAACTGCGCCCGTTCGCCGAAATGGCCGAAGCGACGGCGATAGCGGTAGCTGGAGGTGATGGCGGAGGCGCCCAGCGTACGGCCGTGATAGCCGCCTTCGAAGGCGAACATCAGGCTTTTGCCGCCCGTATAATTGCGCACCAGCTTCAGCGAATCTTCGACCGCTTGCGAGCCGCCGACATTGAAATGAACGCGCCCCTTGCGGCCGAACTTGCGCTCGGCATCCTGCGCGATCATCGTCGCAAGCTCAACCTTCTCGCGATGCAGATATTGCGAGGCGACTTGCGGCAGCCGGTCGAGCTGCCGATGGACGGCGGCATTCAGCCTTTCGTTGCGATAGCCGAAATTAACGGCGGAATACCACATCTGCAGATCGAGAAACGCGGTCCCCTTTGCGTCATAGACGTAGGAGCCTTCGCATTCTTCGAAGAATTTCGGTTCCGCCGCGTAGTGGACCGTATCGCCATGCGAGCAATAGGTCTCCTCCAGAAACCGCAGCTCGGCTTCCGACTTTTCGGTGAGCGCGGTGTTTTCCTTGAAGGTGTCGGCGTTGACAATGTTCATGGTGAACCTCTCGGTCTGGTTATGCGATTGAAGATTGGAGCAGTGCGCGGGGGGGCCGCGCAATGCCGGGGAGGGCGGCTTGCATCTTTGGGATCAAATCGGTGAAATCGTCGAAGCCGATGTAGGAAATGCCCTGGTCGCTGCAGTAATCGGCGAGCTTGCCCTTGGCGAAGACGAGGCCGGCCCGGCCGGAGACGCAGAAATCGCTGCGTCCGTCGCCGATGTAGATCTGCCGCTCGATGCCGCCGATGACCTTGCATTTGCACACGCCCGAGCCTGCCAAACAGCCGGCTGTCGCCGGCGAAGGTGCAAGCGCATAGGTGTGTTGACCATCGACGACCCGATGGGTCAGGATATTGGCGATGACGGGCAGATCCCTGATGCCGTTCAGCGCCAGCACGTGGCGAATGAAGTAATCGACGCCGTCGCTGACGACGGTGATCGGCAGGCCGTTTTCACGGCAGTAATCACGGAAGGCCACGAAGCCTGGATCGATTGCCACGGTGTCGAGGAGTGCGTCGAGCTCGGGCCGGTTTGCCCGGATGAGGGCGATCTGGCGGCGCATGCACTCGGCTGAGCCGATACGACCGTCCTTCCATTCCTGCTCGATGTCTTCCCACTCGGGCTCGGCAAAGCAGGACAGGACGATATCCGTCACATCCTGAATGGAAATCGTGCCGTCAAAATCGGAAAATACTTGCATCCAATGGCCGCCCTTCGACTTGATCCGCGGCTGTGTCTACCGGGAGTCGATGAGGCAAGCCTGAGGGCAAAATGATGCGAAAATGAAAAATGAAACGGACGCCGGTAGCAGCGCCTCAGTCTCTGGGCAGGCGCAATTCAACCCGCAGGCCGTTACCCCAGGGAGGTGTCGAAAGCGCGATCGACACAGAAAGTCGTTCGGCGGTATCGGCGACGATCGCAAGCCCAAGGCCGGCACCCTCGGCATGCAGCGTGTCCAGGCGATAGAACCGCTTGAACACGGCCTCCCGGTCCACGGGGGCTATGCCCGGTCCGCTATCGCTGATCGATACCAGCCAGAACTCCCCTTGAGAGGAGAGGATGACCTCAATGATGCCGCCGACAGGCGTATATTTGATCGCATTGTCTAGGAGGTTGCTAACCATCATCTGCAGCAGCGATTCATCCGTCCTGATCTCGGCTGATTCCGGCCCTTCCAGCGAGACGTCGAGATTGCGGCTATTGATGATGTTGCCAAAGTCCGCCACGGTCGACGCGATCATGTGATACAGCGGAACCGGCATTGGATTGAGCGGATGGTGGCTGACCCTGGCAAGGCGTAGCAACTGCTCGATGAGATGGGTGGCTCTGTTGTTGCTGGTCACCAGATCCGAGATGATCGCCTTCTGCTCCTGCTGGTCATCGGTGCTTGCAAGCATCTGCAGCAACAGCTTGACGCTTGCCTGCGGCGTGCGCAGCTGGTGGGCCGCCAGATCGGAAAAACGCCGCTCAAGGGTCAGCGACCGGCCGAGCTTTTCGAGAAGCTGGTTGATCGACCGGCCGAGAGGCAGGAGGTCCCTCGGCAGGCCCTCGACCGCAATGGCTGAGAGATCGTCCGGCGAACGGGTGCGGATCTGATGCACAAGCCCGTAGATCGTCCGCAGGCCATTGTTGATCCCGAGCCAAATCAGACAGCCGATCACCGGCACCAGTACGAGCAGCGGAAAGACCAGGTTCAGAAGGATGTTGGAAACCAGCGTGTATCGTAGGGACGTCTTTTCACCGACTTCCATGACAATGCCTGAAGCCGGGATCGGCAACGAATAGACCCGCCAGTTCTCGCCGCGGTAAGAAAGATCGGTGAAGCCCGCCTTCTGGTACGGCACGTCGGAGAGAAAGGCCGTGCTGGAGTAGAACATGATCTTGCCGTTCACCCAGGCGCGGAACATATGCGCATCGGCATAGTCGTCCGCGTCCTCGTTAAAAGCGAGCTGATTGTCCATGCTGAAATCGATGTCGTCGATCTGTTGCGGCGTGCGCTCCGGCGAGTGCCGCAACCGGTTGTGCAGCAGTCCCCACAAGACGTTCGCATCGTTGATGAGCTGCGCGTCGTAGATATTGTTGATCTCGCGCGTGGCGCTGTTGAAGGCGAAGGCGCCGATCACCAGGATCGTCACCAAAACCACAGGGGCGATCCGCAGGAAGAGCTTGCGGGTAAGGGTGGATTTCCTCATCGTTCGATCATGTAGCCGATGCCGCGGATCGATTTGATGAATTCGGTGCCGAGCTTTTTGCGCAGATTGTAGATGGTTACCTCGATAGCATTGCTTTCAACGCTGCTATAGGCATCGTAAAGCGCGTATTCGATATCGTTCTTCGTCACGTAGCGACCGCTGCGCTCCATCAGGAGCTTGAGCAGGTGAAACTCCTTTGCCGTTGTGTGTACCTGTATATTGCCTTTTCGCGCGACCATTGCAGACGGATCCATTTCGACATCGCCGCACCGAAGCAGGCTTTCAGTCCGGCCGTCGCGTCGTCGGATTAGCGCGCGCAGGCGGGCAAGCAATTCGTCGAGATCGAACGGTTTGACCAGGTAATCGTCCGCTCCCTCGTCGAGACCTTCGACCTTGCGCCGGACGTTGTCGAGTGCCGTCAAAAGCAAGATCGGGACGGTGTTGCCTTTGCGTCGCACCCCTTTAAGGACCTCGATGCCGCTGAGCAGCGGCAGGTTGATATCGAGGATGACGGCTGCAAAATGCAACTGCTCGGCAGCCTCGAGCCCCGACTCGCCATCTCGCATCCAGTCGACGCCGTAGGCATGTTTCTCCAGCGCCCTTTTAAGGGATGGGCCGAGAATGCTGTCGTCTTCCACAAGCAGAATGCGCACGTTCGATCCGTTCCCTGACGCAGGCAAATGAGCCAATGTGAGCTCCGATTTGAAGCAGAGTTGTGGCAAGCCGCGGCAGAAACGGTTGGATGGACGACAATTTCGCCTGGGAGATGGCCGAACGTGCGTTGACCGACATCGCCGCGGTTCGCCATTACCGTCGATATCTCGAACCATCCAATCTTTTCGGTTGGTCGCCACGAGGGAGCCCGGAGGTCCCATCAGAGCGGTCGGCGCAGCAGAGGTTTGACTTCACTTCCAGGCAGCGGAGCAGTATCCTGATAGCGCCGATGTTCGACCCGCCTCCATATGCCTCACGCATCACGGTGATGGCCCTAGGGGCGCAGGCGGCCTACCCGACCGGCAAGGGTCTAGTGGCAATATAATTGACCGAGGTATCGAAGAGGATTGCGCGTTCTTGGCAATCAGTGCGCAACCTCCCGGCGTTTTTTCGAGGGGCTGCCTCCTAGGAGGTATGTAATGACACTCGCCACATCAACAGTATCTCTGATCACACTTGGGACCATCTCCGTCTGCACTATCGTTCGAACTGACGCCCATCAAGCGAAGAGCGGTTGGACCTATCCTCCGGCCTGCTGCAATGCGCATGGTTTGATCGGAGATTGTGAGGCCATTCCCACTCAGGACATCAGTCGAGGGCCTCGCGGTTTTTCCGTGTTCCTTCATGCGGGCGACCACCACCTCGCGACAAAACCACACCTGTTCTTCATTCCATATGGAGACGAAATCCCCTCCGGAGATGGCCGGTATCATATCTGCCTTCATCCGACGGAAGACGACGTGAACTGTTTCTTTTCGCCGCCTGACAGTACCTAACCACCTTTGCAAGCGTGGCCGCCGCGAGCTACCTTCATGGGCAAATATGCCGTTTACTTTCCTTTATCGCTGGCGCTGAATTCAGTACGCACTCTCCATTCCAAATTGGTTCTGAGAACGGAGTTAAATGTGGAACCGCAAAATTAACGTTTCCATATCTTTTGCTTTTGGGCCTGAGCCGAAATAGAGGATGTCTTAGATGAAGTAGGTGCGGAAGATCACGAGCATCCTCTCTACCATGTCCGATCAATCGAACCCGTAGAGGTTTGCCGGCAGGTTCCTTCTCCGCACCACGCGGAACAAGGAGGCGACATCACGGAAGTGCACGGCTGCCATAAGTTCTCGCCGTCTCCGGGCTAGCCGATGAGGCCCTTCTCCTTCACGAGCGCGATTATGATCCTTAAATCGTTGAGGTCGCGTCAGAACCGTTCACGGTTGCCGAGCGCGAGGCGGGCGGTTGCCGAGCAGCAGGAGTCGTCGTTGCCCAGGCCCCCGCTTGTTGCCATGGTGTTCACGTTCCGGGCTAAAAAGATCGCATAATGGATCGATCGGAACTTTGCGCTCAGGCGGCTCACGACCAGCATGAGTGCTTCGATACAGCATTTAGTTTTGCGCGTTGGCAGGGGTGTGCAGTGAAGCTCCCGCCTTTTCGGCCGCGGCCCGCAGACGCTTATCTCTGGTCCATAGGGCCGCTCGTTGATCGAGGAGAACTGAGGCCATCAAGTGGGCATCTGTATAGCCAATGCCCATACTGAAAATGGCGTGGCGATCAATCATCATCATAACTTCGTCGTGCGTCGCGACGAACGCTTCGCGCTGGGCCGCCAGGAAAGCCATCACGCTACTGCGATCCCGAAGGCTGCCAAGTGCGAGCTCTCCGATTACGGCTGGATGGCATAAGAGACGATCGTCCTCAATAATCCTACGCAGCTCTGAATCGGCATGCCGGAAATGATCGATCCAGATGGACGTGTCGGCAAGTATCACTTGGCAGCTGCGCTCCGGCGGCGTGGGGCTGCCTCCGCATCCGGCATAGTTCCGCCAAGCGCGATGAGGCGTTTTCCCGACTCCACACGAACAAGCGTCTCCAACGCTTGGCGGACCAGAGTGGCGGTTTCTTTCGTGCCCGTTAGAGACCTAGCCCTTTCCATGAGGGTGTCGTCGAGATTGATAGTCGATCGCATCGTCTGCCTTCCTAATTGTGGTGTTACAGATAGCACCATTTGGTGATAAAATCTACGCCTGATCTTTACTCCAATACTTCGGCCGTCGTGCAAATCCAGCGGCGTGATATTTGCTTCAGGCGCGCGGGTTACTGTCCCATCGACTGCACGATTGTGGAATGGCGGGGTAGTTGGTTCAGCTCCCATCAAGGCGACGCACTCGGTCGGCAGATTACTGTGCGGCCATGCCAACGATTATCGCTTTCGCAATTCAAGCTGATAATCTTCGGATCATGCTGCCGGGGAAGGCGATCGTTTCGGATGCACGCTCCCCTGTGATCATGCCGACAATGGCATCGATCATCTTTTCAGTCGGCTGTTCGTAGCTGGTCAATCCGTATGCTGGGCCACCGCCCAGTTCAATGTTGTCGAAACCGACGACTGCGAGATCGTGTGGAACTCGTAGTCCAAATTCGCTTCTGACGACATCCATTGCTCCGAGCGCCAAAATGTCATTCTCACACATCAAGACGTCGATGCGCGAACCCGGCGGGCTATCGCTCAAATAGGCCCGCGCTGCCTCTGCGCCGGCCTGAGCGCTGTATCTTTCCGCGGTGAGTTCCATGACGCCGTCAATGCCCTTTTGGCGCCAGCAATTCGCGAAGTGACGGCGTCTGCCCAGAGCTGTCGAAAGGGTTCTCGCTCCCGTCATGAACCCCGGGCGGCGGTACCCTTTGTCGAACAGATATTCGACGATTTCGTTCAAAGCGACTTCGGTGTCACACGCGATTGCCGGCACGCCGGGGATTTGACTGTCTCTGGCAAGAACAAACATTGGGGGAAGACCCCGACCGAGCCGCCGATCACCCAGCGTTTCCTCGCGAAAGGCCGTACCGAACAGGATAACGGCGTCGAATTGCCGTTGGTCGGCATTGATCAGCGCGTGAACGTGATCGAAATGCCGATTGATATTGATCAATACGGTCAGCAGTCCCTCCGCCTGCAGGCGCTCGGTGAGCATCTCCAGAACCGGGAGCTTGTGCGGGTTGGTGAAGTCGTCGACGAAGACTGCGACTTGATGCGTTATGTTTGTCGCGAGGCTGCGTGCAAGCAAGTTTGGTGAATAATTCAGAGCCTCGGCCGCCTGAAGCACCTTCTGTCGGCTGGCATCTGTAATGGACGCACCTGGAGTGAAGGCGCGGATGACCGTCCATTTCGATACGCCGGCGGCTTCCGCCACCTCTTTTGCTGTCGCCCGCTTGCGCATTTGCCGCCCCCTCGATTGGAATGAATATTCCACAAAAAAATAAAAATGGAATGGATACTTGATTTTTGTCGAGGATAAAGTAATTTTGCCGAGCTTGCTACCGGGTGCAAAAGGAGTTGCAACCGGTAGCATTGGGAAGATCCACCCGGTGGATCGTTTTGGGAGGGTAAAATGAAATTTGGTCTGAAATCACTTTTCGCAGGCGCCGCCTTTGCGGCAGCGATCATCGGGTCTTCGGCACTTGCCAATGCCGCCGACATTCGCATCGTTGCCGTCACTCACGGTCAAGCCAACGATCCATTCTGGTCCGTCGTCAAGAACGGCGTGAGCGCAGCGGCCAAGGACATGGGTGCGAGTGTCGAATATCGTGCTCCGGAAACGTTCGACATGGTGTCGATGGGGCAGCTTATCGATGCTGCCGTCAATCAGAAACCCGATGGGCTGATCGTCTCCATTCCGGACGCCTCGGCGCTCGGTCCTTCCATTAAGAAAGCCGTCGCTGCCGGGATCCCGGTGATCTCAATCAATTCCGGCTCCGATGTTTCGAAAGAGTTGGGAGCGCTTCTGCATGTCGGTCAGGACGAATATACCGCCGGCAAAGCCGCCGGCGCAAAGCTCCAGGAGCTCGGCGGCAAGGAAGGCCTGTGCGTGAACCAGGAAGTCGGCAATGTTTCGCTCGATCTGCGTTGCAAGGGCTTTACAGATGGTTTCGGCGGCAAAGTCACCGTGCTTCCTGTCAGCAACGATCCGGCCGATGTTCGGGCGAAGGTCAAGGCAGCGCTGAGTTCCAACTCGGCCGTCGATACCGTTATGGCGCTCGGCGCAAGCACAGCTGGTGAGCCGGCATTGGCAGCCGTCGAAGATGTCGGCATGACCGGCAAGATCAAGGTGGCAACCTTCGACCTTTCGGCCGATTTTCTGAAGGCGGTGGCAGACGGCAAGGCCGCTTTCGCGATCGATCAGCAGCAATTCCTTCAGGGCTATTTGCCCGTGGTGTTTCTGGCCAACTACGCCAAATACGGGCTCATCCCAGGTGGCAACGTTCCCTCCGGTCCGAACCTGATCACCAAGGAAAAGGCCGCTCAGGTGGTCGATCTTTCCGCCAAGGGAATCCGCTGACCGAGATTGCCGAAAGGCATCCTCCCCGAAGTTCCTCCCAGTTATCGGGGAGGAGCTTTGGTTTGATGGAACGCGCTGCGAGGCAGCGCAGCTGAAGCGCTAAATCACATTCACAGGGAGAAATCATGGCTTCGCTTGAGCAGAAAGCGGCGGTCGCGCCGAAAGCCGATGAGCGCATCAAGCAGGTGGGTTTTCTGACGCAACTGATGCGCCGGCCCGAGCTTGGAGCCGTGGCCGGCCTGGTGCTTGTCATCGTATTTTTCTTTCTCACCGCAGACCCCACGATGTTTTCGCTTTCGGGCGTGATGACGATTATGGCGCCGGCTTCCCAATTGGGGATTCTCGCTATCGCAGCCGCACTCCTGATGATTGGCGGCGAGTTCGACCTCTCGATCGGTTCCATGGTCGCGTTCGCTGGGCTGGTCTTTGGTGTCATCCTGACGAACTTTGGTCAGCCATTGTCGGTCGCCATCGTGATGACGATGCTTTTCGCCGCCTTCATGGGCGCGATCAACGGACAGATCGTGATCCATACGCGTCTGCCATCCTTTATCGTGACGCTGGCTTTCCTCTTTATTCTCCGCGGCCTGACGCTTGTTGGCCTGAAATGGGCGACCGGTGGCTCGACACAGCTCCGCGGCATTAGCGACCATGTCAAAGACAGCCCGCTGCTTGGAATTTTCTCCGGCGAAGCCCTGAAGGGCGCCTTCCTATGGCTTGCGGATCATGATCTGATCGACAAGTTCCCCAATGGCGTGCCGAAGGTCACGGGCGTTCCGGTTTCCGTCTTGTGGTTCGTAGCCCTTGCCCTGCTTGCGACCTGGATCTTACTGCGTACGCGCACCGGCAACTGGATCTTTGCCGCCGGCGGCGATCCCAATGCGGCGAGGAACTCGGGCGTTCCGGTCCACAGGGTCAAAACCGGCCTCTTTGCGCTGACGGCATGTGCGGCGGCGCTCGTTGCGATCATAACCGTACTCGATGCTGGCTCCACCGACGCCAGGCGCGGATTTCAGAAGGAATTCGAAGCCATCATCGCGGCCGTTATCGGCGGGTGTCTGCTCACCGGCGGCTACGGCTCGGCGATCGGCGCCTTCTTCGGTGCGATCATCTTCGGCTCGGTTTCGATCGGCCTGACCTATACCAAGTTCGACTCCGACTGGTTTCAGGTGTTCCTGGGCTCAATGCTGCTGCTGGCCGTGCTCTTCAACAATTTCATTCGCCGCAAGGTTACCGGGGAGCGCTGATCATGGTTGATCTCAACATTCGAACTCCGGTCATCGAAGTGACCGATATCGTCAAGCACTACGGTTCGGTGATCGCATTGAACGGCGTGTCCATGCAAGTCTCCGCCGGAGAGGTGCTTTGCCTGCTGGGAGACAATGGCGCAGGCAAATCCACGCTGATCAAGACGCTATCCGGCGTTGTCCGCCCGAGCGGCGGCGAGTTCCGGGTGGAGGGAAAGCCGGTCGATTTCAGGAGCCCCCGGGACGCCCTCGATGCAGGGATCGCGACCGTCTATCAGGATCTGGCGATGATTCCCCTGATGTCGATCACCCGCAATTTCTTCATGGGGCGGGAACCTCGCAGAGGTGTCTTCCCATTCCGCCACATCGACCTCGATCACTGCAATAATGTCACGCGCGAGGAAATGCGCAAGATCGGCATCGATATCCGTGATCCCAACCAGGCCGTTGGCACGCTGTCCGGAGGTGAACGCCAGTGCGTAGCCATCGCACGAGCAGTCTATTTCGGTGCCAAGATCCTAATCCTGGACGAACCGACCTCGGCACTCGGTGTGGCGCAGACCTCCATGGTGTTGAAATACATCCATCAGGTCCGGCAGAAAGGATTGGGCGTAATCTTTATTACCCACAATGTCCGCCACGCCTATGCGGTGGCCGACCGTTTCACCATCCTTAACCGCGGCCAAACGCTTGGCACCTATGCAAAGGCGAACATCGCGATGGACGAACTCCAGAACCTCATGGCCGGTGGCAAGGAGTTGCAGCAGTTGTCCGAAGAACTCGGCGGTACGATCTAGCCTGCGATCACAGCACAGGCGGTGCTCGACCAGAGCAGCGACGCCATTCATTCACCCAATAACGATGGAACACGATCATGAACGATCGATCACGAGAAGACTTGCCAGCATTTTCGCTCGCTGCCTGTGCGGAAATGCTCTGGCGCGACAAGGCAATCGAGTGGCGAGCCTCCCGCCTTAAGGAACTGGGTTTTGGCGTTGGTCTATGGAATTGGCCGGATCACGATCTGAACAAGCTGGAAGCAACGGGCGCGACCTTCACGATCATGAACGGATATCTCTCCGGCCGTCTGACGGACGACGAAGGTGCTGCCGAACTTCTCAAGACAGCACGCGAAACGGCGCAGATCGGTAAGCGGCTCGGCGTGCAAAGGCTCAATCTGCACGGCACCGGTCTGGGAGATGGAGGTCTGCCGGTCCAGCCGGTCGACGTTGTGACCGGCGCCATGTGGTTAAAGGCGCGCGACACCCTCTGCCGTGTCGCCGACATGGCAGAAGAAGAAGGCGTCACCTTCACCCTCGAAAACCTCAATCTGCCGGTCGATCATCCGGGCGTGCCATTCGGGCGCGCCGAAGACACGCTGGCGCTCGTCTCAAGCGTCAATCATCCGCGGGTCCGCCTCAATCTCGATCTCTACCATGCCCAGATTGGGGAGGGAAACCTGATCGAGCTGTGCCGCAAGTGCCTGCCTTGGATCGGCGAAATCCAGGTGGCCGATGTGCCCGGCCGCTGCGAGCCAGGCACCGGCGAGGTCAATTATAAGATGATCGCACGCGCGCTCAAGGACATGGGCTATCGCGGCGCCATCGGCATGGAAGCTTGGGCTTCCGGCGACGATGAGGCAGCGCTCGACCGCTTCCGCGATGCCCTCACGGTTTGAATGATCCGACAATTAACGCTTACAAATACGGAGAAATATCGATGATCAGGTTTGGAGTGATCGGCGCCGGCCGGATAGGCAAGGTACATGCCGCCACCATCGCGGCGAACCCGAAGGCAAAGCTCGTTTATGTGGCCGACGCCTTCAGGGCCACGGCAGAGGCGCTTGCTGCCCAGACAGGCGCCGAGGTCGCTGACGCAGAGGATATCATCAAGTCTCCTGCAGTGGATGCGATCCTGATAGCAACGCCGACATCAAGTCATGCCGATCTCATCGAGGCGGCTTCGAAGGCCGGCAAAGCAATTCTGTGCGAAAAGCCGGTATCCTTGTCGGTCGAACGCATCAATTCCTGCCTAGACCTTGTCGAGAAGAACAATTCCACCCTGATGATCGGCTTCAATCGGCGGTTCGATCCCAATTTTGCCAGCGTGGAGGCGCGGCTGCGTCGCGGCGATGTCGGCGACATCGAAATCGTCACCATCACCAGCCGTGATCCCGCTCCACCGCCAGCCGAATACGTCAAATCCTCCGGCGGCCTGTTCCGTGACATGATGATTCACGACTTCGATATGGCCCGCTTCCTCATGGGCGAGGAATTCGTCGTGGTAAACGCGCTTGGAGCGTCTCTCGTCGACAAGGCGATCGGGGCCGAAGGTGATGTGGATACTGCCGCGGTACAGATGCAGACGACGTCGGGTCGAATCGCTGTCATCACCAATTCGCGCCGGGCAACCTATGGCTACGATCAACGCATCGAAGTCCATGGGTCTGCCGGCATGCTGGCGGCGCGGAATATCCAAGCAACCAGTGTCGAGCTTTCCAACGCCAGCGGTGTCAGCGGCGATCCCGTCCAATATTTCTTCCTTGAGCGCTATGCGCAGGCCTACGCCAACGAGATCAATGCCTTCATCGACGCGATCGACAATGGCCACCGGTCGCCGCGGCCGAGCGGATTTGACGGATTGCAAGCGCAGAAACTCGCGGAAGCCGCAACCAAGAGCTGGCAAACCGGCAAACCCGTAGCGGTCGATTGATGGAAAGAAGCGGGTGCGAACCGATGGCGCTGCACGCGTTATCGGTTCGCACCCGAGGCACGGAGGATGACCTGCCACCTCCTAGTAGCGGCAAAAGTGCCACCGAGATTGCGGGAATACGGCTCTTTGAAAGGTGAGGCGCCATGCTACAAGATAGAGACCACCGTCCTCCCGCGACGCTGCAGGAACTGAAGTACCTTATCGCCAAGCGGCAGATCGTCTTTCCCAACGGTCTCGAACAGGTCGCGAGGCTGATGTTAGAACAACCGGAAATGATTGCCTTCGGAAGTGCTGCCGGGATTGCACGCAGATGCAGCGTTTCACAAACGACCGTCCATCGGCTTGCACAGCACATTGGGTTTCGGACATTCGCCGAGCTCCGCGCAATGGTACGAGAACACCTTCGCAGCTCCGCCACGCATTCTCGTGGCCCAGTGTTGAAATCGCCCGCGTGAGTAAAGCTACCTTGGGCGGAGAAGCGCGAAACCCTGTCCAGGTGGATATATGATCTTCACGCCGGTCATCGACGTGATCGAGAGCTTCTCTCAGAGCTCCGCCATTCGCCAGAATGCGCTTGAACATCATGTCACTCCTAGACCTGTGCCAAGCACTGCAAGATCGATCGGTTCAATATGGATATCGCGCCCGGCGAAGACAGAGGCGAGCTTTTCCATTGGCTCCTGCCGCCTGGCTGTGAGCATGAGATTGACCTTCTGCGCCGCCAGCAGCTCGACAAATTCTAGTCCCAGGCCGCTTGATGCGCCTTTAATCAGTACCCTTTTTCCCAAGGACGCGGTCGCTTTTGCGGCCATGGTAGCACTTGCATTTTTGCATTTGCTTTCCTTTCAACTCACCAGGTCGTATGTCGCGATTGCCGTCAGGCTTCTGCGCGATATGCCTGGGCATGCTGTTGGACAAATTCCAAAATGCTGAGCGGCGGTTTCTTGGCTATCAGCTCCACGTCCGTCGTTAGACGATCATAACGGTTCTGCTGGATGAGAAGCGCCATCGTGGCTAGGTGAGCGAGTATGTGAGGGGTCACCATGCCGCTGTCTTCCAGCGCTTTGCGCCAAGGCTCCCAAGGCACGTCGACGTAGCTGATCGTTTGGCCAAGCGCCTTTGAGAACTCCTCGGCAATGCCGATCATGTCCTGCGATCGCGCACCGGTCAGTTCATAGATCTTGCCGATGTGGTCGGCCGGTGCCTCCAGCACCGTCGCAATGACCCTTGCGACATCGTCACTTGCGATTGGCGATATCTTGCCATGCCTGAAGGGAAGGCGAATTTGCTGATGCTGACGGATCGACTGCATGGACAAGCGAAGAAAGAAGGTATCGAGGAACGCTGTCGGACGGATATGCACAACGGGTAACCCGGACCAGTTCAGCGCCTGCTCCGCAAGCCAATGCAGCTTCTGCTGCGGGCTGTCGGTGGTCGACGTGATACCCATCTGCGACACCGTCATCTGCGAGATGTTCACGAATGCATCGACCTTGTGATGTCGGGCGACGGCGGTCGCGTTGATCGTGGCCTCAAGGTACGAGGGCGATACGCTCATTCCGAAGTAGACCCGGTCGCAGCCTTCAATCGCACGATGCGCAGCATGCAGATCGAGTAGGTCGCCAACTACGATTTCAACGCCCCGCTCCGCCAGCCTGGCTGATCGCTCGTCGGCCTTGCGGACCATTGCCCTTACCTTACCTCCGCGTTTCACCAACTGATCGCACACGGCGTAACCGACGGCGCCTGCAGCACCGGTGACTAAGATTGGGTTCGTCATTTCTTACTCCTTGTAAGCCGCTACGGGGGATATTCCGGAAATTCGCGGCTGAATTCAAATATGCCCGCCTGCTTTGTAGGCTAACTCCACGGTCGTCCCTATAGGTCTGCGAAGAGAGCCAGCATGCCCGAAACTCTCGGTGTTAGCGCAACATGACATTCAGAATGCGGTCGACCAGCTGCCGAATGGCGGGCGGAAAAGTTTGACCAAGACGCTTGAAGCAGCGTCCATCCGCTCGACACGACCTTTGGACTGGCACAAAAATCTCGAGCCCGAACATTAAGGGGCACAGATACGGTATGGTGGTACGGGCGGCGTTCGCCGTCGCCATCCACAGGTCGACCTTCCCGAATGCAGACCGGCCGCCAAGATCAAAAGACGGGCAACGGACGGTTGGTCGCCGGCCGACTGCAGTACTATCCCCCCGTAACGCTTTTCATGACGGCTCGCTGCATCGAACGCGGTGTCAGGCGATTTGAAAATATAATGATCTTGTTCATGAATCCGGCAACTACGGAGGGCTTGCCTTGTGACAGCGCACGGAGACCGCTTTCGGCAACAGGACGGGGCTTCATCGTCAGAATACGCAGCATGCGCGAGACAGGGGCGCTAGCGGCCGAATCGAATCCGGTTTCCGTGTGTCCTGGGCAAAGGCAGGTGACAGTCACCCCTCGAGGGCTGAGTTCATCGTGCAAAGCTTCTCCAAACGACAGCACGTAAGACTTCGTAGCTGCATAAGCGGCAAACCCAGGAACGGGTTGGAATGACAGAATGCTTGCAATGAGGAGTATCTGTCCAGACCCGCGGGTTGCCATATCCTGCCCGAAGATAAAGCTCAGTTCCGTTACCGCCGTGATGTTGAGCTGTATCATATCGATCGTGCGCTCCAGCGGGGTATCCAGAAAATCCCCATGCAACCCATACCCGGCATTGTTCACCAGAATATCGATCTGCAGCGATTTTTCGTCCAGGCTGGTCTTCAAGCGAGCGGCAGCGCCAGGAACCGCAAGATCGATCGGTTCGACAACGATCTCGACACCATATTTCTGTCGAAGCTCTATGGCGAGCTTCTCCATCGGCTCCCTGCGCCGGGCGGCGAGCACGAGGTTTACCTTCTGCGCTGCCAAGAGTTCGGCATATTCGAGACCCATGCCACTGGAGGCGCCGGTGATCAGGGCCCGCTTCGTTGCGGCACCATTCAATTTTCCTGCGAGGGACGTTTGCGTTTCCGCGTCAACAACATTTCGCATTTATTATCCTTTCAATTGCGTGGAGATTACGGTGGGCGCTGATACGACGTCGTGCTTGTTCGCAGAGTTCGGACCTTCACCAGAGCATGAGGTTCCGGATTCGCTCCGTCAGCGTTTCATATGGGGGTTGGAGAGTTTGAGGACATTCCACCTCCCTTCTCATGGAAGCCCTGGGCATTAGGTCAGTCGCCTGAAGCCCGACGCCGTAATATTCCGCTGGCAGACCTGCACCCATTTGATCCGTGTCACTGATTCTTTGCTATGGCGTTCCTGGTGCACTCCGATGTAGACAGAAGAAACATGTGCCGTTAAATAGGCGACAAAGTTACCAGTGTCAACAATGTTTCTGAGAGAAACTTCGAGGTGCCATGCAGGCTACGCCCCACCGCCCCTATCATCACGGTGATCTCCGCCGTGCGATTATTGAAACTGCTCTGGACATGCTTCGGACAGAGAAGGACTGGCAGTTCACGCTGCGGGAAGTCGCCCGTCGGGCAGGCGTCAGCCACGCGGCGCCCTACAAGCACTTTCCGGACAGGACTGCTCTTCTGGTAGAACTCGCCATGATTGGGTTCGATCGACTACGCGAGGCGTTAGTGAAGGCGAAACCGGCAGCCCCCCGATCTCTGCTCGAGGAAATCACTCCGATTTCTCTGGCATATGTCGCGTTCGGAACCGATAACCCGGCCCTATATCGCCTGATGTTCAGCGCGGAGGAGGGGCGGGCCGTAGGAATGCATCTCGATCAAAGGGCGCTCGCTGTATTCGACGTAGTGCTTGACATGCTCGGACGCGGTCAGGCTGCTGGCACCATTCGCAAGCGGCCAGTCAGGGGACAGGCGACCGCCGCATGGGCGCTTATTCACGGCATCACCCTGCTCGCGATCGATGGACTTCTGGTGCCAGAAAAAGTCGGATCGGCGCCGCTGGAGGCAGCCATTGCCACTCTGGTGGATGGGCTGGCAATCCCGCAGCCGAACACTAACTGAAACGAGGCCAGGGCCGCATGGCCAATCGACGTCGCTTGCCGGCCTTCGTCTTTTAGATCAAGTGGCATTGCCCGTTCAAATTGAGCGAGCGCGGCGAGATAAAAATATTGTCAGAAATCCTGCGACGTCAGCCAATCGGCGAAAATCTTCGATAGCCGCCGCTGGCTGCCGGCTTTTGGATAGGCGAGGTAGTGGCCGATGTAGCGGTTGTCGCGGCTGTTGCTTGTTGGTTTTCAGCACGAAATGATCCACATTGCCGTTTTACGCTGACCCAGCAGTTCGCGTAGGTTGATGATGTGTTTCAAGGCTTTGAGAGTAGCAGCGTGGATCAGGGCCAAGCGAAAATGCGGATCAAATGGAAACGACAATCAACATCGGAACTCTGAATGTTGGAAGGCGCGGCCATGTGTGTCGCGTCAGAACCGCGTCGGCTTCAACACCCCTGAAACCAGCTGTTCTCAAGATATCCCTGATCAGCGCAACATCAACGGCATCGAAGTGATGGATTGGAAGACATATCGTCCTCTGTTGGGGCGAGGGTTCTCGCCCTCAAAGGCAGCGCCCGCGAAACGAACTGCTATCACTGATCATGTCGTACAATGAGCCCTCAGTTCCAGGCACAATTGGAGTGTTGCGGCCATTGCCACCCTCTATGAACCGCGAGAGATATGCGTTTCACCCCGCAAAGACCGCCAACCTTTTGCGATGGGAACATTAGAACTTGTAATATTCCGAAATAGGTACATATACGGAGTTGAGTGGTGAACTAAGCACGCGAAATAGCGCGATATATCTCAAATCATCATCATAATCATTGAGACATTCCGCAAACTTCACCCATCTCCGAAGCGGAAATATTTTTGTTTACTTAGACCTTGAGGCGCCGCCGCCTCGAGGAAGGCTACTCCGATCTCAGGTCATCCCGATCTTAGCGGTAAGATCCAGGAGGCCTCCATGACATTCGAGCACGCCGACGTGCGAACATCTTCCAAACCGTGGGGCAGCCACGATCTCAGACCTTGGAGCCGGTACGGCAACAGCGAAACCGCAATCGGCGAACTCAGGTTTGATCGCCCGGAGACCCACGCCCCTGATCCGGCCTTGCTTTTCAAATTGCTCTTCACAAAGCAGAGATTGTCGATTCAGGTTCACCCTGACGACGCCTTCGCGCATTCTATGGGGATGGCCAACGGCAAGACCGAGGCATGGTATGTGCTGTCGGCGGAAGACAGCGCCCAGGTCGCCATTGGGTTGAAGCGGATGCTGACCCAGCCGCAGTTGCGGGCCGCGATTGCGGACGGATCGATTGCCGACCTCGTCAAATGGCAGACAGTGGCCGCTGGCGATGTGTTTTTCATTCCAGCCGGAACCATCCACGCAATCGGCCCCGGTCTCGTTATGGCCGAAATCCAGCAGAGAAGCGATACGACATTCCGCCTTTTCGACTACGGGCGGTCGCGCGAGCTCCACATAGACCAGGCAGTGGCCGTGGTCGATCTGGGGCCGGCGAAACCAGATAAGGCCGCGACGTGTCTTACCGCCGAACGGATGAAACTTGTATCCTGCGATTTTTTCGTCCTGGAAAGGATCGATCTTCCGCCAGACGCAAATTGGGAATTGCAGGCGCAGCGAGAGACCTGGGCCCTGGTCACTGCGGGTGACGCAACCATCGGATCGCTGCGTGCCGGTGTTGGAGATGCATTCTTTGCCGAAGCGGATCGAGCCGTCATCAATGTTGGGCCCAGTGGACTGACGGTTCTGCTAGCCTATGCCGACAGCGCACCGCAGCCCGGACTGCTGCGCGATCTCGACGATGGTAAACCTGATTTTGCGATCCGCGAGTCACCGCAGGTGGGCATTGCATCAAAAAAACCCGACAGCGTGTCGCTCCGCTCAGCGGAGGGTCACTTATGACCAGCTTCAAGAATACCCATCTTAAGAATATCGCCTTCATCGGCAACTCACTGCCCCGCCGCTGCGGGATCGCAACCTTCACGATCGACCTGCAGCAGGCCATTTCAAAATCACCTGCCGGTGTGGAGACCGCGATCGTCGCGATGACGGATCATGGTCACGCCTATGACTATCCCGCCAGCGTCTGGCTTCAGATCCCCGACGAAAATCCGCAGGATTATGTCCGTGCGGCGGAAGCTCTAAATGCCGCTCGGTTCGACGTCGTCTGCCTTCAGCATGAGTTCGGCATTTTTGGCGGCGAGGCCGGAAGCCATGTCCTCGCACTGCTTTCGCGGCTGGAGATGCCGATCGTGACCACGCTGCACACTGTGCTAGGGCAGCCCAGTCCGGCTCAACGCCGCGTCCTCACAGAGATCATCGACACATCTGCCAAAATCGTGGTGATGGCTGAAAAGGGCCGGGCGCTGTTGCGCGAGGTGTACGGTGTTCCCAACGATAAAATCGAGGTGATCGCTCATGGGATTCCGGACATTGCTTTCTTTGAGCCCGACCTGGCAAAGACCAAGCTCGGATTCGAGAGCCGGTCCGTCATCCTGACGTTCGGGCTGCTGTCGCCTAACAAAGGCATTGAGATCATGATCGATGCCATGCCGCTGATCCTGAAGAGCCGGCCCGACGCCGTCTATGTGGTGCTGGGCGCGACCCATCCCAATCTGGTCCGCGACGAAGGGGAAGCATATCGTGAAAGTCTAATTGCCCGCGCACTAGATCTCGGAATTGAGAACCACGTGGTCTTCCTCGATCAGTTCGTCGACCAGGCAACGCTCCTGGACTTCATTTCCATGTGCGACGTCTACGCCACGCCTTATCTGAACGAGGCCCAAATGACGTCCGGTACTCTGGCCTACAGTTTTGGTCTGGGGAAAGCGGTCGTCTCGACACCCTATTGGCATGCGCGCGAACTTCTGGCGGATGGACGCGGGATGCTCGTTCCCTTTAGTGATGCGGAGACAATTGGCAGTGAGATCGCGACTTTGCTCACCGACAATGCCCGGCGAAATGCCATGCGCGTGCGGGCCTATGCGAGTAGCCGGTCGATGACATGGCAGAGAACGGCGGAGCGGTATCTCTCGCTGTTCGGGGACGCCACCACCCAGCGCAGATCCCACACCAACGCGCTCGCGTCGAGTGGTTATGCCTCGGTGCGAGAGCCCCCTGCTTCTCCCGAGCCGCAACTGGCCTATTTTCTGTCGATGTGTGACGACACCGGGCTGTTCCAGCATGCCGTCCACTCGGTGCCCGACCGTTCGCATGGTTATTGTGTCGACGACAATGCGCGCGCTTTGCTGCTAGCGGTCGCTCTCAACACACCGGGAGAGAAGCTCCTGCCGGAGCCATTGACGACGCGCTTTGCATCTTTCGTCCAGCACGCATGGAATCCCGACGAAAAGCATTTTCGCAATTTCATGAGTTTCGATCGTCGCTGGCTCGAAGACAGAGGTTCCGAAGACAGCCACGGCCGAACACTATGGGCTCTGGGAGAGTGCGCCCGCAGCGATATCAATCCCTCCCGGAGACTATGGGCGGCCGGCTTGTTTGCCGAAGCCCTGCCGACGGCCGAAGGATTTATGTCGCCACGGGCCTGGGCCTTCACGCTGCTCGGGCTGGACGGCTATTGCGCGATACGCGGGGAAGACCTCTTCGCCAGACGTATGCGGCTGCTTTTCGCAGACCGTCTCATCGATCTGCTCGATCGCGTGGAGACAGAGGACTGGGTCTGGTTTGAGGAAGGTCTCTCCTATGACAATGCGCGCCTGCCTCAGGCGCTGATCTTGACCGGGCTTGCCAGTCAAACCCCGGCCTATGTCGCTGCCGGGCTGAAGGCCTTGCGTTGGCTTATAACCTTACAGACTGCGCCTCTCGGCCATTTCAGGGCGGTCGGAACGGACGGTTTCCTCGACCGGCGGATGCCGCCGAAGAGATTTGATCAGCAGCCCGTCGAAGCCGCGGCCACCATCTCTGCCTGCCTTGCGGCGTGGCGCGCTGACCACGACAGCGAATGGAAAAGCGATGCAGCACGCGCATTTGCCTGGTTCCTGGGCAGCAACGATCTGTCGCTGCCACTTGTCGATCTCGACACAGGCAGTTGCCGAGATGGGCTGCACCGCACGCGGGTCAATGAGAACAGAGGTGGTGAATCCGTCGTCTCCTATCTGCTGGGGCTGGTGGAAGTTCGCAAGCTCGCGCGTATAAGCGGTCACCCCATAACATCCGTTCCGCTTCATGCCTTGAGTGCTTGACGTTCAATCCAGATAAAATCGAGATCGCTTTGTCACATGCCACTTTTCTGAACCGTCAGGCGCTTTTCCTGCGTCCCGATCCCACGCGCGTTGTCGTGCGCCCGTTCAAGCCAGCGACCGAGCCGCGGGATCTCAATCCGACAGACAAGACGCGAGCGAACCATATCGTCGATCGGCTTTTGTCGCTCGATCACGAAACGACGGAAAGCCTGCTCGCCGACGTCCTGGAAAATTTCGAGGGTCGCCACCGGAACTTGCTTGCGACATTTGAAAATCGGGCGAGCGACATGGAGGAGGCATTCACGCCTCACGTCGAGTTCACCAAGGTGCAACGTCAGCTCGTCGGAGCCTATTTTCTGCATGAATACTCCTTCGAGGCATCGGCGTTGTTCAATCCAAGCATCGTCGTGCATCCGGATCAGTCTGGAGTCCTGCAGGGCAGTCGGCGGTTCATCCTCAGCCTGCGCGCGGTGGGCGAAGGACATGTATCCTCGCTGACATTCCGAACCGGATTGATCGCGGCGGATGGAAGCGTGGAAATAGAGCCGACTGCTCGGCTCGCCTCCACTCCGACAGTGCATACACGGATATCGGACCCGCTCGACGAGCCTGTCGAACTGAGCTTCAGCGCCCAGCAACATATCAGCGAACGAGTGATTTTTCCGATCACGCCAGCACAATCGAACGGCATCGAGGATGCGCGCTTCGTGACCTTCGAGGATAACGGACAGACAATGTTCTACGCGACCTATACAGCATATAGCGGCACGGGCATCCGCTCCGAATTGCTCGAGACTAGCGATTTCATATCCTTCCGCATGATCCCGCTCGGAGGATCGGCGGCAAGAAACAAGGGAATGGCCCTGTTCCCTCGCAAAATAGTTGGCCGCTATGCGATGATCGGACGACAGGACAACGAGAACCTCTATCTCATCTATTCCGACGACCTCTATTCCTGGGAAGGAGGGGAACTGATCTTGCAGCCCAAATTCCCGTGGGAATTCGTTCAGATGGGGAACTGCGGCTCACCGATCGAGCTCGACGAAGGATGGCTCCTACTGACCCATGGTGTCGGCGCCGTCCGCAAATATGCGATTGGCGCGGCGCTGCTCGATAAACAGGATCCGTCTAAGGTCCTCGCCCGCTCGAGCGAACCACTGGTGCGGCCGGAGCCCTCGGAGCGGGAAGGGTATGTGCCGAACGTCGTCTACACCTGCGGCGCCATGCGCCACAACGACCAGATCGTCCTGCCATACGCGGTATGCGACACGTTCTCGAATTTCTCGACGATCAAAATTGCAGATCTTCTGCGAACGCTCGACGGCTGAGCTTCTGCCGCTGCGATGAACTATGTTGACATTCTGGCTTCTTTTGTCCGTCGTCTCTTTCAGCTAATAAAAAATCGGTGGCGAAAACTCTTTCGTTTCGACCATTTCGGTCCTAGCAATGAAGGCCAATCACCGACATATGTGCCGCCCGGCCTGCGAATGACGTCGGTGCAAGGAAAAGCGTCCGTCACCTTTTCCCAAGCCGGAGCAATGGTTCTGAACCCGGGAGCATGCCGGCAATGGCGCCTGCAATGGCAAGATCGCTGTAGGACCTTGCAACGAACCATGGCGCGGGTCTCATCAGCGAAGACAGAGATGGTACGGGCTCTCCAGCTGCGGCACTTGCCAATTTGGCATTCCTTGCTCAATCGCCTCGGAGGTCAACAATTTTTCCGGTCAGCCGGCGGGTGCACAACTGGAAATGCGCCCCCTTCGTTTTCCCATGATGCCAAAGCCTCAGGATCGGCATGCAGCTTCCGCCGTCTTGAAGAGGGATAGGCGGGCGTCGGGATCGTCGCCGCTTTAATGCGTCTTATCACCATCACCTCTTCGTGATGGTCGCCATTTTCTGAAGCCGCCAGATCTGTCGTGGCGTAGTCCGCTCGCTTGAGGATGGACCGCAGGCGCCAATTCTCGTCGCGTTTCGCAGCAGTTCCAGTTGTGATGATTACTACCATAACCATCCTCTCAAAATTAAACTAATGATGACGGCGAAGCTCGCCAGGATGGAAGCCCTGAATAAGCAGTCGCGGTAAGCCGCGATATGGGAAGAGATCTTGAAGGTGGAAGACATTTTGTCCTCCTTTGATTGGGGCGAAGGGAGCCACCCCTTGATCGGCAGCGCCCGTGTCATTGCCTGCCAATATTTCAGCATGCGCCTCTATTGCGCTTTATCCAAGGCAAAAGCGAAGGACGCTGTGCGAGGTCATTGCTTCCATCAGGATATGATCCAGGCTTCGATCCGATTGCTGAGCCAGCCGCCGCACACGCGCGGCAGTCGGTGGGTCTAATCCTTTTTCACTCCGCAGCCTTTTCATCAGCTTCCTCGGCACGCCTTTCAGCTTACCGGGTGGCGATCTTCCTGCTGTGATCGGTCCGAGCCTGCTCGAGTTCAACCATTGTGGGAAGATCCGGAACAGCCAGACTCTTATCATCGGCCACAGTGTTTCGGCGCTTTGCGATCTGATGCCGCGAGTTCTTTGCTTTACCGCACTCGTCAATTGGGCGCGCTTCCTCAGGCGGCGCGGCGAGGTCGGTGCGTGCGGCGACGGCATGGGCGATCAATTCCTTCGCGGAGGGATTGCCGTCTGGACGCTTGCCGTTAGCGCTGAAGTCGTGGCAGTCACTGGCGGTAAAGGGCTTGGCGTTGTTATGTCTCGACATTCAAATGCCTCCTTTTTTCATTGTGAAGTGATGAGCACTGCCGTTCGCAGCGAAGCGCGGCCGACCTCCTGCTTGTTGAGCAGGTTGGCGAAAGTGTGCGTATTTCCTGCAAAGTCCGATCTTTGGAACGTGCAGCATCCTGTATTTCAGCAGAATGACGCAATAAGAAGGCGAATAAGTCCTTATTATATGATCAGTTTAATTTACTTATTCACCAATAAAATTATAAATCTGACCAATCGAATCTGAATAAAACCTGTAATTCAAGATTTCGTCCCAGTTGCGACGCAATTAGGGCGCAGGTGTTCCCTGTCGAAGTTTGACCCCGTGGCTGTCGCCGGTGTCAGAGACTTGAGGACCATCGCTCCGAATTCCGATGGCCGCGCCCATGCCCTGTAGAGATGTATTCGTTGGGGCTTGGCCGCCTTCAACTGGGAGCCATTACCATGTCCGACATGTCATCCACACGCACGACGAACACCATCGTCCACTTCTCCGCCCCTTTCGCGCTTCCCGATCTTGTTGGTGAGATGCATCCGGCCGGCGATTACAAGATCGCGGAGGATGAAGAGCTCGTCGACGGCCTGTCGTGGCTTGCCTACCGCCGCACTGCAACCTACATCCATCTGCCGTCGATTGCGCAGGGCAGCCGCTTGCGCAGGATCGTCCGGATCGAGCCGACGGCGCTCGCTGATCTCTTGGCAGCGGCGAATGCGACGCAGGAGCCGCCCCAATGAACGCCATCGAAAACCGTGAGATAGCGGAATACGATGCGGCCGCTCCATGGAAATAGTGCCGGACGGACTTGCCTCATAAATCCGGCGACAGTTCATTGTGAACCTTGCGCACGCCGTTGGTCCTCAGTGTAATCTCCTCAGCCCGTGACACCTCCGCTTTCAAATGCACCCATCCGGCCAGCGTGATGTCGCGGCCGCGCGCGGTGACGAAGATATAGCTAGGGTCGAGATCGCCGGCATGGGCGAGCGCACTATAGACGGCCGATTCAAGATCGCCCGGGTCGAAACAGCGGGTCGCCACGCGGCCTGCGACACTGAGATGTTTTCTATCGACTGACATTGGCTCCTGCACGCCCTTTTGCGGCTGTAGAAGTTTACCGGCGGATATCCTGCGCCGTCAGGATATATCGGTCTTTTCCGCCGCGGCCGTAGGCATGGGTGGCCGCCTCCAGAATGATCTCGCGCGCCGTGTCGAAGGCTCTCAGGCACTCGTCCTCGGAGCGGCCGGGCTGGCTCGCGATCCGCAAGGCGTTGGCTTCGACTAAAAACCGCACTTCGAACATGCCGTCATAACCGGAAAAGCGGACCCCATTCCGGCTCTCATCAAAACTGCGGCTTTTATTCGGAAAGGTCAGTGTCACGCATTCTCTCCCGGAGGTTTGATAATGCCCGATCCACTCGGGCTGCAGCAGAACATGCTATTGGGGAAGTAGTAGGCAGTCTCGCCTGGAGGCGCGGCAGGGCTGATCAGCCTGCCAGTGTGCTACCGATGCGGTAACACCATCATCCGCGAACGGCTGCGCCTTCGCAGTTCCGCTCCGATAGACATATGGGGCGCGGCATTCGAATTGCAATGTAGGGCAGAAGGAGACCCCGTGTCGGGAGGCCAGATCCGCCGTCTGCGCTTGGCGGTGACAATGGTTGCCGCCAATCGCGCTAATTTTGTAGAATCGCTGAAGGCGATGATCCCTCGGTTTGGCCGTCGCCGACATGCTGGAGATGATTGCATCGAACTTGCCGGCGGTAGGCGTCTGGATCATACGGCCGAGGGGCTGGATATGTAGATCTTATCGTTCTGCCTCTGTAGTTCCGTCCGAGGCGTTACTCCTTACTTTCCGAAAGGAAAAAAGTGCTGGCTGAAAACATCATCAGCCATCTTGAGAGCGAGGGAGGCGTCCGACGGTGGACTTCTGCTTCTAAGCGGGCAGTTGATTTCGAAACCCGGTTTGTCGATCATGGCGACCACGTGGTGGTGAACGGCCAGAAATTCTATTCGTCCGGTGCCTTGCTTGCCCACAAGGTGCCGATCGTGGCGCTCGATGACGAAGGCCGCGCCTGGTACGCGATCGCCGATCGCGATGCGCCGGGTCTGACCGTCATCGACGACTGGTCGAGCTTCGGCCAGCGAACCACGCTCTCGGGCACCGTCATCCTCGACAACGTCAAGGTCGACAAGGCGTGGCTGGTGCCCGGATACAAGGGTTATGACAAGCCGACGGCGGACGGCGCCATCTTCCAGATCATCCAGGTTGCCGTCGATACCGGCATCGCATCGGCAGCGATCAAGGAGACGATCGACTTCGTCCGCACTAAGTCCCGTGCCTGGATCGATTGTGGTCTCGACCACGCCTGGGATGATCCTTACACGATCCAGGCGATCGGCGGCCTCCAGCTCCGCCTGCATGCGGCGCAGGCACTGCTCGAGAAAGCCGGACTTGCGATTAACCGGGCGGTTGCCGATCCCAATGCCGATACCGTGGCGGAAGCCCAGATCTTCACGGCCGGGGCCAAGATCCTCTCGACCGAGATCGCTATCGAGGCGACCAACAAGCTGTTCGAACTGGCGGGCACTCGCTCGACGCTTGCCGAACACAATCTCGACCGCCACTGGCGCAATGCCCGGACGCATACGCTGCATGATCCGGTGCGGTGGAAATACTCGATCCTGGGCAAGTATTTCCTCAATGGAGAGAAGCCGCCGCTGCACGCCTGGAGCTAAGACAGGCCGCGCTTCGGGCCTTTGAAAATCAGAATATCGCGGTGGCGGGAGAGAGTTCATCGCCACTGTTTCCTGTTATTTCAGTCTCAAGAGTTCCATAAATAAGCGTTATCCTATACGATTGAGATTACGCTCGTCGGTTCAGATACATTCAAGAGCAACTAAAAGAAACGGCGGTCTAAAGCGCTATGGCATTTGTCATTCATTTGCATTATCATTCCACCGAAATGTGGAGATAGCTATGGCTGCAAATGCACTGGTACAAACTCGTATTGATGCCGAGGTTCGGGATCGTGCCTCCGCAGTGCTTGGAAATATGGGGCTTACGGTATCGGACGCGGTTCGGATCTTACTCACCCGGACGGCCAATGAGGGTGCGCTGCCGCTGGAGCTTCTTTCAGGCAGTGAGGCCCATGACGCTTGGTTTCGCACCAAGGTACTTGAAGCCCTGAACGATACTCGACCGGACGTTTCGGATGATGAAGTCGAGGCACATTTTGCTGAACGTCGAGCGGCAGCCCGCCTTAACGCGGGTGCTCGCAAATCGTGAAGCTTACCTGGTCGGCGTTCGCGCTATCGGATCGCGATGCCATCTTCACATACATTGAAGCAGAAAATCCCTCAGCCGCCATTCTGGTCGATGAACGGATCGTTGCTGCCGTCCGTCGGTTGGTAGATTTTCCCGCGAGCGGTCGTGTTGGCAGAATTGCTGGCACCCGCGAACTGGTAATTAACGGCACGCCGTACGTCGCGGCGTATGCAATTACCGAAACAGCGGTCCGCATTCTTCGCGTCCTCCATGGCGCGCAGGAATGGCCAGACTCTTTGCCAACGAGCTAGGCTTTGCTCTCGATGCTGAGAATCAAAGGGTTGTTGGTTCGAACTGTTTCAAGGCGAGCAGTGCACGTTCCATCCATCACTACTTTCAGTCTCTGCGATTGCCTACCAAAAAAGCAGCGCCGGCTGATGGCTACTGTACAACCTCCCCAACTCAAACGGCATCAATTATCGAGGCTTCAAGAGCAACGGAGAGTTCAAATTCGAGATTGGTCCCGCTGGCGCCGGATCGTCGGGCTTCCTGCCGTGATGGCGAAGATTGCCCCGTCACCGGCAGGGGGGTAAAGCGTCGGTGCACCCAACCCGCCCCCCGGCCGCGGTTTTGGACAAGCGTCTCGGTGGAAATCAAGCTTGGGTTCCAAGGCGATTTGAACATGTACGATATTATTCTTCTTTTCCTCGTTGGCTTGTTGGCAGGCAGCATGAATGCGTTGGCCGGTGGCGGGTCGTTCGTATCCCTGCCGGCGTTGATATCGGTCGGAGTGCCGTCGGTTGCCGCAAACGCGACGAGCACCTTGGCCTTGTTTCCAGGCGGTGTGACCAGCTCGTGGGTCTACCGTGACGGGGTCAGGAGTGTGTGCGGCATCAATGTCATGCCCATCGCTATCGTGACAGTAGTGGGTGGTGTGGCCGGAAGCGTGTTATTGCTTCTAACCCCATCCAGGATTTTCGATGGGATCCTGCCATGTCTTTTGCTGGTGGCGACATTGATGCTGGCTGCAGGTCCGAGGCTCAGCGCAAAGCTGCGGACGCAGGCACGTCCGAATTTTCTGTCCTTCGCAACGGTTCAATTCTTTCTCGGTCTTTATGGCGGTTATTTTGGCGGCGCGGTGGGCCTTATGATGCTTGCGGCATGGAGCGCGCTCGGGGGCGGGGAGATCAAGAGCCTGAATCCGACAAGAATGATGATGGTAACTGCCGCAAACGCGGTCGCCGTCGTCGTCTTCGTACTGGCCGGCGCAATCGTATGGCAGGAGTGCATTCCGATGACGATCGGAGCCGTTATCGGCGGGTGGATCGGAGCACATGTCGGACGAAGGCTGCCGGCATCGGTCGTCCGGATGCTAACCCTCGCGGTCGCCTTACTGACGACAGTGGTGTTCTTTTCGCGCGCTCACTTGTGATCGGGTCCAGCGCTCCAATGCGCCGGGAGGATTGGCAGGAGGCCTATGCCATCCTGACTATAGGCACATTGCTATTCATGCATGGGTTTACAGCTCGAATCCGCTCACATTAGGATTTTTGTCAAATGTTCATTCGAGTGGCTTCGAATTTCTTCTTCATCGGCGGATCCACGATCTGAGCCCATATCAATTACCGGCCCGTTCTCGGGCCTGTATAACCTGACGATCGCCGCTCTCGGCGGCTACTGACGATGATCAGCGGACCGGCTTCGCTGCTCGAATGGCCGAACCCCGTGCTTCTGCTACACCTCGCATCGGCTGGGGCGCTGACGCCGGTTCCGGAACGCCGGTGAAGGGGTAATTGTCTCGATGTCGGACCGGGAGGGGCGTGCACGCGGATGGTTCATCGCCCTCATCCCAGTCTCAATCCTTTCAATTCAGCCCTGAAAGGCTCCCGTGCGTTGGGCTACTTGGCGACATGCCAAACGCCGCCGACGCCATCGCCGGTCATATCGCCAGGCTTCTTGTCTCCGGCGAAGGTGTAAAGCGGCTTACCTTGGTAAGCCCACATCTCCTTGCCATCGGCCGCCTTACCGAGTGACCATTCGCCTTCCGCCTTGGCCTTGGCGGCGGCGTGGAAGGCCGGCCATTTCTTCAAGCAGGCATCGTCGCAGTTTGATTTGCCCATGGCGTCCTTGTCGAACGTATAGAGTGTCATTCCTTTGGCGTTTGCCAGGATCTTACCCATCTTCGTATCGACCATTTTGGCCGGTTCCGCTGCAAAGGCCGAAAAGACGGTTGCAGCCAACAGGCCCATGGAGACGATCAGCGTTTTCATAGTTACCTCCGGTTCGGGAGTGCCAGCGGGATGCCGGTAGCGTCCGATGTGAGCAAGAAACCTCCGGCGAGGTGGCGGTTCCATGATTGACTGGCGGCGATACACGTCGGATTTGTCTTGTGACCGGCCGATGTTCCGAGGTATGAATTGCGGGCAAGCGCCCTGTCCAGGGGTGGACGAAAGGACGTGACATCGCCTTCCGACTGCTGTGAGTTGCCCTACTAGCCATAGCTGAAGGTTGCACCGCTGCCGTTATCCCCATCCTGCACCACGTCGGTTTCAGTATGTCGCCCATACTGGAAAATGCCATAGGCATTGTTGTTGCCATTCTGCCGCAAGGTTGCGGAATGACCGTTGCCCCGTTGCTGGATGAAGCCGAGGTTGCCGCGGCCGAACTGGGCGATGCGAGCTGCGTTACCCCGGCCCAACTGCAGGATGTCGCCGTCTTTTAGGCCGCGGTAGAGCGAATAGACGCGCAGCCCAGATGAGAAAAGACCCGCATCCTCGGCATTGTCCGGCGCAAGGCTGAACGAGATCCGGCCGCCGGCATAGGCCGGCGCAGACAAGGCTTGATAGGTGGCGTCATAGTTGTCATTGCCTTCCTGACCGACAGCCGAAAGGTTATGGCGACCATATTGACGGCCAACAATCCGGTTGTAGCCACCGCTCTGGTAGGTTCTGATCCGGCTTGCGTACCCTTCCTGCGCGCGACCGGCGGAGTTCGACCAGCCATATTGTTCGCGCCATGGCCAACGATGTGAGTATCGGCAACGACTGAACGACAACTGAACGGGCAATTCCGAATAGATTCAGCTTGAAGATGCGAAAGTTGATCATCGTGGCTAGAGCATGATGCCGAAAAGTGTGAGCGGTTTCGCAAATGGAGATCAGGATGACCCGCAATGTGTTTAAGACCCTTACCGTCACTCTTGTTGCCGCGAGCCTGGGGAGAACGGCAACCGCAACGTCGCCGGCATCGGCCAGTTTGGCTCCAACCACACGACCATCCTGACCCAGGACGGCAATGGCAACATCGCGGCTGGCGTTCAGGTCGGCCATGGCTGCAGCGCCAATGTCAGCCAGGGCGGCAACGGCAATGTCGCGGCCTTCGTCCAGGCCTGCCCGTAAGCGGCTGCGCGATAATGTGACGTCGTAAAATGAGATCAAGGGGCGCAACAGAAGACCATGAGGGAAGACGGCCCATGCCAAATAGCATCCAACATCCACGTCGCCTGATGGCGATACTCGCGCTGGTCCTGTTTCCCGTCGGCGCGGTTGCAGCCATGACAACTGCCAGCCAATCTGAAGAGGCGCAGCTTTGCGAAATCAAAGCAACGCCTGGAGCTGGTATGGTGAGACTGGATGCGCTCGTCCGCGCCGACAAGCATGTCAGCGGGACTTACACCTTCCATGTCGAGAAATCAGGAGATGGCGGAAGCCGCTGCAGATCTCTTGAAAAGGGGGTCGGTTTTGGCGCCCTTTTTTCTTTCGATCAGAGGACGCGTGCAGGCCCTTCAGTTGCCGCCGGTCTTCGTGCAGCTGAAACGATCACGACTCGACCTCGGCGATCAGGGTCGGTTCGACCCAGACAACATTGGCACTTCCGGAATGGAGGATCCTTCGTGGCACCGCGTGCTTTCGGGGCCACTGCCTGACTTGTTGATATGGTGTTCACGTTCTGGGCTAAGAAAATCGCATAATGGATCGAAGGGAACCAGCCCGGCAGGCGAGCAAAGGAGATAAGAATTTGGTAGGCACATAGCTATTCACGTAGGTGGTTTGCAGTCGAGTCCCATCAAGGCGCTGGTTTCAAAATCGGCTGCATCGAACCCGAGATGGAACCCGTGTTCCAAATCTCCCTGCCTTAACAGTTCCAATCGCGTTAGAGTCGTGGCCAGGTCTGCGATTCACAGACGACCTTCAGGACGCAGCCCTTCAGCTTCAAGGCATTGCCTGAGACCGTCACGGAGCCGTCGTAGGTCTTGTTGGCGTCGGGATCGGTGATCCGGCCTTCGTAGCTGCCGTCCCTGCCTTTGAAGGTGCCGATCTGCTTACCTGCATGCTTGCCGGACTTGAGCGTGATGCAGTAGCCGCCGCCGCAGGACGTGATCGCGGTGGTGTCTCCAAGCTCCGTTTTCCAGTTTCCGATGATCGGATCTTCTGCATGGGCAATGGTGGGGATGGCCGCCAGTGCGGCAATGACGATCGACATGCGCTTCATGGCGTTTTCCTCCGCAGTTGAAGTTCAATCGACCTCGATCTCGAGCACTCGTCGCTGTCCGGTGTTCGCTCCTAACCCCGGAGGCCGAGGCCGAGGCGTTTCAGTTCGGTGGTGAAGCAGAAAACCGCCCGCAAAGTTTTCACTGGGGCTTCGCCCCGTCGCGCTACGAGGGGCATACGTCCCAGAAGCCGGTCGTTTTGGCAGGAGTGGTGTAGTACCAGCAATATCCGGGCTTGGGAGGCGTGCCCGCTACGGAGGCTGCCGCCGCGCCGGCGATGAAACCGATCGCGGCGCCTGCAGCGATCGCGCCGCCCGGTCTCCAGTAGCGACGGGGCGTGACGACCACGACGCCACGACCTGGGACCGGACGATAGCCAGGTGCTGTTCGTGCCCCGGCAGCACAACCGCGTGGTCCGCAGGCCGCCGCAGCGCAGCCTCTAGGTCCGCACGCGGCCGCTGCCCGTCTCGCCTCCGCGGGCGAGGGGCCGAATATCGGCGCGGAGACCAGCGTTAAAATCGATATCGTCGCGAGCAAGCTGCCGGTCGGTTTGAGAACGTTCATCAGTGATCTCCCTTTTGGACTTGCGGGTTGTCGCCCGCCTTCGCGACAGCAGGACCTATTTCGGAAACAGGAATGTGAGCGCTACTCGGAAGCCCAGGCCATTGGGTCCGTTGTCCGGCGCCTCCGCCCAATACCGGATTCCAGCCGTCAGACTGATCGGTTGCTTGTCGATGGTGATCAGCTTGGCGACTGTGAAGTTGATCGGAACAGACCAGTCGTTCGCTTCCCAGCTATAAGTGGATTCCGTGTTCAGCGAGAACGTCCAGGCGTCCTTGGTTGTGTAGGAGACGAACGGCTGGAGAAACGTCGAACTCACGTCCGGCCGATCGCTCTGACCCGCGAACGACCAGATGTGGTTCCCGAGCATCCCGAACGTCCATGGTCCGTCCTGCTTGAGGACGACCGCCGTCGGTCCCGCGCCCCATTTGCCAGTGCCGAGGAGCTCGTCCGTCGCCGTAGGAATGAGGAATACTGGGCCTGCACCCCAGATGATGCCGCTTTCCGTAGGTTTCGAAGGAGAAAAGAAGAAGCTTTGGGTGATGTCGCCGAGGCCGAACTGCGTTCCGGACGGCCCGGCAATGTCGTTCTGCCACGTGACCGGCAGGATCGTGCGCGAAATGACGTTCCAATCCTCGTTGATTGCGAACGGAATAACGGGCTGGATGTTCAGCGTCGCCTTGTCGCCATCGTCCGGGCCGTAGCCATGATCGTAGTTGAACTGGAACGGAACGCTGATCAGCGAGGCGATCGGATTGGAGAGCTTCTTCGCCAGGTCTTCGTTCGACTGAGCATGGACAACTCCCGCTCCCAGCCCAAGCGCCAGGACAGCAACCACCGTCCGATAGGTCATGCGGTTCATTGCGATGCCCCCATTAACGAACCCAGATGTCACGCAGGCTGCGGCTTAGAAGTGAAACGCCACGCCGATGATCGGTCCCTGCTCGACGACGTCGAAGACGAACCCGTCGTTATCGTAGTTCACACCGACTGCGCGGTAGCCGGCGACGGCCGAGATCGTGTCGGTGAATTTGTAGCCGAGCGCCAGGGAGACGTCCCAGTCGACATCGGCGCCTCCGCCGCCCACCAGGCCCCAGCCGGTCACGTAGACTTCGGGCGTGAAGAAGTAATTTCCCCGAACACCGACGAGGGCGTCGACCCAGGTCGCACCGTCGTCCGCTTCACGCCCGCCGAGCAGCCCCCCGTTGAAGCTGATGGTCGTGTCGACAGACCAGACGCGGACGCCGCCGACGATGTCGAGGTGCCCTGACTGGTTTTCGAGCACTGAATATCCGGCCCCGAGCAATCCTGCGAAGGTTTTCGAGGTTACGTCGACACTGTCGGCCAGAATGCCCCTTCTCGTGTTCGCGTCCGCTCCGAGCTTGGTGTACATGATGTCGGCAAAGATGCTGAAACGGTCGTAACGGGCCTCGCCAGCCGCCATGAAGGCGAAGTCGAGGTTGTCCAGGATGTCCCCGAAGTCGGAGTCGATGTGAACTTCCGGCAAGCCGAATTGCGCCATGTCTCCGGAGAGCCCCGCGGCCCAGAAGTAGGGCGCGACCGTATACGTCCAGCCGCTTTCGCTCTGAACCACCTTGGCCTCCGGAATACCCGGCGCGATGTCTGCCGCATACGCCGAAGACGTGACACCGAGGCCGACGCACAAGGCGGCCGCCTGCAACCATTTAACTCGCATGTATCCCCTCATTTGCCTGAGACGGCATTGCCCCGAATCGCCGTCTGCGTCCCTGTCGGAATGATGCTGCAAAAAGCTCGTCATGACCATGTATCTTACCGTATCCTCTGTCCGCGAAAATCAGCGTTTGCAGTTCGTCGTCGGTCGCGTCTGGTCGCAATTCCCGGAGGCGACCGACCGTGTGGCGTCTGCACCGGCCAGGCTTCCGACGTGGGTTCCATAGTTGTCGCGCGTGTCCTGGTCGATCACGGCGACGGGTGCAGCCAGCACCAGCCCCGCCACGTTGCCCGCCGCGGTCGCAGCGCCGGTGGTCGCCACCAGGATCTGATCGCCAAGTCCGACGTGGCTGTCGGTCAGCGTCTGTCCTTCCGAAATGCGCCGACCGATGAGCTGGACGATCTGAGGCGACTCGGCGAACTTGCCGTGGTTCATGCTATCGCCGGATTTGATCTTGGTGAGATCGATGACCATGATCTTGTTGTCTTCCAGCTCCTTCTTGTAGGGCGCCTGCTCCGGATCGATGGCACCAAGCCGGGAGACGTCGCCCCAGACACGGCGCGAAAATGCCAGTGCTTTGTCGTCGCGCGATACGAAGAGCGTGAACTGCGGATGCTGCTTGCCCATGTCGACGATCTGCTGGCTGAAGACGTCGACGTCGACGTCGGGTGCCGCGAGCATCACGTTCTTGAATTTCTCGGGCAGACGCCCGTTACGGATCGCCATCTGGCGCAACGATTCCAGCGCCAGCCAGTTGCCCATCGAGTGCGCAAGGATCGACACCTCCTTCACCTCGGGATCTTTTGCGAGATATTGGAAGAGCGTCTCCAGCGCGTTGCGTGTGTAGTTGGTGCTCTCACGGTCATAGCCGTAGGCAAGCAGGCTGCCGCGCGAGGGCCACGTCACCAGGACGGGCGCGCTATGGACGCCGGAATCGTGGACGATTTGCGCGAAGCGGTAGACCGCATCCTCGAACCGGTTGTTGAAGCCATGAACGAAGACGAGCACGCTGCCGTCCGGGGTCTTCCTAACGCTCGCGCTCAGCCATTTCTTGGCTTCGCCGACGTCGAGGTCGTCGGCCCTGACGGTGGCGAAGTCGGTAGCCGGATTTGACGGCAATCTTCTCGGCCAGGCGACCTGTCCTTCCTTGCGAACCTTGCTCGGTGGAATGGATATCGTCATGTCCGCGAACGCGGGGGTTCGCGCGCGTTCGCCATTGAACATTTCACCCGGCACGATCGAACGGGTGCGAGTGGTGGCGATCAGCATGTCCACTTTCGGCGACTGCGGAGAGGTGTCGGCAACCGGAGTGAGCACGTTCTTCGGATGCCCGCCACATCCTTGAAGCAGCACGACCACGACACCTCCAGCGAACCATCGAAACCAGCTCCTTGGAGCCGACGCCACCCCACCACCAATGCTGCCCACCGATCACCCTCAATTGAACTCAACACATCCGAAGCCAAACAGCCCGGTCCGGGCAAGAAAACTATCTCCCGAAGGCACGGAACGCCCGTAACTTCTGGTATGTTCTGTGCTGCGACGGCGATCTTTGGGGTCGCAGCCTAGGGCACAGAAACCGGCGGCCATTTGGTCGGCAAGACCATCGACGCCTCGACTTCATCCATTGCAGGCAGACCGGCCCTTCTGATGTCTGCGATCATTCTCGCCCGATCCGCAGGCTGAAAGTTGCGCGATTTCAGCTCGGCGACGATGTTCGGAATGAAATCCGGACGCATCTCGTTGAACCGCCTGGCCTCGCGGCGGGCGTCGTCCATCATGTCCGCGTCCACGTAGATGACTGCCGCAACCGCGTGATAGAGCGGGAACTTCTGCAGGTCGGCCTGACTGATCTCCATCAGTGCAGTTTTTTTGTCATGAAGCATGTACGCTGCGAATCCGCGCATTCCGTGATAGTAGCCCCCGGCAGCCGGATTGAGCGCGATCGCGCGGTCCAATAGGGCTGCCCCGCGCTCCCACTGCCCGCTCTGGGCGACACGCGTACCGAACTCGCCCAGAAGCTCAGTATCGTTTGGATTGGTCTCCAACGCCTGTTCGCCGATCTTCAACGCCTCGGCGACCTGCTGGTTGAAGAACAGCGCGGTCATCAGAGCCTGGAGCGCGCGGGTGTTGCCCGCGTCCAGTTGAACCCCGCGTCGAGCGGCGCTCAGGCTGTGCTCGACCGCCGCCGGCGTGCCGGACCTCGTGTTGAATCGAAACCGTTCCTCGTCGAGATAGATGATCGACAGCATCGCCCATCCGGTTGAGAAGGACGGATATCGCTCGACGGCCTGCTCGAGACAATTGCGGACGTCCGCATGCTGGTCTACCGTCAAGTGCGCACGATAGGCGTAGAAGCCCAGCGTGCAGGTGTAGACCCCAACGTCGTCAGGGGGAGGATTGACGGCATCCGCCTGAGCCATGATTCCATATGGCTGGGCAACTGCAGTCGCAACCTTGTTCGCGACGTCCGACTGAATGCTGAACAAGTCGCGGACGTGAGTGTCATCGTCGTAGGTGGCGGACCAGAGAATCTTGTCGGTATCGGTCTCGACCAGGCGTGCTGTCACCCGGACTCGCTCGCCTGAAACACGCACGCCGCCTGCTAGCAGAAACCGGGCACCAAGCTCTCCGCGCACCTGCGAGGCAGGCACGCCAGGCGACAGCGATCTGGATGTCTCCCGCCCGAACACGTGCACCTCCTTGAAGCGAGGAAGCGCCGTCAGCAATTCCTCGGTCAGCCCGACCGAGTAGAGTTCCGATTGTGGCCCGTCGCCAAGATCGGCGAACGGAGCGACGACGAGAGTCGGCCCTTCAGGAAATGGAAGCGGTTTCGATTGGCCTGCAAGCATATGAGCGAACAGGCCGATCGCGACAACGCTGAGGCCGAGCATAACGCCAACTCCGAAACCGACCGGCATCAGGTGCTGCAGCCCGAAGCTCGACCGTCGAGGTACGGGTATATCGACATCGTGGGCGACGGCGTCGTCCGCCTTTTCATTCCAGACGAAGGAAGGCGCGTATCCACCTTTAGGGATATCGATCCTTATGGGATCATGCTGCCCCGCCACCAGGTAGTAGCGTTCCAGCAGACGCCTGAGACGGCCGGCCTCGATCCGAACGACCGGATCGTCCTGTTTGAAAGCTTCGCTGCGCTTGAAGACTTCGACGGCGATCGTGTAGCCTTTGATGCGCTCTGCACGGCCGGCAAGCGCTTCTTCCGTCACGTAGGTCAGGAATGCGGCACTGCGGCCGACACGCGGGAATTCCGGACTGGCGATGATGCGATCGAGTTGAAAACGGATATCATCCGGAGCCGGCTCAGGCCGTGACGGAGACGGCGCATCTTCGCGCCCCGATTGCAACTTGTTCTGCACGGCCTGCACCTCACCCGCTCTTGAGGAACATTTTTCTGCTATATTACCGTTTGCGAATGCAACCTACTGCATAAACGGGTCATCGTCCATCAAGATTAGCTGGAAGGTCGCCCGACGTCCGTCAGCTATAGCAGTGGCACGCCCGCCGATTTCGCGGGACTAATCGTGGCGGACTACGTGCGGGGGTCCCGTATATTACCGTTACATACTTGCGCTTTCGCTCTAGCCGTTCACAGCTTGACGCGAACTTTCGTCCCCAAGGTCAAATAGCAATCGAGGGCAAGACATGCGCAGGTCAAACCGGGTTACAATTTTGCTTTCCTCAACGATCCTCGCAGTGGCTGCGACCGGAGCTGGCGCCCAGGAACGGCACGCATACTTCGGGCAGACCCACCAGCACACGAGCTGGTCGCTAGACGCCTATATCATCGGAAATACGGTGACTGGGCCGGAAGAGGCGTACCAGTACTCGATGGGGCAGACCATCAAACACCCGGCGGGCTTCGACGTGAAGATCAAGACACCCCTCGATTTTCAGGGCGTGACCGATCACTCGGAATATGTTGGCGTCGTCCGTCTTGCCAATGATCCCACATCTCCGATCAGCAAGCTCCCGGTTGCCGCGAAGCTAAAGGTCAGCAAAGACAATAGCGCCACGAAAATCTTCGAGTTTCTGGCGGATAGCATAGCAAGCCACAAGCCGCTCACGGAGCTGGTGGATCCGGCTGTTGTTGGGTCGGTGTGGAAGCAAAATATTGCCATCGCCGACAAGTACAACAAGCCCGGCCAGTTCACCGCCTTCTGCTCGTACGAGTGGACGTCGATGCCGAATAACCAGAACATGCACCGCAACGTCTTTTTCAAGGACTGTGCGAAGGCTCCTGCCGCACCATTCTCCGCACTTGAATCCGACCATCCCGAAGACCTCTGGACGTGGATGGACGGCCAGCGCAAGGCCGGGAACGAGGTGCTGGCCATCTCTCACAACGCGAACCTGTCCAACGGGATCATGTTTCCGACTGACGTCGACAGCAAGGGCAATCCGCTCGATGCCGCCTGGGCGCAACAACGCATGACCAACGAGCCGCTGACGGAACTCAAGCAGGCAAAGGGGGCCTCCGAGACGCATCCTGATCTCTCGCCGAACGACGAGTTCGCCAACTTCGAGATCATGAATTACCTGATCGGGATCGACAACAGCACGTCCAAGCTGCATGGAAGCTACGCGCGCGAAGCCTACGAGAACGGTTTGGCTTTGCAGGCGACCCGCGGCTACAATCCCTACAAGTTCGGGGTGGTCGGAGCAGGCGACTCGCACAACACCGTCACCGCTTACTCGCAGTCCAACTTCTTCGGCGATCACGGGCTCGTCGACGCGACGCCGGCCGCACGACTGGCCGGCAAAGTTGCGTCCGGCATGAACATCATGGAGACTGGGACCTCGGGCCTGACCGTCGTTTGGGCGGAACAGAACACGCGTGATTCCATCTTCAACGCGATGCAACGCAAGGAGGTCTATGCCACCAGCGGCGTGCGGATCCAGGCACGCATGTTTGGCGGCTGGGACTACGACAAAGGAGTTCTTGCCAACGCGGACTGGGCAAAAACCGCATACGCCGGCGGCGTCCCGATGGGCGGTGATCTTCCTGCGGCCGATGACAAGGTTCCCACCTTCATCGTTGCTGCGGTTAAGGACCCCGACGACGCCAATCTCGATCGTATCCAGATCGTCAAGGGCTGGACCAAGCAGGGCCAGATTTTCGAAAAGATATTCGACGTCGCCTGGGCAGGAAGCCGCCAGCCCGATCCAGTTACCGGCAAACTCCCTCCGGTGGGAAGCACCGTCGATATCACCAAGGCGACCTACACCAACGATATCGGCGCCGTGGAACTGAAGGCGGTGTGGACCGATCCGGAGTTCGACCCAAGCCTGCACGCATTCTATTATTCGCGTGTCTTGCAGATCCCGACGCCGCGCTGGAGCACGTATGATGCCGTCAAGCTTGGCATCCTTCCCCCGAGCAGCGTGGCGGCGACGGTTCAGGAACGCGCCTGGACGTCGCCGATCTGGTACACCCCGACGCCCGCGGCCGTCGCCAAGGCGGAGCGCGGCCTGACGGTCGAAGATCTGACCAAGGCAGGAGCAGTCGCGCTCACCAACGATCAACTGAAGGAACTCGTTGTTGGCAAGACGTTGAAAGTTCGCAACAGGGTCACCAACCAGAATTTCGATGTCTTATTCGGGGAGCACGGTCAGCGCGTCATAACCGAGCTGAACGGCGGTCAACCCAGCGCGGACGACGTTCTGCAGATCATGCATCCGAGCACGTCAGGTTCGTCGGCCGATTATGCAATCAAGGACGGCCACATCATCACGACGATCGATGGAACTCCGTTCGAGCTGACGGTCTATACGTCCAGCGACAAGTACGTGGCCGCCAGAAGCAATGAATTCGGCTACGCGAACTACGAAGTCCAGGCTGTCATTCGCTAAGGAGGCGGGCCAGTGAAACTGCCTCCAGATAGACCTGAGCCGTTCGGCAATTCAGACGGAGGCGAACATAACGCCTCGGGGAGATTTCGACGACTTCTCAGCGAACCGCTGCTCCACTTCGTCGCCGCCGGAGCCTTGCTGTTTGGAGGCTATCAATTGCTGACGCCGGCACGGGATGACGTGGCGACGACAAACCGGATCGTGTTGACGAAGGACGACGTTCGGCAACTGGCGATAAGCTGGCTGGCGCAGGGAAGGTCGACCCCGACGCCGGAACAGGTGCGCGGTCTCGTCGATCAGAAGGTTACGCAGGAGATCCTCTTCCGCGAAGCTGTTTCCCTCGGGCTCGATCGCGACGACGAGGTGGTCAAGCGCAGGCTGGCGCAGAAGATGGACTTTCTGGCCAGCGACGTAGCCGCCCTGCAGGAGCCGACCGACGCGGAGCTGAAGGCCTGGTTCGAGAAGAATTCGGAGACCTTCGCGCTCCCTGCACATGCGACGTTTCGACATCTCTATTTCTCGACGGACCGGCACGGGAAAGAAACCAAGGAGGCGGCCGCAGCCGCTCTGGCTTCAATCGAGGGGAAGTCTCCGGAATCCAGCGAAGCCGCCGCAATCGGCGATCCCTTCATGTTCCAGAGCTTCTACGGCGACGCCACTCCCGATCAGATGGCGAAGGAGTTCGGGCCGGAATTCTCCGAGGCTCTCTTCCAGCTCACTCCGGGAAAATGGGCCGGACCGGTCAAATCGGGTTACGGGTGGCATCTCATCTGGATCGACTCGATCGAACCAGGTCGGATCCCAACCTACGCCGAGGTGATGCCAAACGTGAAGGCGGGCTGGATCGACGACAAGTACCGCGAGATCAAGAACTCGGCGCTCGATGAAATGCGGGTGCGCTACTCGGTTGTCGTGCCACCCATCGAGGCCGCCGACTTTCAGGATCTACAGGTGCCCCCTGGGTTCAACCTCGGGCTTGAGGTGTCGGCGCAATGAGGGGCGGGCGGATGTTGTCCACGGTTCTCGGACGCATGCTCTTCGGCGTCGTCGTTTCCGTCCTTGCGCTCGTTGAAGCCGCCTGCGCCCACGAGATACGGCCCGCATATCTGCAAATCGATGAGATGGCGCCAAACCGCTACAAGGTCGTTTGGCGCACGCCCATGCTGTCAGGCATGCGGCTCCCGATCGTCCTGGGGTTTCCCGCGAGCGTGCGCAACGTGACGGAGCCGGCCGAGCGCGAGCTTCCGGATTCACTTGTCCAGACGCGGGTGATCGAGACGGATGGCGGTGGCCTTGCAGGTAAGCGTGTCGAATTCGTCGGGCTACAGGCGACGATCACCGACGTGCTGGTCCGCGTTCACCTGCTGGACGGCACCGTCGAGACGACGATGATCCATCCCTCCCAGCCATGGATCGACTTCGCCGCCAACCGCAGTCCACTTGCCGCGGCCCGAGTCTACTTCCTGAGCGGCTTCCAGCACATCCTTCTCGGTATCGATCATCTGCTGTTCGTCTTCGGTCTGCTCTTCATCGTCCGCTCGCGGTGGATTCTGGTGAAGACGATCACCGCCTTCACCGTCGCCCATTCCATCACCCTGGCGGTAGCGACGCTGGGAAAGGTCGCGGTTCCGGCGCTGCCGCTCAACGCAATGATTGCACTGTCCATCCTGTTTCTCGGTCCCGAGATCGTCAGGGTGTGGCGTGGACAGACGAGCTTTACGATCCGCCACCCATGGATTGTCTCCTTCGCCTTCGGGCTGTTGCATGGCTTTGGATTTGCGAGCGGACTGACGGCGCTCGGCCTGCCGCAGGGCGACATCCCGTTTGCGTTGCTGATGTTCAATTTGGGCGTCGAGGCGGGCCAGTTGGTTTTCGTGGGGCTCATAATCCTGCTCGTCGCTGCTTTGAAATCGATCGAGATCAGACTGCCGCGCGCCCTGGAACTGATGCCCGCCTACGTGGTCGGGATCTTGGGCGCCTATTGGACGATTGATCGCATCGCTGCAATGTTGGGGGGAACCGCATGAGATGTTCAGCACTCCACGGCGTGGGGCTGTTCGCGACGGCACTCCTGCTCTCTGCCGGGGTCGCCGAGGCTCATGTCGGGACGGCCGGCGCGTCAGGTTTCGCTATCGGGTTCCTCCATCCGATAACCGGGCTTGATCACGTCGTGGCGATGATCGCCGTTGGTCTGTGGGGCGCGCAATTGGGGAAACCTGCCATCTGGATGCTGCCGATCACCTTTCCCCTCGTCATGGCATTCGGCGGCTTTCTAGGCCTTTTGGGTGTGCCTATGCCCGGCATCGAAATTGGCATCGCCCTGTCGGGCGTCCTGCTCGGGGCGGCCGTCCTGACCGAAACCCGGCCGCCGCTGTTCGCGGCGGCGATCCTGGTCGGGGCGTTTGCGATCTTCCACGGTTACGCGCACGGCGCCGAACTGCCGCTCGGAGAAAACGCACTGTTCTTCAGCCTCGGCTTCGTGATCGCGACCGGGCTGTTGCACGGCGTTGGCATCGTCATCGGACTGCTCTACCAGTGGCCTTGGGGCAGGATCACCGTCAGGGCGGCAGGCGGCGCGGTCGGAGCCGTCGGCGCATTATTCCTATGGAATGCACTGGCATGACAAAGGTTGTGGCCAGCAGGAAAAGTCGCATACGCTCCGTTTGGGCGTCGATCGGGATTGCAACAATTCCGGTCCAGGCCAGCGCTCATCTCGTCAATACCGGGCTGGGGCCGATCTACGACGGGGTCGCGCATTTCGCGATGTCGCCGGAAGCCATTCTGCCTGTTGTCGCGCTTGGTGTTCTCGCCGGACTTGGGGGGGTGGCGAACGCGCGAACCGCGGTTCTGGTCCTGCCGGTTGCATGGGTCGCAATCGGCCTTGTGGGAATGCTGTTCGGCCCGCTCGCCATCAATCCGGCCTTTGAAAGTCTGCCGTTGCTGATCCTGGGAGGTCTTGCGGCTGCCGACATTCGGATGCCGGCATTGGCAACGGGATCGCTGGCCCTGCTGCTCGGTGCGTTCGAAGGTTACAATTTCGGCTCGGCGTACTCGGCCGCCCGCGACGGTTTCCCCGCACTCACTGGGTCGGCCGGTCTCGTCTTCGTCTTGATCGCCTTCGTCTCGGCTGCCGTGCTGAAAGCAAAGTGGAATTGGACACGCATTGCGATGCGGGTGGTCGGCAGTTGGACGGCGGCGAGCGGCATTCTGCTTCTGGGATGGGGGCTGCGTTGAGCGGCGGTCCGGCGTCGAGGCCGTTTGCTACTGTAAGATACGCTGCCACGGGAGAAATCTGGGTCATCATGTTTTGAACTTGTCCGCCGTGAGGCGACGTACGCGAATGGATCGACCGGATGGAGAACGGTGTTGGATTCGTAAGGAGCTGCTTCAAGGAGCGCGCCAAGGCGATCGAGGAACTCGCCGCCCGCAAAGAGGGATTCCGCGACCTTTGCGACGACTTTCTGACCGCGCATGACGAGAAGCAGCAGTGGGAAGGATCGTCTGCCCCCGAGCGGGACGAGCGCATCGCCGAGTATCAGGAACTGATCGACAGTATGCGGATCGAGATCGAGCAGGCGCTCGACAGAGCAGCCATCGTGCCATTGAGACCACCACTACGATAGCCGTCGCTGCGCATCAAAGAATGACCACTTCAGATCAATCGCTCGAAGAAAGGAACATTGATGACAAAGAGAGTTGGCAACTTCGCAGGAACGGCGCTCGCCGCCCTCCTGTCCATGACGGCCGCGGGTTGGGCAGACACGATCAGCTACGCCGATGCGGTCACGACCCTGGCCAAGGAATGCGGCTCCGACATCAAGAAGTTCTGCAACGGCCAGAACCTCGGAAACGGCCGCATCCAGGCCTGCCTCGAGAAAAACGCTTCAAAAGTCTCCCCGAGCTGCACCTCGACCCTTGGCAGCGTCATGACGTCGATCGCTCAACGCCAGGAGGCGCAGGCATCGGTGTTCAAGGTCTGCCAGCACGACATCTCGCAGTACTGCAACGGCGTGAAGGGCGACGGCAACATTCTCTCCTGCCTCGTCGAGACGAAGCGCGTCGACAACAAGGAATGCAACCAGGCAATCACCGACGCCGGATGGCGTTGATCCATGGCCAAAGAAAGGGGAATCAGGATGATCGTTCAAGGCCTTCGTATCTCGGTGGCACTCGGCCTGCTTCTGGCTCCGTGCGTCGCTTCCGCCCAGCAGCTCGACAACAGTCAGATCATGAGCACGCTCGGACAGGTGAAGTCGGCGGCACCTGCCGTCGATGTCGCTCTGCTTGTGGAAGAAGCAAACGCCAACGTCGGCAAAGGCGTCGCGGCGCTGCCCAATTGGGGCAAGCTGTCAGAACTCTCGCAGTTGATCGTCGAGATCGATTTCGAAAACAACTCGACAGCCATCGAGCCGAAATCCTACCGCACCGTCGGGCTGATTGCGGATGCACTGCACCATCCGGATCTGTTCCGGTACAAGTTCCTCATTGTCGGACACTCGAGCGCGACCGGAACCGCCAAGCGCAATCTTGAACTCAGCCAGAAACGGGCCGACGCGATCAACGAGGCCCTCTCCACCACGTTTGCGGTTTCACCCGCTCGCCTGTTCTCGGTAGGAGCCGGTGAAGAGTGGCCGATTGATCCCGGCCACCCTGAATCGGCTGACAACAGGCGGGTACAACTGATTAATCTGGGACTTCTGAAATAGTGTCCCTCAGCTAGAAGAGGAGTAGGACTAATGATTAGAATTTCCGGCTCATGCTTCATCGCAGTGGCTGCTTGCCTGCTAATCACGTCTCCGGCGCTTGCACAGGACGCGATTTCAGCACCCGCACAGAAGACCATCGGCGCAACCAAGTCAAAGATGGTGCCGTCGCTCGCCGTTCTCAATTCTGGAGGTGCAAAGCTCGAGAATGGTAAGCTCACCATGAGCGCCATCTCTGCAACATCAATCGTGTTCGCCGACCGCCCGGTGCGGTCGGCGGGTCATGTCCTGACCTCCGAGTTCATCAAGCAGTGGGATGAAGGCCCCGATAGTTTCGCCAAGGATCCTCCGAACGCGACGATCTCGGTCTTGAGCGGCAAGGGGGATAGCGTCGCCGATGCGGTCGTCGTCCTGAAGACGCCGAAGCTGGAGGGTGGAAACCTGACCTTCGAGGTCGCCGTCCTCGAAGGTGATCTCGCAGGTGCCGATGGTCCCGCGTCGCTGTTCATCGACTGGTTTGCGGCACGCGGGCCATACGGGGGTGTCGCCGTCGGGGGTGCTGGGCGTGCAGCGGTTTGGCGTGGCGGCTGGTACGCTCATCCCGGAGCATACGGCGCAGGCGTCGTCGCAGGGGCAGCGATGGGCGCGGCTGTCGCTTCCGAGCGTCCTTACTACTACCCGCATCCGGCGTGCGGATATTATCCCTATCCTCCCTGCTACTAGAACCCGGCCCCAAGCAACATGCCTGTGCTCGTTTCGGTCCGGTGGGAGGTTTGCAAGAGCCTTTCACCGGCGGTGACAGGACTGAGGAGGTAGTTTGGACCATCTAGCGAATCCGAACCCAGTACTCGAAATCCTCGTCGGCACTGTGTTTCTGATCGTCGTCATCTTCGTGCACGGCGTGGGTATCCGGAGCATCAGCCTTCAGTTCAGCAAATCATGGGCGCGCGTCACCAGCGTAACGCCGCACTGGCGGCTGAACTTGATGCTGTCGGTGACAATCGCCGCGTTGGCGCTCCTGCATTTCGCCGAAACCCTGATCTGGGCGGTCCCCCTCTATGTGAGGGACATCATCCCCTCGATGCGCGACAGTTACTATTATGTCCTCGAGAGCTATACGACGCTGGGGGAGGGCAACGTCACCCTTCCAGATCGGTGGCGTCTCCTTGGCCCGATCATCGCAATGTCCGGTCTGTTCACTTTCGGTTGGACGGGAAGCGTGCTGGTTAGCATCATGACCGACTTCGGCAAGTTCGACAGACTGCAGGCGCGGCGCGAGCGAGTGGAGGAGGAGGCGCCATGAGGCAGTTCTCGTCTTCGCCGCGCCGCGTCTGCTCGTGGGTGTAGGCATTCACTCTCGTGGACTTCCAAGGATCAAAAGAAAGGAACGATAATGCTCGCTGGCGCTGAAGTTGCCTCCATACTGGTATGCTACGGTAACATACTTGCGCTTTTCCGATCCTCTAGGGCAGGCTTCTTCCCTAAGCGGGCCGGAGACGGGGAGCCGCTCAACCATGGGGCACATTGTGACAGCGCTGAAAAGATCAGTCTCGTTACTCGTTCCAGCTATTCCGGCGTCCGCGGCAGGCGGCGGTCAAGCCTCCGCGGAAAAGACGTTCAAGAGTCCGAAGCTGAAAGGACCGCAGTGATCAAACAGTCGCCGAAGTGCCTCGAAGCGATGAACGGCACCGGGTGCGTTTGCCTGGCGGGCTTCGGTCAGCCACCGCAGTCGCTTTAACTTCTCCCACAATTTACAGGCGCTGGCCGCGATGAATCGGAAGGAAGTTGTTGATGCTTACGAAACGTACCCTGCTTCGCTCTGCTGCGATGGGCGCACTCGTCGCCACGACCGTGAAACTCACTCGGGCGAACGCAAAAAGCAGCGCCGATTGGCCAAGCCTGATGGAAGCAAAGGACATTGCCGAGGAAGGCTTCATCTACGGTCTGCCGATCGTCCTGAACTACGGCACCATGTACGAATTTGCCGTTGATCGGAAGTCGGGGCAGTTCAAGGCGCCGTTCAATCAGATCAAGAACCTATCCCATGTCTCTACGTATAAAGATACCGCCGTCGTTACGCCGAACAGCGATACGCCCTATTCGATTTTGTGGGTAGACCTGAGGGCGGAGCCGATGGTGGTTTCGGTCCCGCCGGTGGACCCAAAGCGCTACTACTCTGTCCAGCTTATCGACGGTAACACATTCAACTACGGCTATATTGGCAGTCGCGCCACTGGAAGCGGTGCTGGCGACTACATGGTGGTAGGGCCGGAGTGGAAGGGAGTTACTCCCGCCGGAGTTAAGAAGGTGTTCCAGTCGACGACACAGTTTTCGTTCGTTCTCTTCCGCACTCAGCTTTTTGATCCGGGCGATATCGACAACGTGATGAAGGTGCAAGCCGGCTATAAGGCCCAGCCGCTTTCCGCCTATCTGAAGCAGCCGGCGCCTTCCGCTCCGCCACCCGTGAATTTTCCAAAGATCGACAAGAAACTCGCGAAAATGAACTTCTTCGCATATCTCGATTTTTGCCTGCAGTTCGCGCCTGCGCTCGAGAGCGAGAAGGATATCCGCGCGAAGCTTGCGCGCATCGGGATCGGTCCAGGAAAGACCTTCAGCTTCAAGGATCTCCCTATTGAGCACAAGGCGGAAATTCTTGTCGGAATGAAGCAAGGCGAACGAAAAATCGACGAGGCCGTCGCGAAAGGCGGCGTGTCGCTCAATGGATGGCAGGTCAACTCCTTCTTTGGCGATGCCCAGTTCTACAATGGCGACTGGCTAAAACGCGCCGCGGGCGCCCAGGCAGGCATCTACGGCAACGATTCGGAAGAGGCGGTCTATCCCCTCACGCGAGTCGACGATGACGGCAAGCCGCTCGACGGCAGCAAGCACAACTACACGCTGACCTTCGCGGCGGATCAATTGCCGCCGGTCAACGCCTTCTGGTCTGTGACAATGTACGATGGCAAGACCCAGTTGCTGATCAAGAACCCGGTCAATCGCTACCTCATCAACTCGCCGATGTTGCCGGGCATGAAGAAGAACGCCGACGGATCGCTGACGCTATACGTGCAGCACAAGTCGCCGGGCGCGGAGAAGGAATCGAACTGGCTGCCGGCGCCGAACGGTCCGATCTATACGGTCATGCGGCTCTACTGGCCGAAAACGGAAGCGCCTTCAATTCTGCCCGTCGGCAAGGGCGCGTGGCGACCGCCCGGTGTCCATGTGGCGTAATAATCCTCAACCTGCTGATGCACGGTGCCGGATCGGGTGCCGCTCAGCACGGACCGCTATAAAGGATGGACGGTGATGAAACGCGACCTGAAACTGACCGGCTTTACTGCGATCGCACGAATGACGAGCCTTCTTTGCGCCACCACCGCGGTTGTGCTGATGGGCTTGGGCACCGCTTCTGCCGAGACGGCGCCGAAGATGAAAATGACGACACCGATACCAAATTCGATCATCACGCCGCAGAGTGTGGACACGAGGCTTGGCAAGCTGAACTTTTTCGATGGCTTCCCGGATCACGCCACGTCGGAGAAGATCTATGACAATCTCGACTCATGCGAGGCGTCGACGCTTTTCTCAATGCCATGCCCGGCGCATCGGTTGAAGCCATGAGGGTTGGATTGGCCAGCCAGGGCGCCGACAACAACCAGACCATCCTGATCTTTGGAAATCTCATGGATTCGCATTCGCTGTTCCTGACCGGCAACACCGAAAGCATCTACAATCTGATGTGGCTGGACACCAAGGCCGGTCCGCTGGTCATCGAGACGCCACCCAATATCCTTGGCATGATCGACAATCACTGGTTCGAATATGTCGGCGACGTCGGCAATGCCGGTCCGGACAAGGGCAAGGGTGGAAAATACCTGCTTTTGCCGCCAGGCTATAAAGGCGAGATACCGGATGGCTATTTCGTATTGCGGACGTCAACCTACGGAAACCTCTTTTTTTGGCGCGGCTTCCTCGAGAACGGCAGCACCGCGACCGCGGTCGAAAAAACTAGGAAGTTCGCCAAGGTTTACCCCCTTTCTGAAGCTGACAACCCGCCGCAGATGAAGATCATCAACGTCTCCGGCAAGGAGTACAACACCATCCATGCCAACGACTTCCATTTCTACGAGGAAGTAAACGACATTGTCCAATACGAGCCGAACGAGGCCTATCACCCGGAGGTGCTGGGACAGCTCGCGGCCATCGGTATTGAAAAGGGCAAAACCTTCGCACCCGACGAGCGGATGAAGAAGATCCTCACTGAAGCCGTGGCTGTCGGCAATGCGACAGCCCGGACCATCACGTTCAAAACCCGCATGAAGGACGCCTATTATTATCCGGGCAGCGCCTGGTTCACCGGCTTTGTCGGTGGTAGCTACGAGTTCCTTATGCAGCCCGGCGTTCGTTATTTGGATGCCCGTGTCCTCTTCCACTACTATGCGACGGGGATCACGCCGGCCATGGCGATAAAGCACGTCGGCATCGGTTCGCAATACGCCGGTGCCACGACCGACAAGGACGGCAAGCCGTTTGATGGCGGCAAGACCTATAAGATCCATCTGCCGCCAAACATTCCGGCAAAGGAGTTCTGGTCGTTCGTCGTGTATGACAATCAGACGCGCTCGATGCTGCAGACGGACCAGCAATTCCCCAGCATTGGCAGCGACAAGAAAGACATTGTGATCAACGCGGACTCCTCAGTCGACGTCTGGTTCGGCCCGACAGCGCCGGAAGGCCATGAGGCTAACTGGGTCCAGACAGTTCCTGGCAAGGGCTGGAACGTTCTTCTTCGTCTCTATGGCCCGCTCGAGCCATGGTTTGACAAAACCTGGAAGCCGGGCGAGATCGAACTGGTGCAGTAAATGACAGGCCGCGCTGCAGATGCGGATCTCGCCGGTTGGCAGCTTGGTGCGTCCTCGCACTTCCCCGCGTCGCGGCGCAGCGCCGTACATGGGGCCAAGGTTATGCGCATAAGATCTGCGGAAGACTATCCTCCTGCGCCGAGCACGAGAATATGCCGGATCTGGGTTGTCGTTCTCTATAAGATGTGCCCGGCAGCTCATACTCAGCGGTCTGTGTTCTATCAGGTGCTTCCGTAAAACACGATGATCGGTTCGATCCTGTTCAAGGCGCGGGATGCGTTGGCGGGTGCTCAGGTTCTATCCTCATCATTTCCACCCGGTGAAGGCCGTGGAGGTTGCAATAATGGATGCGACCTTCTCCAGGGTATATTGCTCATCGAGGAGGAATTTCTGGACGCGCCGTTCCAAGTTCGAATCCCGGCAAGGAATTCCGCTGCAATGCTAATCAGCTATCGTCCTAGCGAACGCGGGCGGGCAGGCAAGCTGGTTTTGCCTGAGCCGAACAGTCGAATTCGCGGCCATAGTCGTCGAGACGCCGCGCCGGAGCCACCAACCGTCAGGCACTTGCCAGGGTGACCCGGAGCGCATCTCCTTCTTCATGCTTTTAAACCCTGAAGTCCCAAGCGGGTCGTTCTGGTCGTGGTTCAAAATGAAATCGGAGCCCAGGCGGAATTGGTGGCAACGGTGGTGAGCAGGGCTGTTACCCGCGTCATGATCGCAGCTAACGTCCGCCTGTCAGGAGCGGGATCGACGACGCGGATGCGCTCAAGGGATCGGCCTGTCGAGGCGCCAGCTAGGATTGAATTCCGAGACGTATAGCGCTTTATGTTGTTGCTGCACCGCAACATTAATGATTTGATAGTTCTCGTCGCGAAACTCTTTTGCCGGGAGCCAAGTTTGTTCAACGGTGATGATCAAAAACATGTGATCCTGATAGTCGAAGAGGCCCGGAGCATCCGCGCAGAAGCGGTGGCTGCGTGTAAAGCGTCTGGTTATGGGACGGCCGAGGCGTCCAATGGCGCAGATGCGTTGGAGATCCTAGAAAATCGGGACGATATCAGTCTCGTATTCACCTCCGTGAATATGAAAGGCCCTCTAGATGGTGTCCAGCTCGCGGTACGCGTTCATACAAGATGGCCAAAGCTAGCGATTGTTATGACGTCGGGGGTCGTAAATCTGCGACAGTCGTTGCTGCCGCAGCGCTTTAGATTTGTCAGGAAACCGTATGCTACCAAGCCCCTAATGACTTGCTTCAAGCTCCTTATTGAATCCGGATATCGCGAAGAAGTTTCGTTGCCGCAAGCCAGAAGCACTTTGTGAGCACCGTTTCGCTGGCCCAGGCTGGGATAGGACTGAAATCTGACGGCCGGAAATCATGACGAAACTTCAGATCAATCATCGAACGACCTATCGTTACTCCCGGGCCGTCGGACTGCTTGCCCACCGCCTGATCCTGTCGCCCCGGACCGACAAACAGCTTCGAACCTTGTGTTTCAGCATTGACTGTTCCGTGAGCGGATCGATTGGCTGGGCGAAGGACGTTTTCGGCAACACGATCGCGACGGTGGCATTTTCTGAACCGACCTCCGAACTGACGATCTCGAGTGCAGCCGTAGTCGAGCAGACCGCCGACCGGTGGCCGGTCTTCAATATAGACATCTCGGCGCATGCTTATCCCTTCACCTACTCGACCGACGACAAGACCGACCTCGGCGCATTTGCTGCCGCGACCTCTCCGGGTAATCGTGTGGCGGATTGGGCGCGAGCGTTCGTGGGCAGCCGCCCGACCGACACGCTTTCGCTCCTGAAGGACATCAATGCTGGCATTCTGACAAATGTCAGCTATCGCATCCGAGACGAGGAAGGCACGCAGTCGCCGCAACAAACACTGGAGCTGGCCAGTGGCTCATGCAGGGACATCGCAGCGCTTTTCATTGAAGCTGCTCGTTGCCTGGGGTTTGGTGCGCGCGCTGTCTCCGGTTACGTCTACGACCCGCAGGCATCTGTCGACGACAGCGGATCGACACATGCCTGGGCGGAAGTCTATCTTCCAGGCGCCGGTTGGATCGCGTTTGATCCCACCCACCGGCGTGTGGGAGAAGCATGTCTTATTCCGGTAGCATTTGCCCGCAGCAATGGACAGATCATGCCTGTTACCGGCGGATATACGGGAACGCCGGAGGATTTCGTGGGTTTGGACGTGTCGGTCAAGGTGGTCGAGATAGGCGAATAGCTGCAGATGACGTCGGCTGCTCTACCCAAGTCAAGTCATTGGTCCCATCGAAAGGTTTCGCCGCCGTTATTCACGAACTTGCAACCAACTTGCTGAAATATGGCGCACCTATCCGTGCCGGCCGGCACCTTGGACGTTTCCGGTAGCGATGATGAGAGGGATGTGACCATTACATGGGCAGAGCGTGGCGGTCCGCCCGTCAAAACCTCGGACGACATCATCGAGTTGGCAGTTCGATGTCAAGCGGGCTGCTGCCGATCAACTCGCTGGCACCCTCAATTCTGAGTGGTCCGAAGCAGCGGCGATCATCACTCTCGTTATGAGCAAAGCCCGCCTGGTCGTTTGGCGCCGGTGGGCGACATCACGCTACTTCCGTTCATTGAACTCGTCTCGGCCCGCCGCGCAGACGACTACGGTTTTGGTCAACATCATTTACAGCTGATCCCGGATCTTGCATTGACGTAGCGGAAAACGGATGCAACCTCAAGGGGAGCAATATTCAGCGCGAAAGCTTTTCGTTGACCGCAGGATCCGCATCGGCTATAGGTAAGTCATCGAGATTTGCTTGCTGAACTTTGGTTACCGCGCGATTGGCACCGCGCCTTGAACGAACTTCCCTTTCAAAAATCGCTATAACCATCCGTATCGCCCTGGCGCTGCGGTTCTTCAATAATGCTATGAAAGGGTTCATTATGACCACTGGCACCGTTAAATGGTTCAATTCCACCAAGGGCTTCGGCTTCATTCAGCCTGACAATGGCGGCGCTGACGCCTTCGTTCACATCTCCGCCGTCGAGCGCGCCGGAATGCGCGAACTCGTCGAAGGCCAGAAGATCGGCTTCGATCTCGAGCGGGACAACAAGTCGGGCAAGATGTCCGCTTGCAATCTCCAGAACGCTTAAATCGATATCTGCTTCCCTTTGACCACGGATGTACTGGCACTGTCGGAAGCACGTTATCCATTCAAGGCCAGGCGATCTGCCTGGCCTTTTTGTTTTCGCTCGCCCTCACGAGCCTCAGTATCGGATCAACCATGACAGAGACATTCAGCAAATCCCGCCAGCGGGCGGAGATTGCCTTCGGCAACGTCCAGAGCCAGTTCTTCGCAAAAAACAAGGCGGTCGAGGAACTCGAATCCGACGTCCAATCGCAACAGGCAAAGACCTTGCGGCTTCGCGAAGGCGCGGCTTTCCAGGGAACGCAGCGACCGGGCCTCAGCAACGGCCGTTCTTGTTGCAAAACGCACCCGGGCCGGCTGGACCCCACACCGGGCCGACCGTGAACTCATCCTGAAGGAAGCTTGAATGGCGGACGATATCAAGGAACTCCAGTCGATCAATACGGCTTGGCAGATCGCCATTCAGGAGATTCTCCGGATGGTTATCAGGGACATGTATCACGGTGGCGGCGAGGCTTCGTTCAAGACGCACATCAAGCGTATCGAAGAGGCAGCCGTGGACAGCATTTACACGGACTTGCGGCTGCGCGGCACCAATGAATGGACTGAAGTCCTGGTCAAGGAACGGGCGAGCAATTTCGTGACGACGCTGCTGACTTCGTTTACCTATGAGCGCGCCTGAGCCTTGATGCAAATGGCGCTGGCGCGGCGTATCGTCGAAGAGGTTGCCCGCCTGCATGTCGACCAGTGGGATGCCAAGGAACGGATCATCGACTGGTCGAAGACCAAGAACCTGCAGCCGCATGCAGTACCCGTTCCCTCTCTCGCCGCTGAACTCATCGAGTCGATCAAGCCGAACGAGTACGGCTGGTACTTCCCTTCGGCAAAGGATCCGTCGATTCCGGTGAGCCATGCGACGTTCTACAGCTTCGTCTGGTGCCAGCGGGACCGTGGGGTTATCCCCCATGCTGCGAACCGGGATCTCCGCCGGACGTTCAAGACACTTGCGGGCAAGGCCGGCGTCTCCAAAGAAATCCGCGACCGGCTTCAGAACCATGCGCTGCAAGCCGTCAGCTCGAAGAACTATGATCGCTGGAACTATATGCCTGAGAAGCGCGCCGGCATGGCGAAGTGGCATAGTTCGTGCGTGCGATCCCAAGCAATGAAAAATTGAAATTTGTGGCATAAATATTCTATTATTACGTCATGTTATTTACTTTTCTTCATGTAATCATTCATTCTCTAATCCATTAGTCCAGCCTTCAGCGTGCCGGAACATTGGTTCCTCGAGCTACGACATTCAATAAAGCCATGCATCTGCTCCACCAGAAATCTAGTCAAAACGCCATAGGACGACTATTGTAGTTGAATCGCTTTTGATACGATTCAGCCCTACCAAAACACGGAAGGTTCTGGGTTCATTTCATCGAGATATTATGAATACTTCTTCCCCGTGCCATTTTATTGGTAACGTACTCCGTGGCCCTGCTTAGTGGTTCGACCGGGTTTATCATATCAATACTCACAGGGCGAACGCGAATGGCCTCATGAGCCGCACAGCTCCAGATGGCGAGATGTTGGTTTGCACCCTGCATGACTGCTCACCGAAGTGCTATTTAAATTTTCATGCCTACCAAGTGAGAACTTTCGAAGGAAAGGAACTATGACAAGCGACCTCGCTGACCGGTCTTCGCGGTCTTACTCCTTCGGGCCGTTCGTGCTAATTCCCGAACGCCAACTGCTCTTACGAGGCGAGGCGCCCGTTCGGATAGGAAGCCGCGCTCTGGACATCCTAACGGCGCTAGTCGAGCGGCCTGGCGAACTTGTGAGCAAACGCGAGTTAATGGCCCGCGCTTGGCCAAACATCATCGTTGACGAAGGTAACCTCAAGGTCAACATGGCGGCGTTGCGGCGAACGCTTGGGGACGGACCCGGCGCCGCGAAATATATCGCGACCGTGACTGGGCGCGGATATCAGTTCACTTCTCCCGTCCAGAGACATGGATCATCGGGCCTTGCAGCGCCCTTTCGTTCGCCAACGCCACGCAATCACAATTTGCCGATTGCGACATCGACGATGTTTGGAAGGGCAGATACGATTGGTGCTATTCGACGAGATTTGAAGGAATCGCGTTTGGTGTCGGTCGTCGGCGCCGGCGGTATCGGAAAGACGACTGTAGCGCTCGCTGTCGCAGAGCACGAACTTAAGGCGTTTAAGGATGGCGTCTGGCTTGTTGATCTGGCGCTACTGAAGGATCCGACCCTAACGCCCAACGCCATCGCGACAGCAATCGGTCTCGCGGTCCATTCCGCAGACGCTCTTGCCAGCCTGTGTGAATCCTTGCGCGATCGCGAGATGTTGCTCGTGCTCGACAGTTGCGAACACATCATCGACGCTGCGGCGTCCTGCGCAGACTGCATCCTGGCTGAAGTTGCCGGCATGAGGATCCTCGCCACCAGCCGAGAACCACTTCGAGTGAAAGGGGAACGCGTGCGAAGGCTGCCGGGATTAGGCGCGCCACCGAACTCGTCTCGGCTGAGCGCCGACGAAGCATTGTCATTTCCTGCTGTTGAGCTCTTTGTGGACCGAGCAACCGACAGCTTCGAACTGTTTGAGCTGCAGGACGTCGATGCGCCGGCCGTTGCCGAGATATGCCGAAGACTTGATGGTCTGGCGCTTGCAATAGAACTTGCCGCAACGCGCATCGATGCATTCGGAGTCGACGGTCTGCTGAAGCAGCTCGATGATCGATTCCGCCTTCTTGTCGGGCGGCGGGCGGGCCCGGAGCGGCATCGCACCCTGATTGAAACGCTCGACTGGAGCTACGGCCTGCTGACGGAAAGCGAGAGAGCGCTGCTACGCGCTGTATCCGTTTTCGCAGGTCTTTTCGATATCGAAGGCGCTTCGGCAGTTTCGAACGTCGCTTCCGCCGAAACGGCTGGCGCCGTGGCACAGCTTGCGGCGAAGTCTTTGCTTGCGTTTGATGTCGACACCGACGGGGTTGCTTATCGTCTCCTTGAGACAACGCGAGCTTATTGTCTCGAACGACTGCGGGTCAGCGGCGAGGATCAGATCATTCGCCAACGCCACGCGGAACATGTGTGCACGGTGCTCGAGCGGGCCACGGCCGAGTGGGCTGAACGACCGGCCCTTGAATGGGAAGCCGCTTATGGGCGCGTCCTCGACGATTTGCGCGGCGCGCTCGCCTGGACAGCTCAGGATACAGCGAATCGGTCTCTGCTCATCCGGCTGACCGTCGCCGGGCTCCTACTCTGGAACCATCTGTCGCTCACCGACGAATGCCGCGTTCATGTTTCGCATGCGATTGAAGAGCTTGGCCCGGCGGGACTCGCCGGGAGCGTGTTTGAGATGAAGCTTCAGGTATGGCTTGGTGGCGCTACAATGTTCACGCAGGGCCTCATGCCTCAGGCGAGAAATGCCATGCAACGCGCGTTGGACATCGCCGTTCAGATTGGCGACACCGACTGCCGTGTTCGTTGCCTTCGGCTGATCGGAGTATTCGAACTGTTCAGTGGCGAGAATGAAGCTGCCGTTCGCACGCTTGAGACTTTCGCCTCGGTTGCAGCCGCGGAGGTCCCTTCCGCCGTTTTGGAGGCGGAAGCAGCCCTCGGCATCGGCAATCTCTTCTCCGGTCAACTCCACGACGTCCGGCAACGCTTCGAACGTCGTCACCAGCTCAATCTGCAAGAGATCAACGATACCCAACGCTTAAGGTGGCACGTTCGATACCTGTCCGATAGGATCGTCGATGTGACGAATGTGTTGTCGCATGTCCAGTGGTTGACGGGCTCACCGGACACCGCCCTGGACACTGCGCGGGCAACAGTCGACTACGCGTCCAAGACCAAGCATCACCTTTCACTGGGCAATGCGCTCTCGTGGGTCTGTCCGGTATTCTATTGGACAGGACGTTATGAAGAATGTGATCGTTATGTCACCATGCTTGATGACCAGGCTAGGCGGCACGGATTCGACGTCCGGCGCCCGGTCGCCATGTTCTATCGTGCGGCATTGGCATGTGCGCAAAGCGCCGCCCGGGATGAGGAGGTCGAGAACCTCGAGCGAGCCATTGCGGATTTTCACAGAACGAAGCATTTGGCGCGATTGCCGTTCTACCTGGGCATCCTGGCGGACTTCCAGGCCGAGCAAGGTCGTCTTGATGACTCGGAAACCACGATCCGAGCCGCGCTCGACCGGGCAAATGCAAAAAATGACCTGTGGTGCCTGCCCGAGGTCTTGCGAGTCCAAGCCTCCATTCTGCTTGCTCGAGGCCAGGCGGACCGGGCAGAGGCGCAACTCATCAAGTCGATGGCGGTTGCACAGGAAATAGGTGCGTTGTCGTGGCAATTGCGTGCAGCCAATGACCTCGCACGACTCTGGCGCGCTGGGTCAAGGGCCGACGATGCCTACAAGATGCTATTGCCGATATTCAGCGAATTCATCGAGGGGTTCGAGACATATGATCTTGCTGTCGCCGCTGACCTGGTTGCCTCGCTCACACGCTCGGGAGACAGCGAGGCTAGCCCGCCCCTGATCCGACCTCGAAGCGGCCTGCCTTCGATCCCCTGTTAAAAAATTCTCCCAGCCCGCGCAAGAGCCGAGCATCGGCACCGGCCTATCGACGCGCAAGCGCCGCAGCGATCGGCGGCTCATATTGTCCGTCTATTTGGATGAACAACATGCGGCACGGTTTGCCAGAGCGGTTCGCCCAAGCGTGGTTGGTGCCGCGCTGGATTACGACGCTGTAGGGCTTGAGCAGCACTTCGGAATCGTCGAGCATTAGCGTCATCTCGCCCTCGATAACGAGGCCATAGTCAACCGCCTCGCTCCGGTGCATCATCGCGTGCGGCGAATCTTCCTTTACAGTCAAGCCGCCGGGATCGTTGACCTCGTTGAACAGCTCCTTCATCTGCAATGTGCCATCCGCGAGGTATTCGGCGTCTGGCGGCATGTCGACGAAACGGATGCGGGTGCCATGCTTCGGCGGCTGGTGCATCAGCGCGCCGGTGGTCGGATCGGCACCGTTGTCCACTTGCGCCGGCGTGCCGCGCGTCTCCCAAACCTCATGGAAGATCATCCCGGGAATAGCATTCAATTCGACGACTGTTGGTAGAAGGCCGTTGATCGCGACGATAGACTTGCCATCGGCATCATGTCCGGTGACGACGCGGTGGATTACTGGAAAGGACATGGCTATGCTCCTTGAGGGCAGATGGTGGTACTGTAGCGCGACATAGTAGCGAAGAGAGATGCAGTATTTCTAGAGTCGCGATAAGATACAGGCGATAGTAAACCAGCAGCAGAATAGGCGCTGCTTCAGCACCTGCCTCGCGATAGAACATCTCCAGCTCACCGAGATGACCTTCTTATATGGCACCCGGTGCCAGTTCATCGCTGGTTCCTCATGGCATAGCGGTTAGCACTCCCATTCTCAGGTATCGGAGATCGAGGGTGAGATTAAGCATGCATTTGCCGTGGTATGCCTCTGGAAGGCGCGTCCCGATCTCGCAAGTATAGTGCTACACACGCTCATGCCCGATCTCGATCGGACTCAGCACCAACGCCGTGCGGTCTGCCAGATCCCCGATCTGCGCGAGATAGTTCTTATAGTGGCGGGTCTCACGATGTGCTGCGACGGCTGCGCCATCCATATACAGTTCATCGAGAACGTAGCGGTCGGGACGAGACTGGTCCTGCCAAACATCCCATCGCAGATTGCCCGGCTCGGCTCGGCAATCCGACGCCATCCCGACAAGCAGTGCCTGCAGCTTCTCGGCCTTGTCTGGCCGAGAGGTAAGGATTGCGGTGATCTTAACGTGAGATGACATGGATGAAGCCTTTCAATCTCCGACATGAGCCAATCAAGGCGACGGCAGCTAATACCCGAGCCCCGGTTGGCCTGCGTCCAAAGTGAGCGGAAGTGTTGCAGTGTCCGCCTGAAATGACCGCCGGGGCGTGGCTATGACTCTCGACTAATGCCTTGCGATCTTGCGATCGAGGAAATCGCGGATGAGGGGCGCCATCTCATCCAGCTTGTCTTCAAGGGCGAAATGACCTGTGTCGAGGAGGTGCATTTCAGCGTCTGGAAGATCACGCAGGTAAGGATGTGCGCCGACCTCCGGGAAGATCTTGTCGTTCTTGCCCCAGACGATCAACGTTGGCGGCTTGCGTTCGCGGAAGAAGGCCTGGAACTGCGGGTAGAGCGGAACGTTCGTGCCGTAATCGTGGAAGAGGTCGAGCTGGATATCCGTATTACCCGGCCGGTCGAGCAAGGCCTGATCGTGAACCCAGTTGTCGGGGCTGATGCGGGTGAGGTCCTTGACGCCGTCCGTGTACTGGAACTTGGTGGTCTCGATGACCACCAGATTGGAGAGCGCCTCGCGCTTCTCCTTCGAATCGTCGGCCCAGTAAGCCTTGATCGGATCCCAGAACTCGCGCAGGCCTTCTTCATAGGCATTGCCGTTCTGGACGATCAACCCGCTCACCCGTTCCGGGTGCTTGAGAGCCAGACGGTAGCCGATCGGTGCGCCGTAATCCATGACATACATGGCGTATTTTTTGGCGCCGAGCTGGGTCATCAGCCTATCGAGCATGTCTGCATAATGACCGAAGGTATAGGCGAACTTGGTGTGATCGGGCGCATCACTCTGACCGAAGCCCGGATAGTCGGGTGCGATGACGTGATAGCGATCTGCCAGCAACGGAATGAGGTTGCGGAACATGTGCGAGGATGTTGGGAAGCCGTGCAAAAGCAGGACGACCGGGCCGTCGGCCGGGCCGGCTTCGCGATAGAACATGTCGACGCCATCGATCTTGGCCGAACGATAGTGCACGACTTCCGGCACCTGCTGGGTGATCGCAACCTGCTTGGCAGCGGCGACGGCTTGGGAAAGGGGAGCGATGCTGACAGTTGCCAGCATCAGGGAAATGATCAGTCGGTTCATTGTCATCTCCATAACTTGTTGAGGCTGAGCGCGAGGCCGGTTCCAATATTTGGAGGAAATCTCCTCGCACTGATCCAAGACGGCCGTCTTGCTCCACTCGTCGCGGCGCGGCGGCAGTACTCCGGGTGCCATAGCTACTTTGTCCCGGCCGCAGCGCTAGTGATGAAGTCGACGACATCTTTGGGATGCGACAGCATCACCGCATGGCTGCTCTGGATTTCGATGACCTTCGCGCCAGCCCTCGCGGCCATCGAGCGCTGTCCGCTAGGTGGAATCATGTGATCCAGCGCGGTCACCATGAAATAGCTCGGCTTCTGCTTCCAGGCTGGGCTGGTTATCTTGGTCTGAATAGACCCTAGCCCCCATGGCACCTGAGCTGCAGCCATAAACCGCGTCGTCGAGATATCGACATCGGCGGCAAAGGCGGCCGGAAACTTCGCCGGATCGACGAGGATGAAACCGCCTTCCGGCGGGAGCAGCGGAGCCCCCTCTTCGCCGGGGTGTGGTGCAGTTGCCAGATCGAATACCGATTCTCCCGCCGCCGGTGCAAAGGCGGCGATGTAGACAAGGCTCCTGACCTTCGTGTCGCCACCCGCCTCGGTGATTACGGCCCCGCCATAGGAGTGGCCGACAAGCACCACTGGATGCGTGGCATTCGCGATGACTTTTTTGGTCGCCGCGACATCGCCATCCAAGGTGATCGTGGGATTCTGGACGACCAGGACTTCATAGCCGTCCGCTGACAGCATGTTGTAGACAGACTGCCAGCCGGAGGCGTCGACGAACGCTCCATGCACAAGCACGATCGAGACTGGTTTCTCCGCGGCGGCGGAGGCGACAGGAGCAAGAGTAATCATGGCAGCGAGTAATCCCCAAATTGACCGTTTCATCAGTGTCTCCATCAATCTATGAGCTGCGCCTAGCCGGCTGAGGCGCGGAGCTTTAACTGTCTTGTCGGTGCTCCACACGCCGTTGGCCATGAAGCGGTAGTTGATGAGCCGGCGAGATAGCCATCGCTGTCGGGCAGCTTCGGGGCGGCCACGGTGCCACTGCCGTGTCACGCTGCAGCGCGCTTCCGGTCCAATGCGGCGATCAGGGCCGCGGCGATCGGATGATCCGAACGCGGATTCTGACCGGTGATCAGCTCGCGATCCTCGATCACATAGGGCTCGAAGTCCGGCCCGGTATCCACGATCGCACCGGCAAGGCCCAGCGCGAACGGCATGTCGAAATAGATCTTGGCGTGCAGAATGGTGTCCTCGATCACCTTCTCCTCGGCCTTCTCGAACACCGTCATCCTGTAGCCGGCATATTGCCAGCCCTGGGCCCATTCCTTCGCCTTTTCGGGATCGCCGGCGATTAGCGCCGCGCGGAACTCGCGCGCATAGGGCATCGCCGCGACCGATGAGATCGGTCCGTGACACAGCATCGCGGTCGGCTTCTCATGCTCGTGGAAATGGCGCAGGATCTCGCCGATTTCCTGGTCCTGCATCAGATCGACGATCGGCGCCTGGCCGCCGGGGATGAAGATGGCAGCATAATTGTCCAGCCCTTCGTCGAGGACCGAGCGCAGGGTGCGCGCCTTCATCGATGGGTCTTCCGCGTAGAACACCTTGCCGTGCTCATAGGTGGCCACATCGCCGCCGAAATGTGCGGGGGCATCCGAAGCCTTGTCGATCGTCGGGGGCGTGCCGTCCGGGGTCGCGAGCACGACCTCATAACCGGCGGCGATCAGGGCCATTGCCGGGACCACCGTCTCATTGAGATACTGGCCCGTGTTTCCCCAATATCCGCCCTTGGTCTCGATGCGGGTCGCGTTAGATCCGAGCACCACGACTTTCCCCTTACTCATGACTTCCTCCATGCCTTGCATTACGAGTGCAGCGATGGAGTAAGTCTTACACTTTTCCTGCTCTCGACGGGGTTAGGTGCGGTTAAATCCGGTAAGGTGCTTTTACGGTCCTTGATCCGGTAAAGTCGTTCGATGGCACCGGGGGCAGGATTTGAACCTACGGCCCAACGAAAACTGTTGACCTAAAAGGCGGCCACCTCGCGCCATGCTGAAGTATGTTGCTGATCAGATCGGCGCCGCTCCAGACGAATTTGCACTCTATGCACGCCGTGAAGAAACCCGTCGGGATCATATGGCGCGGCGACGGTGCTGCGATAGCCAGTTTCGTTGTCGCCGCGTTTCGCGAACGCGGAGCTCTTCTGCCGGCGATGGACACGATCGAACGGATCGGCGTTGCCGGCCGTGCCATAGCCCGGCGCCGGGCAGAAAGAACTCTGATTGAAGACATCCCACTCGATAGGCTTCAATCATGGGTAGGCTGTTAGAGGTTGACCCGTCGATCGGCCAGACGCGCTTTCACTGGCTGCGCTCGGCGCCAGAAGCGCCGGCTGCGTCGAACCTCGTCGGGCTGACCGAGCGAATAGCATTTCTGCGGCGGCTGGAGATCGATCCGGAACTGCAGGCGCGCGTGTCATCTGGACGGTGGGACCAGATGATCCGGGAGGGCAACGCAACGCCGGCCTGGCTTGCCAGCGACTTCAACGCCAGCCGTCGCCAGGCTCTGATCGTGGCTCAAGTCATCAAGCTTTGCCAGAAGCTCACGGACGATGCGGTACAGGCAGCACGCGATATTTTAGGCCAACTGAATCATGCCGACCTTCGTGCTTTGAGCCCTAGAGGTCGTCTTCTATCCGAGACAGAAAGAAATACTCAGCTTTTCGTCGATCAGAAAGGAAGGTATTGGAATGATCCTTCACAGTGGCAGATTGCAGATCGGCTTGCCCAAATGAACGATCTTCTCCATTTTGACCTTGGGGAAGTCGCGCGGCAACATCTTGCCGGCGAGAATGGGCTACGAGATCACATGCTCAATGCGCTCGAGGTGGTGCTGAGGCACGATCTGGAGGGGTTCCTCGGCTGCGGTGATTTCCTCGACCGTAAGTCCGGTGGCGACGGCTAGGTCCTCAAGGCTGTAGCCTTTCGCAATCCTGGCTTCACGGCGACGAGCGGCTGCGGAGGTATTGTCGGTAGCGAATTGATCCATTTAAAACTCCAAATCAGCGTGAAAAAACCGGCTGCGGGTGCGATCTGTCGCTATTGGGCACTTCGTGGTGCCGCCTCCGTCAGCGGCTAGAGCAACCCGCGGAGGCCGCCCTCGTTTTCTCTTGCGCAGACGACGCTCTTCCTGCGTCGCCTCAACCGCGTTCTTGTTCTGCGTTCGTGCCGGAGCTCCTGCACGGTAGGCGTTGTTCTAACCATGCTTACCATGACAATCAAGCCACTGGTTTGCTCATAGGGACACGACGAAGTCCAGCAGCATCAACTATGGGGCATCAAGAACAATGGAGACGTCCAGATGCGGGATTGGTCGCGCTGACGCGCCGTCAGGAACAACGGATGTTCTCGTCCCGGATCGAGTTCGAGTTTGCTGAGCGAAATCTCACCCGCAAGATCTCTCGGCAGCGGTTGGTCGGTAACCCTTTCCACGACAAGACGCAGCTCGACGCCCGGCAGATCGAGGGTGACCGAGCCCTTCGAGATCAAGTCTTTCCCATTTACTTCCAGCCTTGCTTCGGGCGCATGCACATGCGGTGGCGGCTGAAGCGGGTCGCCGATCTTGCTGTAGCCATGAAGGTCGGCGACAATCGTGATGTGAGCGTTGTTTAGGTCGGACAGCTTGAGCTCGATACCGTCAACATCGCCGTGCGTTGCCGTTTTAAAGCCGAGCTTTCCAAGTCCCGTGCGCCACACGCTCTGTTCAGGATGGTCGAACCCGACTCCATCAACAGCCAGGAGTGCCGCGCCGGTCACGGCGACCGCGCCGCTCCAATAGGCTGCCCGGTAGCGATCCTTGATGCGGGCGCCACCGAAACGAACACGCACGCTGCGTTCGCTGAGGCCAGCTTCCGCATGCAGATCGCGGCTCCACACGAGGCGATCGCCATCATAGAGTTGAATCTCTTCCCAGCCGGCATGGCCGAGCAGACGGTAGGAGAGTGGCGCCTCAGGTTCAGCGTGGAACACCTCGCCCATGAAATGTTTTCCCTGGGACAGAACAGCAAAACTGCGTTCACCGGTCGTGGCGAAGGTGCGCCGTGCCCTGAGCGCACTGCCGACGCCGGCCCTATCGAAGCGGTCGGCGATGACGCCCGTCAGACCGCCGCGCGAACCGAACGTTCCGGTCGCCGGTGCGCCGCCGCCGCATCGGCCTTGGTGCTCGTCGCTGGCGGCGGAGGCGCCGACCCTGTATCCCCGCGCGAGCGCCTCGGTGTAAAGCCAATGGAATTGTCCCCAGGCGGAGCCAATCTCGATGAGCCGCTCCAGTTCCGGATGATTCCAATCCAGAATGCAGCGTCGGCCGCCGACATGCGGGATCAGCAAATGGCCCTCCGGATCATCCTCATAGGCGGCATGGAGCCGGTCTACAGGCCACACACCGGGTCGGATCGTTCCGGCCGTCGTCTCGTTCCATTCGAAAGAGCGAAGAGACCGACCCTCGTTGTCAAACGGGAAGCGCGGTTTGCCGTCGCGTAGGAAGACAACATTTCGGTCGCCGCCGGCTGCGGAGTTGCCGCACCATTCGGTGCCCGGATAGCAGACGAAGCGGCCGGGCTCGTTGAGGCCATGGATGATTTCCACGGCCTTGTCCCAATTCACTTCGGTGATGTTGAAGTCGTTGACAGTGTAGCCCACCACGTCAAGCCCGGCGATGTCTCGTCCATAGGTGAGGTTGTACGTCGCGTCGTTGGTTCCAACCGTGTCGTCGGAATGGACGTGCAGATCCGCGTAAAGAGGACGCAAGGCGCCTTCTTCGCTCTGCACATAGGCGACGGTTGCGGCGACGAAAGGTTCGTCGTCTAGCCGTGCTTCCAGTTTCGACTCGCCGGCTTCGGTGAAGGAAAGGCCGGAAATGCGCGCGAATGTCCAGTCATCGGCAGCCAGCGCGATCGGCTGCGTGCGTTGGGTCGCGTCCGGAGCGGTGACTACGATCGTGCCCCGCAGATCGCGGTCGCGGCAGGTATTCCCCCATATGTCGTCGACGCGTACGATCGCATCGAAGGTTTCGCCGAGGCCAACAAGGCGCGGCGCAATGACTTGAAGGGCGTGGGGCTGGCCGGCCAGGATTTCGAGCTTGCAGTCGCCCGGCACCTCAGCAAATTTCGAGCTGCCCAGCGGATCTATGAACAGCCGGAACCGGAATGCTTTCTCGACGAACGTCTGCACCCGAGTACCGGCGCCGCCCTGTCGTCGATCACCGAGACGAATGACGATCCTGTCGCCGGGGTTGATATAACCATCGACAACATCGATGATAACGGCTTTCTGGAAAGGACGCTCGTGTCCCTTCTGGTCGAAGCGTACTTTCAGCGCCTGCACCGTCGCCGGACTTTGACCGGCAACCAGCGGACCGGCATGATATTCGGCAGAAACATAGTTGGCGCCCGTCGGATCCGTTGTCTGGAACAGTGCCCAATCGGAATAGAATTTGAAGGCCAGCTTCAGCCATGCGCCATCGGCAAGGCCGACAGCACCGACCTCATAGACGAGTTCCAGTTCGGTCCACTCGCCGGCGGTCAGCGTCTGTCTCTGGCAGGTGAGCCGTCCGAGGAACGGAAGCGTGTCGAAGTAGGCGGCAAGGCCGGCTGGGGAATGTGCGGCGTCGGATGCGTTGTGCTGCAAAGTCTCTGTCATGGGAAAAGTCCGTTATTGTCCGCGCCAGCCTTCGTAGCGGCGCTCTATCCGTTGAAATACGAGGCTCTCCATGAGCCACGCCGTCAGTCCGATCAGCGTGATGCCGAGAAGCACCTGCGCCGAATTGCCGACCTGCCCACCCATTGCGACCATCCAGCCGATCCCTTGGGAGGCGCCGATCATCTCAGCCGCCACCAGCGCGCGCCACGCCTGGGCAAAGCCGATGCGCAAAGCGGCGGTCAGGAAGGGGAGGGAGGCAGGAAAATACACATAGGCCAGCAGTTGAAACCGTTTGGCGCCCAAGATGCGCGCTGCGCGCACCTCCCCACTGCCGATCGACAGCACGCCTTCCTGGATCGTCACCGCCATCGGAAAGGCCGACGCGATGAAGATGACAACGGCGATCGAGAGATATCCGAGGCCGAAGAAGATCAGCGACAGCGGCGCCCAGGCGATTGGTGGGATCGCCATGAACAGAGCGAGCAGCGGCTGGGCGAACTCACGGAAGGGCCGCCAGAGTCCAGCAGACACGCCGATGAGAAGGGCCGCGAGGATCGCCGCTCCGAAGCCGCCGAACTCACGCAACAAGCTGGCCAGAAACTGGCGGCCGAGTTCGCCGGACTGGATCCAGCGCAGTCCCTCGGCTGCCACTTCCCAGGGCTGTGGGAGCACATAAGACGGAACCCTGCTGGCTGCGAGACACCACACGGCAAGCAGGAAGGGAAGCGCTGCCCAGCGCCAGGACGGCTGCGGAAAACGCCGCCGCGCTGTCAATGTCTTCATCGATCGGATCTCACTGCTGAGCGGCCGCTTTCGCGGCAAAACTGTCGTCAATGATGTCATCGACGTTCAATGGCTTATTGAGAATGCCGAGATCGACGGAGTAATTGATGAGCCGCTGGATGAAGGCGCGGTCGGATGGTTCGATCTCGGCGGACCAGCCAAGGCGTTTCCTGGCTTCTGCGACGATCGCTTCCGGCGGAACGACGCTTCCATCCGCAGCCTTCACAGATTCCAGCTTGAAACTGCGGGCGATGATCCGATTGGCCTCTGCTGGTTGCTCACGGAGAAAGGCGATGGCCTTGGCATTGGCCCGCAGCAGCTTGACGAGATCGTCCGGACGCTCCTTCAGCGTTTTTGCAGGTGCTGCCACGACATACCACGGATAACCGGGCAGGGCGCCGTTCACGTCGAAGACCACACGGCCTGTGCCGCGGAGCACCGACTGACTGATGAAGGGCTCCCATGAAAAGGCTGCATCCACCACGCCTGTATCAAGCGCTGCGTTCATGTTGCCCACCGGCATCTGCGATAGTTGCAGGTCAGTGTCCGGATTGAGACCGGCAGTCTCTTTCAGGACGAAACCGCGCAGCAGCACGTCCATGCCGCTTCCTCTGTTGACGCCGGCGAGCTTCTTGCCCCTGAGGTCTGAGAGCGACTGAATCGAGCCGTCGGCCCTCGCGATCAAGGCTGCCTGGCCATAATTCACCTTGGCGATGATCTTCGCTTCGAGCCCGCGCGCGGCCCATTGATAGACGGGCGGGGCGCCGATATAGGCCACGTCGATTTCCCCTCCCGCCACCGCCTGCTGAATGACGGGGCCATCGCCAAAGCCCTTGAGCTCGACGTTCAAACCCTCTTCCCGAAAGTAGCCTTTCTCTTCGGCGATGAGAGCCGGCGCGTTCGCCATGGCCTGGACCCAGCCGATCCGAAGCGGCCGGGATTCCTGCGCCGCGGCGGGCCAGGCAGCAGCAAGTGCGAAAAGGACTGCAGGTAGAATGCGTTTCATCGGATGTCCCCTTCAGGTAGCGGGTTGATTGCTGGTCATGACCATGGCGATCTGCTCGGCGAGGCGTTCGCGCAGTTCTGCGAACAAAGGATTGGCTCGCGTGGCTCGCTGGTCGCGAGGACGCGGCAAACCGATTGGCACTTCAGCCGTGATGCCGGCCGGAGGCAGGCCGAGGACCAGGACCCGGTCCGCCAGATAGATCGCTTCGTCGATGTCATGCGTGATGAACAGCACGGTCTTGCCCAAGCTCGACCAGATGCGGAGCAGTTCGTCGTTGAGGGCTGAGCGCGTCATGGCGTCGAGCGCTGCGAAAGGCTCGTCCATGAGCAGAAGGCGTGGCTCAAGCGCTAGCGAGCGCGCAAGTGCTACGCGTTGACGTTGGCCGCCCGACAATCGGTGAGGTGGCTCTTCCGCCTGTTCTTCCAGGCCGACAAGCCGCAGAAAATGCAGGGCGATCGCCCTTTGCTCTTGCGGCGATCCCCTGCGATTCATACGGAGGCCGAAGCGGACATTTTCCAGCACGCTCAGCCAGGGGAAAAGGTGGGGCGACTGGAAGACATAGCCGAGTGCGGAATGTTCCGGCGCAACCGGCGCGCCGTCTATGGTGATATGACCCGATTGCGGGCGCAGGAAGCCCGACAATAGATTGAGCAGTGTCGACTTGCCGCAGCCCGACGGACCGAGGATCGCGACGAATTCTCCTGGACGGGCTTCCAGCGAAAATTTTTCGAATATGCTGCGTCGGCTTTCGGGATAGGCGAAACCCATGCCATTCACCGAGAAGGTGGCGCCGGGTGAATGCTGCCGAATTGGGGAAACAGATGCCATATTGCGTTCGAACGGTCTGGGGTTGGAATTGCCCGCAGTTTTAATACATTATAATACAGGCTATCAACGTGGAGCCTTTCCTTGTCCGGCGGCAAAGGAGAACGCTATTCCAAAGCCGCAAGAGTCCGTGGTCTTTTTAACCCCGATGGAAAATAGATGAGCCTGATACGCAACAACCCGGTGGCGATGTATCTCCAGATCGCCGATCGCCTTCGTCGCGAGATCGCCGATGGGACATTCGAGCCCTCCGGGCGGTTGCCGTCGGAAGCGCAGATCATGGCGCGCTTCGAAGTCAGCCGCGTCACCGTCCGCCTCGCGCTCGATCAACTCGATAAGGACGGGCTGATCGAGCGCCGGAAAGGCAAGGGGACTTTTGTGGCCGGCAAGCAGGTCCGCCATCAGATCGATACCCTGCGCAGTTTCCACGAGTCGCTGAAAGTGCAGGGCTTCGATGCCACGATGCGGATCGTCGAACTGACCACCACTGAAACGCCGCCGGCGTTTGTCTCGTTGTTCGGAGCAAAATGCGCGCTGTTGGAGCGTCTTCATATGGTGGACGACGAGCCCATTGCCTTGGGTCGAAGCCTCCTGCCCGTCATCATGTCGGAACTGGATTTGAAAACGGCCGAACAACGGCCGACTTATGCGCTCCTCAAGGACAAAGCCGGCGCCGATATTGTCTCCGCCGAGATCGCCATCAGCGCGCGCGCAGTGCCGCCTCGCATCTCATCCGTGATCGGCGCTGCCGCGAATGCGGTTTTGCTCGTCCTCGAACGAACCTCATATTTTGATCACGGCGCCTGCGCCGAATGGTCGGAATTCTTTATCCGGCCAGAGCGATACAAATTTGTTCTCGGCAATAGAATGTCTGTCTAAATCGACCGCTTCAGGAAAGAAGATCGCCTGCGAGCGCGGATCGGGATTTCGGGCATTCATTGCGCTTTCATCAAAGGAATATCTCGGTAGCCACATAATAGGTCGCTATGTTGGCATCGCCGATCTCAACATCCGCGGTTCGTATATGGAGCTGAAGTGCTCGCAGGTCACCGCCTTCGTTTCGCCGGCGAGCCTGCAAACCGGTCGTCGAGTTCGTGGCATCAAATTTTACGGCAATGAAACCAACGCAAGGCTGGCCTATTCAGCCGCTATTGCAGCCGAGATCGAGCGTGCGCTTAAAAGCAAGGACGCTTCCGCAAGCGCCTGGTCGACGCGGTCGAGGATGGCGGGTGAGGGTGCGCCGTTGCTAAAATCACGAGCTGAGGCATAGATCGCCGTCGGCAGAACAAAAGCCTCGAAGAACGCGAAGAGGGGGCGCAACTGGTGCTCGACAACGAGGGAATGCCGATCCCCGCCGCCCGTCGCTGTTAGCACGATCGGTTTACCCCGCAAGTCTGACGGATCGAGCAGATCTACGACATGTTAGAACAAACCTGTATAGCTTCCTTTGTAGGTTGGTGACCCAACAACCAGTGCCTCGGCTTCGACAATCGTTCGGATCGCCTCGCGTGTGTGTTTCGGCGTGCAAATTTGACCCCCTTGGCGGGGTAATCGGCGTCCAATTTTGGGTCTGACTCATTCTCGATGATGTTTCGGATTCTACTGGCCTGGTTCTTGAAGGAGAATCAGCGCCATGGGAGCCTATTTTCAGCCTTCCGATTTAATCCCTGCCGAGTTGAACGTGGAGGCAGTGCATCACAGACCCGATGTGATCGTCGTCACCGCACATGGTCAGTCCCGAGGTTGCAGGTGTCCCGAATGCGGCACGACCTCCCATCGTGTTCATAGTCGCTATTCTCGGATTATTACCGATCTGCCGTGTGCGGGCCGAAGGATCAAATTGCACCTGACGGTCCGACGCTTCGTCTGCAATGTCGTCCATTGCCGCCGAAAGATTTTCGCCGAGCGTTTCGGTAATGGCGTGATCCGACCCATGGCCCGCCGGACAGCGCGCCTGGAGACCTTGGTTCACCATCTCGCTTTGGCATTGGGTGGTCGGCCAGCAGCACGGTTCGCAGATCGTCTCGGGTTACCGGTTAGCAATGACACGCTGCTTCGAACCGTTCGCCGATATGATCGCCCACCACCGCCGCCGCCAGCCGTCATCGGCATTGATGACTGGGCGTGGCGTCGCAATCACCGATATGGCACTATCATCTGCGATCTGGAACGGCGAAAGACGATCGCGTTGTTGCCCGACCGAGAACCCTCGACCGCAAAGGCTTGGCTGGTCGAGCAGCCGCAGATCGAAATCGTCGCACGAGACCGCGGCGGCGGGTATGCGCAGGCCGCTGCACAAGCCCTGCCACACGCCGAACAGGTCGCCGACCGCTGGCATCTGATGGAAAACGCCAGCCACGCCTTTCTTGACGCCGTTCGCAAGTCGATGCGGCAGGTCCGCATTGCAATCGGCACAGCAACTGTAAATCCAAAGCTTCTGACAGCCGCCGAGCGACTGCAATATGAGGGATATCTGCGGCGTGAAGAGGCAAACGCCGTCATCCGTGGTCTCGTCAGCGAAGGCGTATCCATCAAGGAGATCGTGCGCAGAACCGGGCACAGCCGAAAGCTGGTTCGCAGTGTCGTCCGTGGTCAGCGGACCGACATCTTTCGGATCCGGCAAACTTCCCTGGAACCGCATCTCCCTTGGCTTGAAGCGCAATGGGACGCCGGATTGCGGAACGGCGCTGAACTTTGGCGGCAGCTTCGGTTGGCTGGCTTCGGCGGCGGTCTCCGTGTTGTCACCGAATGGGCAACGCGGCGAAGGCGTGCCGAAAAGGCCGAGAACGGACTCGGACATGCGCCGGCCGCACGCACTATCGTCCGCCTGATGACGCTTGAACGCAACAACCTGACCACGGCTCAAACGATGACAGTCGCCGCCATCGAAGAGAGGCTACCGGATCTTGTCGAGGCCAGGGATGTCGTCGAGAGCTTCCACAAAATGCTGCGCAGCAAGTCTAAAGATAATCTGGAACCTTGGATCGACCGCGCGGCAAGAAGCCTGGTCGCGTCATTCGCCAACGGCGTCATCCGCGACCGGGCAGCGGTCCAGAATGCAATAACTTCGATGTGGTCGAACGGCCAGACTGAGGGCCAGATCACCAAGCTCAAACTCATCAAGCGGCAGATGTACGGCCGCGGAAAGCTGGATCTGCTCGAAGCACGTATTGTCGGAGCGCCCTGATGTCATCGAGATTGCGTCAGACCCAATTTTGGACGCTGATTGACAGTTCGTGCCTTCATTGATTTCATGGCGGAGCGCGTTTCCCAAAAGCTTTATTAAGGCGGCCCCAAGATCTGTCCTTTGCTGTGGAACAGCTTGCTGTTTAGGATCGGTCCAGCCTTAGCCCGTTCGTAAGTGTAACGCCTACTAGTCGGCCCGCCTTCACGTGGATCTATTCCGGCCTCAAGGTGATTTCGACGCCAGCGGTGCGATGGAGGCGCTCGATCTCCGTAGCCATATGTGGCGAGCATGAGCGAGCCATGACGCACTTCTGAAACTCGACGAGAGCTACACGACATCCGATGCTCGCAAGCGTTGACGCCACGTCCTCCGATCAGACCGGCACCCACAATCACCACGTTTTTGGGGGAGGTCAGCGCATCTCTCACGAACCGTGCGTCATTCAGACTTCGCAGGTTCACTACGCCAGATGGCACAGCGCCGAAGCTTTGGGGCAAGCTTCGCGCGTTGCTCCCGGGCTGGCCGAGGACGGATCGAAACTGTATAGGAAGGTTCTCGTCATAGGGCTAGCGCTCGCTGCAAATCATCGTGCTCGAACGCACTGGCAATACGGTTGATCTCGGCTGACCGCGCGCCGACCGCCTTTGCGGTCTCGCGCCACGTTGCGGTGGAGGTCGCGACTTCCTTAATGATTGCGCGAGCCTGGGCGAGCGTGAGGGCGAAGAACCCGGCAGTTTCTTCCAGCAGATCAAGTGAGCAGGTGCCTTCATCAAGATCTATGTTGGTCGTCAGGACGCGCGCCTTGACGTCAGTAGGCACTGGATTGAGGTCATAGGCAGGGGACAACGACCAGCCGGCTTTGCCGAGCCACAGGAAGCCGTGATTCCTCAGGTGGTCATCGACGTTGGAAATCAGCACATTGAAGGCGACGCGGCGATAAAGCGCGTGCGCATCGGTCTTTCCCTGCGCGCCGTGTTCGGCCAAGGCGTCTACGATCTCCGGATAGCTTCCACGCTCGCCGTCCTTTGCGCCCATCATCGCCATCGCGGACAGGAAGGGGATCCGGACAGTACCATCGCGGTCGAAGCGACGCGAGAGCATGATCTTCTTGCCGGCGACGTCGATGAGCTTGTGGAGGGGCGTGACAATGCCGGCTTGTTCAGCCAGTTGCAGAGCGACCTCTTCCCATGTCTCCATGCTGTAGTCGTCGGTTTCCTTAGGAAACTTGGCGATCGAGAGATGGCCATGTTGATCGATAACAGAAGCCTTCGGACGCGCTCCACCAAGCGAGGAGCCAGGCGCGAAGATAAGTTGGAGGTCTTCGTCGGTTTCCTCATCGCGCAGAATACGTTCGGTGATCTGCAGCAGGCGGCCGAGCTCGATGAGGGCGGGGACGCCGGCACGGATCGGCGCCTGGAATTCCTCGTCACCAACCCAGCGGAACCGGAGCGCGCCGAGCCGTGTCTCGTCGGCGACGCCAAGCAGATAGTCGCTTTCGGCCAGCGTGCGAACGGCCCGGCCATCGCGCTCAGCCATGCGCCTTTCCGAGCGTTGCATGAGACGTCGGCCCCAGGTATCGGGTGCTGAGTCGCCAATAGAGCCAAATGTTGCGAGGCCGGCGGGTGGGGCGAACGCTCCCCGGCTCAGAGCTAGAGCGGGCTCCAGCGAGAAGCGGTCGGGGTCCTCTAGCCAGGCACGGTCATACTCAAACATGATCGTTTCGGCACCACGGACGCGATTGCTCCGCGCCAGCCCGATTGGACGTGTGCGGCCGTGAAGGTTGAGATGAATTTCAAAATCAGCCATCGCGTGACGATCCCGGCGATCGCTTTGGGTGAGCGTGCTTGGGCAACTCCGCACTGGCCAGAGCCTGGCCGACGCTGTCGTTACTGATGTCGGCGACTTGGCTTAGCCCATCTAGCAGGCCGAGTGCCTGGAGGACGCCTGCATAGATGCCGATGCTGACATTGGTGTCGCCGGCCTCGATCTTTTGAAGCGTTGAGCGTGAGGTGAAGGCACGTTCGGCTACTACCGCCATAGGCAGGCGGCGACGTCGACGTGCGTCGTGGATGTCTGCGCCCAGTTTGCGCAGCGCGCGCCGCACAGCGGCCGGAGGGTTATGAGGTGTCGGCATTTGCCACCTTCGCACTACAGATTGGTCGGATATGTAGCACGAAGTTTACAATTTTTCCAGAGGGGTGGTCTGGTAGAAAAGCTGATTGTTTCGTCGTGCGACTGGCATGACTTTGAGCAGGAGCAGATCACATACAGCAATTTGCGCGCTGAGCCATCTTGGTCGGCAGCTAATGGCGGAACCAGAAGCAGCGGATGTTCCAAAATAACGACTTTATGCCACAAGAGCTAGGAATCCGCCGGTCGACCAACCCTTGGAATAACGACCGTTGTTCGCCAGAACTTCACGCCTTTGCGAACTCGCGGGCAGCTTGGATAAACGCGGTGAAGGCAGCTGGTGGGTTTTTCCTTCCGGGATAATATAATGCCAACGGTGCCAGAGCTGGTGTCCAGTCTTCCAGAAGGCGCACAAGCCGGCCGGCCGCAATGTCCTCGCGCACGTCTGCTTCCATGACGTATCCCAATCCAACTCCGTGCCACGCAGCTATTTTAACCAAGCTCGGCTCGTCGAGCGTGATAGAGCCCTGCACATCAATCTGTACCGCGTTCCCGTCCTTTTCGAATTTCCACCGGAACAGCGCGTTGTTGGGAAGACGCGCACGGATGCAGCGAAACCGGTAAAGGTCGGTTGGAACCAGGGGCCTACCGTGCTTGAAGAGGAACTCCGGCGAGGCGACGACGGCATTGCTGCGCTTCAGGCCCAGAGGCACGGCGATCATATCGGCCGGGACCAGGTCGGCAGGCCGCAGGCCGAGGTCGAAACCGGCCGCGACGATATCGACGATCCGCCCTTCCGTGACCAGATCGACATGCACCTGTGGGTAGCGTTGCAGAAACGAAAGGATGAGCGGCTCCATCACTTCGCGAGCTGCCGTGGCAAATGCGTTGATGCGCAATGTGCCCGTGGGAACTGCCTGAAGCGACTGCGCCGCCAGCATGGCGTCGTGTATGTCGGTCACCGCCGGCCCGACCCGCTCGACGAACGTCTTTCCCGCATCGGTGAGCGATACGCTTCGCGTCGTCCTGTTGAACAGACGTATGCCGAGGCGCTGTTCGAGTTTCGCTATGGAATTACTCAAGGCTGTCGTCGATATGCCGAGGTCCAAGGCGGCAGCCCTGAACGACCCGAGCCGTGCGATGCTAAGAACAGCATCAAGATCGGCAAGTGCGGACCGCGTCATTTTTCCCCCTTTTCGTAACGTCTCATCCTCGATTATCCCGCCTAACATCCTATCGGACGGCTTCCGGGTCGCGAAATGCGGCCCGCTCCGGCGGAATGCATCGTAATCGCAAAGCCGGCATCAAATTTGGATAGACTGCTTCTGCTATTGTCCCGCTTTTCGCAATGCGACGTCCCGGATTGGCCCGGTTATCGCAGGAGGCATTAATCCGTACTTTGACGTGATCATGTCAAGGGAGCCGCTGAATGCCTATTGAATTGCCCGAACCCATCGCTGCCTACGTCGAGGCTAACGCACGCCTCGATGTGGAAGGCATGTTGAAACCCTTCGCTGAGGACGCGGTCTTCGTGGAAGTCGGAGAGCGCCTCCAGGGCCGTGCCGCCGTGCGCAAGCTGATCGAAGAGGCTGTGATCCCGGTCAAGGCGATCTTCACTCCCGACACGGTTCGCCACGAAGGTCGGCAGATCGTAGTTGAAGGCCCCGCGCATGGCGACTTCCCGGGCAGCCCGCTCCGCTTCACCTACCGTTTCGAGCTTGAAAACGACACCATCAAATTTCTGGAGGTAACCATATGAGCCTGCAATCCAATCCGACCGAATTCGCCGGAAAACGCGTACTTGTCAGCGGCGGCACCAAAGGCCTAGGCCGCGCTGCCGTGGAACGTTTCGTGGCTGGCGGCGCTCGCGTAATTACTGCAGCCCGAGGAGCCGCTGAGCCCATCGAAGGCGCCGAGTTCGTCCAGGCGGATCTCACTACAGCCGAGGGCGGGGAAGCCTTGGCTAAGACAGCGCTAGAGCGTTTTGGCGGGATCGATATTCTGGCCCACAATCTCGGGGGATCGGCCATGCCGCCCGGCGGCTTTGTCGCGCTGACAGACGAAATCTGGCTCTCGGAACTGAACCTGAACCTTCTAGCGACGGTTCGTCTTGATCGCCTGCTGATCCCGCAGATGATTGAGCGGGGCAATGGCGCGGTGGTGCACATTACCTCGACTCAGTCGGTGCTGCCCCTTCCCGAGTCGACCACGGCCTATGCCGCCGCCAAGGCGGCTCTGAGGACCTACAGCAAGTCCATTTCCAAAGAACTCGGTTCAAAGGGTGTGCGGGTCAACATCGTCTGCCCCGGCTGGATCATGACAGAGGGTGCCGTCGAGTTGGTGAAGAGTATGCAGACTGCCAATGGCGGCACGTACGAGGAAGCGCGGCAAGCCGTTATGGGCTGGATCGGCGGAATCCCGATCGGACGCGGGGCCGAGCCATATGAGGTTGCCGAAGCCATCGCGTTCCTGGCGTCCGAACGCGCCTCCTCAATCCATGGCACGGAGCTGGTGGTCGACGGTGGCACCGTCCCGACCGTTTGAGGACAGGAAACGCACACGTCTGACGTCGGCGAAGAAAAGCCTCCTACTCGAGCTCAGATCGGGGCCGAGTGGTAGGGTGGGATGTCTCAAGCCTGGCGGGACAACTTGGCATCTCTCGATTGACCATCGCCAACGCCGAAACCCCGCGGCATGTTCAAGTTTCGCAAATGTAAGACGAAAAAAACTGGACCCGCCAGTGTCATCACCCTAGTTTGCGAGCCGTATCGGAGGCCGTTCATGGTGCAGGAGTCAACACAAAACCAAGCTCTGACCGATGACACCGGCCTCGATGTCGCGCAGGCAGGCGCCATCTGTTATCGACGAAATGCGAAGGGACGTCTCGAAGTGCTTTTGGTCGGCAGTCGACGCAACGGTCGATGGGGCGTTCCGAAAGGCCATATCGAGAGCCGCGAAACGAGTAGCGCGACGGCCTTGAGGGAGGCGTTCATCGGTGACGTCGACAGCACCCCCGTCGGCAGCTTTGCCTATCAAAAGGACAGTAGTACGAACCGCTACACGGTCACCGTTCATCTTTTGAAAGTTTCCAGGATTGCCGCGACGTTTCCTGAAGCGGGATTTCGCAAGACGCAGTGGTTCCTGTTGAAGGATGCAAGTCGTAAAGCCGCGCAGCCGGGCCTGCGGACGCAGTTGTCGCGGCTCGAGGCGACGGGCGTATGAAGTTCGGCTTCGGCAAAACACTGGCGCGTGCCCTCAAATCCCAGAAGAAGTTCAGCAGGCTGCTCGAGAAGGCCTTCAAGGCGCCTGGAAACAAGGCGAAACGCGCGAGGCCGACACCGCGTGCCGCGAAACCGGTTCTGGTCGAGACGACCGCGTTTGGAAGCAATCCCGGCCGGCTGATCATGAAAACCTTCGTGCCGGCAGCACGGCTGCCGAAACGCCCGGCGCTTGTGGTCGTCCTTCATGGCTGCCGGCAGACACCCGAAAGCCTGGATGGTGCCGCCGGCTTCTCTAGGCTCGCAAAGGAACGCGGTTTCGTTCTCCTTTATCCCGAGCAGAGGAGCGCCAATAATTCGCAGCGATGCTTCAACTGGTTCCGCCCGAGCGCCGTCGCCAGAGACCGAGGAGAAGTGCTCTCCATCCGGCAGATGATCGAACATGCATGCGAAAAACATCGCATCGACCGCTCGAGGATCTTTGTCACAGGTCTGTCTGCAGGCGGGGCGATGACGGGCGCGCTCGTTGCCAATTATCCGGCACTGTTTGCAGGCGCCGCGATCATCGCCGGCATGCCCCTCGGATCGGCCCGAGATGCGATGTCCGCGTTACGAGCGATGAAGTCGGGCGCGACGCCCCCGCCTGGTGGCTGGGGGCGACCCGTCACGGAAATCTCCTCCGAGATCAAGCAGTGGCCGCCGATAGCCATCTGGCAGGGCATGGACGATCGGACCGTGAACCCGGCCAACGCCCTTGCATGCGTCGCTCAGTGGCTCGAAGTCCAGGGCATCGCCGACAGAAGCGGACGTGCGGAGGAAAAACCATGGGGCAGATTGCAGTCGTGGCGGGCCGCAGACGGTCTGAAGTTAGCTTTCTATTCGGTCAGGAACATGGGGCACGGGCTCCCAATCAAGACGCCAGACGCCACGAGCTCGAGATTCTCCGGAGACCCTTACGTCATCGCGGCAGAGATCTCGGCTCCAGCTGAATTGCTGCGACTATGGGGCCTGAAGAGGGTTGGGGTTGTAGTCTCAAAAACGCTTTAGTCAGCGCTTTGCCCGTTCACCGTCCGGACCATGGGAGCAACCTTCCTAACCATCTGTAACGAGAAGCTCGCGTTCAATTTAGTGGCCATCTCTGGTCTTTCCTTCAGTTTCCCAAGATTGCTGCGGTTACAGGAAAACGATCCGGATGACCGGGCGTTTTGGCTCGCGGGAAGGGAGGTCGAAATGGCAAAGAAAAACAGCATTCCGAAGAAAATAGCAGGTTACAAGGTGCCTAAAGCACTCCGCAAGTCGTCCGTGATCAACGGACTACGCCACGACTGTCGACGGGATTATCGTCCTGACAGAGACAACAGGCGAGCTCGTCGATCCCGAGGAGGGCGCGCAACGGTACGGAAGAAGAGGCGAAGACAAAGCGCAGGACGTCCGAACGGAGGAAGCGTCTGCCTGTCCCGAGCGACGATCTCCCGCCATTGGAGCGGCCGGTCTGTTGCCGAGCATCATCCAGATGCGGACGACGAGCATGTCTGGGCCGGACGGAGGGCGGCGACGCTTGAAGAACTCGTTCATACGTGGCCGGCGAGAGCGCAGCCGGGAGAATACGAGAGAATGCGGGGATGGATGGTGGCAGCCGACGATCGAGGAGCTGCGCGCTGCAAGGAGCGCGGCGAAGTCCAGGGAACGGCGGCGCTCCGTCAGCGAACAGGTAGATGAGACATCTGCCTTGATATCGACAGATTGCGCCACTACATACCGTCCATCGGCATAGCTGATGAGCGCTGGAAATAGTGCCGCTCGCGATGCCTCGTCGACTTGCTTTGACCACGGATGTACTGGCAGGGATAGGTAGACGAATGAAAGGTCGGTGCGATTTCGCCCCGGCCTTTTTTGTTGGCCGCGATCAGGCTGGCCGGACGTTCTCGGCTTTGGACTTCCCGGTCTTGCGATCCTGGCCGAGCTCGTAGCTGACAGCCTGGCCGTCGCGGAGCGATCCGCCCTGAACGGCAGAGATGTGAACGAAGACGTCCTGACCGCCGTTGTCCGGCGTGATGAAGCCGAAGCCCTTGTCCTGATTGAAAAACTTTACCGTGCCGTTTGCCACCAACTTCTCCGATGCTCTGGTTTTTGGAGGCGCATTCATAAACCGGTGCGCGATACCAGGCAAGCATAGCCACCGCGCGTGCTTCACGAGGCTCGCGATATCTGATTGACGTGAAAGAGGATGACGATGACCGAGAACACCTGCACGCCGCCATCACCCGATCAGAGACGCTTCCTCGGAATAAGGGAGGCGGCCGAACGCAGGATGCTCGACACCGTCTTCAAGGCGATCTCTGACGCTGCTGCCGAGGTCGAGAACGGCATCAGGGACGCCAGGCTGGCCTTCGAACCCACCCACCAAGACTACTTCACCTTCACCGTCCAGCAGGTTGCGTTCGTCCGTCTATGCGGTGGGGATCCCGAGACCTTGCAAGGAGGCGACCCCGAACTGGGCGAGCGCATCTTGGGCAACGGTCGTCATATCATCGACAGCTATTGGCGCGGCGAGAAGAAGGACCAACTCGCGTGAAAGAAAAAATCGATCCTGGTGAAAGATCCTTGACGCCGCGTCTTCCGTTCTCTATCCGTTCTCGCTATCGTGTTTTACATCGCTCGCTACGCCTGGGCACTGACACGTTGACCGACTGCCGGACATAGTTCGGCGTCCGCCATTCCGTAGTGTTTCGAGGGTGCCATGAAGAGCATTCCCTACGAGAGGCCGCCGGGCGATGTCGTCCCGCGAACCAGCCTCCTCGCTTCTATAATCCGCTCGCCACTATCAAGCGCGCCGGGCCTCTGTTCTTACGGAGCCAGGACTCCCGCGACTTTGCCTGTCTTCTCGACGTTGATCCGAACGTCGCCCGGTGGTCATGCGAAGGCGTCGAGCTGTCATATGGCGGCGAGACCTATCGGGTCGATTTCGTCGTCACAGGAACCGATGACCGAACCTTGGTGGTCAACGTCGCCGAAGGTGGACCGAGTCCTCCCGACTAGATCGAGCTTCCCGCCACCGCTTCCCGAGCCCGGACCGGGCGAGACCGTCGGTCCACTCAGTCGTGCTGCCCTCTTCTCATCGCCCGACGTGGGAGTCCTTCGCGATGGCGTTCGCCTGCAGCCGGAGGAACACACTACTCGGCGGCATGCCGCATGGGATTCTCGTCCGGGAGCACCAATGGTCCGATGATCTCGAAATCGCAAGGCATTGCGTGCTGGTCTGTGCCCAGTAGTGCAAGGGTCCAATAGATGGGATCTTCTCCGAAGACAGTCGAGACTTGCACAACAGTGAGCTTCCCGTCGAAGTGCTTTGCTGAACGCGCCCAGTAATAGGCTTCCGGAATCAAACTCGCGGTAAACATAACGCTCACTCCCGTTCGAACGCGGAAGATATCAGAATTCTTATAAATGAACATGCCTCATGGTGCGCCGCCTGCATGTCGTCGGCGGGTCTCGGACGACCTCGGACCTAGGTTGGGGATGGCTGCGACTCAAGTCTTACGCGTGGAACCGGTTGTGGTGGGGAGTGTTTTCGATTGACGACGCCAGAGGGTGCCGTGCCGATTTTGGAGCCATCCCCGGAGACGAAACATGCGCCTGCTCATAGTCGAAGACGAACTGGGAATTGCTCTGGCGATCGAGGATGTCGCGATCGACGCCGGATTCGAAATCGCGGGCATCGCGGGAAACAAATCTGAGGCGCTGGAGCTCGGCTCGGTGGCCGACATCGCCATCATCGACGTCCGGCTGGGGGATGGGCTCACCGGGCCGTCGATCGCCCGAGCCCTCTTTTCTGGATTCGGACTTGGGGTGGTGTATTTTACCGTGAACCCCGGCCTTATCGAAAACCCGAAGGGGCGACCTGCCATCAGCAAGCCGACCTGCCCCGAAAGAATAGCGGATGCGTTGTCTATGGCAGCCAAAAACGCCCGCGCAAGAACGCATCGCGTCGCGAGCGAGCCTACCTTCCACTGAACGGTCTTCGCCGGACACTAAGCCTTAGCGAAGAATCCCATCAGTGGTTCGGAGTGGTTGGCGTCATCTTTCTCGCTTGTACGGACCCTGATCTGTAGGGTCGGCACCACGCTGTTCTACGTCGGAGAGTCGGAGCAATTTTGATCTTGCAGGCTCTGGAGCGATGCGTCGAGGCTGAGTATCAGTTCCTTCGGGGCATAATCAACAGCGACATTTCCGAAAGCAGACAGGCTGGAATAGATGAGCCGGGAGCCGAAGCCCCTCCTTTTCAGAGCTTCCACAGTCGGGCCGCCGCGGTCTCGCCACCGGACGTCGAGGCGATCACCGCCCGCTTCTCGACGCAGGGACCACTCGATTTCGACCACCCCGGAATCCCCCGACAGGGCGCCGTACTTCGTCGCATTCGTGACAAGCTCGTGTAGCACCAGGGCGAACGCTAACGCGGCCTGGGGGTTCAGTGTGCCTGGCGGACCACTTGCTCTGAGACCGACTCAAGTCCGAGATTGCTCGCGGCCGCCCCGACGATCGTGTCCATGGTCGCAGACAGCCAGTTCTTCTGCAGCAGAATGTCATGCGCGTGGGCATAGGCGTTGATGCGCGCCGATATCGCCTGCTCGACGTCC
>NZ_LODW01000046.1 GCF_002914525.1 Rhizobium hidalgonense | reverse complement strand
GGACGTCGAGCAGGCGATATCGGCGCGCATCAACGCCTATGCCCACGCGCATGACATTCTGCTGCAGAAAAACTGGCTGTCTGCGACCATGGACACGATTGTCGAGGCGACCGCGAGCAATCTCGGACTTGGATCGGAACGTTTCAAAGCACGTGGCCCCACCGTCGAACTGAACCCCCAGGCTGCGTTAGCGTTCTCTCTCGTGCTGCACGAGCTTGTCACGAACGCGACGAAGTACGGGGCCCTATCGGCGGATACCGGAGTGGTCGAAATCGAGTGGTCCCTGCGTCGAGAAGCGGGCGACGATCGCCTCGACGTCCGTTGGCGAGAGCGCGGCGGCCCGGCTGTGGCAGCTCCGAAAAGGAGGGGCTTCGGCTCCCGGCTCATCTATTCCAGCCTGTCTGCTTTCGGAAATGTCGCTGTTGATTATGCCCCGACAGGCCTGGTACTGAGCCTCGACGCATCGCTCCAGAGCCTGCAAGATCAAAATTGTTCCAATTCTCCGAGCTAGTCATTTAGTGCACAAGCCATTGAATCAGCTGCGATGAGAGCGCGATCCCAGGTGCTGCTTGGTTCGGTATTGGTCGGCTACGACGGCAGCGTCGTCGCCATCCCTCATCTCCAACTTTCCACCTCAGCTGGCTATCACAAACCGCAGCATCCGCAACACGGACTTTAGTTCCGTGATCTTGGTATCGTGCGAGCCCGCGCGTCGGACCTTCGAGTTCACCGCAAAGAAAAGCATCGCGCTTTATGTTCCGGACGGTGGAACGAAGAAGCTTGCCTGGGGTTTCTAACTCGCGAATCTGATAGTTCGGCACGAGAGGAAATCCCATGAAAACGTTTATTTTCGCCGCAGCGCTTCTGGGCGCGTCGGCATTGTCAGCCATAGCCCAGACGGCGCCCGCAACGACAAGTGACGGCAAGACGCCGGCCGTCGCAACTCCTGACTCGAACAACCCTACCGCCCCGGTGGAAGGCGCCAACAGCTTCACCGAGGGTCAGGCCAAGGACCGTATTGAAAAGGCCGGCTATACTGAGGTCAAGGACCTCAAGAAGGATGACAAGGGCATCTGGATGGCGTCTGGCAGGAAGGACGGCAAGGCAGTCGTCATCGCTCTCGACTACCAGGGCAACATCGTCGCCAAGTAACGCAACAAATCCTTCCGGAGAATAACCATGAGAACCGTAACTGGACTTTTTGATGATTATACCGACGCCAGCTCTGCAGTCAGCGCGCTTGAAGCCGCCGGCGTCCCTTCTAACGACATCAGCATCGTTTCCAACAATGCCGACCATCGCCACGGCGAGCATTCCAATGCAGGCGAGGGTGCGGGCGCGGGCGCCGGCATCGGCGCAGTTGTCGGCGGCGCCGGCGGCCTTCTGACGGGCCTGGGCCTAATGGCGATCCCGGGTGTCGGCCCGGTCGTGGCAGCCGGCTGGCTGGCGGCAACCGCTGCCGGCGCCGCCGCCGGTGCGGTCGCCGGCGGTGCAACAGGCGGCATCATCGGCGCAATGACGAGCTCCGGTGTGTCTGACGAGGATGCAAATGTTTATGCTGAAGGTGTCCGCCGGGGCGGCTCGCTGGTCACTGCCAAGGTCGAGGACGCGCTTGTCCCGGAAGCAGAAGCAATCCTCAAGCGCTCCAGCTGGGTCGACCCGGCTGCACGCCGTGCCGCTTACACCAAGGAAGGTTGGACCAGGTTCGACGACACGCTCGACCCCTATGGCCCGGAACAAATCGAACGCGAACGTAGTCGTTACCGCCTATAACTTCTATGGATGCGCGCGCCCCGCGGTGGGCGCGCGTTTCGCGCGCCGGACCCGCGAAGCTTTCGATCTGGGTTTCGGATTCGGTAGGTCCGCCGGTAGTAAGCCGTAGCTTTCCGAGCCCAACACCCCACAGTGGCAGCGATCATTAGGCAATTGCTGTTGATTACCGATGCAGCATAGCGAAGGCGGCTACGCCTGGGAGCCAGGCGCTGGAGAGCTGCAGGATCATTGGTCAACAACCGCACCTTCCGCCCGGGCATTGGACCGGTAGGGCAAACCGCAACGACGCCGATGGGACCGGTATGTAGGCTCATTGGACCGGTACCAGCTTATCGCCGGCGCGGACGCTCTGCGAGCGCGATCCTGTGCGGAGTCTCCGGATCGATCAGATCCGGGCGCCGTGTTCGACTATCGCGCCCCTATCCGTGAAATGCGGACTGGCGGCCTCAGCGGGCGGATGGAACAGATCTGTAGGGCGAGATTCTCAATCTTCAGAATCTTTGACGCCCTCCTGCCTGAAAGCGCGATGGGCGGTGGGGAGGATCAGACGGAACCCCCTCTCGCGTCTTCCCAGTTGTCGGTTCCACGGCCGATGTAGCGGAGTTGACCGGTGCAAGCCCTACTCCGAAGACAGGCGCTCTCCCGGCGGCAGGTTGGACGGTTGAAGGTGGAGCGGAAGCAGACATCAGGTTCGAGGTAGATCAGGTTCGTGATGAGCTTGTAGAAGCTGGATTCATTTCCGACCATATGACCAAGGTTTGCTCCTTCAAGCTGGCTTTGAGATCATCGGGAAACCCGCCGCTCGATCTTTGTTCCGAGATGCGTTGTGGGGCGTCCGCTACCAGAGGGCGCTCAACCCGACCGGGGAGCGCCCTCTCATCCCGGACGGTTGCGCACTTGCGACAGAGGGGAGCGCCGCGGTGCGGTCGTCGATACGGGGTGTGACGGATAAATGAGTACGGCTCCCGCCTCCTTCAATAGGGGACCCACGCGCCCAGCGAAGAGCAGCCATGCATTGGAGATCTGTGACTGAACACCATATATCGGTAAACTCTCTTAGATGGATAACATGGTATCGAGGATCAAAAGAACCTTGACCGTCGGCCAACGCGCGGCCGCGGTCGAGAGGACGAACGCGATCGCGCAGGAATCAGCCGCCGAGGAACGCCAGCGTCGCGAAGAGAAGACCGAGCGGCTGCGGCAGCTCAGGCTTGCATCTGCGAAAGCGACGCCGCTGAAGTGAACGCGGCTGCCATCGAGGCATGGAATCCTCGTGCAAGAATTCAATTTCAAAAAATCGGAGAAGACGATGGATCATGTTTCGAGGAATCCCGAGACCGCCACTGCCTTGCAGGAGGACCGCCTTGCCAAGGGCTACAGCCTGGAAGATCTGGCGATCACGACTGGCCTGACGGTCGACGAAATAGAGGCGGCCGAGCGCGGCGACAACGTGCCCACCAGCAACATCGAGCGGATCGAGCACGCGCTGAGGTAAAACCCGGCGCTTTCAGCCGAACAAATTCCACACCGCGAAAACTGACTGGGGCAAATCCGCCGAACGTTATCTTGCATTGCGCTTCATCTGGGGTTAGCCGGCGGTAGCCGTGCTGTCAACAACCGCGCCCTGCGCCTCTGAGCCAGGTCATCTTGCTGACTAAGGCGCCAAGACATCGCTATCAAAGAAAGTCGACAAGGAGGGACCGAAGTCGCTAAGACCCGGCACTTAGGCGCCGTATTTCCGCCCCCTTGCTCCGCTGGGCAATCCATGCCTCTATTTAACCCTAGAGGGGTGAGCTTCAACGCCATGGCATTACGCACGAAGATAGCCGATTCGCGGCGCGGAGCGGGGTCGACCTCCATCCCCCAAGGGACAACGAAAGACTTGAGGATGAGTGTTTTGCGCAAGAATTCAACTCGGGTTGGCCCCGGCTATCCACAGGTCGTTGTGCTCGTCGGCGCAACAGGTGATCTCTCAAGGCGCAAGCTACTGACCGGGCTGTTCCACCTCACCAATGCGGGCTTCATCCCAGGATGTCGCATTATCGGCGTCTCGCTCGACGACATCGATGCGGATGCCTTCCGCACCATCGCCCGTGACTCGCTGGACAAGTTCTTGACACGCAAGTTCTCGCAGTCCGAATGGGAAGCGTTTGCCGCATCGCTCGACTACGTCCCGCTCTCTGCCGGCGCCAATGCTCTCAAGGACGCGGTCGACAGGGCCGAAGAAGCACTCGGCGCCGAAACGCGGCGCGTGCATTATTTATCCGTGCCACCAAGTGCCGCCCTTCTGGCCGTGCAACTCCTCGCCCAGGCAGAGCTGACTGAACGCTCCCGTATCATCATGGAAAAGCCCTTCGGCACGGACCTTGCCAGTGCCGTTGCACTGAACAAGAAGCTGCACGAAGTGTTCGACGAGAAGCAGATATTCCGCATCGACCATTTCCTCGGCAAGGAGCCGGCGCAAAACATCCTGGCCTTCCGATTTGCCAATGGCCTGTTCGAACCAATCTGGAACCGCAACTTCATCGACCATGTGCAGATCGACGTTCCGGAGACGCTCGGCCTTTCCACCCGCGCCGCCTTTTACGAGACCACCGGCGCCTATCGTGACATGGTGGTGACCCACCTCTTCCAAATCCTCGCCTTCATGGCGATGGAGCCGCCCACTGCCCTTGAGCCTGCGCCAATCTCGGAAGAGAAGAACAAGGTGTTCCGCTCCATGTTGCCAATTGAGCCGCGCGACGTGGTGCGCGGTCAATACATTGGCTACCGTAATGAGCCAGGCGTCGACCCCGAAAGCGACACTGACACCTTCATCGCCCTGAAATGCGCCATCGACAACTGGCGCTGGGCTGGCGTGCCCTTCTACCTGCGTACCGGCAAGCGGATGGCCGAGGGGCAGCGCATTATTTCGATCGCATTCCGCGAGCCCCCGAAATCGATGTTTCCTGCTGGCTCTGGCGTGGGGGCACAGGGCCCTGACCACCTCACCTTCGACCTTGCTGATGCTTCCAAGGTCTCGCTTTCCTTCTATGGTAAGCGCCCTGGGCCGGGCTTCCGGCTCGACAAGCTCTCGCTGCAATTCGCTATGAGCGAAACCGGCCTGATTGGCGAAGTTCTGGAGGCTTATGAGCGTCTGATCCTCGACGCCATGCGCGGTGACCACACGTTGTTCACTACGGCCGAGGGTATTGAGCGGCTCTGGGAGATTTCCCAACCTCTCCTCGATAACCCGCCGCCCGTACGCCTCTACGACCAGGGCGGCTGGGGGCCGAAGTCGATCCACCAACTCATTGCCCCGCACGCTTGGCGCCTACCGTTCGAGCGCGCCTGGAGGGATGCGGCAAAGCGGGATTGATGGTCAACATTTGGACGATACCGGCGACCAGCATAGCGCCGCCCAATTGCGAAAAATCTCCCGGCCGGATCGTTCAAATGGCACGCCTCCTGAGGATCACTATCGCCTTGCTGATCGGTATGGCAACTCGATACCGCCGGTCTGGCGCCTTGGTAAATTGGCTGGGCTGGTTGATCGCGTCAGGACTCAACGATTGGGATAGCGGTCAAGAAGAAACCCTTGCAAGCGGCCACGCCCGCTATTTAGGGGAATGTCTTTAAATAACCGTGATATGAGGCGCGGTCGCAGTCCTTGCCTCTCATCGATGAGGAGGAATGACATCCTCTTTATTTCAATCGTAATCACGCCTGCATTGTCATGGCGACGATAACTCCGCGAATCAATCGCATGGAATCCGTTTTCCACCGCCCAGTCGGCTATCATATCCGCGTTCATCAAGGGTCCTGCTCTAGGAGATGGGGACGTGGTTTTTCCAGCTGTCCCGGCCGTGCAAATCGCTTTTGCAGTGCTACAGGTACCGCAACTGAAACGATTTAAGCCAGCCAAATCCGTCCATAATTCCACTTCTCACATCGGTGTTGCTAGAAAGACTCGCGGCAATCAGTACGACTCAGCCGTAAGCCCCGCCCATTTGGTGCTCGAGAATGGAACCGACGCCCCTGCTAGGCAATGATCGGCGTTCTCAAAAGCCAATTGCGATCATTGCCGAGCAGAGGCGATCCGATAGCCTGGCGAACGCCCCTTCGTTTGAATGCTTTGCTGGAGGCGCTCTAACGACGAATAGCCAAGCGATCCGGCGACGACCGCCACCGGCGTTGTTTCATCGCGTAACGCGGGGTAGGCAAGGTGAATTCGCCACTCCGTCAGTCAAGCACCATCGCCGAAAGAATCCAGCGGTCGCCCGCCGTCATTGCTAGCTTCCGTAGATGGGTCCACGCGAGATTGCACTGTCGGCCCGTCGCAATTCAAAGCGCATCATCATGCCATTGGCGGTTTTGCTTTCGGGCAAGCAGTATGGAATCCGGACTGATCTCCGTTTTCAAAATCATTTTCCAGCCGCCCGCGAATAGGAACCCTCTTTCGGCTACATTCGCCGCCTTCGCTGGCAGGATTAGGCGCTATGGGCCGAAGCATTACGCGGGGATGACGGCCGAGCTACGACCGAGACGAGCACCGAAGAATCGTTAGGTCGGACGATTAAAGAACGTTCGCTGGATAGCATTGCGCGAACTCTTGCGCTGCCCGGAGCCCGCTCTCCCATGCCCCGTGAGCTGTGGAGAAGTCAGATCGATTTGTCGCCTCGCCTGCGAAGAACAGGCGCTCGCCCACAGGTTTCGCCAGTCTTTCACGGTCGCTGGCGCGGCCGGGCAGCGCGTGGCTATATGAACCGTGTATCCATTCGGCATTGCACCACGAGGAGGAGGCGATCGGCTTGAGATGGCGCCGTATCTCTCCACCGAGCAGCGCTGCTAGTTCCTCAAGGGCGAAGGCGAAAGCATCAAGAACTCCTGCATTTTCGATTGCGATCGCGCCTGGTCCACCGAAGAATCCCTCAACGACAGATCGACCCAAGGGTCTGATGTAGTAGCTGCCCGTTTCGTCATTGGCGGGATTGCCGAGAAGATGGGTTTCCGCCTCCAGACCGTGATTTCCACTGAGTTCGAAGAAAAGCTTGTCGGCAAGGCCGAGCGGTAGATTAGCAGCTGCGTGCAGGTGGTCGTCCATTTCGGTATCGAATTCGATAAGGGTTCTGGCAAGCACGGCAGTCGAGACAGTCACGATAGCCGCCTGGGAATCAATTGCTCCGCGATCGGTCTCAATCCTGACGCCGGTTCGGGTTAGCCGCACCTTCCTCGCAGCGCAAGATAGATAAAGAGGAACAGCCGGCATACCCCTTACCAATAACGTCCCATACCCTTCACGCACCCGCCAGTTTGACTGGGTCGCGGCCTTATCGTAGGCAAGAAAATCCTCGACTGAGAGGCGATCGAGTGGCGCACCGTTAAGATATCCGCTTAGAGATTGACAGTAAGCGTTCCACTTCCCACCCGGGCCAAGGGCATCTGAAGCTCGGTCAGAGGTCGGTGGGGCACTTTCCATCTGTTTAGACATTCCCGACCAAGCCTCGAGGGCAGCTTTTCGATCATCGGGAGGAAATCCGAGATCGCGCCATTGATCTTGCCAAGCAGTGCGACCTTTGATGACATCGAAGCCTTCAGCCCTTGCCAGATCGACCAGCGGATTACGCTCACCGGAATGTAGCCAACCACAACCCATGTCGAGCGGAAAACCATAGATCTCGTTGGTCCAGGCTCGGCCTCCGACGCGGCTGCTTGCTTCAATGACCACTACCTTGCGCCCTTGCGAATTCAGCATGCGGGCAGCTGAGATCCCAGCCGCCCCCGCGCCGATTATCGCTACCTCGAAGTCCATCACCAGCTCCGTTAAAATTTGTGAAATTAACCGCCGTATTCTCCCGAACCAAGCTACAGGGACTATAACGTCCGAAGATCTTTGTTAGTGTACAATCATGAGCTTTTTCGAAACCCTAATTGCGCTTCTGGCAGTGGCCGTGATTCTGCTCCAGATCACCCGGCGACTCCGCCTGCCCTACCCGGGAATTCTCGCCGCGGCCGGAGTAGCCGTCGCGATGGTGCCCGGTGCGCCGAATATCCCAATTGATCCCCATACGGCGCTTGCGCTTTTCATTGCGCCGGTCCTCGTCGACTCCGCGTACGACTTTCCTATCGGCGCTGCAAGGCGCATGCTCTTGCCGATCTTTGTTTATGCCGTAGTCGCCGTTCTCGCTACTACGGGTGTCGTCGTTGCAATCAGCGCGATGACCGTCGGCCTCCCAATAGCCGTTGCCGTCACTCTTGGCGCGATCGTTGCTCCTCCGGACGCTGCGGCAGCAACCGCCGTCCTGTCGGGACTACCCGTCGATCGCAGGGTGGATACGCTGCTTAAGGGCGAGAGCCTGTTCAACGACGCGACCGCCCTGCTACTTTTCAGTGCGGCTCTGAGCGTCCAAGCCAGTGGCGGCTTGGGGTCTGCGACCGTAATTAGGATTGCGGTCGCGGCACCGGGAGGGATACTTTTCGGTATCGCATTTGGTTATCTTCTGTCCAGACTCAGACCACTCACAGAAAATACGGTAGGCGGGACGCTTCTCCAGTTCGTTTACGCGTTCGCGACCTGGATAATCGCCGAAAGACTGCATCTGTCGGCGGTCTTGGCTACAGTATCCAGCGCTATGACTATCGCCACCCTGGCGACCGTCAACGACTCGCCCCGGATGCGGGTCCATTCGTTTGCCGTATGGACAACCGTCGTTTTTCTCCTGAATGTCGTAGCATTCTTGCTGATGGGCTTGCAGGCAAAGAACATCGTCCGGACGATGTCCCCCGATGAGCTAGCGCGCGCTATCTGGTTTGCCACGATTGTTGTCATAGGTGTGATTGTTTGTAGGATCGCGATTGCTTTTCTGTTTCACGCGGTAGTGACTTACCGACACGACAGGGGAGCTTATCTCGCACCATTCCTACACGGAGAGACAATGCTGGTGGGTTGGGCGGGAATGCGTGGCCTCGTCACTCTCGCGACAGCTTTCGCTCTCCCGCCAGATTTCCCCGAGCGGGACCTCGTAGTCCTCGCCGCCTTTGCGGTTGTGCTGGCAACGCTGGTCATCCAAGGCGCAACACTGGCTCCTATGATCCACTTTCTCCAGCTAGGGCGTCAAGCAATGGTCCGCGAAGAGACCGATGCCGCGCGAGCCGGCCTTGCTGAAGCCGCGATCGCCAGGTTGGCCTTGGAAGAAGGTCCGGAAGCGGCAGCTCTGATTGCTCTCTATGCCAAGACCGCAGCCGATCCAGGCGGCCTTTCCGACGACCGTCGCGGCAGCCTGTTGCGTGCCGCGACGCTAGCTCAGCGCCAGCGCCTCGATGAACTGAGAGACGGGGATCTCATCGGTCCGACGCAATATCTCGAATTGCAGGAGGATCTGGACTGGCAGCAGCTGGCGGCGGAGTCCGAGAAAGACAGGCGGATCACAGAAAGCTGAGGCCAATCCGCCTTGTGGCTCCCGTTAGAGAGCCATACCAGACTGGCATCACAACTGCATTGCGCGCTGTGGCAACCTTTTCGGCGAAGTCTTCTGGCCGCCACTGCGGACATCGACCGTATGTCTGTCAGGCTCGGATTTCGGCGGATCACCGGAGCGCCGTCTCCGCGAAACGATGCTTTGGCCACATCGCACATGACGCGCCGAGCCTCGTAGCGCTCATACCCATCCCCGGGGCCGCTAAGAGCCCTGTTACTGGCACCACTTTCAACGTAAGCGCTTTCACCGGGGACTGCCAATTTAGTTGGGCGACGTCGAGTTCAGCGCACCTCGGATAGTTCGCCGTCGGGAACAAGGGCCCGCGCGGATCGTAAGTCTCGCGGGCCGTGCGGGAATTGTGTAGTCCCTGACAACCATGCACATGAGTAGCCTGTGCGGCCCACTCAACTCAAATTCCCGACCACACTGCCAGGCCGCATCGGCGCCGCCGCTTATCGCGAAAGTGGTATCGAGATGCGCGATCTGCCTGGCCTGCTCATCGAGGTATCCCACTGTGAGGCGATGTGAGAGACAATGTCAGCGCGAGAACCGGGGGCGAGACAAAGGCTCTCGTCGTAGAGGACGAGTTCTTCATCGCCGATGAACTCCGACGCAATCCGACCACTCCAGGATTGCTGGTGCTTGGGCCGGTATCATCCAACGAGGACGCTCTCGATCTGCTGGAGCAGGAGCTCCCTGACATCGCCGTCCTCGACGTCCATCTCGGCGGGGCAAGAGTGAGTCCCGTAGCGGCGAAGCTTCGGCAGTTCAATGTTCCGTTCGTCCTGGCGACGGCGAGTCCTGACCATGAACTTGCATCTGATCCAGTCCTCGCCGGCGCGCTCAACCTGGGAAAGCCAACAGATATGGACCGTCTCATCGAAACCGTTCGAAAACTGGTCAAGTGGCGGTCGCCCCGAAGACGGGCGCCTAATGATGAGTGCCTATCAGTGGCTGGTCGTCGTCGAAGTTGCCGTTGCTGGCGGCATCGTAGGCATTCAGGCTCCTGCAGCCGCCGCGCGTCCCGAACGCGGTCAACTTGACCAATATGGCCCGAGCGCGCTCCACCGCCGTTTCTTCGTCCAGATGCCCGCCGGCGGCAACGTGGACCGTGACCGCGTCGCCGTCGTCGCCGACGAAGTCGATCCGCCAGCCCGTGTTGTCGTGGCCTACCTTGGTGTCGGTCAGATGCATGACTCACCCCGCCTTCCGGCCTTTGAGGTCGGCCTGGATGCTCTTTTTCAATGCGTCCATGATATTGACGACGTTCGATGCCGGCGCTGGCGCTGTTTTACCCTTTGCGGTCTTCTTGGGCTTCAGCAGCTTCTTCTTCTCCTCGATCAGCTTCACCAGGCTGGCCTGGATCGGGTCCCTGACCATGTTCGTGGACCAGCGGGCCGACTTCTGCTTGATGAGTTGCTGAACAAGTGGAACGAGATCGGGATCGGCTTCCGCCTCGATGTCTTCGAAGTAATTCTCCTCCGGACGTACTTCGTCGCCGAACCTTAGCGACCAAAGGACAATGCCTTCGTCGCGGGGTTCGAGGATGACGGCACGCTCGCGCCGGCCCATGACGAGCTTCGAAACGCCGACGACCTTATCGGCCTTCATCGCGTCCCTGATGACGGCGAAAGCCTCGTTCCCGACCGCGTCGTCAGGCATCAGATAGTGGGGCTTCTCGAGGTAGATCCACTCGATGCTGTTGGCCGGAACGAACTTTTCGATGTCGATGGTTTTCACCGTGTCGAGCGCCACCCGATCCAGATCGTCCTCGGTCAAGATCACGTAGTCGTTCTCGCCGCGGGCGTAGCCCTTAGCCTCATTCTCGTCTTTCACAGGCTTGCCCGTGACAGAATCGACGTATTGCGAAACGACCCGATTTCCAGTGTCGCGGTTGAGGGTGTGGAAGCGAACCTTTTCGCTCTCGCTGGTCGCGGGGGTCATCGCCACAGGACAGGTGACCAACGAGAGCTTCAGGTAGCCTTTCCAATAATAACGCGGTGCCATCGGTCAATCTCCTCAGCTTGCCTTGCGACGCGGTGCAGTTCCAGAAGCGGTGGCTTTTGAAGCTGCGCCGCGTGTGGCGCGCTGTCGGCCAGTGCCCTGATTGGCGTTGGCGGCGGTGCGCTTCGGCTTGTCCGCCGCCGCCTTCATCATCCCTGCACTTTCGCGGAGGGCGGCGAGCAGATCGTTCGGCTTCGACACTTCGACCTTCTTGGGCTTCGGCAAGGCTTTGCCCTCGATCTTCGCCTTGACCAGGTCTGCGAGAGCGGCTTCATAGCGATCGTCGAAGGTCGCAGGGTCGAAGGTTCCCTTCTTGGTGCCGATGATGTGCTTGGCGAGATCGAGCATCTCCCCCTCGATCTTCAGCTTGGGAATTTCCTCGAAGGCCTTCTTCGACGAGCGCACCTCGTAGTCATAGTTCATTGTCGTGGCGATGAGGCCTTTGCCATGCGGCCTGATCAGCACGGTCCGCATCCGGCGGAAGAGAACGGTGTGGGCTATGGCGACGACGTCTGACTTCTTCATGGCGTCGCGCAGAGCTGCGTAGGCGTCGCCGCCCATCTTGTCAGGGGTCAGGTAGTACGGCTTGTCGAAGTAGACGTCGTCCACATCTGAGCAGGGAATGAAGGCTTCAATCTCCAGCGTCTTGTTGCTTTCCGGGATCGTCGCGGCGATCTCTTCGGGATCGATGATGATGTACTGGCCGTTCTCGATCTCGAAGCCTTTGGTTTGTTGCTCCTTGGGAACCGGGTCCTCTGTCTCGCTGTCGATGAAGACGCGGTTCACCCTGTTCCCGGATGCCTTGTTGATCGTGTTGAACGTAAGGCGCTCTGACGTGCTTGCCGCCGTATAAAGCGCTACTCCGCAGGAGACCTCACCGAATTTAATGAAGCCCTTCCACTGCGCGCGATGCCCTGTTGCCATGACGCTTCTCCGAATCACCTTGTCGCGACTCAAAGACGTCTCAGGGTGATTCGTTCCGACACGAAACGAATCATTTTTCAATAACTTACGGAAGTGCGTTCAGAAATTGATTCTGATGAAGACTTGTCCTGGTGGTTGAGCAAAAGCTACCCATCCGCTTCACGCGCAGCCTCCACCCGCGGATCGAGGAATGAGTGGCAACACTGTCATCGTCTTCATCGATCAGAAGCGTCGTCACCACCCCATCCGATGCAATGACCCCTGGCAGCCCCAGTGCGGAGGGCTCGGAGGCTCGACGGTATCGATCACCGTGTGGTTCCCGCCCATCGTGCCTCCAGCGTCCATAGGTCTGTACGTCACCCTATTTATCCTTCGTCCGAAAATGCATAGCCGGTTCGGCCGTCGCTTGAAGCCAAGCATACGGACATGCGTGTTTCCGGGGAACCACGGAAATCGTGGCGAGTTTCTCTCGCGGACCTTCATCAAGGGAGAAACCCGATGGCAAAGAAACAGACATCCCGAGGCCGCACACAGGATCGCGCCCGCGTCGCCGGCGGCCAGGATCATGAGGTGAAATACGAAGCGAAGAAAGAAGGCGTCTCCAAGGACACCGTCAAGAAGGCCGTCAAAAGCGCCGGAAACTCACGGAAGAAGGTTGAAACCGAAATCGGCCGGCACTGATCCGTTTCCAATTTCAGCTCTCAAGGCCAAATGAACCGGCGATCCCTTAGCTCGCCACGTCGAAGCGGAGCCTTTCAGAGGTCTTCCAATGACAAGGGACACTCCAAACGACTATCGCATCATGTCGAAAGCTGTCCGGGAATGGTATCGGTACTACGACGTCGAGTGGGACGACCAGGCTTCGTCGTTTCTCTGCGATGCGGCGATCGAACTCTACGACCACGGCTGCCGATCGGTCGAGGAGATGGCGACGATTTTAATCGGGAGGTATGTCGGGCTCGCCGCTACTCGTATCAACGCGCCAACGTCTAGCTCGGTCCACTGAGAGCGCCGTCAGCCGCGAGCGCGAAACCAACGAGCGCGGAGACGGTGAAAGCGGGCTCTCGGGCTCTGCAGTGAGCCGACGTCGTGTAGGCTGACAGCACCTGAAAGCCGGGTACTTGTACTAACCGCCCGATTGGAGAGCATGGTGACTGCAGTATCTCCTTAACCTTGACGATGATGGCATCGATTTGGTCACCAATGTAATTCAAGACTAGTGTGACGTTCACCATGTTCCCACTGGAGTGCGAGCTTTTGCGAGAGGCGATTCGCTTTGCTGTCGGGATGGTGGCTTTCCGGCGACAACGTCGGTCGCGCTTTTCGAGGCGATCAAAACGCATATGGAACATCCCCTGGGTAACACGGCACGAGCAGGCTCTTACCGAATCAGGTAGAGCCGCATATTGCAATCCAAGGCGAAATCAATACGTCGCGACGTAGGCCAACAAAGTTTCTCGATCAGAGCGATTTCGAATCTGGCGCTTGCATCCCTTTACTGACCTACCCATTATTACAGCCTTGCGCGAAAGTAGATCCATCGCCGCATCCGGCGAGACAGCGCTGTCGTTTTTTGGCCGAGTGAGCATCGCTTGGTTTTGACGTCGGATCTGAACCGTCGTTCCTAGGCCAGTGGGGGAACAGGGGTGCCTCATTTACGAGACGGTTCGTTGATTTCAACAACTCGTATGATCGAATTAGAAGGTCGTGGGAAGATGACAGGGTAACATCGACGGAGGTCTTGCGCATGAGGGTACACCGCTATTTGCAGGCGGGAGCACATGGTAACCCTCAGCCGTCAGCGCCTATTTTCGGTTGCCGACGATAGAGGGGAATATAGGGTACACTTTCGAAGAGACCACATTTACCGATCTTCACGTGCGGCGAGGGATCGATCCACGCGTCAATGGCGCGCTACGACGCAGATTTCCCGCGCAACACACCCTGGCGGCCGTCCTGTTGATTTGCTTTGGTTAGAGACGATCCGCGCGCAAACGACCCCTGCCCGTCCGCACCTTGAAGTCGACACTGCGAAAGCGATTCTTACGGTTGAGTTCCCATCTCGTACACGCAGTTGAGCGTGCACCTACATCGCAGTCTTGGATCTTCAAGGGCCTGCTTGTCCAGATGATGGTAAACACCGGGGACGGGCTAGTAACCGCCAATATCGCCGCGAATTGGACCGATACCTTGCGGCTGTGCATAGGTTGTGTTGTCCGATCCACTAGTTGCGCATCCCGAGAGTGTCACGAAGACGATCGCTATTGCGGCCAAAATGCATTTGAGAGGCACGGCGTTCTCCGATTCTGCCAGGCTGCTTAGGCCCCAAGGGGCACGCCAAGAACTTTCCGTCAAACCGCGTATATTAGCAAGCGCCTGATAAACTGGCGGTAAGTAACAACACAGCCTCTTCAAGCGTCTCCCTGACCGGGTAGTAGCTCGGCGAGGCATCTTTCCCCAGCACGCTGACATAAATATGGGTGCTGCTGGTGAAAGCCCTTACGGCGACCACATGCTCGGGGTTGATGTAGACTATCGGGTCATTTGTGCCCGCGTAGTGGAATGGCACCAGCCGCATCTTTTCCTCCCGACGCTAGCCACACTGCGCTTGAACGACCAAAGTCGCTGTTTGTTGCTGCGTATCTTAATTTTCGAAGGAGAGAATAGACCGGATCCATCAACGGCTCCGGCCTCCGGCCTCGGAGGCGACGCCGAATGATGGTGCCATTGTCGGGGCTCGCGCTCTATATCGGCGCGGCGGCGATGTTACGATTGCGCCGCGCCAGCGCAATCGGCCGCCCAGGCGACCGAAGAGCACCGCAAGCGGCTGGCCGGCGCCGAGGCCGCGGAGCAGGCCGCCGAAGACAGACTCAAAGATGAGATCCGATCGTATGAACTCCAGCTTTCCGAGACGAACTGCGCTCGCGCCGTTATTGCCGCTGATCGTCAAGGGCTGCCCGCCACTGGGCGGCTGAACAGGGCCTCGGTGGCAGCGGCAGGTCTCATTCTACCGCCCTGCCCGGGGTCTGCGCTGGCAGGAAGCGCATGCGCCCGCCGTCGAAGGCGGGCCTGTATCGCGATTCTTGCACGCGAGCGCCAGGTGCTCGACCGCGCCAATGCCGCCAAGGGCACCGTGCAAATTTATGACGATCTGACAAGCAAATATTCAGGGCCCATCGCTTGCTCCTGGTAGGGGCTCGGTCCCTCATTTGCGAACGTCATGGCCGATGGCCATCCGCGAGCGTTAGCATCATGGCCCCGGTCAATATTGCAGATGAGCGCATACAAGGGATGAACAAGCAACGCTCAATGCTCGCATTAATGAGATACGAACCGACGTCTGCATTCACGTGTTAGAAAAAGATGAGCCCGCCGCCGTAGCGGCAGGCTGATCTTCCCGATACCCGCTTGGCTTAACTCAAGGCAAAACGCTGAGGCCGGAAGGTCGAGAGCAGGGGGTGTTCGGAGCCCGTCACAACCTCGAACGCGAGCAACTCGCCAAGGATGAGTCCGAGTGTTGCGCCGCTGTGGCTGAAGGCAACGTAACAGCCTGGAATGGCCTTGAGGGCACCGACGACCGGTTCGCCATCGCTGGGGATCGGCTTGCCTCCGACGCCGATCGTGGCGACCTCCAGCTTCGGATTGCCTTCCATTACCTTTGCAGCTTCGGCCAGAAGAGCCGCAACGACGCTGTTGTCGATATCGTATCCGCCGTCCTCGCGTAGCGTCACTCCTTCGTCTGCCGCCCAATCGGCGTCGATCGAGAAAGTGCTGCCCGGCCCGGGACGAAGGGCGACACGCGGCGTGTTCAGGACGGCTCGCAGGGGATGGGCGAGCGGCCTAGTCTGCACGAGAAGAGCAACCGGGGTCCCGTCGCCGATGGTCTGCCCGCTCTCGGCGGCCATCCTCGGCACGGCAGGACCGGTAGCAAGCACGACGACATCAGCCAGGAAGCGCACGCCCATCGTCGTCTCGGCACCGACCGCACGGCCGCCCTCGATCAAGGGCCGTGCGGCTCCCTGGTCTGTAACCAGCACGCCCCCGAGTGTAGAATACTCCTTCAGAAGCAGGCCAATCAGCGCGGGCAGATCGACCCAACCCTCGCCTGGATTGAAAATGGCGCCTTGGGCGGTAATCGCGCTGGCATTCACGCCGGACGTGACGCCGGCGACATCTGCGGCCGACAGCCATTGTGCATCATAGCCGAGCGAAACCTCGTACCGATAAGCCGCATCAATCTCGTTGTGCTCGTCATCGGCGTCCCAGGTCAGGCCGCCGTCGAAGCGAAGCCAATCGGCATCCGGAAACCGCGCAGAAAGCGTGCGATAACGGTCGATGCCGGCCATGCGCAGCCGATGATAGGGTTCGGAGCGCATGCGTGCCGAGTTCAGCCAGGAGAGGGAGCGACCGGAAGCGCCATTGGCCGGCGGCCCGTCATTGAGGATGGTCACGCGGACACCGCGCCGCGCTAGCTGGACCGCCGTGGAGACGCCGAAGATGCCGGCGCCGATGATGACGGCGGAAGAGATGGTGTTGTCGGTCATGGTAGTGTCTTTCAACTCGGTTGGTCATGGGGTTGATGGGTCGGTCAGGGCTCTTCCCATCGGCCGCTGACGGCGGAGCGGAAGAGCGCGTCGATGGTCTTCATGTTTGCGATCGCGCTTCCAGGCCCGTATCGAGCGGGGTGCCGGAGAGTAACGATTCGGCGAAGGCATCGGCCATGCTCGCGGTATTGGTCGACCGGTTCCATGGCGATCTCCTCGCGCCCTCCGCCGTCAAAGTCGCGACCATCATAGAGCACAAGCAACGTCGGTTTGTCGGCCTGCGGGTTGAAGGGGATCGGGATTTCCAGGCGCCCACCTGTTCCAAGCACGGTCACCTTCTGCGTGAGCGCAAGCTGCGTGGAACAGGTAAAAGTGAGCTGCCTTCCCTCTGGAAATGCCAGCAGTCCACTCGTCAGGCGGTCCGTGCCGAAGGTCGGCCCGCTCCATCAGGACAATTGCTCGCAGCGGTTCGGCGCCGAACAGGTAGCGGGCCGTGCTGACGGCGTAGCAGCCAACGTCGAGCATACCGCCGCCACCAATACCCGCCTGGTTGCGCACATTCGCAGGATCGTCGAGATAATAGGAGAAGATCGTCTGGATAGTCCTCACCTCGCCAAGCCGCCCTTCGGCGACCAAGGCGCGCGCTTTCTTCCATTGCGGGTGATGGCGTACCATGAAGGCTTCGCAGACCGGTAGGCCGGCGGCCTTTTGCGCCGCCGAGAATTCCATTGCCTGAGCGGCATCAAGGGAGATCGGTTTTTCGCAGAGCACCGGCTTGCCGTGCTCAAACGCCATGACCGTCAGCGGCACATGCAGATGGTTGGGCAGCAGATTGTAGATCGCGTCGACATCGGGATCGGCCAGTAACGCCTCGTAACTGCCATAGGCGCTGGCGATGCCGAAGCGCGCTGCCATGTCTGTCGCCTTGCCCGGATCTCGCGAGGCGATGGCGGTGACACGGCCGAGCCGGCTGGACTGGATGGCGGGGATGACCGCCTTGGCAGCGATGCCCGCGCAGCCGAGCACGCCCCATCGTATCTTTCGTGTCATTAAATGTTCCCCTGTCGCGTGCTCAGAGTACTTCCGCAAGGAAGCGTTGGAGGCGTGGGCTTTGCGGGTTGTCGAAGACCGCCTCAGGCGTGCCAGCTTCCACCACACGCCCCTCGTCCATGAACACGACCTGATCGGCCACGCGGCGGGCGAAGCCCATTTCGTGGGTGACGACCACCATGGTCATGCCCCGCTTGCCGAGATCGGCCATCAGATTGAGCACACCCTTGACCAATTCGGGATCGAGCGCGCTCGTCACCTCGTCGAAGAGAATGACCTCCGGGTCCATGGCAAGCGCGCGGGCGATGGCGACACGCTGCTGCTGCCCGCCTGAGAGGCCGCCGGGGCGGTGATATTGCCGGGTCGCAAGGCCGACATCAGCAAGCCGCGCTCTGGCTATGCCCTCGGCCTCGGCCTTTGGCAGGCCCTTGATCTTCGTCAGTGAGAGCATGACGTTTTCCAGGGCCGTGTGGTCGGGGAAGAGGTTGAAGTGCTGGAACACCATGCCCACACGGCGGCGCAGCGTTTCCGGCTTCATGGCAAGGATGCTTTCGCCGTCGATAAGGATGTCGCCGCTCTTCGGCTCGACGAGGCGGTTCAGCCCGCGCAATAATGTCGACTTGCCGGAGCCGGACGGACCGATGATGCAGGTAACGCTGCCCGGCTTCACAGAGAGCTCGACGCCCTTCAGGACATCAAGTTCGCCATAGGCCATGCCAAGATTGCGTACATCGAGGCTTCCGCCCTTAAAGGTGGCCTCGGATGCACGGCCGGCGCCATCGAGTTCGCTCACCTCCTCCAGCCCGCTGGTGATGATTGCCGGGCGCTGCTTGCCGAGCCGCAGGCGATTGTCGATAGCATTGACGACATGGGTGAGCGGCACGGTGACGACAAGATAGAAGATCCCGGCCAGGAGAAGCGGTGAGAGGTTCCCGGTCACAACGGCCTGGTCCTGTCCGACACGAAAGATCTCGCGCTCGGTCGCGAGCAGACCGAGGAAATAGACGAGACTCGAGTCCTTGACGTTGCCGATAAACTGGTTGACGAGCGCGGGTAGCACGCGGCGCACGCCCTGGGGCACGACGATGAGCCGCATGCCCTGGCCGTAGCTCATCGACAGCGCGCGGCAGGCTTCCATCTGGCCGCGGTCAACGCTCTGGATGCCTGAGCGGAATATTTCGCCGATATAGGCGCCGGCAATCAGGCTTAGCGCAAGAATGCCCAGCGGATAGGGCGACGGGCCGAACAGTTGCCGGCCGATACGGGCAAATCCCTGGCCGATCAGTAGAATGGTGACGATGGCCGGCAGGCCGCGAAAGATATCCGTATAGAGACGGGCGGGGATGCGTAGCCAGGGCGATCTGGAGATGCCCATAATGGCGAGCACCATGCCGATGACCACGCCGAGCACCGTCGAGGCCGCCGCAAGGATCAGCGTGTTCTTCAGGCCAACGGTGATCATGGTCGGCAGGACTTCGGCCATGGCGTTCCAGTCGAGGAAGCTGCGGCGCAGGTTTTCAAGCCAATTCATCAGGAGGTCCCTTGAAAGAGGGACCGGTCCGACGGGAGGGCCGGACCGGCCGGAGGCATCACGGCCTGGGAAGATAAACGTCCGGCATTGGCGTGCCCGGGAACCACTTCTCGTGCAGGGTTTTCCAGGTACCGTCCTGCATGGCCTCGTGCAGACCCTTGTTCAGCGCTTCGCGCAGGGCATCGTTCCCCTTGCGGACGACGAAACCGGCCGGCGCATCGAAGCTCGGGATGTTGACGGCGACCTTCAGCTCTGGATAGCGCGTCGAATAATCTTTGGCCGCTTCATAGTCGAGGAAATGCGCGTCGACCGTGCCATTATTGAGCGCGGAGACGGCGGAGTTGTTATCCGGAAATTTGACGAGATCAGCGCCGGTAAAATTCTTCTCGGCATAGATTTCCTGCAAGGTCCCCTGCACCACACCAAGGCGCTTGCCCTTGAGGGCGGCCGCATCGGTGATGCCGGCATCCGGCGTCAGCACGGTGAGGAAACCGGCCAGGTAGCCATCCGAAAAATCGACGGTCTCCTTGCGCTTCTCCGTCGTCCCGATGGCGGCGGCGGCGACATCGAAGCGGCTATTGGCCACCGAAGGCATCAATGCCGAGAATTCCTGACCGGTAAAGATGACCTGCTCCTTCTTGAAGCCCAGGCGGCCGGCGACATTGAGGAACAGCTCGATGTCGAAGCCGGTGAAACCGCCGTCAGCCGTGGTGAAGGCATAAGGCTTGGCATCGCCCATCGTGCCGACGCTGATGACGGCAGGGTCGATTAGGCCGAGCGGATTTTCCTGCGCATGGACCGGCATTGCGGCACCTGCCAGTACGGCCAGAGCAACCGCGATAGCTGCGGCGCGCGCTCGGGCAAGGACGATTTTAGGGGCTTGGATCAATTGCACTGGTTTCGTCTCCTCTGGTGGTGGTGATCTGCTTCGTCTTCAAAGGCACACGAGGTCCCAAGCGGACGGCGGCGCGTGCCGTGTGTCCAGTTCGGTGATGAGCGTACCCGGAGGTGCGTTTCTTACTGAGACCGGTCTCAGTCGAGATGAGACCGGTCTCTTTGACGTTTGTCAAGTGCTGTCTTCGCATTTGCCACTCGCCAATATCTCTTGTAAGGCTATGCTCATGGACCAAAGCTCACCCAGAAACACCTCCGTGACGGTCGCCGACGTCGCGCACAAGGCAGGCGTCTCGAAGGCGACGGCTGCGCGGGCTCTAGGCGGATATGGAACCGTCAGCGACCGGGTTCGCGAGGCCGTCACCGCCGCCGCGCGCGAACTTGATTATCGGCCAAACGAGCTTGCCCGCAGCATGACGACCGGTCGCTCCGGCACGATCGGCGTCGTCGTAGGCGATATCGAAAACCCATTCTTCAGCCTCGCCGTGCGCGGCATCACCGATGTCGCCCGGCAGGCGGGCTTCACTGTCATCCTCATCAATTCGGGGGAAGACTTCGTCGCGGAAAGGGCGGCCATCGGGACACTGCTTGCCAAGCGTGTCGACGGCCTGATCGTCTCGCCCGCCAAAGAAAACGATGTCGAGCACCTGCATGAGGCTGTTCGATCCGGGTTGCCGCTCGCGTTGCTCGATCGCGGAAGCGACACGCTCGACGTCGACACCGTCATTGCCGATGACCGGCATGCCGCCGAAAACATAACGCGCAGGCTGATTGCGCTCGGTCACAGCCGCATCGCCTATCTTACCGCCTGCGACACACCGGACCATCGCTTCCGCACTGCAAAAGACATCGGTACCGGCTCGGTGCGGCGGCGCATCGAAGGGTTTCTTGGCGTCTGCCGCGAGGCTGGCATGATCGGCACGGAGGATTGGGTCCACGTCGGCGCCATCACCCCGGAACATACGCAGCGCATTGTTACCGAGATGCTCCAATCGGCGCAGCCTCCGACGGCTATCATTGCATCGGACAGTATAATCGGCCTGGAGGTGTTCAAGGTTCACCGTCGACTGGGGCTTAGCATTCCGGACGACCTGTCGCTGGTGTCGTTCCACGATGCGGACTGGACATCTGTCACGACGCCCCCCGTTACCGTCGTACGCCAACCGGTCTACGATCTCGGAGCCACAGCGGCTAAACTCCTGGTCGAGCGGTTGAATGGCGAAGCCCAGACGCCCCGCAAGGTGGTGCTGAAAAACGAAATCGTTGAACGCGCCTCAACGCGAGAAGCGCGTTTTTGAGTTTGTAAGATTGCAGTTGAGCGGACTCGAACCCTCGGCACCATATTGGCCATCGGCAGTTCGAATCAAATCAATTGCTTGGCTCTTCGAAGCGGAATTTCTTCCACGGCGGCCCGCCTGTGGCGGTGAGCGGGCCATGAAGGCCCATGCCTGAGGCCTTCATGGACGTCTTGCTGGCCGCGGAATGACCTGCTTCAACGAAGGGACTGGAAGGTTGCACGCAGCTCTGCGGCAAAGCTGCGCATGCTCCCAGGCGGCGAAATGGCCATCTTTGGGCACGCGATTGTAGTGAATGAGTTTCCGATAGGAAGGCTCGCACATCGGCAGCTCTTTGCCGGGTATGTGCGTCCTGCGGCGAGCCGCTGCGGCGGGTAGAGTTGAATGCTAAACGAGATCCTGAATGCCGGCATAAGCGGCAGGACTGATGGTAGGCATCCAAGACTCTATATAGTCACCGCTGACGTGCGCGTGGAGCGCCGGTTGAGACTATTCTGCCTCATCGCTTCCCTGGTTCGATGATCCGATAAGTGGGACGGAGTGCGTAATCGGCTCGACATCGTCGTTGCGTCGGCCAGTGAGCCGCTGTTCCAGCTCGCCCCAGCCGACCTTGCCTGCGCGGCCAGCCCCTGCGATCAGAAGCTCCGCTGCGACAAGCGGATGTCGTTTGACCAGGCGCACAAACATCCGTGCGATACCCGACACCGCGGCCTTTTCGACCCCGGAGCGCGCGAAGCGTTGAACTGCGTAGCGTTCCAAATAACCCGCATCTTCGGGCGCGGCTGCTAGTGCACCGCGCCTTCCGAAGGGCGGTTCTTCATGTCCTTTCGCACGCGCTTGGGGAGCGCATCCCGCGTGGATGACTTCACCGCTTCGATCGCGGCCTCGGCGGCCCGGCTCATTGCGGTCCCCGCAGTTCCGAGCGCCCGCCTTCCCTTTCTCATGTTTCGGTCGGCTGCATCTGCGACATCGTCGTGCTCTTCAACCAATACCGCCGCGGCGGCACCCGCAGCTGCCGTCAGAGCATTGGCGAGGATGCCTCTACCAATGTCGCTCCCGAGCAATCCGTTAATCAGGGAAGACTTGCGAAGGGCTTTCGGTACCTTGTAACCAGCGATTTTCTTCGGAATGCTATTTTTCTTTGCCATTTCGACCTCCAATCCCGCGACCCAAAAACGCCCGGTCGTCCGGTTGGTTCCGTGTAGACCATACCAATGTTAGGAAGCTCGAGAGATGAAGTTCTTCCTTTCAGAAAGTGTGGAAAGAAGAGAGAGGACCAATGGAAATCGGACGCCAGTTCGTGGTGACAGATGGCGCTCCGACGGTCCACCATCGCTTCGTTGACGAGAATAGGTTCTGCGACCAATTCGCCGTTGTCGAACCGTGAGCGGCCCGTTCGGAACCGGCGCGGGGTAGAACCAGGGCCCTACACCATGTCCCCCAAGTTCAAACCGGAAAGTGGCCTTATTTTCCAAGGGATCGCGGGGTTATAAACCGCTCGAGATAACCGGTGCCAGCCGCAATCTCGTCCCATCCGTCGAGATCGAGGTCGATGACGGCGAGTCCCGCCGTCGGGAATTTCTCCCGCATACGCCACATGGCATCGGCATTGCCGTCCGCCACGATAAGCGAGGCCGCATTCTCCATACCGGGATTGTGACCGACGATGAGCAGCGTGCGGATGCCAGGTTCGACGGCCCGGATCACATCGAGCATGCGCTCGGCCGACACCTCGTAGATATCGGCCGCTTCGACTTCCGAGACCTTTTTCGAAAGAGCCCTGCGGACGAGCTTCCAGGTTTCCTGCGCCCGGCGGGCCGGCGAGACGAGGGCGATATCTGGGATCAGCTTTTCGCGCACCATATAAGCGCCGATGACGGGGGCTGCCTTGCGCCCGCGATCCGCCAATGGCCGTTCACGGTCGGCAACACCGTCGGGCCAGGCGGACTTCGCGTGGCGCAGAAGGATGAGGCGGTGTTTCGGCAGGATCGGGTTCAACCTTCTTTTAACGCGAGGCCGATGTCGTCAGCGAGAGCTTCGTTTCGTGTTGACCCCTGCAGCATGAAGGGGCCTCCGATACAGGTCGCAAACTAGGCCTATGCCACTGGCAGGTCCAGTTGTTTCGACCTACATTTGCGATACTCGAACATCCTTACGTATGCGCAAGGAACGGGATGCTGTCGCAGTCCTACGCTGCAGCTACTTCGAACTGGGTTTCGGAGAAATTCGGAAGTGTTTTACCTTTGCAGCAGGCGCTCCCGACGATTTGCCTCAAGGCCCTTCATCTACTCGGCAGCGTGCCGTACCGTGCGCGCCAATTCGAGAGCGGTCCGCTGATCGAACGCGCTGCGCCAGCAAATCGCATGACTTCTGCACGAGGAGGTCGGCAGGGAAGAATCGGTCTGGTTTAGGAAATCGGGCGAAAGGGCTAAACAAATATACTTCGGCATAATAGCGAGGGTGCTCCAGGCAGAGTTAATGTTGCAGCGGCCCTAAAAGAAACGCCCTCCCATCACGGGCCGACTTTGCCGCGCCGGCGTTTTGCTTGACCGCAAGACCTTCACCCTTGCCGGCGCGGCGCCTCTTAAAGCATGCAACCACATTGCCGCAGCTTTGCTCTTCGCGGAACTGCCTTAACAGCATCCCCGGAACCTGCGTCGGGGGAAGGTCAGCAGCGATGCGACCGCCTCAACAATCCGAAGCATAGGCTCGTTGACATGAGAGGAAAGTCGGTGAAGCTTGATTGGATCTGCGATGCCTGCACCTCAGATGATATGCGGGCGGCATCGAAGCGAGCGGTGTGCCATGGACGACACGGTCAAGGATGAGCAGAAGACCAGGAAGAACATGTTCGGACGGAAGCGCGCTCTCGCGTCGATCGGCCAGCAGACTTCAACTAACCTTCGGTACCACGAGCCACAATCGTCCTGGAGTGACGGCGATCGCATCTTCACACGAGTGCTGATCCGGAGCGGCAACGGCGCATCAAAAGCCGTTCTGAGGGTGCAGCTTGCAGCCGAACATCCCAGTCGAACCAGCCTCGACAGACTGGCCCACGAATATCGCCTGAGAGACGAACTCGAGCGGGAGTGGGCAGCCAAACCGCTGGATTTCACAACGGAAAATGGTCGTATCGTGCTGGTCCTCGAAGATTGCGGCGGCGTGCCCCTGCCGCAGTTGATGGGACGGCACAGCCATGGCATGGCCGCCGAACTCACTGTCTTCTTGCGTCTTGCCAAGGGCATTGCGGCGGCAGTCGGCAAGGCTCACGGATGCGGCCTCATTCACAGGGACATCAAGCCGGCGAATATACTGGCGGACGAGGCGGAAGGGCGGGTCCGTCTCACGGGCTTCGGAGTGGCGTCGCATCTTGCTCGTGCACGCCAGGCCGTCGAGCCCCCTGAGGTCATTGCTGGCAGCCTCGCATACATGGCGCCCGAACAGACCGGCCGCATGAACCGATCGGTGGATTCGCGCAGTGACCTCTACGCCGTCGGCATCACGCTCTACGAAATGATCACCGGCCAGTTGCCGTTCACTGCTTCGGAGCCGATGGAATGGGTGCACTGCCACGTTGCCAGGCGACCGGTGCCGCCGTCCGAGCGTGTAAGAGAGCTACCAGGCGTTATCTCGGCAATCGTAATGAAGCTGCTCGCCAAGAACGCAGAGGAACGCTACCAGACGGCCGCCGGGCTAGAGGCGGATCTGCGACGTGCCCTCGTCGAGAGCGAGAAGTATGGGCGGATCGCAGAATTTCCGCTCGGGACACGCGATGTGCCGGACAGACTGGTGATTTCCGAGCGGCCCTACGGCCGCGAACGCGAGATCGCCGCCCTAACCTCCGCATTCGACCGGGTCGTCGCGGGTGCCGGGCCGACGCTGGTGCTGGTTTCGGGTCATGCCGGCGTGGGCAAATCCATGGTCGTGAATGAGCTCCACCGCGCGCTCGTGCCGCCGCGTGGGCTGTTTGCCGCCGGCAAATTCGACCAGAACCAGCGTAACATTCCTTATGCGAGCCTAGCGCAGGCCCTGCAAGGCCTCGTCCGAGTGCTTCTGGGCAAGAGTGAAGCGGAACTCGCGCCCTGGCGCGTTGCTTTGACCGAAGAACTGGGCGCGAGCGGTCGGCTGATGGTAACGCTTATTCCGGAACTTGAATCTCTCATCGGCCGGCTCCCGGCGGTTACGGATCTGCCTCCTCAGGACGCCAAACGCCGCTTCCAATTGAACATCAGGCGCCTACTGCGAGTGTTTGCCACAGCAGAACATCCGCTCACGCTGTTTCTAGACGATCTCCAATGGTTGGACGCAGCAACGCTCGATCTGCTTGAAGATTTGTGCACCCAGCAGGATATGCATCACCTGCTACTCATTGGCGCCTATCGCGACAACGAGGTATCGTCCACCCATCCGCTGATCCGCCGGCTGACAGCGATCCGGGAGGCCGGTGGCCAAGTCCATGAAATCGTACTGACACCGCTTAGGCTGGAAGATCTAACCCGGATGCTGGCCGACGCACTTCATTGCGGAAGCAAGCGTGTCCAGCCGCTTGCGCGGCTAGTACACAAAAAGAGCGGAGGCAATCCCTTCTTCGCGCTCCAGTTCCTGAGCACGCTGCCGGACGAAGGCCTGCTCGAATTCAATCGCGAACAGACGCACTGGGATTGGGATCTCGATCGCATAAGAGCCAAAGGCTATACCGATAACGTCGTGGATCTTATGCTAAGCAAGCTGCGACGACTGCCCGATACCACGCAGGCTGCCCTCAACATGCTAGCATGTCTCGGCAATCGCGCGGCGGTTGATACCCTGGCCCTGATCAGGAGCGAAAATCACGACGCGGTTCATGCAGCCTTTTGGGCCGCGGCGCGGGCCGGACTCGTGCTGCTTGAAGAGGGGTCATCATACCGCTTCCTGCACGATCGTGTCCAGGAGGCCGCATATGGAATGATCCCTGAAGATGAGCGGGCGGCAGCGCATCTTTCCATTGGCCGCCTCCTGCTGATGCATACGCCGCCGCAGGCACTCGAGGAGAATATTTTCGAGATCGTCGGCCAACTCAACTGCGGCGGCGCGCTCATCGCGTCCGGCGAAGAGCGCGAGCGTCTCGCGGACCTGAACCTGCTTGCCACTCGCCGCGCCAAGGCGTCGGCTGCCTACGAAGCGGCGCTGGCCTATGCCGGCACGGGTGCGGCTTACCTGCCGAACGACGCCTGGGAGCGCCGATACGAACTCGCTTTCGCCCTCGAACTCCACAGGGCCGAATGCGAATTCTTGACCGGGGCACCGGCGGAGGCGCAGGCCCGCCTCGCGGAATTGGCAAGCCGAGCCACCAGCCTCGCCGATCTGGCCCGCGTCACGCGCCTGCGCGTCGATCTTTTCATGAGCCTGGGTCGTAGCGATCAGGCCATCATATTCGGCCTCGACTACCTGCACCGGGTCGGCATTTCGTGGTCGTCCCGCCCGACCAGGAGCCAGGTGCGCCAGGAATACGCGCGGCTTTGGCGACAACTCGGGGGCCGCCCTATCGAAGCGTTGCTTAACTCGCCCTCTATGGCGGATCCGGTCGCGCTCGCGACCATGGACGTTCTGACTTCACTTGTTACTCCGGCCCTGTTTACCAACGAGAATCTGCGCTGCCTCGTTATCGGGCGAATGGGCAACATCAGCCTCAAGCACGGCAACAGCGACACATCGCCTTATGCCTTCACTGCTGTGGGCACGGTGCTCGGGCCCTATTTTGGCAACTATGAAGCCGGTTTTCGGTTCGGCCTGCTCGGACTGGACCTGACGGAACAGCCTGGAATGGAACGCCTGAAGGCACGAGTCTACCTTGCCTTCGGTAACCTTGCGAAATCGTCGTCGCGTCATGTCCGCACCGGCCGTGCGCTTGCGCAGCGCGTCTTCGAAACGGCACAGCAGGTCGGCGATCTCACCTACGCCGTCTTAAGCCGGAATAACCTTGTGACTTATCTTTTGGCCGCTGGCGAGCCCCTCTCGCAGGTTCAGCGCGATGCGGAAGCCGGCCTGGACTTCGCGCGTCAGGCCGGCTTCGGAGTCGCCGTCGGTTTCATCAGCGGGCAGCTCCAACTCATCCGAACGCTTCGCGGGCTGACGCCAATCTTCGGATGCTTCAACGATGAAGGGTTCGACGAGCAGCAATTCGAACTTAAGACCGACGGCAAGCCGGGCAGTTGCCTGTACTGGATCCGCAAGCTACAGGCATGTGTATTTGCCGGGGACACCCTCACAGCACTTTCGGCAGCGGCGAAAGCAGAAAGCCTCCTCTGGATGACTCCCGCAATTTTCGAGCGGGCGGAATATCACTTCTACACCGGCCTTTCATTGGCCTCTGCCTTGCAAGGATCGTGCCCCGAAACAGCTCTCTATCGCAAGGCCATACACGCTCACCGCCGGCAGCTCGACACTTGGGCCGCGCACTGCCCGGAGAATTTCGCAAGCCGCGCAACATTGCTTGCCGCAGAGATCGCCCGCTTGGGAAACCGTGAGTTGCATGCCGAGCGCCTCTATGAACAGGCGATACAGTTGGCGCATGCGCACGCGCTCCCACAGGATGAAGCGATCGCCTATGAGCGCGCGTCCGCCTTTTACCGGGCGCGCGGCTTCGATCAGATTGCTCGCCTCTATCTTCAAAACGCCCGTCGCTGTTATCTCAGTTGGGGAGCCGACGGCAAGGTACGGCAGCTCGAAGAAACCTACCCCCAACTGCGGGATGGACAATCGGCACCGGCTGCAACAAGCACGATCGAAGCGCCGATCGAGCATCTCGACCTCGCCACCGTCATCAAGGTGTCGCAAGCAGTCTCCAGCGAAATCGTCGTCGAGAAGCTGATCGATACGGTGCTGCGAATGGCCGTCGAGCAGGCGGGAGCCGAACGTGGTCTTCTGATCCTGTCGCGTGGAGGCGAACCGCGGATTGCCGCTGAGGCGACGATCCGCGGCGAAGCGGTCCACATAGAGTTGCGCAATGAGGCCATCGCCGGCGTGATGCCGGAATCAGTTCTCAACTACGTCCTGCGTATGCGCGAAATCGTCAGCCTCGACGATGCCTCGGCTGAAAACGCCTTTGCGGCCGATCCCTATATCCGCCATCGCGCGGCCAGATCCATTCTCTGTTTGCCGCTGATCAACCACGCCAAGCTGATCGGTGCGCTGTATCTGGAAAACACTCTGGCGGGCCGTGTCTTCGCGCCGGGGCGCATTCCGGTGTTGAAGTTGATCGCCTCGCAAGCTGCCAGCACGCTCGAAATCACCGGACTTTACCGCGATCTGGCAGAACGTGAAGCGCGAATAGGCCGGCTTGTCGAAGCGAACATCATCGGAATTTTTATCCGAGATATCGGCGGTCGGATTATCGAGGCCAACGAGGCGTTCCTGCAAATGGTAGGCTACAGCCGTGACGAACTCTTGGCGGGTCAGTTGCTCGAGAAAGAGCTGACACCGCCGGAATGGCGCGAGCGTGACGTCGAAACCGAGACCGAGCTGAGAGTGACCGGCAGCGTCCGCCCCTTTGAAAAGGTGTACCGGCGAAAGGACGGCGGTCACGTACCGGTGATGATCGGCGAGGCAAGTTTCGAGGGGGCCGGGAGCCAAGCCGTGGCCTTCGTGCTCGACCTGTCCGAGAGCAAGCGAGCCGAGGAAAGGCTGCGAGCGAGCGAAACGCGCTTTCGGACCTTCGTCGACCATGCCACCGATGCCTTTTTCCTCCATACCGACGATCTGACCTGCATAGACGTCAACCGCCAAGCCTGTGAAAGCCTCGGTTACAGCCGGGAGGAATTGATTGGCATGCACCCGCGCGACTTTGACGGAGCTATCGACGAACAGGCGCTCGCGACATTGGTGGATCGCGTCGACGCAGGGCGGCCAATGACTTTCGAAACGCTCCACCGACGTAAGAACGGAACAACGTTTCCGGTCGAGGTTCGCGTCGGCAAATTCCGACAGGAAGAGCAATGGTTCCGTCTTTCGCTGGCGCGTGACATCACCGACCGCAGGCAAGCCGAGGATGCTATTCAGCTAGCGCGAGCAGAACTTGCCCATGTCAGCAGATTGACCACTATGGGAGAACTTGTAGCCTCCATCGCCCACGAGGTCAGACAGCCGCTCACCGGGCTGGTCAGCAGCGGCAATGCCTGCCTTCGCTATCTCGACGCGGATCCCCGTGACATCGTCTCCGCCCGTCGCGCCATCGAGCGCATGATCAGCGACGCCTTTCGCGCATCCGAGGTCATCGACCGGATTCGGGCAATGGCGAAGAAATCACCCGAACGCAGGGACCGGCTGAACGTCAACGATATCGTGTCCGAGACGATTGGGCTGGTGTCTACGGACCTCGAACGCAGTGCGGTGTCGCTTCGTACAAACCTCTCCGACGCCTTGCCCCCGATCGTCGGGGACCAAGTGCAAATCCAGCAGGTGATCCTGAACCTTATCATGAACGCCAACGACGCGATGGCGGCGATGCCAAAAGGAGCGCGCGAACTCATCGTAAGCACTGAAAAGGCAGCCCCCAATACCGTTTTAGTGGCAGTCCGCGATAGCGGACCTGTCCTCGACCTCGCGAAGATCGGCGATATATTCGAGGCGTTCTACAGTACCAAGCCCAAGGGTATGGGCATGGGACTGACGATCAGTCGTTCGATCATAGAGGCTCACAAAGGCCAGCTCTGGGCCACGCCAAACGCGCCTCACGGTGCCATTTTTCAGTTTACATTACCAACTGACGAGAAATAATGCATCCATGTCCGGGGCGCCGCCTGACCGGCGCAAAACTTGGGGACATGGATGAAGGAGATTGTCTACATCATTGATGATGACGCGTCCGTCCGCGAAGGCCTCGGCGATCTCCTGCGCTCGGTTGGACTTGAGGTACTGACATTCGTTTCCAGCCAGGAGTTTTTGGATAGCAAGCGCCCTGACGTTCCGGGCTGCATCATTCTCGATGTCAGGCTGCCGGGGCGGAGCGGCCTGGAATTTCAGAGCATGCTCACGTCCCTTGGAATTGAGCTTCCGGTCATTTTTATCAGTGCCCACAGCGACATTCCGATCTCTGTTCGGGCGATGAAAGCCGGCGCTATCGAATTCCTGACGAAGCCGCTGCGCGAGCAGGAATTGCTCGATGCCGCCTATGCCGGGATCGAGCTCGATTGCGCTCGCAGGCAGCAAGTCGCTCTCATTGCCGAGCTTCAGTCGCGCTATGATTCCTTGACGCCGCGCGAGCGCGAGATCATGAACCTGGTGGTCGCGGGCAGCGTCAACAAGCAAATCGCTGCTCAGATTGGCCTGAGCGAGGTGACCGTCAAGGTTCATCGCGGCCACGTCATGCAGAAGATGCAGGCGAGATCTCTCGTTGATCTGGTCCGGATGGCGGACAGCCTCGGATTGACGACGAAGCCGGCGTGGGTCAGGTAGGCTCGCATATCTAGACCAAAGTATCGGGCGTCTGGCACGGGTGGATAGTCGGGGCGCCAATTCGGCTGGTCGCTTATCTCATTCGGCAATACGCTCCGAAGGCCGCCGGCTTTATCCTCTTCCCAGCTGAAAAAATATGCAGAGACAGGACGGACGTGCGCCTCGGTGCAAGAATCTGCGTCGGGTCCGTGCACCTACCATGGGATGGACGCTCATCGGAGTTGACGCAATGCGAGTAACTGAAAGATTGAAGAAAGGTATCATCCATGCAAAACCAGAGATACGCCCTGCAGAAGAACCTCAACATCTACTGGACGGTAATCGATACGGTTTCAGACCGGAAAGCTCTCGTCGATGGCTTCGTTATGGACATGCTTACCGTCGATGAAGCCGAAGAATTGGTCAACACGCTGAACCGTGCAGAATCCCATGCTATCCTTGCGCCTGCCCAAAGGGAGCACCGCGATCGAAGACGACAGTAACTCTTCGAGCGCCATCTGGCTGACCGCTCGTCCTTAGACTGTGACGAGATGATCGATAGAGGGCGCAGACACCCTAAAGGCGCTTGCGACAATGGTAAGCTGCAAACAAAGCGAGCCGGCCCTGCAACCTGACATGCCACTTTTGACCATAGCGGGGAGACCTCGCCGTAGAGCGAACCGGCTGTCATCGTCGGTCGCTCGAGCGTTCAGTCCCCTCGGCTGGAATTGATACAGAGGGAACGAATTTCGACACCAAGGTCGCGAGCATCACGCACGGCCGGTGCGCAAAATCCCACAATTGGGCTTTTGGGTGCCCGGCGCACAAGATGCCGCTGCGACTCGATGAAAGACATCGGGTGCTCCAACCAATCGACCGGATCAAGGCGCTGCCGAAGGGAGGTGCGCAGCTCGTCGCGGGCATGGGGATGGCATGAAACCGCCGCGCGAGCCGCTCCGATTTCCGCGTCCATGCTCAACTGGAACTGCGGCGGTGTTCGATTGTTCGACCACCGCCGCGCCTTTATGCGCCGACTGGTTGTCTCAGCGCCGGGGCTCGATGGTCACTTCGCCGAACATGACGCCGCGCGTCAACGGCTTGGCGAGAAAATCATGCGGGAAGCCGAGAGCGATGGCGCTGGCTTCGGCGAGGCGAGTGCAATGCTCATCAGACAATATGACATCGAGCGCACCGAGATTTTCTTCGAGCTGGGCTATCGTCTTCACACCCATGATCGGCGAAGTCACGGCAGGGTTGGTAAGCGTCCAGGCGATCGCCACCTGCGCCGGCGTCTTGCCGATTTCGTCCGCAACCTGCTTCACGACATCGGCGATGCCGAGGCTGCGCTCGGTCAGCGAGCCGTTGCCGGCCGCCACATTCTTGCGGGTGCCGACCGCACTTGCTGTGCCGGCACCGATGTCAAGATCGGAGCGGCTGTACTTCCCCGTAAGAACGCCCATGCCGAGCGGTGACCAGGGGATAACGCCGAGGCCGAGTTCAAGCGCCATCGGGATCAGCTCACGCTCAACCGTGCGCTCGATCAGGCTGTATTCGATCTGCAGTGCTACCAGCGGCGCCCAGCCGCGCAGGTCGACCAGCGTCTGCATGCGCGCTACCTGCCAGGCCGGCGTGTCGGAAATGCCAGCATAGACGATCTTGCCGGCACGGACGAGATCGTCCATCCCCCTCATGACCTCCTCGACGGAGGTCGTAAAATCCCAGGCGTGCAGATAAAAGAGATCGATATAATCGGTGTTCAGCCGCTTCAGGCTGTCTTCGACGGAGCGAACCATGCTGCGGCGGTGATTGCCGCCGGAGTTCGGATCCTTCGGGCGCGAGGTGATAGTATATTTGGTGGCGATGACAAGCTCGTCGCGGCGGCCCTCGGCAAAGCGACCGACGAGTCTTTCCGACGTGCCGCCCGTATACTGGTTGGCAGTATCGATGAAATTGCCGCCGCGATCGACATAGGCGTCGAACATGCGACGCGATTCCTGCTCATCGGCGCCCCAGCCCCAATCGGTTCCAAAGGTCATGGCGCCGAGCGAGAGCGGCGAGACGCGCAAGCCAGAACGGCCGAGGAGACGATAGCGGTCAAGAGACAGTGTGTTGGTTGTTTTATCTGACATGGATAGATCTCCTGTGTTGCAGACAGAAGATGCGCCTTGCCGACACTCACCACAATGCTACATTATCAGCATGAGTTATTTAGAAAAGAGTACATAATGCGCGGCAGCGACTATGCAGAACTCAGGGCCTTTGCGGCAGTTGCCGAACACGGCAATTTTGCCCGCGCGGCCGCAAGGCTCGGCATGTCGGCTTCCGCACTCAGCCAGACGATCCGCACGCTCGAAGAACGGATGGGTATCCGGCTGCTCAACCGCACGACGCGTAGTGTGGCGCCGAGCGAGGCTGGGCAGCGGTTGCTTTCCCGGCTATTGCCGGCGCTTGCCGATCTCGACCGAGCGGTAGCGGATGTGTCGGCGCTGCGCGACAGGCCTGCCGGTCTCCTGCGCATCAACGCACCTAGGGTCGCGATCGTCCACACGTTGGCGCCTTTGATTGCTCCCTTCAATGCAGTCTATCCCGAGATCATGATGGACATTATCGTGGATGACAAACTTTCCGATATCGTCGCCGGTCGTTTCGATGCCGGCATCCGACTGGGCGAGATGGTGGAAAAAGACATGGTAAGCGTAAAGCTCGGCGGTGAAATGCGGCTCGTCGTCATCGCCTCGCCCGACTACATCGGGCGCCACGGCATGCCGCAAACGCCGCGCGACCTGCGCGACCACTCTTGCGTCGCCTCCCGCTGGCCGACAGATGGCAGCCTCTATCACTGGGAATTCGAACGCGGCGACGAGAAGCTCGAAGTGGCCGTCTCGGGGCCACTCAGCACCACCGACAACGACCTTATGCTGCGGGCTGTACTTGATGGCATCGGCATCAGTTATCTCTTCGATCATCATGTGGCGGAATATCTCGTCGCGGGCCGGCTGGTCAGCATGCTTGACGACTGGACACCTCCCTTCCCCGGCTTTCACCTTTATTATCCCAGCCGGCGTCAAATGCCGCCGCCGCTGCGTGCCTTCGTGGATTTTGTCCGCAGCAACTCTCTGAGACCGCCTCCAGAGACACAAGTCGGCCAGGAGTAGCTGCTATAGCATCCATGCGATCTTTCGATCGGTATCACCCGATGAGGCGAGCAAACGAGTTGCCGCGTCGCGTTAGGGTCAGGAATCGGAAGCGGCTTCCAGCCTTTCGAAGCCGACCAGATTTCTGCCGCGCCGGACATGGGTGGCCGTCCCAAGCCGCCAACAGGCTCGGAGGAGACCGGAATTCGGAATTCGGCTAGGCCTAGGCTTCAACTCGACATCACGTGATATTAGTTATATACCTACCCTTCTCACTTGTATCACGAGACTTCCATGCTGTTCCGCTTTGAAGAGTCGCTCCTGCCAGATCAAATGCGCTCCGTCGGCTTGTCGGAAAAGGACGAGAAGGCCCTGTTTTCCCAGTTGTCGAAGGAGATTGCCAAGATCATGGCCTCGACGATGGTTGCCGGCCGCCTCCCCTTCGGCGACCTTGGCCCAAGATTGACGGAGCTTGCCAACGCCATGGCTGCGACCGCGCTTGGCCGCTCCGTCGTCCTTCGGCTCCAGCCGGAACTCTCGGACGCTGAGCGTCAATCCGTGAGAACATTCACGGAAACACTAGTGCGGGTGACTGAGACGGTCGATGAGGCACGCCTCGAAGCGGCAATCGGGAAGTTGGCGGAAGTCCTGCTGCCCGATGACCTGGAAAGGGCACGCGGGATCCTGGCCGCCGACAACGTCGATTTGCGCGATCGGTTTATGGCTGAAGTCCCTCACTTAAGCAGCACCGACGTCAATAAACTTGCGGGATCCAACGCAAAGAACAGCTACGCCACGGCGGCGCGCTGGAAGAAGAACGGGGATATTTTCTCGCTTTCATACCGCGGAAGCGAGTTGTTTCCCGCCTTTCAGTTTGAGGACGGTCGACCGCATCCGGCAATTAAGCGAGTGCTTCAGACACTTCCTGCATCCATGACCAATTGGCAAAGGGCGCTTTGGTTTGTCACTGCCAACGGATGGCTGGATGACGATGAGCCCATCGACCGGCTCGATGACGTTGAAGCGCTCGAAACGGCTGCGAGGCATGAGCATGAGGAGGTAGTCGGCTGATGGGAACGAAGGTTCCGCCGCCGCCTTCCACCTTCGCGTCGGTCAATGTCAAAACAGTTGCAGCTGGAGACACGCTCCATCGCACCCATGCGACCGCATTCCGTGCAGGCGAGTTCAATCCGTGCCGAGGGCAGCCCACGCGGTTTGCACCGTTCGACGATGCTGCCAGCCTGTGCGTGCCGTCGCTCTACGCGGCCACGACGCGCGAGGCCGCCGCTTTTGAGAGCATTTTTCACGACATCGCCCCGAGCGCCCGTTTCAAGACAGTTCGGCTGGCGACCGTCCTGGCCCGCAGTACCAGCCGGATCCGGCCGAAGAGGGACCTGAGGGTCGTTAGCCTCTACGCGCCCGACCTCAAGGCGTGGCGCATTTCGCGCGCCAATCTGATCGAGACGCCGAAGTCGACATATAGGAAGACGGTGTTGTGGGCGAGTGCGATCCACAACGCATACCCCGACGTGGATGGCCTCGTCTGGACCTCACGGCGATGCGATCCGAACAGCTGCGTGATCTTTTTCGGCGACCGCGTTCACGAAGCCGACTTTGACGTTGTGGACTGCATCGATGTCAGTTCGGATCCAAACCTTGTTTTGGAAATTCGAGGATACGGGCGGCGAGCTGGGATAACGATTATCTGAGCTCTGACAACGGCTATGACTGGCAGAATGGATCTCCCGAACCGTACATTTCTGCCAACGCCCATATCCAGTGACGGATCAAGCCTTCGAAGAAGCAGTCGTTTCCCTGCGGCTGCATTCACCGCAGGCGCCCCTGGCTTCGGCGTTATACTGTTTTTCAAAAACGGTATAACCAGAGAGACGATAGGGAACCAGATGGAATGTCCGTCTATTGCCTTGAAAGGATTTGAACCATCGATCCACGGTCTTTTGCCGCAACGCAAGCGGGATAGTGGTGCTACGAACGAACGGCAACCGTATGTGAGTTTGCAACGGCGACGGAAACGTGCCGCGTCATGCAATCTGGCTCAGACCATGGATCCGATACGACCGAAAGGAGCACGCTATGAAACAATGATTGATCTTGACGGCGAAATCCTCATGTGAGCTTTGAGACTATGCCCGCCCCTTCATTCCGCCGCCTCCATTCGAGCCAGCGCCTTCTTCCTTTTGCCTAGATACCCGCCGGCATTGATCCGTTTCCAATGCTCTCAAGGCCAATCAACCGGCGATTCCGCCACGTCTAAGCAGAAGCCTTTCTGAGGTCTTCCAATGACAAGGGACACTTCAAACGGCTATCGCATCATGTCGAAAGCTGTCCGTGAATGGTATCGGTACTACGAGGTGGAGTGGGACGATCAGGCTTCGTCGTTTCTTTGCGATGCGGCCTCTAAGACCACGGCGGCCAATCGGTCGAGGAGATGGCGACGATAAATCGGGAGGTATGTCGGGCTCGCCGCTACTCGCATCACGCCCCATCTTCCGACTCAGTGCACTGACCTCGCCGCAGGCGTGCGCCGGTGCATGAACGTTCGTTGGAAAGGATCCGAGATATGTGGAGACACTCGTCAATCTTGTGCTTTGTGACCCCCAAGGCCACCCTATCAGGAACAATCGCAAGGGCCAATGAGTTAATGGTTTAGTCGGGCGTAAGCGTAATCGGAGCGTGGCGCTCTCCCTATCCCTCGGGTATCCGAGGTTGCTTCCAGCTTTCGAGCTGTGACGCGGGGTTCGAATCCCTGCCCCGACAACAAACCTCGATACAAGCGTACAATCCGGAATATCTCGTCGGGGCTTTGTCCCCGAAATACATAACGAACTTCATTCAATCGTGTGCACCTCGGTATCGTCGTGGCGCTCGCACAGTTTTCCATCGTGTGTCCATGCGGCTGTATGTGAGATCCCGACGTAAAGCCGACCGCCAAAACTGAGGGAGAGGGTCAAATGCGATTGTGCTTGGAGGACCGGTCAGCGTGGGCAAGTTGGCGCTGCGGCTCTAGAGTTCCTCCGTGACGACGGTGTCGAAAAGGTGCAGACGCGGGCCATCATTAACTCGGACGCGGCCGCTTTCGGTGCGATAAGACCACACGACAGAATTAGGTTTTCGGCACCGATTTGCCCGCAATCCGCGCTACCTGCCCGCCCGCCGCCAGCCGGCAGCACGGGCTTCAGCTTCCGAGCAAAACCACCTCTCGCCGTACTGAGGAGATATCTTGGTTTCATCGTAATACTCCTGCCCCGGCACATGATAGATCCGCTCACCGCTGCCGATGCTCACATTGCCTTTGATATTGCAGCGACTGGCAAAGTAGGCAAATGGCGCAGCTGCTATTTCGACGCCGAAGTATCCAACTACGCCTCCCGCGATGACAGCTAGATAGAGCGCCTCCATCGTGAACCGGGGGCGACCCTGTTTCCTGGTAGCATCTCTTGGCGGCAATGAGCGATGGGTCGGCATGGCCCATAACATGCGAAATCCACCCCGCAACGCAAGCTCTGGTTGAGCTGGTAGTTAATCCCGATCTGGGCTGATCCCTAAAATGCAGCTAAATAACTTTGGCTTCGCACCGCCCATCCGGACCTTGCGTAACAGCGACAAGGGCTGCGATGAAGGCGGTTATTTCGAGGGTATCGGCGATGGCCAGGCAGAATCGATCTAATGCCGCTGGTCCAGCAATTGATCAAGTAACGAGGTCCAGGACTACCGCGGTCTTTGGCATGAGCGAGAAGCCGAAAGGCTCCGCATGACTGCGCACTTCAGTTTTGTGAAGCCCTGCCCCACTTCATCGCCAAGAAATCCTGGGATGAAAGCGCGGAAGGCAACATGTCTGAGTTAGCGCTGCTGCGAGAGAATTAGCCGGAAAGCGAGTTGTCGTTCGCTGGCCCGATCGCCGCATATCCAGCTTGCGACAGATGCACATTCGATCCAACCAGCAAAATCCACTCCTGGGTGCTGGCGTGAATTAACGCGGCCTCCACTTCGCCCAAGCTGAGCCCCTTGTCGATTCCATAGTCCATGATGGTATCGACCGGCACGCTGTCAGTGATCTTCATGGCGCGCATGGCCATGAATTCCAGGACAAGGCGGTTGTGGGTGTTGGGGTTCATGGCAACTCCTGTCGGCAGGACAGCGCAATCATCGCACGATTCCTGCCAATTGTGAAAGCAGCGAGGAGCTGCGCCAATTCCACATCTGGTGGCTGCTGGTTTCGCGCACCGCGACACCGTGCACATCGTAACGGTTGATATCCCGCTCTGTTATGTTTTCATTTTGTTTCGGCGTGAATTTTAACGCCGATCACATCGCGATCCCTAAAGCCGACAGATATGAGCCGACCGCCGTGCGAAAAAAATGGTTCATGTCGACATGGACGGGTTTTATGCATCGGTCGGCAGCGCGATAATCCGTTTGCGCCGCAAACCGATTGCCATCGGCGGATCGGCGCCCGCGGCGTAGGGCAGCGAGCTATAAGGCACGGATTGCGCCATGGCGCCGGATCCGGTCGGTGCAATGATCGCGAGGAAGAGCGGCCTAATCGTCAACATCTCTTTCTGGGCAGCCGAACTCTTCGAAGGCAACGCCATATACGGCGTCGCTAAGGCCGGTGCAAACAAACTCGCTGCTGATTGTGCGCATGATTTGATGCCGCATGGCGTCTCGGCTCTTGCACTTTATCCTGGTTTGGTACGAACCGAAGCGGTGATGCGCGCTGCCGAATTCATGGATCTGTCCAACTCGGAATCGCCTCGTTTCGTCGGCCGCGTGATTGCAAGACTTTGGAACGACAGCGCCTTGCTGGAAAAGTCAGGCCGCCCGCATGTCGTTGCAGAGCTGGCACGAGAATACGGGGTCGTTGACATCGATGGGAACCGTCCAAAGCCATTGGTGAGAGAAGACTTCATGAAATAGAAATCGTGGTTTGAGCGATGCAGCTGTCAGCCTGTTTAGCAATCGAGAAATTCTGTTCATCACCCTGTTTGGTCGCGTTCAGGCGGGGTGGAATTTTAGCAGTGGGGTCGCAAGCTGACCTCGTGAACTATGCTCTTGAGATCCCATCAGGGGTGGGTAGAGGCCTGCGCAGCGGCAGAGTGCGATCGCTAGAAAACTCTCTGGAGGCCAATCATGCCGATAACAGCAGATCCAACTCAAGCGCGAACCGCTACCCCCGTCGATCTTGGCGCAATTTTCGTCTCTGCCAGTTTCTGGAGTTGCGATGACCAAGATGCTTTTTGTGAACATGCCAGTGACGGACTTGGCGCGGGCCAAAGCCTTAACGTCATGCTCCTGACCCACTCCAAGAGGAGCGGTTTCACCAACCGACCGATCCCGCCGACAACGTCAAGTGAAGTGATGCTCGCGATCTCCTACGAGGGCCGTGACTCGGTCGATCAGATGAACGAGGCTGCCGCCTCACATGGCGGACAAGCCGACATCAATCCTGCGCAGGCTTGGGATCCTGTACAATCGCAGTTTTGACGATCCCGACGGGCATGTCTGGGAGGCAGTCTGGATGGACATGTCCGCTGCAGGGGGGCCGGGTGACTGAAGTACTCTGTGGCGTTGTTCCACCGTTGCCGGAGGAGCAAGTGATCACCGGCTCCTCCACGACTTCGCGAAATCAGTTCGTACGCCACTATGAACACCCGAGGCGAAACCGCCGGACGATAGAGTGATTGGATGTCTTCTTCGAGGCCGCAGGCATCTGCCAAACAAGTCTCAGCCGCGACATCTAGCCGATGATTTCGACACAGAAATCGATGAAAGCGCGGACCTTGCCAGGCACGTGAAAGCGCGATGGATAGAAGCAGTGCAGCGGAAAGGTCTCGTCCGGCCAATCCGGATAGAGATCGACCAGCTGACCGTCCTTGAGATAGGGCTCCATACCGAGCGAGAAGACCTGGGCAATGCCGATCCCGGCAAGGCAGGTGGCGAGCGTCGTCCCGGCATCGTTGACCAGGACGCGGCCGCGGGTCTCAATCGGCACCACCTTCTTGCCACGCCGCAGCTCCCATTCGAAAGGTCTGCCGCTCAGCGGATCCTGATATTGGATGCATGTGTGATAGGCGAGGTCCGCCGGCAGCTTCGGTGTGCCATGCTTTGCGAGATAGGAGGGCGCCGCAACCGTGATCACCCGTGTTCGAAAAAGCTGACGGGCAATCAGCGAGCTCTTCGCTGGAATCTCGCCGAAGCGCACCGCCACATCCATGCCGTCGGCCACGAGATCGCCGATCTCGTTGCGCGTCACCACCTCGATCTGCAAGTCGGGATAGCGGTCGAGAAAGACGCCGAGCTTCGGTCCGAGGATCAGCCGGGAGAAATAGGGATCGACATTGATTCGCAGCCGCCCGCGCACCGCCTGCGTCGTTCCGGCAGCATAGGCGGCGGCTTCCTCGATGCCGCCAAGCAGCGGCACGACCTGCTCGTAGAAACGCGCGCCATCATCGGTCAGCCGCAGCGATCGCGTCGTCCGGTCGAGCAGGCGCACGCCAATGCGGCTCTCAAGCCGCGCCACCGCCCGGCTGACCCCCGATGCCGTCAGCCCCAGCGCCTCGGCCGCTCGCGCAAAGCTGCCGCTCTCGACCACGGCGGCCAGCACGCTGACCCCATTCACCAATCGTCCGTCAAACATCATTCAATTCCTGATTTTAAGTCACGAATTATCTGACAAAAGCGCAGTTCAGTCAAAGGCGGCGTTGGCGCATCTTTGGCCATCGCGGCGTCCGCCGCTGTCAAAAGGAGTTCGAACATGTTTGCTGTAACCGGAATAACAGGCCAGGTCGGCGCCGTTGTCGGGGCGAAATTGCTGGAGCGCGGATTGCCAGTTCGCGCCTGCATGCGCAATGCGGATAAGGCGGGAAGCTGGCGCGATCGCGGTGCCGAAATAGCCATCGCCGAGATGACGGATGCAGCGGCGCTTGGTGCAGCCTTTGCCGGAGCGGAAGCCGTTTTCCTGTCGATCCCTCCCGCCTTCGATCCGGCATCGGGCTTTCCAGTGGCAAAGATAATCATCGAAGCCCTGAAGACGGCTCTGGTGAAGGCTGCACCGAAGAAAGTCGTCTGCCTTTCCACAATCGGCGCTCAGGCGAAGGAAGAAAATCTGCTGACGCAGCTTGGCCTCGTCGAGAAGGCTCTGTCCGCGCTGCCCATGCCGATCGCCTTTCTGCGCGCCGGGTGGTTCATGGAAAACTCGGCGTGGGATATCGCCGCGGCGCGCGAGGGCGTGATGCCGAGCTTCCTGCAGCCTCTCGATAAGCCTGTCCCGATGGTGGGCGTTCGCGATGTCGGCGCCGTTGCCGCAGAGATGCTGCAGGCGAACTGGACCGGCAAGCGTATCATCGAACTCGAAGGTCATTACCGCATCACACCGCTGCAGATGGCTAAAACCTTTGCCACGGTGCTTGGCCGTCCGGTGCATGCCGAGAAGGTCGACAGAGATGCTTGGGAGGCCCTGTTCCGCAGTCAGGGCATGCAGAACCCCGGACCTCGTATGCGCATGCTCGATGGCTTCAACGAAGGCTGGATCGAGTTCGATGGCGGTGAGGCCGGATCCCGCAAGGGCGAGACAACCTTCGAGACCGCTATCCGCGCGCTGGTCGAAAGCGGTAGATAACGAGGCCGAGGCGTCAACGGCGCCGCGGCCCCTAGGATGTCTAAGATTACTCATCCCGCCATCGATGATCAGCTCGCGGCCGACGATATAGCCGGCTTCCTCCGATGCCAGGAGACGATCAATGCCTTCTCCAGCTTTGGCCCGAACTGGAGCCTCAGGTCCTCGTGTTATCAGGGCTTTGGAAGGGTGGCTATGAAGAGCGCCGTCGCCGCGCACTTGGTATCCCGGTTTCTGTCGCTCCTATCTGGAATCTTGTCGCTTTCACGATCGCCTTTGAACCAGCGCTTCAGAACACTTCATCGGCACTCCGTTAGACCATATCAGGCATAGCCTTGCCCAACTGAGTCGCCGGTGTCTCTTATAAGGAAGAAATTTGCAACGATACAAAACCGTGCTGCTAACCATTCGCTGAGAGTGTTGCCGGAAGACTGACTTCGGATTGCATGCCGCCGCCTCTCCGCACGGCACGTGAGGTCGCCGACATCAGGTTCATCTCCAGAGGAAGGAGTTTGATGTCAGCGATCCAGAACGCTTCTGATACGCACGGCAAGATCTTTCAGCGAAAAGGGCTTCTGAAGGAGATGGACACCTTTGTCGAGGCGGCCGTGGTGCACGATCGCATTGCGTGAGTAGCCGGTCGTAAACAAAGCCTTCACGAAAGGCTGGACCTCCCGCGCCTTCGTTATGACATCCGCGCCGCTCATGCCGCCTGGCAGGACGACGTCGGTGAAAACAAGATCCACGGGTTGGTTAGCCGTCAGGATCTGCAGAGCCGTCGGACCGTCCTTGGCTTCCAAAACGCGGTAGCCTAGCTCCTTTAAAGACTCGACGGAATAGGCCAGAACATCTGGGTCGTCTTCGACGACGAGAATGATTTCGCCGGCTGCTGCTTCGGGCAGCGGCAGCCGTTCAATGGTTTCCTCCTCGACTTGCCCCGATAACAGTCTCGGCAGGTAAATCTTGACGCTCGTCCCTTCGCCAAGCTCTGAATATATTTTCACATGCCCTTTCGACTGCTTGGCGAAGCCGTAAACCTGGCTCAGTCCGAGCCCGGTGCCTTTGCCCTGTTCCTTGGTCGTGAAAAACGGCTCGAAAGCGCGCGCGACGGTGTCAACGTCCATGCCCGACCCGGTGTCGGAGATCGATATCGCAACATATTGTCCTGGCATCACCTCCGCATGATTTGTGGAATAGGCCTCATCCAGGTGCGCGTTGAAGGTTTCGATCGTGAGCTTGCCGCCGTCCGGCATCGCGTCTCGCGCATTGATGGCGAGATTCAAAAGAGCGCTTTCCAGCGCATTCGGATCGGCTTCCGTCTTCCAGAGGCCACCAGCGAGAACGATTTCGATCTGGTAAATTTCTCCCAGCGTTCGATGCAGAAGGTCCGACATTCCGCGAATGAGGGTATTGGCATCGACCGGTTTCGGGTCGAGCGGCTGACGCCTTGCGAAGGCAAGGAGCCTCTGTGTCAACGCCGCCGCTCTCCCGGCGCCGTTCATCGCCTGCACGGCGGCTCGACGGAGCCGGCCTGCATCGGCCGGAAGATTTCGCAAGAGCGTGTCGAGATTGCCTACGATAATCTGCAGCAGGTTATTGAAGTCATGAGCGACGCCGCCGGTCAGTTGACCAATTGCCTCCATCTTTTGAGCCTGTCGCAAAGCCTCAGCGTTGCGGCTGAGCTCATCCGTCTTCTGGCTAACAAGATCTTCGAGGTGAGCGTTCAACTGTCTTAACGCGTCTTCCGCCCGACGTCGCTCCTGTAGTTCGCGTTGGGCGGCCTCGAAAAGGCGGGCGTTGTCGATGGCAACGGCGGCCTCGCCCGCAAGCCCCATCAGCCCTCGTTCCGATTCCTCGCTGAACATGTCAATAGCGGCGTGCCCGAAGAACAATCCCCCGATCACATCACCGGTGCGGGACACGACGGGCACTGCCAGATAACTGCGCACGGGAAGATGACCTTCCGGCATACCTGCGTGAGGCGGATTGTTCCCGTAGCGAGTGTCTTGCCTAATATCGGCCGAACGCACGATCCCTTCACCGCTGAACGTCGCGTTAAAGACCGCGGTATTGCGAGGCATCGGAAACTGAGAGAACGTTTCCGGTGGCACGCCCGAAAGCGAATAGAGCATATAGCTCTCCCCGGCGTGATCGGTGACGTTGTAGAAAAAGGCGCCGAACTGCGCCCGGGTCAGTTCGACGCCTGCGTCCGTCACTGCCTGGACGAGCCTTTCAAGGTCATTCTCTCGCGACAGGATGGCCCCTGCGCGATTGAGAACCTCGAGTGCGCGGGTGCGTTCACGAAGTGCGGATTCCGTCCGTCGCTGTGTCGTGCGGTCTCTGAGTATCTTCACGAAGCCAGTGAGGCTTTGTCCATTGGCAAACAGCGGTGTGGTCTCGCCAACCGCCCAGATTTTGCCGCCATCCTTGCGATATCGCCATCCCTCGCCGCCACCTTTGCCGTGAGCCTTTGCATCAGCAAGTTCTGCCGCAAGCAAGCCTGCTGCATCCTTGTCTGGTGGAAAGATCTCGAGAAGGGTCTTTCCCACCATCTCATCTTCAGTCCAGCCAAGGAGATTGCTGGCCCCCTTGCTCCAGCCGACGACGGTCCCGTCCATATCGAGAACGATGATGCCCGTGTCCACTGCACTATCGAGGATCTGCTGGAGCCGCTCGGCGGGCAGGTACGTGGATGAACTCATATTCTACCAGTGGGAGTAAGAATGCGGATCGTTCGCACGCACCCTATCACAAGCGCTTAGGAGAAAAAGGGCTCGCTGCTTTATTATGGTTCAACCAAGCGGCACGACCGTCATAAGTAGGCGGTTCGTCCCTGAGAAGACGGGCGTAGCACATAAGCGATCAACGAGACGCGCTGGTACTGGCGCCGAGGATCGCCCTCGATAGCCTTGGAAGACCCTGACCAGACAATCAGATCACCGATCCCTGTCCCGTCTTCAAGCGTGACGGACACTCTTTCTGCTTTACGTCCGCTGGCGCACCGGCACCAGCCCGCGGTCTCGAGCCATCGTCGCGCTGCCGTCCCTTACCGCCAGACACCGCTTATTTTCGGGCCGCCGTCTAGCGGTTCGTGACATCGGCTCGGTGGGACTTCCAGCATCCATTACTTTACCGTGATGGCAATACCGCTGAGATCGGCGTTGACTTGCAGGCCTACCTGCTTGCCCGAGAGTTCGAGTTGGGCGCCCTTGTCATTGGTCATGACAATCACCTGGGCTCCTTTGCCGACCGCGCCGCCACCGCCCGCCGCACCGTAGACCCCCGTCACGTCTCGGGCGCGGCGAATATGGCGAACGGTACCGTGAAAGTTGGTCTTAGAAGCCCCGAAGGCGAGGCCCCCCGAGATGCCGCCGACAGAGATTGGATAGCGGCGACCATGGAAGGTCAGCGTGCCCTCGCCTCCAGAACCACCCACAAAGAAGGCAGCCTTGTAGACTGCAAAGGTGATCGTACCGCTGTCGGCATGCGCGGCGCCGGCAAAGCTAATTCCTGCTGCGGCGACAACCGCAGCCGCGACTGAACGAAATGTGGATGATTTCTTCATGATGCGAGTCTCCTTAGAAATCGAAGCTTGCCCAGCCAGGAGGGCAGCCAGGGTCATGACAATATTACAGCTGAAACAATCTCACCCGTCGTTGGTTCCGAGAAGCGGGTAGAGTCCGGCTGCGAGAACGTCGCCACGAAAAGACTCGGAGTGCAGGCGAACCGCTCTTCTATGTTGTCACCATGACCGAAGCACAGGTTTTATTTTACCGCACAACTTTAAGGCCATCTGACTCCTGCCGCCGTTTTGCGTCCAGCAAGAAGTAATCGAACTTTGAGCGCGTTGTACCGTTATCCACTGATGAAGTGCACGATGTCCTGTAACGAAACTCTGGAAGCATTGAGGCCACACAGTAACGACGGCGACGTCTTCACGCCGCACCATCGAATTGTCCTGTCAATCTCTTCAAAGCTTGCTGCCCCGCTGGGTTTCCACTTGCCTGCTGCCGTGTCGGTCTACGGGCATGTTTCCTGCCGACGGTTCGTTGCTCTTTTTGAGGAGAATTGGCGATGAAGATCGCTCAAATTGCGCCGCTTGCAGAAAGTGTTCCGCCGAGGCTCTATGGCGGAACTGAACGCATTGTTTCTTTTCTCTGTGAAGAACTCGTCGCCATGGGCCACGACGTCACCCTCTTTGCCAGCGGCGATTCGGTCACCGGCGCGAAGCTGATACCATGCTCGGATACTGCTCTGAGGCTCAATTCAGCGGTCAAGGATCAACTGCCGTATCACATCCTCATGCTGGAGCAGGTTCGACGCCGGGCGAGTGAGTTCGATGTCTTGCATTTCCATATCGATATGCTGCACTTTCCGTTGATTCACGATTTCGCCGATCGAGCGGTTACCACCCTGCACGGGCGCCTGGATCTGCCCGACCTGCGTTCTTTCTATCAAGTTTTCGCAGACGTTCCGCTGGTGTCAGTCTCCAACGATCAGCGCCGACCGATGCCACCAGTAAATTGGTCCGGAACGGTCTATCATGGTTTACCGCGCAACCTGTTGACCCTCACCGACAAGCCGAATGGCAATTACCTCGCCTTTCTCGGCCGCATCGCGCCCGAGAAACGCCCTGACCGCGCAATCGAGATTGCCGACCGAACCGGTATGCCCCTGAAGATTGCGGCAAAAATTGACGCGGCGGACAAAACCTACTGGGAGACGGTGATTGAACCGATGGTCAGAAGTCATCAGAATGTCGAATTCATCGGCGAGATCAATGACGGCCAGAAAGCAGATTTTCTCGGCAACGCCCGTGCGCTGCTCTTTCCGATAGACTGGCCAGAACCCTTTGGGTTAGTCATGATCGAGGCAATGGCCTGCGGCACGCCCGTCATCGCCTTTCGCCGCGGTTCGGTGCCCGAGTTAATTGACAACGACGTCTCCGGCATTCTGGTGGATAACGTCGCCGAAGCCGCGGCAAATGTCGAATGGGCGTTGAAGCTTGATCGCAGCGGAGTGCGCAGAGCCTTCGAGAAGCGCTTCACTGCTGAACGAATGGCTACGGATTATCTGGACATATATCGGCGGCTGCCTGGTGTTCGCCCAAACATCCCTCGACTGCGCCATTCAGACGGCTATGCCGTCAGTACGGAGCTCATCAATTGATTAGAGGATGGGAAAAATGCCGATCGATTCCTCCGACAGTCTCCCAGCGCCGGCGGCCTCAGGTATGCCGATCGCCCAGTTTACGATACCGGCGACCGCTTCCCTCACCGAGCGACAGCCACTAATTCTGAAACACGGCGATACTTTCGGCGTTTTCGATCACAATGGTGACGTCCTGTCCGGACCGGACAGTCCGGAGGGAATTTTCCATCGCGACACTCGCTACCTCTCCCACCTGACCCTGGCGATAAATGGCCAGAGGCCGATCCTGCTGTCTTCCACATTGCGCGACGACAATGCTACGCTCACCTGCGACCTGACCAATCCCGATCTTTTCGACATAGCCGGAAAACTCATTATTGGCCACGATCAGGTGCATCTGCGACGCACCCGTTTCCTGTGGAACTCGCGGTGTCACGAGCGGCTGACGGTGCGCAACTACGACGAAGCTCCGCAGCACGTCCGCATCGAGATTGCGTTTGCAGCAGACTTCGCCGATCTCTTCGAGGTACGCGGAACTGCGAGAGCCAAGCGGGGCCAACATCTGACGCCGATCGTCAGGGGTGAGGCAATCCTTCTTTCCTATGAAGGTCTCGACCATCGTCGGCGGTCGACGAGACTCTCTTTCGATCCTCCCCCAGACGAATCCGGCGATGTGCTCGTCCGATATAACCTGCGGCTTGCGCCGCACGAAACCCGCTCATTGTTCATCGAGATTGCGTGCGATCCGGGAGAAGACGAAAAATCGCGCCACTGGTCCTTCTTCTTCGCCTTGCGTGACGCCCGGCGTGCCCTTCGAACCTCATCGTCGAAAACCGCTTCGATCCTTACCTCCAACGAGATCTTCAACGAGGCAGCAAGGCGATGCGCGGCGGATCTGCATATGCTGGTGACCGAAATGCCGGAGGGACCCTATCCCTACGCAGGCATTCCATGGTTCAGCACCGTCTTCGGCCGGGATGCACTCATAACCGCCATGCAGACGCTTTGGCTCGAACCGGAGATTGCCGGTGGCGTTCTGGGTTATCTGGCGGCAAACCAGGCGAAGGAATTAGATCCGGCCCGCGACGCGGAGCCTGGGAAAATTCTGCACGAGGTCCGTTGCGGAGAAATGGCCGAACTTGGCGAGGTTCCGTTTCGTCGCTACTACGGCAGCATCGATTCCACGCCACTGTTCGTCATGCTGGCGGGCGACTATGTCCGACGAACCGGCGACATTGTAACAATCAAGCGTCTTCTGCCCCAGATCGAGGCGGCATTGTCATGGATCGAGGACTATGGCGACCGCGACGGCGACGGCTTCGTAGAATATGGCCGCCTGACTGAGGAAGGATTAATCAATCAGGCCTGGAAAGACAGCCATGATTCCGTCTTCCATGCCGACGGACGTCTAGCCAAGGGTCCTATCGCAGTTGCCGAAGTCCAGGCCTATGTTTACGGGGCCTGGAAGTCGGCGGCAGAAATATTCCAGCGCTGCGGTAAACCAGGCCGCGCGGCGGATCTGCTTGCGAGCGCCGACCGATTACGCAATGCCTTCGACGAACACTTTTTCGATGAGGAGCTTGGCACCTATGTCATGGCACTCGACGGTGATAAGCGACCTTGCAGAGTTCGATCGTCAAATGCAGGCCATGCGCTATTTACCGGCATCGCCTATCAAGAACGGGCCGAAGAGGTTGCGCGCACACTGATGAGCGCGTCATCGTTCTGCGGTTGGGGCATTCGCACCGTCGCCTCAACCGAGGCGCGTTATAACCCGATGAGCTACCACAACGGCTCGGTCTGGCCACACGACAATGCTTTGATCGCCAAGGGTCTCGCCGCCTATGGCTATCGAACCTCCGCGGCGAGGATATTCGACGGCCTCTTTGCGGCGTCTACTTATATCGATCTGCGGCGGCTTCCCGAACTTTTCTGCGGGCTGGCACGTCAGCGAGCGCAGGGCCCGACTTTTTATCCAGTGGCCTGCTCGCCTCAAGCCTGGGCGGCGGCAGCACCGCTCTTCCTTCTACAATCATGCCTTGGCCTCGATTTCGATCCGAGGAAGTTGCAGATCAGCTTTCATGAGCCGCAGCTTCCCGGTTTTCTCGACGAAGTCGTGTTGCGGCGCCTGCGGATCGGCGCCGGCTCCGCGGATATTGCATTGCGCCGCTCGGGCCGCCAGGTCGTGGTCGACGTCATTGATCGTAAAGGCGATATCCGAGTCGTCACGACTGTGTAAACGTCATGGCTGCACCCGTTCTTCCCAAACAAACGACTATAAGGCCTAACAGTTTATCCGCGAACTTCTACACTGTCATAAGTTCCCGAGCGCAGCGGATTGCAGCAACCCCGATCTCATTTTCTGTGGGGCAGGTCCGTTGAAGGCGCCGGCGTTAAGCCGGGCCTGTTTCAAGCGCGTTATCCCGATTGTATATCGCGAAAATGCATTCTGATTTGGAGCAAACACTCTCTGACGCAGACCCGGCCAAACCGACAACGATACTGAAGAAACGACGCAGGTGCGCGTCTAAGAACTGGTTCGATGAAGAGGAGCCAGGGACCGAAGTCCATCACCATTGTGACGTTCCTCCCCGGTGGCGGCTTCCTGTACCGTTTTCGGCCGGTGCAGGAAGCCCGTACTTTTCATTTCGCCATATTGCGATCGAGGAAGCTCCGGATCCGCGGTGCCAGCTCGTCCAAGACGGCGGGGCGGGGCAGACCGCCTTGGCCCGACGCGCGCCAGCCGTCGATGGAATGCCGCGCGGTCAAGCGCCCGCGCTTGCGATCAGCGCCTCCTGTGCGGCGCGAAACGTGTCGTGCAGCGCGGCCTGACCATTCATTCCCTCAAGGGCGTAACTGTTGAGAAACTGACGCCCGGCAAACAGCTTGCGATCGACCGGGCTCAGTTCGCATTCATCGCAGATGGCTTGCCACCGTTCGGCGATGGTCGCGACCTGGTGTTCGATCAGTGCGGCGGCTTCCGCTTCTTTCAGATGATAGTCCGCGGCGGCCGCGAGGCAGGTGGCGAGTGTGCTGGCGCGGCCCTGGCCTTTGATGAGCATAGCCTGTGTGGCCTCGGTGCCAGTACGGCCCTGCGGGCAGATGTCATAGGCCGGCGTCAGAGAAAGCATCTTGCCGTCCCAGAACGCTGCATGGTTGCGCGCATGGTCGTCAGTGTTGCCGGACAGCACGTTGAAGCAAATCCGTCCGTAGAGTTCCCTGAGCGTGACCTTTGGATCGGTGAAACGATGGCGAATGAGCTCGGCGAGATCCTCATAGGAAGCGTAGCGAGCCATCATCTCATCAAGGCCAAGCATGGTGAGGGCGGAGACCATGGCGTGTCTCGTCCAGCCGTCCCTGGTGCGCGTGCGGTCGAAGCGATCGATCAGGAGGACGTCCTTCTGTGCGGCGCGGGTCATCGAGACTGTTGCGGCGCTGAGGCCGCAGGCTGTCGCCAGCTTCATGGCGATGAATTCGGCCTTCACGACGCTGTATGTGTCGTTGCTGGCCGCGAACTTGGCGATGAACTTCTTCGTGCCATCTTCGATCAGCACCTTGGGGCGCGCGCCGCCGATCGACGTGCCGTGATTGAGGGCCTGGTCGAGCGCTGGTGTTAAGGGAACGCCTCTTTCGATCAAGGCTGCGGCGTCGAGGAGTTCGTCGAGCGAGGCTTGCGCGGCAATGCGGGGAACGTACTCCGTGGCCGACGCCTGGAAGTCGAGGGCGCCAATCCGGTCGGACCCTGATTGGAGCAGGAAGGTCAACTCGCTGATCTCGGGTACGCCGGCAGCGTCGGGCGTTCTGCCTGTCAACCTGTTGATGATGACGCGGCGACCCCAGGCATCGGGTGAGCCGTCGCGGATAGAGCTTGCCATGGACAAGCCGTTGATGGGCACAATGACGCCTTCCTGAATGGGGAGTTCCGGCTCATAGATGGGAATGGCGTTCTTGCGGCGCCGGTAGCTGGCGCCGTAGGTGAAGAACAGGCGCTCGCCATCCTGGTCGAGGCGGCCCGCCACCACCGGTTCCGTTGCGTCTGGCAGCCATATCCAGACATAGGCCCTTGTAGCGTCCACCCTAGAAGTCATCATCGACCTCCTTCATCGTGTGGCGGACACTCTTGGGCAGCAGGGTCAGTTTTTCGTCAAGGCGGGTATTGTGCATTTGCAGGCTGCGCTCGTCATAGTCGAACAGGCGCAAACCGACGAGTGCGCAAACTTCGAAGACGGTGCCGATCTCGGGCCCCGGCGCCCCTTTTTCGATACTGGACAGTGTTGTCCGGCTGATGCCAGCGCGGTCGGCCAACTCCTGGGCGGTAAGTCCGCGCGCAGCCCGGGCGACGCGGATCAGTTTGCCAAGCATGGCGAGGGCTTGTCGCGTGACTCTTGAATAGCTTCTCTGGCGCGGCACGTGTGTCACCCTCATGCTCAATTTTTTTGTACGCGAAAGCCTATCACGTTCAGAATTTTCGGCATTGTGCCAGGAGCTCTACGTGCAGTCAAGGTTTGTTCAGTTGATTGCACATAGGGGCATTTCCCGTCCAGTATTTTGAACAAGGAGCGCCCGCAGCGCTCAGGGGCGCCGCAGCCGAGCCGGTGGTGATGTTCTCCTATGAACTCTGACCTGCTCATCACGGCGCGAGCAGTCGGCTGTCGCCAAACGAAATCATGCTGTGACCAAATCAAGTTCACGCGGGAGAGCATTAGCAAACGGTCCCGTTCTGATGGAGGCAGCAGGCAGGATAACCGCCTGAAGGGGAGCCCCCAGGCGACGGAATGATTGGTGTGATTAACGGTAGAAATACTTCGTGTTGCGATCCTGCTTGAACATTCGCTGCCCAGCACTACCCTTCGCTCGTCGGGGAAAGTGAGGGCTATCATGATCCCATCGCCAATAGCGCAGGCGCAGAACGTGCTGGATGAAGCGGACATAGCCGTCTGCCAAAGGGTATATGACCAGATCGTCGCGCTGAAATTAATAGAGACAGATGCCGCGCGCGAAGATCTCGCAACACGGATTATCCATTCTTTCCAACACGGGGTAAAGGACGAGGACGCATTGCTGCGGCTGTTGATTTAACTGCACTCGGCGGCGGAGTTTTCGCAGCCTCTCGTGCCCGTTTCAACGCACGCTGACTCGTCCCGCCAACCAGTGCCGGGCTTTTTTGTTCGCGGTCAACATAGGATCCGGGAACCTCTTCAGGTAGTTAAGGGTTTTGACGACGGGCCGCACGGCTTCAGTATCTTGTACTGCTGCGTCAGCACCCCCTGTTCGCAGCGTCCGTGCGGCCCACAGGCGTCCGCCCCAAGGCGGTGAAACGGCTGGTGCCACAGGAACCACCGCCTCGCATTGATAGTTAACTCTTCGGATCGTTAGCTGGCGTTGCCCTGCGCTAGTCGCGATCTACCCCCTCCACGGGGTTCGGGCCGCGCAGAGGGCGATGGTCATCTCCTTCTCCAACCCTTCTGCGCGGGCTCCCGGCGTGAGACATCGCGGATTCGAAGCCGAACCGCGTGACGGAAAGTCGAGGAATATTACCACCGACTGATGCGGAATAACGGAGGGCGAGGAAGCAAGGTTTTGGCTGAACTGATCACTACCGACCTTTGTCGGCGGCGGGAAAGTGACGGCCGCCCAACGTACAGGAGACCCGTTGCTTAGGGTTTAGCAAGTGATCACTGAGCGGCCGAACTAACAATATCAAACATTGTTGCAAATTGTAGTTATATTCTCGACGGATCAAATGCTTAAAAGGGAAATTGTAGATTTTACTTTTTAGACTTGGTTAATATAAGCGTAAAACCAAATGCTTATGGAATGATATGATTGAAAGTATCGGCAAGATGTGCATTATTGTCCTTGCATCGCGGCTGGGCGCGATGCTTAGAAAACACCCCTATTACTGATCCCCGCTCATCGCGGGGTTCCTTTTTTAGCGCTCAAAGCCGTCAATGGCTGATGTATCGGTTCGAAAGCGTACGGAAACCAGACACAGCGCCCGGCGTTTAGCAGCGGGACCGCGCGCGAAAAGCTTCGCTCTGCAAAGACTTTCGTTTGGTTCGCCCCTTGCGCGGTCTCGCCTTTCCCTCGTTCCCTAATTGCCCCGTTTCGACGGGGCTATTTTTTGCGGTATTGATTCGCCAGCCAAATTAGCAACATCGCTCTCGCGGAAGCGCTGTTCAAAAACACACGCGACTTAGAACAATCTCGCAAGAGGAGAGGAAGTCTTTGCCGAAATTTCGTGAAGTCAAAGACTGGGCGCCGGGATATCTCAACGTCGCTCCGCAGCACATATGATCATGGCCGCCTGTCTGACATGCGGAGAGCAAAGGGAATTTGATAGAAGCCTGGTGCCGACCGCCATGCGGCAGCGTCTCATCAGTGAGATCGAACCGCACCTGAATTGCGCAGTACGTGGAGCGAAGGCGGGAAAGTTGAGATTGATTTGGATCTTGCCTGGAGGAAGGCGATGCGCTGGGCGCCCTTCTCAAGCCGTTGCGTGACTCGACCTTCTTCAGCCTGCTGGCAAAGGTGGTCGCGAATGAATCGCGCAATCTGATTGGCGTGACATCGGTGTTCGGCATCGTCCTTTTTGGCGCTGCGCTGGCCGGTTATATCATCGAGCGAGACGTCCAGCCCGATAGGTTCGACAGCATTCCGCAGGCGATGTGGTGGGCGGTCGTAACGCTGTCGACGACCGGCTACGGTGACGAGATCCCGCAGAGCCTTGCAGGTCGAGTTCTGGCCGGATTGGTGATGACGAGCGGGATCGGCATTTTTGCACTTTGGGCCGGCATCCTCGCCACCGGCTTCTACGAAGAGGTTCTCCGCCAACGGCGCTGGACCGCCGGGGCGGGCCGCCCAAGGAACAATTCAAGCCTGACGGCTGCGGCATTGCCGCAGCGGGTGGAGGTGACGCATTTACCGACTCATAAGGCAGGATAACGGCGCCGGCCGCGGTCGTCGTGCCGTCGAGTAGCTTCAGTGGAGCGCGACATCGCCACCAATGCTGTCGTACAAAAGCTTCCGCTCAAATCTACGAGGATCCTCCCGCCGGAGCAGTACGAAGCCATCATCTGGAGCGTATCGAGCGCGCGCTCGGCTCCCCCCCCCCAGCGTCGCCCTGGAAGGTTCGGTGCAGCCTGTGCAAGGACCAGCAGAACGGCGTTCGACGATCCGTGAGGCAATCATCACCCGCCGGGCAGGCATACCGGAGAGCCGTGGATTTTCGATGCGTTCGATGAGCAGGCGCAGGCCGACGGCGCCGGCCTCCTGCCCTTCCATTTTCACCGTCGTCAGTGGCGGCGAAATTTGGGTCGCCGGTGAAAAGTCGCCGAAGCCGACGACCGAAACATCGTCGGGGATCCGGTATCCCTGCCCCAGCAATTCGGAAACGACTGTCAACGCAAGACCGTCATGAGCGCAGAAAAAGGCCGTCGGAGGAATACCCGTCTTCTTCAGGTCCCGGAATGCCGCGCCAAAGCCGTTTTGCTCATCGAACTCCAAGACCTGCAAGGAGACGTCCTCGTGCCGCTCGGCGATCTCACGCGCCCCATAAAACCGCTCACGCCGCCCGCGGAAGCCGGGTGAGCCGCTGACATAGACGATTGATCGATGGCCGAGGCCAACCAGATATTGAAGCACCGCCTGCCCCGCCTCATGGTCTGTCCCAGTGATCTGATCAGCCTCTTCCAGCGGATCGACCCATCCGAAACGCACGATCGGTATGCCGGTTGCCGTTGCCGCCGCCACTGCTTCGCGATCATGCGGACCGACAAGCATCAGGCCCGAGCATGCGTGCGCCAATTCCTCAAGTTGCCCGGCGCTATGCGTCCAGCGGATGCGCAGCGCCATCCCCAGCCTGTGCGCCTCGCGCTGGACGCCGTTCTGGATCTGCATGTAAAGCTCGCTGTTAACGGCATCGAGATCGTGGAACACGACGGCAATGTCGTTTGACTGCGATTGGCCGGCAGGACGCGTGTATCCCAGCCGCTCGGCCGTTGCGCGAATGAGCGCGCGCGTTTCCTCGCTGACGCCGCTCTTGCCTGCCAGCGAGCGGGAGACGGCAAATTTGGAGAGGCCGACCTCTTGCGCGATCGTTTGTAAGGTAGTCCGCCCACGTTTTCCCACTCTCCACCTCGTCCATGACCGCTGCAGCCCGTTCGCTACACGTTTCACGCGGCAAACGCAACTTTCCTACTAATAAAACATAACGCTTTACCTAACGATATCCAACTGTATTCTTCTCTTCGGTCCGCTTTGATAGGCAAAAATCACAGGAGAGCGGACGATTTCTGGAGGAGAACCCCCTATGATCAAGCTGAAACGTCGTGCGTTTCTGGCCGGGACTTCGGCCGTTCTGATCCTGCCCGCACTGCCTGCGCTAGCGGCGGATTACAAAGAAGCCGCTATCCTGAAGGACAAGGTTTCGGGCGGCGCATTGCCGCCGCTGAAAGATCGACTGCCCGAAAATCCCCTGGTCATCAAGCCGGTGGATAGTATCGGCAAGTACGGCGGCGACTGGAACATGGCCCTTGTCGGCGGCGGTTCGCTCTCCATGTTGTTCCGTTATCAGGCCTACGAGCCACTCCTGCGCTACACGCCCGATTGGTCGGGCGTGACGCTCAACGTTGCCGAAGCCTTTGACGGCAACGCGGATTCCACCGAATATACCATCCGTCTGCGCAAGGGCATGAAGTGGTCGGACGGACAACCTTACACCACAGCCGATGTGAAATTCTGGTACGACACGATTCTCACGGACAAGCGCGTGGCCGTGAACGGCCAGGGTCATTGGAAGACATCAGGCAAGCCGGCCAAGCTCGAAATCATCGACGAACAGACGTTTAAAGTTATGTTCGCTAAACCTAACGGTATGTTCCCGCTTCAGGTCGCCTGGGCCAATAGCGATCACACGACCCGCTGTCCCAAGCATTATCTCGAGCAGTTCCATATCGACTATAATCCGAAGGCTGACGAGCTCGCCAAGCAGCGCGGCTTCGAGAGCTGGATCGCCGCCTTCCAATCCGCCTCCGGCTTTCAGGACGACAACGCCTTCTTCCTGAACTCCTCGAAAAAGCCCTGCCTGCATGCCTGGATGTTCACCGTCGCCCCAGGCGAGAATACCGAACGCGCCATTGCCGAGCGCAATCCCTTCTACTGGAAGGTTGATACGGAGGGGAACCAGCTCCCTTATATGGACCGCATCGTCTACCAAATGGTCGCAGATCCTCAAGTTCTGCTCTTGAAGGCCATGCAGGGAGAGATCGACCTGATGGACCAGTATATCGCAACACCGAACAACAAGTCGGTTCTCTACGATGCGCGTGAGCAGGGCAAATATGATTTCTACACACTGACTTCGACCGAAGCCAATGTGATGAACTTCATCTTCAACCTGAACCACAATGACGAGACCAAGCGAAAGCTCTTCCGCAACAAGGATTTCCGTGCAGCACTCTCACTGGCGCTCGATCGCCAGTCGCTGATCGATGCCGTACTCGTTGGCCAGGGCGCTCCCGCCCAGCCATCGATCAAGCCGGGCGATCCGCTCTACAACGAGCAGCTCGCGACGCAGTTCACGAGCTATGATGTCGACAAGGCGAATGCCATGCTTGATCAGCTCGTTCCGAAGCGTGACGACCAGAATTTCCGGCTGGACGAAAAGGGCCGCCGGCTGACGGTGATCTTCGAAATCGACCAGGCACGCGCTGTCTTCCTCGATCTCTTCCAGCTCGTCATCCCGATGTTCCAGGCCGTCGGCATCGATGCGCAGATGCGCACCATGGATCGGTCGCTCTGGGAAACCCGCGTCCGCCAGGGGCGCGATTTTGACGCTACGGCCCACCAGTTTGGCGCCAATGGCGGCGTGGCCGCCATGCTCGATCCGCGCTATTACGTGCCGACGGATTCGAACGCTATGTATGCGCCGGCCTGGCAGCTCTGGTATCTCGACCGCAACAACGCCAATGCGGAAGAGCCGCCGGAAGAGACCAAGAAGCAGCTTGAGCTCTACGACAAGCTGAAATCGACCTCCGATCCGGCCGCACAGCAGGAGGTCATGAAGCAGATCCTGCAGGGTGCGGCTGACAACTTCTATGTTTTTGGCATTTCCCTGCCCCCGGATGGCTACGGCATCGTCAAGAACAATATGAAGAACATCACGAAGACGATGCCGAACTCATTCGGTTGGCCGACGCCTGCTCCCACCATGCCGGAGCAGTTCTACAAGGTCTGATGGCCTTTGACAGCCATGAATGCGAGGCGCCGGCTCTGCCAGCCGGCGCCAAGGTCCCTCATTGCCCAGCGGTTGGATGAAGACGATGCTCGACGCCAGAAGACAGAATAGCGACACCCTGCGCACCCCGAACTGGTTCAAGACCGCAACACGGTGGACCCAGCTCACCTTCGTGGAGGACGATCCGGAAAAATATGATCCGGCCTTCTGGGTCGACGTTTTCAAACGCACGAAATCCAACGCGGTATGCCTCAGCGCCGGCGGCTACATCGCCTATTATCCGAGCGAGGTCCCCTATCACTATGTGAGCAAATATCTGGGCGATAAGGACATCTTCGGCGCGCTCGTCGATGCCGCCCGAAAGCTCGACATGCATGTCATGGCCCGAGTCGACCCACACGCAATCCACGACGATGCCGCCAAGGCACATCCCGAATGGGTGATGATTAATGCCGACGGCACACCGCGCCGCCACTGGGCCTATCCGGATGTCTGGGTGACCAATGCCTATGGCGATTACAACACCGTCTTCATGCCTGACGTCGTCAAGGAGATCGTTCGCAAATACGATATCGACGCCGTCTTCGCCAATCGCTGGCAGGGCCATGGCGTCGATTACAGCGAAGACAGCGCGCGCCGCTTCAAGGATATGTTCGGCCACGACCTGCCGAAAAAGCCGGATGCCGAAGACCCGGCCTGGCAGGCCTGGGTGCAGTGGCGCCGCCGCGTACTGACCGACATGATTGCCCAGTGGGACGATGCGGTCAAAGCGATCCGCCCGCATGCGAGCTTCATCCCGAACATGGGCGGCGCCTCGCTGATGGAATTCGACCTCTCGGTCATCGCCAAACATTGCCCCTTCCTCGTTGTCGACCATCAGGGCCGTAAAGGCCTCGAACTCGGCTGGTCGGCCGGCCGCAACGGCAAGCGCATCCGCGCCACCTTCCCCGATCGCCCCGTCGTGCTCATCACGTCGATCGGCCCGGAGGAGGAATACCGCTGGAAGGACGCGGTCACCTCGGGCGAGGAAATGCAGCTGTGGATCAATGACGGTACGGCCCATGGCCTCTATGCCTGGTTCACCAAGTTCAACGGCGTCGTGCCGGACAAGCGCTGGGTAGAACCGGTCGCCGACGCCTTTGCACTACAGGCAGCCGTCGAGCCGGTCCTCGAAAGCATGCAGCCGGCCGCCGAACTCGCCGTCGTTGATCCTTCGACCACCCTTCGCCACTGGTCGCCGGAAGAGCGGACCAATGCCGAGAAGCACGATCTCGGCTTCTATCACGCGCTCGTCGAAGCCCGCCTGCCCTTCGAGCTTCTCTCGGATCAGGTTCTGACCAAGGAAAATCTCGACCGTTTCAAAGTAATCATCCTCGCCAACGCTTCCTGCCTTTCCGATGCGCAGAACGAGGCGATCCGGGCCTATGTCGAACGTGGCGGCAGCGTCGTCGCTTCCTACGAAACCTCACTCCGCGATGAATTCGGCAAGAAGCGCAACGAATTCGGCCTTTCGGATGTGCTGGGCGCCAAGTTCGTGTCCGGCCCGCGCGGCATCGTCAAGAACACCTATGTGGCACTGTCAGGCGCTCATCCTGTTAATCAGGGCTATGAGGGTGCCGAGCGCATCATGGGCGGCACGCGCCTCATTCATGCCGACCCGACCGGCAATGCGACAGCGCCCTTCCTCTATGTGCCCGATTTCCCGGACCTGCCGATGGAAGAGGTCTATCCTCGCAAAGCGCCGGAAGGTGCTGCAGTCATCGCCCGCGAAACCGGCAAGGGCGGTCGTACGGTCTATATCCCCTGGAATATCGGGGAGATCTTCTGGGAAGTCTTCGCGGTGGACCATGGCAAGCTCATCAGCAATGCGGTCAGCTGGGCGCTCGGCAAGACCCCGCGCGTCACGGTCGAAGGTCCCGGCGTCATCGATATGGCACTGCGCGACAGTGCCGAAGGTATCGCGGTCAGTCTCTTCAACCTCACCAACCCGATGATGATGAAGGGGCCTATACGCGAGAATTATCCTCTGGCGGCCCAGACGGTGTCAGTGGAAATTCCTAAGGGCAGGTCGCTAGCCAAGGCATGGCTCACCGTTACCGACCGCGCCGCAAACTTCAGCGTCAAGGATGGCCGCGCACAGGTGGAAGTGCCTGATATCGAGCGGCTGGAGGTGGTGCACCTCACCTGGAAATGAGGTGTCGAGACAAGGAAGAGCGTTTTCGGCCTGAAGGGCCGAAAGCGGATGGAGATCCGAAGGAAGCGCCTGACCGGGCGCTCTCAACGGGAGGAGAAACATTTCGATGCATGGCTATATCTTCAAGCGCGTGCTCTACATGATCCCGACCTTGTTCGGCATGTCGCTGATCTCGTTCCTGATCATCCAGCTGCCGCCGGGTGATTACCTGACCTCAATGATCGCGACGATGAGCGACAGCGGCCAGGCCGTCGATCCCGCGCAGATCGAGCGGTTGAAGGAGATCTACGGCTTCGACGACCCCTTCTATATCCAGTATCTCAAATGGATCTGGGGCATCGTCAGTCGCGGTGATTTCGGCTGGTCCTTCGAATGGAACCAGCCAGTCTCAGGCCTCATCTGGGCGCGCATGGGCTCGACGCTGGTCATCTCGCTTCTGAGCCTGCTCTTCGTCTGGATCGTCGCCCTGCCGATCGGCATCTATTCGGCCGTGCGCCGCCACTCGATCAGCGACCACGTCTTCACCTTTTTCGGCTTCATCGGCCTTGCGGTACCGAACTTCATCCTGGCGCTGACATTGATGTATGTCGCCTACCGCTACCTCGGCCAGAGCGTCGGCGGCCTCAACTCCCCCGAATTTGCCGACGCGCCCTGGAGCCTCGCCAAGGCAGGCGATTTCCTCGCCCATCTCTGGATCCCAATCATCATCATCGGCGCGTCGGGCACCGCCGCCATGATCCGCATCCTGCGCGCCAACCTGACGGACGAACTGCACAAGCCCTATGTCATCACCGCCCGCGCCAAAGGCCTGCCGGAATACAAGGTGATCCTGAAATATCCAGTGCGCATAGCGCTGAACCCCTTCGTCTCGGCGATCGGCTGGGTACTACCCCATCTCGTCTCCGGCGTGACAATTACCGCCATCGTCCTGAATTTGCCGACCGCCGGCCCGCTGCTCTTCCGTGCGCTGGTCTCGCAGGACATGTACCTCGCCGGCAGCTTCATCCTGCTGCTCTCGGCGTTGACCCTCGTCGGCATGCTCCTGTCGGACCTGTTGCTTGCGCTGCTCGATCCGCGCATCCGGTTCAATTGAGGAGGCGCCGATGACCCACGAAACATTCGCGCCCCATAGCGGTCCTCTCAACATCGTTTCCGAAGGACCCTCGATCAGCCCGCTGAAACAGGGCAAAACCGTATCGACCGCAGCCATCGGTCCCTGGCGGCTGGTCGCCGGCAAGCTGATCCGCCAGAAGGTGGCGATGGTCGCCGGCGTGATCATCCTCCTGCTCTATCTCATCGGTCTCTTTGCCGAATTCCTGGCGCCTTCCCTGCCCGCGACCTCCAAGCCGCAATATACCTACGCGCCGCCGCAAGGCCTCAGCTTCTTTGTCAACAAACCGGATGGCAGCTCGGAATTCAATTTCCATGTCAAAGGCTACAAGGTGGAGATCGAAAAGGTTGCGTTGAGGCGCACCTTTGTCGTCGACGACAACAAGGTCGTGCCGATCGGCTTCTTCGTCAAAGGTCCGGCCTACAAGCTCTGGGGCCTGGTCCCGATGAACAGGCATTTCATCGGCCCGATCAACCCTGCTGATCCCATGTACCTGCTCGGCGCCGATCGCCTCGGCCGCGACGTTCTCACGCGGCTGATCTACGGCACCCGCATTTCCATGTCGATCGGCCTCGTCGGCGTCGCCATGTCGCTCGTCCTCGGCGTCGTGCTTGGCTCTATCTCCGGCTTCTACGGAGGCTGGGTGGATACGCTGATCCAGCGCGTCATCGAAGTCGTCAGCGCCATGCCGACCATCCCGCTGTGGCTCGGCCTTGCCGCGGCGATCCCGCTCACATGGTCGCCCGTCAACGTCTATTTCGTCATCACCATCATTGTCTCGCTGCTTGGCTGGACCAGTCTTGCCCGCGAAGTGCGCGGCCGCTTTCTGGCGCTGCGCGGCGAGGATTTCGTTACTGCCGCAAAGCTTGACGGCTCAAGCGAGGCGCGGCTGATCTTCCGCCATATCCTGCCGTCGCTGACGAGCCATATCCTGGCTGTCGTCACGCTCGCCGTGCCGACGATGATCGTGGCGGAGACCTCGCTCTCCTTCCTCGGCATCGGCCTCAAGCCGCCTGTTGTCAGCTGGGGCGTGCTGCTGCAGGACGCCCAGAATATCCGCACGGTCGCAACCGCGCCCTGGCTGCTGATCTGGCCGTCTCTGGCGGTAGTCGTTGCCGTCCTGTCCTTCAACTTCTTCGGCGACGGCCTGCGCGACGCAGCCGATCCCTATGACAATTGAGGAGGAAGCCATGACCGATCTTCCAGAAGATGTCGTCCTCTCGGTTGAAAATCTCTCCATCGATTTCCGGCTGCGCACGCATATCCTGCATGCCGTCGAGGATGTCAGTTTCGAGCTGAAGCGTGGCCAGACGCTCTGCCTCGTCGGCGAAAGCGGCTCGGGCAAGAGTGTGACCGCCCGCTCACTGCTGCAGATCGTCGACAAGCCCGGCACCATCGTCGGTGGCCGCATCCTGCTGCGCAACGGCGGCGAGATCACCGACATCGCCACCCTCGGACCCGGCAGCCGCGCCATGAGGGAGATCCGCGGCCGGCGCATCGGCCTCATCTTCCAGGAGCCGATGAGTTCGCTCTCGCCGGTCCACACGATCGGCTCGCAGATCGTCGAGGCGATCCGCATGCACAGTGATCTCGACAAGAAGGCAGCGCGTACCCGCATGGTCGAGCTGCTGCGCCAGGTCGAAATCCCAAACCCCGACAAGATGGCCGACCGCTACACCTTCGAATTCTCGGGCGGCATGCGCCAGCGCGCCATGATCGCCATGGCTCTTGCCGGCAATCCCGATATCCTGATCGCCGACGAGCCGACCACCGCACTCGACGTAACGACGCAGGCCGAAATCCTCGACCTCATCAAGCGCCTGCAGGTCGATCGCGGCATGGCGATGTTGCTCATCACCCATGATATGGGCGTGGTCGCCGAAGTGGCAGATGATGTCGCCGTCATGCGCTTCGGCCGTATCGTCGAGCGCGGTCCGGTCGATGCCATCTATCATGCCGCGACCCATCCCTACACACGCCAGTTGCTGGCCTCGACCGTGAAGCTGACACATCATGTCGAAGGCAGGCGGCCGGCAATCGCCTTGTCTTCGCAGGCACCGCAACCGATCCTGTCTGTGCGCAATCTCAGCAAGACCTTCGGCTGGCACGGCAATGCCAACACGCTACGCGCCGTCGATGACGCCAATTTCGACCTCTATCCCGGCGAGAACCTCGGCATTGTCGGAGAGAGCGGTTCCGGCAAGACGACACTCGGCCGCCTGATCCTGCGTACCGTCGAGCCAACGACCGGCACGATCCTCTACCGCGGGAAGGATGGCGGCGAGACCGATCTTAACAAGCTCGGCAAGAAGGACCTGCGCAACTTCCACCGCGAAGTCCGTCTCGTCTTCCAGGATCCTTTCGCCTCGCTCAACCCGCGCATGACCGTCAAGGAAGTGATCGGCGATCCACTGATCGTCAACGGCCTCGCCAAGGGCAAGGCCCTGGAGGACCGTGTCGCCGAGCTGATGCGCCTCGTCGGCCTCGATCCGATGGGCATGGAGCGCTATCCGCACGCCTTCTCGGGCGGCCAGCGCCAGCGCATCGGCATTGCTCGCGCCCTTGCACTCGATCCGCGCATCATCATCGCCGATGAAGCGACCTCCGCGCTCGACGTATCCATCCGCAGCCAGATCCTCGACCTGCTGCTCGATATCCGCCAGCGGCTGAACCTGAGCTTCATCTTCATTTCTCACGACATTTCGGTGGTACGCTACTTCTGTGATCGCGTTGCCGTCATGCATCGCGGCAAGATCGTCGAACTCGGCGAGGCCGAGCAGATCTGCACCGCGCCGCAGGAGGTCTATACGAAGAGCCTCATTTCAGCCGTTCCCAATCCCGACCCACGCGACAAACGCATGCTGCACCGGCACCGGTTCGTCGCTCCCGCCAATGCCTGAGGACGTTCCAGTGCCGAAATTTTCCGCCAACCTTTCCCTCCTCTACCAGGACATAGCCTTCCTCGATCGTTTCGCCGCCGCTGCAAAAGACGGCTTTGGCGCGCTCGAATATCTCGGCCCCTATACCGAGCCAAAAGAAAAGGTCGCCGATGCGCTCAAGGCAAACGGCCTGAAACAGGCGCTCTTCAATGTTCCCTCCGGCGACTGGGCCGGCGGCCAACGTGGCATTGCCTGCCTGCCGGATCGTATCGCGGAGTTCCGCGCCGGCATCTCGCTGGCCCTCGATTACGCCAAGGCGCTTGCCTGCCCGCAGGTCAACGTCATCTCCGGCCTCGTGCCGAAAGGTTCCGATCTCGAAACGCTGGAAAAGGTTCTGGTCGAGAATCTGAAATATGCCGTTCAGCGCACCGCCGATGCCGGCGTGAAGCTCTTGATCGAGCCGATCAACCTGCGCGACATCCCGGGCTTCTTCTTGTCGACGACCAACCACGCTGAGCGCATCCTCGAAAAGGTCGCATCCGACAATCTCTACATCCAGTATGATTTCTACCACATGCAGATCATGCAGGGCGACCTGATCCCGACCTTCATCCGGCTGAAGGACAGGATTGCCCATGTGCAGATCGCCGACAATCCCGGCCGCAACGAACCTGGCACGGGTGAGATCAATTACGGCTTCGTCCTCTCCGAACTCGACCGCCTCGGCTACGACGGCTGGGTCGGCTGCGAATACAAGCCGAAGGCTGACACCAGCGAGGGCCTTGGCTGGATGAAACCCTATCGGAAGTGAGCAAGACGTGAATATCGGTTTTATCGGACTGGGCGTCATGGGCCGCCCGATGGCGGAACACCTGATCGATGCCGGCCATACGCTGCACCTGAGCCGCGTGAAAGAAGCCTCGCGGCACCTCGTCACCAAGGGCGGCAAGGCCGCCCATAGCGCCAAGGCTGTCGCAGAAGCCTCCGACATCATCATCCTGATGCTGCCGGATACGCCCGATGTAGAAGCCGTGCTCTTCGCAGGAGGAGACGGCGTAGCCTTTGGCCTCTCGGCCGGCAAGCTCGTCATCGACATGAGTTCGATCTCGCCTGTCGCCACCAAGGACTTTGCCAGGCGCATCGAAGCGCTCGGCTGCGACTATGTCGATGCTCCGGTCTCCGGCGGCGAAGTCGGCGCCAAGGCCGCTTCGCTGACGATCATGGCCGGCGGCAAGGATGAGGCTTTCGAGCGAGCCAGGCCACTCTTCGAAAAGATGGGCAAGAATATCACGCTGGTCGGCGGCGTCGGTGATGGCCAGACCGCCAAGCTCGCCAACCAGATCATCGTCGGGCTGACGATCGAGGCCGTCTCCGAAGCGCTGCTCTTTGCCAAACGCGCCGGCGCCGATCCGGCCAAGGTGCGCGCAGCCTTGATGGGCGGATTTGCCGCCTCGCGCATTCTCGAAGTGCACGGCGAGCGCATGGTCAAGGAGACCTTCGACCCCGGCTTCCGTATCCGATTGCACCGCAAGGACATGACGCTTGCCGTCGATGCAGCCCGCGCGCTTGATCTGTCCTTGCCGAACACGGCTGCCACACAGCAACTCATGAATGCCGCTGTTGCCAATGGCGACGGCGAACGCGACCATTCCGCCCTTATCCGCACGCTCGAGCTCCTCGCCGGAGGGCCGCGCTAGATCAAGACCACCTAGAACACCCGGACGACATCTTCGATTGCCTTCCACCGGAGCCCTTTTTTCCGGATGGCGAAGCCATGTCCGGACATCGATAGAAAGGACAGGACAATGCTCAGAAACGATATCCAATTCCCTTATGGCGCCGTCTATTTCCGCAAGTCCAATCCGCCGCGCGACGACTGGGAACGCGACTACGCGACAGCAGGCGAAGACGGCCTGAACATCTTCCGCCACTGGTTCATGTGGAGCGCCATCGAAGTGGCGCCCGGCGTCTACGACTGGGAAGAATATGACCGCCAGCTCGATCTTGCCGCGAAAAACGGCATCAAGACGATTATTGCCGAACTCATTCATGCGGTGCCGGATTGGGCCGTGCGCAAATATGCCGATGCGCTGCAGGTCAATGCCGACGGCACCAAGCTCGGCTCCTCCATGGGTGTATCGGCGGCAACCGGCGGCTTTTCCAACAATGGCGGCGGCGCCGGTGCGCTGACGCTGAACTGCCCGGAAGTGAAGGAAGCGGCCGGCAATTTCTTGACCGCGCTTGCCACCCGTTACAAGGACCATCCGGCGATCTATGGCTACGACGTCTGGAATGAGTGCAACTATTCCGCCGATGTCGATTACAGCAGCTATGCCAAAGCCGCCTTCCGCAGATGGCTGGAGAAGAAATACGGCAGCCTGAAAGTCCTCGCCAAAGCCTGGCACCGCTACAGCTATGCCGAATGGGAGGATATCGAGCCGCCGGTCCATATGGCGCCCTATCCTGAATGCATCGACTGGCTGCAGTTCAAGCGCGACAATTTCTATAATCAGATGCAATGGCGCATCGATACGATCCGCGCGGTCGACCAGAAGAACGTCATTGCCGCCCACGGTATTTCGGGCTCGATCCCGAACATGGTCGCCAATGGCTGCGACGACTGGCTTGCCGCTTCCAAGGTCGAAATCTACGGTTTCACCTGGATCCAGGCCCGCAAGGGTACCGAGCCGTGGAAGACCTGGTACGGGGTCGACATCAACCGAGCCGCCGCCCGCGGCAAACCCTTCTGGCATGCGGAGCGTCAGGGCGGTCCGCTCTGGCTGCAGCCGCAGGTGATCGGCCGGGACAAGGAGGACGGCCGCGTCGCCGAGCCCGAGGACATCCGCATCTGGAGTATGACGTCCTTTGCCGGCGGCGCGCGCGGCGTGCTGAACTTGCGCTGGCGTCCGCTGCTCGACGGGCCGCTCTTCGGCGCCTTCGGCGCCTATGGCATGGACGGCAGCCGCACGCCACGTTCGGACATGCAGAGTGGAATGGCGAAATGGGCGAACGATCCGGCGCAGGCAGTGCTTTGGGAAGCCAAGCCGGTGCGTGGCGAGGTGGGCATCCTCGTCGTCCGCGAAACGCAGGAATGGGATTACCTGTTGAACTATGACCGCAAGGAAAAGCCCTATCCCGAAGCCATGTGGGGCGCTTACCGCGCCTTCCTCGAACAGGGTCTGCAACCGGATTGGGTCCACATCGACGATATCGACTCCTATGACTTTCTCTATTTCCCTTACCCGATCATGTTCACCGCCGAACAGGCGGCACGCCTGAAAACCTGGGTGGAGAAAGGCGGCACGCTCATTTCCGAAGCCTGCCCCGGCTACTTCGGCGACCGTGGTCATGTCGGCCAGGTGCAGCCCAATCTGGGGCTCGATGAGGTCTTCGGAGTGCGCGAGGAAGACGTTGAATTCATGCCCGACATCGGCCACCGTATCCGTTTCAAGGTCGGCGACATAGCCGTCGATGGCGGAGGCCTGCTGCAATCTTACCGCCTCACAAGCGGCACGGGGCGCGGCTATTTCGACGATGGGCGCCTTGCAGTCGTCGAAAGTCGCTTTGGCAAGGGCCGCACCTTGCTTATCGGAACCAATCCCTCTGTCGCCTTCTATCGCACGGACGGCAGGTCCAATGCCGCTTTTTTTGCCGGGCTTGTGGCCTGGAGCGCCAGGACGCGGCACGTAACCTTGTCAAACGAAGCGATCTTTGCTCGCATCCACAGGGGGGAGAGCGCAAGCTTCCTATGGCTGGTCAACCCGACACGCCAGAACCAGACAACATCAGTCAGCCTCGCTGAAGGAAAGCTCTCGGGCGCGAAGGCCGCCTGGCCGCCTGAATTTGCGTATGATGCGGACCGGCTCGAAGTGCCGGCGCGAGACGTGTTGATCCTGCCGCTATCGTAGCCAGCAGTGAACGAGATGAACTGGGCCGGACGGATGCAGGCAGTGATCCAGCATCCGTCGGCCACTCCTCAACTCCGTTTCGGTGGTTGACGCATTTGCAAATGGCTCTTTCTTGCAAGTTGAAAGGAGTCGAACGACAGACCAGCAAGTTGAGATCGCCACATATCCCTTCTTTTTGAAATCGCGACTCGTGACGACTTCGACGGAATTTACCTCGGTGAAGTAGCCCTTTTCTTCAGTGCTCCTGATGCCCTCACCGATCCAGAATCGTCTTCAGCACGCGGCTTAGCGCGCCTTCGGGATCGGCGACCGCCTCCTCCGCGCGCCAGGCGACATGGTGGCCGGCCGGACCAGCAAGGCGCCGGAATCGCGGACTTCGCGGGCAGGAGGACCGTAGCGGCAGCGACCAGTTGCGTCGTCAGCGCTACGATCGGGTCCGCGGGCAGGCGCACTCGCCGTGCCCAAAGCGACCCGCCGGCCCAGCATCCTGGCGCAGCGAGCATCAGCGCAGCACCGACTGGAGAGAATCTGCCGCTGTGCGGAGTGAACCAAGTCATGAGCACAAGACCCGTGAAGCCGAGCGCGATGCGAGGCGTACATGTTCCTCGACTGCATGCTTTCTGGTAAGGGCTATGAGGCTTTCCTCGAAGCCGGTGGAACGAACCTGGTTTTCAAAGAAAGGCAAGTCCTTGACCACAACACCCGACCCGAAAGATATCTAACAGGCGGGTCAATTCTTGGCGCAAATCCCGGGTCAACTCTCAGCACCCTCGAACTCTGCTCAGTTACAGGCGATGATGCGGCCTTGGGATAGGCCCCGTCATCTCTGACAGCCATCGACAGCCCGGCATCAATCGATACCGAAGAGTTCTCCGAGCCAGAACATTTGTTCGCGGTCGTGGTAGGCCCCACCGCCCTCGTGATTGTTGAAATCGTATTCAACCATTCGCTTGTCCCCTGCATAAGCGTTGAACGCCGCGTACACTGTCGAGGGTGGACAGACTTCGTCCATCATGGCGACGGAGAAGAGTGCCCGCGCTTTCGAAAACCGGGCGAAATTCACGCAGTCAAAATAGGTTAGCGTCTCGAAGACTCTATCCCTCTTGTCGCGATGCCGAGCCAGAAACCCCACGATCTCGGTATAGGGTTCCCGGAGCGCGACCTGGACCGCACGCGGAAAGTCACACAGAAAAGGTACATCCGCCATAACAGCTTTAATCCGCGGATCAAGACCGGCGGCGGCGATCGACATCCCGCCGCCCTGGCTGTCGCCGCAGACGGCAATACGCTCGGCATCGATGAACGGCAGATCGATCAGGGCATCGACAGCGCGCACGCAGTCGGTCAGAAGCCGCCGGTAATAATAGTCGTTCCTGTCAAGAACGCCGCGCGTCATAAAGCCGGGGAAGGCTGCCGTGGAGCCGACCGGATCTGCCGTATCGCCGACGCTCCATTCGCCGCCCTGACCACGTGTGTCCATGCGGAAATAAGCATAGCCGGAGGCCGCCCAGTGCAACTGCTCGTGTGGCAGGCCTCGGCCGCCGCCATAACCGATATACTGGATCACGAGTGGAAGGCGCCCTTCTCGTATCGCCGGCATGATAAGCCACCCCTTGATCGGATGACCCCCGAAACCTGGAAAAGTCACATCATAGGTCTCGACCACCTTCAGCGAGGTCTCGGCTCTTCTCAGGTCGACAGCCCCACCCGCGCTTCGCGCCTCAGCGATCGTGGACGCCCAAAACTCAACGAAGTCGTCAGGCATCACAACCTTGCTTTCATAAGCGCCCAATTCGGGATGTACGAGATCGGCAATCGGCATGTTCGCCTCCTTCAGCGAGTTTGAGGTGAATGGTGAGAGAGGTGACCGTTCCCTTGCTCAGACGTCTTCTGGCGAAGCTCGGCAGGCACCTCCGAGAGGGCGTTCTCCAGAGCTTCAAGGCACTTGGCGGCATCGGCTTCACTGAAGACAAGAGGTGGTCTGATCTTGATGATGTTGCCGAGCGGCCCGGTGGATGAGACGAGAACGCCGAGGGCCTTCATCCGCTCGCGAACCCAGCGGGCAGCCAGTTTTGCAGGCGCTGTCGTGATGCGATCCGTGACAAGCTCGACGCCGAGGAAAAGACCGCGTCCCTGGATATGGCCGACGAGCTCGTGCCGCTTCATGAGGTCATCGAGCCCTTCTTTCAAGACAGCCCCGATCTTTCGCGCGTTGCCCTGCAGATCCTCTCCCCAGAGCACATCGAGACACGCATTGCCCACGACCGCCGAGACCGTGTTGCCACCGAAGGTGTTGAAGTAGCCGCCCCTTGTTTGCAGGGCTGCGGCAATCTCGCGCCGGGTCACAAGGGCTGCAATCGGATGGCCGTTGCCCATGGGCTTGCCCATGGTGACGAAGTCCGGCTCCACGTCAAAGGCCTGGAAGCCCCACATGTGGGCTCCCGAGCGCCCGAAGCCCATCTGAACTTCGTCGGCGATCGTCAGCCCACCGTGACGCCTGACGTTGGCGTATGCCTGCGACAGATAATCCGGCGGGGGGACGAGCGCGCCGTTCGCGTCGAAAATGGAATCGATCAACAGGCCCGCCATCCCCTTGCCGTTGTCGACGAAGACGCGCGCTGCTTGATCGACATGGCCGGCATATTTCGAACCGGCGTCATTGTCGCCATATCTGTAGAGGCCTCGGTATAGGTTTGGTGGCGGCACAGTTTCCACCCAGTCGGGCCGGTCGCTGGCATCGTAGTCGATCAACGACAGCGGCGCACCGATCGAGGTGTTGCCGTGATAGCTGTTTTCGGTGACGACGATGCCTTCTTTGCCTGTTACCGCGCGCGCCATGCGCACGGCCAGGTCGTTTGCCTCCGAGCCGGTGCATACGAAGATCCAGGTATCTAGATGTGGCGGCAGCGTCGTGGACAGCCGCTCGCCAAGCCTGACGATCTCGCGGTGCAGGTAGCGCGAGTTCGTGTTGAGCGTACTCGCCTGCTGCATCAGGGCACCGACCACATAGGGATGGCAGTGTCCTAGATTTGCGACGTTGTTGTAGCAGTCTAGATATTCCTTGCCCGACGCGTCGTAAACCTTGGAGCCACGGCCACGTACTAGCTCAAGCGGTTCGTTGTAGAATGTATAAGTCTTGCCGAGCACGGATTCGCGGTCCTGCAGCAGAGACGGCATGGGGGCAGGCGGAATAGTTGCGACCGGCACGCTCACGGGCACGACTGACGGCAGAATTCCGGCGACAAAAGCAGCATCCGTCACCTGGGCAAAGCGTTCGATGGCGCCCATGTAGCAGCTTTGCAGGTTGTCGAGCGGCGTATCCAGGCCGGTGACCGACGACTGGTAGGCCACGATGCCGACCTGCAGCAGAAGGCGCGCGAGCACGAGCCGGCGCAGAACGGCAAGATCCTCCGCCTCCAGCGGCATGAAGAGCTGGTAACCCCGTGCAAGACAGGTCGCCGCGAGGACCTGGTCCGGTGTCCAGTGGATCAGCGAGGCGATCGCGACGGCCAGATCCTGCGCAATTGGTCCGTAAACCATGTCACCGAAATCGATGACACCTTGGACGCTGAAAACGGGGGCGAATTCCGCGAGAATGTTGGATTCGTGAAAGTCGTTGTAGATGACCTGTGCGCGAAGCTTCGGCAGGTGCTCCGATACCGCCTGAGCCAGATCTGGCAATAGCGCCAGAGCGACCGGCCTGATCCGTTCAGGCATATGGACCAGCAGCCGATCGAGCAGCAGGGGAGCGCTTTTCAGGTCCCACGGCATGCTCGTCGGCGCCCCTCGCCCGTGAAAACCCTGCAGCGCGCGCGCCAGGCGCCCGCTCATCGAGCCAAGCGTCACCAGCTCGGCGGCCTGCAGTGGGCGACCGGCCGCCTTGATCCGGTCGAGCAGGGTTTGCCCTGGCAGGAAGCTCAAAACCCTCAGAATGTGAATCCGACCATTCTCGTCGGTGATGCTTCCCATGGGCTCGCCTTGCAAGGTCCGCGTGACCCGCGGCACGGGCAAGCGCGCATCGATCGCCGCGACATGCTCGAGAGCTTCGATCTGGAATTCCAAGCTTTCCGTTGGTTCCTCGATCGACGCCACCTTGACGACGAACTGCTGTCCATCGTCGGTCACGAGGCGAAAATTCTGTTCCCGTTCCCCGCCCAAGCGACGCCATGTGCCAGTAAGGCCGTAAATGCTGGCAACTCTAGTCTGAACCAAAGCGAGGGGAAGGTCTGGCGCCGCAATGCTCGCAAGCAAGACATCGGTCGCCCCCTGTTTCGACTGTGATGGAATGTTCACCGATTTACCTCGTGATCTATTCAGAACGATCTCTCATGGAGGTCTTAAGACGGGCAGTGCGCTTCAGAAGCCTGCAAAATTCCCAGCGATGCCCATGTTCGCCCAGCAAACGGCATCGGCATCAATGCAAGCCCTCCCCCGCGCGTCTGGTGGTGAGTGCAACGATCAGAAGGCCCAACGCCACAATGCCGAGGATTATGGTCGATACTGCATTGATTTCGGGCGTGACCCCGAACTTGATCTGCGAGTAGATCTTCATTGGCAATGTCGATGCACCCGGCCCTGTCGTGAAGCTCGAAATGACGAGGTCGTCTAGCGATAAAGTGAAGGAAAGCAGCCACGCCGATGTCAGTGCCGGCAGGATGTTCGGCAGGGCGACCTTCAGAAAAGCCGTTGCTGGCGGGCAGCCGAGATCCCTCGCCGCTTCTTCCAATGACGGATCGAGCTCCGTCAGTCGCGACTGCAGAACGACCGCTGCAAAACACATGGTGAATGTCGCATGGGCTAGGATAATTGTCAGAGGACCGCGATTGATGCCGAGGGCCACGAACATCAGGAGCATCGACACGCCAAGCACCACTTCCGGCATGACCATGGGTGCCGCGAGCAGACCTGTGAAGAGCTGCCTGCCACGAAACCGCCGTATCCGCACAATGACAAGCGCGGCCAACAGGCCCAGCAGTGTAGCGATCGTCGCCGAGACCGCTGCTACGGTGAAACTCACCCGCGCCCCATCGAGCAGTGCCGCGTTTGAAAGGGCGGACGCGTACCACTGGGTCGAAAAGCCGCCCCACACGGTCACCAGCTTCGATTTGTTGAAGCTGAAGATTATGAGAATCATGATCGGCAGATAAAGGAAAGCCATGACGATGACGATCGACAGGCGATTGAACCGGCTCGGTCCGGTTGAGACTGTCATCCTCAGACTCTCCCTTTGGAAAGCTGCGATTGCAGCAGCGTGATCGGGATGACGAGAAGCAGCACCAACAGCACCGTAACCGCTGCGGCAACGGGCCAGTCCCGGTTGTTGAAGAACTCGATCCAGATCGTCCTCCCGATCATTTGCGTATCGGCGCCGCCGAGGAGGTCCGGCACCACGAACTCACCCACAACGGGGATGAAGACCAGTGCACATCCCGCCACCACACCCGACAAGCTCAGGGGAAAGGTGACACGCCAGAATGCGCCAAAGCGGCTGCATCCAAGGTCGCGCGCGGCCTCGAGAAGGGTGCGATCGGCACCTGCAAGGTTGGAGTAGATCGGCAAAACCATGAAGGGCAGATAGGTATAAACGATGCCGATATAGATCGCCGTCTGTGTGTTCATGATTTGCAGCGGATGATCGATCACGCCAACACTCTCCAATAGGACATTGAGCAGACCGTCATTGCTGAGAATGGCCATCCAGGCGTAGACGCGGATCAGCAGCGAACTCCAGAAAGGCACGATTACAAGGAAGACCAGGATCGAACGCCAAGGGGAGCGGCAGCGGGAGATGCCGTAGGCAAGCGGATAGGCGACAAGAAGCGTGACGATCGTGGAGATCAGCGCGATCTTCAGGCTGTTCAGGTAGGCCCTTGCGTAAAGCCCGTCGCGGAGGACGAATTCCAAATTTTCGAAGTTGAGCCTGATGGAAAGCTGGGCGCCCTCCCACGTAAAGAGCGGTTCATACGGAGGCATACCGACCCTTGTCGATGATAGCGCGATAGCCAGCACCAGAATGGTCGGCAGGAGGAACATAACCCCGAGCCAGAGGAATGGCGGGAGGATAAGCGTCCTCCGGTTCAGGCGCAAATTGGAGGGGGCGATCATTCGGATCACTCCCCGAGCAGATGAGCGGCGTCATCCGGCCACCGTGCGACAACGGCGTCCCCAACGGCGAAATCGTCGCCGCTGCCGACGTTGACCTTGAGCGCGTCGAGTGTCGCGTTCGTCGCGAGCCTCAGGCGATAGCGTCGCTGAGCGCCGGTATAGGTGATGTCCTCGACCACGCCGGGAATGCCCTCGCCGCTGCGGAAGAGTTCAACCCTTTCCGGTCGCACTGAGAGCCAGAGCGGACCGTCCGGCGAAACGCCCGCAGGCAGCCTCGCGCCAAATTGCCCATCGAAGCACGCCAGCGTGAGCCTTGCCTGTCCGGCCTCCGCGCGAGCGCTCGCAACGTCGAAGAGATTGGCCTCGCCCAGAAACTTCGCCACATAGCGGGAGACAGGGGCTTCATACACCGTCTCCGGCGAGCCAACCTGAAGCACGCGGCCCGACTCCATGATCGCGATGCGCGAGGACACGGTCATTGCCTCATGCTGGTCATGCGTCACGATGACGAAGGTGAGGCCCAGTTCCTTCTGCAAGCGCACGAGTTCGTCCTGGGTCTCGCTGCGGAGATTCTTGTCTAGTGCGCCCAACGGCTCGTCCAGCAGAAGCACTTTCGGGCGCTTGACCAGAGCACGCGCCAGGGCCACGCGTTGCTTCTGGCCTCCCGAAAGCTGCGAGGGTTTCCTGTCCAACAAGGGCTTCAACTGCAGCTTCTGGGTGACGTCCGCCAGGCGACTGTCGATTTCGGATCTCGGCAGGCGCTCCTGAACCAAACCGAATCCGATGTTCTTTGCCACGGTGAGATGCGGAAAGAGGGCATAGGACTGAAACATCATGTTCGTCGGCCGCTTTTCCGCTGGCAGCATGGTGACATCGGATTGGTCGAGCAGCACGCGCCCTGACGTGGGACTCTCGAAACCCGCGATCATCCTGAGCAGTGTCGATTTCCCGCAACCGGAGGGCCCCAGAAGCGAAAAGAACTCGCCCTTGCCTATGTCAAGCGACACGCCGTTGACGGCAACGAAGCCGCCAAACGACTTGCTCAAGCTAGTAACCGTCAAATAGGACTGCTGCACTTTCACCGCTCCCAAATATTACGCTCAGTTGCCGGCGCGGAAGGTGGTCCAGACCCGGGTCCGCTCCCTGGTTTGACGCGGAGGCAGGGAGCGATCGCTAAAGAGCTTCGCCCGGACGTTGTCAGAGGGGTAGATATTGGGGTCGGTGGTGATCGCGGGATCCACGAGCGGCGTGGCCTTGGCATTCGCACTGGCGAGGAAGACGGTGTTGCTGATATCAGCGATCACCTTGGGATCGAGGATGTAATCGATAAACTGCAGCGCCTGCTCGACATTGGCTGCATCGGCGGGAATGGCCAGCGTATCGAACGAGACGAGCGTTCCTTCCTTCGGCAGCGAATAGCGGACGTCCTGACCGGTATTGGCTTCCTTGGCGCGAGCGGCCGCGATCCCCACGTCACCGCTCCACATGATTGCCACACAGAGTTGGCCGGACGCCATGTCGGCGATCAGCTTGCCGCTCTGCATATGCCTTATGTTCGGCCGCAGCGCCATCAGCAGATCCTGGGCCTTTTGCAGATCTTCTTCCTTGGCGGAATAGGGATCGAGGCCGAGATAGTTCAGCGCGATCGGGATGACTTCATTCGGCGCGTCCACGATGCCTATACCGCAATCCGCGAACTTGGCAGCAATCTTCGGATCGAACACCATTGCCAGGCTATCGACAGGCGCGTCGGCGAGCCTCTGCTCGATCATGGCGCGATTATAGCCGATCCCCGTCGTCAGCCACATATACGGGACGAGATGACTATTGCCAGGGTCGTGCTCGCCGAGCAGTTTGAGAAGCTCTGGATCCAGGTTGCCGTAGTTTTTGAGTTTGCTCTTGTCGATCGGCTGCAATGCGCCGGAGGCAATCAGCCGCTCTCCGACGGTTGAGCTTGGAAACACGACATCAAATCCACTGCCGCCGGCCAGAAGCCGTGTCTCAAGTATTTCGAGGGAATCGTAAAAATCAACCCGGGTATCGATGCCGGACTTCTTCACGAAGTTGTTGATCGTGTCCGGCGCGAAATAATCGGAGAAATTGTAGATAAATAACTGCTGCGCATATGCACCGGCAGTCGAAAAGAGCAGCAGCGAACCTGCTGCCGCGAGTGTACTCAGAGTCTGATACAGCGATCTTTTCACGGAACCCTCCCGACAAAATATCTTCAGACGATTTGAGATGGTCTGATGTTCGATCGCTATCCGTTTAAAGTATAATTCGGGCACCTTTGTTCGTAATTTCGCGAAGTGAAAGACCGGGATTCTTCAACCATGTTCATGAGGAAGACTGCGCCACGTATCACAGGGGATTGATCTATGCGGCTCGGACCATCGCCTTGTTCGTCGCGCTCTTAATGACATCGACAAAGGTCCTCACGATCGGCCGGCTTTGCCAGTCCTCGAGCGTCGCGACCTGAAACTTCGCCTTGTAGGAAAACAGGTTCGGGCGGATCAGTCGCATCCGGCCGGCCCGGACGAACTGGGCCGCATAGTGCTCGGGTAGATAGCCGAGATAGCAGCCCGAGAGGATCAGGAAAGCCTCGGCCTCCATGCTAGACACCGTCGCGTGCGGACTGCTTATCGCAAAAATCTTGATGTCCCGCGCGGCCCAGTAGTTGCGCCCGATAATCCGGTGTGTCCGCGCCTCCTCGATGTCGATGTTCTCGTCCGGCATGGAAAACAGAGGGTGACCCACGCCGCAGTAGAAATTCTGCACTTCGTCGTAAAGATCGATATAGGCGAGCCCCAGTGCCATGCGCGGGAAACTGCCGACGACGAGGTCGAGCTTTCGCGATACGACGTCGCGCAGCAGCTCGCCCGGCGACTTGGCCTCAATGGTGAGGTGGAGCGCCGGCGCGACGTCAGTGAGTTTGGCAATCGTTGCCACCAGCGGCGACTGCGGGTCCGTAATGGTATTGTCGACGAGACCGATGGCGAGGTTGCCGCTGAGGTTGGATCGCAACCCCGAGACCTTGCGGCCGAACTGGTCCAGGGAGCTGAAAAGCCGCTGGCATTCCTCAAAAATCAGACGTCCGCTGTCAGTGAGTTGGAAGCCGCTCCGCCCCCGCTTGCAGAGCGTCACGCCCAACCTCTCCTCAAGCGCCGTTATCTTGCCCGATATCGTAGATAGGGAGAGGTTCAGTTCGGCCTGGGCCGCAGACAGACCGCCGGCCTCCACGACCCTGATGAAGATGCGAATGAGGCGGATGTCGGCGTTGTCTACCGAAATCTGGTTACGCGCGTTGCCTTCGCATTTCAGCATCTGCAGCCTCCTTCATCGCCCCGCGCGATCAATACGCGGCCGTGGACTGGTCGCTGTGGCGCCCATGCTCAGCCCGCTTGGGCGCTAAGCTAGATCGACAGCGGCGATATCAAGAATACCAATCGAAGAACTAATACATTGAGGTTTACAAATGTAATTCGTGCGCTTTCACGATCGCATCAGCCACATACCCGACATTGGCGGCTTGCTCTCCCGCGCGTGTGGCGAGTTCGATGTCGGCGAAATAATCCTCTTTAGATACGGGAAGTCTGCGCAGGCGACCCTGCTCCTCGAACACGCTCGCATAGTGTACCGGAAGGACACCGATAAATGCGCCTGACAGCACCATCAACGTCTCGGCCTCGATGTCGAAGGCTACGCTGTTGAAAACAGAATTGGCGAAGCGGTGACCTCTGCTACCGTTCCAATAGCCGCGGTGAACCCAGGGATAGGCGTAGCAATCGGGACTGGTGATAGTGTCGTGAGCGACGTGGAAGAGGGGGTGAACGGCCCCGCAAAAAGCGGCATGTTCCTCGCGGTATAGGTTGCGGTAAACGAGGCCTGCGACTTTAATGCTGGAGCCGCCTATCCCAATATCAACTTCGTTTTCAGCGACCGCCCTCGTAATGTTGTTCGGCCGCATGATCTTCAGGTTGAGCTCAATTTCCGGCGCTACCCGAGAGACCTCCGCGATCGCCTCGCAGATCTTCAGACGCGGATCGGTCGCCATGCAGTCGACGATACCAACACTCACCCTTCCTGACAGGGCGCTTCGAAGGCCGGAGAGACGCGCCGAGCTCGCGTCCAGCATTCCGGTCAGCTCGAGACTGATATCGTAGACGCGACGTCCTTCTTCCGTCAGGGAAAACCCGCGACGTCCGCGTCCGCACAGCTTGACGCCAATGCGTTGTTCGAGCGCCGTGAGATGATTGGAGATGGTGGGCTGACTGAGCGAAAGCTCCATTTGTGCGGCAGATATGCCGCCGTTGCGAACGACGCTTTCGAATACCCGTAGCAAGTGAAGGTCGGATCCTGATATTTTCATTACGGTAGATTGCACCAAACGCATGGGATCGCAAACTCCCCGACCGCGGACGCGCGGGCACTCAGAGCAGCGAGTGGCGGCTTCATATGATTTGAACTTGCGACTGCGTCGCCGCGGCTACACCCCCTGAGCGCCATTGACCATGAGGCACATGATCGTGTGCAAGACCTGAGCGGCTATCTGTGCCGTGTTGGTCGTTGAGTCATACTGCGGCGCGACCTCGACCACGTCCCCACCAATGATGTTGAGCCCATTCAGGCCGCGCAGGATCTGCAGCACTTCGCGCGGCTGCAGGCCACCCACCTCTGGGGTCCCCGTACCCGGAGCGAAGCCCGGATCCACACTGTCGATATCGAACGAGACATAGGTGGGGCCGTTGCCGACTATCTCGCGTGCTCTTTCTATCAGGCGGGGCAGGCTTGCCTCGCCCACTTCCTCGGCGTGGATCACGGTCATGCCGCTCTCATAGGAGAACTCCCAGAGATATTCGGCTGGGCCACGAATGCCGATCTGGATCGTACGGCGCGGGTCCAGCACCCCGTCCAGAACGGCCAGGCGAAACGGCCCTCCATGCTGGAACTTGGTTCCCTCGTAAGGCCCGGCGGTATCGCAATGGGCGTCGATGTGAATGAGACCGACCGGCTCCTTTTCACCGAGCGCCTTGAGGATCGACGACGTGATGGAATGATCGCCGCCCACGCTGAGAGGCCGCACGCCCGCAGCAACAACGCGACGATAGAAGGCCTCAATATCCTTATGGCACTGGGCGAGATCGAAGCGGCTGAGCAATGGCACGTCACCGATATCGGCGACTTTGGCTTTGCTCATCGGAGACGTACGCAGGACATGGTCATAGGGGCCTATGCGCTCGATTGTGCGCAGGGCGCGCGGACCAAAGCGCGTTCCGTTGCGATTAGTCACGCCCAGATCCATGGGCACGCCGACCAGCGCGATATCCAGTCCGCCAAAATCGGCAGTATCCTGGGCCTCTGGCAAACTACGGGCGTCAAGGAGTGTCGGAATGCCGGCGAACGGCCATTTACGCTTGTCGCCACCGCTAAATTGCGACTGGGCAACCTCCCGAAAATGCGGGTCGAAAATGTCACCGCCGGAGGCGTTTCCATACTTGCCTCGAAGTGCGTCGAGATGCGCTTGGTCTACCATTTCTGAGATCTCCCATGAACATGGCGACCTTAATAGGAGGAAGCATAGAAGTAGTTCGGATTTTATCGAAGTGATTGCGCGGATATTGTAATGTATTTACGCCGCGTGATCGGTGACCATCTCCGCTAATCAATACGAAAAGCAGGGGAACGTCATGTCTATTGAAAACATCGCAAAGGGATCCGTCGGGCGACGTGGCGTGCTGAAGGGGTTGTCAGGTCTCGGTCTGGCGCCTCTCGTCACCGGTTTCCCCAATATCGTACGGGCGCAGGAAAAAAAGCTGCGCGTCGGCCTTTACGGTGGTTATTTCCAGGATACGTTCGACGCAGAGATCTTTCCGGATTTTACGGCGGCTACCGGCATTCAAATTGAAAGCGTGGGTGAGCCCACCGGCGAGGTCTGGCTGATCCAGCTTGAGCAGGCAGCCAAAGCGGGCAAGTCGCCGGTTGATATTTCGATGATGGCGGGCGTTCCCGTCATCCGGGGTGCGTATTCAGGGCTTTGGGCACCACTCGACCCGAAGAAGATTCCGAACATTAAATACATCAAGCCGGCTCTGGTCCGCCAGAATAGCAAGGGCGAGATCATCGCGATCGGTGCCACGAGCTGGTATGTCACGCTGGTTTCCAACACCGACGTCTACCCGAAAGCCCCAACGTCCTGGAAGGACATTTGGGACCCGAGATACAAGGACAGCTTGGGGCTTTTGGCCAATGTCGGTAATTCCTACCTCCTTGAAGTGGCCGCTAAGGTCTATTTTGGCGGTATCAAGCATCTCGACACCGACGATGGTATCCGGGAAGCCTGCGCCAAGGTCGGCGAACTCAAGCCGAATGTCCGCCTCTGGTATCGCGACGAGGCCCAGTTCGAACAGGCGCTGAAGTCAGGCGAGATCCCCATGGGCCAGTATTTCCATGATGTCACGAGATTGGCCGTGCGGGACGGCTTCCCCGTTCGATCAACCATGCCCGTCGAAGGCGGCATCTACGATTACGGCACGTGGGCGGTCACGAAGGCTGCGGCTTCCTCGCTCGATCTCGCCTATGTCTACATGGACTACATGTCGCAGCCCTCGACCCAGGCGAAGCTCGCCCGTAAGCTCGGCAGCGCGCCGGTGGTCGAACGGTCAACGATGGATCTAACGGACGAGGAATTCGATTCCGTCTCCTCCAACATCGATCCGGTAAGGCCGCATTACGAAATGCAGGCTCTCAAGACGGAATTCATCAATCAGGTCTGGACAGAGATGCAGCAGGGCTGACCCCCCGCTGCATTCCCGCGAGCAACCTTAAAGCAGGCGACGGTTTGGCGCGCCCTGCCGGAGGAACGACATGTCCGGACTTGCTATCCGCAAAATCAACAAGGCCTATGGGCCCATTACCGCCTTGAGCAACATTTCCCTCGATGTGGAGAATGGGAAATTCCTGTGCCTTCTGGGGCCATCCGGCTGCGGAAAATCCACACTGCTCCGGATCATCGCGGGCCTAGAGGATGCGACGAACGGACAGATCCTTCTCGACGGGCGTGACATCACGAACGTGCCCGCGCACATGCGCGATTTCGGTATGGTGTTCCAGTCGCTTGCGCTCTTTCCCCATCTCTCTGTTGGTGAGAACATCGCCTTCGCCCTGCGCATTCGCGGGGCGTCGAAGGATGTCCAGAAGGCCGAGGTGCAAAGGCTTCTTGCTCTCGTTCACCTGCCGGGCGTGGCCGACCGGTCCATCACGCAACTTTCAGGTGGCCAGCGCCAGCGTGTAGCAATCGCCCGCGCCCTGGCACTCAAACCCAAACTGTTCCTCCTCGACGAGCCAATGTCGGCGCTTGATGCCAAGCTGCGCGAGGCGATGCAGGTCGAGCTCAAGCGCCTGCAGCAGGAACTCGGCATTACGACCTTTCTGGTCACGCATGACCAGAAGGAGGCGATGACGACCGCCGACCTGGTGGTGCTGATGTCCGGCGGCGTAATCCAGCAAGTCGCTCCGCCGCTTGAGATATACCGCAACCCGGCTAACGCCTTCGTGGCGGATTTCATCGGTGCGGCAAACCTGATCGGGGGCCGTGTCGTGTCGCCCGGGCGGGTCAGCGTCCCCGGCGGCACCGTCACCATCAGCGATGCGCCGGCGTCGGGCGCCTTCACCTTCTCTGTCCGCCCGGAAGATCTGGCACTTCACGACGAGGCCAACGACAGCAGCTTCTTCGGCCATATTGCCTTCGCGCGCCACCTAGGGTCCGGGATCGAGGTCAACGTTGCCGTCGAGGGCATGGAAAAGGACGTTGTTGTCGCCCTCCCCTCTCGGCACGAGAGCGGTCTGGCAGTGGGTCGGCCCGTCCACGTTCGTGTCAACGGCGCCACCTGCGTTGTTCTGAGGTGATCCGATGAACGCTTCAAGTCCGAGAACAATTGCAGGCTATCTACCGATCATCTTACCAGCAGTGCTTTTGGTCGTGTTCTTTGTGGTGCCCTTCGGCACGATGGTCCTGACGTCGTGTCATGAGAATTCAAGCTTTGGCGCCTCTGAAACCACGTTGACGCTTGCGAACTACCAGCGCCTGCTCAGTCCCTTCTTCATGGGTTTGCTCCTAGCGACCTTCGGCCTGGCCTTCGGCGTAGCCGCCATCGCGATCGTCATCGCCTTTCCCTTCTCCTACCTGTTGGTCAATGCGCCGCGGGCAACGCAGATCTGCTGGCTGATCTTCCTGCTTTCAATCCTGTCGCTGTCGGAATCGATTACCGGTTTTGCCTGGTCGACACTTTTGTCGCGCACGGCGGGGATCAGCAATTTTCTCGTCTTCATCGGGTTCATCGATAAGCCGGCCTCCTATACGCCAGGCCTCGCGGCGCTCGTGGCGGGCGTCGTCTACACTGCTTTCCCCTATGCCGTTCTCGTGCTCTATCCGATCCTGTCGCGAGTCGATCCGCATATCGAGGAAGCCGCACGAACGCTCGGCATGTCGCCACTTGGGACCTTCTTCGGCGTCGTGCTGCCCATGCAGCGCAACACCATTGTCACGACCTTTCTCATGCTGCTCGTCTTCACGCTCGGTACCTATCTGATGCCCCAGATCCTGGGCCGTCCCCAGCACTGGACCTTGTCGGTCGTCATCAGCGACCAGGCGCTTGTGCAGTCGAATATCCCCTTCGCCGCAGCGCTTGCAGTGTTCCTGGTGATCGTGACGTTTCTGATCGTGATCACCGTCGTGCAATTCGGTCGCAAGGAGCGCGCATGATAAGCCAGGTCTCCCTTCGCCGCATTGCCTTCAGCCTGCTCGGCATCATAATGGCAGCGCCACTGCTCGTCGTGTTCGGCGTCTCCGTCAACGAGAAGAAGTCGCTGACCTTCCCGCCGCAGGGGTTCAATCTGGGCTGGTATGGAGATCTCTTCCGTTCGTCCGACTGGTCAGACGCCGTACTCAACAGCGCGATCATCGCGGCATCCTCCGCCGCCTTCGCCGTCGTGATCGCCTTTCCGATCGCCTGGTTCAACTGGCGCTACCGGCTGGGCTGGGTAAAGGTCGTCACCACGATCGGCCTCGCTCCGTTTCTTCTGCCGCCGGTGATCACGGCGCTTGGCTTCCTGTCCTTTTGGACCCAAGCCGGCCTCTATGGGCAATATTTTACCGTCATCGTCAGTCACGGCATCTTTCTCGTGTCCCTGCCGCTCGTCTCCCTGACGCTTGGTTTCAGCACCCTCGACGCAAGCCTGCCGGAAGCCGCCGCGACCATGGGTGCCGACAACCGCGTAATTCTGCGCACCGTCGTCTTTCCCTTGGTTCGGCCCTACCTGATCTCCGGCTTCGCCTTCGCCTTTGTCGTCTCCCTGAACGAATATCTGATTGCCTACATGACGGTCGGTGCCGTTCTGGAGACATTGCCGATGCGGATCTTCAACTCGCTCCGCTACGGCTACACGCCCGTTATGGCTTCCGCCTCGATCTTCTTCGTCATCCTGACTATCGTCATCTTCTCGCTGGTTGCGCGTTTTGGGGACCTCCCGAAATTGCTGGGAGCACACACAAAATGACTGCAATTCCTAAGGCACTGGCCGATGCGACGCTCTATCCCTTCTGGCTCGACAACCCGCTCGCTCCCGATAGCGAAAGACACCTCGTGGGGCGTACCGATGCGGACCTTGCCATTGTCGGCGGCGGCTTCACCGGACTCTGGGCCGCCATTCTGGCCAAACAGGCGAATCCGAACCGGGATGTCATCATTATTGAGGCCGGCAAGGTCGGCCACGGTGCTTCCGGGAGACCGGGTGGTATCGTTTCCACCTCGGTGATGCATGGACTCTCCAACGCAAGCCGCATCTTTCCCAAAGATCTGCCAGCGCTCGAGCGACTTGGCAAGGACAACCTCGATGGCTGGACCAAGACGATCCGGGATCATGCGATCGATGCGGATTTGGAATGGTCGGGCGAGATGACGGTGGCCGTAGGCCCCTCGGGTATGAGCAAATTGCGCGAAGAGTTCGATCTCGCCAAGCGTTACGGCCACGACGTGGTTCTGATGGATCGCGAGGAAACGCGAGCGGAACTCGCTTCGCCGCTGTTCGAAGGCGCCATGTGGTCGAGAGAGCGCAGCGGAATTGTGCATCCGGCGAAGCTAGCCTGGGGGCTGAAGCGAACGGCGCTTAATCTGGGCGTGCGCATCTATGAGCACACGCCGATGACCGTTGTGGAAGACAATGGCACAATGTTGACCATCGTCACGCATGACGGCCAGATCAAATCTCCGAAGGTCCTCTTTGCTACCAACGCCTGGAATGCAGGCCACAAGAACATCAAGACGCGCATCGTGTCGGCACGAGACCGCGTTCTGGCGACCGAGCCGCTGACAGAAGAGCAACTCTCGAGGCTTGGCTGGAAGAATCGCCAAGGCGTCTACGACACTCGAACGCAGCTGAATTATATGCGGCTGACGCGCGACAACCGGATTATCTTCGGGGGTCGCGTGGGCTACTTCTTCAATAACAACCCGGACCCAGCGGACGATCGCAAGATCGAGACCTATGACCGGCTCGCGGGCAACTTCTTTACCACTTTCCCCCAACTCGCAGACATCAAGTTCACCCATGCCTGGTCTGGTCCGATCGACCTCACCATGCGCCTTGCCGTGCATTTTCAGCGATATTATGGAGGCAAAGCCATCTATGCAGGGGGCTATTCCGGTTTTGGCGTCACGGCAACGCGCTTTGGCGCGTCCATCGGACTTGACATTCTGGACGGGAAATCGGGTCCTGATCTAGACCTCGATTTTGCCAGGACTTTACCGAACTGGATCCCCCCAGAACCCTTCCGCTGGATCGGCGCGAAACTGACGATGCATGCACTCGACGAGGTCGACCAGAAGGGCGGATGGCGCAAACACTGGATAAACATGGTCCATAAAATGGGGTTCCCGCTGTAATGACGACATTCTCCCTTCCGCTCAATCTGTACATCCCCTCTGCTCTTCTTGACCGTCGGGAAAGCGTGTTGATCGACGGCCGCTGGCATGCCGGGCATGGTGCAGCGTCCATTCTATCCGTCGATCCATCCACCAGCGAAACCTTTGCGAGCTTCATACCGGCCTCCGTTGAGCAGGTGGCGGAGGCGAGCGAGGCGGCTGCGCGGGCCTTCGATGACTGGAGGCGGACGAGCGGTCGCGAGCGGTCCGGCTTTCTGCGCGCGATCGCCAAGGGACTGAAGGAACGGAAGTCCCACCTTGTCGCCCTGCAGGTACTCAACAACGGAAAGCCGCGATACGAGGCTGAAATCGATGTCGACGATGCGAGCGCGACGTTTGAATACTATGCCGGCCTCGCCGAACATCTGGACGCCCAGCAGGGCCAGCCCGTAGAGTTGGCAGAGGGTGCGTTAACGGGCGCCACCCACTTCGAGCCGATCGGACCGGTCGGCCTGATCGTCGCCTGGAACTTTCCGATGGTAACGACAGCATGGAAGCTGGCGCCGGCGCTGGCGGCAGGCTGCACCGCCGTCCTGAAACCTTCGGAATTCACAACGCTGGCGGAATTGGTCTATGGCGATCTGGCCGCGCAGGTCGGCCTTCCGGCCGGTGTGTTGAACATCGTTCCGGGTGGTGGCGATGTCGGCGCGGCATTGTGCGCCGACAAACGCATCCGGAAGATTTCCTTCACCGGGTCGAACGCAACCGGCGGTCGGGTCATGACGGCCGCAGCTCAGCGCGTTGTTCCCGTGTCCCTCGAACTTGGTGGAAAATCCCCCATCATTGTCCTCGGTGATGCGGATATTTCCCAGGCGGTTGAGATTGCTGCTGCCGGGATTTTCTTCAATTGCGGCCAGATGTGCTCGGCAACCTCCCGTCTCCTCGTCGCTGACACGATCGCCGACGACTTCACGGAGGCCCTTGTTGCTAAGGCCAACCAGCTTCTGGTGGCCGGCCACGATAATCCGAACGCTGAAATGGGGCCGCTCACGACTGCGGAGCAATACCGCAAGGTGAAGGCGGTTCTGGAAAGAGCACGTGTTGACGGCCTGGATTGCGTCGCAGGCGGAAACCCCGCTCGCGATCGACAGGGGTTCTTCGTTGAACCGTCGATCTACCGCAACGTCCCGACGGATCATCCGATGTGGCGCGAAGAGATCTTCGGGCCAGTGCTCGCGATTCGTAGTTTCAGTAGCACCGACGAGGCGGTCGCCCTGGCGAATGACACCGATTTCGGACTGGCCGCCAGCGTCGTCGGAACCGACGGCGAGGCGGCGGCTGCAGTGGCGCGCCGCCTCGACGCCGGCCATGTCTGGGTAAACACGTCCCAGATGATCTTCCCCAACACCGCCTGGGGTGGCTTCAAAGCGAGCGGCATCGGTCGTGAACTCGGCCCCTGGGGGCTCGCGGCCTATCGCGGCATTAAACATATTACCCGCGCGGCTTGAGCGCCCGTTGGCGATCAAGACGGTGTCGATCCTTCGCATGCCCTCGAGAGGAAACAGCATGACCGCTTCAGCAGAGATGATTATCACCAATGGCCGGGTTCTCTCCATGAACCCGGACCAACCCGAGGCAGAAGCGATCGCGATCGCCGGCGGCCGTATTCTGGCCGTGGGCAGCGGAAGCGAGATTTCCGCCTATCGCACCTCAGCAACGCATATGATCGATGCAGGCGGTGCCACGATCACGCCCGGCATGAACGAAAGCCATATCCACTTGTTCGGCGGATCGAGCGAACTCGACCAGCTCTCGCTGTTCAACGTCAGGGGGTATGACGCCATGAAGGCTTCGATATTGGCTTACGCATTATTGAAGCCGGCCGAGCCCCTGCTGCTCGCCAACGGGTGCGACTACACTATTCTCTCCGAGAATCGCGATGTGGACCGCCACGTTCTCGACTCGATTTTGGCGGACCGACCGCTGGCTGTGATGGCGCCGGACCACCACACGATCTGGGCAAACACGGTCGCATTGACAAAGGCGGGCATTCTGGAGGGCCGCACCCTTCCACCCGGCAATGAGATCGTGATGGGCAAGGACGGCCTTGCGACAGGTGAGCTACGCGAACATTATGCCTTCGACGACGTCATCGCCCTCGGCGCCAATGGCGGTCGCGATCTGCTGGGCCTTAGCACTGGCGGCGAACCCGACCCGGCGCCGAGCCCTGCGGACCGAGCTTACGACCGCGCTCTTCTGGAGCGTGGACTTCAGCACCTTGCGGCCCACGGGATCACCAGCTTCCAGAACATGGATGGCAATCGCTACCAGCTGGAGCTGCTGTCGGAAATCCAGGCCGAGGGCGGACTGATCTGCAGGGGACGCATTCCGTTCCATTATACCGGTGGTGACATCGTCACCCAGATGGACAAGGCCGCGCACATGCAGGCCGACTTCAAGGGCGAGTGGCTGAATTCTGGGACCGTCAAGATGTTCATGGATGGTGTTCTCGATTCCTACACGGCCGTCATGTACGACGATTATGCCGATCGGCCGGGTTGGAAGGGTGAGCCGCGTTTCGACCAGGCCACTTTCGACGACGTCTGTATCGAGGCGGACAAGCGCGGCCTGCAGCTCGCGGTCCATGCCATTGGAGATGGCGCGGTCGCCAAGACGATCGACGGATACGCTGCGACGCAGGCGAGCAATGGAAAGCGCGACAGCCGCCACCGGATCGAGCATATCGAGGTGGTGCGCGCTCCCGATCTCACCCGCATGGCAGATCTCAAGATCGTCGCTTCCATGCAGCCCACTGTTCCACCCGGGCAGATGGGCCTGCCGCTCGAACCGACGCTGTCGCGCATCGGCCGCGAGAATTGGGCGCGCTCCTACGCTTGGCGTGCCATCAGGGACTCCGGAATCGACCTGATCCTCTCGACAGATTGGCCGGTCTCTCCGGTGTCGCCGATGCTGTCGATGCATTCGGCCATGACCCGTAAGCCCTGGACCGAGGACCAGCCGGACAACCGGCTGACACTCATGGAGGTGCTGGATGCCTATACGGTCCGGGGCGCCTATACCGAATTCGCCGAGAGCTGGAAAGGCCAGCTGAAACCGGGTTTCGTCGCCGACGTCGTCGTCTGGGACCACGACCTTCAGGCCATTGAGCCCGACGAGATGGCCAACGTTGCGCCGCGCTACACCATCTGCGGAGGGCAGATCACCTATGCAGCGTGAGCCAACAACACTCGCCTGCCCTGAAATCACCGTTTGAGAAGCTTGACGAAGGGGGACGCTCATGATTGGATAAGTGGATACAAAAAGCCAGGTCTTTGATGTCTTCTTCTGTCGCCTCATTTGGGAAGCATGCCTCCACTGCCGAGGAAGAGGCCTATCTGCATATCCAGCGAGCTCTTCGCCTTGGCCGCTACAAGCCCGGCGAACGCTTGATCCCCGAGGATATTGCGGCTGAGATCGGCATGAGCCGGATGCCGGTGCGTGAGGCATTTCGACGCCTCGCGTCAGAGGGGCTCGTGGTTCTGCGTCCCAATCGAGGCTGCATTGTCGCAGGTCTTACGGTCGATGAGCTCTATGAGATCTTCGAAATGCGTTCCGTGCTGGAAGGGCTTGCCGTCCGGTTGGCAATCCCGCGGATCGACGAGGAAGAACTCGAGGAACTCGATCGCCTTCTTGAGCGCATGGAACGCGCGGGGAACAGCGGCGGCAGCGACTGGGTGGCGCGCCATCAGGAATTTCACGGCCGCATCTGCGCGCTGAGCCGGAGACCCAAGCTCATCCACCAGATTTCGGCGCTACATGCGGTGATCGAACCCTATATGCGCATCTGGTTCGACTACGTCGAAAAGCCTGTGTCGGCGCGAGAAGAACATGCCGCTGTGATTGCGGCCTTACGTTCCGGCGATGCGCGCCATGCAGAACTGGTGATGCAGGATCATATTCTCGGCACGGCACCGATGCTTGCCGAGTTCGTGACTCCGAGCCGGTGATCAACACCGGCCGGACAGGAATGCCTCGAACCGGCGACAGACCGGATGCAGGCGACGGGAACAGCTAGATCAGCCAATGAAAAGGGGAACCACATGAAAATTCATCGCCTGGCCGCGGTCGCGGCCGTACTCGGTATGCTCGGCTTTGGCCAGCCCACGTTGGCGCAGGACGCGCCGAAGGCCATAACAATTGCGACCGAGGGCGCTTATGCGCCATGGAACTTCACGAATGCCGACGGCAAGCTCGACGGTTTGGAGATCGACCTCGCCAACGATCTCTGCGCACGGATGAAAGTCGAGTGCACGATCATCGCGCAGGATTGGGATGGCCTCATCCCGTCGCTGAAGGTCGGCAAATTCGACGTCATCATGGCCGGGATGTTCATTACGAAGAAGCGGCTGGAAACCATCGACTTTACGCAACCTTATGCCGTCGATCCCGGTAGTTTCGCCGTCGCGAAGGACAGCGACCTGGGCAAACTGGGTCTTTCCGGCGAGAAGTTCAATCTGGACGACGAGGCTGCATCCATGGCCGCAATCGAGAAGCTGAAACCGCTGCTGAAGGGCAAGGTTGTCGGCGTCCAGGCGGCAACGGCAATGCTTGAATTCGTGAAGAAATATTTCGGCGACACGGTGGAGATCCGTGAATACAAGACCACCGAGCAGCATGACCTCGATCTGGCGGCCGGCCGCATCGACGCGCTGTTCGCGCAGCAAACGGCGCTTGCGACAACGCTCGCAAAGCCCGAATTCGCCGATTACACCGTCGCGGGCCCGGGTTTCGTGGGTGGCTTGTTCGGCCTCGGAACCGGCGCCGGTCTGCGCAAGGAAGACACCAAGCTCAAGGACATGCTGAACAAAGCCATCGACGAGGCGATCGCCGACGGCACCATCAAGCGCATCTCGGAGAAGTGGGTGAAGACGGATGTAACGCCGGTTAAGTAGGCGCGGGCGGACCTGCCCGGCAGATCGGCGCGAGCCGTTGCGCCGGGCAGCGCGCTGAAAGGCTTTTGAATCACATGACCTATATCTTGCATTTCCTCGGCTTCGGACAGGGCGGCTGGGGCGCCGCCCTGCTTGTCGCATCCGGTGTCACGCTTGCCCTATCCGTTCTCGGCTTTCTCCTTGGTGCCGTATTCGGCGCGCTCTCCGCGGGCGGCAGGCTATCGCGGCGTCTTGTTCCGGCGGGACTTGCCAAGGCCTATGGCACCGTGTTCCGGGGGATTCCCGATCTGCTGACGATCTATCTGCTTTACTACGGTGGCAGCATCGCCCTCACGCAGATTGGCAAGTTCTTTGGCAGCGCCGGCTTCGTCGGCCTGCCCACCTTTGCGACAGGCGTCCTGGCGATTGGCATCATATCCGGCGCCTATCAGGGAGAGGTCTATCGCGGCGCCTACCAGGCTGTGGATCTCGGCCAGTTCGACGCCTGCAAGGCGCTTGGCCTGTCCGGGTTTCAATCGCTGCGCCTCGTCGTCGTGCCGCAGTTGATGCGTCATGCCCTGCCGGGGCTCGGCAATGTCTGGCAGTTGGTGCTGAAGGACTCGGCCTTGATCTCGGTGATCGGACTGGTCGAGCTGATGCGCCAGGCGCAGATCGGCGCAGGTTCGACGCGAGAGCCGTTCATCTTCTATATTGCGGCGGCCGGGCTCTATTTCGTCATCGCCGTCGTGACCGCCTCGGTCTTCCGCTATGGCGAGGCCCGGGCTTGGCGGGGCATGGTCCACGCATGATCGACCTCGCGTTCTTTCTTGAAATCATCCCTGCCCTGCTCGCCGGCCTGCCGCTTACTCTGCAGCTTGCCGCGTCCTCGATCAGCATCGGCTTCATCATGGCGCTGCTGTTGGCGCTTGCCCAGCAAGGCAATCACCGGTTCGTGGTTTGGCCCATCCGCGCCTTCGTCGCGGTCTTTCGCGGCACGCCTCTGCTGGTGCAGATCTTCCTCATCTATTATGGCCTCGGCCAGTTTCGGCCAACGCTCCAGGCGATCGGGCTCTGGTGGCTGTTCCGCGAGCCCTATTGGTGCGCCATCATTGCGCTCAGCCTCAATACAGCCGCCTATGGAAGCGAGATCCTGCGCGGCGCGATACAGGGTGTGCCGCGCGGCCTTGTCGAGGCTGCTACAGCATCCGGCATGTCGCGGTACCTCACGTTGCGTCTCGTCGTCCTGCCGTTGGCCCTGCGCCAGGCGATCCCGAGCTACAGCAACGAGATCATCCTGATGGTCAAGGGGACGTCGCTTGCATCGATTATTACGCTCGTGGAAGTCACCGGCATCGCCCAAGGGCTGATTTCGCAGACCTATCGTGCCGTCGAGGTCTTCGTCACAGCCGGCGCCATCTATCTCACCCTCAACTTTACAATCATCTCGGCGCTCAATGCGCTCGAAGCCTGGCTTACGCCTTACCGGGCGCGGGTCTGAGTCATACCAACAATGGCAAGGAGAATGAACCAAATGCGTAACTTCGAGAAGCCGACACGGTCTGTTGCAGTCTCGCGGAATACCATGGCGGCGACATCGCATCCTTCAGCAACGCTTGCGGCACTGCAGATCATGGAGGCTGGCGGCAATGCCATGGATGCCGCGATTGCCGCCTGCGCGGTGCAATGCGTCGTAGAACCGGGCTCGACTGGCATCGGCGGTGATTGTTTTGTGCTCTATGCAGCCAACGGATCGGACAAGGTTATCGCTTATAACGGCTCGGGGCGTACGCCTGCGGCGTTGACAGCGGGCTGGTTCGAAGAGCGCGGATTGACGGCGGTTCCACGCCAGTCGCCGGCAGCAGTAACGATCCCGGGAGCGATCGATGCCTGGACACGCCTTCACGCCGATCACGGTCGGCTTCCCTTCGGCGACGTGCTGGCACCTGCTATCCGCTTTGCCGAGGAAGGGTACGCGATCACGCCCCGCGTTCATCGCGACTGGTCAATCGAAGAAAACGTGCTGGCCGCCGATCCGACGGCAGCACGGATTTTCCTCACAGGCGGCCGTGCGCCTGCCATCGGCGAGGTGCATCGACAGCCGGAACTGGCGGAAACGCTAAAGCGCATTGCTGTAGGGGGTCGTGCGGCATTCTACGAAGGTCCGATTGCCCAGGACATGGTGTCATATTTGAATTCGCTCGGCGGGCTCCACACGATGGAGGACTTCGCCAATGCGCGAGGGGAATATGTGGATCCAGTTACCACCGATTTCCGCGGCTATACCATCCACGAATGCCCGCCGAACGGTCAGGGCATCATAGCGCTCCTGATCCTCAACATCCTGAGCCGCTTCGAAGCCAAGGGAGACCCGCAATCGCCGGACCGATTGCATGTCGAGATCGAGGCGACACGCCTCGCCTATGCCGCCCGTGACGCCTGGATTGCCGATCCCGACAAGGCGGATGTGCCGGTGGCTGAACTGCTGTCGGACGCACTGGCCGACAGGCTTGCGGCAATGATCGACCTGGAGAGGGCGCTGATCGACCTGCCGCCGTTCGAAATGCCGCTTCACCGCGACACCGTCTATATCTCGGTCGTCGACCGCGACCGCAATGCCGTAAGCTTCATCAACTCGATCTTCGACAGTTTCGGCACTGGCCTCGTCGCCCCACGCTCCGGCGTCATATTGCACAATCGCGGCCAAAGCTTCTCGCTTAAACCGGGCCATCCGAACCGTGTAGCCCCCTCGAAGCGACCGTTGCATACGATCATTCCGGGCATGGTGACCCGCAACGGTCGAGTGGAGATGCCCTTCGGCGTGATGGGTGGCTACTATCAGGCGCTTGGCCACGCACATCTGATATCCAAGGTCCTCGATTACGGAATGGACATGCAGGAGGCGATCGATCTGCCGCGCGTGATGCCTACCTCCGACGGCACAAAGGTTGAAGCAGAGAGCACGATTGACAGCGCGACCAAAGCCGAACTCGAACGGCGGGGATTTACGCTCTCGCCCGCGCAGGACCCGCTCGGTGGCGCGCAGGTGATCCGCATCGATTGGGACAACGGCACCCTGACCGGCGCATCCGAATCCCGGAAAGATGGCATTGCGCTCGGAGTTTGAGGCTTCTGTTCGCGGGAAATCCCATTAGCATAGAAGGAAAACTGCATGGCGCGCGCAATCCTCGTCATCGACGTTCAGAAAGTCTATACCGGCCCGGCTTCGCCCCTGCATTGTGTCGGCAATGCCGAAGCGATTGCCAATATCAACGCAATCACATCAGCGGCGGAGGCCGCGGGCGATCTCGTGGTTCATATCAGGCACGTCCATCGCGCCGATGGTTCGGATGCCGGCCGCATGTTCGACTTCAGCGGTGAAGCCGGCGAGCTCGGATTTGTCGCGGGCACCGAAGAGGTCGAGGACGACCCGGAACTGAAGATTCCCGCTGGCGCCGTTACGATCAGCAAGCAACGCTATTCCGGCTTCGTCGGCACGGGCCTCGACCAGATGCTGCGGGAACGCTCGATAGACCGGATCGTCGTAACCGGGTTCATGACCAACTTCTGCTGCGAGGCCACGGCGAGGCACGGCCACGATCTCGACTTCTTCGTCGAGTTCCTCCTCGATGCGACCGGATGCCCCGACCTGTCGGAAACGGCGACGCAGGCGGCAATCAAGGCTGGCACAGCCGCGACACTGTCTGCGGGCTTCGCAAGAGTCATGACCACAGCGGAATGGCTTGCCGGACGAGAAATCTAATCAACCAGCTGGAAGTGCGATCGGTCGGCCACGCCGCTCCCCCTTGTTTGTGACGTACGTTGCGTCACATCCGGATGTCGCTGTCGGGTTTACCTGAAACAGACCCGATCTTCGATCAGACACGCACACCGCGAGCATCACCGGAGAAGGCGAGGCGCAGGCCGAGACAAATCATGACGGTTCCAGCAAACCGCTCCTGCCATATTAAAAGGCGTGGACGTCGCGAAAGCCAACTTCCGAACGTGCCGGATCCAAGAGCGACCAAACTCAAGATCATGAAGTTCGACAGCTTGGTTGTTGTGCCGAGAAGAAGTAGTTGTGCTGCGACTGGCCAGTTACTGCTCGGATCGACGAACTGGGGAAGGAACGCGAACAGGAATGCCAGCGCTTTCGGGTTTGTCATGTTGCTGATCATGCCCTCTCGCAGCGCCTTGGAGGTCGAAATGGACGGCGGCGTTTGGAGACCGTGTCGATCGTGGCCGCCGGCTCGGACGAAAAGCTTGATCCCCAGCCAGACTAGGTAGGCAGCCCCAATCCAGCGCAGGACATAGAAAGCGAGTGGTGAGGCCTGCAGGATCGATGCGATGCCAACGACCAGCAGCGAGATCTGGATGGCGCCAGACAGAATGGTCATACCCACGACGCTCAAGATGGCAGTCCGGCGACCCTGTCCAATCCCTCTTCCGATGACTAGGACCATGTCTGGCCCCGGGGAGAGCTGTATCGCCAGCACGGCGCCGTAGAAGGTTAAAAACGTCCCGATGTCCAACATGAACCGCTCTCCCAATGGCGACAGAAGAATAGTAGGGCGTGACGGTATAGGATCAAACAGGTTTGGGTCTGATCTCTTCGCTGAAGGGGCTGGAAAAGGACTTCCGGCTAGGGTCGGGCGCTTTGAATTTCCATGGGCAGGCGACGATGGGAAAAACCGACGCCGCGAGCGTCGAGCTTGCTGTCGCGAGGATAGATCGTCGGCTGATCGGAAATGAGTGCTGGGATCTCACGACTGCCCTTTCGCCCCGCGGGGCGGTACTGCCCATGGCACCAACCAAGGTGGCGCTGCAATGTTCCATTCGCCGGAACCAGGCGCCGGCTCTGGGTGTTGCCTAGTCTAACCAGGAGAATGTCATGCCGCACCTCGAGACCCACGACGTGAAGATCGCTTTCGAAGAATCCGGGGCACGCCGCGGGAATCCAGTTCTCCTCCTGCACGGATGGCCCGATGACGCCTCCACCTGGAAGGCGGTATCGTCCCAACTCCAGGAGCGGAGTTTTCGTCTCATCGCGCCTTACCTGCGCGGCTTCGGCGGAACCGTATTCCGTAACGACAACGCGTCGCGCACCGCAAACGGAGCGGTTCTCGCGATGGACGCGATCGCCCTCATGGACGGTCTCGGCATCGAGCGTTTCTCCGTTGTCGGTCACGACTGGGGATCGAACATCGCCGAAGCGCTCGCCATCGGGTGGCCGGACCGCATCGACAGGATGGCACTCCTTTCATCGATTCCACGCATGGGCGGTCTGGAGACGCCGCCGTTTCGACAGGCCCAGCGGGACTGGTATCATTGGTTCATGGCGACGAAGCGCGGCGCCGAAGCGATCGAGAGGGATCCCCACGGCTTCGCGCGCATTCATCCCCTCCAGTACTTGGCGCGGTGATCAGCTCGGCCATGTTGTTCATCTGCATGGCCCCGTCGCCGACCAGTCCGATGACAGGGCGGTCAGGATGGGCGTATTTCGCGGCGATGGCGTAGGGAACGGCCGCGCCCATCGACGCCAGTCCGCCCGAGAGCGATGCCATCATACCAGCTCTGATCTTGATATCGCGCGAATACCAGTTGGCGCAGGAGCCGGAATCGCTGGTCAGGATGGAATTGTCCGGCAGCCTTGACGATAGTTCCCATGCGACCAGCTGTGGATTGACGGGATTGGCTTCCGCATGAGCGCGTTTGTCGAGCAGCTTCCACCAGGCGGCCACATTCTTTTCCACGTTGTTGCGCCACTTGTAGTCCTTCTGGTCGATCAGCGGCAGAAGCGCTTTTAGCGTTTCCTTGGCATCACCGAGGAGATTGACGTCCATCGGATACCGAAGTGACAACATGCCAGGTTGAATATCGATCTGGACGGCCTTCGCCTGCCCTTCCTCCGGCAGAAACTCTGCGTAGGGAAAGCCGGAACCGATCATCAACAACGTATCGCAGTCGCGCATCAGATCCCATGAGGGTTCGGTTCCGAGAAGGCCGATTGATCCTGTGACCCAGGGCAAACCATCAGGAAGGACGGCCTTGCCAAGCAGCGCTTTCGCAACACCCGCGCCGAGCCGGTCGGCGATAGCAATCACCTCGTCGGTCGCGCCCAGTGCACCGGCACCGACCAGGATTGCGACCTTCTCGCCGGCGTTCAGGAGATCGGCCGCCGCTTGAAGGTCCTGTTCATAGGGCACGATCCTTGGTGCTCGATAGCCAAAGCCGGAATGGACGGTCCCGTGAGCGCGCGCCGGCTCCTGGTATGCCATCTCCTGCAGGTCGTTGGGTAGGATGAGGGCTGTCACTGCCTGGTTTGCCAGCGCAATGCGAGCGGCGCGATCGATCAGATGCCTGACCTGCGCTGGTGTGTTTGCCTGGTGCACGAAGTTTCCGGCAACATCCTTGAACAGAGCCGCAAGATCAACTTCCTGCTGATAGTGCCCGCCAAGTGCACCACGAGCCTGTTGCCCGACAATTGCCAGAAGTGGCTGGTGATCGGCTTTGGCATCGTACATGCCAGTCAGCAAGTGCGCAGCACTTGGCCCCGAGGTTGCGATACAGACACCGAGCCCGCCGGAAAACTTGGCATAAGCTGACGCCATGAACGCTGCCATCTCCTCGTGACGTGCCTGGATGAATTCGATCTTATCACTTGCCCTGTTCAGGGCTCCAAATACGCCGTTAATGCCATCGCCGGGGTAACCAAACATGCGGCGAACGCCCCAGGCGTGAAGACGAGAAACGATGTAATCACCAACAGTCTGCGTCATGAAAATGCCTTTCCAATGTCAGGAGGGGTATGTGCCAACAAACCGCGCCTGGCCGCATTGGTTCCCCGCGACAGAAAGGCAGGCCAAAACGCCGCGATGCCGCTATGCCGCTGAGGAGATGTCCGAGGAAGGCTACGAAGATCATGGCGTCTCCGAGAAGGAAGCCGAGGGGCGCGCCTGAGCTACCGTCAGCCAGGAAAGCGGGGGCGGCAAAAAATCCGGATCTGGCCGCGGTCAATGAGCACCACGCCCATCACTAAGTTATCGCGGCGCCATACGTGATGGCGCTGTTCCCTTGAGGGGGTCCCATACCGAAAAATAAATTAAAGCAGAAATGGTCACAGGACGTGACCGACAACAGCGACGCGATGGACCTCGAAGGCGGGATCTTCAAGCAACGCAGCGTCAAAAGATCGTGGATTCACTAATTGAGCGTAAGCGTGCGAACGCCCTCTCTCCTTTCCCTTCTGATCTTTTCTGTCTACAACCCCAGCCGCGCCGATGGGCGGCAATTCAAGGCAGCGGCAGCAACCGGGCGTGCAGCACCTGATGCGCGATCGGTACAATGCGTTGCTGGAACGGCCTTCTTGCAGGAAATGCAACCGCGGTCTCAGCTCAGAAATTCCGGGAGGAACGTCTTCTAGGCAAGCTCGGGGCCATGATGAGGCCACATCTTCGCGCAGGTAGACCAAGCCATTGGAGTCAAGCATGACACGAACACCACGCCGCCCCGCCAGTCCGCTCGACGCCGCGGAGGCCTTATTCAAGCCGGCAAAGAAGGTGGCACCGCCGCCTGCTGTCGAACGGCGAGCGCTGCCGAATGTCAAGGAGCAGGTCTCTCTGAAACTCGACAGCGACGTACTCGCCTATTTTCAGGCGGAGGGTCCCGGCTGGCAGGAGCGTATCAACGATGCGCTGCGTGCCGCCATGAAGGACGATCATTGAACCTGGCTGCTAACGCGGTGCCCGTTCAGGCACAGCGGATCGACGAAGCATTTAGGCTATCGCACCACCTAAAAAGTTTCCAAACAATGAGCTAGTCAAGACGCATCAATCCGAGGATAGGCTGCCGGGTTCACTCAGCGCCGAAGCGAATGCGGCCCAGCGCATCCGTGTCGATATCGCTGTCCACACGGATGCGTCTGCCCCGACCAAGTTCGATCATTACGGGCCGAGGTGCGCTGAAGCGAGAGCGATTGGCCTGTCTGCGCTCGGGTCCAGCGCTTCGTTTACCCCGCGAAGGGAACCGCAAAGGATCAACTCACGCGGCAGCGGTGCGATCGATCTCATGCTTAGCGGCTCTTACCAAAAAGCCGGGAATGGTCATCCCATTTGCTTCTGCAAATGTGTCAATCTGCTGTAAAATGTCCTCAGGCAGAGTGACGTTCACTCTGATGACCTTCCTGGCTTCAGTTTTCAGCGCAACCAGAAGGCGACACCATCCTTATTGTCAGGGTCTGACATAATCGCCTCAAGGCTTAAAGGCTCCGGCACAGCTTCGCCGTCTCCAACAAGTCCCTCGACATGCAAGGCCAATGCTTCTTCAGCCATTGATCTCGCGTCATCAAGATCCACCCCGGCCGTAACAAGTCCGGGAAAGTCAGGAAAGGACACGCCGTAGTCGCTACCAGCATCCTTGTGGATCAGTCCGATATAATTGCGCATGTTTTCACCTCAATTTCAGTCCGGATTGCTTCTCAATGCTTTCAGCGTTCCCAGAGGGATGTGCCGTTTTGGGTGAGACACGGTGACGCGGCCCGACTTGGTTGGATGCTTGAATTGGACGTGGCTACCTTTAGTGGCCACTTCGAACCAACCGTCCGCCTTCAATGCCGAGATTATGTCACCGCTCTTCATGGCGGAAATATACACGAGTAGGTATTACTTCACTCCCGAAGAGCCATATTTCCGCGAAAGGTATAGGCAAACGGTCCTGCGCACCTGCCCCGGCGAACAATAATCTTAAGAGGCTTGTCATCTCTGACGGCCCCGGCATTCAGAGGCCTAATACCTCAATTCTGGCATGCGGCAGCACAAAGTGTCGGACGTACCTTTTCCCGCTGTTCAGCGATATAATGACTGTTGATAATAGTTGATAAGAGCCTATCCTACAACAAATCAGATGGAGAACCGCATGATCAGCGCCGAACTGGGAAAACAGCTCGAAAGCTATATCCAGCAACTCGTGGATACTGGTCGCTATGGCTCGAAAAGCGAAGTCCTGCGTGAAGGTGTGCGACTGATCCAGGACCGCGAGACCCGGCTCGCCGCGCTGGACGCCTCCATCATGCGCGGCATTGCCGATGCGGACGCTGGTCGGACGAAGCCGGCGAGCGATGTCTTCGACCGTCTCGACGCCAAATACCGTGCGATGGCTGACAAGGCCGAAAAATCGGCATGATCCTTGAGTTCTCAAGCGAGGCGGAAAACGACCTTGAGCAGATCGCCGATTATATCGCCGAGCACAATCCGCGGCGCGCCCTGTCATTTATCCGGGAGCTGCGGAGCGAATGTGTGGATTTCGTTGATAGTCCGAACAGCTTCGCACTCGTCGCTCGCTACGAGCACCACGGTATTCGTCGTCGTGTTCATGGCAACTACCTGATCTTCTACCGCGTCGAAACCGCGAAGGTAGTCATCATCCATATCTTGCATGGCGCCACCGACTATGGCGCCATCCTGTTCGGCGAATGATTTGAATGTGCCAATCTTGGGGCTACCTCGCGCACTAATGGCAAGCTGAGCGGCTACTCTGTGCGTCTCAGCGTCATCGTGCGAGGCGATGCAATTCTTTCTGCGACATGGTGATCATAAAGGACATGACGACTCCGACCGCTCATGGTCTCGACCAGGCTGAAGGTCGTCATCCTTGCTCCCAACGTTGGCTTTGACCAGTGCGTCGAGAGGCGAGACTGTCGCATCTCTAACTGGCCCAACTGTCGCATTACTAAATAGCCGTGCAGAATCTAACCGAAGTGCATCATGCCGGTTTTTAGGGTAGGGGTTCAGCGTCCTTCTTGCAAATGGGCCATGAACACTTCGGCCGGTGTCCTGTAATCGAGGCACTTTCTTGGCTGGTGGTTGAGATGGCGAGCAAGCTGGATGAGGTTGCGTTGCGAGACGGCCGTCAGGTCCGTCTCGCCTGGCATGAAGCGACGGATGCGCTTGTTGGTGTTTTCCACCGCGCCTTTCTGCCACGGCGCACTGGGGTCGCAGAACCAACTACGGGCGCCGATGCCATCTTCCAAAGCCCTGAAACCGGCAAACTCCGTGCCGCGATCAAAGGTGAAGCTCTGGCGTGCGAACGCCGGCAAGGAAGAGAATGCTTCGATGATCCTGTCCATGATTGGTCGCGAGTGTCGGCTCTGGTTCTTGATCATCACGGAGCGGCTTTTGCGCTCGATCAGGGAAGTGACGTTGGCGGTGCCCAAGTCACGTTGGAAGATCAACAAGTCGCCTTCCCAGTGGCCGAATTGCGAACGATCACCAATGAAGTCAGGCCGTTGCGATATCCTGCAGGCAGCAGGAAAGGCACCGTCGCGGGGTTTCCTCGAACCGCGAGGGCGGCGTTTGCGGCGGCCCTCCGGCAGATGCTGATAGAGCTTCAGCGCATAATCTTCCTTGCCGTAGATGAAGCGATAGATCGTCTCGGTGCAGACACGCACGGTGCAAACGCCATCCGCGAGCAGGCGGCCGGCGATCTGTTCCGGTGACCAAAGCGCCTCCAGCTGCTCGATAACCAGTTCGCGCAATTGCGGGTGCCGCACAAGCTTCCTCAAACGCCGTCGCCGCTCTTTGCGGATGTCGTCAGCAACCGTGCTGTAGTAGCCGTCGTAGTCCGGTAGTTCGCGATCGCGAAACGTATTGCGCTTGATCTCGCGATAGATGGTCGAGCGATGGCGACCGAGTTGGCTGGCCATCTCATTGATCGGAACCTTCCGCTCGACCAAATGATGCAGGCGCCGTCGATCGGCGAGGGTCAAGTGTGAATAGCATCGCGACATGCCAAAATCTCCAAAGTGAAACCATTGAAATCATTGGCATGTCGCACTTGGAAATAGAATGTACCCCGCTACAACTCTTCCTCGCATAAGCCCAAATTATGGAACTATGCCCCCGATCTGGACAGGCAATCTTGAGATTTGAGAGAAAGCGACTGCTTCTCCCGAACTCGCAAGGCTGATACCTGAATCAGTCATTAAGCAAATGGGGCCCACGATGAAGAGCTTCGGAGGCAAATCCGGCGAGTTCGCGAATGAAGAAGTCGAGAACTGTGGACGGTTTCTCCCCGAGGCGGGTGGCGATGATGAAAGGCGACTTGATCCGCGCCTGCTCTGCCAGCACTGCCCGAAAGATGCCCTTCTGCACCCAGTCCGCCGCGTAGTGATCCGGCAGATATCCGAGGTAGCGTCCGGACATCACGAACATTGCCTGCGCTTCCATGTTCGAGGCAGACGCCCGCGCCCGTGCCTTCGGAAAATATTGCAGCTCCCGCATATTGGCATAGGGCCTGACGACAAAATCGAAGCCCTCGACCCGCTCAACCGAAATCTCATTATCCGGCGATGAGAAAAGCGGATGCCCATTTGCGCAATAGAGAGAATGGGTCTCGTCCCGCAGGCGCGATAATTTCAGGCCCTGGTAAGCTTCCGTTTCCGGCAGAATGGCAATGTCGAGGCCGCCATTGGCGATTTCGGACAGAAGCGCATCCGGCGAATCGATAACCAGTTCCAGCCGTGCCTCCGGCGCCCTGTCGCTAATCCGGGCAATGATGCGGTGGATGGGAAGGTCGGCGTCGGTGATCGTGTTATCCACCAGGCCAAGTCTCAGCGTTCCCGTAATCCGGTTCTTCAAGTTGCCGACATCGCTCTCGAAGGCATTGAGCGCCAGAAACAGCGATTTCGACTGCTCGTGCACGATAGCGCCCCGATCGGTCAGTTCGAAGCCGCCGCGGCCGCGACGACAGAGCCTGAAGCCGAGCCTGTCTTCCAGCGCCTTTATATGAAAGCTCACGGCCGATTGGCTCAGGCCAAGGTTGATCTGCGCACCAAGGAAGCTCTTATGCTCCACGACGGCACGAAAGACGGTCAACGATCTAAGGTCGGACTGGGCTAGAAGCATCGGCAACGCCTTACATCATATTTTCTGATGTAAACTTCATATCTTTCCTATTTTTTTGCGCTGTTGTCCATGATTTCCTGTTTCGGCATCACTGAAAACGGGGAACGGAATTATGGAGCGTCTATCGACCTCAAAAGCTCTACTCATCGGCGCAGCACTCGTTGCCGCGCTTTCGACCTGCACTGCCCGGGCCGCAGACCTTCTCGAAAAGGTCAAGTCCGACAAGGTATTTACTGTTGCAACCGAAGCACGCTTCGCGCCTTTCGAATTCGTTGAAGACGGCAAGATCGTCGGCTACTCGGCCGATATCATGGCAGAAGTCATGAAGGCATTGCCGAATGTCACGTTGAAGCGGCTCGACCTGCCCTGGCAGGGCATTCTGCCGGGCCTCGCGGCAGGCCGCTTCGACTATGTGGTCACGTCCGTCACCGTCACCTCGGAACGCATGAAGGCCTATCACCTCTCCGCCCCGATTGCGGATGCGACCATGGCCATTCTCAAGCACAAGGGCGATTCGGCGATCACCAAGCCCGAAGACATCGCTGGCAAGGCGGTCGGTTCGCAGGCAGGTTCGGCCCAGCTCGCAGCACTTGAGACCTTTGCTGGAAAGCTGAAGGACAGCGGCAAGCCGGCCGTGACGGTCTCTACCTATACCGATTTCTCGGAGGCCTATGCCGATCTCGGCGCCGGCCGTATCCAGGCGGTTGTCAATTCGCTTCCGAACCTCCTGGAAGCATCTCGCCAGCGTCCCGATGCGTTTGAAGTGGTTCTCCCGACCTTCGGCCCGAAGACCTATTTCGCCTGGGCCGGCCGCAATGACGCAGACAGCGCTGCACTCAATGCGCTGATCGATGCGGAACAGATCAAGCTGAACAAGTCCGGCAAGCTCGCCGAGCTTCAGAAGAAGTGGTTCGGTGCGCCGATGGAACTGCCGGAAGCCCTCCCCGCCGCCGAATAAGACGCGCAGGGACAGGCAGGTCATGGAAAAGACAGTCGCACACATTTGGCCGGCACTTCTCGACGGCCTGACCACAACGATGACGATCAGTCTGGCGGCGCTTCTTCTAGGCGCGCCGCTGGCCCTCCTGCTGGCGTCAGCCGGACGTGGCGGACGATGGATCCGGGCCCTGGCCGGGATCTATCTCTCATTCTGGCGTGGAACGCCGATCCTCGTCCAGCTGTTGATCATCTTCTATATTCTCCCCTTTCTCGGTCTTGAACTGGACCCGGTCGTTGCGGCGACCGTGGCCCTAGCGCTGAATACAGCAGCCTTCCAGTCCGAAATCTACCGGGCGGGCCTCCAGGCCATCCCGAAAGGCGAGATCGAGGCGGCGAAAATGCTTGGCCTTTCTCCCCGCACGATCTTTCTGCATATCGAGGTGCCTCAGGCTTTCCGCACCATGCTGCCGGCGCTCGTTGGCGAAATGCAGGCTCTGGTGAAGAACTCCTCGCTCGTCTCGGTGATCGCCGTCACCGACCTGACGCGCCGCGCCCAGCAGGTCGCCGCCTCCACCTTTCGGCCGCTGGACGCATATGCCTTCGCTCTCATTCTCTATGTCGCGATTGGTATTCTTCTCGCAGGAGTGGGCCTTTTGATCGAACGACGTCTCTCGCATGGGAGCGAAGGCCAATGACCGGCTTCATGAACGACGCTCCGCTCTATCTTGCCGGACTTCTAACCACCATCACGGTGTCGGTCAGCGGCATGGCAATCGCAATCCTTCTCGGCATCATGCTTGCCTCGGCGCTGCGCCGCCGCTTCTGGCCGCTCTCCCTTGCGGTCAGGGCCTATGTGGAATTTGCCAGAGGCGCACCGCTCGCGCTCGTGCTGTTCCTTCTCTACTACGGGGGCCCACAATTCGGGCTTCTGCTCCGCCCCTATGTGGCGGGCATCGTGGGCCTCGGTGTCTATGGCGCCGGCCCGTTCGCCGAGATTTTCCGGGCAGGTCTCAACGCCGTCCCAAAGGGAGAACGCGAAGCGGCCGAGATGCTGAGCCTGACACCGGGACAATGCTTCCTTTATGTGGAGCTGCCGCAAGCTTTGCGCCTCACCCTGCCGCCGTGTGTGGGTCAAGCGATCGCACTCCTGAAGGAATCGGCCGTTCTGTCTGTCATCACACTTGGCGAACTGACGAAAGTGGCCGGTGCGATTAGCTCGATCACTTTCGCCGTTGTCACTCCCTACGTCACCATCGCCCTCCTCTACTGGGCATTCGTCGAAATTCTGTCGAGGCTCGGGCGCGTTCTTGAGCGCCGCTTCGCCATGAAAGGTTCCTGACATGACGCAACCGGCGGCGATCTTCGTTCGCGGACTTGAAAAACGTTTTGGCGACAAGGCCGTATTGCGCGGCATCGATCTCGATGTTCACAGCGGCGACGTCACCTGCATCATCGGGCCCTCCTCGCGGCTCAGCTATTGCTCAACACGATTGGAAGAATCTTTGTAAACAATATCAGATGAAGGTGTTCGTAGCGCTGGGACAGACGACGGACCTCGATGAATGGACGAGACATACAGTTGGTCTGGTGAGTGAAGCCGTCGTTAGACGAGAGCCAAATCAACTGCACCCGACGCGACAGCAAGGTCCTGCAGCGCAACGCCGGTGTCGTCGAATAGCGTTATTTCATCTGCGGACGTTCGGCCGGCGTGTTTCCCGAGACTACAGAGTCGATTTCGGTGATTGAATCTTGCGTCAGCATGCCCCTCTCCTGGGTGTGCTGGCACTCCCCAATAAAGGTGGGTGGCTGGCTGCACCTGCGATGGCTTTAAGAGTGGGCAAAGGATGAGGTGATCGAGGTAATGACATCGGACTGAGCCCAGTCGATCAAGATCAACATGCTCAAAAGGAATGCTTTGGCCGGCGTCTCAGTCAGTTGGCGAAGCTCCGGCTTCGAGTCGACCGCATAGAAATGGAACGCCCAAGCCGCGAGAATGGCCCGTTTGTCATCGAGCGCCAGAGAGGCGATCTCACGACGTCGACTGGCCGCCGGAGTTGCAAACCCTGCATCAACAGTCCTACCCGCAATTGCGCTGTCGACCGCCTGCTGCAAGATTATGTTCGCCATGGGGCAACCTCATTGCACGTGGGGGTCGCGGTCGCCTCTCATGCGCGACGCAGCAATCGCGAGCGTTTCGGGAGCGAGCAGATCATGCTTCTCAGCAAACGCGACGAACAGTCCGCGCGCCGTCTCTGCTTCGATTTCGGCGTGAAGCGCTGCTTGACACGCCTTTAATGCGACGGAGTGCGCCGTGTCCCTGAGCGAGGCCGGCCACTCGGCAAGATGCCGGTAGGCGTCCGTCACGCCGCGTATTTCTGCAGGAAAGCCCAGGCCGACAAGAATGGTGACAGGTTGGCTGAACATATCGGGCTTCATCGCTCTCTCCTTCCCAAGTGTTGAAGGGCGCCGCCACGACGGCGCCTTAGCCTGTTGGACAAGCTCAGAAATCAAGCCGCCTTCTGAGCTTCGATCTGAACCGGGGGGGGCGAAGTCAAGGCCGGCGTGCTCTGGATCGAAATCTTTCGCGGCTTCAGTGCCTCCGGGATCTCACGGACAAGCTCGATCGACAGGAGCCCGTTGCTGAGATCCGCTTCGTTGACCCTGACGTGGTCGGCGAGTTCGAATCGATGTTCGAACGGACGCCCGGCAATGCCGCGATGCAGAAAGCCTTCGGCGGAAGCTTCCTGCTTCTTGCCTGTGACCGTCAGCAGGTTGGACTGAAAGGTAATGTCCAGATCCTCCCGTGAAAAGCCAGCTACCGCGATCGCGATACGGTAGCTGTCATCGCCGGTCTTGAAGATGTCATAGGGCGGCCAGTCGCTGATCGAACGGGCGCGCTGGGCGTTTTCGAGAAGATTGAAAACCCGGTCGAAGCCCACGGTCGAGCGGAACAGGGGTGCGTAGTTGTAAGATGTTGCCATAGCCATATCCTCCTTGAAGCAACATGGGTACGGGAGCGCCGAAAGGCGGCGCTTCCAGCAAAGCCAACTCTGTCGTCAGCAGCTGGCGGAAATCGATTCGGTTTAGCGGATTTCCTGTTTCAAGACCCGTAACAAGAAAAATTTACGTCGCACTCCAGGCTGGTTGAATACGACCTGATTTGCTTGTCAGTTGGGACATTTCGCCTATCAGGAAGAGCTCCCCGTCTGCAGCCGGGTTCAGCGATTGGCGTCGCTTAGCAGCCCCTTTAGTGGACCGAGCGACTGATCACGCGATGAGGATAGGCGGCCTTGAATTGCGACATCATGGCGTAAGCCTGCTGTAATACACGCTCCGTCGCTTCCGGCTTATCGCGAGCGAGTTCGTCGGCATTAGCCCGCATCGCCTCAGCCATACTGGCGGACACCATCGCAAAGCGTCCTTCGCCATAGGCGAGCGCCTCCTGTGAGGCGGTTTCGAGCAAACGGGCAAAGTCGACGATGATCTCTTCCCGTTCAGTGATGTCTACGTTCTTGATGATATTGATGTTCTCTTCCAACGGGTGCTACTCCATACACTCTCGGGGCACGCACCGAGCTCAACGGCCTCGGTCGGACGATGAGCTAGGAGGACGAAAAACCAAATTCAAGGCTCAGTGCAGCTTGAACTCACCATCAACGCGCCGCCATTCGTTCGGCCTGATCAGTCGCTGGTGGCTATAACGGACCGAATGCAACGGTCCATCGAGCGATGCCTGCCAGAAATCCAGAAACTTGCGCATCTCGGGGAAATCAGGGGCAAGATCGTAATCTTGCCAAACGTAGGTCTGCAGGACGGACTCGAAATCGGGAATACGGTAGAGGATGTGAGCGGTGGTGAGACCGTAGCCGTTGAGCTGACGCTCCAAGTCCGATGAAAATTGCATGCTTCATCTCCGTTTCGTAACATGATGATGGTCGCGCATAACTTCGCTTCTTTCAACATGTTCCGAACGAAAAATGTCAGTTTTTTGTTCCTTTACAGTGTGTTGTCAGCCGTCGAGGGCGAGTGCTAATTTTTTCGTCCACCCTCTTGAAATTGAAAAATCCGAAAAATAAATTTTCCGCGCGAACGCTCAATGAGGTTCGCACCTGCCCGGGCTAGTCATCCGGTCCGGCCAGGGTTTTAACGTCATCATTTTTGCTCAATGGAGGAAAAAATGTCGTTCCGACCGCTTCACGATCGCATCCTTGTCCGCCGGGTGGAATCCGAAGAAAAAACCAAAGGCGGCATTATCATTCCGGATACTGCCAAGGAAAAGCCCCAGGAAGGTGAAGTGATCGCCGTGGGAACTGGCGCCCGCAACGAGGCCGGTCAGGTGCATGCGCTCGATGTCAAGGCGGGCGATCGCATCCTGTTCGGCAAATGGTCCGGCACTGAGATAAAGATCAACGGCGAAGACCTGCTGATAATGAAGGAAAGCGACGTCATGGGCGTCATCGAAGCCCAAGCAAAGCAGAAGATCGCTGCCTGACTATCCAACTGGTGAACCTATCAGTCAAAAAGCTGCCTATCGAAGGAGTGAAGAAATGGCTGCGAAAGAAGTCAAATTCAACACCGATGCCCGTGAACGCATGCTGCGTGGGGTCGATATTCTCGCCAACGCGGTCAAGGTAACGCTTGGTCCAAAGGGGCGCAACGTCGTCATCGACAAGTCCTTCGGCGCGCCGCGCATCACCAAGGACGGCGTCTCCGTCGCCAAGGAAATCGAATTGGAAGACAAGTTCGAGAATATGGGCGCCCAGATGTTGCGCGAAGTGGCGTCGAAGACGAACGATCTCGCCGGCGACGGCACTACGACCGCGACGGTGCTTGCGCAGGCGATTGTCAAGGAAGGTGCAAAGGCGGTGGCCTCCGGCCTTAACCCGATGGACCTGAAGCGCGGCATCGATATTGCCGTGGACGCTGTAGTCAAGGAGTTGAAGACCAACGCGCGCAAGATCACCAGCAATTCGGAGATCGCGCAGGTCGGTACCATTTCCGCAAATGGCGATGAAGAAATCGGCCGCTACCTCGCCGAAGCGATGGAGAAGGTCGGCAACGAAGGCGTCATCACCGTCGAAGAAGCCAAGACCGCTGAAACCGAGCTTGAGGTCGTCGAAGGTATGCAGTTCGACCGCGGTTACCTCAGCCCCTATTTCGTCACCAACCAAGACAAGATGCGGGTCGAGCTCGAGGATCCCTATATCCTGATCCATGAGAAGAAGCTTTCTAACCTGCAGGCTCTTCTGCCGGTACTGGAGGCGGTCGTAAAGTCGGGCAAACCGCTGCTGATCATCGCTGAAGACGTCGAAGGCGAAGCCCTGGCGACCCTCGTCGTCAACAAGCTGCGCGGTGGCCTGAAGATCGCAGCCGTCAAGGCTCCAGGCTTCGGTGACCGCCGCAAAGCAATGCTCGAAGACATTGCCATCCTGACTGGTGGCACTGTCATCTCCGAGGACGTCGGTATCAAACTTGAAAACGTTACGCTCAACATGCTTGGTCGCGCAAAGAAGGTGGCGATCGAAAAGGAGAACACAACCATCATCGATGGCGTCGGTTCCAAGACGGAAATCGACGGTCGTGTCGCGCAGATCCGCGCCCAGATCGAGGAAACCACCTCCGACTACGACCGCGAAAAGCTGCAGGAACGCCTAGCCAAGCTCGCTGGCGGTGTCGCCGTCATCCGCGTCGGCGGCTCAACGGAAGTCGAGGTCAAGGAGAAGAAGGATCGCGTCGACGATGCCCTGCATGCAACGCGAGCGGCCGTTGAGGAAGGCATCCTGCCGGGCGGCGGCGTAGCGCTGCTGCGCGCGGTGAAGGCACTCGAAGGTCTCCCCACAGCCAACGACGATCAGCGTGTCGGGATCGACATTGTCCGCCGCGCAATCGAGGCACCCATCCGCCAGATCGCCGAAAACGCCGGCGCCGAGGGTTCGATCGTGGTCGGCAAGCTCCGGGAAAAGAGTGAGCTGTCATTCGGCTGGAACGCTCAGACTGGCGAGTATGGCGATCTTTATGCACAGGGCGTTATTGATCCTGCAAAGGTGGTTCGCACAGCGCTCCAGGATGCGGCCTCGGTCGCAGGCCTGCTGGTAACGACGGAAGCCATGATCGCGGAGAAGCCTAAGAAGGACACCGCACCGGCCCTGCCCGCTGGTGCCGGCATGGACTTCTAAACGGTGATGAGGCCCGCCTCTTCCGCTGGGGCGGGCCTCATCGGAATAGCAAAATGATGGAACCGGTTTCAAAAGAAGATGCACGTCTATGCGCCGGCGTGGTGAAGGAAGTCGCGCGTGCGAAAGGCATCGTCAACGACCCGGCCGCGATCGGGGGGCCTGACGACAACCGTTGCCAGGCTTTTCAATAAGGGCGTGTGCGATCGCGACCCGCTACCGACGGCGGCCATGAACTCCGTTCAGACCGCCTGAGTGACGCCGCTCGGAGAGCCGTCGTGGGGGCGGTGCGTGGGGGTCACCCTTTCGTCGCTCAACACCGAAGAGAGCGGGCAGGAACCGCAACTTGATCTCGGACTTTGATGCCGCCGTTCCTGAAAACGAAAAAGCCTGCCGTGGGAGGAGGTGCGGCAGGCTTTTCGAAAAGAACCGAACAGCGACTGGGAGGAGAGTGTCGCCGTTCTGACAGACGTCCCTCGGGAGGAGGAGTGGGCCGCCTGAAATCGAAGCTCTGCGGGAGGAGGTGCATCGCTTCGATGAAAATAGAATACCCATTCCCGCCGCACATGAAATAGACTTTGCTGCAGTGCAGCTATGCGGAAAATGCACGACCTCTTTTGCGACGAAAGAAATCTCCAGCCCGGCGCCTCACCGTGGGGCCAGACAACGAAACGCCCGCGTCATCAGCGGGCGTAGTGTCACTCAGGATCGGCAGGAAATAAATTGCTTAGCGGGCGACCGACTGGCGGGCAATGCTGTGGATGTCGGCGCGATTGATACCGAGATCCTGCAGGTCCCGCGAGCTCATGCGGCCGAGTTCGGTGACAGTCTGACGATACTTCCGCCAAGCGTTGAAAGAGCGTGCTACGTTCATGATGATCCCCTTTCGTGAGGTCTCTTGACGCCAGCAACCATGCTTTGGTTCCAACGTCGTTTCGATGGTAGGAATATAGGCCTTTGGACGCCCATCGATAAGGCACAAGGTCTCAGGTCGCCCATGCGCTCAAAGCATGGGTCGCTTCAGAGATAGGCGAGAGGCTATGAAGGCGCTGCTGAACCGGTCGCTGATGGGTCACCGGAATTGATCTGGCTGATCCTCAACGGAAGGGTATCTGATCAGAAGGGAAGCGAAAGCAAATCTGTGCATATTTCCATCGCATCGCCAAGCCTACCAGCTTTTGACAAACGCAAGGAATGCAAACGCTCGAATGGGAAACGAACCATCGACCTTCAGCCTGGTCGAGACCATGAGCGGTGGGAGTCGTCATGTCCTGTTTTGTCACCATGTCGCAGAAAGGCGGAATAAACACGCTGTTCGCTGAGATCACCGAGCTGACACCACTCTGCCGGCTTCGCGACTGTACCCAAGCACATGAACCGGGATGCGCCGTACAGGCCGCAGCCGCGATTAGCACCCTATCCAGATCGCCTCGAACGTTGGCGCGCCTGCATGCTGAAAACCGTGACCGAACACCCTGAGCGGGCCACGAGAGAACAAGCTCGTGAGAAAGAAGAAATACTGACGGTTCGACTGCAGCGCGAGGCTTTCGCCTAGGAATCACGCTACTGATCCTCGACAGATACAATCCAAAGCCTGAGGACGGAAGTCACCGGGAACTGTAACGTCAGTCAGACCGGAGTTGCGCGCACTTTGTGTATGAATGATAAAACGGGGCGTTTTCCCTGCCTGGCACTCTCCCCGCCGGGATCTGCGAACGCCACGGCAGCCTCGAGCGCCGGCGCCCGAGAACCCTCAACAGTTCAGAGCTTCTCTGTGACAGTCGCAAGTGATGCCGCTTCACGCTCAAGCGAAAGACGAGCTCGCGGCCATGCGCCCTCATCTGCGCCGAGCGCGGTCTGAAGCCAAGCAAGCGTAAGACGCCTTGTCGCTTCCAGCACGTCCGGTGCTTCAGTCTCCGTTTCCTTTGCGTCCAGGGCGGCGATCCCGCCAAGGCCGTGCCCGACGCCGCGCATCATCAATAACGTTTCTGCGCCCGGCGCATCTTGGAAAGCATCTCCATGCCACTCAGGGCCGCGAGTTGTAAAATGCGGGTTGTCCATATCACCGCAAACGACCAGGCTGCGTGTCGTCAGGGTCGAGAAATCGACATCGAAGAACGGAAACCGCGCAGCACTCTCGGACGTCATATCCTTGCCGCCGCGTCCCGGCGTTGTCAGTAGAACGCCTGCCGAGATACGAGGGTCAGAGAGATCCTCGCCGTCCAGCTGCGCGCCGAGCAGCAGCCCGACCGTGTGGCCGCCGAAGGAATGCCCGGCCGCGCCGATGCGTGCATGATCCATCCGGCCGGCAACGGCCGGAGCCTGCCGCTCGATCTCGGCCAAGTGGTCCAGGATCGCCTTCATCTCCTCGACACGCTCGCGCCAGAAGAACGGCGCGCCGGTTACATCCGACGGTAGGCCACCAACCCGCGAACTCGCGTGCGTCGGCTGGATCACAACGACCCCCCTTTCCGCCCAGAACTGTGCGAGAGGACGCGTAACCGTCTTTTGAGGGGATATAGTTGGATGGACCAAACCCATGTGACAGCAGCAGGATGGGCAGCTCAGTGCCGATTGCCGGCGCAGTCAAACGCAGTTCCAGTGGCTGACGGCCTGGCATCGGAAGACGGATCGGCGTGTAGGCCACAGTGAGAGCGGCTTCTGGCGTCGGAATATACTTTGCGAGATTGATGAGATTGTTCATGGCCAGGACCTTCATGTGTGGTTTCAGGTGACAGCTTCTCAGGTCAGCGAATAGCCGGCCGCGCGGAACGAGGTGTCCGCGTCGGCTCCGGCGGGGATCTTCATCGGCGCCTCAATCTCTGTCACAGACCGCCAGACAGCCTCCGCGACTTCATCCGCCGTCGTAACTTCAGTGCTGGAACGCAACTTCGTCAGGTAGTCGCGGACGAAGACTTCGTACGGCTCTGGAATTTCCATCCCCATGCGCGAGACAGCATTCTTGCCGAACCCAGTCGTAGGCGCCGAGCCAGGCAAAACAAGTCTAGCGCGGATGCCGAAAAGAGCCGCCTCAAGAGCAAGGCTCTCCGTGAAGGCATTGAGCGCCGCCTTGCTGGCGCTGTAAACCGAGAGCGCGGGCAGCGGTCGCAGCGTGACGGTGGAGCTGACGTTGACGATGACGCCTGAGCGATGGCCCCGCATCTGCGGAAGCACGGCCTTGGTTATCGCCATCGCACCGAAGACGTTTGTCTCGAACAGTTCGCGGATCTTCGGCATCTCCGTTCCTTCGAGCACATTGAGCATGCCGACGCCGGCATTGTTGACCAGAGCGTCGATCGTGCCGGCGGCTTCGACCGCCACTGCGATGCTGTCTGCGCTGGTGACGTCCAACGCCAGGATTTCGAGCCGGTCGTTTGACGGGAGAAGATCGTGGCGCGGCGTGCGCATGGTCGCGACGACGTCCCAACCTGCATTCACGAATTTCTGCGCCATGGCGAGGCCGAAGCCGGACGAGCAACCGGTAATGAGGATCTTTGGCATGTTCTGTCTCCTGACGTTTTAACTCGCCTGAAGATGGACCTACCGTCTTGGACTTGCTATGTGCGTATGTCCGAGAGTATTTAGCAAAAGTCCGAAGTCATGGCCGATCCTGTCGCTGAGGTTGTTTCATTGCTCAGACCAAGCCCGTCGATCTCAAAGCTGGTCACGGGTGGTGGTCAGTGGCTGGTTGAGCGGACTGAGCTTGGAAGCCCTTTCTATTGCGCCGTGGTTGAAGGCCGTTGCCTGATGACGATTGCCGGTCGTGAGCCGATGGCGCTGACTGCGGGCGACTTCGTCCTGGTCCCGAAGATCTTTTCGTTCACGATGAGCAGCATGGAGCCGCCGCCAAGAGGTGCGTTTGCCCAACGTTTGGAGACCAGCCCCGGTGTCTTCCGTCTGGGCGACCCGGAAGCGCCGGCAGAGATCAAAGCACTGGTCGGGCATTGCGGGTTCGGCTCAGATGACAAGGCTCTGCTTGTTTCGCTGCTGCCGGAAGTCATCCATGTTCACGGTGAAGAGCGACTGATGGCTCTGGTCCGCATGATCAATGACGAGACGAGGGCTGACCGCGCAGCGCGTGAGATGGTTCTCCACCGGTTGCTCGAGGTGTTGTTCATTGATGCACTGCGATCGGCAGCAACTGCCAAGATGCCGCCGGGTCTGCTGCGTGGCATGGCCGATCCACTGCTGGCACCGACCTTGCGCCGGATCCACGCAGATCCGGGTCGCAGCATGACGGTGGAAACGCTTGCTCGCGAAGCCGCCATGTCTCGTTCGACCTTCTTCGATCGTTTCCGCAAGGAAGTTGGTGTCGCGCCGATGGAGTACGCGACGGGATGGCGCATGGCGCTGGCGAAAGAGTTAATCCTCGAAGAGGTCGCCATGGCGGACATTGCCGAACGCGTCGGTTATGGATCGACAAGCGCTTTTAGCGTTGCCTTCAATCGGCATGTGGGAATGCCGCCCGGTGCCTTTTCGCGGGCAATGGCTGCGGCATGAGGGAACACGGTTGAACGTCTCGAGTATGGATCTTGAAGCTTAGGCGGCTCAGCTGCCGATATACGCAGCAAGTTCCTCAGGCGTACCCTTGGGAAAAGCCTCACTCAGGAAATGGAGGAAGGCAGAAACCCGCGCGCTCAAAAGGCGCCGCGACGGATAAAGCGCCCACAGCGCGATCTCGGAACCCTCGATGTCGCCCCAGCGCTGCAATGTCCCATCAGCGAGATCCTGGCTCACCAGCGAGATCGGCAGGCGTGCGGCCCCGACGCCTGCCCTCACCGCGTCCCGAACCATGATGAGGGACGACAGGACGAGGACCGGATCGATCCTAATCTTAATGGGCCCCTCGGTGGTCATGACATTCCAGATCTCAGAGCCTGCCCCTCCCCGGACGATGCCCGCAACTGACTGACCGCCAGTGGGGCGCGCGAGATCGGGACGTGCCACGACAACCAGACGGTCATGCAGGAAGGCCCGGCCGACGAGGCTTTCGTCCGGAGCCGGGTTGACGCGGATCACAAGGTCATACCCCTCCTCGATCATATCGACGGCTCGATCTTCCGTCGTGATTTCAAGTCTGACATCCGGGTATTTTAGCGCAAAACCTGCCGCGATCTTGCCCATGGCTGTCTGCGACAGCAGGAGTGGCGCGCTGATCCGCAATCGGCCGCGTGGCTTTTCGGCACCGGATGCGATCGCTGCCGCAGTCTCGTCCAGTTCGATCAGCAAGACGGCTGTTCGCTCGTAGAGCGCACGCCCTTCTTCCGTGAGCTTGAGGTTGCGAGCGCCGCGTTCGAAGAGCCGAAGCTGGAGCGCCGCCTCCAATTCCGTGACGCGCCGCGACAGTGTTGCTTTCGGCCGTCCGGTGGCGCGGGCCGCTTTGCCAAAGCCGCCATGTCGCGCAACAAGGTTGAAATCGGCAAGAGCAAGCAGGTCCATAGTGTTCCACCACCGAGACGGCGCGTCTATATTATGCGTCTATCGGGTCGTCAGTGAACCATCCATATTCGTGGTGTCAAGCAAACAAACCCGGAGATACTCCCATGACCATTCTCATTACCGGCGCCACAGGCAATATTGGCTCGCAAGTCATCCAGCACCTCGTCAACCGCGGCGCAGATGTACGTGCCCTCGTTCGCGACCCCTCCCAAGCAAACTTTCCGGCAGGCGTTGCAGTTGCGAAGGGCGACTTTCTCGACATCGACTCCATGCGCGCTGCCTTTGATGGCATCTCCACGCTCTTCCTGCTGAACGCCGTCGTACCGGACGAATTCACCCAGGCTCTGATCGCACTCAATGTGGCACGGTCGGCTGGCATCGACCGGATTGTCTACCTGTCGGTGATCCACGCCGACGTCTACGTGAACGTACCGCATTTCGCCGGCAAGTTCGCCGTGGAGCGGATGATCGAGCAGATGGGCATGGCCGCCACAATCCTGCGCCCCGCCTACTTCATCCAGAATGATCTGACGATAAAGGATGTCGTCGCCGGCCATGGCGTTTATCCGATGCCGGTCGGTGACAGGGGCCTCGCAATGATTGATGTGCGTGATATCGCGGAGATCGCGGCCCTGGAACTGATGCGTCGTGAGCAGGCTGCACAGCCGCTTCCACTCACTCGCATCAATCTGGTCGGTCCCGAAACACTGGCCGGAACGGATATCGCGGCCATCTGGTCGGACGTCCTCGGACGCCCAATCAACTATGGTGGTGGCGATACAGCTGCCTTTGAGCAGAACCTCAAGCAGTTCATGCCCGCCTGGATGGCCTACGACATGCGCATGATGGGCGAACGGTTCCTGACCGATGGCATGCTGCCGGAAGGCGGCGATGTCGAGCGCCTGACGACGTTGCTTGGCCGCCCGCTTCGCTCCTATCGCGCCTTCGCTTCGGAAGCTGCGGCCTCCGCCTGAAGCAGGCTGCCCCACATCTCAAAACAAGGACTATCGTCATGATCTATTCGACCGCGACCGTTGCCGTAAATCCCGAAGGCGAAATCAAACTCACGAGGGAACAGGTCTGGAAGGGCCTGGAATTGAAGGCACGCGATGCGCGCCTGTTTCTGCCGCCGGGCCTCTGCACCCGCTGCGATGTCTTAGAGGAAAGCACGACCCATTTCGTCCGCGAAGCCACGATCGCCGGCTCTGCCATCAGGGAGATCATCACTCTGGAGCCTCAGAGTAAGGTGACGTTCTTTCAGGCAACCGGCCCTCGCGAAGGCGCCATCGTCAACGAAGTGTTCGAGGATGGAGCCGGCGCACTTCAACTTCGCTTCTGCTGCTACCTTGGCCTTCGAGGCAAACAGCCGAACGGACCCGAAGAGCAGGCCGAGCAAGCGCAGTTCGACAGCGACAAAGGCTACAAGGCAGCTTTGCTTTCGACGCTGAAGCGGACACGTGAACTGCTCGCCGATAACCGGCTCTGATAACTGCAATCGAAACCAAAAACGGGTCAGCCTTCGCGGAGGCGCCCGTCTTTTAAAGGATTGAGATCATGAATTCCCTCGCCCCTGAAACGCAAAACACCGCTGCACCGAAGATCCTCATCCTCGGCGCAACCCGTCCGACCGGCCGCCACATCGTCACCCAACAGAGGCGGCGGGCGATATAGGCTGGGCGGCCACCATGCGGGCGGCGTCCGCAAGTGCGGTCTATAGCGGAGCCAAATCTCTCGTCGAAGGCAGCAGTCCGGGTTGGCGCTCTCGCTTCCTGCATCATCCGGCACAAAAATCGTACTATCTTTGGGCAACACAGCCTTCCCGATCCCGACCAAGACGTTCTGCCCGCGTATGGGATATCGGTCTATGTGGTCCCGGATGCCGGTCACTCGATGAGCCTGGAAAATCCTTCCGGGCTGGCAACGGTACTTGCGGAAGGCTCGTTGACGCGTGTCTAAATCGGGTGAGTGTGATTGCTGCTGGTGTGGGACCATCGGCGTCAATCGCCATGCCGTTATCCGAAAGAAACGGAATATCGTCGGGTCCGACATTGCGGTCACATCAGATGGTCAGCTCGACAATAGGATCGTGGATTTGGCTAAACCAGTTCCCCAAGAGCGCCGGATCGCCTTGGACCTTCATACCACCCGATTGCAAGGCTGATTTTACCGCGGCCTTGTATTCAGGATCCGTGGTTTTCACGAGATTGAGTTTCCGTGCGACGGAAGACGTAATCTCGATCGTAATATCCCCACCCTCGCCGCGGCCGACGCCATATCGGAACGTGGGGATGCCGTTGGTGATATCAAAACGAATTCCTTGAATGGACCCATCTGCAAGGACGACGCCGTCCGTATAGCGCTCGACAAAAGACACGGTCAGATCCGGCGACAGGCCGAAGCCCCTCGCCGCATCACACATCATTGATCCGACCATGGCAAACCATTCACCGGTTCCTTGCGTCAGTCTGCGGTCCATGTTCATCAAGCCTTCTCGTTAAGGGATGGCACTGACCACAATGCAGTCAGTGGCCGCCTCATTTATCGAACGGTCAGGACAATTTTGCCCTGGATGTGACCCTGCTCAGCGCGGGCGTGAGCATCGGATGCCTGCTCCAGCAGATAGGTGCCATCGATGACGACCTTGATCGTGCCGTCGCTCAGCAGCGGGGCGATTTCCTCCAGCTGCGTACCGCTGGATCTGACTTGCGTGGTTGATACGGTGACGCCCCGTTCCCTCGCCTCGTCTGCACCTTCGAAACCGAGAGAGAAAATCGGAAACAGTGTTCCGCCCCGCTTCAGGGTGCGCAGGAAGCGCCCAGATTTCGGACCGCCCACGCCGTCGACAACGAGATCGACCTCGCGGACGACATCCTCCGGCGCCTGCCTGGTGTAGTCGATGAACTTATCAGCGCCGAGATCACGCAGCAGGGCTTCGTTTTTTCCCGATGCAACGGCGATGACATGGGCCCCCCTCCACTTCGCAAGTTGTAATGCGAAGTGACCGACGCCGCCGGCCGCCCAGCACCGTTTTCCCTTCCAGCGGAACCGGTTTGTGCCTGTGAGGCTGAAGCGGGTTCGATTCGTCATGTCCGACATCGATCAGGAACTGCCAGGCCGTCAGCAGAGACATCGGAGCGGCGGCCGCCCGAACGTGGTCGATGCCTTTCGGTTTGTGGGCAAGCTCGGAGGGCGAGACGGCCACATATTCCGCATATCCCCGGCTTCCTCCGGCAAGCCCACTCGGGAAGCGAACCATCGAATAGACTTCGTCGCCGACAGAAAAACCGGATACGTCATCGCCGACAGCTTCGACAACACCCGATATATCGGTGCCGGCTATGGCAGGGAAATCGACCTTCGGACGCCATTCCGGCGTAAGTGCCTTGAAGCCCTCGCGCAGATACCAGTCCGGCGGGTTGAGCCCAACAGCATGCACACGAACCAGGACGTCCTTTTCCGTGATCTGCGGCTTCGGCGCATCCTCGTACTGGAGAACATCCGGTCCGCCGAAGCGATGAAATTGCACTGCCTTCATCAAGTTTGTCACTCAAGCCTCCATGGCGTTTCGTAGTGCCACAAGATAATCGTCTCGCGCTCTATTGATAATCCGCCCGTAAATCGCTTCTATCATTCCATGAAGGAACAAATCGCACTGGAACGTCTCACCGGTCTCATCGCTTTTGCGCGGGCAGGCTCTCTTGGCAGCTTCACAGCGGCTGCCCGCGCGCTGGCCATCTCCCCTTCCGCCGTCAGCAAAAGCATCCAACGCCTTGAGCAACGACTTGGGATTCCACTTTTCACGCGCACAACGCGCTCTTTGGTGCTGACCACCGAGGGTAGGGAGTTACACGAACGTGCGCTCAAACTGCTCCAGGATGCCGAAGCGATTGAACAGACCGCCATAGCCGCACGATCCGAACCCGCGGGGACCTTGCGAGTGGCAGCCTCCCTCCCCGTCGGGATCCACGTCATTTCCGCTGCGCTACCGGACTTCCGGCGGCGACATCCCAACGTGTCGATCGATCTGCGACTGAGCGACCAGGTCGTGGATCTCGTTGAAGAAGGGATCGATATCGCAATCCGAATAGGGGAGCTTCCGGATTCAAGCCTTTTGTCAAAGCGGATGTCCGCGCTTCGTCTTTGTGCCTACGCATCGCCGGCCTATATCGAAGCACGTGGCACGCCTGCCCATCCCCACGAATTACACAGCCACGACACGGTCAACATGCGGTACCAGAACAGCGGCCAGCTGTTTCGATGGCCTTTCCAGATCGGTGGGAAGACGATCGAGATCCTGCCGTCGGCTCAGATCGTCGTTGATGCAAGCGATGCTGTTATGGCCACAGTGGCAGCGGGGGGAGGAATTGGAATGGCCGCGACATTCATGACAGCGCCCTATGTTGCAAGAGGCGAACTCGTTCCCGTGCTTGCAGACTACGCTGTTGATCGACACAACATCACCGCCCTGTGGCCGGAAAGTCGGCGCACCAATCCGGCGGTGCGCGCGTTCATCGACCACCTTCAGGCGACGTTCCTCAAGTAGGCGTCAGGCTATGCGCAACGAGGCAAGCGCCCGGTTTTCGTTATTCTGGACAAGAGGCCTGAGGGACTTCCGCTGATCCGACCCCACAAAATATCAGCAATGACGGCCTCAAAAGATTAGTACTCTCTGCAGTTGAAGACCGAACCGCCGACCCCGTTATTACTTCATCAGCGCAATCGATTTGCAATCGCTCCATAGCCCGACGGTGGTGACTAGACCCGCTCATTTACCCAGCCTCGCAGCCGCAACAGCGTGTAGCACCAGGAACGTGGCAATCTCCGCGATGACGTCCGTCAGATTGCCGGGTTCGTGTGCAACGCTTTCAATGAATGCGTGCCATTGCCGTTGCTTTTCCTCGTCCTTTGCAAAGGGGTCGGTTAGGGCGTCTGGTACCTCAGCGGGGATCGGAGTGTCGCGCCGCTCGAAAGTCGCCGTGATTGCACGCGCCAACCTGTCATCATTGAAATCGAATGACCTTCTGAGAATCCAGATATCGAAGAAGTCCTTCATCCCGCTGTTTGCACGCCCCAGCATGACCATCGCCTGGAACTTCTCGGCAAGGACCGTCTCGCGCGCATACGCTCGGAGCCGGGGCATCGGAAAACCCAGCACAGAGGGATAACTAGCACCTCCGCCCCAAGCTCGAGCGCATCGCCAAACCCGATGTCGATCGTCAGGGTGATCCGGGTGCCGCTGATCGAGGCGACCACCCGCAGGCCTGAGCCCACCATATTCCAGTCCCTAGCGAATGCGATCTACGCGTAAAGTTTTCTGCGTCGAACGTGACGCCATCATCGGCCTGTTGCGCCAGAATCTCCCGAAAGGTCTTCAGCATCGGCTCCGGCTCGGGACTGCCAAAGCCCAAAAGGTCGAGATCACGCGTGCCGCGGTGCGGATCGTCAAACCAACTCATCATCAGCATCGCACCCTTCAGCACAAAACGGCCCGCATGGGGTGACCGGTTGAGCCGGAATAATAACCGCTCAAGCGCAAAACGCGTCAGAACCAAATCGAAGCTTTGTCCGCTTGCCTTGGCGAGTTGCAACAGGCGGGCGCGCACCGAGGCGCCAGGATTTCTGATTTCTTTAGCCATTGGCGTTTAGTGCCTCGAGATACGGCCGGATCACCGTGCCAACACCACCGCGCTCGGCCTGATCAGCAATTTCGCCAGGAGTACCCCTTCGGCGCCGCAGCGTCTCCTGCAGCCCCTCAATCGCCACGGATAGGCCAATCTTGTTGCGATAGCAAAGCAATCGGCAATCGTCTTGGAAATTCCAAAAATCTTCACCGGAACGCCTTCAACGATATGGGTCTCGACGCTGTCGTTGAGAAGGTTGTCTGTGAAACGGACGATGCGCGTAGCAGGGCCGTTCAGTTGTGGGGCCTAGTCGTTGCGGCCTATGGCAAGCCAGGTTTGCCTCGGAAGTTGATCCGTCAAGCCGTGGAAAGCGAGGGCCGAAACAAGGCAGACAACGGCCTTCGGGACGCGTTGGCAATCTCTGCCAGACTGTGGTTGGCATCGAGTTCCGCATCGGAGAGTTGATAAAGACCGCGGGCAAGCCGCACGACCTCGCCATCTCGTTCCATCCGGCTCATGGTGGCCGCCGTTACGCCTGCATTCCGCAGTCCGCCAGACTTGCTATCCCGCATGAAGCGAGCACAGTTCGGGCGATTTCGCGTTGGGTGACGGAAGCCGGCATTGATACAAACACTCGGAGGATAAAATCTATTATCCGAGGATTTGTATCACAATCCTTAGCCTTGAGAAAAGCGTCGATTGGCGAAGCCGTGAGCAACAACAAACCGTTGTCTTGAAAGGATACGAACTGCCGACACGCGCCTCCTTTTTGATAAGCCACCAGATCTGGCCTACGGAAGGGATTCATTGAGACGCCGTCACCTGACTTTTGCCGTGCGATAAAAGTCCAAGCACAAGAAGCGGACGGGCTGCTTCAAGGCGTCTGACCGAGTTGATCGAATGGCTGAAATGAAGGTGCGAAGCTGTCATAGCGGCGAGGCAAGAGCGCCGCCCATCATGATAGCGCAGATGGGCACCGGAGCGGAGCGAGCCCCGCCATGATCGCATAACCTCATCGCCTGTGAGGCTTCTGAAGCTCTGTGAACCGACTAGCGCTCAAGCATCCCCGGGGTCGCTAGCCCCGCGGTATTGAGCTGATAATCGTGACTGTCTCGGCATCTTCGAAATCACGCGGGCTGGTCCTTTCCGCGAACAGGAAAGCATCTCAACGCGGAACAATGACGGGCGCGACTTGTTCAAGGCGGTGCCACAGTAGCGAGCATGCGCGTGCTGGGTACAGGTCACGAAGGATTGCAAATGGAAGAACCAGCCGAGATATGGTTATGTCTTTCGAGAGGGAATGCCCTTGGTGCGTACCATGCCGGAGCTTACAGCGTCCTCCACCGAGCTGGTATCCGTCCTGTGCGGATCGCTGGGACATCCGTAAGCGCGATTGTCGCGGCGATCATTGCCGGAAACAATTGGGACAACCGCGTTGCGCGGCTGGACGAGTTCTGGGAGATTGCGACTGATGATCTCACGATTGCAAATGTCGCGCCCCATTGGAATGGCTCTAAAATCGCCTCTTCGCTTGGCACATTGATGCAGGGGCGCCCCCCGCTATTCCGGCCATCAGCGGCGGTTTGGTGGCAACGGCTATTCAGTTTCTCGTCTCCCTCGCTGTTCGGACGCTCCGGCTTGAGGGACGAGCTTCGAAGGCTGGTGGATTTCGACCATCTGAACAACGGAGGGGTTCGGCTGATCATAAATGCTGTCGACGTGACCACCGGTCAAGAGCAAGTCTACGACTCCGCTAAAATGACAATCACCGTCGACCACCTGATTGCGTCATCCGCATTTCCCGTCATATTTCCGCCTGAAGAGATAGATGGCCACCACATGGTGGACGAAGGCCTAGCAGCAAATCTACCGGTCCTGCCCTATTCCAGGAGCCTCCCACTCGGCGTGTTAGATGCCTGGCTTTTGATTTGGACTCAGCCCGAGGCAGCAATCCTGAAAGTGTTGATAGCGCGATCCATCGGATGCAAGACTTGCTCCTTTCCGCACAAAGTGCTCGCTCGGTTGATATGCTTGGCTGGCGATCCTCGCAATGGCAGGTTGGAGCCTCCTTATTGCATGTCGCCAACAACGGTCACGGCGAAGTCGGTGGAAAGATGCTGGACTTTTCTGCGCCATCCATGAAAGCCCGTAGACAAGCGGGAGAAGCCGACGCCGCGACGGCGCTCGGATGGCGGCATCAGCGCGACGATGAAAACGACCGCCTTCCTTCAACGATGAAGGATTACTCGTTTGGTTTAAGCAGCTAGGATCACAGCGCGAGCGAATGCATGGCGACGACGAGATCTCCGGAAGAAATCGAACAGCGGCGGCTTCGACGCGCGGAACGCCGCGAGGCGCAGAGGCAAACAAACCTTGCCAGGGCCGCGAAAATGCACGACGTGCGTATCAACTCCACAATCGAGCCACCAGAGCCCTCTACGACACTGGCAAGGGCGGTGAACATAGGCTGCTCTGGGTGGTATTACTGGCATTGGAAAGGCCAATTCTATCCGGAGGGGGCAGAGCGGAGTGAGTGGTTCTCGATTTACCAGGACCGGTTTGATACCGTCGAGTTGAACGCGCCCTTTTACAACTGGCCGACAGTGGCTACGATCAGGACCTGGCTCCGACAGGCGCGCGAAGACTTTGTCTATACGGTGAAGGTTTCCGAACTCATCACCCACATCAAGCGGTTCGATGGCACGGCCGACTTAATCAAGGATTTTGGATTTATCGCCGACACCCTGGGCCCGCGTATGGGATGTCTGCTCTTTCAGCTTCCCCCGAGCGCCAAGTTTGATCCGGTGCTGCTCGACACCATTCTGGGCCAATTGGAGCCACGCCATCGCAACGTCGTTGAATTCCGCCACAAGAGCTGGTGGAATGACGAGGTCTTTGCCGCATTCGAAAGCGCCGGGGCAATCTTCTGCTCCACGAGCGGACCGCGCCTGCCCGACCAGCTAGTCAAGACAGCCGACGATATTTATATACGGTTTCACGGAGTAGAGCAGTGGTATCGCCACGACTACAGCCAACGCGAGCTGCAGGCCTGGGCGGAACGCATTCATCAAAGCGGTGCGAAGCGGGTATGGGCCTACTTCAACAACGACCGAAATGCCTACGCGATCAAGAACGCCAAGATGCTGGATGGCATACTTACCGGCTCCAACTGACTATCCGAATTCGCGCCTCCCCGAAATAGACGCTACAGACAACTGCCCGGACAGACTGGAATGGGCGCTGGAACAGAATCATCCGGCATTTGCCAGCTCCCTTGGAAAACCGGCGTCGGTTGATGCGAAGCACGCGTGGATCGCCGAAATGCGTGTCGCTTGTAAAATAGATCATCAGCTCAATCGCTACCCGACCGGACTTGGTCGACGCGGAGGCTGCTGGCAGGCAGTGGGGCGAGGACGTCGCTTTTAGGTCCGGACAGGTAGATCCAGTCGGCAAGTCGACGCGGAGCTAGCACCACGACCTGCCGATCGTGGATTCGCGCGACGACAGGACCGGGCCTTGTCGTTACCATCGTGAATGATGGTGGTTGATTACCGTTCCCGTCGCGCCAAAGACCTGCAATCGCCATCATCGGACTATCGGTCAACGTGAAGCGATGTTTTGCCTTCGGATACCTTTTGCCGGTGAATTCGAAGAACGCGCTGGCAAGGACAAGGCAGCGCTGACTGTCGGAAAAGTCTCGCCCCTCCGAGCGGAAGTTGAAGACTGGACCCCACGGCATTTCGGCGGAAACCCAAACGTCATTTGCGCGAGTTCGACCACGTTTCCGTTTGCCCGCACGACTGGGCTCTGCTCGCCAATTCGCCGCCGAGCTTGACATGACGGCCGTGTCATTCCTTCACCTCACGGGTGCAACGGCGATCGGCGGATTGGCTGGATACACATGCCAGGCACTCAACCGGCGTTGGGCAGAATGACAGTCCAACAATGAACTACCTAGCCGTCTCTCAGGGCCGCTCGCGAGTGCGGGCGGACGCTGAATTAACCTGGCCACAGCCCCTTTCGTATCGCAACAGGCCCGAATCCGGATCATCGTCTACGGGCAAGACAGCACATTGATTAGCGACGGAAGGACGCCCCATGCCAAAGACTGAGACCAGGAACTTTTCTGCACTTGCTCAAGAGAGCGCCGAGCCGTAGACGGGTGTTCGCCTTCACCATGGTACTGTAGGTGACGGCCCACGGACCATCGTCCTCGTTCATGGCTATATGTCACGCGATCTCCTTGCGGCCTGGAAAGACGGCACGTCTGGCAACATCAGGTGGATCTCGAAGAATATGGGAAGGCGTGCCTGAGTGGGCTCACGGTAGTGTTGTCGAAGTCACTGGCGCCCCGTTCCGCGTCCAGGAAGATGCAGCCCACATCGAGGCGATGCGCCTTGGTCGGCCATGCGTTTACAGCATGGGTTGCTCCAGAGATGTACCAATCAGATCCTATTAGGACCGGGAAGCGATCGAAGGCGGTCAGGGCGGAATTGGAAGGGTGCAACCCCTCGCCGTAAGTGTCTCCGGGGATTTGACGTCCGATCTGCGGCTCCGATCGAGCCTATGCTGATCTGGGTCGGAGGCGCGTTTGCGATCATAGACCAGCCGGTCCGCATGTTGCGCCTCGCAGACCATAGCGACAGCGTGGTCAACATGCCGACGGCGTTCAGCCCTTGATCAGACCGAGCCGAAAGAGGCTCTCGGCGCTTGCGACAATCGCCTCCTCGCGTGAGCGCGGCGCCCAGCCGAGCACGCGTTGAGCCTTTTCGCCGCTGGCATCCAGCTTGGCCCCAAGAAGCGGCACCAGCCCCTTCATTGCCGGGTTGGCCAGCGCCATCGACCGCACGAGCAGGTTCGGCAGAACCCGCGTCGAAACCTTCCTTGCTACCACCCCCATTCGCTCTTTCAGCAGCTTGGCGATTTCAGCGAGCCAAAGTCCTTCGCCCGAGGTTGCCAGAAAACGCTCGCCGTTTGCGGCAGGATCGGTCATGGCGCGCAGATGCAGGTCGGCAACATCGCGGACATCGACGACGCAGGTCTTGATCTTCGGATACCCAGGCTGGCCTTCCAGCATCTCCTTTATCGTTCGTATCGAGTGGGAGTAGTCAGGCCCCAACGCTGGACCAAGCACCATGGTCGGGTTGACGGATGCGAGTTCGAGACCTCCGCCTTCGCGGGAAATGAAGTCCCATGATGCCCGTTCGGCCAATGTCTTCGATTTCTGATAGGGCGCAACATTGCCGCTCAAATCGGTCCAGTCGGTTTCGACAAAAGGCCGGCCGAGCGGCTTATGCCCGGCGCCGATCGCCCCGAAGGCAGACGTCAGCACGACGCGCTTGACGCTGGCGTCGCGGGCCGCTCGCAGGACCCGGAGATTGCCCTCGACCGCGGGCTTGATCCATTCATCCTCACTTGCATAGGTGCCGGAAGGAGTCGGAGATGCGCCGTGAAAAGCGTAGGTGCAGCCGACCGTTGCCTCGGCCCAGCCATCGTCCGAACTCAGATGGGCGGCACTGAAAGACAGCCGGTCGCCAGGCTCGACACCGCCGGTCCTCAGACTGGCGCGCACCTCCGCTTCGCGCGACAGCGATCGCACGGTTGTCTTCACTCGGTAGCCAGCGTTTAGCAGGGCGATGATACAGTGTTGCGCGATAAAGCCAGTTCCGCCCGTGACGAGAACAAGGTCGTTCATGTGATACTCCAGAGGATATTGAGCGATCGACGATATAAGCTACGAACAGAGCGTGATTTTGATATACGGTCGTATACTGAATTTGGAATTGAGTCTACAGGTGTGTGATGAAATTTACCCAGCCAGCCAACAGCAGAGCCGCCAAGGCGGATGCGACCCGCGCCGCGATCCTCGCGTCTGCCCGAAAAGCCTTTGCAGAACATGGCTATGACGGTGCCGGCCTGCGCGGCATAGCAGAGGCCGCGGGTGTGACGGCAATGATGGTCGGGCGTTACTTCGGATCGAAAGAGGGACTGTTCGGCGAGGTCGTTACCGATACGATGCGGGATCCAATCATCCTATCGCAGGACAATCTGAAGCGGGCCGAGCTGTCCCGCGCCTTCGCAGAGGCGCTCGTGGGCGTGACGACGCAGGGCAAAGTGCCGCTCGATGGCTTTCTGATTCTGTTCCGCTCGACGGGCAGCGCAACGGCCGCGCGCATTGCCCGTGAGCGTATTGCCAGCGTACATCACGCAACCGCGACCGCGGCGATATCGGGGGATCACGCCTCGGAGCGGGCAGCGTTGTTTCTCGCTATTGTCGCCGGGGTGCAGATGATGCGGCAGATGCTGGAACTCGAGCCGCTGACGAAAGCCAAACCGGCTCTGCTCGTCGAGCTGCTGACGCCGGTCATTTCAAGCCTGATAGAATCCGGAAAGTAGAGTGACCAATGTATCAACCAAGGCCGAAAGCCGTTCTGAAGAAATGAGTACGCCAGATTCAAGGTGAACGCCTTGATGGGAAACGAACGATCGCTTCCCTGCTAGTCAAAAATCATGCCCCAAAAGACGCAGGAGCGGTCATTAACGAACGGATGAACCGCTACGACCTCACGCGCAGCCCCGCAGTGTCGCTGAGCGCGTAGCTGTCGCCGAAGTCTTTTAGCGAGGATTTTGCGGCCGCTTCGCCGTATAGCGAAAACGTTCCTCACTCCAACTGTCGCTGCCGCCGAGGGTTAGGCCAGCCCAGACCGGGTCGTTCTTGCTTTTAAAACCGGTACCGGAGACATCGGGTGACGTGCCGTCCAGAAACTCGCCGTAGAGATTGGCGATGCCGTAGATTTTCGCCCGGACCGTCTCGCCGTCCGCCCGCTGCAAACTCTCTTCGCGGTCGAGCGCCAGGCCGAGCCGGCTGAGCAGGCTGTCGCCGTCCTGAAGCGAAACGCGTGCGCCGAACTGGTCGTTGAACGTGTCGAAATCGACGGAAGAGTAGACGAGCTGGGCCTGCGGCGTGTCGACCACGGCCCGGAGGCTGCAAAGAGCCTGACGGCCTCGAGGCTCAGCGAGTAGCCGAAGCCGTTGTTGCCGCTCTCCATGGCGTCGTCGAGGAGATCGGATTTCAGGTCGGGTGTCATACCAAGTGGCCTGGCTTTGCGCATCGACATAGCGATGACTGCCCGATCATCGAGGAGTTCGCCCACCAGAGCGATGAAGCGCCGCTCCCGCCGATCAATTCCCGCCTCGGTCTGAACGGTCTGAAGACGGACCCCGGCGGGCAATAGCGGCACCACTCGGTCCGGCCATCATTCCATCCTAAATCTGACGTGGCAGGTCGTGCAGGCCTGCAGCATGAGGTGGAACGCGTGTTCCGCCGGCATCGCCGACAACTCCTGCTCGTTGCGGAGGTGGGTGCCGAGCGGCCCGCCACCTATCGCCTCTCCAGGTTTCATGCGCATGCTGGCGGGCATCTGTCCGGGATTTTTCTCCGCGGCGGCATCAAACGCGATCGCGTAGTCGCGCAGATCGTTCGCGATGCGGTCGAACCGGTCGCGCTCTTCGAGGGTTTACGAGAACGTTCATGCGGGAGTAGATGGTCGAGGAAATGTCTTTGTCACGCGTAACGCGATAGATGGGCGCCGCGACAGTGTTTGGGTTGACGTGACGAAAATGGTCGAGCGAGAGAACGAAGACCTTGCCCGGTTCATCCAATTCATCGACGATTACGCACGAACGTCGCGAAGCGGCATTTCTCGCGCGGGTGAAAGCGCTGACAGAGCCTGGGAGGGCGCGCGAAAAACCGGACGCTGGAATCAACGCACCAACGGTAAAACGGCCTATCGGCTGGTTTCGGCGCCTGTTTCAGCCGTCCCCTGCCAACGTGCCGCTGTATTCCCAAATCGCATCCACCGGATCTCGCTTGACGTTACGAGCGCCTCCCCAAGCTGAGGCACGAAAGGCCACGGCATGACGATCGAAATTCTTGGGCAGTGGGCCGATGCCCTCATCACTGCGGTCGACCTGAGAACCGTGTTTCTCGCATCTCTGGTGAGAAGTTCATCCCCGTTCTGCCGTCGTACATTTTGTTTCCCGCAATTGGCGCCGGAGCTTCAACAGGCGTGGATCTGGTCTGGAGATGCCTGATTTGCTGTGTTGGGTTCGATCGGCGGCGCTGTCGGCTGGTATGCCGCGGGCGTCGCAATCGGCGAGGATCGCGTGAAAACCTTCGTCGAGCGGCACGGAAGGTGGCTGTTTCTCAAGCCGAAGCTTCATGAGCAGATGTCTGCATCCTATCGCAGAAACCCCTTTATGATCACCATTCTCGGCCAGATAGTGCCAACAGTGCGCATTTTCCACGCGCTGCCTGCCGGCGTTCTCAGATTGCCGTTTGGGTCGTTCGTGCTCGCAACCGCGCTCGCGGCGCTCGGCTGGATCAGCGCTCTGGCTGGTGCCGGCTATATCTTGCATCTCAAGGGATGGTCGGGTTCGGAGACGGGGCTCGGGATCTTCGCCGGGCTCGTCGCGACGGAGGTTGCCGCGCTAATTGCGGTCGTGTCGGTGAAAAAGATCCGCATCCAACTGTCAGGGCCGAACCCCGCCGCCATGGCGATAAGCAGGCGGCAGTCCCAAACATCGGGTTTTAGACAAAGGGACGCTGACAAAAAGGATCGGCCTACTGGCCGGTCCTTCTCATCTCATTTCTGGTAGGAAGCATCATGCTGGCCGCTCCTCGCCCGCATTCGGCCGCCACGTGATCAGCTTCTTCTCAGCGAAGTCGAGGATGAGGTCGATGATGAGAACAAACACGGCCAGGATGATGATACCTGCGAAGACGCCCACAGCGTCAAAGTTGCCTTCCGAGCGGGCAATCAGGTAGCCGAGACCGGCGGACGCACCAAGATACTCGCCAATGATTGCGCCAACGACGGCAAAGCCGACGGATGTACGCAGCGACGACAAGATCCATGTCGCGGCAGCCGGGAAGTAGACGTGACGCAGCAGATCCGAGCGCCTCGCGCCTAGGATGCGGGTGTTCGACAGCACTACCGGGTTTACTTCGCGCACACCTTGCATGGCATTGAAGAAGGTAACGAAGAAGACCAACGTGACGGCTAGAGCGACCTTGGACCAAAGGCCAAGCCCCAGCCAAAGGACGAAGATCGGCGCCAGAACGACGCGTGGAATGGCGTTTATGGCCTTGATGAACGGATCGAGTACGCGGGCGACAAGGGGGCTGAGTCCCAGCCAGACACCGGCGCCGACGCCGAGGCCCGTGCCAATAAGATAGCCAAGCACGGTTTCGCTGAGGGTGATGCCGACATGTTTATAAAAGCCTGGATCGGCAACCCAGTCGATCACCTGCGTGACGATGTCGAGGGGCGCTGGAAAGAAGAAGCGATCGATGGCACCGGACGTTACGCCGAGTTGCCATCCACTCAATAGCACGACCAGGAGAACGACCTGGGTGATACGAACATTAACGGCTTGCATAGCTTTTCTCCACTTCGCCACGCAGGGACGCCCAGATATCGCGATAGAGCGTCATGAATTTCGGATCGAGTTTGATCTCGGCGACATTGCGCGGCCGTTCGAGATCGACGGGGAAGCTCTCGATGACACGGCTTTTAGGGCCAGCAGCGAGAACGACGACGCGGTCTCCGAGCGCAATTGCCTCCTCCAGGTCGTGAGTGATCATAACTACTGCGCGGCGGTCCTCCTGCCACAGCCGCAGCAGTTCGTTCTGCATCAGGTGGCGGGTATGGATGTCCAACGCGGAGAAGGGCTCATCCATGAGGATGACCTTCGGTTCTGTAATGAGCGCCTGGGCCATTTGAACACGCTTGCGCTGCCCACCCGAGAGCTGACGCGGAAAGCGATCGCCGAACCCCTTAAGGCCAACCTTTTCAAGCCAGGCCAGAACCTTGGTGCGTCGCTCATCTTCGGGCACGCGGCGGAACATTAGACCCAGCTCGACATTTTGAAATGCGGTCTTCCAGGGAAGAAGCGCCTCCTGCTGAAACAGATATCCGATGTTGTTCTGAACGCCCTCGACGGCTGAACCGTCGATCGAAACCTTGCCCTGTGCCGGCTTCAACAAGCCCGCAATAGCGTTAAGGATCGTCGATTTGCCGCATCCGGTGGGACCGACGATCGAGAGAAACTCTCCATCACCGACTTTCAGGTTGACGTTCTGGACGGCAACAAACGAACCAAACGCCATGGTCACGTCATCGATTGTCACCATTGGCTGGGGTTTGAGTTCCGTCACGGACTCAAGCTTTCTTACTGGGGAAGACATGGCAGGCCCTCAGTTTCCGCTCTTCGAGGAAGCAGCCTCGACGAACTTGTTGGTGTAGGTAGTGTTGAGGTCGATGGTCGCCTTGGCGACCACTTCGTTAAAGCTCTTTAGAACAGCCAGCGGCGTCTCAAGGTCGTCAGGCTTGAATTTGCCATCCTCGGAGAAGATCGCCTTGGCCGCTTCGACCGCCTTGATGTAAGTTTGCTTGTCGCCGGAGACGTAGTCGTCGGGAAGCTTCTCGACGATTTCTTCCGCCGAATGCTGCTTCATCCAGTGCAGCGCACGAACCGTCGCATTCGTGACCTTTTGGATGACCTCCGGATTGGCTTTGATGTAGTCCTGCGTCGCATAAAGCACGGAGGTCGGGTAGATGCCGCCGTAGACATCCTTGGCGCCCTGATCACTGCGGGCATCAATGAGGATCTTGCCCAGTCCGCGCTCGACTACGATCGTCGCGGCAGGATCGTAGTTGACAAGCAGATCGATCTTGCCCTGCTGCAGGGCGGCGACAGCTGTAGCGCCGGAACCGACGCCGATGATGGAGATGTCATTGTCGCTGAGATTGTGCTGCTTCATGTAATAACGAATGAAGAAGTCCGAGGACGAACCAGGCGACGTGATACCGACTATCTTGCCTTTGATCGTCTCGGGCTTGGCTGGGTCGAAGTCCGTGTCGTTCTTGCCTGCAAGAACAAGACCCGAGTTGCGGGCGAGTTGAACGAAGCCCACCACGTGCTTATTCTGGGACTGCATCTGGATCGTGTGATCGTAGAAGCCGACCGCGACGTCGGTGGAACCGGCAACCAGTGCCTGAAGCACCTTCGACCCACCCTGGGCGAAGTTCTCGGTTGTTACATCCAGACCCTCGTCCTTGTAAAAGCCGAGACTGGCCGCCACCGGAAAAGGCAGATTGTTGAGGTTGTACGAACCTACGCTCATTCTGACGGATTCGGCATTCGCAGATGCTGCAAACGCACAGAGTGCGGCTGTTGCAAGGTATTTACGCATGAGGGTCTCCTCCCGGTTTCATGTTTTCTGCAAGTATGGCGGTCTCTAGGCAGCGTCTTCAATGGCAGCCGCTGGCTTAGCGAAGGCGAAGCCTTCGAAAAGTCTCCGCGCCGTTCGCACGAGCCCGGCGGTGATTGCACCGTTTCGCATTTCGAGCTGCACGTCGAGGCGCCCGGCAGGGTGTTCGATGCAGACCTCTGCCGGTACGGAAAGACGTCCTGCCACATCATAGGCAACCGAGCCTTCGGTGATAGCCGCCGTTGCGATGCCGACAGCACCGGTCGTGGCCAGTGAAGGGTGGCAGTCATAGGGCATGAAATACCGGACCGAAAGGGTACCACCCTTACGGGCCGGCCCAATCAAAACCGGTTTTGGGATGACCATGTCGCTCACATCACCCATCCCCATCAATCGTCCGGCCTGGGTGCGGATGCGGGTCATACGTTCGATGAGATCACTGTTGTCGGTAAGCGCTTGCGGATCCTCATAGCCGGTCACGCCGACGTCGGCTGCACGCATGAGCACCATCGGAATGGCACAATCAATCGCTGTCGTCTCAACGCCGTCGATCACATTGATCGGTCTTTCAGTGGGCAGCAACTTGCCCGTTTTTGCGCCTGCAGCGTCCATAAATGTCAGCGCGATCGGCGCTGCCAGACCTGGGACGCCATCGATGGACGCGTCGCCAAGATAGATAACCTCGCCACCGCGTGTCGGCACCTTTGCTTCGATGAGTTTGCCGGTGTTGACGTTGTGGATGCGCACCAGCGTGTCTCTACCATGAGATGCAACAAGCCCGGCCTCGATCGCAAAGGGGCCGACGGCCGCCAGCATGTTTCCGCAATTGGGCGAGTAGTCGACATACTGTCGGTCGGTACGGACCTGCGCGAAGAGATAGTCGACATCGGCACCGTTGATCGTCGACGGACCGATGATCGCGACTTTTGAGGTGACTGGATTGCCGCCACCAATACCGTCGATCTGCAGCGGATGCCCCGAGCCCATGATGGAGAGAAGAGCGGCGTCCCGCTCGCCTTGCTCGCGGGGCAGATCTGAGGCGAGAAAGAACGGCCCACGAGATGTTCCGCCGCGCATCAGCACACAAGGTATCTTGAGCAGATCATTCATGGCGTTGCCTCAATCTTGCATTTCGCGGATTAATCTCGCTTGTTGTTGCAATATGGGCAAAGAAGCATAATCTGTGAAATGCAATTTTCGGAGGATTTATTGCGATATGAGCATCAATTGCGAGATTCTTGATCTGCGGGCATTCCAGGCTGTGGTCGAACTGGAAAGCTTCCACAGAGCAGCGGATGCGCTGCACATTTCGCAACCGGCGCTCACGCGCCGCATTCAGAAACTGGAGCAGGCCATCGGCGCTCCACTCCTTGAGAGGACCACTCGGCATGTCGCTCCAACGGCAATGGGTCAGGAAGTCATGCCGCTTGTCCGGCGGATGCTGGAGGAGTTCGATGGATCGCTTTTTGCGATGAAGGACGGTGCGCAGCGACGCGGTCTAATTACCATGGCCTGCGTTCCCACTGCAGCGTTTTATTTTCTGCCTACGGTCATCAAAACCTTTAGCAAGCAATATCCGCATATTCGGCTGCGTATCAGAGACCTGACGGCAAACGAGGGCCTGCAGGCAGTGGCTCGCGGCGAAGTAGAATTCGGCGTCAACCTAATGGGAAATTCGGATCCAGAGCTTGCATTTGAGCCGCTCATCGACGATCCATTTGTATTGGCGATGAAGAAAGACCACCCTCTGGCGGCATTCGAAACAGTCCGATGGGATCAACTGGAACCCTACCCGCTGGTTGTTGTCGATCGTTCCAGCGGCAACAGGACGCTCCTCGATGGCGCGCTGGCCCGACACAATCTAAAGCTGAACTGGTTTTATGAGGTGACCCATCTCAATACTTCGCTTGGCCTTGTGGAAGCCGGACTTGGGATATCGGTTCTGCCGCGATTGGCCACGCCGCAGGATGAGCATCCTTTCCTCGTCACACGACCAATCGTAAACCCTGTAGTCTCCCGAACGATCGGCATCGTACAAAGGCGAAGCAGTGCACTGTCTCCTGCTGCGGAAAAATTCGTGGAAATGCTGTTGAAGACTTGGAAAACACCTTAGTCGTTAAACGGGACGAATTGCCGACCACTGCCCTGCGCCGGGGATCTGCCGTTAAATGGCGACAAGGCGCCGTGCGTTGCTACGACCACTTGCCTCCAATGCGCTTGAAGGAATATCAACCGGCTGACCCTTCTTTTAGCCCGTGCAGCCCGACGGCTACCCTCGACCCATTTGCACCTTCCCGATGAGATTACGCGGACTGGACGGTGCGGCCGGCATATTCGTTGTGGAGGCGCTGTTGGTTCAGAGCATCCTGTTTGGGCGCAACGCCAAAGGTTCTCGTATACTCTCGGCTGAACTGCGACCCGCTCTCGTATCCAACTTGTAGGCCGCTTCGGCAACATTGGCGGCCTTCGTGACAATGAGACGGCGCGCCTCCAGCAGGCGTAGCTGCTTCTGGAACTGAAGCGGCGTCATCGAGGTCAATGCCTTGAAATGCTGGTGAAACGACGACGGGCTCATCCGCGCAACATGGGCCAACTGTTCGACGCGCAGAGTTTCCGCGGTTTGTGTGCAACAGGGCTACGGCCCTTACCAACGTTCAATGTTTGTTTCTGGGCAGGCAAGTTTGCAAATCTCGCCGCCATGTGGGCCGCTTAGCAGCCAATAGCAAATCTCGCGAACGATCGAAGGCGCCAGGATCGGTATCGCTTTTGTCGTTGCCAGCAGTCGAACTAGGCGGAGTATGCAATCGGCTAGGGGTTGATCCACTTTTGCGACAAACGCGCAAGGACCGGTCGTGTCGGACTGCGCTGGCGGTGTCTCCATCTGTTCGAGAACCTCGCGGACGGTTGCCACGTCGAAGTCGATCATGACGCCGACATAGGGCGTTGCGGCACTTGCCTCCACGATCCTTCCCGTCGCAGGAACGCCGACACTGACGACCAGGCACTCCATGTTGCGGTAATTGAGATACTCGTCGCCGAACTGCAGTTCCTTCGCCCCTTCCAGCACGACGCATAGCGATGGCCGATAGATGTTTCGCATGGGCATCATCGACTGAAACGAGCGGACGATGTTGAAGCCTTCAATGGCGGTTGGTATCCGAGAGGCGGGTAGCGCTTTTCAGTTCTCGAACAGCAGGTGTGCGATGCCAGTGGGGTCTGCCATGGCGATGTCGCAGTGACCGTCGCAGCGGCCGAGGCGGAGAGGCAAAAAATCGATTCTCGGTAATCCGAGCTGACGATCACAATCGCCGCATTGAACGCGGAGGCACAATCCGTTCAGAAATCGCTTTCCCAATATGAGGAGTCTTCGCGGCTTACGGGATCAGAGGAGACCTTTGGCACGCAAGTCGGCCGCCAAGGTGATGAGCGGCATCACGAGAGTTAGCGGCTTGTCCTTCAGCGGCTCGGCGCCATAGGAAGCGTACCAGTTGGCGGCGCGCTCGCCTTTGGCATCGATGATCAGTAGAAGTCCCCCGCCCTCTCCTGCAAGTCGCAGGCAGCGGAGCGCTGCGGTGGCCAGGAGCTGGCCCGTTCAACCAGCTTTTTCGGCGATGGCGAATCTGTCATCGGCTATCAGCTCTCGGCTAATTTAAAGTAGACGTCCGGCTGATTTTAATTCACGGTACGGCTAAACTCTGCAATTTTAGAGTCGGCACACAACCACTTCCAGTCGAACCATTATGCGATCTTCTTCGCCCAGAACTTGAACAACAACGGCAACAAGCCGGACGCCTCAAAAACCCTCGCAGTGCCAGACCCGTTTACCCGCTATTTCAGTTTCAGTGGCGCAAAAGGTATTTATGGAACTTTTGATCGGCCGGTAAAATCGGCTTGCCGGCCGGAAGGCAAAGCTGTCCGCCCCCGGGGCACAAAGGACGCTAGGCCGAAGAGCTGCTTCGTCCACATGTCGAGACCGCCGACCCCGACGTCGAGCGCGTGAGCTTCGACCGGAGCGGCTTGACGTTGCGCACGCGCTTCAGGGTCCTTGATCTCGACCGGCTCGTGAGCTGGAAGCGCTTCGACGCTGCAGCCTTTCTGAATTCGTACAGTCCCATTGTCGCGGGTGGAAGTGATGATAATCGCGTACGCCCGCGTGTACGAACCAAACCTTTCCAACGTGGGTACGGGGCGCTATATTGTGCTGTCTGGGTCGGTTGGCGTGTGAAGAAATTCAATACCACAGACTCGAACTCAAACCGCTCGCGCTCCTCGCCCGCTGACCGCGCCCGGATGGGAGGTAGCTAACGCTATCTCCATCGCGAGAGCCCTCCGCGGGTGCACTTTAGCATCGCAAATAGGCATGGTTTGCGATGGTTTAGACGATGTCTGGAAACGGCTCCTATAGTCATTCGGACTTACGCCGATGGTTTTGGCGAAGACCCGGCGCATAGCATTCACGTCCGCGAAGCCGCAAGTGGTAGCGATCCTCAAGAGCGGCTGCGTGGTGTCCTGCAGCAGTCGTCTTGCGGCGTCCGTGCGGGCGGCTGCAACGAATTCCGCCGGCGTGAAGCCGAGCTCCTTACGGAAGACCCGAGCGAAGTTCCGGGTGCTCATGCCGACCTCGTGGGCAAGACTCTCGACGTCGAGGTCGCGGTTCAAATTCGACAAAACGTACTCCTGGGCCTTCTGGATCAGGGTCGTCTCCGACATCTGGCCGACGAGATACGCACTGAACTGCGACTGTCCGCCAGGTCTCTTCATGAACATGACCATGTAGCGCGCAACGATCATTGCGGTGTCCTTGCCATGGTCTTCCTCGACGAGCGACAATGCGAGATCGATACCTGCCGTGACGCCGGCAGCCGTTATCAGAGACCCGTCGCGCACGTAGATGGCGTCGGCATCCAGATCGATATTGGGATATTCGTCGCTGAACTTCGCGGCGCATTCCCAATGCGTGGTGACCCTTTTTCCGTCGAGAAGACCGGCGGCGGCGAGCAGGAACACTCCAGTGCAGATCGATCCGAACCGTCTGGCCGTCGGTACTCGACGCTGGAGCCAGGCGATGACGGCTGGGTCGATTTCGAAGAAGGCCGGGTCGCCTGCTACGAGTAGGGTGTCGATATCCTCGTCCTCATCGAAGATTGTCCGATCGGCCATGAACCGCAACTGGCCCGTTCCCGCCACGGAAGGGGCGCCAGTTGACATGATTTGGATATCGTAGGCGTCCATGTCGCCCAATCGTCTTGCCGCCTCCCAGAAGACCTCGGCGGGACCAACGATGTCGAGGGACTGCACGCCGGGTGGCGCGAGGATGACGATTCGCATAGGACTTTAGTCTCCTGGTTTGTCATTCGCCAAATTGGTCATGCAAGATCGCTGCCAGTCCTCGCGCGTCAGGCTGTTTCGGATTTGCCTGCTGTTGAGGTGGAAGTTAAATCCCTCATGCACATCTCCATTGTCGATCTTCGCCTTGGCTGCCGCCTCAAACGCGTCGCTGTTCTGTTCGTAGAACTCGATGCAGTCGTGCCGCTTTGGGGGTTTGAGCAACATTGCGCGGAATGCTCGGCGATGCACGATGCAATTGCCACCATTTCCGGCGGCAAACTGCAGAGCATCGAGGTCGTCCCTCCAGATCATATCGTTTCGTTGCTCACGTCGTGCGTTCGAAGCGGTTGAAGAGTGTCCCGCTCAACGAGCCCAAGAGCGCCCAGAACAAGAGGCTGGTCATGACCGCCGCGGCAACGAATTGATGCTCAAGAGCTTCCGGTGCCAGCGCGTGCATTCCTTCCGGGGCCGCAGGCGCGCCCATCAGATGAGGCGCGGCGATCAGCGCGATGGCAACCAGGGCCGCCCATGGCTCACGCTTGAATGAAATCAATCCGATACCTGCAGCAGTTGCAAGTGCGGTTCCGATCCACCAGAGTTGCCGGTCACCAAGCGGAGCCGAGGGTGTCCCTGGCAGCTCCGGCGGCAGACCCAGCATGGGAGCGATCATGACGCATGCGAACCCTGCCAATCCCCAAAGCAGGCCTTCGCGCCACGTTACCGGTTTTCCGCGCATCGCGATAAGGCCACAAAGCACCAGCGCATATCCAATCGCGGTCAGCATGTTGGCGGCCACCGTGAACGCCATTCGTTCAAACCCGTCTGCGGGTTTCCAGGCGCCTTCTTCGTGATCGTGACCAGCGTCATGGACGTGGGCATCCACCATGGGGGACGTGGTGACCGCCTCGGGCTCCACTTCGCCCGCTTTTTCGTAGACCTCCGCCTTCGCGATCAACTGGCTTGTGCCGGCAAACTGAACCGCGCTTATGGACACACCAACGATAACGCCGGTAAGGGCAGCGGTGAAAACGATGGAGCGAAACAAAGACATTTCAGAGGCCCTCAGTGGCAAGGAAACGCATTGGCATGACGGGTGTCATGCGCTGCGTTGTGGACGATTTCGATATGGGAAAAACCTACGAAGCCGACGATGATCGCGCCAAAGCACAAGGCCATCGCCGCCTGAAGAATTCTGGCCGCGGAGTTCGCTATGACGGGGGTCGAGATGGTTGATGTTACGGATACTGACATTTTTCGTACCTTTCGAGACGGGCGGGGTGCCCTTTGCGAAGTATCTGTTGCTGTTTTTGATCAGGCCGCGAGCACGGCCCGGATCTCTTCGGGATCGATGATGCCAGCCTTGACGACTGCCTTCTCGAGCGCCGCCAGGAACTGGTCGTAGTAGTTCCATGTCGAGCGATCGACAGGATGGGCATCCTCCCAGGCCTTGATCGTCGAGATCAGTTCGTCGCGAAATTCATCCCATTCGAAGACGCCGTTCTTGGCGAGCGCCAGGGCTATTCCGAACGAGGACCGCTCCCACTGCGAACCGAAGCAGAGAGACCCGTTGGCGCGAGGAGGACTATCGGTCTTCCCCATCATCTCAGTGATTGCGAAGTGTTCGAACTGGGTTAGCATCGTCGACGGCCTCACGCGGCCTTGGCGATGGCGACGCCCATCATTGCCTCGGGAGTGACGAGCGCCTCGAGTTCCGCTTCCGTCATTCCTTCTGTGCCAACCGGACGTTCAGGAACGACGAACCAGCGGATCTGCGCACTGGAATCCCACACTTTGATTTCGATGGTTTCGGGGACCTTGAGTCCGAACTCGCCCAGAACAGCGCGTGGTTCTCGGGCGGCGCGGCTGCGAAAGGTGGGATCCTTGTACCAGTAGGGAGGCAGCCCCAGGACCGGCCAGGGATAGCAGGAGCAAAGTGTGCATATGATAAGGTTGTGCACATCCGGCGAGTTCGCGACGGCACGCATATGCTCGCCCTCGGCGCCTGCCATGCCCTCGGGCAGATTGAGTTCGGCGATCGCCGCCGGCGTGTCTGTCACGAGCCGATCCTTGAAGGACGGGTCAACCCAGGCTCGAGCGACGATCTTTGCGCCGTTGAAGGGGCCCATCTTCGTTTCGAAGAAGTCGAGGACCGTGTCGACGGTCTTGTCCGTGATAATGCCCTTTTTGATCAGCAAGGCTTCGAGAGCCTTGACCCGTGCGGCGCTGTAGGCTTCGCGATCCTCGCGATATTGAAAGCGGTCGATCATGTGATGTGTGCTCCTATTGGATGGCGGGCCAAGCCGCCTGTTAGGCAGATGCTGCCGCAGGCGTTTCGACGTAGTGCGAATACAGATCGGCATAGAGACTGAAGTTTTTCTCAGTGTTGCCGGGCCAGAGGTCTGCCGGTTCGAACCGAATGCAGTAGACGGGCATTGCAGCGCCGATCCCGTCTGTCCCCGTATCGCAAAGGTAGACGTAGGCTCCGTCATAGACCGTCTCGACGGTACCGCTCTTGTTGCGGAGAAAGCCCGGTAGTCTACTGTGCTCGATGGAGGGTACGTCCTTGATTGAAACCAAGTCGCCGACTGCGAAATCAAAAGACACATTGGTGTCGCGCTTCGGGCTGTCGCCTTCGACGAGATATTGCACCACCCGGTTGTCAATGGCTGCGTCGCCGACGGCCGGGAGGGACTTCGACGGATTGCGATAATATTCTTCCGTCAACGCGTCGAGTTCTTCCGCGGTGATATATCCTTTGTCGATGAAGTAGCCGGAAATGCCGCCGAGCCATTTTTCGTAATAGCGGAATTTGAAATAATCGAACGGGTTCAGGGATTCGGCACCCTTTCGAAGGTCCGCCCATGTCCAAACAGTCGTGAAATTGGACGGTGTCGGGGGAAGTGACAGTTGTGAGGAAAGCGCCATCATCGCGGTATGGATGCCGAAGATGCGGGTTTCCCAGGTCTCGACGAAAACGCGAGTCTCGGTACTCACAGGGCCTAGACCCTCCAGTCCGCCCAGATAGTGTTGCAGTTTCATAACGTTGTCCTTTCTGCGTTACGGAATTAGGCGGTGACCGGCTTCTTGGCCGCCAGGAGATTGGTGCCCATTTCGGAGAGCAACCCGAAGACGCCCCCCAGCAGCATGGCGGCCATCGCGACGAGTGTTGGATGATTGATGCCGGAGGCCACAACGGTGGTGTTGGTGGCAGCCGTCGTGCCAACAAAGGAGGCGAAGCCAAAGACGATTGCTGGTGTGAAGCTCAGTATCGGAATGGAGGAAGCAAGTACCATTGCCGACGTGCCGAGGCCGACGAGGACGGAAGCGAAGATTGGATAGGCTGGTCCGAACTGGATGATCAGGAGCGTGATCGTGGCGATGATGATGCCCGTCCCGTTCGAAACAATGCTTTTGATCAGTCCGCGCTGGCCACCGCCGCAAGCGAAGAAGGAAGCCCAGGCGATGAACGTCACCCAGACGGGAACGGGAAATACGGTTGCAGTAATGTAGGTGTCGATCGCGCCCAGGACGCCAAGGCTGATCATTGCGGCAACGAGAGGGGGCATGGTTGTTCTCCTTGAGGGACAGGTGGCATTTCCGGAATGAAGGGGTCAGGAAGCAAGCGCATGAGGTTCGGCAAGGCAGCTTCTGAAGCCCTCGCGCAAGCCGCCTTCGTCGAGATTGCGACCGATAAGGACCATGTCGCTAACGCGAGTCTCGAAGGGCTGCCACACCTTGCCTGGGCGTCCTTCCAGGGTCATATGGACGCCATGGAAGACGTATCGCCTCGCCTCGCCTGCGAAGTTCAACACGCCCTTCATGCGAAAAAGATCGGTACCGATCTCTTGGACAAGTTGGGTGAGCCAACGATTGAGGGCGTCCGGGTCGAGAGCCTCGTAGTCGCGGATGGCGACGCAACCGATCGTCTGATCGTGCTCGTGGTCATGTTCGTCCAGAATGTTCGGATCGATCGCCAGAATGTTCTTGAGATCGAAGGCGCCGATCCCCAGAACGTCGGCCAGTTCCACGTTGCAGGAACTTGTGCGGATGATCCGGGCCAACGGGTTGCGTCTTGACAGGTCCTGTTCGATTTCGATCAAACGGTATTCGTCTTCAAGATCGATCTTGTTGAGCAAGAGGACGTCGGCGAAACTAATCTGCTCGACCGCCTCCTCCTGCGAGAGCTGGCGCGATATGTGACGCGCGTCGACGACTGTCACAATCGCATCGAGCTCAAGCCTTGCCGATAGAACCTCGTCGAGGATGAACGACTGTATGACCGGGGCGGGGTCGGCGAGCCCTGACGTCTCGATTATGAAACGGTCGATTGGCCGTCCAGATGCGAGCAGGCTGCGGATGGCGGCGATAAGATCGTCACGGACCGTGCAGCAAATGCAACCATTGTTGAGTTCGACGATTTCATCCTTGGTCTGAACGACGAGCTGTCCATCTATCCCGACCTCCCCATACTCATTGACGATGACGGCGACACGCTCGGCGCTTCCCAAAGTCAAGATCCGGTTCAGCAGGGTAGTTTTTCCCGCGCCCAAAAACCCCGTCAGGATTGTTGTTCTCAACTTCGACATTGCCGCTTGCTCCGTGTTTGCATAGCTTCGCCGTCCCGCTTAACGCGAGTTTGATCTCAGCCAATTCTCGATCTAGAGGTACTATTACTGGCGAGCCGCTAGGCTTGCTTGACCTGCATTACAGGTAAAACCGGTCAATTGCGCAATAGGGCCGAGGCATGCATATCCGGCCAAAATAACAGCAGAAACCGCCAAAATTTCGCATTTTACCGCTACTGCTGCTTAAATAAACTGCATGCTTAAAAAGGAGGCATATCGTGATTTTATTGTAGTCAATTTTAATGAGATCCCGTTTTGGCTTGGAATGGGCAGTTCCATCTCGGTGAACACAGACATTAGGGCCGCAACCTATGTCCGCGTTCCGTCGACCGTCTTGCGTCAGCCACGGCACGTCATCCCAGCGCGATAGTGCCCGCAGAGCATCTCGCGCGCTCTTTTTCACGTTCGAGATGAGTTACGGACCGTCTGCGGGCAAGGCTCAAGTTCGCGCGTCGATACGGCGACGCAGCCCGATCCTCAGACAACGGCCGTCAAGGGTCCATCAGCTCGTGGACGAGGATCATTGGCGGATCGCCTGGAGATCGAACTGCCGAGACGTAATTCACAATCGGCTCGGCTTTGCCATACAGCTATGTCTAATGCGATACCCGGGTCGAGTGCTTGGAGCAGAAGAAACTCCGCCTCGCGCCATGCTGAAGTATGTTGCTGATCAGATCGGCGCCGCTCCAGACGAATTTGCCCTCTATGCACGCCGTGAAGAAACTCGTCGGGATCATATGGCGCGGCTGATGATCTATCTGGATACGAGAAGCGCGACGCTATGGGGTAGCTTCCAGGTGCAAACCGGAGAAAATCCATCATTTCAGATCTGCTAAACGGGGTTCTTCACGGACGACTTTTGACAGCTGGTTTTTAGTTTCATGTTCTCCAGCCTCCACAGAACCCTATCTTGCTCTACTGTGACTCCAGTTCGATTAAATCAACTTGAGGCTATCCGACAATGTGAGGTGACGTTTTTGTGCCAAAACAGATCAAACCAACGAACGGGGCGATTGTTTACTCCGTCGGATGCTCCTCCCATCAACCTGATACCCCTCGGCCGTGTTGAGCGGCACCTCTTCTTATACCTTCCCCCGGGCCACAGCTCCAATAAGAACCGAAAACACCTCCTCTGCCTCAGAAGCGGAGCAATTCCCGCGTGTAACGGCGCTTGTCAACGCGTCTCCTGACGCAACCAATGCCGCGCAGGCCAATGCCAACGATTCCAGCCGAAAGCTTGAGTGAGGTCGTAGAACCTCCACGAACATCTCGATCACAGCGTCGACTAACTCTTGATAGACAGCCGCCTTTTCCTCGCTTCCAGCAAGCGCCGACCCAACAGCATGAAATTCGTCACCTTGGTCGGCGCCGCAGGCCAGGTAGGTTTTTGCCAAAGCCGACACGGTCTCGTTTGCCGTTCGGTTCCCTTGAGCCATTAGCGAGCGAAAGGCGGAGATGCGTTCGGTGTCTATCCATCGATAGAGCTCAATCAAGAGTCCTGTTCTCGTTTCGAAGTGCTCGTACGTGACGGGCTTTGAAACCCCCGCTCGCGCCGCGAGGTGCGCCAGGGTGAGCTTATCTGCGCCCTCTTCCCGGACGACAAGCCGCGCCGTTTCGAGGAGCTGCTGACGCCGTTCTGATTTTGATAGGCGGCCCACGCTCCTGTTATCCACGGTGCTTTTAGTTTTTTCCACTTGCGTACCTACGTTTAGTAACTTACGTTTCGTAGGTGTCAGTTAAGCATAGGTGTCGTGATGTTACAAGCTTTAGGAAAACCCCAAGATCCCATACTGATCATCGGCGGCGCCGGTGAAGTTGGGCGCTGGGTCACTCGCTTCTTGCGTAAGTGGCATCCCGACCTTCCTTTGTTGATTGGAGGCAGGAACGAGCAACGCGCGAAACAAGCGGCTGCAGCAGTAGATGGCGCATCTGCGGTGACGGTCGATTTGACCACTCCCGATTTGGGCATAGGCGAACCGCGTGTCTCGGCCGTTGCAACGCTTTTCACCGATGAGACGGGGGCAGCTCTTCGCTGGGCGCAGCAAAAGCGCGCCGGGCATATCAACATCTCTCCAAGCATCAGCGAACTGGGCTTGGAGGCTGCGACATTCATGCACAAACCTGCCGCCGCGCCCGTCGTCCTTGGTACGGAATGGTTGGTTGGAGCGGCGAGCGTGCCATCCTTAATCTTTGCCCAAAAATTCGGTCGTCTGGAGCGAATTCACATCGAGGCGATCCTCGATGAGAAAGACGCGTTTGGACCCGCAGCAAATGCCGACTTTGAGCGCCAGATGTATGCGGGCGCTGCGGCTCTCTTCAGACGGTCTGGCGCATGGCGTTGGTGCAGCGGTGACGAAACCAGGTCTACGGTGCGGGCGGTAGATCGCACGGAGATCGAGGCCAACATGTTTTCACCGAACGACGTCTTGTTGCTGGCAAACGCAACCGGCGCACCAGACGTCCGGTTTGACTTAGCGATTGGGGCAAGCTCGACGCGCCGTAAAGGCGGACCGGTATCGACTGAAATCATTGTCAATCTTTCGGGCCTGGATCACGCCGGGCAGCAACTTCGGGAACGTCACGCGATCGTTCACCCCGGTGGGCAGATGCCGCTAACGGGTCTGGGTGTCGCGCTCGTTCTTGAACGCCTGGCTGGTCTCGCAGGCGATACGCCTCGACCGGGCCTCTACTTCCCAGCCCAGCTCATCGACCACTCCACATACTTTGAGCGGCTGCGCGCCTCAGGTGGTGAAGTCATTGAATTGGAGCCGATCCAACACGCGCCGCAAGTCTCAAATCAAGCATAGCCTGGAGCAAAAAAAATGAGTCCCCCTAATGAAGTATCAGCCGCCCCGGATCATCCCCTACACCATTCGCAAGTGGCCAACGGCGCCTCTTTCCATGTCGTTGAACAAGGCCGTGGTCCAGTCGTTCTTTTCTTGCACGGCTTTCCGGACACAGTCGAAACGTGGCGTAGCCAGATGCAAGTTGTCGCGGAAAACGGGTACCGTGCGATTGCGCTCGACATGAGGGGTTTTGGCAACAGCTATTCCCCGGACGATCCAGCACTTTATAGCGGAGCCTTAATCGTTGGCGACCTGATTGGCATCCTCGATGCATTGCACGTACCTTCCGCAACGATCGTATCGCATGATTGGGGCGCGGACCACGGACAACGGGCAATGGTCATGCGACCAGATCGTTTCAACGGGATCATAACGCTCGGCATACCGTTCCTGCCGCGTGGCGAGTTGAGTACGTGGGACTTGCTACGCAGTCGCGGTCTCGGCGATCTCTATTATGCTTTCGACATGATGAAGCCGGAGACGGATGACCGGATTCGTGATGCCAGCAAGACTATTCCCAGTGCACTTTATTGGCTGTCGGGCGAGCCCGCCGAAGGAACCGGCTGGGATCCCATCGACGCAAAGCGGAATATGTTTCGGCCTGCCCCTGAAGTGCTGCCGAGCTGGGCCGATCCAGCCTATGTGAAGCACAACATCGAAACGTTCCAGCGTACGGGATTCAGAGGCGGTCTGAACCAGTACCGTGGGGTGCAGGCGACGTTTGAGCATCTCGCTGCCTACAAAGATGTGCTTATCAAGCAGCCATCGCTTTATATTTGGGGCGATGCAGATGGGTTGTGCCGACTGTTCCACCCGGTCCCACCGACCGTGGAAGAGATGCGCGAGACAGCGCCCGGGCTCGTCGATGTCGTGCGCCTGGAAGGTGTAGGTCACTGGCCCCATCATGAGGCCCGCGAACGCGTAAATGCCGAAATCATCAAATTCCTGAACGGCCTCAACGCCACCGTTTCAGCAACTGTCTAACCGATCAAGGAACATAAACGATGCTACTTTCTCACGCTATTCGTACAGGTGATCTTGCTTCAGTCGAAGGAGCGATCGACGCCGGGGCAGATGTTAATGCTAGAGGCCCCGACGGTCTCACGCCGTTGATGGTCGCGTCTGCGCTTGGGCAGGCACAAGCTGTTGCTTTGCTCCTTACTGCCGGCGCCGACGTACTGGCGGCGGAACCTCGAATGGGAGCAACGGCAATCCACAAGGCGGCACAGTCCGGCAGCGCCGACATAATCGGGATTCTCCTCGACCACGGTGCCTTCATCGATCAGCAATCGCCAGTTCTTGGTAACACCGCTTTGATGGACGCCGTGCTCCACAAGCACGAAGCTGTCGTGCGGGTTTTGCTGTCTCGGCGCGCTCGGACCACTATAAGGAATTACTGGCAACAGACAGCGCTCGAAATCGCCAGGCATGACGACCTGAAAGCAATCGCAACGCTTATTGAGGAACGAGATCAGGCCGATGAAAAGCACATTGCCAGCTTGTCGATCGTCTCATCAGTAAAGGCCGGAAATATTGAGGAGGTGAAGCGGCTGATTGCAGATGGCGCTGATTTTGAGGTTCGGGTGCCAATAACCGGGACGTTCGATGACGACTACACGCCTCTCGGTCTCGCAGTTCGCGAAGGTCATGCCGAAATAGTGCGCGTACTGCTGGATTCTGGCGCAGATCCTCGCCGTACGATCGGTCTCATGCGTGGTTCGCCACTTCACGATGCTGCCTACTTCGGAAAGGCGGATCACATCGATATTTTGACCTCATCAACAAAGCAGGGTGATACTCAGGTTGAGCTTGATGCGCAGGGTCCTTATAATGGTTTGACCGCTTTGCACGATGCTGTGTGGCATGGATACGTAGATGCCGTTGCGTCCCTGGTACGCGCTGGTGCTCGCCGTGATTTGAAAACTCATTCGGGCCTGACACCACTAAGCCTCGCTACTCTCTACGGCTATGACCGGATCATTAAAATCCTGAGCAGCGACAGTCAGCAAGCTGGATCCCAACCAGAAGTCCTCTGACTTAACTCGTTGAGCTTATACGGGCGCTGCTATGGAAGATGAAGACTGATCCGTAGCGCCGTGGTGCTATCTCGGTTTGATGGCCATGCTGCGCATCGCGGTCATATAGCTACCGCAAATAACGATTTGCGGTAGCATCCAGCAAGGACTCCAGATTGCTGGGAGGGTTCAAAAAAACCAGCTTGGCATCCAGCTAGTCCCCGGCGGTCCACATGGAAAACGTCTCTCGTTCGTCTCCCGCTCTGGCCGCCTCCAGGTAACGCGGCTTCCAAACGTCACCAATGAATGCCTCCATCGTCGTGGGCAATTTCGGACGATCCTCGTGCTCCCCATGGAACCTTACGATGCCATTGTTCAAAGCGTCGGCACTCTGGGTGTCGTCCTGCCATTTCTCCACCGTCCCGAACCGCGCCAGAAATTCAGCTTCCACGTCCTTGCGGGTCGTCTCGATGTATCGGTACTCCACCGGCTTGCCGATTTCCTTGCCAATGATCGCGGCCAGTTCGTTCATCGAGACATCTTCAGAGCCTACTTCGCGATAGACGCGGTGTCTGCCCGTCGGATTGGTCAGTTCCTTCGCTGCCAGCCACGCGATGTCATCGGTCGCCACCCAGGGCATCTTCAAATCAGGTTTGCAACTGCCTTGCAGGAAGACTGCCTTGCCAAGGGCTACAGTCTGGAAGATCTGGCGATCACGACTGGCCTGACGGCCGACGAAATCGAGGCGGCCGAGCGCGGCGACAAATGCCGACCAACAACCTCGAGCGGATCGAGCACGCTGAAGTAAAACCCGGCGCTTGCCTGCCGCTCGCAAGCGGCGCGGCAAAAGGCAGGTGTCGGCTCAATGAGCCACCAAAGGACGACTTCGAGATCGCCGTCGGGGTTCGATCTCGTTAAATGAAAGGATGCCTTACTCGCCGCCGATCGTGAAGAGGGTGACGGGACCATCATGCCGCGGGCGCGCGCCGCGGGCGAAAAAGCCTGCCGCGGGAGGAGTTGCGGCAGGCTTTCTTAATGAAAGAACAGCGACTGGGAGGAGGAGTGCCGCCGTTCCCTCAGACGCCCCTTGGGAGTGAGGAGTGAGCCGCCTGGACTCGAAGCTCTGCGGGTGAAAGTGCATTGTTTCGATGAGGTCATCGAACTCCGGCCGCGATCGGCCGCAAGATTCATGCTGCGGGTACAGCTATGCGCCGGAGGCATTGCTTCCTCAGAAGGCGCCAAAAGAGTAGCCAATTTCCCGCCCAACAACGGGGATGAAAACTATTCTCTCTTGGCTTCATCTGGAGGAATTGCAGTTTCAACGTTCTCGTTCTGAGACCGGGCATACATCCAGCCGAAACCGACTGCTCTTGGCCTGGAACGAGACATCGTGTGTGCCACCGGCGAATATCTTGTTGCTGCGCCGCAACATTGATGATTTGATGCTTCTCATCGCTAAACTCTTTGCTGGGTAGTCAAGTTGTTAGACGGCCATGCTCAAAAACACGTGATCCTGATTGTCGAAGAGAACCGGATCCTTCGCGCGGAAGCGGTCGTTGCGTGCAAAGGATCTGGCTACGCGACAGTCGAGGCGTCCGGTGGCGCAGATGCGTTGGAGATCCTGGAAAAGCGAGACGACATCAGTCTCGTGTTCACCTCCGTTAATATGAAAGGCGCAATAGATGGTGTGCAACTCGCGGTCCGCGTTCATGCAAAATGGCCAAAGCTAGCGATTGTTATGACGTCCGGGATCGTAAATCTGCGACAGTCGTTGCTACCCCACCGCTTTAGATTTGTCAGGAAGCCGTACGCTACCAAGCCCCTAATGACATGCTTCAAGGTGCTCATCGAATCCGAACATCGAGAAGAAGTCTCCTCGCCACAATGGAGTTCGTAGGGCGGGAACACTTTGCGAGTGCCGTCTGAGATAGGCTGAAAATCTGGCGGCCGGGGAATCATATGAAACTTCAGATCAAGCATCGAACGACCTATCGTTACTGCGGCCCGTCGGGCTGCTTGCGCACCGCCTGATCCTGTCGCCCAGGACCGACCAACAGCTTCGGACCTTGTCTTTCAGCATTGACTGTTCTGCGAGCGGGTCGATCGACTGGGCGAAGGACGTTTTCGGCAACGCGATCGCGACAGTAACGTTTTCTGGACGGACCTCCGAACTGACGATCTCCAGTGCTGCCGTTGTCGAGCAGACCGCCGACCCCTGGCCGGTCTTCAATATAGACATCTCGGCGCATTCCTACCCCTTCACCTACTCGACCGAAGACGAGATCGACCTTGGCGCGTTTGCTGCCGCGACCTCTCCTGGTAACCATGTGGCGGATTGGGCCCGAGCGTTTGTGGGCAGCCGCCCGACCGACACGCTTTCGCTCCTGAAAGACATCAATGCTGGCATTCTGACAAGTGTCAGCTATCGCATCCGAGACGAGGAAGGCACACAGTCGCCGCAACAAACACTGGAGCAGGCCAGTGGCTCATGCAGGGACATCGCAGCGCTTTTCATTGAAGCTGTTCGTTGCTTAGGGTTTGGTGCACGTGCTGTCTCCGGTTACATCTACGACCCGCGAGCATCTGTCGACGACGGCGGATCGACACATGCCTGGGCCGAGGTTTATCTTCCGGGAGCCGGCTGGATTGCGTTTGATCCCACCCATCGACGAGTGGGAGAAGCCTTCCTTATTCCCGTAGCGTTTGCTCGCAACAATGGACAGATAATGCCTGTTACCGGCGGATATACGGGAATGCCGGACGATTTCCTGGATTTGGACGTGTCGGTCAAGGTGGTCGAGATACGAGAATAGCGGCAGATGACGTTCGCCTGCTCTACTCAGTCAGATCATTGGTCCGCGCATGCGTGAGGCAAACGACCGCGGCTATGAATGTGCCTGCTCGCAGAGGAGCCGACGGAAAGCTATCTTAACGAGTTCAAGACCGCAGCCATCGCGATGATCTGCGCGCAAGGCGCAATTGTTGGCTGGACGGCCCATGTCGACGACATTCTAAAAGGCAACGCCGATACCTGAAACCACGGACGATCTTCTAACATCAGGTGGCGGAAGGAGTTAAGTTCGATCCCTTCCGCGATCAGGTGACCATTCACTGGATCGTCCGCTCGAGGACGACCAGTCAAGCGTCGCCCTCCTGAATACGATGCAGGCTCGAGCGTTCCTCGCCACCGTCATGAGGGTTGGAAACCACTCTCGTTCTCGATGGCTTACAATCCGACGAGGCGCAAGATTGCGGACGCGGCAACTCTATCGTCAACGCGCCCGGCCTCCAACATTCGGTCTGAAGCGATACCGGCTGTGTCGCTCAAAAATCTGGAAGAGCAAATAGCATGACGCCGATGGCAGTCTTGGAAGGTCTGCCCAACGATCCGCGCCGCCAGGCTCGATACCTTCTTCGACCGCTGCACGCGTTGCGTTGAGGGCGTCGTCGATGCGGTCCTTCTTTTCCTTCACTTCAACTTCCGTCGAGCCCCCGACGCGGATGACGGCAACGCCGCCAGCGAGCTTGGCAAGACGTTCCTGCAGCTTTTCGCGGTGATAGTCCGGGTTTCCTCGATCTGAGCCTTGATGTGGCCGATGCGACCGTCAATATCCGCTTTGGTGCCCGCACCATCAACGATGGTAGTATTCTCCTTGGTGATAGAGACCTTTTTGGCGCGGCCGAGCATCTCGAGCGTGACGTTTTCGAGCTTGATGCCGAGGTCTTCGGAGATGACAGTGCCGCCGGTCAGGATCGCCAGATCCTCCAGCATGGCCTTGCGGCGGTCGCCGAAGCCCGGAGCCTTGACGGCGGCGATCTTGAGGCCGCCACGCAGCTTGTTGACGACGAGCGTCGCAAGAGCTTCGCCCTCGACGTCCTCGGAAATGATCAGCAGCGGCTTGCCACTCTGAACGACTGCTTCCAGTAGGAAGCATGGCCTGCAGGTTGGAGAGCTTCTTTTCGTACAGCAGCACATAGGCATCTTCCAGCTCAGCTACCATCTTTTCGGCATTGGTGACAAAATAGGGGCTAAGATAACCACGATCGAACTGCATGCCTTTGACGACTTCGAGCTCGGTTTCGGCGGCCTTGGCTTCCTCGACGGTAATCACACCCTCATTGCCGACCTTCTGCATCGCGTCGGCGATATACTGGCCTATCCTTCTCGCCATTGGCGGAGATGGTGCCGACCTGGGCAATCTCTTCCGAGGCCTTGCCGCCTTCGCGAACGATCGCTTGGGCGAGAACGGTACCTGTGGTGGTACCGTCGCCGGCGACGTCATTGGTCTTCGAAGCGACTTCGCGGACCATCTGGGCGCCCATGTTTTCGAACTTGTCGCGTCCAGTTCGATTTCCTTGGCGACTGCGACGCCGTCCTCGGTAATGCGCGGTGCGCCAAAGGACTTGTCGATCACGACGTTGCGGCCCTTCGGACCGAGCGTGACCTTCACTGCATCGGCAAGAATATCGACGCGCTTCCTTATTTGGGATCCTCGGGAGTTGGAAAGTCGACGCTGGTCGCTGACCGGACTTGGATCTAGCTCAGCACAGAAAACCGGAACTGTCCGCGAATATGACGCGCAGGGCCGACACACCACCACCGCACGATCGCTTCATGCCATTCCCGGTGGCGGTTGGGTTACAGATACGCCGGGAATAAGAACACTTCACGTCAGCGATGTCACCGACGGGATCGACATGCTTTTTTCCGACATCACGGAACTGGCACCGCTTTGCAGATTTCGGGATTGTACCCACGCGCATGAACCGGGCTGCTTGGTTCAGGCAGCTGTCAAAAGCGGCACCTTGGCTGCCGACCGTCTTGAACGCTGGCGAAGCCTGCTTGCTGAAAACCGCGATAGAACACCGGTCATCAGCGGACCACGTGGCAACAAGATCGTTCGCAAGAAAAAATATTGAGCGGCCACTCCTCGGCCTGTCCCCCTTGGGGATGCCAATCTCCAACAGCAATTTCCCTAGCCATTTGTGGTTTGGCACGTGACATCAGCCGCGCGATATGGACCGCCCGGCGAGGATCGGAGCGTACGCGGCGAGTCGGCGGGATATGAACTCTGTGAAAAGCCGCACGCGCTTCGTCTTGCGTGTCTCCCCCTGCGTGAGAAGCCAGATCGTCGCAGGTGATTTCAAATCGATGCCCGGGACTTTCGCCAGCAGGTGATCGGCATCTCCGACGAAACAGGGCAGTTTGGTCATGCCTATCCCTTGCCTTGCCGCATCGATCTGCGCCTCGGCGTCCGGCGTCCTGAACGGAACCCCTGTAGCGTGAACCTCCCCTTGGTCGACCCAGTCCGGAAGAGCCTGACCGCCGATGACGATCGGCCGGATTGGATCCAGCGCACCCGTACGCCACGCGGCCAGTCTATCGCGGGACATATAAACACCCGCAAGCAGATCCGGACCTTTCAAGCCATGAAGATTGAGCGGCAGGGTCTTGCGATTGGAGACCATCCGGATCGCCACATCCGCCTCCCGGTTGGTCAGATTCACGACCTCGCCGGTCGATACGATCTCCATCTCGATGTCCGGATGCAGACGGGCAAAATCGGCGATATCCGGCATGAGCAGGTGTGTCGCAAGGAACGGGGGCAGCGTCACCCGCAGAAGCCCGCGTACGCTCTGATCGCGCCCGAGGACGCGCGTCTCCAGTTGGTGCGATGAGGCTTCCATCTGGTTCGCGAACTCCAGAACCTCCTCGCCCGCGGCCGTCAGGCGATAGCCCGAAGGTAGCTTTTCGAACATCTGCGCCCCGAGGCGATCCTCGAGCTGGGCAATGCGCCGCAGCACGGTCGCGTGGTTCACGGCCAGACGTTTAGCGGCAGCCCGCACTGAGCCGCCACGCGCGGCGGCAAGAAAGTAGCGAACGTCATCCCAGTCGATCATGGTCCATTCTCGCGCCGCATGGGGCGGCTTCCGAAGACTAGGCTACCATACCGGGCCGGATCGCGCGCGATCATCGCTGCGTTCAATCACATAGGTGGATCGTTTTCGCACCACGGATACGCGCGATTGCGCACTCACACCCTGGCGCCGGCGAACCCATATCGAGGCTGTCGGAGGATGTGTCTCCGCAAAGCGATGACCCGACACGCGACACAAGGAATGCATGACATGACCAGACTGAATGGAAAGACCGTCGTGATCACGGGCGGCGCCACCGGTATCGGCCTCGCCGCTGCAAGGCGCTTCATCGAGGAGGGTGCCTTCGTCTTCATCTACGGCCGTCGGCAGCAAGCACTCGATGCGGCTGTGGCCGAGCTCGGCCCCAACGCCCGCGCGGTTAAGGGCTCGGTCTCGGATGAGGACGACCTTGATCGGCTCTACGCGGCGGTGAAAGCCGAGCGCGGAACGCTTGACGTCATCTTCGCCAATGCCGGGGCCGGAAGCCCGCTTCCTCTCGGCCAGATCACCGCCAAGCACATCCACGATACTTTCGACACCAATGTGAAGGGCACGATCTTCACAGTCCAGAAGGCGTTGCCGCTGATGGGTCCAGGCGGCTCGATCATCCTCACCGGATCGAGCGCCGGGACCACCGGCGCCCCGGCATTCACCGCCTACAGCGCCAGCAAGGCAGCCGTGCGCAATCTTGCACGGACCTGGGCGGAAGACCTCAAGGGCACCGGCATCCGGGTCAACGTGCTGTCGCCCGGCGCGACGGCGACAGAACTTGCAAAGGAAGCGCTCGGAGAGGAGGGCCAGAAGGCCTACGGCGCGATGACCCCGCTCCGACGCATGGCCGATCCGGCGGAGATCGCGGCCGCTGCCGCCTTCCTTGCGTCGGACGACAGCAGCTTCATGACCGCCAGCGAAGTCGCCGTCGACGGTGGCCTCGCCCAACTCTGACCCCGGCGCGGTTCGCGCCTAACTACACACAGCGAAAGGCAAAGATTGTGAAAGCACTCGAAGGTAAAATCGCAGTCATCACGGGCGGAAGCAGTGGGATTGGCTTGGCCACAGCCAAGCGTTTCGTGGAAGAAGGTGCGCAGGTCGTGATCATTGGGCGACGCGAGAAAGCCTTACAAGAGGCAGCGGCCCTTATCGGGAAAAACGTGACAACAGTCGTGGGCGACGTCTCGCGCCTGGAAGATCTGGACCGGCTCTATGCCACCGTGAAGGAGAAACATGGTCACATCGACATTCTCTTCGCAAACGCGGGCGCAGGTACGGTCGCGCCGCTCGGGGCAGCGACTGAGGCCCATTTTGACCAGACCTTCGATGTGAACGTGAAGGGTCTGTTCTTTACGGTGCAGAAGGCCCTTCCTCTCTTCAAGGACGGCGGTTCGATCATTCTGAACTCTTCGGTCTCGAATGTAATGGGGCTGCCAGCGTTCAGCGCCTACGCAGCAAGCAAGGCGGCTGTTCGCAGCTTCTCGCGGTCCTGGACCCAGGAGCTGAAGGATCGCAATATCCGCGTCAACACGATGAGCCCCGGCGCGATCGAGACTCCCGCCTTGGCGACAACGACCGGCCTCACCGCTGAGCAAGCCGAGGAGGCGGTTGCCCAGTTTGCGTCACAGATCCCAATGGGTCGCAGGGGCAAGCCAGAGGAAATCGCGGCTGCGCTCACGTTCCTTGCCTCCGATGAAAGCTCCTACATCACCGGTATAGATCTCGCCGTCGATGGTGGTTGGGCGCAAGTCTGACCCGGCGTCAACACAGGATCGGAGAAGCATTATGAGCTACGCAATTATTGGCTTAGGCAATATCGGCCGAGCTTTGGCCAAAGCGTTTTCCCGCAAGGGCATCGAAGTATCTGTTGCAACCACGCGGGACCCGGAAAGCTTCGCAGCTGATGCGGCCGCGATCGGGCCCAAGGTCATAGCCAAGACCCTGGCGGAAGCCGTCAAGGCGGACGTCATCTTTTTGGCTGTCCGCTTCGAGGCGCACCCGGATGTCGCAAGGGCGCTCTCCAACTGGGATGGCAAGATCATCATCGATGTGACCAATGCCTACGGCGTGCCCCCTGAGGAGCTGGGAGAACAGCCTTCTTCCAAGGCCGTCGCGCAAGCCTTTACTGGCGCAAGGCTGGTCAAGGGCTTCAACCATTTGATCGCCGCCACCCTTGCCCAAGATCCAGCCGCGCATGGCGGCAGGCGAGTTGTGTTCCTGGCGAGCGACGACGACACTGCCGCAGACGAGATTGGCGTGCTCGCGGAAAATCTCGGCTTCGCGCCGATCAAGCTTGGCGGGCTGTCGGAAGGCGGCCTGCTGGTCCAGGCGCGCGGAAAGAGCTGGGGTCATCTGATCTTCAAGGATCTGGTCAAGTTCGACGGATAAAAAGACAGCCCCACCGACAGGACCACGATGTACGGATGGAGACATTCCCATGAGTATTGAAAAAAACATCCAGACCGTGAAGGACTTCTTCACTGCGATCGGCCGGGGCGACAGACAGGCTCTGCTGGCGCTGGTCGCGGAAGATATCGAGTGGATCATTCCGGGCAAGGACTGGCCGCTGGCCGGCACCTACCGGGGGCACGCGGGACTGGCAGATTTGCTGGAGACGGCATCCAGGTCGATGGAAACCTCCACGGAGCCCCGGGAGTTTGTGGCACAAGGAGACCGGGTTCTCGTCGTCGGCTTCGCCAGCGGGAAGGTCAAAGTCACGAACAAGCCGTTCGAGGACGACTGGATCTTTGCCATCACGGTCCGGGACGGCAGACTGGCCAGCATCCGGGAATATGTCGACACGCAAGCGCTGGCTCGGGCCGCGCAGATGGACGCGTCCGGGCCCACGTAGCGCAGGCCTTCTGCAACCATCGGCTTTTGCCGAAGGTGAATGAGCCGCGGATCGGCGTCTCGCGTCCCACGCGCTCGTCAAATACCCAACCGTAAAGGAGATCCGATGTTGACCAATCCAAACTATCCGAGTGATTCGGTTCGCACGCATTGATGCCGGTGCCACCGTCATTGACGTTTACCCAGGCGAAGGCGACTGGACGCGCCCGTTCTCCGACATCGTCGGGCCCGAAGGTCAAGTCACCAGCTTCGTGCCGGCCGAAGTCGCGCACTTCAAGAACGATCCGGTCGGCCTCATGCGAACGCTCGCGCAAGAGCCACAGCGGGAGATGGATCGAGTTCAAGTTTTGCCCGGAATGCGGGTCGACGGTTTTCTGGATCTCTTGAGTTCAGGAAGATCTCGTCGTAGCCGCTTTGGGATGCATCCCGACCCTCCTCGCTGCGTCCAACGCAAAGCGTTTCCGACGACAGTCGCCCGCAGTGGGTGTCGTTTCATTTCGCTTAGGCAAAGGCGCGTCGGCAGTGGTTGCGGCGCCCAAACTGCGACAGCTAATGCCCTCCGAATATGCCGTCAGGATCATCCAACTTTATTTTCGATAAAGGGAGTGCTGTGCGATCGGGCGTAGCCATTTCGCCAACTGCTTTTTATTGCCCCGCTGGAACCAAAGGCCACTCGGCCGGGTTTAGCTGAGTTAATTCGGCCGCAACGACGCAAGCGAGGGATGGATGGGCAATGTCGAACTGGTGAGTGGCGGTCCCATCGTCTCTCAGACTAATGTTTTTCCTGATGATTACGAAGACTTTTTTGAAAATGGAGCTGTTGCCCTGCATCTGATCGGGGCTGACGGCACGATCCTGCGCGCCAATCAGGCAGAACTGGATCTGCTCGGTTACGCCGCAGACGAATACATAGGCCGGCAGATTTCTGATTTTCATGCGGACGCCGACATCATAAGCGAAATGCTTGCTCGCCTAAAGGCAGGAGAAAAGCTCATTCGTTTTGCCGCCCGGATGCGGGCTAAGGACGGGTCGATCAAGCATGTTGAAACCACTTCCAGCGGCCAGTTCCGCAATGGCGAATTCATAAATACCCGCTGCTTCACGATAGACGTTACGGAGGTTGTCGATGTAAGGCGCCAGCTTGCGCGCAAGGATGAAGAAATGCGCCAAGTTCTTGAAGCGCTTCCGGCGGCCGTCTATACGACCGACGCCCACGGCAAGATCACTTATTTCAACCGTGCAGCGGTCGAATTAGCCGGCAGGGAGCCGATCGTCGGCGAGGATGAGTGGTGTGTAACCTTTCGGCTATTTACTGCTGATGGGCAGCCGTTGCCGCACCACGAATGCCCGATGGCAATTGCCCTAAAGGAAAATCGCCCGGTGCGAGGCGTGGAGGCAATGGCTCAGCGTCCCGACGGCTCGATGTTTCCTTTCCTTCCTTTCCCGACGCCGATGCGCAACGATGATGGTGAGCTGACCGGGGCGGTCAACATGCTCGTGGACATCAGCGACCGCAAGTTGGCCGAGACCAATCAGCGGGTCTTCCTCGACGAGCTCAATCACCGCGTCAAAAACAACATGATGATGCTCTACGCTCTGATCCGTTCGGCCGAGCGCGAGAGTGACAGCCACGAAGCACGCATTGTGCTGAATGATGCTGCGCAACGCGTCGGCGCCATGGCTGCGGCGCAGCAGGCCCTTTATACGGAGCATGACCGCTCCGAAGTCGACGCGAGCAATTTTGTAAATGCCGTGTGCGACAGCGCAAGGCAAGCGTTCTCAGAAAGCGTCACTCTCCACATAGACGTCGCCGCCGACGCCGGAAGCTTGACGAATGACGTTACAATGCCTCTCGCTCTCGTTCTGAACGAGCTGCTCACAAATGCGGCAAAGCACGGCTGTGACGACGCAGGCAATTGCGAAATTTGGGTTTCGCTCACACGCTCGGACGGCGACTTCCTCCTGACCGTCCGCGACAGCGGCCCTGGCTTCGATTTCAAAGTCACGGGGCGACGTTCGTCCGGAACAGGTCTGGTCTCTGGACTGGTTCGGCAACTGCGGGGCTCGTTCTCCGTCGCTCCCGGCCCCGGTGCACGATGCACCGTCCGGTTCGCCGGTCAATTCCAATCGGAAAGCAGCCTTGATTAATGATCGCCTTAGAGCCACCTGCTAACAATGAAACCAGCTCCACCCCTGGATCCGTCGAGGAGGCCAAAAAGGCCGCGGGAGGGGGAAAACCGACACGTATCCTCGTCGTCGAAGACGAGTATCTTATAGCGCTCGAGATCGAACATCGCCTTCGCGATGCAGGCTTCGAGGTCACCGGCATTGCAGTGACGGCCGACGAGGCAATTTCCATGGCAGGATCAGACCGTCCGGATCTAGCGATCATGGACATTCGGCTGGCCGGTCACAAAGATGGCGTGCAGGCCGCGATCGAGTTGTTTACAAAGCTGGGTGTCCGCTCGGTTTTTGCCTCTGCCCATGCAGATGCCAAAACCCGCGAAAGAGGCTCGGCGGCCTCGCCGATCGGTTGGCTGCAGAAACCCTACACCGCTGAGGCGTTGATCAAGCTCATCAAACAGCATCGGGGATATTCAGCAGTGGCCGAGTGAACAATGACATCGAAGATTGTCGGCCCGTTGCAGACGAACCGGTGGTCATTTGACTCCAACGGCACCTCACGACTTCGTGTTGCCGCCGTCAAACGCTTGAATGCCTTCGCTTTCGCCCTACCCTGGGGGGAAAGTGAGGGCCGCTACGCTTCCATCGCACCTTGAACAACGCCGACGTTGCTCTCTGTCAAAGGGTCTATGACCACCTCATTGCGGTAAAGCAGATCATGACTGACCCAGCGTGAGGAACTAGCCAACCGGATCATCCAGTCTTTTCGGCACGGGGTAAAGGACCAGGAAGCTTTGGTAAGGCTGCTGATCTGACGGCGCCGCACCCTCGTGCAGATGGACGTCACTCGCGGCGTAAGCTGACATGTTTCACCGTCCTCCGTTGTCTGCGCCGTCGCATGGCGATGGGCTGCGACAAGATGCACTGCTCTGACGGGCTGGATAGATGCGGGACGCAAAGCGGAGCCGCTGCTTTCGTGCGCATCTACTAGAATGCTATCGCGCTGCTATTGGTCGAGCCGGTGTTTGAGCGACCGCAAACGGCGGTCACCAGACTTCCAAAATTTGTATTGATGCAGAACCTCAATCTTGCGCGGTCGGGCCGATTCCGACGTCGGCATAGGCGCCAGCCCTCAGGCCTGATCATTGAGCGGGCGCCCCGACACATCGGACACTGTTATTTATTGAGGATTGAAACGAGATCGGCTGGGTGGCGGTCGGCTCCGAGGTGCGGTCAGCACACAGAACATCGGACTACTTGATAATGCTGCGGAGACGGGGTTCGAGGAGAGGAATCATCTCCTTCACCTTCGGGGACGAGTTTCTGTGAGCCGTATGCACGAGATAGCTAGGCCACGGAGCTGTTGACCAATCCGGAAGGACTTGGACCAATCGGCCCCTTAACACGTCGCCGTGAACCAAAGTTGGCGGCATGAGGGCAATGCCTTTGCCCATCAAGGAGAGATGTTTGATTGCGCCAACGGAGTTCGATGAAATGCGGGCCTGTGGAACTACCCTGGCTTTCTCGCCGTCGGCGGAAACCAGGTTCCAGGTGGCAAGACTGCTGGCATCCACTTCGGGAGAGATGACAAGACATTGATGGAACGCCAGATCGCTCGGGCGACCGATCGCGGTTGATCGTTCTATATACTGGGGGGCAGCGACCAGGATCAGTCCGGCTATCCCCAGTCGCTTCGCTGTGAAACCAGAATCTTTGATCGGACTTGCCCGGATGGCTATATCGAACCCTTCCCCGACCAAGTCCACGACGCGATCCGTCAAAAGCAATTCGACCGTCACCTCTGGAAATCTCTCAACGTATTCTGTGACTGCTTCGCAGATCGGCGTGTAGTCGAACTCGACTGGCGCTGTGATCTTCAACCTTCCCGTGGGGAATTTCTGGAATAACGAAGCTTCCTCGCCAGCGCTCGTCAGGGCAGCCACAGCGAGCTCGGCTTTCTTGAAAAATATCGCTCCTGCGTCCGTAAGACGAAGCTTTCTTGTCGTGCGCACAAGAAGGCTTACCCCGAGAGCTTTTTCAAGGTCCGAAATCCTGTCACTCACCGTTGAGTTGGGGAGGCCCATCTCCAGCGCGGCCTTTGTGAAGCTCCCCAGTCGCACAACTCGCACGAATATCATCGCGCCATTTAGATCCACAAATCATCCCCCAAAACTATCCGACAAGGCGGATAATATAATCGAAATATACGGGCTAATCCATCCTGCTGTGGCGGTCTATCTCTAGCACTCAAGCCGAAACGACGAGGCTGAAGACAAAGGAGAATTAAATGTCACAGATTCAGGCAGACAAAAATCAGATCGAGCAGCTTATCGAAAAATATATCGATGCGCTCAATCGGTCGAAAACCGATATGGTGGTTTCGTTGTTTACCCAGGACGGCGTGCTGATGGGAGTGGACGCTCCGACGATGGAAGGAGCGGAGCAACTCAAGGCCTTCTTTGATCACGGCTTCGGTATAATCAGGCTCGAGCCCAAGATCTATATCGACGAGATCGTCGTCACCGAACACTATGCGTTCGCTAGATCGCATTCGCAGGTGCGGGTCACCATATTGCAGACCAATGATTCCCATTCCGAACAGAACCGCGAACTGTTCATATTCAAAAAGGACGGCAGTGACTGGAAGATCGCGCGATACATGTTTAATAAGACGCCAAGCTCTCCATAATTCGGCCACGAAGGAGGCCCGTAGCCTGAATAGCGAACTTGTTTTGCGGGCGCTCGGCACCGGTGTGCACTGAAGCGCCCGCCTGATGCGCGTGAGCGTCCCGGATTCAGCGGACGCCCTTCCCGTATGTCCAACAGCGAACTCGGCCGCCTTGAAAAGATTCGAACTGTAGACGACCACTCGTGATATCTGTTCGCCGGCCGGAGAGGTTCCCTTCGATCCATTATGCGATTTTCCTGGCCTAAACCGTGAACGTTATGGCAATAAGTCGCACACTACTGGCCTCGAAAGCTCTCCTTCCGTGCCAGGACTGTTGACCAGCTATTCAATGTCAGTGGCTAAACAGTAATTTGTTGAACTGGCCGGTCATTTCAGACGTGCTGCTTTTGCGTACGGACCAATGACGGATTATTAGAAATAGAACTTCTAAATTGCCTGGCATGGCTTCGTCAAATGGAGAGGTCTTTATTTTTCCAGGCTTAGGATATTAGGGCTTCCAAGAGCTGCCAATCGCTACGGGCTCATCGACTCCGTCAGGAGCGTGGCGGGGAGCGGCGCCGTCCCGGGTTGCTGGCAAATTCTGCCCCGAAATTCAAAACATTATAGAGGGTGCAAGTCCGTAAACCGCCGTCCGTTGTGCCGGTGCTGTTTCTTCGGGCGAGCAGTTGGAGGACACGGAACAAACAGGGTCAATCGAGGTTGGGGAATACGGCCGTTGCCGCTGATTCCTTCCATGGGAGACCGACATGTCAAATGAGTTCCGAGAATCTGCGGGCGGACTATCCGTCACGCCACATGCTTTACCGACGTCGTCATCAACCACCTACAGTTCCGCGTCTTTCGCCGACCTGAAGGACAAAGTCAGTGAGGACATCTCCGCCGCCAGCGAAACCATTAGATCAGGTGCGGACTCTGCCATTGACAAGGTCAAGGAGGTGGCAACGGAACAGACCAGCTTCGCTGCGCGAAGAGTTGGCGGGGTTGCGAAGGCGCTGGAGAAGGTCGGCGCGGAACTCGAGGGCTCGGAGCAGGCCGAGGTCGGGCGATACGCCAGGCAGATCGGGCAAAGCGTTCAAAGCTTCGCCCGGCAAATGGAAGGCAAAGACTTGGGCGAAATCGCCAACATGGCCGAAGATTTCGGTCGCAGACAACCGCTTGCGTTCCTCGGAATCGCAGCTCTAGCGGGACTGGCTGCCAGCCGTTTCCTTACCGCCTCGGCCGAGCGCCCTCGTGAGACCCTTGGCGCTGCCGGGTCAAATAATCCGCCTCCATCCGCGAATGCTGGGGGGACCGAATTATGAATAAATCGAACGACAACACACCCCTTTCCGAACTCCTCGGGGGACTGATATCCGATGTCACTGGACTGCTGCGGAAAGAAATCGACCTCGCCAAGACGGAGGCGTCGGAAAAGCTTTCCAGAGCGCTGAGCGGAGCCGAAGTTCTCGTTGTCGGGCTCGTGCTCGCAATCGGTGCAGTCGGCGTTTTGCTCAGCGCCCTAGTTGGCGGCCTCGCGGCCTTTCTTGTCAAACAGGGCCTTTCCGATACAAGCGCCAGCGCGATCGCGTCCCTCGTTGTCGGCGTTGGCATCGCGCTGATCGCGTGGGCGCTGATCGCCCGCGGCGTCGCCGTCCTGCGTGAAAGTAACATGAAACTGGACCGAACCGCGACATCGCTTCGCCGTGACATCCACATGGTGAAGGATAAAATGTGATGGAAAACACCAGCGATAGATCATCTGCGGAACTGCAGCACGAAATCGACCAGGATCGGCGGCGCATTGAGAGCCGCATTGACGCCATCCATGAACGAATGTCGCCCGGACAACTGGTCGACGAAGTTATTGCTTACGCCAAGGGGAGCGGTGGCGGCGAGTATGTCACCAACCTCGGGAGCGCATTGAAGGCAAACCCACTACCGGTGGCCTTGATTGGGGTGAGTCTTGCTTGGTTGATGGCTAAAGGGTCGGAACCATCATCGTCCAGCAGCACCTGGGCCGAGCCGGATTACCCGTTGTACCCCGTCACCGGACCCGTTCGAAGGCTCGGACCTCCTGAGAAATTGGGCGGCGTAAGCTACAGCCACTTCGCCGATAGTTCGGGCAACAAGCTGAAGGCCCTTACCGATGAAACGGGACGCCGCGCGGGCCATTTCATCGACGAGGCCGGGAAGACCTACCGAGGTTTCGTCGATGCCAACGGCAAACGTATCGATAGTATTATGGACGAATCGGGAGCGATGCTGGACGCGGCGAGCGGCTGGGCTGCGGAGAAGTGGGAGCAGGCCAAAGCTGCCGTGGGCGACATCAGCGGTCGCGCCTCAACTGCCGCAAACTCGCTGTCTGATCGATCGGCATCTGCGGCCGCAAGTCTTCAGCAACAGACAGGCAAGCTGAACGAATTGATCGTGACCCAGTTCAGGGACCAGCCTCTCGTCGGAGGCGCACTGGCCTTTGCCCTTGGAGCAGCGATCGGGGCAGCGCTTCCGCACACCGAGACAGAAGATCAGTTGGTGGGCGATGCTGCCGACAGTACGAAAGAGGAGCTGAGCTCCCAGGCACAGGTCCTGGTTGAACGAGGAAAGGACGTTGCATCCCAGGTGTATGAAACCGCAGCGGAGGCCGCATCCGAAGCGCACGACACGGTCAAGGAGAGCGTCGTCAGCGAGGTAGGCTCGTTCAAAGAAGGATTGGCGAGCGTCCCACCCCGTACTTGAATCCGTGACATAGCGGCCAGGGTTTGAGCTGCGCCGCGGGAAAACTTACCTTGTCGAGACGCAGCGAAAGCTCCGCCCGCATCGTCTCCTCTTGTTCGGTTCCAGCAACGAAGTCGCGGCTTTCCACGTTCGATGCCAGGCCCGATTCCGGAAGGAAGAGGCAACCTTCAGGAAGAAGGGGCAGTTTTCCTTGAGGTAGACGATCGGCTTGAAGGCTTCGCTGGTCATTGCGCCTCTCCATGTGATCGGGGAGATGAGGGGGCGCGGCCGAAACGGAAGCTCGATGCGGTGAGCCCTCCGGCAAAATCCTTCTGGTGATAGGTGGTGGTGGCGGCGGCTTCGTTCTCGGCGGCCGCCGACCACCATCAGCGGGATGAGATGGTCTTCGCGCGGATGGGCCGCCTGGGCAGCGGGCGCTTGCTGCCATTCGAGCAGCCGCTCGGTGCGCTCGTCGCAGGCCGTGTGAACCAGCGTTTCCTGAAGCCAGGCGTCGAAGCGGCGGGACGGCTCATATCCGCCCATCTGATCGCCTCAACAATCAGGAGGTGGCGCGTTCTGGTGGCGGCGATCTACCGGAGATCGAGCGGAGGCTGAAATTTGCTGAGCACTCGCTGCGCGCCGGCCCCGCCTCTTCGGCCGAGGTGGACGAACGGTACGTCCAAGCAGCTTGATCATGCTTCCGCCGAAAGGACCCGTCGATACCAGAGGCGGCTTCGAGTATGCTTTTGACCTTGGCCAGTTGTATGGGTGATCTCCTTTTGCAGCTCTCTGAGCTCTCCGGGCTCTTGCTCAAACGAGTAGCCTTCGCTATATGACTACTGTAGTCATAGCTTGGAGGCCTATATGAGAGAGATCCAGCTTAAGGATGCTAAGGCAACGCTTTCTGCCGTTGTCGATCAGGCTGTTCATGGCAATCCTGCGATCATCACTCGACATGGCAGAAAGGAAGCCGTGGTACTGTCGTTCGAGGAGTATGAAAAGCTGAAGCAGGTTCCGAGTTTCGGACGACTGCTGGCTTCCTTTCCTGGCGACGAAGGCGATATTCCGCCGCGGAGCACTAAGCCAAGCCGGCCCATCGATCTCTGATGTTTCTGATCGATGCGAACGTCATATCTGCACTTGCTCCATCGAAACGCCAGAGGCATGGATCCCTTATTGAATGGCTTGACGAAGCCAGTCCGCAGCTGTTCCTATCCGTTATTTCTGCTGCAGAGGTTAAATCCGGAATCGTCAAGGCTGAGCGCGAAGGCGCAACCACGAAAGCGCGGCAGCTGAGAGAATGGTGGGAGAGCGTCGAACATCTATACGCACAGAAGCTGTTGCCGTTCGATCTGAGATGCGCGCATGCTGCCGGTCAGATTCTCGATGACGCTCGCGCCCACCAGCCGGGCTTCGGGGACATTGCGATAGCCGCCACAGCCCAGGTACATGGCTTGATCGTTTTGACCCGCAACTTGCGCCATTTCGAACCTCTAGGAGCTCGAGTGCTCGATCCATTCAAAGCGCTGCCCAAGCTGTAGGGGCAGAGGAGGGATCTTTCTACTACAGCCCCGCCGCCTTGGTAAGATTGACACGGAGACGATCCCGGCGGCTTCCCATGCTGCCGCTTTCAACCCGCCCCAACCGGTCGGATCGGGGGCTGATCGCCAGAGCCAATGTCGATGACGCGTTGTTTCGTCGCTATGGGAGACACTTCCTTCCGACTCTAGCTATATCTTTGGCAATCGGTCTTTTCTCGGTCGTCGGCACGCAGCCACTACCAGTCGATACATTATGCGATCATTTTGACCCAGAAGATGAACATTCTAGCAATAAGCCATGCATGGCTCGTGCGAACACGGTTCGGTCCGCTCCTAAAGGCGACGTCCACGCTCAGGTCATGGGTCGGACGGTGGAAAAATCGGAAGGTTCGGCGCGGAGCGTTGAAAGCCTATTTTTCGACAGCCGACAGCCCCATCGCGCGCTTGCCCATTGGCCTGATCAGCGCCCTATGTAAGAGCGGCAATATCACGGTGCAGAAGCGCATCAGCCTCGAGGCGGATGCTCCTGGCGGAAGCGGGCGCGCCGGCGCCCTCCCCATCTCGTCCAAGCCTGCCTTGGCGAGCTGCGCAAGGTCTCGTGACCCGCATGGGCCGAAACCCGCTTCGGGGTTCGGTGGAGTAGGGCCTGGTCAGAGCGAAGTGGGGAGACGGTGCGGCGCAATAGAGCACGCTCCCATGGAGATGCGCTCAAGAAGCAATCGAACTGCTGGGTCACTCGTTTCCGGGCGTAGGACGGACTCTCCAGTCTGCATTCTCCGGCAAATCGGTATAAGCCATCCCGGAACAAGAATCAGGAGACGACATGGAAACCGTGGAGATCAGCTACCGTAGTGACTTCGCCCTATGGGCAATCGAGCGGGCCCGCGAAATCATAACGTCCGAGGGAGCTGCTTTTGCCATGGCCGCCCGCGATATGAACGAGGAGGCGTTGGCAAACACTGCAGCCGCGCTCGGCAAGGCCATCAGTGATGCGATGTTGGAAGTGTTTGATGGCCTGATAGGTGAGTAGCGCTGGGTGGAGCGATACGCGGGCTACTAACCAATATTTCGATATAAATTTTTGTCAGCGCGGTTCGGCTCCCCTGCCATTCTCCTTTCGTTGCAAACTGTCAGAAACTCACATATATTTCTGACAGGAGAAATGCCATGCAAAAGCTGACGTCACAAATCATGGACCATGCTGAGCGACTGCCGGAAGGATCCGCGCTTTCGGCAAAGAGCTTTTTGCATCTCGGAAATCGTGCCGCCCTGGACCAGGCTCTATCGCGCCTGGTCGAGCGCGGCGAGCTCGTCCGGGCCGGCCGCGGCATCTATATGCGGCTTGTCAAAAGCCGTTTTGGCAGCCGGCCGCCGACAGTTGAACAAGCGGTGGAGGCGGTGGCGCAGCAACGCGGCGAGGTCATCGTCTCAAACGGCGCCGCCGCTGCGAATGCCCTGGGCCTGACCACCCAGGTCCCGGTCCGGTCCGTCTACCTGACATCCGGCCGCAGCCGGACGATGAACCTTGGACAGCAGTCGGTCGAGCTCAGGCACGTGCCTCGCTGGCAATTGGCCTTGGCCGATCGGCCCGCCGGCGTGGCGGTCCGTGCGCTCGCCTGGCTTGGACCAGAGAAGGCCGATGAAGCACTATCGCGGATCAAGCGAAAGCTGCCGCCAGACGCGTTCGGCGAGCTGGTGGCGGCGGCTCCGCAGTTCCCGACCTGGCTTGCAAGAAGCGTGGGAAGGGCTGCGCATGGCTGATCCGTTCCTGACCTTGTCAAAGGATGACCGGCGCGAAGCCTTGGCCGTGGCCGCCGACCGCACCGGACGGCCCATTCATCTGCTCGATAAAGATGTCTGGGTCGTCCGGACGCTGCAGACGCTCTTTTCGTCCACGCTCGGTGAGCATCTCGTCTTCAAGGGCGGCACCTCGCTTTCGAAAGCCTATGGGGTCATCAAAAGGTTCTCCGAGGATGTCGACCTGACCTACGATATCCGCGCCCTGGCGCCGGACCTGGTCGGCGACAATGACGAAGCACTGCCGAAAACCCGCAGCGAGGAGAAGCGCTGGACCAGCGAAGTGCGAAAGCGCCTTCCGGTTTGGGTCTCGGACACGGTGGAGCCAGTTATCGCCAGCGCGTTGCGCGATCAATCTCTTCCGGCGGCAATCCGCCTCGAGGACGATACGCTCTACCTCAACCATGAAGCGGTGAGCAGCGGATCCGGCTATGGATGCCGAAGCTCGATACCTTGGTCTTCAACGACCTGCATGGCTGCGCATCTCCGATGGCCCTCTCCAGCGCATTCGGTTCCTGTGCGTTGGCGAAGCACGGCTGGAGAAGAAAAACTCCTGCCGTTAACAGGCCTACACACTTCGGCATCGCTCTCTCCAATCTGCCTTGTTTTCACGCAGGTGCTCTGCATCATAAGGCTCGATCGGTCTCCCGGAAAGGGCGGGATGGGAGTACGGCTTTGGGCTCGCGGGATCAAGGCCCTGCCGAAGTAGCAGGAACCCAGACCCGAGCCGATGCTGGATGGCCTGATGACAGGACCAGGCTGCCGACAATTGCGACCATGGCAATCAGGATGACGATGATGGGAAACGCGAGGCCGGACGGCTTATCTTCATGGTAGATCATTGATTGCTCCTGCGGCCCGGCGACGCATAGGACGCCGCCGGGAAACGCGTGTTAGGCCTCGATGATGTAGACAATCGTGAGAGCATCGGGATCGACGATGACGATCCTGCCATCCGCAAGGATGAAGAAGCGGTAGCCGTCATACTGCGGAACGATCTTCACGATGCGCGTTGGCAGTCGTTCCAGCCGGACCTTCTTCGGGATTTTCGTTCCGACGGAAACCGTGAAGTCGACTTCCTTTACAGGCGCAACATGAACCTCCTTCACTACCGTTCGAATTTCGGTCTGTTGCTCGACCGAGATGTTGACGTTGGTTTTGGTGTTCGTCGTGGTGTTTTTGTTGACGTTGGTGTCAGAAGAGCTCTTGTTTGTTGTCGTGGCGTTTTGATCTGTCGACTGCTTCGACGCATCGCCGCTTTCCGTAGTGCTCTTCGTGCCTGTGGTGGCCGAGCCGTTGTTATCCGTGGTGCCGGACTTGGCGGCGGGCTTCTGTTCTGTCGTGGTGCCACCGCTGGCGTCCTTCGATGCAGGCTTGGTTTCTGTCGAAGTCTTGCCGGACGCACCGCTCGTCGCGCCATCGGTCGAAGGCTGCTCTGCACTCTTTTTCATGTCCGAGCCCTGGCCGGATTTCTGCTGCGATGACTGGCCCTTGCCTGGGCAAGCTCCCGAAGCGTCGGGGGTGCAGTCGGTGCCAGTCTTGGCGGAGCCCGACTGCGAGCCGGCGTCAGCGCCGGACTGGGCCTGCCCACTGCTCTTTGTGTCCTGCTGGGCCGCCGCCGGCAATGTTGCAAGTGGGGACGCGCTCAGTGACAGTGCTGCCACGAGCATGGCGAACTTGTTGCTTTTCATGATCGATCTCCGAGGTTTAGGCATACGACGCCCGCGCATCTATGCGGTGCGAGCATGCCCTCATGGTTGGAAGAGGCGGCTGGAGCCGCCCGTCGGTCACTGGATGACCTGGATGACCTTCCGCGAGGAAGGTTCGACGATCACACGCTGATCGTTGACGATCGCATATGCATATTTCGGATCATCGGGAATTGGCGTCACGACGACGGTCTCCGGCAGGGGCTGGCCGACGACGACCTTCTCCTTGACGACGACGCGTTCGGTCGGGGCCGGGGCCTGCTGAACATAGGTCACCACCTGCTGCGGCGGCGGATCAATAACGCTACCTGCCACGCCGCCAACAATGCCGCCGACAGCCGCACCGACCGGGCCGCCGACAATCGCGCCCGTTGCAGCGCCACCCGCCGCACCGGTGACTGTCGATGACTGCGCAAAGGCAGATGTCGATGCCAGCAGGATACCTGCGGCAATACCTACAACCTTGATATTCATTTGTTTTCCTCCTTGGATGCGGTTGGTTCCGCTGCAGAGCCAAACCGTTGAGTGGAGGAAGTGTTCCAGTACCGGGACTTCGTACCGGGACTAAGCCAGACCTTGGTCTTACCCACGCCAATCCCTCGCTACTGAATGGGGAAGCGGCTCAGCATCCGATCCTGGACGTTCTCGTGGCCAACGATCATCGCTGCAAGCGAGATGGCTTTCTCGCGGTCTGCGGCGTTCGTTATATAGCCTTCGAGCAGGACCACCGCGCCGAGCATCCTGATCTCGATGGCACTGCTGTCGATATCCTGATCAGCGGAAAGCGCCGCTTTGATCGTCGCGATGGTCGAGGCCGAACTATGGCCTTGGGAGCAGCACTCTTCATGGTTGGTGTTGTCGGA
>NZ_LODW01000045.1 GCF_002914525.1 Rhizobium hidalgonense | reverse complement strand
GCGGGCTCAGCTCCATCACCGCAAGCGCTAGCTAGGCTGCCGGCGGATGGCGTCAAGTTACAAGGGGGTGCCAACGGCACAAGACCAAAGAAACCTTCGATTTCCTCAATCCGCACGAATTCTAATTTTCCTTGCCGACGCCTTGTCACGGACACAATTTCCGATTAAACGTTCACGCATCGATCTTGCTAGATGAACTTTGAAACGGCGCTCGCGTCGTTCCTGGCGAACTTCCTCCAAAATCGGTTTTCATCGCCGCTTGGGCATTTGTCCGGGCTGCAATCTTCTATGAACGATTCGAAAAGGATATCGTCATGAGCACTGGTACCGTAAAGTGGTTCAACGCAACCAAGGGCTTCGGCTTCATTCAGCCGGATGACGGCGCAGCCGACGTTTTCGTCCACATCTCCGCCGTTGAACGCGCTGGCATGCGCGATCTCAAGGATGGCCAGAAGCTGTCTTACGAGCTCGTCCGCGACAACAAGTCCGGCAAGATGTCGGCAGACCGGCTCCAGGCGGCCTGAGCCTTAGCGCATAACCCCGAAATCGGAATCGATTTTCGGAAAGGATTATGCGCCGGCTTAAAGCGATAGCGCGTCCGATTGGACGCGCAGCTTTGAATATCATCTCCGGATCGTGACCACGGATGTACTGGCACGGTCCGTTGAGATGGAAGGGAAGGTCGGGTTAGCCCGGCCTTTTTTCGTTTCTGGGTGGCTGCTGTGCCCATTTCGCAAGAAATCGCCCGCGGCACCTCCTCAAGCATCCTTCGCACCTTAATCTCCAGCCGCCCCGTCACTCTCCAGCATCGCCATCACCCGCGCCATCACCGCCCGTGCGGCATCGAGTTCCGCCGTCGTGAAGGCGGAGCCCAGACCGTCCGCCCACCCCGCCTGAGCCACCTCGATCACCCCCAGCCGCGCCGCCCCCTCCGCCGTCAGCCGCACCAGCTTCGCCCGCTGGTGCTGCGGATTGTCGGCATAGGCAATCAGCTTTTCAGCCGCGAGCACATCGGCAAGCCGCTGCACGCCCTGGCGGGCGAGGCCGAGCGCCCGGGCGATCTGCGCCACCGACATGTCGCCGCGCCGTGCCGCGGCCAGCACCTGCCAGCGGGCGCTTGTCTGTCCTGCGGGCTTTGCCAGCTGGTCGCCGGCCGCCGTCAGATGGCCGGCGAGGCGTAGGGCTGTGATCGCGAAAGCGGAAAAGGCATTCCCTTCCATCGTCCGCTCCGGTCGATTTTGTTTGACAACATGTTGTCTATTTTGTATCTCATCCATAGTGACAACATATTGTCATATACAGTTGATGAAGGCAATGCCGAAGGAGGAGGCCGCCATGAAGAAGACCTACAAGGGAAGCTGCCATTGCGGCAAAGTACACTACGAGGTGGACATGGACGTCGAAGAGGGCACCGGCCGCTGCAATTGTTCGATCTGCGCCAAGCGGCGTTACTGGGGCGCCAACGTCAAGCCGGAGGATTTCCGGCTGATGTGCGACGCGGCAGAGACATCCGACTACCAGTTCAACACGATGAGCGGCCATCACCGCTTCTGCCGCACCTGCGGCGTGCCGGCCTTCGGCGACGGTTATGTCGAGGCGATCGGCGGCGCCTATGTCTCGATCAACATTGCCTGTCTCGACGATATCACCCCTGAGGAACTGGCGGCCCTGCCAGTCCGTTATTACGACGGCAGGCATGACGCCTGGTGGAACGAACCTGAAGTGACGAGTTATCTCTGAAGCAAAATAAATGCATCCTTGTCGGATCGTCATCCTCCCGTTCGTCCTCGGTCCATAGCGGATAAGGAGAACTGATGTGAAAGACGAAGCGAATGCCAGGCACGAGGAAGAGGCGGTCATTGCCATGCTGATGATGCGGGCCAAGGCGCTGGGAGAAAAGAATGCCGAGGAGGCGCTTTCCTATGAGGCCGAAGATTCCGTTGAGTTTTCGCTGGCGCCGCCGCTGGTCATCAACGGCAAGGACGAGACGGGCCTGCGGGCCTGGTTCGACACCTGGCAAGGCCCGATCGGCGGTGAAGTGCGCGATGCCAAGCTGACGCTCGGCGGGGATGTCGCTTTCTGGAGCGGTCTCACCCGCATGACCGGGACGAAGACCGACGGCACCGAGGTCGATCTCTGGTTCCGCCAGACCCTCGGCCTCGTCAAGCGGGATGGCCGCTGGCTGGTCGCCCACCAGCACGCTTCGGTGCCTTTCGCCATGGATGGCAGCGGCCGCGCGCTGCTGGATCTCCAGCCGCAAACTGCGCCTTAGACGGCACTCTCCGCCGCCTTCCGGCGGCCGGCGCGAATGCCGATCAGTCCGGCGCCCATCAACAGCGGGATTGCCGTCGCATAGATATCCGTCGTCAGCGCATAACCGGCCGATTTCGCCAGGAAGCCGGCGAGGATCGCCGGCAGGCTGAAGGCGAGATAACTCTGAACGTAGAAGGCTGACAGCAGCCCGGCCCGCTCATCCGCCTTGGCAAGCGGCATGATGGTGCCGATCGAACCGAGGAAATTGGTGCCGAAACCGGCGCCGGTAAAGACGGTGCCGACGAGAAGCAGCGGCACATTGGCAAGATGCACGCCGGCAACGACCGTCAGAATGCCGAGCGTCTTGGCCGACACGCCGAAACCGAGATTGGCCGATGCCGCCTTGCCCCGCCTGAGATAGACGGCGATCGCTCCGCTGACCATCAGCGCCGTCACCACGGCCCCGCCGGTCAGCGGCGCGCCGCTGCCGGTCGTGCTGGCGACCAGCGACGGGACCAGCGAGAGATAGAAACCGGCAAGCGTCCAGTTGGCGATGTTGATCGGCGTCACCAGCGACAGCGGCTGCTTCACCTGCGCGGGAATGGCGATCCGCGGCATCAGCGAGGCGAGCGCCCCCGGTCGCCTGCCACCGGTCTCGTGCGTCAGCCAGATGGCGACTGCCAGCATCGTGAAGGCAAGAAGCAGCAGCGCGTAAATGAGATGCATTGGGAAAGGGCCGTATTGGATCAGGGCGCTGGTGCCGACCGCGCCCACCGCCATGCCGCAAAGCGGCGCGATCGAATTGACGATCTGCCCCTTTACCCGGTCGACATCGACGAGCGCGGCGCCGAGCGAGGCGCCGGCAATCCCGGTCGCAATACCTTGCACGATCCGCGCCGCAATCAGCCAACCCGGGCCGCTGGCTGCGACGAAGAGGCCCATGGCGATGATTTCGAGCACCAGGGCGAAAAAGATCACCGGCTTGCGGCCGAGATGGTCCGAGAGCGAGCCGACGGTCAAAAGCGCCGCCAGCAGCGCGAAGGCGTAGACGGCGAAGACCACGGTGATCAGCACCGGCGAGAGCGAGAAGTTCTGCTGATAGATCCGATAGAGCGGCGTCGGCGCGGCGGAAGCACCGAAGAAGGTGGCGAGCGTCAGCGCATGAAAGCCGATCGAGGGGTGCTGCGCATTCTTTGTGGATTTGGCTGCGGCGACCATATATAAGCCCCTTAAAGCTAAGCCGTTGCGTTAGCTCCATGTAGGGCGGACGTATCGCAAAGGCAAATTATTTGCGTTTATGGTTCTGTCAAAGATTTTGAACCATGGGGCGTCAAGGGATGAAAAGTGCATGTCGGTAAAAGAGAATCTCCGGCCAGGCGGCAGAAGCGCCCGGGTTCAGGCATCGGTCCACAAGGCGGTCCGCGAACTGCTGGCCGAAATGAACCGTGCCGAGGTGACGATACCGCTAATCGCCGCCCGGGCGGGTGTGACGCCGTCGACCATCTATCGCCGCTGGGGGGATCTGCAGGAGCTTCTCGCCGATGTTGCCGTCGAGCGGCTTCGGCCGGATATGCAGCCGGTCGATGCCGGCAGCGGCAAGGCCGATCTTCAAGCCTGGGCAGAGCAATATGCCGAGGAAATGTCCTCCGGGCCGGGCCGCGAGATGATCCGCGACGTGCTGGCGGCGCAGGCAGCGGTTAATGCCTGCAAATGCTGCGAATATACCCGCCAGCAGATCGTCCTCATCGCCGAGAGGGCAAAGACCCGCGGCGAGGTCTTTCCGGATGTGGATCTCGTCATGGATCAGGTTGTCGCGCCGATCATGTACCGCATCCTGTTCGGCGACATGCCGGATACAGCGCGGGTGCGCGATCTCGTCTCGCGCCTTATGTCCACGACGGATTGAGCTTGCCTCTTACTCCGCGGCCGCGCGCTTGAGGCCGGAGATCTGGGTAATATAGGCGCGCAGCGCTGCCGGCCGCACCGGCTTGTGCTGGACGGCGATGCCGTATCGCTCGGCTTCACTGCGCACTTCAGGCGTGCGGTCGGCGGTCACAAGCAAAGCGGGGATATCGGCGCCGAACTGCCGGCGCAGATGCAGGATCGCGGCAATGCCGGTGCCGTCGTCGAGATGATAATCGGCGATGGCGAGATCCGGCGGCCCGTCACGACCGTCGCCTGATATCACGTCGGCGAGGCCGTCGAGCGCCCTGACCTCGCAGCCCCAGCCGCTGAGCAGCAGCCGCATGCCTTCGAGGATCTTCGGTTCGTTATCGATGCAGAGGATTTTCAGCCCCTTGAGTGGCTGCCCCGGCCGGTCGGCGGGCGTGACGGCCGTCGCCGCCTCGGCCGGGCGGGACATGTCGAGCGGCATGGCGATGCGGAATTCCGTGCCCCTCCCATGTGTCGACTGCAGCTCGACCGGATGGTTGAGCACCCGGGCAATGCGGTCGACGATCGACAGCCCGAGCCCGAGGCCGGAGGCGGTTTTTGCGCCTTCGTCGAGCCGAGCGAATTCCTTGAACACCGTGCGGAATTTCGACGGCGGAATGCCGATGCCGGAATCGATCACCTGGATGATCGCCTGGCTGCCGCGCCGCCGCGCGCCGACCAGCACCTTGCCGGTGATCGTGTATTTGATGGCGTTGGAAACCAGGTTCTGCACCAGGCGGCGCAGCAGGTTGGGGTCGGAGCGGACCCTGAGCGAGGTCGGCATGACCACCAGCTTCAGCTGTTTTTCACGGGCGATCGGCGCGAAATCGGTCTCGATCCGCTCCAGCAGCTCGGAGAGCTTGACGGCGGCAAGCCGCGGCCGCATGGCGCCGGTATCGAGCCTGGATATATCGAGCACCGCGCCGAGAATGGTCTCGACCGATTCCAGCGCCGAATCGATGTTGCGCACGATCGGGCTGTTGTCGGATTGCGCCATGCGCTCGACCAGTGCCGAGGAATAGAGCCGGGCGGCATTCAGCGGTTGCAGGATGTCGTGACCGGCGGCGGCGAAAAAGCGGGTCTTGCCAATATTCGCCTCGTCGGCGGCGGCGCGTGCCTCGCCGAGTTCATGGTTGACGCGGGTAAGCTCCGCCGTGCGTTCGGCGACGCGCTGCTCCAGCGTCTCGTTCGCCTGTTTCAGCGCCTGGTCGGCGCCGACGCGCTGGGTAATATCGGTAAAGGTGGCGACGATACCCTTGTCGGGCATGGCGTTGGAGCGCACCTCGATGATCCGCTCGCCGCCGCCGAGCACCAGCGAAAAGGGTTTGTCGAGCGTCAGGAAATGCCGCACCGTTTGAGTGAGATCGCCGGGGGCGATGTCGCCGCGCTGGCTGAGCGTGGTGACAATGTCGGCCAGGGGGAAACCGACCTGGCCGGCACTTTCCGGCAGATCCAGCAATTGCCGGAAGCGCCGGTTCCAGATCGTCAGCCGGTTGGAACTGTCGAAGACGGCAATGCCCTGATCCATCTGCGAAAGTGCGGTCTGCAGCATGTCCTGGTTATATTGCAGCGCCTCGCTCGCCTGGTCGAGCAGCCAGGCGGTGTCGGAAGAGGCATCCTCGATCTTCTGCAGGATCAGTGACAGCACCAGCCTTGCCGAGGACGAGCCGATGGCGCTGCCGAGCAGTTGTTCGCTGAAATGGATCAGCGCCATATCGGCCGGCTGTTCGTCCTCCAGCTTGCGGCCGGAGCTTTGTTCGTAGGTCGTCAACGAGCGCTGCATGCGCTCTTCGCCGAGATAACGCGAGATCGCTGCTTTGAGATCGCCGACGCTGATGCGGGTCTTCCAGCCGCGCGTCGCAAATTGCGAGCGCGAATGCCGCTTGACGAAGATGCCGGCCTGGATGCGTTCCAGCGGCCTGGCATTGCGGGTGAGCGAGCCGACGATAAAGAAGGCGGTGTTGACGAGCAGGCTCATGACTGTCGCATTGACCAGCGGATCGGCATCGGCCGCGGTAAACAGCGTCGTGCCGGGGAAGATGAAGCCGAGCACGGCACTGGCCACATAGGAATAGTCGGGGCCGCCGAGCGAGGGCAGGAACAGCAGGTAGATCCAGATGACGAAGCCGGAGGAAAGCCCGAGGATCGCACCGCGTGCATTCGCCCGCCGCCAGATCAGCCCGCCGAACAGCGCCGGCGCGATCTGCGCGATGGCGGCAAAGGAGAGCAGGCCGATCGAGGCAAGGCCGGCGGTGCTGTCGGTCGAGCGGTAGTAGGCGTAGCCGAACAGCAGCACCGCAAAAATGGCGCTGCGGCGGATATTGAGCAGCGTCTTGGCGAAATTGTCGCGCTGGCTGGCGCGACCGGCGAGTTTGCGCCTGAGGAAAATCGGCATGATGATGTCGTTCGACACCATGATCGACAGCGCCACGGAATCGACGATGACCATCGCGGTGGCGGCGGAAAAGCCGCCGATGAAGGTGATCAGCGACACCACCGGCATCTCACCGGCAAGCGGCAGCGACAGCATATAGAAATCGGCATTGCCGGCGCCGCCGAAGGTCAGCAGCCCGCCGATCGCCACCGGCAGCACGAAGAGATTGATGGCGATAAGGTAGGTGGGAAACAGGAAGCCTGCGAGTTTCAGCTGTTTCGGCGTCCGGTTTTCGACGACGGTCACATGGAATTGCCGCGGCAGCAGGATGATCGCGAAGGCCGACAGGAGGATCAGCGTCATCCAGCGGCTGATCGGCGTATGGTAGTTGAGCGCCGACATGACCAGTTCGTTATCGACGGTCTTTTGCCAGAGGTCGGCCGGACCGTCGAAAAGAAACCAGATGACGCAGATGCCGGCCGTCAGGAAAGCGACGAGCTTGACGACGGATTCCATCGAGACGGCGAGGATGAGGCCATCCTGGTGTTCCGTCGCATCCGTATGCCGGGTGCCGAACATGACGGCGAAACAGGCAAGCACCAGCGTCGCGAGCAGTGGCAGGTCGAGGAAATAGAGATTGCCGCTGCCGATGCCGTAGTCGGACGGATTGACCATGGCGCTGACGGTGCTGGAGATCGCTTTCAGCTGCAGCGCGATATAGGGAATGGTGCCGATCAGCGAGATCAGCGCCACGATCGTCGCGACCGTCGGGTTCTTGCCGTAGCGCGCGGCGACGAAATCGGCCACCGAGGTGAGCTTCTCCGCCTTGGCGAGCTCGATGATGCGGCGAAGCAGCGGCATGCCGAGCGTGAAGACCAGGATTGGGCCGATATAGATGCCGGCAAATTCCAATCCGCGCTGCGCGGCAAGCCCGACGCTGCCGAAATAGGTCCAGGAAGTGCAGTAGATCGCCAGGCTCAGCGCATAGACGACCGGCCATTCGCCTTCCAACGCGCCCGGGCCGCGATCGAGCGTGCCCTGGCCGCGGTTCTTGCGGTCGCCATAGCTTGCCACGGCGAAAAGCAGGAGCAGATAGCCGAAGGCAGACGCGAATATGACCCAGCCTGGAAGCATTGACCCTCCGCCGGCGGGAACCCGCCGGGACCTCCCGCAACAGGATCAGCTTAAGTTATTTCAGGTGCTTTGAAAATTCCCGACCGTCTAGGCCTTAAGTCAAAGAACCCACCGGGGTATGGCGAAATAATTGCGATTGCCGATTGATTAATTGCGGTGAAGATGGTGCTAATAAAAACAATTGCATATCGTTGAACTGCATCAGAGGGAGACGGATCCGATGCTCAATGAGTTCAAGGCCTTTATCGCCCGCGGCAATGTCATGGATCTTGCCGTCGGCGTCATCATCGGCGGCGCCTTCGGCGGCATCGTCAAGTCTTTGGTCGACGACCTGATCATGCCGATCGTCGGCGCCATTTTCGGCGGCTTCGATTTTTCGAATTACTTCCTGCCGCTATCGTCAGCGGTCAACGCCCCGACGCTTGCCGCCGCCCGCGCGCAAGGGGCGGTGTTTGCCTATGGCAGCTTCCTCACCGTTCTCATCAACTTCCTCATTCTCGCCTGGATCATCTTCCTGATGGTCAAGGGCGTGAATACGTTGCGCGCACAGGTCGAGCGCCAGGAAAAGAAAGCGCCGGAAGAGTTGCCGCCGCCGCCCGCCGATGTCCAGCTCCTGACTGAGATCCGTGATCTCTTGGCAAGACGCCCGACCGTCTGACGAGCGTTCGGCCTTGCCATCAGGGCAACGCCCATTCATCACCAAAATCGATAGGCCATCACTTGTTGTCATGGGATTTGCCGGCATAAATCCTTTATGAAGGCGGAAACCGGAGAGATGCATGTCGATCGTGAAGAGCCTCAGCCCGCGCGCCATGGCGGCGCCAGAAAGCGGGATCGTTGAAGTCGTCAATTATGCCCGCGGCCGCGAAGGCCTGTTGCCGCTCTGGGTGGGTGAAGGCGATCTGCCGACGCCCGATTTCATCAGCAGGGCGGCGATGGATGCGCTTGCTTCAGGCGAGACCTTCTACACCTGGCAGCGCGGCATTCCCGAACTTCGCCAGGCGCTTGCGGATTATTACGCCAGACATTTCGACGTCCGGCTTCCCGTCGAACATTTTTACGTCACCGGTTCCGGCATGCAGGCGATCCAGATCGCCGTGCAGACCCTGACCTCGCCGGGTGACGAATTCGTTTATCTCAGCCCCGCCTGGCCGAATATCGCCGCCGCCCTCGAGATCGCGGGTGCCCGCTCCGTCGGCGTCGAGCTGCAGTTCGAAGGCGGTAAATGGACTGTCGATCTTAACCGCTTGGCAGCCGCCATCACCCCGAAGACCAGGGGCATTTTCGTCAACACGCCGTCAAACCCGACGGGCTGGACGGCGACGAAGAAGGATCTTGGCGACATCCTGGCGCTGGCCCGTAAACACGATCTCTGGATCATGGCCGATGAGATCTACGCCCTCTATTATTATCCGGGCGGTCGCGCTCCCTCTTTCCTCGACGTCATGCAGCCGGACGATAAGATCATCTTCGTCAATTCCTTCTCGAAGAACTGGTCGATGACCGGCTGGCGGGTCGGCTGGATCGTCGCCCCGCCCGAAATCGGCCAGGTGCTCGAAAACCTCGTGCAATATTCGACGTCGGGCGTGGCGCAGTTCATGCAGAAGGGCGCTGTCGCAGCCCTCGATCAGGGCGACGATTTCGTCGCTGCCAATATCGCTAAGGCGGCCCGCTCCCGCGATATTCTCTGCGATGCGCTTGTCGCCACCAACCGCGTCGAGACGCTGAAGCCGGACGGGGCGCTTTACGCCTTCCTGAAGATCGACGGCATCACCGATAGCCGCCACGCTGCCATCGATATCGTCGACAAGACGGGCGTCGGTCTTGCCCCCGGAGCCGCCTTCGGCGCCGGCGGCGAACTCTTCCTGCGCGCCTGTTTCCTGCGCGATCCCGCCCAGATAGCGATCGCCGCCGAGCGCCTCTGCGACTATATCCTCAAGCGCTGAGAAGCCGTCCGACTGGGCGATTTTGTGCCGGAATCGCCGGATCGATAAAACTTGAACAAAGCCCGAAATCGACCCCTAACCACGACTGCAAACATACCGGTTCAAAGGGCCTCGAACGGCCATTCGATAAGAAAATTGGAAAGAAAAACCGGGCCTGATGCCCCTGCTATAAAACAAAGCAGGGATGCGGGACATGGCGGTTTTGGTGACGGGCGGCGCCGGATATATCGGCAGTCACATGGTTTGGGCGCTGCTCGATGCGGGCGAGGATGTGGTCGTGCTCGACCGGCTTTCCACCGGCTTTCGCTGGGCCGTGGCCCCGGCGGCGCGTTTCTACCTCGGCGACGTCGCCGATCCCGACATATTGAAAAAGATCTTCATCGAAAACGACATCGAGGCGATCATCCATTTCGCCGGCTCCGCCGTCGTCCCGGTTTCGGTCGCCGATCCGCTCTCCTATTACGACAACAACTCGGGCAAGACCCGGGCGCTGCTTTCGGCTGCGGTCAAGGCCGGCATCCGAAACTTCGTCTTCTCCTCGACGGCGGCCGTCTACGGTCAGCAAAAGAGCGACCTGCCGGTGAAGGAAACGGCCTCTCTCAATCCGGAAAATCCTTACGGCCAGTCGAAGCTGATGACCGAATTCATGCTGCGCGACGCCGCCGCCGCCTATGATTTCAACTATGTCGCGCTTCGCTACTTCAACGTCGCCGGCGCCGATCCCGATCACCGCGCCGGCCAGTCGACCTCAGGCGCCACCCATCTGATCAAGGTTGCCTGCGAGGCCGCTCTCGGCAGGCGCGACAGCGTCAGTGTCTATGGCATCGATTATCCCACCCATGACGGCACTGGCGTGCGCGACTACATCCATGTCAGCGATCTTGTCGACGCGCATGTGAAAGCGCTGCAGCACCTGCGCAGGGACAAAGGCTCGCTCGTTGCCAATTGCGGGTATGGCAGCGGCTATTCCGTGCTTGACGTGTTGAACATGGTCACCCGCCTGCACGGCCATTCCTTCAAGATCCACATGGCGCCGCGCCGCGCCGGCGATTCGGCCAGCGTCGTCGCCGACGCTTCGCTCGCCCGCCAGGTGCTCGACTGGAAACCGAAGCACGATTCGCTCGAAACCATCGTCCAGAGTTCGCTCGATTGGGAACTGTTCCTGTCGAACAGAAATGTCGACGACCTGCACAGCATTCACCGGGCACTCGCCGCCGCGTCTTTCTGAAGCGCTTCCGGCAAGAGTGCGCGGCGGCTTTGCCTCGGTCGCCTGTTGATCATCCCCGTGCCTGCGGGACCTGCATGACATGACGTGAATAGGGAAAAATCGAGCATTCTTCTGGCTCCGGCCACGGAAAAAGAGAAGATGAGGAACTTTCTAGCCTCCTTGCGGCTGCAAAAAGACAATCCGACCTTTCTGACGGCGCAGTTCCAGGCCCTGTCGTCGCAGATCCCCATTCTCTATGTCCTCCTGATCATCAATGCCCTTGCGGTGGCAGTCACCCATCTCCAATCCGCGCCCCTCTGGCTCTCGTGTTATATTCCGGTCGGCTTGAGTGTCGTCTGTGTCTTCCGGCTCTGCTGGTGGGAAACCAGGGGCAAGCATGTCACCGCCGAACGGGCCTACAGGCTGATGAAGGTCACGATCTCAGGCGCCTGCATCCTGTGCGTTGCTTTCGGCGGCTGGGCGATCGCGCTTTACCAGTATGGCGATGCTTACCAGCAGGGCCAAATCGCCTATTTCCTGGTGGTGACCGGGATTTCCTGCATCTTCTGCCTGATGCATCTGCCGCTGGCGGCGGTGCTCACCACAATCATCACCTTCTCGGCCATGGTCGCGACCTTCATGTTCTCGGGCAATCCGGTTTTCGTCGCCACCGCCGTCAGCGGCCTGTTCCTGATCCTCCCTTTTCTCCGGGTGATCGACAGCTATTTCCAGAATTTCGTCGGCCTCGTGCAATTGACCGAGGAGCTGAAGCAGAAGCGGGCGGAAGCCGAGGAGCTGAACCTCGTCAACAGCCGCAACGCACTGCATGACCAGCTGACCGGCCTTGCCAACCGCCGCAGCTTCTTCCTCTCGCTGGAACAGCGGCTGCAGAAGCACCCGTCCCGGCCGCCCATCATCGGCATTCTCGATCTCGACGGCTTCAAGCCGGTCAACGATGTCTTCGGCCATGCCGCCGGCGATCTCGTGCTCAAGGAGACGGCCCGCCGGTTCACCGCGCTGGTCGGCGAAGAGGGCATTGTCTCGCGTCTCGGCGGCGACGAATTCGGCATCATTTTCCCCTGTTCGATGACACGCCAGGCGATCGCCGATCTCGGTCAGGCGCTCTGCGCCGCCGTCCGCGATCCCTATGAAATCCCCGACGGCTCGGTTCGCGTTTTCGGTTCCTGCGGCATCGTTTATCCCGACGCCGGCGAATACACCGCCGAAGATCTCTACGAGAAAGCCGATTTCGCCCTCTACCAGGTCAAGAGCAAGCGCAGCAGCGGCGTCGAATTTTTCTCGGCCGAACACGAAAAGATCCTGACGCAGCGCTACCTGATCGAACTCGAGCTGCAGGCGGGCGATTTCGTCAGGGAATTGAAACTCGACTATCAGCCGATCGTCGAATTGAAGAGCGGCCGCGTCGTCGGTTACGAGGCGCTTGCCCGCTGGGACAGCGCCCGTTTCGGCCGCATCAGTCCGGAAGCCTTTATTCCCGCTGCCGAACGCACCGCCGTCATCGGCCGGATGACGCGCATCCTGTTCGCCAAGGCGCTCGAAGCGCTGGCGATCATTCCACGCCATCTCAAGCTCTCCTTCAATCTCTCGGCGCGCGATATTTGCGACCACGAAACCTCGATGGCGCTGCTCGCCATGATCACCCGCTCCGGCATCGATCCCAGGCGCATCGAGTTCGAGATCACCGAGACGGCGCTGCTCTCCGATTTCGACACCGCCGACCGGGTCATCACAATGCTGCGCGCCGCCGGCATATCGATTGCGCTCGACGATTTCGGCACCGGCTTTTCGAGCCTCAGCCATATCCACCGTCTTGCCTTCGACAAGCTGAAGATCGACAAGGCCTTCGTGATGAATTTCGATCGCGATGCCCGCTGCATGAACATCACCCGCTCGGTCGCCAATCTCTGCCAGAATCTCGGCATTGCCTCCGTCGCCGAAGGGGTCGAAAGCGAAACGATCGCTGAAGGGTTGAAGGCGATGGGCGTTCGCCTGGCACAGGGCTATCATTTCTCCCGGCCGCTGCCGCTGGAACTTGCCATCGATTATGCTGCAAAGTGCGAGAGCGCCGCTTCCGCCCGCAAATCGCTGTCTGCCTGAACCAAGCTTGAATCGACTGGAGCCACGCCTCGTCCTCGGCTATTCCTATCGCAAAGGATGAGGTGAACCATGCAGGACGGCGAAATCATCATTGAACGGCGGGGAATTGCCGGCCTCGTCCGGCTCAACCGGCCGCGGGCGCTGAACAGCCTGACGCTGCCGATGATCCGGACGATCGCCGAGGCGCTTCATGGTTTTGCCGGGGATGACCAGGTGGCGGCCGTCGTGATAACGGGGGAGGGCGAACGCGGCCTCTGCGCCGGCGGCGATATCCGCGCCCTGCATGAGAGCGCCCGGGCTGGCGACGGCCTGGCGGCAAGCTTCTGGCGCGAGGAATTCCGCCTCAACCACCAGATCGCCTCCTACCCCAAACCCTATGTCGCGCTGATGGACGGCATCACCATGGGCGGCGGCGTCGGCTTGTCGTCGCACGGCCGCCACCGCATCGTCACCGAGCGCACGCGGTTGGCCATGCCGGAAACCGGCATCGGCTATGTTCCCGATGTCGGCGCCACCTGGCTGCTGCCGCAGGCATCAGGCGAGGCTGGAACATGGCTCGGCCTGACCGGGCTCGATATTGGTGCGGCCGACGCGATCCATGCGGGTCTTGCCGACGTTCAGATCGCTTCGTCGCGGCTTGGCGAGGTGATCGATGTTTTGTCAGCCCTGCCGCGCGGCAGCGCCTCCGGCGATGTCGATGCAGTGCTTCAGGCGCTTTCCGAGCCTGCCGGAGAAAGCCGGCTCAGCCAGAATGCGGCGATGATCGATCGCGCTTTCCGTTTCGACACTGTCGAGGAGATCCTGGCAGCGTTGGCAGGCGAGGAGGGTGACTTCGCCGCCGAGACGCGCCGGGTGATGCTGACCCGCTCACCGACCAGCCTGAAGCTGGCCTTGACGTTGCTGAGAGCCGGTCGCCGCAGCGCCTCACTTGCCGAGTGCCTCGGCCGCGAACTCGGCGCCTGCCTGCAGATGCTGGATAATCCCGACTTTTTCGAAGGCATCCGCGCCGCCGTCATCGACAAGGACCGCAATCCGCAATGGTCACCCGCCTCAGTCGAGGCCGTCGGGGCCGCGACCGTCGAGCGCTTCCTGAAACCGGCCGAACCGCCGCTTGAGCTCTAAGCTATCGCCACATGCCGCGCATGCGGGCGCCGACATCGATACGCACCTGCCGCGCCTGGGCTTGCGCGGCGGACTGCGATTTCACCTGCGGCCAGCTGCAGGCTTCGAAGAACTGCAGCAGCGTCGCCGGAATGAAGCGGCTGCGCGAGGCGTAAACGTGCCGGTCGCCCTGCGCGTTCTGCCCGTAGGTGAAAAAGCGTTGCGGCACGACCAGATCGAGACCGTCCCGCGCACGTGTCATCGCCACATAGAGCAGCCGGCGTTCCTCTTCGATTTCGGCGGTGGCGCCGACGGCGAGATCGCTCGGAATGCAGCCATCGACGACATTCAGCATGAAGACCCTTGTCCATTCCTGGCCCTTGGCGGAATGGATGGTGGACAGGATCAGATAGTCCTCATCGAGCAGCGGCACGCCGGCCTGGTCGCTGGTCGCATCCGGCGGATCGAGGGTGAGCTCGGTGAGAAAACGTTCGCGCGAGGCATAACCGCCGGCAATCTGCTCGAGCTGTAAGAGATCGGCCTGGCGTGTCGCGGCGTCTTCATGCAGCCGTTCCAGATGCGGCGCGTACCATTGCCGCGCCAGTTCGATTTCCGCCGGCCAGCCGGCCTTGCCGGATTTCAGCTCCTGCAGCATCGAAACGAATGCAGTCCAGTCCTCGCCGGAGCGTGGCGGCGTCGGCATTTCGGCCAGCGCCGATAGCGGGCTGGCATCCTCGGCCATCAGGTCGAGCGCCTTCTGCGCCGTCGACGGCCCGACGCCGGGCAGGATCTGCATCAGCCGGAAACCCGCCACCCGGTCGCGCGGGTTCTGCGCGAAGCGCAGCGTAGCCAGCATGTCCTTGACATGCGCACTGTCGAGAAACTTTAAGCCGCCGAACTTGACGAAGGGAATGTTGCGCCGGGTCAACTCGACCTCCAGCGGCCCGCTGTGATGCGAGGCGCGGAACAGCACGGCCTGCTGCTTGAGCGTCAGGCCCTCCTCGCGATTGTCGAGCACCATGTCGGCGACATAACGCGCCTGGTCGGCCTCGTCGCGCACCGTGACGAGCCGCGGCCGCTCGGCCGATTGCCGCTCGGTCCACAGGTTCTTGGTGAAACGCTCCGAAGCGAGATCGATGACGGCGTTGGCCGCCGCCAGGATCGGCTGCGTCGAGCGGTAATTGCGGTCGAGCGTGACGATATCGGCAGCCGGGCTGAAGGCGCCGGGAAAATCGAGAATATTGCGCACCGTCGCTGCACGGAACGAATAGATCGATTGGGCATCGTCGCCGACGACGGTCAGCCCCTGGCCACCAGGCTTCAGCGCCATCAGGATCGAGGCCTGCAGCCGGTTTGTGTCCTGATATTCGTCGACCAGCACATGGTCGAAGCGGCTGCCGATATCCTCGGCAATCACGCTCTCGCCGACCATCTGCGCCCAGTAGAGCAGCAGATCGTCGTAATCGAGCACGTTCTGGGCCTGCTTTGACTCGACATAACAGGCGAAAAGCTCGCGCAGCTGTTTCTCCCAGGCCGCGCACCAGGGAAAGGCGTCGCGCAGGACCTGCTCGAGCGCGGTTTCCGAATTCACCGCCCTGCTATAGATGGCAAGGCAGGTGCCCTTGGCCGGAAACCGGCTTTCGGTTTTGGAGAAACCGAGATCGTGCCGGATGAGGTTGATCAGATCGGCGCTGTCTTCGCGGTCATGGATGGTGAATTCAGGATCGAGGCCGATCTGCTGGGCGTAGTCGCGCAACAGCCGCGCGCCGATGCCGTGGAAGGTGCCGGACCAATTGAGCGCGTCGGCCATGATGCCGGCATTCGCACCCAACACATCGCGGCAGATGCGCTCGACGCGCCGCGCCATCTCGGCCGCGGCCCGGCGCGAGAAGGTCATCAGCAGAATGCGGCGGGGATCGGCGCCCTTGACGATCAGATGGGCGACCCGGTGCGCCAGCGTGTTCGTCTTGCCCGAGCCGGCGCCGGCAATGACCAGCAGCGGCCCGGCAATATGGCTGCCGTCAGTGAGCGTGCCGTGTTCGACGGCCATGCGCTGCTGGGGATTGAGCTTTTCGAGATACATCCAGCCGTCCGGTCGGGCTTCCGCAGAATCACTGGGGAAAGATTAGATGTTCCTTGAATGTTCGCGATTTCCGCCGCTGTCAAGCGTTGTGGTGTGCGAGTGCCTCAATCGGGGAAATCCGGGCCGACCACCCGTCGCACCAGTTTCAGGCTGCGATCCGGCTGAAGAATATAGGTTTCCTCCACCCGCTGGCCGGTCCCGTTGTAGAATTGGTGATGGACGGCGCTGCCGATCGGCGATTTGGTCAGCTTCGTTCGCGGCTGGCCGCCATAGGTGATGCTGCCGGGGATCGGTTCCAGTGCCGGCCCCTCGGCCGAAGAGCAGCCGGTCAGCAAGACCCCGGTTAACAATGCCCCGGAGAATAGGGTGGGCAGAACCGCGTTCATCGTCGTCATCCCTCTTTCGACTGCATCCAAATATGGAAATCGCAGCCCCTTTCGCCAAGGGTCGCAACGAAATGCCTCGCTGCGGCGTTAAACCAGATCAACCAGCAGGAGACGGTGAAGGTGCTTGGGGTTCCGGCATTCATGGTGCATGAAAATTCCGGTGGCGAAGGGCACGGCGACGCGGCGACCCGCGCCTCGGTCGAGGGCGCCCTTCATGCGGACGGCGATCTCGACGCCGAGGAAATCACCGTCACCACATCGGGCTCCTATGTCATTCTCGAAGGTTTCGTGCACCAGCGCGGCGATGTCGAGCGCGCCATCGAGATCGCCGAAAGCATCGTCGGCCGCGGTTATGTGCGCAGCCGCCTGTTGCGGCGCTGAGGGAACCAAGTGTCTTCCCGGGTGTTGAAATGCCGGATCGAAACGCTGGAGACCATCATGCAGTTGCTTCCTCGCCTCTGGGCAACGACCTTGATCATGGGGTGTGGTGTCTTTGCCGGCTCCGCCTACGCCTCGCTTGAAACCGGTACAAACTATTCCGCCCTGCCGAAAGACCAGATCGCCCTCAACGAATATACCGGGACGAGCGCCTGCACGCCCGCAGAGCCGCTCTACCTGCCATCCTTCATCCGCGCGACGGACGGCACGATCATCGGCGTCGGTTATCTCGAGGTGGAGGATGAGGCCGGCGCGGCCTGCTGAGCCATCCGGCTTGCCCAAACGAGGCTCGCCCGCGTTGCCGCAGAGGTAACGAGCCTCTGACCATCATCATGATGGCTGGGCATCTTCTATGAATACAGCGATATCAGGCGCAACGCCCGTTGCACCAAAACCCGGCACGGCTTCGATGCAGGGTTAAAGAAATTAAAGCATTGCACCGTTCTGGCACGCTCCATTTACGGAAATGCCGACCGAAGGACCAGTTCAACGTGGGACGCGTGCTTTCACGTCTTGTCGACGCGTAGCGCCCTAATGCAGCTTCAGCTTTGCCTCTTCGGCCGCCGCCAGGAATTCGGCTCTCGCCTCTTCCACGCTCTTGCGTCCATCGAGTGCCGCCCGGCAGGTGCTGCGGGCCTTGATATAGTGCAGCCCGCGGGCGTTCGGCCAGAAATCCGCCAGGCATTTCAGCGCATCGAACGGCCCGCTGACCGTTCGCGCGACGGCATCTTCGAAACCGACCTTGACCGGGCTGTTCCATTTTTCAGTTGCCATCAATGCTCCTCCACGATTGTCGACAGAAACAAAGCATGCAGCGCCTCCCTATTCCTCGGTGGAGACGCCGCAATAACAGCTATTCTAGCGTGATTTTCGCGGCCAACAATGGTGAATCGTTTGTTGCTGATAAGGCGAAAAGTCAGCCTGCATGGGGAAGGATCGCGGGTGCGCGTGCCAATCGGAATTTTTCCGTAATCGCAAATAAGTTGTATAGCGCGGACGCGATACTACCGTTACCGTGCTGGGAAAGCTAAGGGCTCGACATGAGTTTAAATCGAAATTGATCCGGGCCGCTTTTCTTTGCGAGGCGCTGGTTATACCGGCTCTCGCCCATGGCGCAGAAATATCGGCTGAAGACGCTCTCCTCGTGCGCCTCTCCAAACCGATCCAAAGAATGCAGTGAGAATATTTGCGGGCCAACCTTGGGAGGCTGGGGAAGGGGGGACGATAGATATCGCCGCCTATATCCCATCAGAGAAGTCTTCATCGATAGTATGTCGAGGGCATATTCGATTGTGTTAACTCGCTGCCCCGCTTCCAGGGCCTGCATATTCGCATGGATCTTCAGCTTGAGGTCCTTTGCGGCCGCAATATCCCGCACTTTGCCCCGACGGCCATGCCAGATCCGTCAAACGCCGACCCAACCGCTTGCGAGCGCATTGGCCCATTCGTTACGGCCGCGTTCGCGGGCAAGGTTCGACATCGTCATGTGATCGTAGGAGACGCGCCGGAAGGTCACGTTCCAGCAGCCGTTCACCTTTTCCAGGATGGCATAGGATGCGTCGGGCGAGCCGGTTTCAACCATGTGAAACACCGGTTCGTCATCGTCATAACCGGGGCAGCCGACGCTGCCGGGATTGACGACAAGCCGGCCGTCGGCCAGCCGCACAGAGCGCGGAATGTGGGTATGGCCGCAGAGGATGACGGGAAAATCGATCCCCTCGGCGAAGCTTTCGATCCGCTTTCGCCCGGACATATGCACCAGGCCATCAGCCGTCAGGTCTTCCAGCCAGTAGGTGAGATCGTCCTGCGGCGTGGCATGGCAGAGAAACAGCTCCTGCCGGTGGACGAGCGTCGCGGGCTGGGTGCGCAGCCAGTCGAGATGGTGCGGCCGCAGCTCGGCATGCGCCATGCTGTCGGAGCTACCCATCTCAGCCGGTTCCAAGAGAGACCAGCCAGCGATCGTGATTGCCGCGGATCGAGGGGAAATTGCGCGCCATCAGGATGTCGGCCGTTCGGGCTGCGTTCATCGGACCGCTGAGATGATCGCCGAGATTGACGACGTCGCTGATGCCCAGTGCTGCGATATCGGCAAGCACGCCTTCAAGGGCGAGGTCATTGCCGTGGATATCGGCGATCACTGCGATTTTCATGGTATCGTCTTTCGGCTCAACGCGGTTTTTGCGGGCTTTTCCGTCCACTTGATAAGCATGGCGGGTCGAATCCACAACAGGCCGGTGAAAAACAAATAGGCCATATGCACCCACCAGGGTGACGTGCCGAGGAGAAGCGAGGCAAACGTGGTGGCCGCCCGCGCGTAGACGATGACGAGGATGATGACCAGGCCGGTGCCGATCAGTTTTCTCAAGCGTAGGGGCATTCAGGTCTTTTGGTTGGCAGGTTTCGCGGGCTTCTTCCGTTACTTTCGACCAACTGCTAAAGCTTCGACATCGAGGAGCGAGAACGTCGAGGGAACAAGCTGCACGGATTGTCTTCGCAATTCGCGTTATGTTCTGGGTGATTGCGTTGCTCTGTGCAGCCGTGGTGGCTTCTAGTCTGCAGTTTTCTCTTTGAAATCGTTGGAGAAACTGGTGCTGCCGAGTGGGATTGAACCACCGACCTCACCCTTACCAAGGGTGTGCTCTACCACTGAGCTACGGCAGCAGGACCAGGACCCGTGGAGCCAAGCGGCTCAATTGCGGGAACGGGGCGGCTATTGCCACAGCTTGACGGCAAGCGCAAGCAGCAAATTCCAACTTCGCGTGGATTGGCGCGCAGGGGCCTTTTGGATCGGCGCGAATTCGGCTAATCCTGTTTGCATGAACGACAAGACCGAAACCGGCCAGCAGAGCCGCAAAGAGGCCATCGAGGCACAGGCGAAACTGCGCCGCGAGCGCGCCGCCGACAAGCTCAGAGAAAATCTTTCAAGACGCAAACAGCAGGTGCGCGCCCGCCGTTCCGGCCAGGCCGACGAAACAAATGGCCTGCCCGCCGCAAAAATGGACGAATCGTAATGTTCCGTCCCTCGCCAATTGAAGCGTTTTGATAAATCCCCTAAACACCCCACTCCTTCTTTCAAGGCAGAACTTTCAGGAAGTAAGCCCACATGGATCGTATCAGAATCGTCGGCGGTAATGAGCTGAATGGCATCATTCCGATTTCCGGCGCCAAGAATGCCGCACTGCCGCTGATGATCGCCTCGCTTCTGACCAGCGATACGCTGACGCTGGAAAACGTGCCGCATCTGGCCGATGTCGAGCTCTTGATGCGCATCCTCGGCAATCACGGCGTCGATGTCGCCGTCAACGGTCGCCGCGAGCGCCAGGAAGATTCCTACGCCCGCACGATCCATTTCACCTGCCGCACCATCGTCGATACCACCGCTTCCTATGAGCTGGTCTCGAAGATGCGCGCCTCTTTCTGGGTCATCGGCCCGCTGCTTGCGCGCGAAGGCTATTGCCGCGTGTCGCTGCCGGGCGGCTGCGCCATCGGCACGCGCCCCGTCGATCTCTTCATCGAGGGCCTGACGGCGCTCGGCGCGACCATGGAAATCGATGCCGGTTATATCAATGCCAAGGCGCCGAATGGCGGCCTGATCGGGGCGCGCTACACCTTCCCGAAGGTTTCGGTCGGCGCCACCCATGTGATGATGATGGCGGCAACGCTTGCCCGCGGCACGACTGTCATCGGCAATGCCGCACGCGAGCCCGAGGTCGTCGATCTCGCCAACTGCCTGAACGCCATGGGCGCCAAGATCTCCGGCGCCGGCACGGCCACCATTACCATCGAAGGCGTCACCTCGCTCTCCGGCGCCCGCCACCGCGTCCTGCCGGATCGCATCGAGACCGGCACCTATGCCATGGCGGTTGCCATGGCCGGCGGTGACGTCGTGCTCGAAAATACCGATGTGGCGCTGCTCGACACCGCGCTGGAAACCCTGCGCCGCGCCGGCGCTGACATCTCGTCGACCAACAACGGCATGCGCGTCAGGCGCAACGGCGCCGGCATCAAGCCGGTCGATATCGTCACCGATCCCTTCCCGGGCTTCCCCACCGATCTGCAGGCGCAGTTCATGGCGCTGATGACCCGCTCTACGGGCATCTCGCATGTCACCGAAACCATCTTCGAAAACCGCTTCATGCATGTGCAGGAGCTTGCCCGCCTCGGCGCCAGGATCACGCTGTCGGGCCAGACGGCGAAGATCGAGGGTGTCCAGCGCCTGCGCGGCGCCCCCGTCATGGCGACCGATCTGCGCGCCTCCGTCTCGCTCGTCATCGCCGGCCTTGCCGCCGAGGGCGAAACCACCGTCTCCCGCGTCTATCACCTCGACCGTGGTTTCGAGCGGCTCGAAGAGAAGCTGACCCGCTGCGGCGCCGTCGTCGAGCGCATCAGCGAGTAAGCGCTCTTCATCGCGGTTGCGTAATTGATCGCGGCATCTTATTTCCCTTGTCTGACGCATCGCCATTCCGGCGATGCCAGAACAGGATGTTTCCAGGCTAGGCGGCCTGGAATCCGAATCCTGTTCTGAATATTGGTAAGAGCATGATGTTGTCCGAAAACCGCTCACACTTTTCGGCATCATGCTCTGGGGATTGAGGCTGAATGACCGATCTGAAGCTTGTCGCGCTCGATGACGAAGACCTTGCGGTCATTTCCGCGCATATGCAGGACAGCGTCTTCAAGGTCGGTGATATCGACTGGTCGCCGCGCGAGGCGCAGTTCGCGCTTGCCGTCAATCGTTTCGTCTGGGAAGGTGCCGAGCGCAAGCGCAAGGGTTTCGAGCGCCGCCGGGCGGCCCTGGTCTTCAAGCGGGTGCTGGCGGTCCGCTCGCTCGGCATCGATCGCGGCAAACGGGACGAGGTGTTGTCGCTGCTGGCGCTGCGTTTCGACAAGAAGGACGATGGACCGGAGGGCACGATCGAGCTGTCGCTGTCCGGCACTGCCTCGATTGCGCTCGATGTCGAATGCATCGAGGTCCAGATGGCCGATATAGGCGGTGCCTGGCAGGCCTCCTCCAAGCCTCGCCACCTCTGACGCGGCTGACGCCGGACGTTTGAACATTGTGGTTTCGAGTTGAGAAGGAATATCGGCCTTGGCAATCTGGCTGGATCAGGCATCGGAAGGTTTCGAGCAGCATTTCGCCGCCTTCCTGACGACGAAGCGTGAAGTATCCGAGGATGTGAACGCCGTCGTTCGCGCCATCATCGACGACGTGCGTGCACGTGGCGATGTGGCGCTTGCCGAATATTCGCTGAAGTTCGACGGCATCGATTACGCCACCGTGCCGATGCGCGTCACGCCTGAGGAGATCGATGCTGCCATCGAGGCCGTGCCTGCCGAAGTGCTGGGGGCGCTGAAGCTCGCGGCACTGCGCATCGAATCCCATCATCGCCGGCAGCTGCCGAAGGACGATATCTATGAGGACGATCTCGGCGTCGGTCTCGGCTCGCGCTGGACGGCGATCGAGGCCGTCGGCCTCTATGTTCCGGGCGGCACGGCGAGTTATCCGAGCTCGGTGCTGATGAATGCCGTGCCGGCCAAGGTCGCCGGCGTCGATCGCATCGTCATCGCCGTTCCCGCGACCGGCGGCGCCGTCAATCCGGCGGTGCTTGCCGCCGCCAAGCTCGTTGGTGTCACCGAGATTTATCGTGTCGGCGGCGCCCAGGCGATCGCGGCTCTTGCCTATGGCACCGAAACGATCGCCCCGGTCGCGAAGATCACCGGCCCCGGCAATGCCTATGTCGCCGCCGCCAAGCGCCATGTCTTCGGCACGGTCGGCATCGATATGATCGCCGGCCCCTCCGAGGTGCTTGTCATTGCCGACAAGGATAACAATCCCGATTGGATCGCCGCCGACCTCCTGGCGCAGGCCGAGCACGATGCCGGCGCCCAGGCGATCCTGATCACCGATAATGGCGAATTCGGCAAGGCGGTGGAGCAGGCGGTCGAACGCCAGCTGAAGACCTTGAACCGCGCCGAGACGGCGGCGGCAAGCTGGCGCGATTTCGGCGCCGTTATCCTGGTTGCCGATCTGAAGCAGGCCATTCCGCTCGCCAACCGCATCGCTGCCGAGCATCTGGAGCTTGCCGTCGCCGATCCGGACCGGCTGCTCGACGGCATCCGCAATGCCGGCGCAATCTTCATCGGCGCTCATACGCCCGAGGTGATCGGCGATTATGTCGGCGGGTCGAACCACGTGCTGCCGACGGCGCGTTCGGCGCGTTTCTCCTCCGGCCTTTCGGTGCTCGATTTCGTCAAGCGCACCTCGATCCTGCGGCTCGGCCCGCAGCAATTGCGCACCCTCGGTCCGGCGGCGATCGCCCTTGCCGTCTCCGAAGGCCTCGATGCCCATGCGCGATCGGTTGCGATCCGCCTCAACCTCGAAAGGTGAGGGGATGGCGGCGGGCGATTTCCGGCTTTGCGACGTCGTCCTGGACGATACGATCGGCCGTTCGACGCCCGATGTCGAGCATGAACGCGCCGTCGCCATCTTCGATCTGATCGAGGAGAACAGTTTTGCGCCGCTCGGCCATGCCGGCGGGCCTTACCGGCTGAACATCTCGCTGGTGGACTCCAAGCTGGTCTTTGCCATCACCACGGAGGAGGGCGGCAATGTCGCCACCCATATCCTGTCGTTGACCCCCTTCCGGCGGATCGTCAAGGATTACTTCATGATCTGCGAGAGCTATTATGAAGCGATCCGTTCGGCGACGCCAAGCCGCATCGAGGCGATCGACATGGGCCGGCGCGGCATCCACAACGAAGGTTCGCAGACGCTGAAGGACAGGCTGGCCGGCAAGATAGAGGTCGATTTCGACACCGCCCGACGGCTGTTCACCCTGGTCTGCGTGCTCTACTGGCGCGGGTGACGGCCATGGATCTCGGCGCCGACATCAAGGAGGGAAAGAGGCCGGGCGCCATCCTCTTCATGTGCGGGATGAATGCCATCCGCTCGCCGATGGCCGAAGCGATCGCCCGTAGTCTTCTGCCCGCCAATACCTACATCAGGTCGGCCGGCGTGCGCGCCGGCGAGCGCGATCCCTTTGTCGATGTCGTGCTCGATGAGATCGGCCTGTCCCTCGGGCGCCGCCTGCCGCAGACGCTGGAAGAACTCGAGGACGATTATTTCGATCTGATCATCACGCTGTCGCCGCCGGCCCACCACGCCGCACTCGAGCTGACGCGGTCGAGCGCGGTCGATGTCGTCTACTGGCCGACGATGGATCCGACCGTCGTCAGCGGCACGCGCGAGCAGATTTTGGAAAGCTACCGTGAGGTCCGCGATCACCTGTCCGGCCTCATCGAAAGCCGGCTCCTCAAACGAAATGGCATTGCCGCGCAATCGGCATAAAAACAAATAAAGGAAAGCCTGATCAACAAGGTTCACAAACCCTCGTTGATTGTGTAGTTTCCGCCCAAATTTTAAGGGCGCGCGCTGCGCTGCCTATTCAACCCACAGGAAGAAAACCACTATATGCCTAAAGAAGAAGTCCTCGAATTCCCCGGTATCGTCACCGAACTTCTGCCGAATGCGACGTTCCGGGTGAAGCTCGAAAACGAACACGAGATCATCGCCCATACCGCCGGCCGCATGCGCAAGAACCGCATCCGCGTTCTCGCCGGCGACAAGGTGCTGGTGGAAATGACGCCCTATGACCTGACCAAGGGCCGCATTACCTACCGTTTCAAGTAAGCTTGCCCCGAAGGCCCTGCTAAGGGTTTTCGCTCCCGTCTGCCGATGGTCGAGGTTCCATGGCGCTGAAATACAAGCTCATTCTCGCCTCGGGCTCGCCCCGTCGCGTCGACCTGCTCAACCAGGCAGGCATCGAGCCTTCGCGCCTGATGCCGATGGATATCGACGAGACGCCGAAGAAGTCGGAGCATCCGCGTTCCCTAGCGCGCCGGCTTTCGGCTGAGAAGGCGGAAGCAGCGCTTGCCGCCATCAAGAGTGATATCACCTGGAAGGGCAGCTATATCCTGTCTGCCGATACAGTGGTCGCCGTCGGCCGGCGCATTCTCGGCAAGGCCGAGTTCGCCGACGAGGCGTTGAGCTCGCTGCATCTGCTGTCGGGACGCAACCATCTCGTCTACACCGGCGTTTGCCTGGTGACGCCGGATCGCAAGATCCGCCAGAAGATCGTCGAGACCAAGGTGCGCTTCAAGCGCCTCTCCGGCTTCGAGATCGAAAACTACCTGGCCTCCGGCCAGTGGCGCGGCAAGGCAGGCGCCTATGGCATTCAGGGCCTTGCCGGCACCTTCGTGCAGAAGATGGTCGGCTCCTACACCAATGTCGTCGGCCTGCCGCTTTATGAAACCATCGTGCTTTTGACCGGCGAAGGCTTCGACGTGCATAGCCGGTGGCCAGAGGGCTGAGTCCCGAAGGCCCATGCTTAAAGCGCGTCACGATTTTTAGATCAGCGCGTCGCGCTTTAAGGCTCTATTTTCTCGCATGTCGTTATCGCGAAACCGCTGCACAATTTTGCGCGACGTGCTTTAGGACGGACCGATCATGCCCGAAGACAAGAAAGCTGCCGCCAAGGTCGAACCGCTGCGCAAGGCGCGCCCTTGCCCCGAATGCGGCAAGCCCTCGCACCGCGAACATTACCCCTTCTGCTCCAACCGCTGCCGCGAGGTCGACCTCTCCCGCTGGCTGACCGGCGCCTATGCCATTCCCGTTGCCGACGACGAGACAAAGGCCGAATATCCCGATGAGGAAAACTAGAGAATTAGGTCGGCGAAGCTCTTATTTTTCCTCATGAATCCGCAAAACCGGCAAGACCGTCAAAAAAGAGTCATTTGACGCTTGCCATGGCCGAACAAGATGCTATAACCCCGCTCGCTTCCGGGGCGAACCAAGGCCCCGCGGTTCTTTTTCCAAAGGGAACCATCGGAAGCAGGTTAGCCCAGGTAGCTCAGTTGGTAGAGCAGCGGATTGAAAATCCGCGTGTCACTGGTTCGATTCCGGTCCTGGGCACCACAGCACCATCACTGATGATCGTTATCTTTTCGACTTCTGTGCCTGCGCGGCTCGTAGTGGTTTGACAGATTATTGATGCGGGTTTGACAGGCTTTCGTTTTCGTTTGTGCAATTCCGCCTCGAAATTGGCTGCCGCGTCGGCCACCAGATTCGTCCGATCGGCGCGCCTGGAGCTTCGACTTGGTGAAGAAGAATAGCTGCTGAAATACTGCCTCCCCCGCACCCCTTTGCGCCAGCAGATGCCCCCAAAACTTTCCGACTGGCGAGTGAATTAGCACCTAGCTCGGCGGCCTTGACCTGACCATCGACAAGCACCCCAGAGAATCACTTCTGGAAAACGTTGTGATGGACTTTTGCCGAAACGCATCGTCGCGATTCTTAATCGTGCCCACCAAATGCGGCCGCCGACAAGTCCAAACTGTGAATTGTGTGGAAAGCCGCAGGTTAATGGCGCGGTTTCACAAGTATTTTCATAGGGTTAGTGTTTCAGGTGAAACACATTGATTTTAAACAGCTTTTAATTGTGGATTGGAAAAAAGTTAGTTGGTGCAGATGCTTACCGTATGCACCCGGTCCACGGGCGTTAACTTTCAACCCCTTGACGGACTCAGTGTGTTTACATTTTACTTTCCCCACTGGTCGCCGATCGGGCGAGCAGCGCACGAAAAAGGCCGGGGGTGCAACCCCGGCCTCGTGTCGAATAAACCGAATGCCTCAATCGGCGAAACAGCTCACCCCTTAACAATCCCAAGGATACTTCGGGAGGATGGCCTGTCAAGCAGATCGAGGTTTCTTAACCAATAGGAAACTCGAAAATGAAGCATACAAACCACCGCCTCACCCTCGACGACGCCGTACAGGTTTGGCTACACAGTTGGAACGGCGAGTATCAGCACGAGATCGCCTTCCGCTTCGGCGTCAATCAGGGACGGGTCAACGAAGTGCTGAAGGGCAAGCGCCATCCTGGCAGCGAGCAGATTGCTCGGGAAAAGCGTGATCTCCATTAGGGCCGGGTGACCTAGCAGATCCCCTTGCTTAAACACCGCCCCGCCGAAACAAAGAGCTTCGGCGGGATCGGCCCAAACCCTTTTGTGAAAGAGCCGTGACCGTGCTGTTCAAAATTCTAAGCTCACCATTTGCACAGACGGCCATAATTACAATCGTGACTATTGTGTTGACGCAGATCGCTCTGGCGAAAGGACGTTTGAGGTGGGCTAACCGACATCAACATTCTTTCCTGCTTCCGAACGCGGGTCCGAACGGGACGCAGCTTTTAATTAATACGCGTGAGATCTGGGTGACTAACACCGGCCGTGCCGCAGTTGAGGACATCGAAATTGTTTTCAACTGGGAGCCTCAGCATTTTGAAATTTGGAACCCGCGTGAATATTCTCAGGCTCACCTTCTCAATGGAAGGTTTTCGCTGAAGGTGCCGACACTTGCAGGCAAGGAGTTTTTCTCCGTGGCCCTTCTGTCAACTGCGCCCTTGCCAGAGATAGTCAACGTTCGAAGCAAGAACAGTATCGCCAAACCATTTATGTTGCTGCCCACGCGGCAGTTTCCCACATGGTTCAATGTAATTGGCTTAGCCCTTCTGATCCTTGGCATGGCGATTGTAATCTACGGCCTGGTGGTCCTGGCATCTTTGTTGTGGGCAGGTAGCCCGCCTCCGCCGCCGAAACCCTGACAAGCATCGTGACGCTCATCCTTGACCTGCTCGCGCAATGGTCCGCCTTGGCTCCGAAAGCTTACGGCTATTGCCGATCTATGAACGGTTGGAAGCCGAGCTTGACACACTCCCCCATCAAGAAAAAAAGATGGGCGAGGTGCGAAAACGCGCAGAACGGAATTTCGCCAAAATCCGTTGCTGGCGCGCGAAAGGAAGCCATGAGGGGGAACCAGGCGTATGAAACCCATTGCATACGCCGCGAAGTTCGAACCGATATCGATGAATGATGGGCTCATCGTCATCTTCCATGACGTACCTAGGGAGCGGTCGAGCAGAAGCTTGTGAGATGGCGATGGATCTCTTGATGAGCCTGGTCGCCGGCCTCGCTCATCTTGTTGGCGATTGCGTCGCCGGATCTCACACCAGAACCCTCGATCGCCCGCTGGCTTTGGTGCCGCCAATCCATGAGGCTGTGTTGAAGTCGCCGCTCGACCCCCCCAAACGCATCCATCTGTCCGGGTGACCGTTCCAGCATATTTGGACGTCGTAGAAAAGCCTCACTTAAAATCGCATCTGCGCAGGGCAAACGCATCGCGTCGCATGTTGAACCTAACTATTTGCTTATAGAGAATTTTTGATGTCAGTAATTCGCAAGCTCCTATTCGGGCTGACTGCAGCTTTGGCCGTTATGATTGTTGTCGGCGCCGGTTGGCTCTGGCAGGTCGCCGGCGCCTATGGGTTCAACACGGTCTTGCGCCGTGGCGGAACCTACTGGATCACCGTGAAGCCTGACGATGAGCGGCTATCGGCGTCGATGCAATTGGCGTTGAAGAACCCAGTCCCGGCCGTGCAGCCGGGGTCGCTGGTGGTAGCGATGGGTCCCAGGCAGTATGATGCGAAGGCCGGCGCCTTCATCGCGGATGCTGCCTCCTCTGACATCCGTGACCTGACCCACCAAGATTGGGGAAGTGCCTTTGCCGGCGCGACGAATGCGATGGTTTCTTATCCGCTCCTCATCGGCGACGATGGGCAAACCCATGTGAACGTGAAAAGCCGCTGGCTGGCCAACCGTACCTTTGTCGCCAAGGATGGCTCAGGCCGCATCGTGATCGGCACGACGAAGGAAGCATTCTTCTCGCTTGACCGCTTGGCGGAATTTCTCAAGGCGTCGCCGCTGGATCTCAAGGTAGCCCTCAACCTCGACGGCGGACCCATCGCTTGCCGCAGCGTCCGGCTGAACGGCTATAGCCAGAAATTTTATGCGCGATGGGAAGCGCAGGTCGAGGATGACAATGTCAAACTGCTGCGTTGGCCGATTCTTCAGGCCGCTTGGGCTATGCCGATGGTTTTGACGGTCGAGCGGAGATAGTTTGAGGTCGAAGCCGCAAGTCCGATACTTCTCGTCTCCGCCGGCCGCTTGGATCTCTAGCGACCCGTCGGGGCGGCAGCTGACCAAATGCTCAGCAGGAGGACAGCACCGGTGGTCTGCGCCGCCGACTCGGACTTTAGAATCTTTATGCACCGATCCGCTGTATCTGCATGTCGGCGGAAGGCTCGGCATGACGGCCTGATTTCGGCCCGGCTGCTTGGCGCGATAAAGCGCGCGATCGGCTTCCAGTCGGCGCATCGAGACATTGCTCGATGGATTGCAGCGATTAAGTGAAGTCCACACGTTAACAAAGAATGCTTTCGCTGGAGCGCCGCCGATCTTGCCCGCGCAATTTGGATAGAATGGGAAAAACCGATCAACGGTTGTTCCGTCGGCCGCGCGGCTTTGGCGGCAAGCCGTTCACGTCAGCAACAAGCCGGCCGCGCCGACAAGGATCGCTATGCCGGTTGTGATCGCCAGCCGCACCGAATAGCCGAGGCTTCCAGCACTTGCCGCAAGACCGGCTTTGGCAAGGAGATTGGCGCAGGCGGCAACCGCGATCGCGTGGGCGGCCGCATCCGCAGGCACGGCTGGCGACGACAGCTTGGTGATCGAGAGGGTGATCGCATCGAGATCGCCCAGTCCCGTGATGAAGGCGACGGCAAGCAGCGACTGAGTTCCAAAGGCGGCCAATGTCGCCCGTGTCACGATGGTCACGGCGGCAAGCAGAAGTGCAAAGCGGAAAACGACCATCACCTCCAGCGGATTTTTCGGTGAAAAATCGGAACCGCCCTCGGAGCGCCGCCACAATCCGGCAAGGCCACCGCCCGCGGCAAGGATCGCAGCAGCCGGGCCGAGCGATGCGGCGAGTTCCATCAGCACATCCGGCGCGATGACGCCGCAGATCAACAGCACGCGGGTGAGCGATACGGCTCCAGCCAGCATCGCTCCTGCCGAAAGCAGCGGTGAGAGGGCGGGCATCTCGACCGACTGGCGGGCAAAGGAAAGGGTCAGCGCCGTTGAGGACACGATGCCGCCGCAGGCGCCTGTCAGCAGTATTCCGGCCGTGGCGTCGCTGAGCCTGATCATCACGTAACCGGCAAATGAGACGGCTGCCACCAGGACGGTCAGCATCCACAGTTCGAAGGGATTGATCATGTCCCAGGGGTCGACCGTCTCATTGGGAAGAATGGGAAGAATGACAACCGTCATGGTCAGCAGGATCAGCGCGGCCCGCAACTCGAGCCAGGTCAGTTTCCGGAGAAATCCATGCAGCGGCTCCCGCGCCGCCAGAAGCGCCGTCACGGCCACGGCACTCGCCGCCGTCGCCGTCATGTCGGCAACCACGGCGCCGAAGCCGAGCGCGAACACCGTGATCGCGGCGATAGCGCCGGTTGCGCTGTAGTCTTTCTCCTGCTCGGCCTGCATGCGGCTGAAGCTGAGGATGGTGATGCAGAAAAACGCAAAGATCGCCGTCGGCAGGATCGGGCCGGTGATCGGCTGCAGAAAACCGCAAATGCCGCCGAGGAAGCTCGACAGGCCATAGGTGCGGATGCCCGCCACTCTCTTGCCCGGCGCGGCCTCGCGTTCCTGCCATCCACGTTCGATGCCGACGAGGATGCCGATCGCGAGCGCGAGGCTGAGACGTTGAAATGCGTCCGTCATAACCAATGAAGTCATCGTCGACTCTTCGCAACATCCGGCGCGAGCGCTTAAATCCCTGACTCTCGAGCTGCCGGGCGCCGTTGCCTTCCCAGGATGAGTGCATCGGCATCCGGCACGGCAGTTCCGGTGCAGTATAGTCGATGATCCGCCCGGGCCAAATCGACCAGGACGCGAGGTCAGTGGCGCACTGATAGCAGCGCGAAGCGTGGTGGCGCGGACCAGAAGGCGGCCGACTGACCGCTCTGTTCAGCGGTCAGTTTCGCCCCTTCGATGTCTTCGCCAGCATCTCGCTCAGTGTTGCCGCCGAGAGCATGGATTCGGCCAAAAGCTTCTTGAGCTTCTGGTTCTCCTCCTCCAGGGCTCTCACCCTTCTGGCATGGAGGCCGACATTTCCGAACTGCAGCGATTGCCACCGATAGAAGGTCGGCTCGCTGATGCCGTATCTGTGGCAAACATCGGCCACCGTCACTCCGGCCTGATGCTCCTTCAGAATGCCCGTAATCTGGTCGTCGTCAAATTTTCGTTTGCCCATCACCGCTTCAGTCCTCACGAAATGCTCTGTTAAAACTGTCGAGAAGCGGTCTGACAGCATAGAGCGCTACGCTGCTTTTGCCGGTTTCGATCAGTGTCTGTGCGGGCATGCCCGCGACCAGTTCGACATCACGCATTTTCGCCAGCCGCTCGTCCGTTACGCGGATTGTCGCGGCAAAGTAGGGCTGGCCGCTCTGCGTATCGGTGAGGCGGTCGGCTGACACATACTCGACCCGACCTTTCAGCAGTGGAACGCGCCGCTGATTGTATGGAAGGAGGTGAACCTGTGCCTCTAGCCCCGCATGGACAAGATTGATGTCCTCCGGTCTGACATGGGCAGAGACAATCAGGCGATCGGAGCGTGGCAGTAGATCGACGAGCGGTTCGCCCGCGCCGACCACCCCGCCTGATGTGTGGATACGCAGGTTCATGATTGTTCCATCTTCGGGAGCCCTGATATCGGTCCTTGAAAGCTGGTCGTCGATCGCCCGCAAGCGCTCGCGCAATTGCATGATCCGACTTTCCGTATCGCGCATGCCCTGGGCGACTTCGCTCAACCGGTCGCTTTCAAGCTTTGCGAGATCGGCCTGTGCCTCGCTGATCACCTGGTAGGCGCGAGCGATCTGTGCCTCGACTTGGCCCTGCTGGCCGTCAAGGTCTGCTTTTTCGCGCTGCAGGTTGAGAAGCCTGCTCCTTCGTTCCAGTCCTTTAGCAGTGAGGACCGTAACCTGATCCAGTTCTTCCTGCGAGATTGCGGCTCTGTCGGCCAGCGCTGCCTTCTGCGCGCCAAGTCCGACGATTTCCTGCCGCACCTGCGCGATTTTTTCATTGGCGATCTGAATTTCCGCCTGCATGACCCGGCGGCGGGCTTCGAAGATTTTCTGTTGCCCGATCAGAATCGCATTGACCGAAGGATATTTGTCCATGGCCGCTCTGAGATCCTCGGGATAGGCGACATGGTCGCCGCCCGTTTGCTCCGCAAGCAGGCGGGCGCGGCTGCCTTCGGCGTCCCAAAGCTGGCCTTGAATGCTGTCGCGCTCCGAGCGGGACTTCGTGTCGTCGAGTTCTATCACGATTTGCCCGGCCATCACCGTATCGCCGTTTCTGACAAGAATTCGTCGCACAATTCCGCCTTCCAGGTGCTGAATGGTCTTGCGGCTGGTCTCCGGTTCGATCACGCCCGACGCGACCGCAGCGCTATGCAGCGGCGCCAGAGCCGACCAGATTCCCAATCCAATCACAAAGACCAGGATCAGCAGGTTGCCCGTCCAGACGACGCCTCTGAGCACCGGCATGGGCGAAGGGGCGGCGGGTCCGCGCTGTTTTTGTTCGATCACCGGCAGATAGGCCGTCTGTTGCCTGGCTGTCGATCGTTGAGCAAACCGCTGGCCCATCCTTGACGAATTTGAAAGTTTCGCCGGCGTTGCGTCCAGTGGAACAAGGGTCATGGCATCGTCACTCCCTAGGTTCCCGTTCGAGCCGGTGGTTGAAGATAGGTTTCATAGATCCGCTCGCTGTCGCCGAAGGCAGCCACCATTCCATTACGCATGATGGCAATCTTGTTGGTGACCGGCAGGATCCCCATCCGATGCGTTATGATAACCACGGTCATCCCCCTGGATCTCATGCGCTCGATTGCGGTAAACAGCATGCGTTCGCCGTCATAATCCAGGCTCGAATTCGGATCGTCGAGAACGATAAGAGACGGATTTCCATAGGCCGCCCGTGCCAGTCCCAGCTGTTGGCGCTGCGCCCGCAGGAGCAGGTTGCCACCTTCACCGATGTCGGTCTCGTAGCCCTGCGGCAGCCGCATGATCGCGTCGTGCAATCCAACCAGCTTTGCGGCGTCTATTGCCTTGCCGGGATCACCTCCGTCCAGCCGGCCGATCACATCCTTGATTGCTCCGCCGAAGAGTTCGATATCCTGCGGCAGGTATCCGACATGGCAGGTTCCCCCGCAAAGGCGCAGAGCCGAGATATCGACCCCGCCGAGAAGCGCATATCCGCTTGTCGCCGGCACGACGCCCGCCATGATGCGACCAAGTGTCGATTTTCCCGACCCCGACGGACCGATGAGCGCAATGCAATCGCCAGGCGCCAGGCGCAATGTGATATCGCTCAATATCGGCCGATCGGCGAATGGCTTGATATAGCTGACATTATCGAGAACGAGGCCATTGGGTTCCGGCAGCGGCACCATTCGGGCATCGCATTCCGATGCAACTGTTATCAGCATTCTGTTCAAGCGATTGAAGGCGTTGCGCGCGAACATAAAGGAGCGCCATGCCCCCATTGCGCCTTCGATCGGTGCGAGCCCGCGCCCGAGCAGCAGGCTCGCAACGAAGATGATTCCGGGACTGCCGCTGTTGACGAGCACCAGCCATGTCGCCGATCCCATCATCAGGATCTGCGCAAGCGTGCGGATCGATTTGGAGAAACCAAGAATGATCTCCGTGCGATGCATCGCGATGTCCTGGGCCCTTCTTGCCATTTCCGCATCGCGATAGACGATCAGCGCTGCGCCGTCCTGCATGCCCATGGCCCGGATCACTTCGATGTTTTTCAGCGCGGTCGCAAATCGCAGATAGCTCCGCGAAAGGGCAAGATTGGCGTGAGCAAGCGGCGCCCGCGTCGCCAGTTCCGTCGCCAACGCAAACAGCAGCAGCGCAACTGCGCACAGAAGACCGATGGTTCCAAGCAGCGGGTGAACAAGAAAGAGCAGAAGCAGGAATACCGGCGCCCAGGGAACGTCAAATAAAAGCGAGCTGGCCGGTGAATCGAGGAACTGCCGTAATGCGGCGAGATCCCTGTAGCACTCGGTGGCTGCTCCCGTATCGGCGTGAGCGGCATATTCGAACGATGCGGTGAGCACCATGGGCCGCAGCCTGTGGTCCAGCCAGCTGCCGATGCGCGAAAGCGCTGCCCTGCGCACGATATCCAGCGTCGACCCGACCAGGACAGCGATGGCGATGATCATCGTCAGCATCAGGAGCGTGTCGGTGCTTCGGCTCGACAGGACCCTGTCATAGATCTGCAGGAGATAGATGGAAGGCGTGAGAAGAAAGAGATTGTAGCCGCAGCTGTAAAGGAAGACCAACCCGAAGGCTCCGGCACAAGCCCGGAACGCAACAACAAGCTGTGTCGGCGGGAGCGGTGGCTTTATGGAAATCGTTGTCATTATCAGATCTCGCTGCACTTGATACTGACAAGAAGAGGCTGCTTACCTTGAGGGCCGCCGGCCGAAACCAGCGGCCCTTGATGTCTGAATTCAGGAGCCGAGATGGTCGACGTCGATATGACCGAAGGCGTTTATGAAGTGATCGAGAGAATTGGTCACTGTCGTCGTTTCGGGATCCGAGTGAACCAATGCCGACGAGATATCGCCGCCATGAGCCATGTTTCCGTTGCCGCCGTTACCGCCGACACCGGCGAGGATGGTGGCATGCTGATCGGCCATAAGCTGCGTATATTGTGTCGCGGTCGTCGCCGCAGCCACCGCAGCCGTGTCGCCGCCGCTTGTGTTTCCTTGACTGCCATTGGAGTTGGAATCTCCGCCGTCGCCGCCGGGGCCGCTATGCGCGAGTGCCGCCAGGAAGTTGTTCTGGGCTTGGCTAAAGCCACCGTTTCCGCCATGGCCGGCGTCCCAATCTGCCGTCTGCCAAACGTGATCGCCGTTGTGCACATCGGTCGTTGCCCCGTAGACCTTTTGTGTGGGGTCGACATAGGCGACCGGGTTGTAGTTGATGTTCCCATCATTGTGGCCATCACCACCGTTGCCGGCATTCGCGTCACCCGCATCCGGATGGTTGAGATGAATCGTGTCGGAGATTTGTGGAATAGGCATTGATGTCACTCCTTCTACTTGGTTTGGTGCGTGTTTGTTTTTACGGCGTCCCCCTGCGGCCTGCGTTCCAGCATGTCACCGCAGCCAATACGACCGCGGACGAATATTGCCTGCGATTTAAACTTCGAACTACCCGGATATTCGGGGACATTCCTTGGGATGTATACTTGCTATGGCTGGCGTTATTTGGATTGGTGTTTGGTGATTTGGCGCAGGGCGGCATGGTCATGATCGTGTCTTCGACTTCACCGAAGCGACGCCAGACCTCTCATCCAAAGACCGATTTGGTGGCTTTCAACGCGCACAACGGGCACGTCGGCCATGACAGCCAAATGGCTACAGAACTAGCCGACTGGATGTAGACGAATTGCAGGCTCTGCTTTTGCTAGGTTCAGATGCACAATGCCTCAACAATTCAGGCTGCAAGGCGCCGCATGCTTGGCGGATCTGCGGTCGACCGCGAATGGAGACGGTAATGGCGGAATCTCGTCCCTTATTGGAAGACCTGCCCAAGACGGGCACCGATCAACACCTCGCCCCCAACGTGGCCGCGGGGCACCTGGCATTGGTGCCGACCTGGCTTCCATTGGATGTCGCTTCCGGTCCAAGCCATAATTCAGCCGGCAGCGGTGGTGACGGGATCAGCGAAGGCGTGATCAGCAGCAACGCACTGGCCGTCTTCATGCCGTCCAATGCGGCGATCGCGGGACCTCATTCGAGTGCCGACGCTTTCCAGGGCAACGATGCGCTCATCAATCAGCATCCCACCGAAATGGCTGGGATCGGCGGGAATGGCGGAAGCGGCAATGTTGCCATCGGCAGCGGCGAGGGCGCCAGTCATGCCGGCACCGGCGGCAATGGCGTCTTCTACGGTGGTCTCGTCAGCACTGAAGTCGCGCTATTTGCCCCCGTCAATACTGCCGTGGCCGCTGGCCCCGGCGCGGAGGCTCACGCCGACCAATCGAACAACGCAATGTTCCTTCAGGGCGCAACCCAGATAGGCGGCATGGGCGGCTCGGGTGGAGACCATAATGTCGCGACCCATGGCTCGTCGATGAGCCCGGGAACTGCGCTGACATTGACCGGCGACTTTTACGCGGGCCACGGCGGCAATGGATATTTCGTCGGCAGCATGGTCGACGTGAGCATCGCCATCTTCTCGCCGATCAACATCGCCATCGGCGCCGCAGGCGGCTCGGCGGAGGCTCATCAGACAAACAACGTCATTTTCGATCAGGGCACTGTGCAGATCGCAGGCATCGGCGGTAATGGCGGTGGCTTCAACCTGTCGTCGGACACGATTTTTACCGGCAACCATGCCGGTGGCGGTGGCGGCGACGGATCGTCGACCGGCAGCATGGTCGACGTTAATTTCGGTTATTTCCATCCCATCAACATTGCCGTTCCCGCCGGTGGAACGGCGGACGCCCAACAGGTCGATCATGTTCTCTATGATCAGCACGCGCTTCAATTGGCCGGTATCGGGGGCCACGGCGGAGAGGGCAACCTCACGGACGCCCATTCGGCTCTCGTAGACGGCATTCTGAGTTTCATGCATAGCTAGAGAATCATGCATAGCCAGAGAATGAAGTGTGAGCGGTTTTCGGACGACATCCTGTTCTCGATGATAGAATCCTCACTTGTAGTGCGCAGGCCCAACGGCACGAGACTGTTCCTGGTGCCATTTTTCAAACCATATGTTGGTTCGCTTCCCGCCCGGTATTCGTCTCTTCGGCCGGCATGGGCCGCAACGGCCGGCTCACGGATACCAACCGTTCCACCATGATCTTATCCATTGTCGACGATTCCGGCCGATGGAGGCCGTGATCTGTCGGCGCCGGCGCGGTTCCAAAGGGAAAAACGATGCTAAACTGGTATTAATGCGTCATCAGAACGCAGTTTTCAGTAATCATAACGGGTAGTCGGCGATCTCAGACTTTTTTGCTCTTCGCGTTTGTCGTTTTGCTGTCGATGTTTACGGCTGTATTGAATTGCGATAGGCAACCAAGGCCGCGCCGATCGATGGATCGTTGTATCGAGCAGCTTATTGCCGAATATGGCGGTAGAAGATCGGTTGGCTTTTCAGTGTCTTTTGAAGATTTGTTTACCCGCTTCCCGTACGTAATTTTTCGAAGACTCAAAACTCTTCACGGGCAAGTCGAACCAGAAGCTCATGATGAAAAATATCTTGAATGTGCTCTGCGAGCCACAATTATCTATCGATGATATCTTATAGACTATAAGAATTATCGTGAGAGATCAGACTATTGATATTGAGAATACACTCGCTTTTTATCATGACATGCAGCGAGAACTGGAATAATATGAATAGCTGTTGGGTTGCACAACTTCTGGGGAGCACGCAAGTGTCCGACAGTGCTGGAATAAAGCGCCGGCGCAATGCACCAACTGTGATCATTATTGAGCATTCGACACTGGCGCGCACGACCGTGGTGAAGCTTCTTGAGCGTGAACTCGCCGGGTGGAACTTTATCGATTTGATCTCGACCGAGAGTCTCGATCGGGCGCTTGGAGCCGAGGTGCGTTTGATTGCATTGGATCTGGCCGGGAGAGGCGTTGAGAGCACGAGCCTGCGCGATGATCTCGCCGCGATCGCTGCACGTTTTCCTGAGATTCCTATCACGTTGCTCTCAAGTACGGATGACGCCATCATCGCCCGTCAGGCGCTCAAGATGGGCATCCGCGGCTTTTTCTCGACCTCCCTTCCCATCGACATTGCCCTTGCCGGTCTTCGTCTGGTTCTGGCAGGAGGAACATTTTTCCCACAGCTTTTGGGGACGGCCGCAAACGGCTCGAATGAGCATAGCCCGGCCAGAAGTGAGGCCGAAAAAAGCTTGGATGAGAGAACGCAGTACTTGGCGCTTGCCGATTTCACTCCCCGGGAGGCGGATGTCCTCGCTGAGTTGCAATCCGGCTGTTCAAATAAGGTCATTGCAGGAAAACTCAATTTGTCAGGGCATACGGTGAAGATGCATCTGCAGCACATAATGCGAAAGCTGCAGGCGCAAAACCGGACTGAAGTGGTTGCCCGCTTGATTCAAAGAGCCGCCGGCGGGCCTGACGCCTCGCCGAGTTAGACCGCCCGCGCGGCCGCCGGTCGCATATCGATCGGAGCCTTCGTGTCATCTGGTTTCATATCGTGAATCCTCGGATGGGAACCGCGAGTCCGGCCGTCCGTTACCCCAGAGCGTTCCGGGTTCATCTAACCCGGAAAGGCTCTCGTGAACGGAGGAGATGACATGCGCAAGAAAAAGGCCATCGTCGAGGCGGCGCTCGAGTCCGAGTATGAGCGCCAGCCGCTCGGGATCATGAATACGGAGCAGGCTCTGCAGCTTGAGGATTCCGACGGGCTTGTTTTCAGTCATCCGGATAAGGAGGCCGGCGTGACGGATGATTTTGTCGATCAGGAACAGCTGCGCCGTTTGGTGCAGAAGCCAAAGTCGCCGCCTGTGTCCTTGTGACCCTTGCAAGACGCGGCGCTGCCGACCTCAGGCAATCATATAGCCGCCGTCCACCGGCATCGATATCCCGTTCACCATTGCCGCCTCATCCGAGAGCAGGAACAGAACAACCTCGGCGACATCAGCCGGTTCAGCGAAGCGGCCGACGGGAATGCGCTGCATCATTCCGGCGGCCTTCTCGGGATCGCTCCATGCTTTCACCGCCATCGGCGTCAGCGTCACCGTCGGGTGGACGCCATTGGCGCGGATGCCGTGCGGCCCGAGCTCTTTGGCCATGACTCGCGTCAAGCCATCCAACCCACCCTTCGACGCACAATAGGCCGCGTGGTCGGGGAGGCCGATGAAGGAGGCAACCGACGAGACATTGACGATGGCGCCGTTGCGGCCCTCCCTGATCAGGAAACGGGCATATTCCTGCGCGACGATCATCGGCGCACGCGTATTGACCGCGACAAGGCGGTCGAACGCCTCGACTGTCGTCTCCAGGAACGGTTGAAGTTCGGTCGTGCCGGCGCAGTTGACGAGGAAATCGGCGGGAAGGGCAGCGATCGCCGCCTTCCTCGTCGCATCGGCGTCGGCGAGATCGACCTGTATGGCGCGGCAGCCGGATTCCCCTCGCAGCGCGTCGACGTCGGCAGCACTCCGGGTCAGGGCGCTGACCTTCGCACCCCGTTCTGCGAGCATCCGTGCAATTTCGCGTCCGATGCCTTTTCCGGCACCGGTAACGATGACGGTCTTTCCATTAAAGTCCATGGTCGTCTCCCTTACAGTCGCTGGCCCGTTTCCCGATCGAAGATATGTGCACGGCGGGGATCGATGTGGAAGTACATTGTCCGTCCGGGATCGACCTCGATGCGCTCGCGGATCAGCGCGTCGATCGGCACGCCTCCCGTGCGGCCGAAGATCAATGTCTCCGAACCAGTGGGCTCGAACACCGAGACCTCCACCGGAACGCCGTTGTCGCCGATGGTGATGTGCTCCGGTCGGATGCCATAGGTAACGGCTCTTCCCTCGTCCGCATTGGTATTTTCCACCGGAAGGGCAACGCCCTGGTCGGTGACGACGACCTTGCTGCCGTTTCGGGTTTCTACACGGCCCTGAAGGAAGTTCATCGATGGGCTGCCGAGGAAGCCGGCGACGAAGAGGTTGACCGGGAAGTCATACAAATCGAGGGGCCTGCCGATCTGCTCGACCCTGCCGTCGCGCATCACCACGATCTTGTTGGCCATCGTCATGGCCTCGATCTGATCGTGCGTGACATAGACGGTGGTGGTCTTCAGCCGCTGGTGCAGTTCCTTGATTTCGACGCGCATGGTGACGCGAAGTTTGGCGTCGAGGTTCGACAGCGGTTCGTCGAACAGGAACACCTGCGGATCGCGGACGATGGCGCGGCCCATCGCCACGCGTTGACGCTGCCCGCCCGACAGTTGCTTCGGATAGCGGTCGAGATAGCGCGTCAGGTCGAGGATCTCGGCCGCCCTGCCGACCTTCTCGTCGATCTCCGCCTTGGGGCGCTTGGCCATCTTCAGCGGAAAGCCCATATTCTCCGCCACCGTCTTGTGGGGATAGAGCGCGTAGCTCTGGAAGACCATCGCGATGTCGCGCTCCTTCGGCGGAGCGTTGGTGACGACACGGCCGCCGATCCGGATGTCGCCGCCGCTGACGGTCTCGAGACCGGCGATCATGCGCAGCAGCGTGGACTTGCCGCAGCCGGAGGGGCCGACCAGCACGACGAATTCGCCGTCCTCGATGTCGACGCTCACGCCGTGCATCACCTGAAGCGCGCCATACCTCTTGGTGACGTCGCTAACCTGTACATTTGCCAATCTCGTTCCTCCCTAAAGCAACGCGGCTTGTGTGTTGACGGAAGTCATCGGCTCATCCCTTCCAGACGATATAGGCGCCGAGCACCGCCGAGATTGCCGCTGCGAACCATACCGAAAGCCCGGACGGTTCGATGAACCGCATCCAGAACAGCGAGAGCGCGACCCAGATCACCACCGAGATGAAGAGCCGGTCGAACCAGTTCGTTTCGATCGGCAGGAAGCCCGGCTTGCGTTCGTTATTTCCTGATTGAGACGTCATGACTTTACCCTTTCACCGCACCGAAGGTCAGGCCGGCAACGATGTGACGCTGCACCACCGAAAAGACGATGAGGGCGGGAACCAAGGTCAGCATCGAGATCGCTGCCATGATGCCCCAGGCAGTCCCCGTGGTCGTCACATATTCCGACAGGCCGGTGGTCAGCGTCCGCGCGTTGAAGTTGGTGAGCGTCGCTGCCAGCAGATATTCGTTCCACGCAAACACCCAAGTCAGGATCAGCGTCACCGCAAGTCCCGGCCGCGCCAAGGGAAAGACGATGTCATAGAGCACGGTCCATGGGCTGGCGCCATCCATATAGGCTGCCTCGTCCAACTCCTTCGGAATGCCTTCCACCGTCGGGCGTAGCGTCCAGATGGCGAAGGGAAGGTTGAAGGAGCAATAGACCAGGATCATGCCCAGCCGGGAATCGGCGAGCGAGAAGTCGCCGATCCTGTAGACCTGCGTCAGCAGCAGGAAAAGCGGCAGCAGGAAGACCGCCGGCGGCGCCATGCGGTTGGTGATCGTCCAGAAGAAGATGCTTTCCTTGCCGGCGAGGTCGAAGCGGCTCAGCGCGTAGCAGGCAAAAAAGCCGAGTGTGGTGACGAGCAGCGCGTTGCCCGACGAAATGATCATCGAGTTGAGCATGTATCCGCGCAAGGTCGGATTGGTCAGCACATCCTGATAGTTCTTCCAGAAGAAGCTCCGGAGAATGACGTCGGGCGTCGAGAACAGGTCGAATGGCTGTTTCACCGATATGACGAAGAGCCAGTAGATCGGGAAAAGCGTCGCCAGGCTGATCAAGGTCCACAACACGACCGGCAGCCAGGGGGTCTGGTTCTTCATCGCGTCAGCCTCTCTTCACACGGGGCGCAATCAGGCCGACATAGAGCAGCCAGCAGACGACGATGGTGAGGTAGAGGACGATGACCGAGATGGCCGAACCATAGCCGTAATTCGTCTTGGGGAAGACTTCCCGGAAAATATGGACGCCGATATAGCGCGTCGATGAACCCGGGCCGCCTCCGGTCAGCATCAGCACCTCGTCGACGGTGCGCAGCGCGTCCATCAGCCGGATGAACACCGTAGCGAGCAAAGCCGGGCGGATCAAGGGAAGCGTTATGTGCCAGAAGATCTGGCTCTTGCCGGCGCCGTCGATCTGCGCCTGCTCGAACGGGTCTGGCGGAAGCGAGACGAGGGCCGCGATCAGCGACAGGGTGACGAGCGGCGTCCAGTGCCAGATGTCCATGATCACCGTCACCGTGAAGGCCGCAACGGCGCTCTGGCCGATATTCAGATCGTAGCCGAACCAGTTCCTCAGAAGATAGGGGATGATGCCGATCGATGGCGTGGTCATCAGCTTCCAAACGGAGCCGACGATGATCGGCGCCATGATCAGCGGCAGGGTGTGGATCGTGCGAAACACCGCCTTTCCGGGGAAGTCCTTGAGCAGCGCCTGGGCGAGGATATAGCCGAGCACCAGCTCCGATACGACCGCGAAGAAGACGAATGCCAGGGTGATGCCGAGCGATGCCAGGAACTGGGCGTCGAAGACGAGCCGCCGATAATTATCGGCCCAGTTGAAGACCATGCCCGGATTGGCCGCGAACGGGTTCCATGCATGGAACGAGACCCAAAGTACGTAGATGAACGGAAAGATCCCGAACAGCCCGAGGATTATTATGGTCGGTGACAGCAACAGCCACCCGAGCTTCTGCGAATGCATCGCCTACCCCCATTGAACGCTATATGGACGTCCGCTCCAGCCGGGAGCGAAAGATGCCGGGTCGTCGGAACGACCCGGCAGTTGGGGAGGAGGTCTTATTTGCGATAGCCGAGCGAGGTGAGTTCCTCTTCGGCCTTGGCCGCCATCTGGTCGAGGCCTTCATCGGCGCCGATCTTGCCGGTCAGGATGTCGTAGAAGATCGGCGCGGTCGCTTCACGCACCTGAGCATGGAAGGGGTAGGGAGGAGCGCCCGCAAACAGTTTGCCTTCGTCCTTCAGCATCGTGTAGAAGCCGCCGAGCTTGGTATCCATCTCTTTCACCTTCGGGTCGTCGAAGGTTGCCTTGTTGGTGATGCGCGGTGCAGCGATGGCCCATTCTGGCTGCACTTCGTTCTGGCCGATGAATTCGAGGAACAGCAGCGACGCTTCCTTGTTTTTGGAGGTCACCGGCACGCCGAAGGCGCCGCCGTCGTAGTAGCCGATATAGCCCTTTCCGGCTTTCGCATCGTCCAATACGCCCGGCTCGAGCGGCGGCAGAGCGAAACCGACCTGTCCAACCACCTTAGACTGCGCCGGATCGCTGGCGATCCATGCGGCATTCTCACCATAGATCAGCCCCTGGGCGACGCGGCCGGCAGCGAATGTCGTTGCGGTTTCCGTCCAGGTCGACTGCGTCGATTCAGGCGGTGCGATGTCGCGCAGGTGCAGCCAATATTTCAGCGCGGCCTTCGCCTTGTCGCCGTTCATGGTGCCGCCGTGTTCGACCGTCGCCGCATAATTGTTCTTGGCGTCGATGCCCCAATTGTAGACGCCGAAGGTAGGCACGATGGACTCGAAGAATTCATACCAGGAGGCCGGATGGCCCGTATGGGCCTGAGCGGTCGTGCCCCAGAGCTCCATGCCATTGTCCTTGCCGTACTTCGTGAAGAATTCGGCAATCTCGGTATATTCCGCGTGGGTCGTCGCCGGCTTCAGGTCCTTGCCGGTTTCCTTCTTGAAGGCCTCTTTGATCTTCGGATCGTCGAAGAGGTCCTTGCGATAGAGATAGGTCTTCAGGAAGGCTTCCATCGGCGTGCCGAACAGATCGCCGTTGGCGTCCTTGAAGTAGTCGGCGAAGCTGGTGAAGTTGGAGTCGTCGTAAGTCGGCGCTTTCAGATCAGGTTGATCTTTCAACGTCTTGGTGATGTCGACGAGGAAGTCCCTGGCCAGATACGAGTAGATGATGTCCTGCTCGATATAGACCATGTCATAGATACCGGTCTTGGCTTCCATGTCCTTGATGGCCTTGTCGTACATCTGATCCCAGGATGTCGTCTCGATCTCGACCTTGATGCCGGTCTTCTTTTCGAATTCCGGAGCGAGAACATTCTTGATGTAGTTCGATGGCGGGGTGCTTTCGGTGACGCCGTGCAGCGTCACGCCCTTGTATTTAGCCCCGGCGTCGGACCAGAAGTCAGCCCGGGCCGGCGACGCGGTAGTAGCGAGGCCGAGCGTCAGCGCAAGCGCGCTAGCCTTCAAAACGTAATTCATTTCATCCTCCCCAAAGTGCAGCGAGATCATTTCGCCGGCATTTGTGTAGGCCAAAAAACGCCATCGCGCAACATTTGTTGTCTAAACATGCAAATGATTGGTCTATCCTATTGATTTCCGCAGAAACTAATTTCCATGAAAAAGCTGACGCCATCAAGCTCAAAATAAAATGCTGCAATGCAAAGAGATTTTGCCAAGCAGCAAAAAAGTGACCATCGAAATTATTTGTTGCCTTACCAAACTAAAAGGCATAGCTATGCCCGATCAACGGCATTTTCGTGGAGGAAGAACCTATGCGTCGATTGGGTATCCATTCATTTGTATGGACGGGCGGCCAAACGCAGGAAGGGCTGGAGATGGCCCTCAACAAGACGGCCGAACATGGATATCGCACCATCGAATTTGCCTATCTGCGGCCTGAGAAATTCAACCTCGATCGACTGGCAAAACTTGCGCAGTCCCTTGACGTCGAGATTGGCGTGACCATGGGTCTGCCGCTCGATAAGGACGTTTCAAGCGAGGAGGCGTCTGTGGTGTCCGCCGGCAAGCAGACGCTGGCCGACGCCGTACGTGCCGTCCGTGACATTGGCGGCAACAAGCTCGGCGGGATTCTCTATTCCGCGCACACCAAGTACAATCGCCAGCCGACGAAGAAGGGCTGGGACAACAGCGTCGCCGCGATCGCCGCGACCGGCGAAATCGCCCGTCAGGCGAATGTCGATCTCGTGCTGGAGGTGGTCAACCGGTTCGAGACCAACCTGCTGAATACCGCGGCGCAGGGGCTGAAGTTCATCGCCGAGACGGGATCGGAGCATGTTCGTCTCCATCTCGATACGTTCCACATGAACATCGAGGAAGCCAATCCGGCCGCCGCGATCCGCCTGACCGGCGACAAGATCGGTTACTTCCACATCGGTGAAAGCAATCGCGGTTATCTGGGTGACGGCGTCATCAATTTCGATCTGATTTTCGACGCTCTGCTCGATATCGGCTACATCGGCGACGTCGTGTTCGAGAGCTTCTCGACGACGGTCGTCGACGAAGGCCTGTCGCTCGCCTGCGCAATCTGGCGTGATACCTGGGAGGATAATGATCCGCTCGCGGCGCACGCCAAGCGCTACATCGAGCTGAAATATGACGAGGCCAAGCGCCGCCGCGCCACAAACGCGCGACCCTGATTATCCTTCTGACAGCCTGTTCCAGTCGTGTAAGGGTGGGCGGCGTGAAGGGAATGGAAATATGAACGACAGCGTCTCCATCGGAAGTTCGCCGCGCAGGATCCGGCAGAACAATATCGTCGCCGCCTTGCAGTCGATCTACACCCACCGAAGCCTCAGCCGCGCCGATCTGGCCCGCAAGCTCGGTATGAATCGCTCTTCCTCGGGAGAGATCGTTGCTGCACTGACGGAAGGCGGATTCGTTCAGGAGTCGGACGACAGCGGCAAGCAGCGGCTGGAGCATTCCCGGGCCGGTCGTCCCGGCATCCTGCTCGAACTGGTGCCCGATGCTGCATTTTTCGTCGGAATCGAAATTGGCGTCGAACATATATCGGCCGCAGTGATCGATCTCTCCGCCGAGGTTCGGGCATGTCGGAAAATGGCGTTCGACACACCGTCTTCGACCGTGGAGGAGGCCGTCGCGCAGGGTGTCGAGCTCATCGTCGGCGAGATGACGAAAGGGATGATCGGAAGGTGCAAGGGCTTGGGCATATCGACGCCGGCCCATATCCAGCCGGATGGATTTGTCACCCTGGCGCCGATCATCGGCTGGCGAGACGTGCCGTTGAAGGAGATTGGCCGGTCAGCCTTCCCGACCGTCGTCCCGATTGCGGTTGAAAACGACGCCAACGCCTTTGCGATCGGCGACAGCTACCGTCACGGCGCCGCAGGCGTGACCCTGTTCCTGCTGATGGAAACGGGCGTCGGCGGCGGCATCATGATCGACGGCAAGTTATTCCGTGGCGGCCACGGTCTGGCGGGAGAAATCGGCCACACGCTGGTGCCGGGAAGCGGCGGCCAAAAGTTCGAGCAGTTGATCGGCCGCGAGGTGCTGATCAGGCAGTATCGCGAGGCTGTCGGACGCGAGGACGCGGATCTGCAGGAATTCCTGGGCGACGTTCGTGATCGTGTCCCGGCCGCGGTCAATATCGCCGAAACCTGGTCGCGCCATCTCGCCTATGCCTTGCTGCAGGCCTGTCGCCTGCTCGACCCGGACAGGATCGTGCTCGGCGGCTCCGTCGCATCCCTCTATCCGATGGTGGCTGCCCGCGTTGCGGTCCACATGTCGGAAGGCCAAAGCATCGCTTTTCCCACGCCGGAGATCGTCGTCGACGATGATGCGGAGTTCGGCTCCGCCTTCGGGGCGGCCTGCATGCTGCACCAGCGCTTTCTGTCGCTGGAAAACGAGGAGTTCGGCAGCGAGGACGGTGCGCCGGTGCAATCGGCGCTGAGTTAAAGACAACCGGGATCGAAAGCAGGATTGCACATGGCTTTAACACTGGCTCCGGACGCGCTTGGTCCCACGGTTTGCGTCGGCGAGATCCTCGTCGAGATCGTCGCGACCACGGTTGGAGACGGGTTCCTCGAAGCCCAGCCGCTCGTCGGTCCGTTTGCGAGCGGCGCGCCGGCGATCTTCATCTCACAGTGCGGCCGGATGGGCGGTCAGGCCGCCATGGTGGGCGCCGTCGGTGATGACGATTTCGGCCGGGTCAATACCGATCGCCTCAAACGCGACGGCGTCGATATCTCGGCGATCTCGATCGATCCGGCCTATCCGACGGGAAGCGCTTTCGTTCGCTACCGCAAGGATGGCTCCAGAGATTTCGTCTATAACATCGCCACCTCCGCAGCTGCGCGCTTCGGCTGGTCTCGAACGGTCGGTGATCTCATCGATCGGACCGGGCATCTTCACGTCATGGGCTCGGCGTTGTCGGTCCCGAGTGCGCGCGCGGTGATCGACAGAGCGGTCGACATCGTCAAGGCGCGCGGCGGCACGCTCTCGGTAGATCCGAACATCCGCAAGGAATTGAAGCTGGACGAGGACACGGAGCGCCGCTTTTCCAAGCTCGTCGCCATGGCCGATCTGCTTCTGCCGTCCGGAGAGGAACTCGAGCGTGCCGCAGGTGTCGAAGGCGAGGCGGAAGCGATCCGCCGCTTGTTCGAGATCGGCGTCAAGGAGATCGTGCTGAAGCGCGGCGCCGGCGGCGCGAGCTACTTCGACAGCCAAGGAGACCGCATCGACGCTCCGGCATTCCTGGTGCAGGAGGTCGACCCGACCGGCGCCGGCGACTGCTTCGGCGGTGCCTATCTCACCTGCCGGCGGCTCGGAATGTCGCCACAGCAGGCTCTGACCTATGCCTCGGCCGCGGGTGCCCGCAACGTCACGCTGCTGGGGCCGATGGAAGGCGCCGGCACTCGGCAAGAACTCGATGCGTTTATCGCGTCAACGGAAAGGCGGCCGTGATGCAGGTGCATCTCAACGAACTGGCCAGATTTAGGATCGAAGGCCAACCCAGAGGTATCGTCTCCGTATGCTCGGCCCATCCGATCGTGCTGCGCGCCGCCCTCCGGCACGGGCGGCAACAGGCAAGCACTGTGCTGATCGAAGCGACCTGCAACCAGGTCAATCATCTCGGCGGCTATACCGGCATGACGCCGGACGATTTCGCGTCGCTGGTGATGAAGATCGCGGCCGAGGAGGGGTGCCCCGAAAAAAGCATCATCCTCGGCGGTGACCATCTCGGCCCCAATCCGTGGCGCGACCGCCCGGCGGAAGAGGCGATGGCCGAGGCGGAGAAGATGGTTGCCGCCTATGTCGAGGCCGGGTTCCGCAAGATTCATCTCGACGCCTCGATGGGCTGCAAGGGCGAGGCACTGGCGCTCGACGACGAAACCACGGCTCATCGCGCCGCCCGGCTGGCGGCAGTTGCCGAGGCCTCGGCCAAGAGGGCCGGAGGCGCAATGCCGGTTTACGTCATCGGCACCGAAGTGCCGCCGCCGGGCGGAGCCGACCATGCCCTGACAGCGATCGAGCCGACGGCAGCGACAGCGGCGCTGAAGACGATCGAAGTCCACCGCCGGGTCTTTGCGGAGGCAGGCCTGGCGGAGGCGTTCGGGCGCGCCATCGGGCTGGTCGTTCAGCCGGGCGTCGAGTTCGGCAATCACAATGTCATCTTCTACGACAGCAGCAAGATAGCGGCGCTGCAATCGGTGCTGACCGAGGAGCCGCAGTTCGTCTTCGAGGCGCACTCGACGGATTATCAGGGCACCGGACCGTTGACTTCGCTGGTGAGGGATGGGTTTCCCATTCTGAAGGTCGGCCCCGAGCTGACCTTTGTCCTGCGCGAGGCGCTCTACGCGCTGGATGCGATCGCTTCGGACCTGTTGCCCGACTACGGCCAGCGTCCGCTCTATCAGGTGATGGAAGCGCTGATGCTCGGTCAGTCAGGCGATTGGTGCCGCCACTACCACGGGACCGAGGCCGAGATGCGCTGGCTGCGGCATTATTCGCTGTCTGACCGGATCCGCTATTATTGGGCGTCGGCTGAAGCACAAGGTGCCGTCCGGTGCCTGTGCGCGGCCCTTCGAGGACAATCCGTACCGCTGCCATTGCTGTGGCAGCATATGCCGGCCGCGCTGCATTTCGCAGACGCGCCGCTCGACCCGGATGCGGTTCTGATCTGGAGAGTGATGAAGAGCCTTTCAGACTATCACGCCGCCTGCGGCGTCGGGAAGAATGAGCAACCAGTATCAAGATAGGAGGAGAAATCGATGAATGACTTGAATGGGAAGATCGCGGCGGTCACAGGTGCGGCATCCGGCATAGGATTGGCCTCGACGGAGGCAATGCTCGCCGCAGGCGCGACGGTCGTGCTGGTGGACCGGGATGAGAAGGCTCTTGAGGCGGTTTGCAGCCGGCTTGGCGAGCGCGCTATTCCGCTGATGATCAATCTGCTCAATCCGAACGAGTGCGCGGGACTGCTGGACGGCGTGCTGTCGAAGACCGGCAAGCTCGATATCCTGCATGCCAATGCCGGCACCTATATCGGCGGCGACCTGATGGAAACCGACCTCGATACGATCGATCGGATGCTCAATCTCAACGTCAATGTCGTCATCAAGAACGTTCACAACGTCATTCCGCACATGATCGAACGCGGCACCGGCGACATTGTCGTCACCAGCTCCGTCGCCGGACATTCGGCCATCCCCTGGGAGCCGGTCTATTCCTCGTCGAAATGGGCGATGACCTGCTTCGTCCAGACCATGCGGCGTCAGCTTCTGAAAAATGGCATTCGTGTTGGGTCGGTTTCTCCTGGGCCGGTGATCAGCGCTCTGCTCGCGGATTGGCCGGAGGAAAACCTTCGCAAGGCCAAGGAGGCCGGCGCCTTGATCGAGCCCAAGGAAGTCGCCGACGCGATCATCTTCATGCTGACCCGGCCGCGCAACGTCACCATCCGCGATATCGTGGTGCTCCCAAGCGCATTCGACATCTGAAGGAGCCTGATATGAGCTACCAGCAGAAATTTCGCCTCGACGGCGAACGTGCGGTGGTCACCGGCGGAGGGCGTGCGATCGGGCTGTGCTGCACCGAGGCGCTGGCCGAGGCGGGTGCCGCGGTCGTCGTCATCGAACGCAGCGAGGCCGACGCCAAGCAAGCGCTGGCGCTGCGCGACAAAGGTTACGATGTCGACGTCCGTGTGGGCGACGTCACCGACGCCGGCCGAATGGACGAGATCGCCGCCGAGCTTGCTGACGCAGGGCGGCCGGCGACGATCCTGGTCAACAATGCCGGGATCGGCCAGAACGGCATCTCGGCGGAGGATGTCACCGACGCCGATTGGCTGCGGATGATGGACGTCAATCTCAACGGCGTCTTCTGGTGCTCGCGCGCCTTCGGCCGTCACATGATCCCGATGAAGCGGGGCGCCATCGTCAACCTCGGCTCGATGTCGGGGCATATCTGCAACCGGCCTCAGCCTCAGACGGCCTACAACGTTTCCAAGGCGGCCGTCCATCACCTGACGCGCTCGCTGGCCGCCGAGTGGGCGCAGCACGGCATCAGGATAAACGCCGTCGCGCCCACCTATATCGAGACGCCGATGGTGGTGGCCGTCGAAGCCAATCGCGAGCGGATCCCGATCTGGCTCGCCGACACGCCGATGGGCAGGATGGGAACGCCGGAGGAGGTCGCAAGCGCCGTCCTCTTCCTGGCGTCCGGCGCCGCCAGCCTGATGACCGGAGCCATCGTCAACGTCGATGCGGGGTTCACCTGCTGGTAGCCTGAGCGAATGTGGAAACGTTACCACATTTCTTGACTCGTAATTCTGGCCCGTCTATTCCACTGTGGAAACGTTGCCATACAGGGAGGAGCTTGATGAAATCCGCACGGTTGAACCGACTTTTCGGCGTGTCCGGAAATTGTTTTGACGTTGCTATCGATCACGGCATGTTCAACGAACGGACCTTCCTCGCCGGCATCGAGAACATGAAGACGGCCATCGAGGTGATCGCCCAGGCCGCACCCGATGCCATTCAGCTTCCGCCGGGCACCGCACCCATTCTGCAAGCGATCCCCGGCAAACATCGTCCGGCTTTGGTGCTGCGCACCGATATCGCCAACATCTACGGCAATCCGCTGCCGTCGCAATTGTTTTCCGAAATGATCGACAGGGCGGTGGAGCAGGGCGTGGTGTTGGATGCCGCCTGTGTCGTCGTCAATCTTCTGATGCTGCCCGACCAGCCGGAGGTCTATCGCGCCTGCGTGCGCAATGTGAACAGCCTGAAGCGCGAATGCGAGATCTACGGCATGCCGCTGATGGTCGAGCCGCTCGTCATGCAGGACAATTCCAAGGGCGCCTATATGGTCGACGGGGCGATCGACAAGATTCTGCCGCTGGTGCGCCAGGCGGCGGAGCTCGGCGCCGATATCATCAAGGCCGACCCCTGCGACAATGTCGCGGAATATCACCGCGTGGTCGAGATCGCCCAGGGTCTGCCGGTGCTGGTGCGCGGCGGCGGCCGCGTTTCCGATCAGGAAATCCTGATCCGCACCAAGCAGTTGATGGAGCAGGGCGCCCGTGGCATCGTCTATGGCCGCAACGTCATTCAGCACAACAATCCCGGCGGCATGACGCAGGCCTTGATGGCAATCGTCCATGACAAGGCTTCCGTCGAGCAAGCCTCGCTGCATATTGGCTGATGCGCCTCTGGGAGGAGATGTCATGACGAAAATATTCCGCTTCGGCGTCATCGGCTGCGGTCTGATGGGGCGCGAGTTTGCCAGTGCCGCGGCGCGCTGGCTGCATCTGGCTGATGTGAAGGCGCGGCCGGAAATCGTCGCCGTCTGCGATACCAACGCGACGCTGCTCGACTGGTTCACGGATCATGTGCCGACCGTTCGGCAGGCGACCGCCGACTATAAGGAGCTTCTGGCCAATCCCGAGATCGATGCGGTCTATTGCGCCGTCCCGCATGTGCTGCACCAGCAAATTTATATCGACGTCCTGAAGGCAGGAAAACATCTTCTCGGTGAAAAGCCCTTCGGCATGGACGCAGCTCAGAACCGGGAAATCACAGCGGTTCTTTCCGAGCACCCCGAACTGCTGGTCCGCTGCTCGTCGGAAATGCCGTTCTTCCCCGGCGCCCAGAAGGTCATCGCGCTCGCAAGAAGCGGCGAGATGGGGGAGATCCTCGAAGTCGAGGCTGGGTTCCTGCACTCTTCGGATATCGACCGGCAAAAGCCGATCAACTGGAAGCGCATGACCGAGATCAATGGCGACTATGGCTGCATGGGTGATCTCGGCATGCATGTGCTGCATGTGCCGCTGCGCCTTGGCTGGCGCCCGGCGAACCTGCATGCGCAACTGGTCAAGAAGGTCAGAGAACGTCCTGACGGCAAGGGCGGCATGCTGCCCTGCACCACCTGGGACAATGCCACGATCAGCGGCCGCGTGCGCAGCGGGGATCAGGATTTCCCGATGGTGCTGAAAACCTGGCGCATCGCCCCCGGCGAATCCAACACCTGGTACATCCGTATTCTCGGCATGAAGAAAAGCGCATTCTTCAGCACGAAGTCGCCGCGCCAGTGGCAGTGGATGGATTACAACGGTGGTGCGCAGGCCTGGAGCACCGAGGATCTCGGTTATGCCTCGCTGTTTCCCGCCATCACCGGCAAGATCTTCGAATTCGGTTTTGCCGACGCCATCCAGCAGATGTGGGCGGCCTTCGTCGATGAGCTTGCCGGCGGTAATGCGAACGGTTTCGGCTGCGCAACGCCGGCCGAGGCGCAGGCCCATCATGCGGTCCTGACGGCCGCCCTCAGATCCGGCCGCGACGACGTCGTCGTTCCGGTCGACTATGACGGGGCGTCGGTCTGATGGAGCCGATCGCACGCTTTGCCGCGATCGAAGAGGATGGGTCACTGCTCACACCCTTGTGGAACGAAGGAGGCCGCTGATGCGAACCGGGGAGGAGGTTCACCATCGCGACGGCCGGAAAGAGGGCGGGATCGTCTGCGCCGGAAACTTCATTGTCGATCGCGTCCACACCCTGTCCTATTGGCCCGAACAGGGCAATCTCGCCCATATCCTGCACCAGGATCTGGGCGTGGGCGGCGGGGCTGCCAATGTGGTCACGGATCTCGCCTCGCTTGGATTTCCCGCAAAGCTGGCGGCGGCGGGATGCATCGGCGCCGATCAGGACGGAGAGATCGTCAAGGCCCGGCTTGCGGTTGCCGGCGTCGATGTCGATGGGCTGACCGCGCTTGCCGATCGGGTAACGGCGCACACGCATGTCATGAATGTGCCCGGTCAGAACCGGACCTTCTTCTATCATGGCGGCGCCAATGATGCCGTCACCGACAGGCTCATCTCACCCGCGACCTTCGCCAAGGCCGGCTATCGGCTGTTCTATCTCGGTTATCTCATGCTGTTGCCTGGCCTCGACGAAATCGGCCCCGACGGTCTTTCCGGAGCGTCGCGCCTGCTCGAAGCCGCGCGCCGCGCGGGACTGACGACCTGCGTGGATTTCGTCTCGAGCGAAGACCCGGAATTTGCAGCCAAGGTCGGCGTCGCTCTGCCCTTCTGCGATTTTGTGATCATCAACGAGATGGAGGCGGGCCGGGCAACCGGTGTCAACGTTCGCGATGCGAGGGGAGATCTGATCGAGGCGGGGCTTTTGCAGGCCGGCGAGCGTCTGCTGGCCGCAGGCGTCGCAAAGGGAGCGATCATCCACGCGCCGGAAATCTGCTTCTGGTTTGCGCCGGGCGCTTCGCCGATCAGGACGCGATCGCAACCGGTCGATCTCGATGACATTGTCAGTACCGTCGGCGCAGGAGACGCCTTTTGCGCCGCCGTGCTCTACGGGCTGCATGAGAACTGGCCCGTCGAGCATATTTGCGCTGTCGCCCATGCTGCGGCTGCGCGTTGCCTCAAGGGTGCGACGGCCACCGACGGTATCCCCGACATATCAATCCTCCTTCGCGAGGCGAAGCAGACAGTCGAAAGGGAGGAGCAGATATGAAGCTATTCTTTACGGCAGCCGCGTCCGGCGCCTTTGCCGGTTTGGATGGGGAGGCAGCAGGGCGATGAGCTACACGGAAACGGCCCGGCTCCTGGGCAAGGTGGCGTTGGTCACCGGCGGAGCGAGCGGCATCGGCAAAGCGGTATGCAAACGCTTCGCCGCCGAAGGCGCCAAGGTTGTCGTCGCCGACCTCGACGGTGAACGCAGTGCGCGGGTGGCGGAAGCGATCGGCGCTCATGCCTTTGGTGTCGCGCTTGATGTGACCAGCCAGGATAGCATCGACGAAACGGTGCGTTTTGCCATTGCCGCCGCCGGTCAGGTCGACATCCTGGTCAATGCCGCAGGCATTTACGAGGTCGAGTCGATCCTGGAGATATCCCGGGAGCGGACGGCGAAAGTATTTCAGGTCAATATCGAAGGCCTGATTTTCATGACGCAGGCCGTGGCCCGGCACATGGTGGAACGAGGGGCAGGTGGACGCATCATCAACTTCTCGTCCCAGGCCGGACGCCGGGGCGAAGGACCTGCCGTGGCTTACTGCGCCTCCAAGGCGGCCGTCATCAGCATCACGCAGAGCTGCGCTCTGGAGCTGATCCGCTACGGAATCAATGTCAACGCCATCGCTCCGGGCGTCGTCGATACGCCGATGTGGGACGTCGTCGATGCAAAACTCGGCAGCCGGGAAGGTTTGCAACCCGGCGACGTCAAGCGCCGCGTGGCCGCCGCCGTCCCGGCCGGACGATTTGGCGCCGCCGAGGAACAGGCTGCGATGGCGGCCTTCCTGGCCGGGCCCGATGCAGCATACATCGTGGCGCAGTGTTACAATGTCGATGGCGGCAATGTCATGAGCTGAGCGCTTCTCTTCATCAGCAGGAATAGGCAATCAAGTTTGAGGTCTGGAGGAGTGGTATGAGAGCTGTACGCTTGGAGTCGATCGGGTCTTTGACCATGCGCAGCGTCGAGAAGCCGGTTGCCGGGCCGGGCGAGTTGCTTGTCCGGGTCGTGGCGGCAGGCATCTGCGGTTCCGATCGCCACATGTTCAAGGGCGAATATCCGACCTCCATCCCCGTCACCCTGGGCCACGAATTTTCAGGCATCGTGGAAGCGATTGGCGATGGTGTCTCCCGCTTTGCCGGCGGTGAGCTGGTGACGGTGGATCCGAATATTGCCTGCGGCACCTGTCCGGCTTGCACGCGAGGGCGGCCGAACTTGTGCGAGAGCCTCACCGCCATCGGCGTAACGCGGGATGGCGGCTTTGCCGAATATGTCGCGGTGCCGCAGGCGCAAGCATTCATGCTGCCGGCCGACCTCGATCCCGTTCACGGCGCCTTCAGCGAACCACTGGCCTGCTGTATCCACGCCATCGATAAGGCAGGGATCCGTCCGGGCGATGGCGTGGCGATCCTCGGCGGCGGCGTGATCGGCCTGCTGATGGTGCAACTGGCCCGCCTGGCCGGGGCGGCCAAGATTATTTTAGTGACGCGTCAGCAATCGAGACGCCAAACCGCTCTGCACCTGGGCGCGACGAACGCCTTCGACCCGGTCTCGTCGGATACGATTGCTTCGGTCCGGGAGGTGACGAAAGGCGGCGCAGATGTGGTGATCGAATGCGCCGGCGTCAGCGACACGCTTCAAAGCGGTCTGAAGATGGCGCGGCGCGGCGGCACCTTCGTGCTTTTCGGGGTCACGCCGGCGGGTGTCGAGGTGCCGGTTCTGCCATTCGATCTGCTGATCAACGAAGTCGATATCAGGCCCGCCTACCTCAACCCCTTCACCCATTCGCGCGCTGCGGCAATGGTCGCAAGCGGGGCATTGGAACTGGACGCATTGGTCACCAGAACCATCGGTCTCGAGGAGGTCGCCGAGGTGGTGGGCAACGCGCCCTTGCCGGGCGAGATCAAGGTCATCGTCCGGCCCTAGCCAGCTTCGGGGTCTCGCCTCAGCTGCGGACCGGACCGGTGGAATCGCGCGCGATCAGCGTGACTGGCACCTTGACGATCGCACCCTGCCGAAATCCCTCGCCTGTCTGCTGTGCCTCGATTAGCGCTTCCAGCAGCCGTGCGGCCTGCTGCCCGACATTGCGGATCGGCTGCGCGACCGTTGTCAGCCGCGGAAAGACATAGGCTGCCTCCGGCAGGTCGTCGAAGCCGACGACCGAATAGTCCTTGGGAACGGAAAATCCGCGATCCTGGATGGCATGGATTGCGGCAATCGCGGAAATGTCGGTGGTGCCGATGATCGCGGTGACCTCGGGCCGGGACGCCAGCAGTTCCCGCGCCAGCCGGTAGGTCTCGGCAAAGCTGTGCTCTTCCGCCATCGCCACGACGGCAGGCGTGATGCCGTCTTTGGCCATTTCCGCCGTGACGCCCTGGAGGCGAAGCTGGATCGGCTGGCTGTGTGCCGGCGCCCCGACGATGGCGATCGCCCGGTGGCCGAGGCCGATCAGATGGCGCGCCATCAGCCGTCCGCCTTCCTCGTGATCGGCCATCACGGCGTCGTCGGCGATGCCGCTCAGCTCGCGGTCGATGGCGATGATGGGAATACCGGCATCCCGCAGCACCCCGAAATGCTCGATGCTGCCGAACGCGCTTGCGACGATGACGCCATCGACGCGCTGGGCAAGCAGCATCGAGATATAGCGCGCCTCGTGATCCATATTTTCCGCCGTGCTGCAGATCAGCGTCTGATAGCCGTGCTGAAACAATTCCTGTTCGATGGCATGGGCGAGGATGCCGAAGAACGGCACGTCGATCGACGGCAGCATCAGTCCGATCATCCGGCTTGGTGCACCGCGCAGCATACGGGCGCCCTTGCTGGGCGTGTAGTTCAGTGTCCGGATCGCTGCCTCTACGCGATCCCTGAGCTCAGGCGAGGCGTAACCGCTGTTGTTGAGCACACGCGAGACCGAAGAGACCGACGTTCCCGCAAGTTTGGCGATATGTCTGATGCTGGTCGTCACGGGCCCGCACTTCTCTCTTTCTGCAGCACGGAGCGTCTTTGCAGCTGCGCAAGGGACGCTGTAGCAGTTTGAATGCCGCACAACTTATCCCTAAATCGATTCCGATCTAACGAATTCGTACGGCATGGACACCAGATGAACGACACAGTCATTCTTTTTCACGGAATTGCCCGGACGAAGAAAAGTATGGAGAAGCTCGCGGTCTTCCTGTCCGGCCATGGATATCGGGTTATCAATGTCGGTTACCCCTCCACCAGGTTCTCGATCGGCGACCTCGTCGACCTCGTTCGGCCGCAGATCGACGCAGCCGCGAAGGAGGCGGGCGACGGCCGTCTGCACTTTGTCGGTTACTCAATGGGTGGGCTGCTCATCCGTGCTTTTCTCAGGAACCATCGCCCGCCGAACCTGGGAAGAGTGGTCATGGTCGGAACGCCGAACAGCGGCAGCCAGATCGCCGATTTCCTCAAGACCTGGCCACTCTACAGGAAGTTCTATGGACCGGCCGGGCAGCAGCTCATTACCGATCAAACCGCAATGACTAAGCTGTTCGGCACGGTCGATTATGAACTCGGCATCATCGCAGGGAACAAGACCATCGACCCGGTCTCTTCCCTGATCATCGGCCTCAGGGTTCCGAGTGACGGAAAGGTGTCGGTGGAGAGCACCCGTCTCGACGGTGCCGCGGCGCATATCGTCATTCCCGCCAACCACACTTTCCTGCCGGTCAACAAGATCATGTGGAGCCAGACCCTGTCGTTTCTGCAGGATGGGCGGTTTCTGGACTAAAACACGGATGGGCTGCCCATCGAGACAGTTTAACTTCTAACCATAGAACCGGCCCTCAGCGACCGGCGCCGATACGCCGTCCATTCATTCAGTTGGGCGTAAGCGCGCCAGGGGCCGACCTCACCGTTGAACGGTGAGGTCCTGCTTGACCTTTGAAATCAGCAGGCGTGAGCCGTCAGCGGTGAAGTGCCCGTAGTCGAATTGCACCGGGTCGCCGTTTTGTGTCCACACGACACAGTCCGGGTTGCACATGGTCTTATAGGTGGAGATATAGAGTGCTCCGCTTCCGGCCAATGCGTCCCGAATGTCGACACCGATGTGCTGCCGAGGCGCCAAATGATCGGCGGCTTTAAATGGCTGCCTGTCGTAGAGAGAGTGAGCGAGCAGCCGCGGCAAGGAGGATTTATACTCTGCCACTGGTCCGAAGACGACGATCTTTTTGGCAAAGGGTGAGAGGTAGTCCACCGTCTTTCTGATGAGTTTGACGTCATCTGCCGTCCAGCGTCCCGCCAAAACGAGCAAATCGACCTTGTGGCTCGGCAAAAACTCTTTGAATACGTAGTTCATCAGTTCCACGCACCGATCTTCGCCCTCGGCATCAAGCGTGGGACGGCATCCTGATGCGTTGGCTTGAATGATGTTGGCTCCCGGCAGCGTCTTCAATCCAGGATATAGGTGAGCGGCGTGGCTATCACCGACGAGCGCTATGTTTTGCTGATTATCTGAGAGAGCCAAACAGCCGTCGCGATCGTATTTTTCGATACCGTCGTTCGACGTCAGGAAACATTTTCCACTGCGGAAGGCTTGCGAGGGGTCGTAATCGGCAAATTCCGCCACCCGCTCAACGAGCTTGTTGTCGTCCTTCATTTGATTGGCGGCGAGTTGCCCGACGAATGCCAGCATTGCAACGGAGGCAATTGAGGCAGCCCCGGCGGCCACGGACACCATGGGTCGGTATCGCATCGTTCGGAACGGCGTTTCGATGAATCGCCACGAAACATAGGCGACGGCAAAACTCAAAGCGACCGGCACCAATTGCCAGCCATGCTCCCACGCCCCGTACTGGTTCGAAAACACCCAGATCGGCCAATGCCACAGATAGAGGGAATAGGAAATCAAGCCTATGGCGGTGGCGACCCGCAATGATAGAAGCTTGCTGACAAGCGTGCCTGGACCGGCCCAGATGATCAGAGCCGTGCCTGCCGTGGCGGGCAGGGCCATCAGCCCGGGAAACTCAGAGGTTTTTGACAAAAACAGTGCGCTCAGGCAGATCGCCAAGGCGCCGATTGCCGAAAGCGCACCGTTGATCCGCATATCGGCGAATTTCCTCAATGCCGGTGCTGCGATGAGGGAGCCGACCAGCAGTTCCCAAGCGCGATACTGCACAAGATAGAAGGCTGCCGAGCGATTGATTGGAACGGTGATCATTGCGGCAATGAGGCTGACTGCGAAAAGTCCCGCTATGGCTATCCCTGTTGCCCTGCGCCCGTACCGGCTCGCTGCCATGACGATCAGCGGAAAAATGACGTAGAACTGCTCTTCGACCGACAACGACCATGTGTGCAGGACCGGATTGAATTCCGCGGAATCATCGAAATATCCAGTCGTCAGATAGAAGTAGGCATTGGAAGCAAAGAGCGCGGAAGAGGTAACAGACTTAAAGACCCGCAGGCTTTCGTCAGGCAGCATCGTGAAATACGAAACCGCCATCACAACGGCATACATGGCCACGACAGCGGGAAGAATTCGTTTGGCTCGGCGGCTATAGAAGTTGCCGATCGAAAATCGGCCATCGCTCGCTTCAGCGAGAATGATTTTCGTAATCAGATATCCCGAAATCACGAAAAAAATGTCCACCCCGATAAATCCGCCGGGAAGAATGCGATCGAATCCACAGTGATAAAGAATCACAAAAATGACGGCTACGGCTCGCAGGCCGTCGATATCTTGACGATGCGTAATCATTTTCGGCCTCGGTGTTTGGCCTCCCAGGATTTCGTAACGTGAGACAGTTCAACATGCAACCAGGGTCAGCGTAAAATGAAAACTACTCGCCTTAAAAGCGTTTCTACCCACAGATAAAAGGCCCAGCGAGCGGGCGCCGAGCGGCCGCAAGGTCATCCAGGTTTTCGAGATAGTGTTTATTTTACCATTGGTCCAAGGACGCCGGCGAGGAGAAGCATGGCGTCCATCAGCTCAACAGTGACTGACCAAACAGCTGCCTTTCAACGGTCCCCGACTCAGGCCACGGAAGAAGACTGACGGGCGATTAAAATGAGCTGCTGAAACGCAGCGGCGGCGTTGTCATGACGCCATGCAGGAAAAATCGGGCGAACGTGTGACGAGCCCGGTGCAGCAGTGGGCCGATCTCGGGCCCGAGATGCGATGCGGCCTCAACGCGCTGGAGATAGCGGCCATTCAGGTTAAGATAATTTTCAGATATTCAAACATCCGCCATACCACAGTTCACTATTGTGAGCGACAAGCCTATCGAAGGAAGATCTGATGCCCGCCATCCTGCGAAAGAAAATTCATGGAGCATCCACCCGTGGGCAGGTCATTGACGGTGCTGAGGATATTGGCGTCGCCTATCAGGTGTTTTCCGATACGGTGGTCGAAGACGTGGTGGTCAAGAATTCCCCGCGTGGCTTCAAATTTCACAACGGCAAGAATCTTATCATAAGGCGCTGCGAAACCGAAAATGTGACGGGCGACGGCATTTACCTGACGATGACGTCGAATGTGTTGCTGGAGAACAACCGAGTCGGCGAGGCGCCCGGCCAGGGAGCGGATTGTTGCCAATTCGCCTACCAAAACCGTGACGCCAACATCAGTTCCAATGTGGTGGTCCGGGGCAACCTTTTTCTACAGAGGCCGACCAGCGCCTCGAACAAGGGGGCGCTGGTTTGCGGCAGGACCCGAAATTACCGGGTTGAATATAATTTCATCGGCGGGAAGAATTTTTCTTTTTCATCGATCGGCGACGACGCGGTGGTGCGCAGCAATATCATGCGCGACGGCCGGATGAACGATTATTCCTTCGGCTATGGCGTTGGCGATCAAGTCAGCCATGCCGGCCACCATGTTTATGACAACAGGATTGAGAACAGCAATCGCGGCGTGAGTTTGAGCGGTTATTCGGATCAAAATCTGGCGTTTCGCAAAGACATGAATATCCACGATAACGTCATCAGCGAATGTGAAATCGCTTTCTTCGCCAATCGACCATGGTCCGGAAGCTTTCGACGCAACATATTCCTGCGGTGCAAGCAGGGCATTCTGCTGAAGGGGAACGGGAAGGAGACCGCGGGGGAAGTTGACGACAACTATTTCAATGACGGCAGCTTTCTGAACGTGACTGCGCCGCCGCTTCGCTTCAACCCCGACGGAAAGGCTTCCGTTTCCTCCGGCGAATGGACAACCGAGCCCGACGAAATCCGCATCCAGTGGCGTGACAAGGGCATCGATATACCGGGCGCCAACCGGCCTTCCATTGCGGTCGAACCCGGCATGGAATTGTCATGCGTCCTATTGGCCCGCAAGGAGCAGAATTGGATGTTGGCGATCGCTGAGACTGCTTATGACGATTTCACGCCACGCGCCTGGCAAGAAAACATGCTACCTTGGCAGAAGCGCTATCTCTCGATTTGATCGACTGGTCGCATGCCGGTCCGGCGGTCGACAAAAATTGACCGATGCGCGACAACGGCGGAATGAGCGCTTTACCGCCAGGCGTCAAACACATTGTCCCTCAAGACTGGTGTTGATTCCGGTTTGTCCGCAACCTGGGACGCAGTTCCGAGAGTGCGATGACCATATGCGGCCAGCAAATGAAAGGTGCCAGCATCATGCCTGCCTCGGTCATGGCTCCAAGCATGATGAGGATGATGATGACAATTTCCTTTCGCCTGGCGCCCGATTCTGCCGGATCGGGGTCGACGATCGTCATCTTCCTGAACACGCGGGTCAGCGCAAACAACGTCCATGCGGTAACGCCTGGAATGCCGATATTGAGCGCTAGCTCAAGATAGGTGTTATGGGTCGATCGTGCATCGAAGGTAACTTTGACGTACTCTTCCATGACATCGGGCTGACGAAACATCGCAAACCCATAACCTGTTAGGGGCCTATCCCATATCAACGGCAATAGCTGTTCCCAGATATTGGTGCGACCGGAGAAGGTAATATCTTTGCCGAATGCTTCCGCAACCGCTGAAGCCACGCCGAGGTAAACGAAGCTGGCGCCGAACCCGATGATCACGAACAACAGGAAAACGACGAAGGAACGAAAAAGACGGTTCGGGTAAATGTGAATAACGCGAATGCCATACAGCATCATGCTGCCGAACATCGTCAAGACAACAGCTGTCGAGGACTTCGTTGCCACAATCAAGGCGAGAAGGCAAAGCATTGCAGCCCAGCGTATCAGGGTACTGTAACGAAGCCGGCCGAGTTTCTCCGTCGATAGCAGGCAGACAAAACTCACCGAGCAAAACTGCCCCAACGTGTTCTTGTGATAAAATGCGCCTTTGACCATGCCCGCATAGCTGCCACGCATGATGGCGAATTGTGGGAAAGCCGCTGTATAGAGAACGTTGATGAATGCGGCGGCAATCGCAAAACGGCCGAGGACTTTGAAGGCTTCGACATTGCCGTAGCGCGCGCGATACAGAAGAGGTGGGATGGCGAGAACGATGACCGCAGCCAATCCCTTTAAGGATGCGGTCTTGTCAATGGAGAAGACGATCGATGTCAGGCAGGAAATGCCGACAACCACGATGAACGGCGAAAACCTTGAGAAGACCCGCAGGAACTGTTTCTGTTCCAGCAGAAAATATAAGCCTGACAAAGGGATAAGGCCGTAAAGCAATATCTTCATCGGCAGCGGGTCGACCGCGGCGCCATCGTCGAAGTTTGCAGGCAGGCCGTACCACATGCCTGTCGCCCGCCAGAGAGACGCGTAAAACGCTATCGTAAGGACCAGCTTTGCCAGTACATCGCGCCGGACGCGCCACCGGGGCACAGACCGCCGATGGTAGCCCGCCGGATAGTGGTGTCTTGCCAAAGCTGCATTTTCTATCGTCATCAAAGGCTCTTATAAATCAATCTGGAGAGCCCCGGCTGTTCACCCCAATCAAGGCATATGCCGGGAGTCGATTGAACGGAGGCAGGAACTGATCCGTGCATTCCTCCGCTTGCACTTGCAAAGAACGAATTCGTTTGGCCGTTTCGATAACGTCGTCCTAGTTTCGCAAACTGCCCGTTTCGGTGGGCGATACAGCCAGGGCACGCTTGCCCAGTGGCCTCAAGTTTTTTGAAGCGGCGCGTCTCACTTCATCACGCGGCGCGACTTTAAGCGAACTCATACCGTGAATCCAGCCGATAAAATCATGTCATCATGTCGCGCCGTTTAACCGTCCCACCGGGGCGCTTTTGCGGCGAAACCAATTTTCGGAACCAAAAACCGAACCCGCCGTTGAATGCCATGTCCAACCGTGTCCGGGAGACAGACATGGCACGTCAGACATTCTGGAAAGGTTATCTCAAGCTCTCGCTGGTGACGGCCGCCGTCTCGCTGACGCCGGCGACGACCGAAAGCAACAAGGTGCGGTTCCACGTTCTCAATCGCCAGACCAGGAACCGCGTCGAAAGCCGCTATGTCGACAGCGTCACCCACAAGCCGGTTGCCGACAGGGATCAGGTCAAAGGTTATCCGCGCGGCGAGGACGACTATGTCCTGCTCGAAGACGAGGAGATCGAGGAGGTCGGGCTCGAAAGCACCCGCACCATCGATATCGACACATTCGTGCCGCGCGGCTCGATCGATTGGATCTGGTACGACAAACCGCATTTTCTGGCCCCTGAGGACAAGGTCGGGGTGGAAGCCTTCTGCGTCATTCGCGAGGCGATGAAGGCGAACGATGTCGTCGGCATCGCCCGTCTTGTGCTCTATCGTCGCGAGCGTGCCGTGCTCTTGGAGCCGCAGGGCAAGGGCATCGTTCTCTGGACCCTGCGTTACGGCGACGAAGTGCGCGAACCGGTGGCCGAACTCGACAGCAAGGCGGAGATCGACAGCAAGCTGCTGACGCTGATGAAGCAGCTGGTGAAGGAAGAAACGAAGGATTGGAGCCCGGACATGGTGCAGGATCCGATCCAGAAGCGCCTGAAGTCGATGATCCGCGGCAAGCAGAAGAGCCTGAAGAAGGCCGCGCCCGCGAAAAAGCCCGCACCGGTCAAATCGACCGGCAACGTCATCAATATTATGGATGCGCTGAAGAAGAGCCTCGCCGCGGAAGACGGGCGCAAGCCGCGTTAGAAAAAACGCGGTGGCATTTCGCCCGATAGGTTTCGAGAACCGTCTCAGCTCGCTTTCTTGCTGCGGCTGTCGCTGCGCGCCGGCGCCTTCTTCGCTGGCGCCTTCTTTGCCGAACTCTTGCCGCTCATCCCGGCGCTCTGGCGCAGTGCCTCCATCAGGTCGACCACCTTGCGTTCCGGCGGCTGCTTCTTCTTCGGTGGTGCTCGGCCCTCGATCTTTGCCTTCACCAGCTCGACGAGGGCAGCCTCGTAGCGATCCACATATTCGCTCGGTTCGAAACTGCCCTGCTTGGTGCCGATGATATGGCCCGCGAGCGCGATCATCTCCTTGTCGAACTTGATGTCGGGAATATCGTTGAAGACCGTCTCGGCCGAGCGCACCTCGTAGTCGAAATTCAACATCGTCGCGACGATGCAATCGTCATGCGGGCGGATCAGCAGCGTCCGGTTGCGCCGGAACAGCACGGCTTCAGCGAGTGCTGCGACCTTGCCGTCACGCATGCCCCGGGCGATCAGCGCCAGCGCCTCCTCGTCGTGTTTGTCCACCGGTGCAAGATAGTAGGGCCGGTCGAAATAAAGCTTGTCGATATCGTCGTAGCCGATGAACGCCTTGACATTAAGCACCTTGTCGCTTTCCGGCATGAGTGCGGCGATCTCGTCGCCCTCGATGACGATGTAATCGCCATTCTCCATCTGGTAGCCCTTGACCTGGTCGTCCCGCTCGACCGGTTTGCCAGTCTCGCTGTCGACGAATTGCCGCTCCACCCGATGGCCGGTCCTGCGATTGATGATGTTGAAGGAGACGCGGTCGGAAGAGGAAATGGCGGTGTAAAGTCCGACGGCGCAGGCAAGGTCGCCCACTTTCAGATGACCTTTCCAGCTTGCCCGCGCGGCCATTCCATCCTCCGTCGCAAATCAGAGCCGACTGTTGCTCTTGTCGGTTTCGAGTTCCTGGAACGCCCAGCCGCGGCCATCGGGCGCGGGGTAGGCAAGCAGTGCGTCGCCATCGCCGATCTTCTGGCGCGACGCGGCATCCCTGGCGTGAACGATCGCTTCATCGGCCGTCGCATAGGTTTCCGAGAGCGTATCGCCGAGCTTATAGGCCCAGCCATTGTCATGCGGCACGACCTGATAGGTGATATCGGCCATTTCGGATCTCCTCTACTATATAGGGGGCATCATGGCATTGCCATCATGCTCTAATTCCGATTTGTTTTACGCCGCTCGTCCAGCGCGATGATTTTCTCCACCGAAGCGATATCCTCGCTCGTGACGACGGGAACCGGATCGGCGGCGATTGCCTCCAGCACCTCCTGCGAGACGGCGCCGTTGCGGATCGCCCATTCCAGCGTCTCGCGTGTTTCCCGCTCGGCCTTGAGCTGAGCATAGAGCGCGACGATCAGCCGATCGCGGGCGTCCATGCGCCCGCCCTGGCGATCCACTCTGCGGACATGCACCATCGCAATCCACCTTTGTCACTGATTTCGTTCAGGTGTAATCAACTGCTGACGGGTGGAAAGGTTCCGAAACCGGCAGGCAGCCATTGCCCGGTGCGGCGCCGGGCTGACATTGCCATCCGCAGAATGTTCATGAGAGGATTTCATCATGGTCGATCTCAAGGCCCGTCCCCGCCCCACCGGCGCCACCGCCGTTCTCGGCCGCACCGGTTTTCCGCATGTCACCTCCGCCACCAGGGGCGAGATCGATATCGTCACGTCGCCGTCGCAGCCGGGCTTCAATCCACTCGACCTGCTCTATGCCTCGCTGTCTGCCTGCCTCGTCCTCAGCGCCCGCATGGCCGCCAGCCAGATGGGCGTCCTCGACAGGATCAGCGACATCACCGCCGAGGTTACCGGCGAGAAGGCGACGGAAGGCCTTTCGCGCGTTGCTAGGTTCAATATCGCCTTCTCGATCAAGGGCGATATCGATGAGGAGACCCGGCAGAAGATCGTCCATGCGGCTGAAGACGAGATCTGCACGGTGAGCAATACGATCCGCGGCAATCCCGATTTTTCGACGACGATATCGGCATAGGGCGAATCCTCATAATATTTATAGACAATTGCCAGCGGAGGATTGCGCGGCCCATGCCCGGCTTCTATGTTTGGGCATCGAAAGCGATGATACGGCCACCATGCAGTCCAAGCCTTTCCCGAATTCCGAACGGCCCGTCGTCGCCATCATCGGCGGCGGAGTTTCCGGCGCCGGCGTCGCCTATCATCTGGCCCGGGCGAATTGCGGCGAGCGCCCCGTTATCCAGGTCTTCGAGCCGCGCGCCGAGCTCGGCCGCGGCCTTGCCTATGACACGGATGATCCGGCTCACCGCATCAATGTCCCCGCCGCCAAGATGAGCCTGCAGCCCGACGAACTGGGCGAATTCCAGGCCTGGATCGAAGCCCGCGATGCCGTCGCCGGCGACCCCAAGGCCAAACAGCCCGATGGCTCGCTTTTCCCCCGCCGCCGGCTGTTCGGCGAATATGTCGCCTCCCTGCTGAAGCCATTGCTGGAAGATGGTCGCGTGCGTCATTGCCGCGCAGCGGTCACCGGCGTCGAGCGCCGTGCCGGCCGCTGGACGATCCGCGACGATAAGGGCGGCGTGACGCAAGCCGATATCGTCGCGATTGCCACCAGCCATCCGCCGCCCGCGGCCCCCGGCCGGCTCGCGAGCCGGCTCGCGGGCCATCCGCGTTTCGTCGCCGATACCACCAAATCCGCTGCGCTCGACGTCATCCGCCCGCATGACCGGGTGCTGGTCATCGGCAACGGCCTGACGGCGGCAGACGTCATCGCCTCGCTTGCCGAGCGCGGACATGACGGTCCGGTGACGGCGATCTCGCGCCGTGGCCTGCGTTCGCGCGGGCATGCGCCGGTGCCGCAGCCGCTCTTCGGCGATTTCCTTGCCGATGCGACGCATTCCGCCGGCGCGCTGCTGGCAAGGATCCGCGCTGCCATCGATGCGGCAAAAGCCGAGGGCATAAGCTGGCACGGCGTGCTCGATCAGGTGCGGGCGCAGGGATATGATCTCTGGCAGGCGCTGCCGGTTGCCGAACGCCGCCGTCTCGTCCGCCATCTCAGACCCTATTGGGACGTGCACCGTTTCCGGATCGCGCCGCAGGTCGAAGCAGTGCTCGACGCCGCGATTGCCGCCGGCCGCCTTGAGATCCTTGCCGGCTCCGTCGCCGATGCGCGCATCGAGGGCGAGTTCATCCTGTGTATCCTGCAGCCGCGGTATCAGCGCCAGCCGCTGGAGCGCAGTTATGACGCGGTCATCGTCACCACTGGCCCCGCTCATGGCGGTATACTCGAAACGCAGCCCTGGCTTGGAGCATTGGCGGCAAACGGCCACTTGTCGCTTGATCCTACAGGCCTCGGCCTTGCCTGCACCGGGCATTCGGAGGCGATCGGCCCGTCAGGAGAGGCGGATCCGTCGCTGCTGATCTCCGGGCCGCTGGCGCGCGGCACCTTCGGCGAGTTGATGGGCCTGCCGCAGGTGACCGAGCACGCCTTCTTCGTCGCCACCGAGATCGCCGGGAAGCTGCGGGTGAACGCGAAAAACACGCCCCCGGCCTGATTTCGCATCCCTATGTCGCGCATCGGCTGTCGCCGGGGATGGATTTCTGATACTCGCTCGGCGACGACCACATCGCGCTCGCGTCCGGGCGATTAAAAATATCGAGATCATGTCGCAGGCTGCCTCCCTTTCCGAAGCCTCGCCTTCCAATCGCCTTGCCCTTGCAGCCCTCATTCTCGGCGGGGCGGCAATCGGCGGTTCGCCGATCTTCGTGAGGCTCTCCGAAGTCGGGCCGATGGCGACGGCATTCTGGCGCGTGGCGCTGGCGCTGATCCCGATATTCGTCGTCTCGCTGATGAAGAAGAATGCGGGGGCGAAGCCGCAGAGCTTTGCCGACTACGGCATGCTGATCCTGCCGGGCGTCATGCTGTCGCTCGATCTCGCGGCCTGGCACCTGTCGATTACCATGACGTCAGTCGCCAATGCGACACTGCTTGCCAACCTCGCGCCTGTTTTCGTCACCGTGATCGCCTTCCTGTTTTTCAAGGCGCGGATCAGCCGCGTCTTCCTGCTCGGTCTTGCCCTGGCGCTGGCCGGCGTCGTCGTCTTGAAAGGCGGACCGACAGCGATCGGCAACGGCAACCTGCACGGCGACGGTCTGGCGATGATCGCCGCCTTCTTCTATGCCTGCTACATCCTTGCGCTCGGCAGCCTGCGCAGCCGGTTCGACACGAGGCGGATCATGCTGTGGAGCACGGCGTCCGCTGCCATCTGCATCTTTCCGGTCGCCTTTTTCATTGAGGGTCACATGCTGCCGGCGACCGTCTATGGCTGGTCGATGGTCTTTGGCCTCGCCTTTATCAGCCATGCCGGCGGGCAGGCGGCGATCACCTATGCGCTGGCCTATCTGCCGCCGGCCTTTTCCTCGCTGACGCTGCTGCTGCAACCGGTCGTCGCCGCGATCCTCGCCTGGGCCCTGCTCAATGAGGCGATCGGGCCGATGCAGGCGCTGGGCGGCGCCGTCGTGCTTGCCGGGATCATGGTTGCCCGAACATCTCGCTCTCCGGCTTGATCGCCTGCTGCGCCAGCGGCGGTGGATCGTCGCCCATTCTCTGGAGCAGCCACTTCTGGATGATCGGCACATCGGCATCGCCGAGGTCGTGGCCGCCGGCGATGACGTCTGAATCGACGGTGGCGCCCGAACTTTTCAGCCTTTCCTCCAGCTCGCTCGCATATTTGCCGTAGGCATCGGTCTTGCCGCTGATGACGAGCAGGTCCGTGCCCTTCAGATCGGCATGCGGACAGTCGCTCAGAACCGGCATGGAGCGCAGCAGAACGGCTTTATGAACCAGGTTCGGATGCAGATATAGAAGCGAGTTCAACAGGTTAGCCCCATTCGAATAGCCGACATAGACGATTTTCTTGGGGTCGAGCCCGTAGGACTTGACGGCGCCCTCGATGAAGGCCGCGAAGGCCTCCGCCTCGGTCTTGATGTCGTTCTGGTCGAAGGAGAAGGGGGTAATGCGCTTGTACCAGCGCGGAAACCCTTCCTCCGTCGCCCGGCCGCGCACGCCAAGCAGCGTCGCCCGCGGGGCCGCCTTGTTCAACAGCGGCATCAGCGTCGTTTCGTTGCCGCCGGAGCCATGCAGCAGCACGAAGACGCTGCCGTCGGGATTCGGCGGCGTATAGAAACGGTGGACGAAGGGCAGTTCGCGGTAATTGATTCGCGGCTGGCCGGGCATCGAAAATTGCGGCAGCACGACCTTCAGGTCATGGAGATTGGTGATCGCTTCGGGCGGCGCGAACAGCTTCGTCCCAAGAGCGGCCTGCTCTTCATCGACGGTCATGCCCGGCCTGTCGGTCGCAAGCTCTATCAGCGTGCCGCCGGGCTCGCGGGCATAGAGTGAGCGGAAATATTTGCGGTCATGCAGGTTGGTCGGCGATGCGTCGGTGGCTTCCAGGGTCTTGCGTACGGAAAGCAGCGTCTGCTCGTCGGCGGCGCGGAAGGCGACGTGGTCGACCGTGCCGGTGCCCGGCGCGCCGGACCAGAAGCCGCGCGCATCGCGCACGTCGATGACGTCGCCGGACTGCGAAACCAGCCTGTCGATCGTGCCGCGATTGGCCTGGAAGCGATAGCCGAAATGGCGCTCGAGAAAGCCGCGGCTTTCGGCGGGTTTCTCCGTCAGCATGGTTGCACCGCGCACGCGCTGGACGGCGTGCTCGACCGGGATCGAGGCGCCGTCCCAGACATCAGGCGATGTCAGGGTCTTTGTGCCGGCGAGCTTCAGGATGATATTGTCGGGGTCCTTCAGCCTCAGCACGGGTTCGCCGAATTCGTCGGTCGGCCCTTCCGATCGCAGGCCGAAGCTCATGGCCCGCGTCAGCCAATAGCCGATGCTCGCAGGGTCGATCGACAGCGATATTTCGCAGATCTGGCCGTAGCCGGCCCGTCCGGGCGCGCCATCTTCCCAGGCGAGGAAGGTCAGGAGCGAACCCGGCGATCCCGCTGCATCGCCATAGAAGAGATGCAGTTGCGTCGCGTCCTCGTAACCGGCCGTCTGCTTGACGAGGCGCATGCCGAGAAAGCCGGCGTAAAAGTCCACGTTCGCCTGCACTTTTCGAGTGACGGCTGTGACGTGATGTATGCCTGATACCATCTGGAGCAGTCCTGATTGAAGCGGTGTCGTCAGGAGCGCGAGTATGAAAGCTGCGAAGGTCATACCGTTGCCAATGACCATCGCTTAGTTTTGTTCCGCACAAAGCGCAAGCGAATCGCCGCGCTGCAGCAATTCCAAATGATCGACATATTCGAGCGCTTCTTCGAGTTGCTGCAGGGTCGGCGGCTTGACCATATAGGCGCGGGCACCGAGTTTTCTGGCCCGTCGCACGTCGCTCTCGTCGCTTGACGTGCTGAGAATGCAGACGGGAATCTGGCTAAGGCGGATATCGGCCGAAAGCGCACGCAGCACCTCGAAGCCGTCCATGATCGGCATGTTGATGTCGAGCAGCATCAGGTCGATCTGCGGCACCTCGGCAATGCCGGCGCGTTCTTCCAGCAGCCGCATCGCCTCGCGCCCGTTGGTGGCGACATGCAGGTTGAAATTCACCTTTTCCCGCCGCATCAGCTTGATCTTCAGAAGCTGGATGTCAGCCGGGCTGTCTTCCACCAACAGCACTTCGGCGAGCCGGCCGGCCCCTTCACCCGGCTGCTCCGCCGGTTTGCCGCTATGCGCGACGGCCGCTGCAGGCGGCGGCTCGAGCCGCGTCTCGGCGAGCGGCACGTCGAGAATGAAGGTGGCGCCCGGCCCAGTTTCCGCCTCGCACCAGATCGAACCGCCATGCAACTGCGCGATGCGGCGGCAGATGGCAAGACCGAGCCCGGTGCCTTCGATGCCGCGGCCGACGAGACGCTTGAACGGCTGGAAGATCAACTCGCGATGCTGAGGGTCGATGCCAAGCCCGTTGTCGCGCACGGTGAGGCGGCACATGTCACCATGCGCTTCGCCTGAGATCGTAACCTCCGGGATCTTCTGCTCGCAATAGCGGATGGCATTCGACACGAGGTTCTGCAGGAGCTGGGTCAGCAGCGTCGCATCGCCCATGACCTCCGGCAGCGCTCCGCGGATGATGACCGCGCCGCGGCTTTCGGTCTGCTGGCGCAGATTGTCTTCCACCTGATCGAGTACGGCAGAGAGCGAGACCGGCGTCAGCTCCGGCCCGCCGGAGGCCTCGAGCCTGGTGAAGCCCGAGACCTTGACGATCAGGTCTTCCATATGGTCGGCGGCACTCAGCACGTAATCGAGCAGTTCCCGGTCGTCGGCCGGCAGCGCTGGAGAACCATGCAGGATGCGGCTGAAGGATTTGATCGTCCGCAGCGGCTCCTTCAGATCATGGGCCATGGCGCGGGTGAAGATTTCAAGCGATTGCCGCTTCTGCTCCAGCTGTGCCTCCAGCATGCCGTGCATGATGGCGTTCTGGATGCAGCGATGCAGGGTTTCGGGCGACAGCGAATCCTTCGTCAGATAGTCGCGCGCGCCGCTCTTCATCACCTCGACAGCGACGGTTTCACTGCCCTGGCCGGTCAGCATGATGACGTTGGCGGCAGGATCGTTCTCCAGGATATCGGCAAGAACACCGAGCCCGTTGCGACCCGGCAGCGAATAGTCGAGCAGGATGCAGTTCGGCCGTTTCCGGCCGTTCAGCGCCAGACCCTCTTCGCCCGTCTCCGCCTCCAGGACGCTATAGGCGGTGCTGGAGACGCGGCTCAATATGCGGCGATAGACCTCGCGATCGTCGATATTGTCGTCGATGATGAGAATGCTGCAGTCTTCCGCCAATCTGTCAGTCCTCGAGCGGCAGGATGGCGATTTCGAACCAGTATTCCTTCAGCCGCTGGATCGCCGCAAACAGCCCGTCGAGATCGACCGGCTTCTGCACATAGGTATTGGCGCCGAGCGCATAGCAGCCTTCGATATCCCGCTCGTCGTCGGAAGTGGTGAGGATCACCACCGGGATCTTGCGCCAGCTGGCGTTCGACTTGATTGCCTCCAGCGTCTTGCGGCCGTCAAGGCCCGGCATGTTGAGGTCGAGCAAAATCAGCCCCGGTTTCGGCACCATCGAGGCCAGCATGTCGAGCGCCTCCTGCCCCGAGGCCGCCCAGCGGATCGAGTTGCGCAGGTTGGTGCGTTTGAAGGCGCGCATGGTCGCTTCGAAATCGTCTTCGCTGTCCTCGACGATCAGGATCGGTTGCGTGTCACGCTGCTGCATTGTGCCCCTCGCGCTTTTTTCCCAATGTAAAATAGAATGTCGTGCCGGCGCCGACCTCCGATTCCAGCCAGATATCGCCATTGTGCCGGGCGATGATCTTGCGGACGAAGGTCAGGCCTGCTCCGGTGCCGTCGTCGGAATCCTGCGACTTTTCCAGCCGTTTGAAAATGCGGAAAATGTCCTCATGGAATTCCTGGGGTATGCCCTTGCCGTTATCCCTGACGAAAAACACGTTGCGGGCAATCGTGCCGTCGTGGCCGACGAACCGATCGAGATAGCCGATCGAAACCAGCGGCGCCGGTTTGTCGTTGTATTTGATCGCATTGGTGATGAGATTGCGGAAGACCTCCGTAAGCCGCGGCGCGTCGCAGACCACATCCGGCAACTTGCCGTCGATGATGACCCTGGCATGCCGTTCCTCCAGCAGCAGTTCCATCGTCGCGACGACATCCTTGATGATCAGGCCGATGTCGGTGCGTTTGACCGCCAGCTGCTGCCGCCCGAGCCGGGAGAAATAAAGCAGGTCGTTGACGAGTTTTTCCATGCGCTGGCTAAGGCGCACCAGCCGGTTCAACCGGCGCACGCCGTCGTCGTCGAGCTTGTCCTCATAGTCCTCCAGGAGAAATCGCGAGTGGTTGTGCAGGCCGCGCAGCGGCTCCTTGAGATCATGCGAGGCGATATAGGCGAATTCGTCGAGATCGTGGTTGCTGCGCTCGAGTTCGGCCGTATAGGCCTCCAACTGGGCAAGCGTCGTTTTCATCCGCTCTTCCTGCCGGGCGCGCTCGCTGATGTCGCGCACGATGCCGACGAAGATCTTCGTATCGTCGGTCGCGACTGCGCTGATGGAGACGTCGATCGGAAAGACGATGCCGTTCCTGCGTCGTCCGGAGACCATGCGCGTCGTGCCGATGATGCGCTCCTCGCCGGTCTTCCGGTAATGGGCGAGATAGCCGTCATGCTCGGAATGGTAGGGTTCGGGCATCAGCATCTTGATATTCCGTCCGATCGTCTCCTGCGGGGAGTAGCCGAACATGCTTTCAGCCGCCGGGTTGAAGCTCCTGATCGTTCCCCCCTCGTCGATGACGATGACGGCATCGGGCGTGCCGCGCACCAGCGCGCCGAAACGGACGCGCTCGGTTTCGAGATTATGATTGTTGCGCATGAAATAAAAGATGAGGATCGCGATCAGCCAGAGCGTCGCCGCCGTAATCGTGCGGTTGGCGATCTCCTGCCAGAATGCCGTCTCGTTGTGCCTGACCGCGAAAAAGCCGAGCATCAAAAGCACGGTGCACGCAAAAGCGAAGAAAAGCGGCGCATTCCTGTTGCCGAACCAGAGCGCCGTCAGCACCAGCGGCACATAGAGAATGCCGTTGGCGACGCCGAGCGGCGTGTAGAGATCGACGAGAAGGCCGGTGAAGCAGACCGCAGCCGGGATCCACAGCGGGATTTGCGCCCGGTTTGCCGGCTGCATCCACCAGGAGCGCGCGAGCAGGCCCGAGCCGAAGATCACTATGCCGACCGCCGTATGCAGCGCCATCGCCGCATAGGGCCCCCAACGGTAACCCTGTTCGGCATCGGTGACATAGCTGGCGAGCGCGATCATGCCGAGGGTGATGACGACGTAGCTCGTCAACTCCTGCACCACCTGGCCTTTGCGCACCGCGTGGAGAGAGAGCAGCAGCGAAAGATTGGCGATCAGGAAGACCAGCGCCGTGTTCGGCCCCATGCCGCCGCCGATCTCAGCGATGAAATCGGGCGGAACCAGGAACTGCGTGATCAACACGTCGACATTGTGGAAAGTCCGCCCGATCGTGATGATTTCCACCAGCCGGGCCGCGGCGAACACCGCCGCAAGCCCTGCCATGATCGTTGCCGCCAACCGAAAGCGACGGGCGGCCAGCGTCGAGGCGGCGAGCCCCAGGCCGGACAGCACGAAGCAGAGGGCGGTGTTGAAGGCCATCGACGGAAAGCCGGGAACCAGCGAAATGATCACCTTGATCTGCAGCAGCCAGCCGGCAAGGGCGCTCGTTCCGAGAAGCAGCATCAGGCAGCCGACCGCAATCGCAAAGCCACGGTAGCGTCGCCGCCGCCGCTGGTCCTGCAGGTCCACGTTGCCATTATCCTGCACCCGTCATGCCCTCCCCGGTTCGCGCGGCCATTTTTTCCGAAATCGAGGAATACTCAATAGGCAGGCGAGGGCGCCGCCGCGCTTTTTGCGAAATGATTTTTTGAGAAGATGGATCGAATTTTCGCGAAATCGCGATATCGTGACGTCGAAAGACAGCGAGGTTCATTCGAACAATATCCAATCACGGTGCTGAATGCCTACCATAATCTACGTCGACGACAGCAGGGATGATCTCTTCTATCTCGACTATATCCGCAGGAAGCAGCAGATAGAGGTCGATCTATTCTGTTTCTCGACCGCCGAGACGGCGCTTGCGGCGCTGGAGCAGCGTGCGGCGGAAGGCTGGTCGCTGCCGGAACTGTTGGTCGCCGATCTCTACATGCCGCTCGACAGCGGCATCGCCCTGGTGAGCAGGCTGCGCCGGGACGATCGCTTCAAGGCGATGCGGCTTGCCATTTGCAGCGGCTCGGATGCTGCCGAGGATCGCGCGCGCTCGCTTAAGGCCGGCGCCGATGCCTATCTGGAAAAGCCGCTTGATCTCGCCGGGATGATTCTCAATCTTGAGATGTAGGAAACGGCAAAGGCCCGGTAACTTGTTTCCCCTCCTATGTCCCAACCATACGGCAAACCGCAATTGACAAGGTCGAGGACGCATAACAAGATGCAACCGAAGCGAAGGAAATGATACGCAAAGTAAGCGCTGAGAGAACCGATTGACCCGCGTTCGCCGCCACGAACATCAGCCAACCCCTTAGCTGAATGGGTCTGTCGGCTCTCTCGCGCTTACGTCTGGCACTGCCTTCCTGCATTCATGGATGTTGAATGCAGGAAGAATACGATACCCAGGTAAGAACTACTGCCCCTCAGTAAAATCTGCCCGTGCATCACTTGTAGTTGAGATAATTGATGATTTCCGCCTTTGAATGTCGAAAGTCCCCGTTTCGATATTCGTCATCAACCGTCTCGCAATTTTTGTAGCTCTTCGCGTCTAAGACGTATATCCCAAGATTTCGGGATCGGAGGCATCGAGGAGAGGAAGAGTGGGAATGAACAACGCCCCGGCAATTCCCTTTCATGCCGGACCGGAGCTGAGCCGGGCGATCAACCGCACCGATTTTTTCCGGCTGCTGAAGTCTGCGGCACAGCACTACAATTTCGATAGTTTCGCGCTGGCCCGTATTTCCGAGGCTTCGGCGCCTTTCGGTGAGCGCGATATCGTCATCACCAATGTCGCAGAGCGGCGTGTCGGCCTTTTCATCACGACGCTGAAGGAAGCGCTCGGGACCGTCCGGGCAAAGTCCGCCCAGTTTCTGGCAACGCCGGTTCACGGCAGGAGCGCAAAGCCGGAAGATTATCGCTCCGATCTCGTTTTCAACGAATTCCTGAGTGGCGTCTTTCTGTTCATCCCGCTGTTCACCCCGGAAGGGCGGCGTTATTGCCTCGTGCTCAGCGGCGAGCGTCAGGAGCCGGATCAGAGCGAGATTGCCGACATGCTTCTCGACGCCATGCGGATTTTCGACAAGCTGTATGAGGAAATCCTGACGCCGGAAATGTCCGGACGGCTGACCCATCGCGAGCAGGAAATCGTCAAATGGACGAGCGAAGGCAAGACGTCGGCTGAGATCGCCATCATCCTCGGTCTTTCCGAACATACGGTCAATTCGCACATTACCGCGGCGGCGCGCAAACTTGACGCTGTCAACCGCGTTCACATGGTGGCGATCGCCTTGAGGAACGGTTTGGTTACGTGACGCTGGTTTCGGGATTGGGGAATTGAGACGATGATCACCGAAACGAGCCGAAGGAACGCCGTAAAGGTTCTGTTTGTCGACGACGAATTCATCGAATTCCGTGCGCTCAAGAAGAAGATCGCCGATCTCTCCGAGCCGGCCGTCGAGGTTGAATATTCGCCGTCGATCGGTGACGCGCTGGAAAAGATCCGCTTGGCGCGTTTCGATCTCATCCTGCTCGACAACCGCCTTCTGCCGAACGCCGATTTCCGCGAGACGGTGCCGGAGCTGCGCGGCATCGGTTACACCGGCCCGATCGGCGTCGTCTCGACCGACATATCCGGCGGCTATTTTCAGGAATTCCCGGATTACGGCGTCGATTTTCGCATCGGCAAGGACGAAATCGACGCCCAGACGCTGCAGCACATCATCCGCGAATATGTGAACTACGACGTCCCGGATTTCTGGAAGGACGATTACAGCATCTGAAAAGACGCGCGCGCTGTAAGCTCAGGCGGGAAGGCGGATGAGGAAGCGGCTGCCGCTTGCATCGGAATCTTCGAGGCTGAGATCACCGCCGAGCGCTGCCAGGATCTCTCGCGCCGTCGTCAGTCCGAGACCGGCGCCAGGCACCGTTCCCGCCTGCGGCAATTTCCAGAACGGTTCGAAGATCCGCTCCCGATAGGCCGGATCGATGCCAGTCCCACTGTCGGAAACCCGGATGAACCAATCCGCCTCCTGCCGCTCCGCGGCAATGACCACATGGAGTGGCGCTTCGCTACGATAGCTCAGGGCGTTGGTCAGCAGGTGCCGGAGCACCAGGCCCAGCAGGGCAGGATCGCTCCGGAGGGAGGGCAGGCCCCGGCTTTCCAGCGTCGCATCGCGAACCGCGGTTTCGTCGGTCAGTTCGCGCCAGACATTTTCGGCCAGCGCCTGCAGATCGACCTCTTCGGGCGTCACTTGAGGTGTTCCGCCGGCAAGGCTCATCAGTGCCTTGGTCAGGCGTTGTGCGGCTTGCGCCTTTTCCATGATCATCCGGAGGCTCTGACGCTGTTCGCCGTCGAGCGTTTCCTCGAGATCGTCGAGCAGCAGCTCGGCATACATGGCGATATGGCGTAGCGGCGATTGCAGATCGTGCGAGGCGGTTGCGAGAAATCGCTTGATGCGCTCCTCATTGTTGTCGTCGGTTTCCGGTCGTCTCGTCGGGTTTGATGACATCTGGCGGTTCCCCCGATCTCTGCTGCAGCGCCGCGCATCCTTTTCAGACGCGCTAAGGACGCTGTAATCCTTTGAATCGCTGCAGGATTTTATCCCTGCAATTATCGACAATAGAAAGAGGGCGCCGGCTCTGCAACCGGCGCCCTCTTCAAGGATGCGTTAACACGCGGATTTTAGCTCGCCGACTTGCGCGGGCGACCCTGTTCGGGCGGGATGATTTCGACGGCGCCATCGGTGGCCGTTGCAGCCTTGGCGTGGCGGCGGCGCCAGTCGCCGAGGAAGAGCAGGATCGGCGCCGCGATGAAGATCGACGAGGCGCCGGCCACGAGAATGCCGAAGACCATCGGGATCGCGAAGCTCGAGACGGCGCTGCCGCCCCAGATCGCCATCGGCACCAGGGCGAGGAAGGCCGTCGCATTGGTGTAGAGGCTTCGTGCCAGGGTCTCGTTGATCGACTTGTCGATGATCTCGCGCAGCGGCATCGATTTGTAGAGCCGCATATTTTCGCGCATGCGGTCATAGACGACGACCTTGTCGTTCACCGAGTAACCGACGAGTGTCAGGATGGCGGCGATGGCCGTCAGGTTGAAGTCGAGGCCGGTGATCGCAAAGAAGCCGATCGCCTTGGTGACGTCGAGCACCAGCGTGACGATGGCGCCGACGGCAAACGGCCATTCGAACCGCACCCAGATATAGATGAGCATTGCGAGGCTGGCGATCACCACCGACAGGATGCCGGCCCAGGCAAGCTCGCCGCTGACCTTCGGGCCGATGACATCGGTGCCTTCGACGGTAGCGGTCGGATCGATCTTGGCGACTTCGGCCTTCAGCTTGGTCACAGCCGCCGTCTGCGCTTCTTCGCCGCCCTCCTGCCGCTGCGCGCGAACGAGAATGCTGCTTTTGTCGCCGAAGGACTGCAGGGTGATTTCGCCGAGGCCGAGACTATCGAGACCTTCGCGGAACTTGGCAAGATCGGCCGCCCCTTGAGTCTTGACGGACATCTGGATGCCGCCGCGGAAGTCGACGCCGTAGTTGAGGCCGGGGTGAATGAAGAGCACGACGGAGGCAATCGACAGCAGCGCCGAAACGGTGACGCCGAAGAAGCGCGCCTTCATGAACTCGATGTGCTTGTCATAGGGGCTGAACGGAATCAATGGCCGGATGTTCAGCACCTTGTACTTGCGGCGGCGGGTGATCTCGATCATGGCAACGCGAACGAAGGCGACCGAGGTGAACATCGAGATGATCAGGCCGAGCGCCATGGTCACGGCAAAGCCGCGAACCGGTCCGGAACCGAAAAAGAACAGAATGGCCGCGGCGATCAGGGCCGTCATATTGCCGTCGATGATCGTCGAATAGGCACGGTTGAAGCCCGTATCGATGGCGGCAAAGGCGCCCTTGCCCTTGCGCGTCTCTTCACGAATACGCTCGTTGATGAGAACGTTGGCGTCGACCGCAAGGCCGATGCCGAGCACGACACCGGCAATACCCGGCAGCGTCAGCGTCGCACCCACCAGCGTCAGGGCCGAGAAGGTGAGGATCGTGTGGATCAGCAGCGCGATATTTGCCAGCACGCCCCAGGTGCCATAGAGCACGAAGATGAAGAGTGCGACGAGGATAAAGCCGACGATGCCGGAATAGATACCCATCTTGATGGCGTCGGCGCCCAGATCGGCGCCGACAGTGCGTTCCTCGATGACCGTCAGCTTGGCGGGCAGGGCGCCGGCGCGCAGCATGGCGGCAAGCGTCGTTGCGCTGTCGGCCGAGAAGTTGCCGGAGATCTGGCCGGAACCGCCGGTGATCGGCTCGCGGATATTGGGTGCGCTCAGCACCTTGTCGTCGAGGACGATGGCGAAGGGATTGCCGACATTCTGACGGGTGATATCGGCAAAGCGGGTGGCGCCGGCGCTGTCGAAGCGGAAGCTGACGACCGGCTCATGCGTGTTCGGGTCGAAGCTGACGCGGGCATCCGAAAGGCGGTCGCCGGAGAGTTCGACGCGGTCGAGAACCGCATAGGACCGGCCTTCTTCGTCCTGCATCATGGTCACGCCCGGGCCGGGCTGATTGTTCGGGGCCACCATGTGGAATGACATCTTCGCCGTGGAGCCCAGAAGTTGGCGCAGCCGCGTCGGATCCTGCGCACCCGGAAGCTGCACGAGCACACGATTGGCGCCGATGCGCTGAATGGTCGGCTCGGAGACGCCGACCTGGTCGACGCGCTGGCGGATGACTTCAAGGCTCTGCTGGACGGCGTTGTCGACATTGGCGGAGATGCCGGCCCGGGAGAAGCCGACGGTAATGGTCGCCCCGTTCGCCGTGACATCAAGATCCGCCTGGCCGGCGCTGAGGCCGGTGCTGATCGGGTTGGCGAGCGTCTTGAGTTCGGTGACGGCGGCATCGCTCTGCGTGGCGTCGGCGAGCGTCACGACGATCTGGTTCTGGCTGCGCACGACGGCCTTCGGCTGGATGCCCTTTTCGCGCAGCACACGGCGCGCGTCCTGAAGCAGCGATTGCAGCCGCTCCTTGGTCAGATCCGCCTCGTCGACTTCCAGAACGAGATGCGAGCCGCCGCGAAGGTCGAGGCCGAGCGACACCTGCTCATGCGGCAGCCATGTCGGCACCCGCTGAAGGACGGATTGCGGCAGGACGTTCGGCAGGGCGATCAATAGGCCGAGAAAGATGATCACCGCATAGGTGAACACCAGCCATGGTGAAGTACGCATGTTGTATTCCTTAGATAATCGGGGGCCGGCGCTCGGGCGCTGGCGGCATGTCGTCAGATGTCGGAAGCGCGCTCAGCGCAAACGTCAGGCAGCAGCCGGCGGTCCGCGCGGCTGATGGGTCCTGGAGACCGCGGCATGAGGCGAAGCATCAAATGCCGGAAAGGCGGCGGAAATGGTCCAGCCGGCGAGATCGACAACTGGGGCAGCCGCAATGGCGGGCGATCCGCCGTCATGGGCTGCCTGCTTCGGCGCCAGCCTGCGCTCGGTGGCAAGCACGCCGCGCACGGCATCTCGCGCGGTCAGTTGCGGCGGTTGCGGATCCCGGCCGGAAGAGGAAAGCGTGTTGACGGCGGCGGCCGGCGAAATGACCAGATTGCCGCCGAGCAGCAGGCCGAGATAGGCTAGGATGGCGACAAGCAGGGAAACGGCGACACGGCTGGTCAGATGGTGCTGGTCCAGCTCCACCTTCTCCGTCCCTGTAATGTCACTCCCGTATCGGCTCAAAAGCGCGCCAATCTCTCATTCTTTCTCCAGCGGAGCAGTGCCCACCGGAATAATTGTATCAGGCTCATGCCTGTCTTCATAGGGAACACTCTCATGATGCACTTGAGCGAGGCGGTCAACCATGCCAAGCGCAATTTCGCGTTCGCCCATGATGACAGTGTCGGCGCCATATTGCTTCAGCTCATCGACCTCGGCGTCGGAATGGGCGCGGGCGACGATGAGGATCGACGGATTGACGCTGCGTGCTTGCTCGGCAATGCGGCAGGCCTCGAAGGCGTTCGGGATGGCGATGGCGATGCTGCGGGCGCCGGAAAGATTGGCGAGGTCGAGCGTTTCCCGCATCACCGCATTGCCCATCAGCGTTTCGATACCTTGCGTCTTCAGCTCGCCAATGCGCTTGTCGGAATCCTCGATGACCAGAAAAGGTGTAGCCGACGATTTCAGATTCTGTCCGACGATGCTGCCGACCCGCCCGTAGCCGACGAGAATGGCGTGACCGCTGAGAGCGGTCGGGTGCACCTCGTCGTCTTCGGGCGGCACCTCTTCGTGAGCGACCGCCGCATCCGCCGAGGAAGCGGGCTCCACCACGGCTTCCTCTCGTTTTGCACCTTCAAAAAGCGGCCGCATGCGGTCGCAGAGGAAGAACAGCAGCGGATTGAGGATGATCGAGATGATGGCGCCGGCAAGGATCAGATCGCGGCCTTCCTCCGGCAGCAGCCCGAGGTCGACGCCGAGGGCGGCGAGAATGAAGGAGAATTCGCCGATCTGGCCGAGGCTGGCCGAAATCGTCAGCGCTGTGCCGAGCGGCTTCTTGAAGGCGAGCACGATCAAGAAGGCGGCGATGGACTTGCCGATGACGATGATGAAGACGGTGGCGAGGATCGGCAGCGGCCTGTCGATCAGGATGTTCGGATCGAACAGCATGCCGACCGAGACGAAGAACAGCACGGCGAAGGCGTCGCGCAGCGGCAGGCTTTCCTGGGCGGCGCGATGGCTGAGCTCGCTTTCGGCCAGCACCATGCCGGCAAAGAAGGCGCCGAGCGCCAGCGACACGCCGAAGAGCTTGGCCGCGCCGAAAGCGACCCCGAGCGCGATCGCCAGCACGCCGAGCCGGAACAGCTCGCGCGATCCGGTATGGGCGATGCGGTGCATCGTCCATGGAATGAGCTTGCGGCCGAAGACCAGCATCAGCGCCACAAACAGCGCCACCTTCACCAGCGTCATGGCGATCATGCCGCCGATGCCGAGATCGAGTCCGAACAGCCGGCTCAGCCCGGCCGAGAGCGGCTCGACAGGCGCGTGACCTTCACCGCCGATGCTGGCTGCGGCGGGGATCAGCACCAGCGCCAGCACCATGGCGAGATCCTCGACAATCAGCCAGCCGACCGCGATGCGTCCGCGCTCCGTTTCGACCAGTCGGCGCTCCTGCAGCGCTTTCAGCAGCACCACGGTCGAAGCGACCGAAAGCGCCAGGCCGAAGACCAGGCTGCCGCCGGTCGGCCAGCCCATGAAGGCGCCGAGCCCCCAGCCGAGCAGGGTCGCAAAGGCGATCTGGGCGATGGCGCCGGGCACGGCGATGCCGCGCACCGACAGCAGGTCTTTCAGAGAAAAATGCAGCCCGACGCCGAACATCAGCAGGATGACGCCGATTTCGGCAAGCTCCGGCGCCAGGCTTTGATCCGCGACATAACCAGGCGTATGCGGTCCCACCAGCACACCGGCAATCAGATAGCCCACCAGCGGCGGCATGCGCAGCCGATGGGCAAACGCGCCGAAGATGAAAGCCAGCACGAGGCCGCCGACGATTGTCGAAATCAAGGGCGTATCGTGTGGCATTGCTGTCTCCCGATCTGGAAATCCCGTTCGTAATGTGACATATATGGTTTATATCGACCAATATGGGCAAGTTGTAATCATGGGTCAAGGCGCAAGGGAAACAATTCTGACCCCGGCTCTCTGCCGGGCGGCGCGCGGCCTGCTCGACTGGACCCAGACCGATCTTGCCGAAAGGGCTGCCGTCTCGCGCAGCACCATCCGCGATTATGAGGGTCGCCACCACGACATCCATCGCGCGACGGAGGCGCAGCTGCGCCTCGCCTTCGAGGAAGGCGGCGTCAAATTCGTCGAGATTGAAGGGGCGGGCACCGGCCTCTGCCTGCCCACCGCATAATTCCTTGAATCGGAATCGATTGGCTCACGGCGCCAGGCAGGTGGCGGAGACCTTGTAGAGCGACAGCGACTTGCCCTTGTAATAGCCCTCTGTCGGCTGCCAGTTCTTCAGCAGCTCGGGTGTCTCGGTGGCGCAGCTGAACGGACCGCCCGTCAGGAAAAGCACCTTGCCGGTGATATCGGCCGGCAGGGCGAATTCCTGCTCGTAATAGCTTTCGGGAAGGCCGGCCGGCGCTTGCGCATAGATCCTGTAGGATGTGTCGCGCAGCGTATAGAAAAGATCGGCAACCATATCGCGATCATTGGTGACGATGATGTCGGTCCCGGCCTGGCCGGCAAGGGCTGCGGCCTCGCGGCTGACCTCGGCGCGGCCGAGATAGCGCTTCATCAGCTCGTCGCCGTTCGGCAGCAGCAATTGTTGCGGAAAGATTGTCGCCAGCGGAAAGAGCAGGCTGGCGATGCCGTTGATGATAAGCGACAGCCTCAAGCCCTTCGGCCACATCCGGTAAAGCAGCCAGACGGCAAGGATGGTGCCGGCGACATAGGCGGTCACGGCCCAGTTGGCATAGGCCTTGGCGACTGTTGCCTGCAGCGTGATCAGCACCACGACCGGCATCGACAGCCAGACCAGCATCCTTTCGCGGTCGTCACTCCTGCCCTTGACCATGCGATAAACCGCCCACAGCATCGCGAAGAAGATGATCGGCCCGACGACGCCGAATTGGGCGGCGAAGAATTCAAGCCCGCGGCGGAGATTGATGCCGAGATCGCTCCAATGGGCGATATCCTGCGTATGCCGCACCGTCGTATTGTCGTGCTTGAGGTTCCACCAGAGGTTCGGCAATGCGACAACCGCCGCGACCGCGACCGCGACGATGAAATCCCGGATGCCGATGCGTGCCGCCGGAACAAGGAGGAGGGCAAGCGCCCCACCCGGAACGACGAACAGCACGGCGTACTTCGTCAGGAAGGCGAGGCCGACGCCGAGCCCCATGACCAGCGCCAGCCCGACCGAGCGCCGCTGCGTCAGGCCGAAATAGGCAAGCAGGACGATCGCAATGAAGAACAGCAGGATCACGTCGGTCGAGAAGAACACCGACGACAGTGCGACGCCCGGAAGGGTGATATAGGTGGCGCCCGTCCAGCCTTCGATCTCCCGCCCGACGAAACCCTTCGCAACCTTCATCAAAACCAGTGCCGCCGCCATGTGGATGAGCGGTCCGCTGAGCCTGATCCAGTAGATGGCGTCGGAGCCGGAAAGCTCGGTCATCGCCCGGATCACCCAGGCGATCATCGGCGGCTTGGAATAATAGCCGAGATCGAGATTCTGCGACCAGAACCAGTACTGCGCCTCGTCGACGAAAAGGTCCGTCGCATCGAAATGCAGCGTGACGACGCGCCAGAGCGTGAAGCCGAGAACGATGAGGAGACCTGATCTGGGGGACATGAACCGACAGTTCCGCTGACATGAAAGGCGCGAGTGCGATACACCAAAGGTGCCGGACTGCCAACGGGGAAGGATCGGTTTTAGAATACCCGAAGCATGCGGATGTCGCGGTTTGCGGCGAGAGAATCGATGCGGGCGACGGCGGCAAGCAGCGTCATTGCAATCAAGCAGGAACCCAATCCGAGAACAATCATTGCTCTGTCCTTGTCGACGTCATGTCTTGGTTATCGACCGGCCTATAACACGGAGCTTGCGTGTGCCTTGTAGCAGCCGTGCAACTCCGCCGCAGTATTTGCTGCCAACGGCCTTGAATTGCTTCAAAAGCCGCCACTGCGACAGGCTTATTAACCTTCAGGCAAGGAATTAACCATAAACATTGGTTTACACGTCGGAATGGGAAGATGCACTCGTTCCCACCAGGCATGACGCCGTCCCGCCGTACCGGTTGATCCGGTATCCATCTCTTCAGACAGCTCCGAAACATAGCTGATCAGAGGGCTCGACCCGCCGGTTGTAACCGGTGGTGAGGACCGTCTCCACGCTTCGTATTGATCGGATGCTGCAAGAATTTTTAGCCAGGCATCTGCCTGGAAAGCGGGTTTGGGGACAGGCGTTGAGGCAGGACATGCCATCAGATCAGGCACGTGGAGCGCAGGCAGGCAGCTTGCGCGACCGCCTGCGCTTTGCCGGTCTCGATGCCGAGCAGTGCGAACTGGTGCGCCGCAACCGGCCGGCCCTCGAAGCGCATCTGAAGGCGGGTCTCAGAGATCTCTTCCACAGGTTCCAGTCTTTCCCCGACGCCGCCCGCAATTTCGACAGCGAGCGCCAGGTCGAGCGCCTGCATGATCTGCAGTCCTCGCATTGGGACGTGCTGACCGATGCCCGGTTCGACAGCCTCTATGCCGAACGTGTCAAGGTTCTCTCCGATACCGAAAGCAAGATCGGCCTCGACCCCCGCTGGCACGTCGCCGGCCATGGCGTCATGCTGGAGCATGTCGTTGCCGGTCTCGCCGAGGAAATTGCCGGCCGTCCGCTGATGCCGTCCGCCAAGCGCCGTACCCGCGAAATCTCCGAGCTGATGACGGCGATCATCCGCATCGTCATGGTCGATGTGGAAATCGCCGTCTCGCTGCGCTTCAACGCCCAGCGCGCCGGAGAGCAGCGTGCGCTCGCCGATCAGCGCGCCGACAACGAGGCCGAGATCGCCAGGATCTTCGGCGATGTCATCGAAGGCCTTGCTGCCCGCGACCTGACGCGGCGCGCCCCCGTCGACGGCGACCATGCGGCGATCGCCGCCGCGCTGAACGGCGCATTGGATGGTCTCCAGGCCGAGTTCACCGAAATCACCGAGCGCACGCTGAAGGCCGAGGCGGCGACCGGTTCGCTCGCCGGCCTGTCGCGGCAGTTCGCCGGTACGGCGTCCGGCCAGGCCGACCGGCTGCAGCTTTCCGCCGCAGCCCTTGCCGGCATCGCCGGCAGCGTGCGCGACGGCGCCGCCGACAGCCGCGCTGCCGAACAGGCGGCCGCCTCGACGCGCGCCGCCGTCGAGGAAAGCGGCGAGGTCGTCGGCCGCGCGATCAGCGCCATGGCCGATATCGAGCAGTCGGCCGAAAAGATCGGCCAGATCATCGGCACGATCGACGAGATCGCCTTCCAGACCAATCTGCTGGCGCTGAATGCCGGCATCGAAGCCGCCCGCGCCGGCGATTCCGGCCGCGGTTTTGCCGTCGTCGCCCAGGAAGTTCGGGCGCTGGCCCAGCGTTCGGCCGAAGCCGCCCGCGAGATCAAGACGCTGGTGACGACGACCAAGGCGCAGGTCGATGCCGGCGTGCAGATGGTCGGCCGCACACAGGATTCGATCGGTAGCATCGTCCGTCAGGTCACCGACATCAATGCCGCCATTGCAGGCATCGCCACGAAGACCGGCGAACATGCCGTAAGCCTCGACAGCGTGACCGCGGACGTCAAGGGCCTGGGTGGCGAGGTGGCGGGTTGCGCCGGCCTTGCGCAGCGCTCGGCCGAAGGCGCCGACCACCTCCATACCGTCATTCTCGAGCTCGGCCGGACGATTCGTGAATTCCGCATTGCCCGGGAAAACGCCAATGTCGGACGCCCGGCCCCGGTTCGGGTGACGCCGCCGCGCGCCGTCGAGACAGCCGCCCGTCCGGCTGTGGCCGAGGACGAATACGAATATGGTGATTTTAGCCTTCCGCAGCCCTTCGCAAGCGTCGGAGGTGGGCGGAATGTTTACTAACCTATCGGATGATTACCACAGCTCGTCTTCTCGAGCCGGGGACAAGGGGACAAGGAAAAGCTGATGGTAGCAAAGAAGAGTGGCAAGACGCTGGATTTGACAGCGGTGCTCGACCTCAACGAGGCTTCCGCCTTGCGCGATAAGCTCCTCTCGCTCAGGGGCAGCGGTCTGTCGATAGACGCTTCCGGCGTCGAACGGATCGGTGCTCTTTGCGCCCAGGTTCTGATGTCCGCCGAGAAGACTTGGCAGCAGGACAAGCAGCCATTCACCTTTTCCAAGGTGTCCGATGCATTTCAGAAAACCATGCAGCTGGTGGGCGTCAATATTGATCACCTGCTTGCCAAGGAGATTCGGCAATGAAGAAAAAAGTTCTTACCGTGGATGATTCCCGCACCATCCGAAACATGCTTCTCGTGACGCTCAACAATGCCGGCTTCGAGACGATTCAGGCGGAAGACGGCGTCGAGGGCCTCGAGGTTCTCGAAGAGTCGAATCCTGACGTCATCGTGACCGACATCAACATGCCGCGCCTCGACGGTTTCGGCTTCATCGAAGGTGTCCGCCGCAACGAGAAATATCGGGCGATCCCGATCCTGGTCCTGACCACCGAAAGCGACGCGGAAAAGAAGAACCGCGCCCGCCAGGCCGGTGCCACGGGCTGGATCGTCAAGCCTTTCGACCCGGCCAAGCTGATCGATGCCATTGAGCGTGTAACCGCTTAAACCCAGGATTTGCTCCTATGGATATGAACGAAATCAAAGAGATCTTTTTCCAGGAGTGCGAGGAACAGCTCGCCGAGCTGGAATCCGGTCTTCTGAAAATGAATGATGGCGATCGCGATCCGGAAACCGTCAATGCGGTGTTCCGTGCCGTGCATTCGATCAAGGGTGGCGCCGGCGCCTTCGGCCTTGATGATCTGGTTGCCTTCGCCCATGTTTTCGAGACGACTCTCGATTGCGTTCGTTCCAACAAGCTCGAGCCGAACCAGGACGTCCTGAAGGTGATGCTGAAGTCGGCCGACGTGCTCGCCGACCTGACCAACGCTGCGCGCGACGGCGGCAGCGTCGATGAAAGCCGCAGCCGCGGCCTCGTCAAGGAGCTCGAGGCGCTGGCGAACGGCGAATTGCCGTCTCCATCGGCATCGGCCGAGGCACCGGCGCCGAAGGCGGCAGCAAAGCCTGCTCCGGCCGCCGCTGCACCCGCTGCCAAACCGACGGATGACAGCGGTTTCCAGCCGGTTCCCTTCTCCTTCGACGACTTCGGCGGCGAGGGCGATGCGGGCGCCGAGGTTCCGACCTTTGAAATCACCTTCAAGCCGCGCTACGAACTCTATTCCAAGGGCAATGACGCCACGCTGCTGTTGCGCGACCTTTCGCGCCTCGGCGAAATGACCATCTATTGCAATAGCGATGAGCTGCCGGGCCTCGATGAACTCGATCCGGAAGGCGCCTATTTCTTCTGGAACGTCACGATCAAGACGGACAAGGGCGAGGACGCCATTCGCACCGTCTTCGAATTCGCCGAATGGGATTGCGAACTGACGGTGAAGCCGGTCGAGGACGCAAGGGCTGAGGCGGCCAGCAACGACGAACTGCCGATGGTGCCGGTTCCATTCGATCTGTCGATCCTGGACGAATCGGGCGCGTCCGAAGACGTTTCCGGCGCTGCCGCCGCCGTTGCCGCTGCCGAGATCGCCTCCAATGTCACGCAGATGGCCGCCGCCGCCGCGCGCGTCGAAAAGAAGGAATCGGCAGCCGCGGCTGCGGCCGCCGCAAGCGCCGCTGCCGCCCAGAACAATGCCGCCGCCGCCGGCCAGACGATTCGCGTCGATCTCGACCGCGTCGACCGCCTGATCAACCTCGTCGGCGAACTGGTCATCAACCAGGCGATGCTGTCGCAGAGCGTCATCGAGAACGACACGACCGGTACCTCCTCGATCAATATGGGTCTGGAAGAGCTGCAGCAGCTCACCCGCGAAATCCAGGACTCGGTCATGGCGATCCGCGCGCAGCCGGTAAAGCCGGTCTTCCAGCGCATGTCGCGTATTGTCCGCGAAATCGCCGACATGACCGGCAAGTCGATCCGCCTGATCACCGAAGGTGAGAACACCGAAGTCGACAAGACGGTTATCGACAAGCTGGCCGAGCCGCTCACTCACATGATCCGCAATGCCGTTGACCACGGCATCGAAACGCCGGAAAAGCGCGCCGCCGCCGGCAAGAACACCGAAGGCACGGTCCGCCTCACCGCCAAGCATCGATCGGGACGCATCCTGATCGAGCTTGCCGACGACGGCGCCGGCATCAACCGCGAGAAGGTCCGCCAGAAGGCGATCGATAACGACCTCATCCCCGCCGATTCCAACCTTTCGGATGAAGAAATCGACAACCTGATCTTCCTGCCGGGCTTCTCGACGGCTGACAAGATCTCCGACATCTCCGGCCGCGGCGTCGGCATGGACGTCGTCAAGCGTTCGATCCAGGCGCTCGGCGGCCGTATCAACATCACCTCGAAGCCGGGCCACGGCTCGGTCTTCACCATGAGCCTGCCGCTGACGCTCGCCGTCCTCGACGGCATGGTGGTCACTGTCGCCGGCCAGACGCTGGTCGTGCCGCTGACCGCGATCGTCGAAACCCTGCAGCCGGAAGCGGCCGCGATCCATTCCTTCGGTGCCAACCACCGGCTGATCTCGATCCGCAACAGCTTCTGCCCGCTGGTCGATGTCGGCCGCATCCTGAACTTCCGCGCGACCCAGGCCAATCCCGTCGAAGGCGTGGCGCTTCTGGTGGAATCCGAAGGCGGCGGCCAGCGCGCCCTGATGGTCGACGCCATCCAGGGTCAGCGCCAGGTGGTCATCAAGAGCCTGGAAGCCAACTACACCCATGTGCCGGGCATTGCCGCTGCCACCATTCTCGGCGACGGGCGTGTCGCTCTCATTCTCGATGTCGATGCGGTTGTCGGCGCCTCGCGCGGCCAGTCGCTCAAAGCAGAAATGTCGTTAGCAGCGGTAGGGTAAGGGAATGTCGTACGCCGTAAAAAATCTGAACGAGGGGGATCGCGAGCTGATCGCGTTCCGCATCGGGGATCAGGAGTTTTGCGTGAACATCATGTCGGTTCGTGAGATCCGGGGCTGGACCCCGGCGACCGCGATGCCGCACTCGCCCGGTTATATGCTGGGAGTCATCAACCTGCGCGGCGCGGTGCTGCCGATCATCGACCTTGCCGCCCGGCTCGGCATGAAGCCGGCCGATCCGACTGCCCGTCATGTCATCATCGTCGCCCAGGTGCGGCGCAAGGTCGTCGGCCTGCTGGTCGATGCCGTCTCCGATATCCTGACGGTGACCGACGAAACCATCCAGCCGACGCCGGAGATTTCCTCCGAGCTCGAACGTCAATTTGCCCGCGGCATTCTTGCCATCGACAAGCGCATGATCTGCCTGATCGAACTGGAATCCCTCTTTCCCGAGACCGAAAGCGAAGCCGCATGAACGCAATGGGCGCAAAAGATCAGAGACAGGGACCCGACGAGGTCCTGGCGAGCGGAGAATATCCGCTGACGCGCCGCGACCTCACGGAGATCGCCGCGATGATCTATTCGGATGCCGGCATCTTCCTCAACGAGACGAAGGCGTCGCTGGTCTATTCGCGCCTGTCGAAGCATATCCGCAATCTCGGCCTGTCCGGCTTCCGGGAATATTGTGACCTCGTCGCTTCGCCGGCCGGTGCTGCGCCGCGCCGCGAGATGCTGTCGCATCTGACGACCAATTTTACCCGCTTCTTCCGCGAAAACCATCATTTCGACCACCTGCGCGACCATGTCCTGCCGGAACTTCTGCAACGGGCGAAATCCGGCGGCAGGGTGCGCATATGGTCGGCCGCCTCCTCCGACGGGCAGGAGCCTTATTCGATCGCGCTCACCGTGCTGTCGCTGATGCCGAACGTCGCCGATTACGACTTCAAGATCCTCGCAACCGACATAGATCCGAAGATCCTGGCGATCGCCCGGGCTGGCGCCTATGACGAAAACGCGCTCGAAACCGTTTCGCCCGCCATGCGCAAGCAATGGTTCAGCGAAGTCGAGGTGCAGGGGCGCCGGAAGTTCCAGGTCGACGACAGGGTCAAGCGGCTGATCACCTACAACGAGCTGAACCTGATGGCGCAGTGGCCGTTCAAGGGCAAGTTCGACGTCATCTTTTGCCGCAACGTCGTCATCTACTTCGACGAGCCGACGCAGATGAAGATCTGGCAGCGTTTCGCCGGCCTGCTGCCGGAGGGCGGTCATCTCTACATCGGTCATTCCGAGCGCGTGTCGGGCGAGGCGAAACATGTCTTCGACAATATCGGCATCACAACCTATCGCTATACGGCCAAAGGTTCTGGGAGGAAGGCATGAGCGCTCCTGCAAGGGTTCTCGTCGTTGACGACTCCCCGACGATGCGGGGGCTGATCACCGCCGTCCTGAGTTCCGACCCCGAGGTCAACGTCATCGGCCAAGCCGGCGATGCGCTTGAGGCGCGCGAGGCGATCAAGCGGCTGAACCCAGACGTCGTCACGCTCGACATCGAGATGCCGAACATGAACGGTCTCGATTTCCTCGAAAAGATCATGACGCTGCGTCCGATGCCTGTCATCATGGTATCGACAATGACCCATCGCGGCGCCGAGGCGTCGCTTGCTGCCCTTGAGATCGGCGCCTTCGACTGCGTCGGCAAGCCGGCGCCGGGCGAACTCAGGCCCTTCGGCGACCTCGCCGAGAAGGTCAAGGCAGCCGCGCGCACGCAGCGCCAGTTCTCCCATCCGGTCGCCGCCCCGACCCCTCCGCCCGCCGTTGCCGATTTCCGCGTCGGTCGCAAGATCGTCGCGATCGGTTCGTCCACAGGCGGCGTCGAGGCGCTGATCGCCGTGTTGCAGAAGTTCCCGGCCAATTGCCCGCCGACTGTTATCACCCAGCATATGCCGCCGACCTTTACCAAGAGCTTCGCCGAACGCCTGAACCGCCTCTGTGCGCCGGTGGTGCAGGAAGCGACCGATGGCGCCCGCCTGGAAATCGGCAAGATCTATCTGGCGCCGGGCGGCGAGCGTCATCTCCAGGTCAGCAACGCCTCGGCGCCATGCTGCCGTCTCGTCGACCGGGCGCCGGTCAACGGTCACCGCCCCTCGGTCGACGTGCTGTTCGATTCGGTCGCCGAGCTGGCTGGCCGCAACGCCGTCGGCGTCATCTTAACCGGAATGGGCCGCGATGGCGCCGCCGGATTGTTGAAAATGCGCCACGCCGGCGCCAGAACACTCGGCCAGAACGAAAAAACCTGTGTCGTTTACGGAATGCCAAGGGTTGCTCATGAACTTGGCGCCGTTGAGCAGCAGTTGCCCCTGTCTGCCATCGGTGAAGAAATATTGAAAATGACAGCCGCCCGAAAGGAAGGGACCGAATAAATGTCGATCGCGGAGAAAATCAAAGTTCTGATCGTCGACGATCAGGTAACGAGCCGGTTGCTGCTCAGCGACGCGCTGACCCAGCTCGGTTTCAAGCAGATCACGTCCGCAGGCGACGGCGAGCAGGGCATGAAGATCATGGCCGAGCAGCCGCACCACCTGGTGATCTCGGACTTCAACATGCCGAAGATGGATGGCATCGGCTTCCTTCAGGCCGTTCGCACCAACCCGAACACCAAGAAGGCGGCCTTCATCATCCTCACCGCCCAGGGCGACCGCGCACTGGTGCAGAAGGCAGCCCAGCTCGGCGCCAACAACGTGCTCGCCAAGCCGTTCACGATCGAGAAAATGAAGGCGGCCATCGAAGCCGTGTTTGGAGCCTTGAAATGATGACTGAGGGGGCAGCCCGCCGCGTGCACATCATTCAGGGCGAGTACAAGGTTCTGAGCGATCCAAATGCGGTCCTCTCGACCATTCTCGGCTCGTGCGTGGCTGCGTGCCTCAGAGACCCTGTCGCCGGAATCGGCGGCATGAACCACTTCTTGCTGCCGGGTTCTGCGACATCGCCGACATCGGGCGGCGATGCCACGCGTTACGGCGTGCATCTGATGGAACTGCTGATCAACGGTCTCCTCAAGCAGGGCGCCCGGCGCGACCGGCTGGAGGCCAAAATCTTCGGCGGCGCGAAGACGATCTCGACATTTTCCAATGTCGGTGAGCAGAACGCCGCCTTCGCCATGCAGTTCCTGCGGGATGAAGGCATTCCGGTGGTCGGCTCCTCCACAGGCGGAGACCATGGACGTAAGCTCGAATATTGGCCGGTCTCCGGTCGTGCCCGGCAATACCCCCTGACCGGCGCCGAAACGCAGAGAACCGTCGCTCTCGAGCAGCGCCCCGCCGCTCCGCCGAAGCCCGTCGAAACCAGTATCGAATTTTTTTGATGGCGAGGATTTTCATATGACATTTAATCCGGTGATGGAGCCGCCTGCGCCTGTTGAAGCGTTGAGCGACATCCTGATGCGCATCGTTTCGGAACTGCACGATGTCGCCTATCTCATCGAGCGCATTGAGCCGCAGCTTCTCGATCTCGGTGGTGCTGAAATCCTCAATTCGCCGGATTCCATGAAGGTCATGCAGGGCATCGATCTCGCCGTGCAGAAATCGCGCGGCCTTGCCGAGTTCATCGACACCATCACCGGCGAAATCCCGCACGGCTGGGCCGTCGACGTCGCAACCGCGCTCAGCCTCGTCAAGCTGGCGGAGATGCAGAAGGCCCTGGGCGGCGCCACACGCCACGGACATTCCCAGCCCCTGAGCAAGGCCGCCGGCGACTTCGATTTCTTCTAGTCCTTGGGGGGCCGCGCCCCTTCACGAAACGCTCGCACAAGTTTCGCCGATTATTCGTCAGATGAGGCAATAAGCCTGCTTTGTCCCTGACGGATCGTGCGAGAACAGAATGAATCTGTTAAATCAATTAGTTCAGATCTTTAAGAACTTCGGTTCCCTTGGCCGAACGCGCCTGATGATTCTCGGAGGCGTCGGTGCCGTCTCCATCGCAATCGTCCTTGCGGCCGCCCTTTTCGTCAACAAGCCGGCACAGGAAACGCTCTATGTCGGTCTGGACAATCCTGATCTCAACCAGATCAGCATGGCGCTTGCCGAAGCCAACATCAATTTCCAGGTCGGCACCGACGGTGCCAGCATCAGTGTCCCCGCGGGGATGACGGGCAAGGCCCGCCTGATGCTTGCCGAGCGCGGCCTGCCGAACAGCGCCAATGCCGGCTACGAACTCTTCGACAATGTCGGCTCGCTGGGCCTGACCTCCTTCATGCAGGAGGTGACGCGGGTTCGGGCGCTGGAAGGCGAAATCGCCCGCACCATCCAGTCGATCTCGGGCATAACGGCCGCGCGCGTCCATATCGTCATGCCGGAGGTCGGAAACTTCCGAAAGCAGGAACAGAAGCCGACCGCCTCCGTCATGATTCGCGCCAGCGCCACCACCGGGCGGAGTGCTGCGACCTCGATCCGCCACCTCGTCGCCTCGGCCGTGCCGGGGCTTGACGTCGATGATGTGACGATCCTTGATTCCGCCGGTCAGCTGCTCGCCTCCGGCGACGAAGCCAGCAACAGCTCGCTCAACCGTTCGCTCAACATCGTCCAGAACGTCCAGCAGGAAGTCGAATCCAACATCGACAAGGCGTTGGCACCCTTCCTCGGCATGGACAACTTCCGCTCCAGCGTCACGGCCGATCTCAACACCGACGCCCAGCAGATCCAGGAAACGACCTACGATCCCGAATCCAAGGTCGAACGCTCGGTCCGCTCGACCAAGGAAGCCCAGCAGTCGCAGCAGAAGCAGTCCGACAGTGCGACCACGGTCGAGCAGAACGTTCCGCAGGCGGCTCCCGAGGCCGGTGGTTCGGCCGGGCCTGAATCGCAGGACAAGTCCGACAAGCGCGAAGAGCAGACCAACTACGAAATCAACAGCCGGACGACGGCGACGACTCGCAACAGCTACAAGGTCGAGAAGCTCTCGATCGCCGTGGTGGTCAACAAGGGCCGCATCGCCAAGATGGTCGGCGAGCCTGCAGATCAGGCCAAGATCGATGCCTATCTTGCCGAAATGCAGAAGATCGTCGCTTCGGCGTCCGGCATCGACGCCAAGCGCGGCGACGTCGTCACCGTCACGGCCATGGACTTCCTCGAAAACCAGCTGCTCGAAGACGCCACCGGCGGTGTCCGCGTCATGGACATGCTGAGCCGCAACCTTGCCGGCATCATCAACTCGCTGGCCTTCGTCGCGGTCGCCTTCGTGGTGGTCTGGATGGGGCTGCGGCCTCTGGTGCGCAGCGTCAGCGGCAATGGCAGCTCTCAGGTTCTCGGCGACGCCACGCCGGAGGCGGCCGGTCTCGAGCTTCCGGACTTCGCGCCCGCACCTGGCGCCTCCGGAGGAGCCCTCATGGACGGCTTCGGATCCGACTTCGGCTTCGACAGCACCGAGGATCTGCTCAGCCTCGGCGACGACGACGGCAACTTCAACCGCCGCGTCAAGGAAGGCCCGGAACGCAAGCTTTCCCGCATGGTCGAAATCAACGAGGAACGCGCCGCGAAAATCCTCCGGAAATGGGCGATCGACGAAGCAGCGTAAGACAAAAGGCCGGGCAACCGGCCTTTTTTCATATCGGAGCCAAGCATCATTCCTGGAGCGGAAGAGTTATCAACTTGTGGACTCGCGTAAAACGCGAATGAAGTTGCGACACAGCCAGAATCACCTTAGCCTTCCAAATATCTTGATGGCTGGAAATGATCATCGAATCAGTGCATGGGCGGCAGCGGAAGTAAATCCCTAGAAGTCGGAGATGGTGATTTGCATCGGCTGGCTTACCCTTGGGTGATTCGAAATGGGATTCGAGCGGACTTGAATTGAATCCCTTATAGAAAAATTGCTGTTGCACCGAGTTTGATCGTTTCTCAGCCGCAGGACATTGCCAATGGATATGGACGTAATTCAGGCGAGCAAAGGCGAGAGGCAAATGTCGAATTTTGCGAGCGCTGTGGTGCCGGATCTGTTGCCACGCGATCAACTGCTCCAGCGCCTGCACGGTGTCGCCAACACTGGCAGGTTGCAGTCCGGTCTGCGCGCGCTGACCGAGTATGTCGGTGCTTCGCACTACCTCCTGGCGCGCTGCGATCTCCTCCAGGAAAGCGGCCTCGATTTCATTGTCTCGTCGGATTGGCCCTTTGACCTGGTCAGGGATATCGCCAATGATCTGGTTCGCGGCTATGCCCGTTCGACTGAGCTGGAAAAATGCATGCAGGTTTTCCAGCCGAATTTTGCTCTTATGCCTGACAATGCCGAGGTGCCGGACGGCGCCAGCCGCCAATATTGTTCGGTCACCTTCAATGTCGGGCGATCGCGGCTGGCCCTGATGTTTCTGTTCGGCGAGGGGTTCATTCTGTCGCCGGAGCGCCTGCGGGATGTCGGCCTGCTTGCCGGTTATGTCGCGAGTTTCCTGCGCTGCGGCGGAACGAGGGTCGATCGTGATTTCGAATTGACCGACCGCGAGCTCGAATGCCTGTTCTGGATCGCCGAGGGCAAGACCAGCGACGAGATCGCGATGATCCTCGGCATCTCCCGCAATACCATCAACAACTACATCACCAGCGTGATGCGCAAGACGGCGACAAAGACCCGCTCCGAGGCCATTGCCTTCGCCGTCCGCAATAATCTCGTATAGGGGGGATCCATGGCGCATCCATCAGCCAGGACGATGAGCAGCGCCGAGCAGTTGCGCATGGTGCGTGTGAACAGGATTTCCAGCCGCTCCGATCTCTTTCCGCGGCTGATTGCGATGCAGAAGCTCGCCGATGCCCACGGCTTTGCGATCTTCCGCGTCAGCGGGTCGGGTCTTCCGGCCAAGCAGCGGCTTGTCTGCGAGCTCGAGAACTGGGGCTCCGCCAATGCCGGTTTCGGCAAGGCCTTCACGGATGCCTATGGCGATGTCCTTCTCGAGCATATCGACAAGTCGCTATTGCCGCTCTCATGGGCCGGCGGTTACGACCGTGCCGCACCCGGTCCTGCCGACTTCGCGCCGTTCATGACGCGACTGCAGGATGGTATCCTGCCTTTTTCCGGCCTTGCCTTTCCGGTGCGGCTCGGCGCCGTCGGCAACGGTTTTATCGTTTTCACCGGCGATGAGATCGATCCGTCGAGCGATACTATTGTCGAGCTGCACGGTCGCTGCTGTCATATCATGATGGATCTGCTCTCGCTCGACGAACGCCGCACGGCGGCCGCCGAAGCGCTCAGCGAACGCGAGATCGCCTGTCTCCAGCTTGCCGGCGACGGCCGCATCAGCGAAGAGATTGCCGACAAGCTCGGCCTGTCGGTGCACACCGTCAACGCCTATCTCGGCTCGGCGACCATCAAGCTCGATTCCGTCAATCGCATCCAGGCGATCGCCAAGGCGATCCGGCTCGGCTACATCAGCTGAACCGCATGGATATGCTCTCGAAAGAGCGGATGAAAGCTCTCATGTCCTGATGACAGGTCAGCCGGCCAGCGCACGCGGCGTCTGGCTGACGCTGTAGCGCGATTCCCGAAGGCTCTTTTCGAGGAAGCGGGTGTTCTCATCGGGATCGGCCGAGGGATCCTGGAACGCGATATGGTTGATCTCGATGCCGGCGTGATCTTCGGCAAGCGTCAGCTGCGCATAGACGGTGACGCCGCGCGGCTTGATTTCGAGATCGAGAACGACTTCGGGCTTGCCGCCCCACTCCAGCGTATAGTTGCCGCCCAGGCCGAAATTCACCGTGCCCGGATGAAAGAAAAGCTCCGCCGCCGAAGCCACGAGATCGGAAAGATTGCCGTAATACTCGAAGCGCAGCAGCGAAATAAGGTCAGAAGCATCCAGGAGGCGCAGTTCCGTGGCGACCGGGCTGATCGCGACTGCGAGGATTTTTTCACGCTGGGTAGAGTGGGGGCATTTTTTCATTCGGCTTATCTTACCCGTTTGTTCTTGGCGTCTGCGGCGTAGACCCGGTGGATCAGCTCCGCAACGGCCTTATAGAAGACTGACGGTATGACACTATCTACCGAGACTTGCGCAAACATGGAGCGCGCAAGCGGCGGATCCTCGAACACCGGTATGCCGTTTTTCTCGGCGATCTCCCTGATTTTGAGCGCAATGAGGTCCTGGCCCTTGGCCAGCACCACCGGCGCGTCGTTTTCTTCACGCGCGTAGCGCAGCGCCACCGCGTAGTGCGTCGGGTTGGCGATAACGAGTGTCGCCCGGTCCACATTGGCAATCATGCGCCGGCGCGCCCGGTCGCGCATCAGCGAGCGCTGCCGGCCCTTGACGAAGGGGTCGCCCTGCGCCTGCTTGTTTTCTTCCTTGATCTCGTGCCGCGTCATCTTCAGCTCGGTGAACCAGTGATGGCGCGTCCAGAAGACATCGGCGATTGCCACGATCGCGGTCGCGATCAGCACGACGATGATGATCTTGCGCATCGCTGTCGAGATCCGCACCAGAATCGTCTGCGGGTCGGAGAACATTGCGTCGATCGAGCTGAAATATTCGCTCCGGAGCACGAAAAACAGGATCACCCCGACGACGACGACCTTGAACAGCGATTTTCCGAACTCGATCAGGCCCGGCAGGCTGAAGAGCCGTTCCCAGCCTTTGGCGGGAGAGATGCGTGAGGCCTGTGGCCGGATGCGTTCGAGCACGGGCGTCGGTAGGTTCTGGAAGATGGAGGAGGCGATGCCGAACACCATGAACAGGATGAAGGCGGGCGCCAGCAGCGCCGCAACTGCCCAACCGAGCCGGACGAACAGCGAAAGCACATCCGGCCCCGTCTCGATCTTCCATTGGTCGGGCTGTTCGAAGATGTCGCGCAACGTTTCAGCCATGCGCCCGACGCTGGCGGGGAGGAAGAACACCAGATAGATATAGGTGGCAAGGATGGTCGCGAAGATCGACAGCTCGCGCGAAAACGGCACGTTGCCTTTCTCGGCGGCATCGGTTTGCTTTTTCGCGGTCGGGGCTTCTGTTTTGCTGTCCTTGTCATCGTCTGCCAAGACGCGGCCCTCCGTCAAAGAAATAGGCCGCAGCTTGAGCGCGGCCTATCGGTTGAAGGGTAGTCGCCTGCGACGCGGCGATCAACAGCCGCCTTGTGGCGTGCCGGATTTGTCAACAGGCTCGAAGTGTTAGGCGGCTGCCGAAGCGTCGCCTTCCTTCTCCTTGAGCTCGATCTGGCCTGAGTTGGCCAGGCGAATCGCTTCCTGCGCCACGGCGCGCCGGGCAATGGCGATCTCGCGCGGGTTGACGCCGCCCATGCCGCTCTGCAGATCCGATTCGATCATGCGGCGCTGGCGCGGGCTGATGGCGGAGAGAACCGATTCGCGGATCTCGGGCGGCGAACCGCGCAACGCGACGGTGAGCACATCTGTCGAGATGTCGTTGAGCAGCATGACACGGCTGCGCTGCGGCATGTACATGAGGTCCTCGAACAGGAAGATCTTCGGGCGGACCTTGTTGACGGATTCGCGGCTGATCGATTCGAGCGAGGTGAGCAGCGTGTCGACCTGCGGCTTGTCGAGTTCGTTCATGAGATCGGCGACCTTCGTCGAGCCGGCGGCATTGCGCTCTGCCTCGACCTCGGCAAGCAGCGTCATGACCTGGTTCTCGATGATCTGCGCAGCCTTCGGGCTGACCGTCTTCATGTTGACGGTTCGGTTCATGATGTCTGCGCGGCGATTGTCGGGAAGCTGCAACAGCACCTTGGCGCCGAAGTTGGAAGGCATCATCGAAAGAATATAGGCGACGGTCTGCGGATGTTCGCGCAGCAGGAACTGGGCGACGAATGTCGGCTCCGCCTCGCTGAGGCGATCCCAGATCGAGGTTTCATAGGCCTGGAACGCCGTGCGGCGGCCGAGCAGGCTGTCGACCTCGTCGGGCGTCAGGCCTTCTTCCAGAATGGCCTCGATCGCCTTGGCATTGTCCATCAGGCCGGCGCCCTCGGTGAAGAGGTCTTCGAATTCGGAGACGAGCTGCAGGAGCTCGTCCGGCGGAATGGCGCGCAGCGACTGGGCGGATGAGATAATGGTCTGCAGTTCGGCCTGGGTGAAATATTTCAACAGCCGGCCGGCGACGCCCTTTCCCATAGCGAGAAGAACAGCCGCCGCCTTTTCAGCCTGGGTCAACGGTTTCCCGGCTAGCGCGCCGCCGAAATCGTCAAAGTCCATCATGGTCTAACCTCTCCGTCCCACACAGGGATCAGGCTTTTTTCGTACTCAAAACTTCTATCAGTTTCACACCGAATCGGGTGTCGTCGTTATCAAGCACCGTAATCTCGCCGCGGGCAATCCTGCGGCCGTTCACCATGATCTCGACCGGCTCGCCGATCTTCTTGTCGAGGGCGATCGTCGCCCCCTCATTGAGGTTCATCAGCCCCGAGACCTGCATGCGGCTGGTGCCGAGCATGATCTGGACATCGATCGGAATGTCCATGATCAGTTCAAAATTGGAATTCAAAGCGCTGCCGAGCGGAGCCGGCGATGCCTCGAAGGAAGGGCTGCCGCCGAAATCCATGCCCGCAGCCGGGCCGGCATTGCCGGCACCGAAATCGCCGCCGAAATCGTCGCCGCCGAACGGGCTGTCCGAAATCTCGCCGCCGAAAGCCGCCAGATCGGTTCCTGCTGCGAAGGCGTCGTTCTGCAGGTCGTCGCCAAACTGCGGCAGGTCGCCATCGGCATCCTGCTTCAGCACGCCGCGCAGATCGTCGATCGCCTGGTCGAGATCCGCTTCGCTGCCCGGCATATCCAGGGAGAGGTCGCTGTTCTGCTGTGTTTTCTTCGTAGCCATGAAATCACTATTCCAGTTGAAACTTGCCTCAAACTGCCTTTGCAGCCCAAAAGCCAGAGAACCGATTAATTCATTAAATGACGGATGAGTTCGTCATCCGAGTTCATCGTATCCTTGACGCGGACCATGTAATTTTCGCCTGAACGCCCGAACTCGCACACATACAATTCCTTGCTGTTGGCGCTGACCTCGACGCGCACGTCGCCATGGTCACGGAACGGGATGACATCGCCGACCATCAGCTTGGAGATCGTGCGCAATGTCAGGTCCTGCAGCCTGATCTTGGCCTCGAGCGTGACATGCGAACGGCGGACCTGGTCGCCGAGCTGCTCGGTCCATTCCGCCGATTGGCCGGTCTGGCGCTTCGGTTTCGGCGGCGTCACTTTGGTCTTGAGAAGCGCCGTCTGTGGAACGATCAACGAAAATTCCGACACGATACCGGCAAGCGTGATCGACATGTTGATGGCGGCGGCGAATTCATCCGGGCGGTCCTCCGGCGGCCGGGCACGCATCTCAAGGGCGTGCGGGACCGAAAGGCTCGGTTCGAAACCGCCGGGCGCGTTGACGGCCGAGCGCAGCACCTTGGCGATCTTGTCGAAAACCATCACCGCCAGGTCCATTTCGATGATCGACAGCAGCCGGTGGGCCGGCTCCTCGATCGTATCGGCGGTAGCGCCGAGCAGGTGTTCCATCAGCGTGATGACGAAACCGTTGCCGCAGGCAATCGTGATGTTCTGCGACCAGTTGCGCAGCGTCACGTCGACGAGCGTGACGTTCGAGCTCAGGTCGTCGATCAGGTGGTTCTTGTAGCCGATCTCGCAGCCGAGATAATTGACCGTCACGTCGAGGCCGGTCTCGCTCTTGATGACGTCGGGAAAGAATTCGCTGTAGATTTCCCCGAAGGAACTGCAGATCTTGGCGACCCTGCCTCTGTCGCCGAGCCCGCCGGTCAGCTTGGCGAGAAGGGCAGGATCCATTGCCGGTTTGTCGTGCGAAGCATTGCTCATGGTCATTTAAGCCGCCTTGTTTTCGCCGCCTGGGTTCATCATTTCCTGTTCGACCGCATCGATGGACGGACGCTCGTAAGCCGAGATCGTCTTGCGGCCGTATTCGAGAGCGACCTGCGGCACCGAGCCGTTCATGTAGGCAAGCAGCGTCTGCTTGACGATGACGTAGAGGCGGTGCTGCTTGTTGCGCACGATCTTGATCTGGGAGACCAGCGGGGAGCAGAGGCAGTAGGACAAGAGAATGCCGAGGAAGGTGCCGACCAGCGCCGAGCCGATCAGGTGACCGAGCACCTCGGGAGAGTCGTTGATGTGGGCCATCGCCTTGATAACGCCGAGAACGGCCGCGACGATACCGATGGCCGGGAAGGAGTCGCCCATGATCTGGATGGCGTGGTAAGGTTTCATCTTGTCGTGCATGATGGTGTTGAGTTCTTCGTCCATCAGCGCTTCGATCTCGTGGCTGCGGGCGTTGCCGATGATGATCAGGCGCACGTAGTCGCAGATGAACGCCGTCAATTCCTTGTTCTTCAGAACGGTCGGAGCCGACTGGAAGATGGTCGATTCCGCCGGATTGTCGATGTGGGCTTCGATTTCGTTTCGCGACTTGGTGCGCAGGTCGCGCATCAGCGAATAGAGCACGCCGAGCGTATCGAGATAATTGCGTTCCTTGGGAACTGCGTGCTTGAAGGCTTCGCCTAGCGCCTTGCCGGAATCCTTCACCACCTTCATCGGGTTCGCCATGATGAAGCTGCCGAGACCGGCGCCGCCGATGATGACGAATTCGAAGGGCTGGAACAGGGCGTCCACGTGGCCGCCCATCGCCATGAAGCTGCCGATGATACAGCCGCATACAACTACAAATCCAATAATAATGTTCATCGTCAGCCCAATCTGAACGTTGCTTTTCTTTGAGACGGATAGGGTTTCTGCCTTGCGTGAGGCTGATGAAAGGCCGCCGGCCAGGCATTTTCGCGTGCCAGCTTCGCGCAAGCATCTGCCGTCAGTCTAAAGGAGACGAATGGGTGCCCGCGCCCGTTTCTGAGATGCCGCCTCAGCGAAATCCCGGCCGAAACAGACAGACGACGCCCGGCTTTTCGTTCCGTTAATCGCCAATGCTTGGAGCTTACCGACATGCAATCCGGTCTTTATGTTTCTCTGTCGTCGCAGATGGCCCTCGAAAAGCGCCTGACCACCATCGCGGACAACATGGCGAACGTGAACACGACCGGTTTTCGCGCCACCGAGGTGAAGTTCGACGAGATGGTGGCGGCGACCAAGAACAAGCTGAACACCAAGGTCGCCTTCGTTTCCCAAGGCAACGACTATCTGAACGAGGCCAATGGCGAGCTGCAGCACACCGGCAACATGCTGGATTTCGCCATCAAGGGCGATGCCTGGTTCTCGCTCGATACGCCGGCCGGCCGAGTGTTGACGAGGGACGGCCGCTTTACGCTGAAGGACACCGGCGAACTGGTTTCGATCCGCGGATATCCCGTTCTCGACGCCGGCGGCGCGCCGATCCAGCTCAACTCCAAGGGCGGCGAGCCGGCCGTCGGCGCCGACGGCATCATCTATCAGGGCGACCGCCAGGTCGGTTCGCTCGGGCTGTTCGAGGCCGATATCAGCAAGGGTTATCTGCGCTACGAAAACAGCGGCATCATGACCACCGACCAGCCGCGTGCCGTCGTCGACCGCTTCAATGTCGGTGTCGAGCAGGGTTATCTCGAAAATTCCAACGTCAACGCGATGCGCGAGATCACCCAGCTGATCGAAGTCAACCGCGCCTTCGAAAGCGTCTCGTCGCTGATGCGTGACAGCGAGGATTCCTTCAAGGAAGCCGTCCAGACGCTAGGGGGCAGCCGCTAAGCATGAGCACGACGCTACTGTCCGAGGACGGCCTTTCCCCGAAGCTGGCGCATCTGGCAGGCCTCGTCGACCGATACGCATCGCCGGAATTCGCCGTTGCCCATGGCGGTCGCGTGCACACCATCGCCGCCGGCCACTACACGGTTCGCGGGCTTTCCCGCCACGTTCGCCTCGGCGAGTTCGTCGCCCATAAATCGGCGACCGGCATTCATCTGGGCGAGGTAGTTCGTGTCGAGCCTGATCTGATCTATGTCTGCCCGATCGAACCGGGCGAGCCGATCGGCATCCACGATACGGTGATCCGCAAGGGCGCCTTCCGCATCTCACCGTCGGACAGCTGGTGTGGGCGCACCGTCAACTCGCTCTGCGAGCCGATCGACGGGCTGGGGCCGATCGCCGAGGGCCTCGACCGCCGCTCGATCTCCAATGCCGCGCCGCCCTCGATGACCCGCAAGCGGGTCGAGGCCGGTTTCAAGACCGGCGTGCGCGCCATCGACATCTTCTCGCCGCTCTGCCTCGGGCAGCGCCTCGGCATCTTCGCTGGCTCCGGCGTCGGCAAGTCGACGCTTCTCTCCATGCTCGCCCGCGCCGATGCCTTCGACAAGGTCGTCATTGCGCTTGTCGGCGAACGCGGCCGCGAGGTACGCGAATTCATCGAGGATACGCTCGGCAGCAACATGAAGAAGGCGATCGCCGTCGTTGCCACCAGCGACGAGAGCCCGATGCTGCGCAAGATGGCGCCGCTGACGGCGGTCACCATCGCCGAGCATTTCCGTGACAAGGGTGAGAATGTTCTGTTCATCGTCGACAGCATCACGCGTTTCGCCCATGCCATCCGCGAGGTGGCGACCGCCTCTGGAGAGCCGCCGATCGCCCGCGGCTACCCCGCCTCCGTCTTCACCGAGCTGCCGCGCCTGTTGGAGCGCGCCGGTCCGGGCGCCGAGGGCGCCGGCACCATCACGGCGATCATCTCGATCCTCGTCGACGGCGACAACCACAACGACCCGATCGCCGATTCGACACGCGGCATCCTCGACGGCCATATCGTCCTGCAGCGCAGCCTTGCCGAAGAAGGGCGTTATCCGCCGATCGATCCGCTCGCCTCGATCTCGCGTCTTGCCCGCAAGGCCTGGACGCCGGATCAGGAAAAGCTGGTGTCGCGGCTGAAGGTGCTGATCCACCGCTTCGAGGAAACCCGCGACCTGCGCCTGATCGGCGGTTACCGCCAGGGCGCCGATCCCGATCTCGATATGGCGGTCAAGCAGGTGCCGATCATTTATGACGTCCTGAAACAGTCTCCGGGCGATCGCGACTCGCCCGATGCCTTTGCCGATCTCGCCGGCGCCCTCAAGGCTGCAGCCGGCATCGGCAATCAGGGCGGAGCCATCCAGAGGAGATAGACGTGTCAGAATTCGACGACGAACGCATAGCTTCCCCGAAGCAGCGCAGGAAGGCCGCCGGCCTGGATCGGTTTCTGACCGTTGCCGGTCTGGCGCTTGCCGGCGCCTCCGCGTTCTTTCCGTGGTATGTATTCTTCAACGAAGACAAATTCGGCATCAACGTCGCCGCCAGCGACAATTCGCGCGAACTGCCGGATTGGCCCGCCCGCAACGTCTTCAGCGTTTCGCCGCTGGCCATGGTCAACAAGAACGAGCCGGACAAGAAGGCGCCGCCGATCGATCCACTGACGACGGCGACGGTCTCCGACCTCGGCAAGGAGCGCGAGGGCCGCCCCATCCTGGAGGATCAGCCTTTTCCCGGCAAGTCGTCCTTCCGCCTGCTGCACGTCTCCAATGGCCGGGCGCTGATCGAGGATACTTCCGGCATGTATGTGGTGCGCGTCGGCTCGATCCTTCCGGACCAGAGCCGCCTTGCGACAATCGAACAGCGCGAGGGAAAGTGGATGATCGTCACCTCCAAGGGTGAGACCTACCAGAACAACTGAACCTGCCGGCCATCGCTGAGGCAACAGGGGCTCCGCCGCGAACCGGCCGGAGCTCCTTTTTTTGCGCGCGGCGCTCCCCGAAGAGCCGTCGAAACCTGAATTCCCGTAAGTCCCACGCAAGATTACCGCACTAGGTTCGGGACAGTAAAAACGGAGAGTCTCATGCAACCGATCCAACTTTTCGACTTGGCTTCGCGACAGGCGGAATGGCTGACGATCCGTCAGCAGGTTGTTGCCGGCAATATCGCGAATGCCAATACCCCGAAGTTCCGCGCCAAGGACGTCACGCCCTTCGACGCCGTGCTCGACAAGTCGGATATCACCATGGCGCGCACCAATCCGGCCCATCTCAGCGGCAATGATTTCAGCACCAGTGGCGATATCGACGTCAAGGACGCCGCACTCGACCAGGAAATCGGCGTCCAGGAATCCGGCAACACGGTCGGTCTGGCCGAGGAGCTCTCCAAATCTGGCGATATCAAGCGCCAGTACGATCTGAACACATCGCTGGTCAGTTCCTTCAACCGCATGATGCTGATGACCGTCAGGAAGTAAACTCATGGATCCGCTTTCAGCAGCAATGAAAATCGCTGGTTCCGGGCTCGAGGCGCAGTCGACGCGCCTGCGCATCGTTTCGGAAAACATCGCCAACGCCCGCTCGACCGGCGACACACCAGGTGCCGACCCCTATCGCCGCAAGACGATCACTTTCGGCCAGCAGATGGATCGCGTCAGCGGCGTCGAGACGGTTGACGTCAAGAAGGTCGGCGTCGACGAAGGCGACTTCAGCACCGAATTCGATCCCAGCAATCCGGCTGCGGACCAGAAGGGCGTCGTCAAGCTGCCGAACGTCAACATCCTGGTCGAGATGGCCGACATGCGCGAAGCCAACCGCTCCTATGACGCCAATCTGCAGACCATCAAGCAGACCCGCGATCTCATTTCCTCCACGATCGATCTCCTGAAGAGCCAATAATAATGATCAGCAGCGTCCAGAATGTCAGCAACCTTTCGATGACCCGTGCGCTCGGAGCCGTCGATACCGAAAATTCCGCCTCGTCGTCCGCCGCCACCATGCCGGGCACCGCGGGTACTGCCAATAATATGAGCTTCGCCTCCGTCATGGGCAATATGGCGAGCGACGCGGTCACCAGCCTGAAGGGTGCGGAAAGCATGTCCTTTGCCGGGATCAAGGGCACGGCGACGACGCGTGAAGTCGTCGATTCCATGCTCCAGGCCGAGCAGACGCTGCAGACGGCGATCGCCATCCGCGACAAGGTCGTCTCGGCCTTTCTCGAAGTCACCAAGATGCAGATGTAACTGATTTGAGGACGAACACATGAGAGCGCTCGCCATCGCAGCAACGGGCATGGATGCCCAGCAGACCAATCTGGAAGTCATCGCGAACAATATCGCCAACATCAATACGACGGGTTTCAAGCGTGCCCGCGCTGAATTCTCCGATCTTCTCTACCAGACCGAACGCGCCAAGGGTGTCGCCAACCGCGCCAACCAGGCGGTCGTTCCCGAAGGCGCCAATATCGGCCTCGGCGTCCAGACCTCGGCGGTCCGCAACCTGCATCTCCAGGGCGAACTGACCCAGACCGGCAACGACCTCGACGTGGCGCTGATCGGCAAGGGCTTCTTCCAGATCCAGTCGACCGACGGAACGACGCTTTATACCCGCGCCGGCGCCTTCAACAAGAACGACCAGGGCCAGCTCGTCACCATCGACGGCTACGAGGTCCTGCCCGGCATCAACATTCCGACGGGCTCGACCGAACTGACGATCAGCCGCTCCGGCCAGGTTTCGGCCAAGCTGCCCGGCGCCACGGACGCGACCGTGCTCGGCCAGCTGACGCTTGCTGATTTCGTCAACGAGGCCGGTCTCCAGCCGATCGGTGACAATCTCTTCCAGGAAACGGCGGCCTCCGGCGATGCCGTCGTCGGCAATCCTGACGAGGAAGGCTTCGCCTACATGAAGCAGGGCTATCTGGAATCGTCGAACGTCGACCCGGTGAAGGAAATCACCGAGCTGATCTCGGCCCAGCGCGCTTACGAAATGAATTCCAAGGTGATCACCACCGCTGATGAAATGGCCTCCATCGTCAGCAAGAACCTGAAGTAAAGGGAAGGGCCGAAACATGATGTTTTGCCGGGCACGACACATCTCAGGATGGGTGGCGGCAGCCACGATCGCAGTCGCGGGCATTTTCTTGCCCGCGGACGTGGATGCCGGCATGGGTTATGCCGTCGTCCCGACGACGATCATCTACCCCGGCGACACATTGTCGGCCAGCCAGCTTCAAGAGGTCGAGGTCACCAACCCCAACCTCGCCGGTGATTTCGCCAAATCCATTTCCCAGGTCGAAGGCATGGTCTCCAAGCGCACGCTGCTGCCGGGCCGGACGATTTCGGTTTCGGGTCTCCGCGAAGCCTACACGGTGACCCGCGGCTCCTCGATCCGCCTGGTGTTTTCACTCGGCGCGATGACCATCTCGGCTGCCGGCACGCCGCTCGAAGACGGCTCGACCGGCCAGGTCGTGCGCGCACGCAATATGGATTCCGGCGTCATCGTCAGCGGCACGGTGCTTGCGGACGGCACGGTCCATGTGAGGGCAAAATGAAATTGTTCTTCCGGTTCTTGACCCTTGTCGCGGTTCTCGCGATCAGCCTGGCCGACGTCGCGCCCGCCTGGGCGCTGACCTCCCGCATCAAGGATATTGCCTCCCTTCAGGCCGGCCGCGACAACCAGCTGATCGGTTATGGCCTGATCGTCGGCCTGCAGGGCACCGGCGACGGCTTCCGTGCCTCGCCGTTCACCGAGCAGTCGATGCGGGCGATGCTGCAGAATCTCGGCATCTCGACGCAGGGCGGTCAGTCCAATGCCAAGAACACGGCGGCCGTCATGGTCACCGCCAACCTGCCGCCCTTCGCAAGCCCCGGCAGCCGCATCGACGTCACGGTAAGCTCGCTTGGCGACGCGACGTCGCTGCGCGGCGGCACGCTCGTCATGACCTCGCTGTCCGGCGCCGACGGCCAGATCTACGCCGTCGCGCAGGGTGCGGCCATCGTTACCGGCTTCCAGGCCCAGGGACAAGCGGCGACCGTGACCGAAGGTGTCACCACCGCCGGTCGCGTACCCGGAGGCGCCATCATCGAACGCGAACTGCCGTCCCGCTTCAAGGACTCGGTCAATCTCGTCCTGCAGCTGCGCAACCCCGACTTCTCGACGGCGATCCGCATCGCCGACATCGTCAACGGGTATGCCTCGGCACGCTTCGGCGGCCCGGTCGCCGAAGCCAAGGATTCGCAGGAAGTGGTGATCCAGAAGCCGCGCACGGCCGATCTCACACGGCTGATGGCCGACATCGAAAATCTCATCGTCGAAACCGACACGCCAGCCAAGGTTGTCATCAACGAACGCACCGGAACGATCGTCATCGGCTCCGACGTCCGCGTTTCGCCGGTCGCCGTCAGCTACGGCACGCTGACGGTTCAGGTCACCGAGACGCCGCAGATCATCCAGCCCGAACCCTTCTCGCGCGGCCGGACCGCGGTCCAGCCGCAGACCGATATCGCGGCTGAGCAGACCGGCGGGCGCGTCGCCATCATCGATGGTCCCGATCTCAGGACACTCGTTGCCGGCCTCAACAATATCGGCGTGAAACCGGATGGCATCATCGCCATTCTCCAGGGCATCAAGTCGGCGGGCGCCCTGCAGGCGGAGCTCGTGCTGCAATGATAAAGACCATCAAAGACATAACGGTCCTGCAATTGCTGCGCCGGCTGGCGCTGCCGGCAGCAGGTCTCGTCCTTCTGTCGATCCCAGGCGCCTTCGCGCAGGAGCATGCGCCGGCGGGAGACATCACCTCCCAGGACGAGGTCAAGCAGTTCTGCACCAATATCGCCGACCCCGCCCGCGACCAGCGTTACCTCCTGCAGAAGCAGGAGCTGGAAAAGCTTCGCGCCGACATCGACGCCCGCATGGCAGAGATGGACAAGCGCAAGGCCGAATACCAGGACTGGCTGAAGCGGCGCGATGATTTCCTGAAGCAGGCCGAAGCCGGCCTCACCGAGATCTATAAGAAGATGAAGCCGGATGCGGCTGCACTCCAGCTGCAGGATATGAAGATCGAGGTGGCCTCCGCCGTGATCATGCGGCTTGGACCGCGTCAGTCGAGCCTCATCCTCAACGAGATGGACCCAGCCAAGGCAGCGGTCATCGCCAGCGTCATCGCCAGTGCGTCCGATCCCAATACGTCGAAGGATCCTTCATGAATATGCGTTTCCCGGCCGCGATCGCCGCCCTCGCACTGCTTGCAGGTTGCCAGTCTCCGACGGCAGTCAGCGAGATCGGCCGCGCGCCTGCCATGAGCCCGATCGGCAGCGGCCTTGCCTACGGACAGACTCCGCAGATGGCGCTTTATCCGAAGCAGCCGCGTGCCGTGGCGCAGGGTTATTCGCTGTGGAGCGATTCGCAGGCGGCGCTTTTCAAGGACGCGCGCGCGCTCAACGTCGGCGACATCCTGACCGTCGACATCCAGATCAACGACAAGGGCTCGTTCGACAACGAGACCAACCGCAGCCGCAAGAATTCGAGCGGCATGAGCTGGGACGTCAACGCCCAGATCTTCGGTTGGACGCCCGAGTCCAAGACCGACCTGACCTATGGTTCCGACACCAGCACCGACGGCAAGGGCAAGATCGAGCGCACCGACAAGCTCACCCTTCTGGTCGCCGCCGTCGTCACCGGCATTCTCGAAAACGGCAACCTCGTCATATCGGGCTCGCAGGAAGTCCGCCTGAACCAGGAACTGCGTATCCTCAACGTCGCCGGTATCGTTCGGCCGCAGGACGTCAATGCCGAAAACCAGATCTCCTACGACAAGATCGCCGAAGCCCGCATCTCCTACGGTGGCCGCGGCCGTCTGATGGAAGTGCAGCAGCCTCCGCGCGGCCAGCAGGCCGTCGATCTTTTCTCGCCGCTTTGAGGCTGAACGACGATGGCAGAGCCGGACGCAAGCGCAGGTCAAGCAAAGAAGAAATCCGCCACGCTGATGACGATCATCGGCATCGCCGTCCTGACGCTGCTCGGCGCCGGCGGCGGCTGGGCGGTCGGCACGATTGTCGCGCCCAACATCAAGGGCGCCAAGGAGGCCGAGCAGGCCAAGGACGCCGAGGCCAAGAAAAAGGCCGAGGAAGGCCTGGTCCATATCTCGACCGAGGCCAACAACGTCGTCCAGCTCGAGCCGATCACCTCGAACCTCGCTTACCCATCGGAAAACTGGGTTCGACTCGAGGTGGCGCTGCTGTTCAACGGGCCGCCGGATGTCAAGGTTTCCGAGGATATTCACCAGGATATCCTCGCCTATATCAGGACCGTTTCCCTGCAGCAGATCGAGGGGCCACGGGGCTTTCAATATCTCAAGGATGACATACAGGAACGTGTTGACCTTCGCTCGCAAGGGCGGGTATCGAAGGTCATGTTCAGGACATTTGTCATCGAATGATTCGTCTCATAGTTTTCCTTGCCGCCATGATGGCGGTACCGGAACTGGCGGTGGCACAGCAGCTGCCGACTGACTTGCTGAACGTGCCCGTCGATGGCTCCGTCGCCGCCTGGATCATCCGAACATTCGGCCTGCTGACCATTCTCTCGGTCGCGCCCGGCATCCTGATCATGGTGACGAGCTTCCCACGCTTCATCATCGCCTTCTCGATCCTGCGCTCGGGGATGGGCCTTTCCTCGACGCCCTCCAACATGATCCTCCTGTCGCTGTCGCTGTTCATGACCTTCTACGTCATGTCGCCGACCTTCGATCAGGCCTGGCAGAACGGCGTGCAGCCGCTGCTTGCCAACCAGGTCAACGAGACCGAGGCCGTCCAGCGCATTGCCGAACCCTTCCGCACCTTCATGGCGGCCAATACCCGCGACAAGGATCTGGCACTTTTCGTCGACCTGGCGCGTGAACGCGGGCAGACTATCCAGACGACCGATCCGATCGACTACCGCGTGCTGATCCCGGCTTTCATGATTTCCGAGATCCGCCGCGGCTTCGAGATCGGCTTCCTCGTCGTGCTGCCGTTCCTGGTCATCGACCTCATCGTCGCCACCATCACCATGGCGATGGGCATGATGATGCTGCCGCCCACATCGATCTCGCTGCCGTTCAAGATTCTCTTCTTCGTGCTGATCGACGGCTGGAACCTGCTGGTCGGCAGTCTGGTGCGCTCCTTCAACTGACCTGCCGCGACTGATGGCTTGGCCATGAGGAGCTTCGGACCGGTGTCCGCTAGGTTTGGTTCGCGAAATCCGTCAGCAATGCCAGACCTTCGGGCCAGTCACCCAGAGCGCTTTGGCCATTGATGTGGCCGGCAGCGCCAATGATTTTCAACTCGCTGCCCCATTGCCTTGCGCGCATTTCGGCGTAGGGCAGCGAACCATAGGGATCGTTGGTGCTTGCGACGATCAGCGATCGAAAGCCGAACTGCGCTTCCGGGACATCTGCAAAGCCTGCCGCGTCCGTAGGAAAGCTAGAGGACAGAGGGTCGGGCACGGCGGCGAGGAACGCTCCCTTGATCCGCGAAGGGGCACGCGGGTGCCAATGTGCTACAAGCAGGCAGGCGAGGCTATGCGCCACGAGAACAGGCGGTGTTTTAGCTCCGCGCACCGCCTCATCCAATGCTTCGATCCAGTCGGAAAGATCCGGCTTATCCCAGTTCCTCGGCGTAAAACGGCGTATGGCTGGATTGGCCTCCTCCCAACGGCTTTGCCAGTGCGTATTTCCGGAATTGCCGATACCCGGCAGATGAATGAATTCGGTCATATCTCGCCTCTTCCTAGCGTCAGCGGAAGTATGGCGATTTACACCTTTGAACGAAATTGGCATCTATCGGAAAACGAGGCAGTATTCCGATAGATTGAAGGTTGATGGCGAAGCGCACCGATACCAATCCAGATCTTGATCCAACCGACATCGCCATCATCGAGCTCTTGCAGGATGATGGACGCATGAGCGTCTCCGAACTCGGAAGGAAGGTCGGCCTTTCCCAACCGGCAGCGTCGGAGCGTCTCAAACGGCTCGAAGAACGCGGTATCATCGAGGCGTACCGAGCCGTCATCGACCCCGCCGCACTCGGACTTGGCATGATGGCGGTTATTCGCCTACGCACCACACATGAGCATATCAAGACATGCCTGAAGCAATTTTCCGAAATGTCGCAGATTATCGAGGTTCTGAGGCTGACGGGAGAAGATTGTTTTCACCTGAAAGTCATTGTTCCGACGCCCGCCGACCTTGAAAGCATCGTCGATGCTATCGCGCGCTATGGTTCGGTCACGACGGCCATCGTTCTGCGCAAAGAGCCGCCTAAGCGTATCGGGCGTGAACTGATTGCAAAGGCGTAGTTTTCGCAAAAATACCCGCTGAAGCGAATAGCTTGTTCGGCGGGTATACCGGCTCGGAAAAACCTTACTCGGCGCCGAATGGCGCCGTGCGCGGCGGCAGCGCGGCAATGTCCATGTGGTCGGGTGCGAGACCCTGTTTGGCGCGCGCGGCCATGATTTCGTAGGCCTGCTCCAGATGATTGCAGAAGCGTTCGGCGTCGAAGAGCGGCGCGATATAGCGCTTCTCTTTCAGATGCGCCTTGTATTCTGCGATCCTCCCGGGGTTCTCAGCCAGCTCAACGGCCATATCCTCATAGGCCTGCAGGTCGCTGGCGACGAGGTCGGGCAGGTCGATCGCCCTGAGCAGGCTCTCGCTGACACGTGAGGCGAAGTTGGTGCCCTTGACGGTCAGGACCGGCAGGCCACCCCAGAGCTGCTCCGAGGTGGTCGTGTGACCGTTGACGGGGAAAGTATCGATGCCGAGGTCGGCGGCCTGCTGACGGTCGATATGTTGTTCGTAAGGCGCGCGCGGGCAGAATATGATCCGCTTGGGTGAAATGCCCGCCGTCTGGAACTGCTTCAACAGGTTCGCCTGGTTGCGCGGCGTGTTCGCCATCAGCCAGAGCACGCTGTTCGGCGCCCGCTTGAGAATGCGGCACCAGCTGTCGATCGTCTCCGGCGTGATCTTGCGGTTGCCGTTGAACGAGGCGAAGATGAAGGTCTCTTCCGGCAGACCGAGCTGCTCGCGGGTGACGGGGCGCGGCTTCGGGCGATGCATTGGGTCGTTCGGCTGGTAGCTCTCCGGCAGCCGGCAGAATTTCTCATGGTAGAAGGGTTTGGCCACCTCGGGCAATACCGAATGGTCGCCGATGACGTAGTCGAGATCGATATTGACCGTGCTCCCGGGGAAACCGAGCCAGCCGACATGTACGGGTGCCAGCGGCAGGTTGAAGGCTGTCGCGCGACTGCCGGAGGTATGGCCCTTCAGGTCAACCATGATGTCGATATTGTGCTCGCGCACGACTGCCAGCACCGCCTGGTCGGAGAAGCCGTGAACGTCGACGATCCGGCCCCAGCGGCTGCGGTCGGTAACGTTGTGCTTCAGGTATTCCGGGCCGGTATGGCAGAAGAGCGTCACCTCGAACCGGTCCTTGTCGTGCAGTTCCAGGATGCGCTGCAGGAGCTTCATCGTCGCATGGCGATCCCAGAAGTCCGACGACATGTAGCCGATCCGGATCTTGTCCGACCATGTGTGCGGCTGGTTGCGGCGGAAGGCCACCCGTTCCGGATTGAGGGGGGTAGTGCCGATCGTTGCATAGCGGTTGTGGTCTTCGTTGCCGCACCAGTGCAGATGATAGAACGGATTGTCCTTGCGCAGGATCTCGAGATCGCCCTTTGCGAGTGCAGCATCAATCACCGCCTGATGTTTGCTGGCCTCTTCGAACTCATTGAATTCGCGGGCGAAAACCAGGTGCAGGAAGCGAAATGCAAGGTTGCCGGGAAACCGCTTGAAGAGGTTGCGCGAAAGGCTCTGATTGGTTGCGTCGTTCAGATCGTCGCTCAGCAGCAGGGCTGCCAGGCGCATATGATCGGGATTGGCGCTCTGTGACAGCACCGTCTTGAACGGGCGAATGATATCCCGCTGCTGGCGCTTCAGATAGATTGCGGTGATGATGAAGGCGAGTTCGGCGTCGTCCTGTGCCTTGGCGAGGTTGCGCATGGCAATCAGCAAAGCATCATCCTCGTTGCCGATCTCATAATGCAGCTTGGCAGCCTGTTTCTGGTATTCGTAGGCATTCGGTCCTTCGCAGTTGCCGGCCAGGCCATAGGCTTTCGCGGCATCGGCCTTGAAGCCGAGCTGCACGAGGTTCTTGGCCAGCAGCGCGTAGGTCTTGGCGTCCTGCTGCAGATCCATGAGCTGGTTGAGCGTCGCCAAGGACTGTGTGTAGCGGCCCGCCTGGTAATCTCTGGATGCCGCAGAGAACGAAACTTTGCTGTTCAAAACCCAACTCCGTGAAGGAAATGTTCTGGCATGGCTGTCGATCGCCGACGCGCGCCCGAGCCGTCCTCCCCGAAAACGGGTGGATCGATCCGATGATGCTATCCCGGCACCTGCCACATTGCCATGTGAAGCTTGCTTGAAACCGGTGCGCCGCCTGAAGACGCTTCCTTTCGTGAGAGAAAATGGTTCCTTTCCCGGTACGTTAGCATGCGAAGAAATAGATTAAGCCGGCATTAACTATGCGATGTAAGGAGCCGGCTCGGACCCTCCATTTTTAAGAAGTTGGCAAGCATTGGCTGCGAGATTGCCCTGGACATGACGGGTTTGGGCCAAACAAAAAAAGGCGCCGAGTAGCATGAAGCTGGTCCGTCATCGCCGGTACTTAGTCCGGTATGTCCTCCTTTTTGTATCTTGTTTCCAGGGGACAGATTTATGACAAGCATTAACACCAATTCTTCTGCACAGGCCGCTCTGCAGACGCTGCGTAGCGTCAACCAGAACCTGAACAGCACGCAGAACCACGTTTCGTCCGGCTACCGCGTCGAAAAGGCTTCCGACAACGCTGCTTACTGGTCGATCGCAACGACCATGCGTTCGGACAACAAGGCACTTTCCGCCGTTTCCGACGCTCTCGGCATGGGTGCTGCCAAGGTCGACACCGCTTACACCGCCATGGACAGCGCCATCGACGTCGTCGGCGACATCAAGGCCAAGCTGGTTGCCGCCACTGAAAACGGCGTCGACAAGGCCAAGGTCCAGGAAGAAATCAGCCAGTTGCAGGAACAGCTGAAGAGCATCGCTCAGTCGGCCTCCTTCAACGGTGAAAACTGGGTTGCCGGCGCTGACGGCACCAAGAGCGTCGTTTCCTCCTTCGTCCGTGACGGCTCCAACGCCGTTTCGGTCACCACGACCGACTACGTTCTCGACGACAGCTCTGCAGGCAACGTTCTGTTCGGCATGAGCGGCGGCGCGGTTGAAACCTCCACGGGTATCCTCGGTACTTCGAATGGTGCGACCGGTTCGATCTACTCGATGGACATCACCAGCTTCACCGCCGGCCAGATCCAGTCGGCTCTGACCAACGTCGAAGCGGCCCTGAAGTCCATGACCAGCGCCGGCGCTGCTCTCGGCTCGCTCTCCAAGCGTATCGACAGCCAGGACGACTTCGTAAACGCTCTCAGCGACTCGATCGACTCCGGTGTCGGCCGTCTCGTCGACGCCAACATGGAAGAAGAATCTTCCAGGCTCAGCGCCCTGCAGACCCAGCAGCAGCTCGCAATCCAGTCGCTGTCGATCGCGAACTCCTCTTCGCAGAACATCCTGTCGCTCTTCCGCTAAGAGCGGTTGGCAAAGGCTTTCAAGTTTCGCGGCCGGGTCATTCCCGGCCGCGAAATGTTTTAACATAAGGTTAATGAAAATCCTTCTAAGTGTCAGATATTTTTACATTATTTCCATTTTGAATTTAGCTTTCCTTAACCATCTTGCTGTTTTCTAGGCCCATCGAAACGGCGAGTTAACCTTAACGAGAATGGTTAACAGGCATGATGCTGATCGCTGTGGGCCGGCCGAAAATCCGGAATGTCCCTTCTTAAAATCTGCCAACAAGGGGCAAACAAACTATGACGAGCATCAACACCAATAACGCTGCAATGGCAGCCCTCCAGACTCTCCGTGGCATCAACCAGGGTCTCCAGACAACCCAGGCTCACGTGTCGTCCGGCTATCGCGTCGGCCAGGCGTCCGACAATGCTGCTTACTGGTCGATCGCAACGACCATGCGTTCGGACAACAAGGCACTTTCCGCCGTTTCCGACGCTCTCGGCCTCGGCGCCGCCAAGGTCGACACCGCTTACTCCGCCATGGACAGCGCCATCGACGTCGTCGGCGACATCAAGGCCAAGCTGGTTGCCGCCACTGAAAACGGCGTCGACAAGGCCAAGGTCCAGGAAGAAATCAGCCAGTTGCAGCAGCAGCTCCTGAGCGTTGCTCAGTCGGCTTCCTTCTCCGGCGAAAACTGGGTTGCCGGCGCTGACGGCACCAAGAACGTCGTTGCCTCCTTCGTCCGTGACGGCTCCAACGCCGTATCGGTCGTGATGACCGACTACGTTCTCGACGACAGCTCTGCAGGCAACGTTCTGTTCGGCATGAGCGGCGGCGCGGTGGAAACCTCCACGGGTATCCTCGGCACGTCGAATGGCGCCACCGGTTCTGTCTACGCCATGGACATCACCAACTTCACCCTCGGCCAGATCCAGTCGGCTCTGACCAACGTCGAAGCTGCCCTGAAGTCCATGACCAGCGCCGGCGCTGCTCTCGGCTCGATCTCCAAGCGCATCGAACTGCAGGAAAACTTCGTATCCGCTCTCAGCGACTCGATCGACTCCGGTGTCGGCCGTCTCGTCGACGCCGACATGGAAGAGGAATCCTCCAAGCTCAGCGCCCTGCAGACCCAGCAGCAGCTGGCCGTCCAGTCGCTGTCGATCGCGAACTCTTCTTCGCAGACGATCCTCACGCTGTTCCGCGGCTAATAATCCGCAATATCGGCCCGCCGGTCTCCAGCGGGCATCTACGAAACGAGCCGCGCTTCAATGGAGCGCGGCTTTTTTAATGTCTGTTAACGGTTGATTAACCATAATGCTGTTTTCTCAGGTCAACGAGACGGCGGGTTAACCAATTTTAAGAACCGGTTAACAGGCATGAGGCTGGTCCCCGTACCCGGTAGCTTTCCGGAATGTCCCTTTTTATCAACTGCCGACAAGGGGCAATCATTTCATGACCAGCATTTTGACGAACGTTGCGGCGATGGCCGCTCTTCAGACACTCCGCGGAATCAATGACGGCCTTGAGGCGACGCAGAACCGCGTATCGTCGGGTTACCGTGTCGAAAAGGCCGCCGATAACGCCGCCTACTGGTCGATCGCAACGACCATGCGATCGGACAACAAGGCTCTCTCCGCCGTCTCCGACGCTCTCGGCCTCGGCGCCGCCAAGGTCGACACGGCTTACTCCGCCATGGACAGCGCGATCGACATCATCAGCGAAATCAAGGCGAAGATCGTCGCCGCGACCGAAAAGGGTGTCGACAAGACCAAGGTCCAGGAAGAAATCGGCCAGCTGCAGCAGCAGCTGCTCAGCATTGCGCAATCGGCTTCCTTCTCCGGTGAAAACTGGGTTGCCGGCGCTGACGGCACGAAGAGCGTGGTTTCCACCTTCGTGCGCGATGGCAACGGCAATGTCTCGGTCAAGACGACGGACTACATCCTGGACTCGAGCTCCACGGGCAACGTCCTCTTCGGCATGGACTCGGTTGGCTCGATCGAGACGAGCTCCGGCATTATCGGCACCTCATATGGTACGATCGGCTCGATCTACTCGATGGACATCAGCAGCTTCGGCTCGGTCGAGATCTCCATGGCTCTGACGTCGATCGAGGCCGGCCTGGAGGCGATGACCAAGGCTGCCTCGCAGCTCGGCTCGATTTCCACGCGCATCGACCTGCAGGAAAATTTCGTCGGCGCGCTCAGCGACTCGATCGACTCGGGCGTCGGCCGCCTCGTCGATGCCGACATGGAGGAAGAATCGAGTAAGCTGACGGCGTTGCAAACGCAGCAACAGTTGGCGATCCAGTCGCTGTCGATCGCCAACTCCAGCGCTCAGAACATCCTCACCCTGTTCCGCAGCTAAATCAGGCGCTGAAGCTGGACCGAATCTTGCGCCTTCGTCCGGCAACAAGCAAAAAACCTATGAACCGCGCCCGAACGGCGCGGTTTTTTTGTTTTATATCAATGGCTTGGATTGAATAGTGATCGACCCACCGCGTTCGGTGCTGTGCTCTTGCCCAACGGGTTGATATCGAGTTACCTTTACTTTCAGTTGATTTGCTTTTGCGACACGCCGGTAGAAACTCTACCGGAGGCATGACGCCACGTCAGTCGCCGCCGGCATTCCGGCCTGCCCTTTGACCTTATTCCGAGACCCTGTCGATGACCGTTAAGATTACCAGCGCGGCCGCGGTGAATGCGCTTGCGGTGCTGCGCAGCATCAACAAAGAAGCCAGTCAGACCCAGCAGCAAGTTTCCTCGGGCTACCGTATCGAGACGGCCGCCGACGATGCATCCTACTGGTCGGTCGCGACCGTCATGCGCTCGGACAGCACCAATCTCGGAACGATCGGGGATGCGCTCGGTCTCGGGGCTGCCAAGGTGGACGCGACCTACACGGCGATGAATTCGGCGATCGATCTTATGGGCCAGATTCGCGCCAAGCTGGTTGCGGCAAGAGAGCCGGGCACCGACAAGGACAAGATTAATGCCGAGATCAGCGAATACAAGCAGCAGCTGCAGACGATAGTCGAATCGACTTCGTTTGCGGGGGAGAACTGGCTTCTGAACGGAAATACCACCGCGCCCCCGACATGGTCGGTCATATCGAGCTTCGTGCGCGCTCCGACCGGCGAATATCAAGCCCGGACCATCGACTTCCCGTCGTCGCAGACCATCCTGGTCGACAAGAACAATGCGAGCGGCGGTCTGTTTACCAAGGCGGTCGATGCCAATGCGATCAACAATACCGGCGCGACGGCGCGCAACTACTACCTGCTGAACGCCAATTCGACGACCCCGGCGGCAGGAACGGAAATTGCCATCGGCAAGAATACGACCGATGCGCAACTGACCGACATGCTCGATGTGACCGACTCGCTGCTCTCTTCGCTGACGACGACAGCCGCATCCATCGGCGTGATGAAAACGCGCATCGACGATCAGATAGACTATACCGCCGATCTCTCCGATTCGATCGACAAGAGCGTCGGTGCGCTCGTCGATACCGACATGGACGAGGCTTCGATCCGGCAGAAGGCGATCGAAACCCAGAAGCAGATGGCCGTCGAAGCAATCTCGATCCTCAACACGGCTTCCAGCAAGATTCTGATCCTGCTGGAATAAAGGTGGGCGCGATCGCGGATGGCGGCGTCATTCATCCTCGCGCAAGTTTGACTTCCTAGTTTCCGGCATGAAGGCATCGTCCGAAATTCGTGCCGGCGCAAGGTGAAGCCCTTGCCCGTTTCGAAGCGACATGCCGGTGCGCAAAGTCGTTTTGAGCGGGGGTGGATATGCTGCATGCCTCCCGAATGCTGGATGGTTCTTTATGAGCATTACGCTTTCCCGGTATTTGAAGGATTTCGGTGAACCGGAACCGTCAGCGCCGATCATCGAGATGGACGATTTCGGCGGCGACGGTTTTCCCGAGATGCCGAGCGAACCGGCGATCGACGTCGAGGCGGAGCGCCGCGACGCCTATGCGCAAGGTCATGCCGCAGCGACCGCTGATTTGACCGAAAAACACGAACGCGAGGCGCAGACGCTGGCCGAGGTTCACGCGCGTGAGCTCGAAGAGCTGAAGCTTCGCTACGAAGTCGAGGCCGCAGCGATCATTGCCTCCCGCGTCCGCGATATCGCCGAAGAGGTGGCGCAACTGGTCAGCGCCGGTGCCGCCATCGCCATCGCGCCGGTAATGTCCGAAGCGCTTGCCGCCAAGGCTGCCGAAAGCCTCGCCGTTCTGCTGCGCGAGGCGATCCTCGAGGGTGCCGCCGGTCCGATTCTCGTCCGCGGGCCAACCCGGCTTTTCGATCTATTGAAGGCCGAACTCGGTGAACATGCCGGGTCGGTACGACACCTTGAGACTGACGATATCGATCTTGCCGTCGAAATCGGCGAATCCGTCATCGTTACCCGTATGTCCGCCTGGGCAGCCAGCTTGAAGAAAGTTCTCGAATGAGCGAAGGCGAAAACCACCATCACGGCAAGAACGAGATCATCATCGTCAAGAGACATGGCGGCGGTGATCACGATGGCGCCCATGGCGGTGCGTGGAAAATTGCCTATGCCGACTTCATGACGGCGATGATGGCGTTCTTCCTGGTCATGTGGCTGGTCAATGCCGCCAACGAGGAGACCAAGGCCTCGGTCGCGACCTATTTTAATCCGATCAAGCTCTCCGATGAAAAGCCGACCGAAAAGGGCCTGAAGAAGCCCGTCGACAACGCCGAAGGCGAGGAGAAGCAGGAGAAGTCTAAGCAGAAGGAAGAAAATCCGAACGACGGCAAGGCTTCGGCGGATGGCGACGACCAGACATCGACATCAGGCGACCAGACCAATTATTCCGAGGCCGATTTCTTCGAAAACCCCTATTCGGTTCTGGCCGAGATCGCGCAGGAAGTCGGCCAGCAGGCCAATGTCAGCGCCAAGGGCGATGGTGGCGCCGCCGATTCCGGCCCGGCCACCGGCGCCGATGGCGGCGAAGCCTATCGCGATCCCTTCGATCCGGATTTCTGGACCAAGCAGGTCGAAGTGACGACGGCCGGGAAATCCGCGCCTCCCGGCAAGACCGACGAGCAAGCGGCCGAGAGCGGCGCAACCGAGGTCGCGAAGGTCGAGCATATGAAGCCGATCCCGCTGGCCACCGATCAGAAGGCCGGCCAAGAAGCCAAAGAAGCTAAGGAAAACAAGGGCGCGGCCGACAAGGACGGCAAGGCGCCGGACGACAAGAAGTCTGGCGATAAGAAGGCTGAGGACAAGAAGGCCGAAACGCCGAATGACGCCGATCATCAGAAGGATGCGGACAAGAGCGCGGCTCAGACCGAGCAGCAACAGCAGAAAGACGCAGAGCAGCTGCAAGCTGAGATCGCTGAGCAGATCGGCGGCGTCGCCGGCAAGCTGGCCGAAGGCCTGACCGTGACGGCATCCGAAGGTGGATTGCTGGTCAGTATCTCCGACCAGAACGACGACTCGATGTTCAATATCGGTTCGGCGGTTCCCCGCCAGGAGATGGTGCGCGCCATGGAAAAGATCGGCGCGATTCTGAAGGAGAGGGGTGGCGCGGTCGCCATCCGCGGCCACACCGACGGGCGCCCGTATAAGGGCACGCAGAACGAGAACTGGCGGCTTTCGATGGATCGCGCCCAGAGCGCCTATTACATGCTGGTGCGCGGCGGGCTCGACGAAAAACGCATCTCGCAGGTCTCGGGCTTTGCCGACCGCCGGCTGAAGCTGCCGTCCGACCCTTTCAACGCGACCAACCGCCGGATCGAGATCCTGGTGCAGGCGGATCGAGGATAACAGGATGGCGCGTCGGCAGCATCGCTATGTCGGATTTGTGGCGCTTGGCCTGGCGATGCTGTCGCCGGTTGCAGGCAAGGCGCAGGATCCGGATGATCTGGCGCCGTACAAGATGCTGCGATCGCTGCAGTTCGTGCAGGATTCCGTCGTCGCCGGCGATCATTCGGCCGGCGAGATGCAGCGCTTCATGCTCGGCACGATCGACGAGCGGCTGCGCACCGTCGACACGGCGGTCTTCGATGACGACCGCAACGTCGATGCGGCGCTGATCTACGCGATGAGCGGTGGCAATCCGCAGACGCTCGAATATCTGATTTCCCACGACGTCAACGGCTATTTCGACAATCGTGTCACCGATGTGCTCAGAAAATATCTGAGCGGCAAGGGGTTGCTTGTCGCCAAGACGCTGGAGGAGACGGCCAGGGAATACCGCGACAAGAAAATCGGCCCTTACCTGGCATTGATCGGCGGCAACGTGCTGATCGCGACAAAGCCGACAGACGCGCTGGATCTCTATGACCAGGCGCGCCTTGCAGCACCGGGTACGATCGTCGAGGAGGCGGCGTTGCGCCGCTCCGTCGCCATTTGCGTCGACAAGGGGATGCTCGACCGGGGCATGGCCTATTCGCAGCGCTATATCAGGCGCTTCCTGCATTCGCCCTATGCCAGCCAGTTCGCCGATCTTTTCGTCACGCTCGTCGTCGGCCACGACCATGCCGTCAAGCCGCAGGAAGTCATCGACATCCTGTCCTTCATGGATGCGCCGCGCCAGCGCGAGGTCTATCTGCGCATCGCCCGCGCTGCCGCGATCGCGGGCAAGCCGGAGCTGGCCCATATGGCGGTCGAGCGTGTGCAGTCGCTTGGCGCCGGCACCGACAATGTCTTTGGTCCGCTGGCGGACTTTTATGGCGGCATGGCCGGCCTTCCCACGGACGATATCGACCGGGCGGCGAAGAATGTCAGCGGCATCGCCGGCGACGCGCTTTCGCCGCGGGATCAGGCGCTGCAGGAGGCGGCCCGATCGGTCGCCGAGCAAATCCTGCGCGCTCCCGACCCGGCAAGCCTGACGCAAGCCTCCAACCCTAACACTTCTGATCAGGAAATCACTTCTGAAAAGGCTGCGGCTATAGCTCCGCAACCGGGAGCGCCGGGCGCGCTTCCCGAGCCTGTTCCGGGAGGTGTGGCATCGACTGGCCAGAGCCAGGGTACCGACCCCTCATTCAACGCATTTGTGACGACCAATCGGTCCAAGCTCGACGAGATCGACGGTCTTCTGGCGCAGGAAGGCAACGAACAATGATGGATATGAGCGTCTTGGGCGGAGCCGCCGGTGCGGAGTCCGCCGCGGCTGCAAAATCTGCACGGCCGATGGGCAAAGACGATGCCGCCGGCCAGAAGAACGGCTTCTCCGATGCGCTTGCCAAGGCAAGCAACGGTGCCGTCAATGACGACGCCGACGATGCGCAGCAGGGCGGGGTTGCCGATGCCGGCGCCGAGAACACGGCGCGGACAATCCGCAGCCGCAGCGGCGGCAAGCCGTTGATCGATCTCGGCGACGCCGCGCTGAAGGCGCAGGCCGAGGTGCAGCCGGCGACGATTGCCGATGTCGTAAAGGCCGCGGTAAAGACTGCAAAGGCCACGGTCAAGATGCCGGCGGATCTCGCCTTCGGCAAGCTTGACGCGAAGGACCGCTCGGCCGAGGAGGTCGTTCAGGCGGCCAAAGGCGGCAAGCACGGCAAAGCCGATGCATTGCGGACCGATACTGACCAGGACAGCGAGGACGACGACGGCGGTATTTCCGATGTCCTCGGCCTGCTAAAACAGGATCCTGTCGACGGCGCGGTCGCTTTGCAGGCGGCAGCAGGTGCCCACGCCTCCGCCAATGCCGATGAACTCGAGACGGCCGGCAAGAAGATCGAGGGCATCGACGCCAAGGCAGGCGGCCATGCATCCGACGCCCTGGCGGCCGTCAGCGGCAAAGCTGATAGCGGCAAGGTGGATGAAGTCAAGGTTCCCGGATCGGAGAGTGCCGAAGCCGCCGACGGCAGGACGTTCAGGATCAGTCGCGCCGATGGCCGTGGCGTGTCGATGGATGTTCACCTCGGCACCGATCAGGCCGGGCCGAAGGACGGCGCGAAGAAGGCCGATGTCGAAAGCGTTTCGGTCCTTGAATCGCGCCGCTATATCGGCCTGATGCAGAACTCGAATTCCGCCGCCGTCACCGCCGCTCTCTCCGGCGATTCCGAATGGGCGCGCGCCATGGAACCGAGCTCGGCGCTCTCCAACGCGGCGGAATTTACCAGCACCGGCAAGGTGGTTAATACGCTGAAGATCCAGATGAACCCGCTCGATCTCGGCATGGTGACGGCGACCATGCGTCTGTCCGGCGACGCCCTGAACGTCGACCTCAAGGTCGAAACCGGCGCGGCCTATCGTCAGATGAAGGAAGATCACGGCAAGATTCTCGAAGCTCTGCGCAGCCAGGGCTATGCCGTCGACAACGTCACCATCAGCATGGCGCCGGTCGAGCGTAGCGACGCCGGCAATCAGGCAGGCAGCCAGGGCCAGGCCTCCCAGCAGCAGTCGCTCGCCCAGCAGGGGCAGGGCGGCGAGGCGCGCGAGCGCCACAATCAGACGGCACAGCGGACGGACGGAGGCTTCAATGGTGCAGGCGAGACCGGTATTGAAGACGTTTCTGCTGGCCGCAGCGGCGGCACTGGCGGCGTTTACCTCTGAGGCGAAGGCCTCGACCGGCGCCTGCGAACGCGAGATCCAGTCGGCAGCTGCCAAATACGGCATCCCGGAAGGGATTCTCTATTCGGTCGGCCTGACGGAGACTGGCCGCAAGGGCTCGCTTTATCCCTATGCCATGAACGTCGAAGGCAAGGCGCTCTTTCCGCCTTCCGAACAGGACGCCATGCGGCAGTTCGATGTCGCCCGCAGCAGCGGCGCCAAGCTCATCGACATCGGCTGCATGCAGATCAACCACTACTATCATGGCGAAAATTTCGGTTCGGCCGAGGACATGTTCGACCCGCATCGCAACGTCGAGTATGCGGCGAAATTCCTCCGCAACCTGCATGACCGTCACGAGACATGGACAATGGCGGTAGCTAGATACCATGCCGGACCCAACAACGACCCCGCGCAGAAGCAATATGTCTGTCGCGTCATCGCCAATCTGGTCGCCACGGGTTACGGCAAGTGGACTCCCCATGCGAGTAACTTTTGTCGAAATTGATTCAACCAAAAATAGAAGAGGCATATTGTGACGAAACTGTGTCACAATATGGCAGGAATCCGGCATGAATCGCGTGCGCAAGTCATAATTAAGGGAGTGTTAACTTTTCCACGAAATTTTGGTGTGCACAAAATGCCAGACCCACTAGATATAGATCAAATCGCCACCCGGATCTTAATCAATTATTAGTTTCTGCCATTAACTTTAACGAGTTGTCGCCGATTCGCACGATTCGTACCCATAGATCATTGAAGTGCCACACTGATTCGGAGGCGGACGAATGATCGTCGTGGTTGATGAGCGTGAGCTCGTGAAAGATGGATACACATCTCTGTTTGGCCGTGAGGGCATTCCCTCCACCGGCTTTGATCCAACCGAATTCGGCGAGTGGGTACAGACCGCCGCCGATTCCGATATAGCGGCAGTCGAGGCCTTCCTGATCGGTCAGGGCCAGCGCAACCTCGAACTCCCCCGGGCGATCCGGGACCGGTCGATGGCGCCGGTGATTGCGGTCAGCGACCAGCCCTCTCTCGAAAACACCCTTGCGCTGTTCGATTGCGGCGTCGACGACGTGGTGCGCAAACCGGTGCACCCGCGCGAAATCCTCGCAAGGGCGGCTGCGATCCGGCGCCGGCTGAAGGCGATCGCCAACTACACCGAAATCGGCGGGATCCGCGTCTTCTCGGACGGTCGGGACCCCGAGATCAACGGCGAAGTCTTCGCGCTTCCCCGGCGCGAGCGCCGCATCCTCGAATATCTGATCGCCAATCGCGGTCGCCGGGTCACCAAGACCCAGATCTTCAACGCCATCTACGGCGTCTTCGATGAAGAGGTCGAAGAGAACGTCGTCGAAAGCCATATCTCGAAGCTGCGCAAGAAGCTGCGCAAAAAGCTCGGCGTCGATCCGGTCGATTCCAAGCGCTTCCTTGGCTACTGCATCGACTGGGCCTGATTTTCCGGCCGGGCGGCGGCGCCCGGCTGAACCTCGATATTAGCCTGGCAGTGCGCCATGACAGACAGCTTCACGCAAGGCCCGACAAATACTCTCGAGTTTAACAGGTAAAACGAGGTTTTCAGATGAGCATTTTCGGCAGCATGAAGACGGCGGTATCGGGGATGAACGCACAGGCGAACCGCCTCAGCACCGTCGCCGACAACATCGCCAACGTGAACACCACCGGCTACAAGGCCGTGTCGACGAGCTTCTCGTCGCTGGTCCTGCCTTCCTCGGGCGGCAACTACAATTCGGGCGGCGTTCAATCCTCGGTCCGCCAGGCCGTCTCCGACCAGGGCGACATCTCCTACACCACCTCGGGCACCGACCTCGCAATTTCGGGCGACGGCTTCTTCATCGTTCAGGGTGCCGACGGTACGCCGGTTCTGACCCGCGCCGGCGACTTCCAGAAAGACGATGAAGGCAATCTCGTCAATGCCGCCGGCTTCCAGCTGATGGGGTATTCCTACGACTCCGGCTCCCCCGCCGTTGTCGTCAATGGCTTCGATGGCCTCGTTCCCGTCAACGTCAGCCAGGACGGGCTGACCGCCATCGCCTCGACGTCGGGTGTCTTCAAGGGGAATCTCGATTCCAACGCCAATATCCCGGTCGCGCCTGCGACGGCTCCGAGCGCCAACCTTGCCACTACGACGGCCGACACCAAGAAGGTCTCGATGGTCGCCTACGACCGTCTCGGCAACAAGGTGATGTACGACTTCTATTTCACCAAGACCTCGGTCGCGGCGGCACCGCCGCCGGCACCGCCCGCAACAGCGGCCACTTGGGAAGTTGCGATGTTCCGCAACGCCAATGCGGCGGTCGGCGGCACGACATCCTTCCCTTACACCGCCGGTGGCGCCGTCGGCACGGGCACGCTCACCTTTGACGCCAACGGCAAGATGACCTCGAGCGGTGCCGTTAACATCGCCGATACGGTGACCGGCCAGACGATCGCGATGGATTTTTCCGGCTTGACGCAGCTCGGCGCCGCCTTTGCCGGCACTGGCACGCCGAACGGCCAGGCGGCGACCCCGGTCAAGGACGTCACGATCGATGGCGACGGCATTGTCTACGCCAAGTATGAAGACGGTAGCACCAAGCCGCTCTATCGCATCCCGCTCGCCAACGTCGCAAGCCCGGACAAGCTGACGCTGATGAGCGGCAACGTCTACAGCGCCAACGGCCAGTCGGGTGTCACCGTCACCGGCTTCCCGCAGACCAATGGCCTCGGCACGATCAAATCGGGCGCTCTTGAAGGTTCGAACGTCGATCTTGCCGGCGAGCTGACCGAGATGATCGAATCGCAGCGCAGCTATACCGCCAATTCCAAAGTCTTCCAGACGGGTTCCGACATCATGGACGTTCTCGTCAACCTCAAGAGATAAGCAGGGTAACGGGTAAGCTATGTCGCTCACATCCGCACTTAATACCGCGCAGAACATATTCAACAATACCGGCACGCAGAGCAGTGTCGTATCGAACAATATCTCGAACGCGGGCAACAAAGATTACGTGCGCCGACAGGCGATGCTCACCACGTCCTTGAACGGCGCGCAGGTCGTCAAGATCGACCGGGCACAGGAAGATGCCCTGCTGCGCCAATATCTGAAGACCTCCTCACAGGACAGCGCCCAGCAGGCATTGCTGGGCGGCCTCGAGGACCTCAAGTCGATCATGGGTGGCAACGACTACGAAACGTCGCCATCCACCTATCTCGGGATTTTCCAGCAGAAGCTTCAGGCCTTCCGCACGACGCCGGGCAGCACGGTTGCTGCCCAGGGCGCGATCACTGCCGCACAGGATGTCGCCAACTCGCTGAACAATGCCTCGCAATCCGTGCAGGACGTCCGCGCCACCGCCGACAAGCAGATCGCCACCGACGTCGATAAACTGAATACTCTGCTCAGCGACTTCGAGAAGGCCAACAATGCGGTGAAGACCGCCACGGCCTCGGGTGCGGATGCATCGGGCGCGCTCGACGAGCGCGAGAAAGCGCTCAAGCAGATTTCGCAGATCGTCGGCGTCAACACGACGACGCGCGACAACAACGACATGGTGCTGAGCACCTCCGACGGGACAATCCTTTTCGAGACGGTCCCGCGCAAGGTGACGTTCAAGTCTCAGGACGTCTACACCGCTACCACGGTCGGAAATTCGGTCTATATCGACGGTGTCGCACTTGCGCGCGGCAGCGGATCGACGACGACGGGGCAGGGAAGCCTCCAGTCGCTCCTCCAGGTTCGTGACGAGATCGCCCCCAACTTCCAGAAGCAGCTCGATGAAATCGCCCGTGGCCTGGTCTCGCTTTTCAAGGAGCAGAACACGGCAGCCGGCCCGGCCTATGTGCCCGGCCTCTTCACCTGGAGCGGCGGTACGGTCGATACTGGCGCCACCGCGGTTGCCGGCATGGCCTCGACCATCACCGTCAGCAGCCGCGTCATCACCTCGCAGGGCGGCGATCCGATGCGCCTGCGTGATGGCGGCGTCAATGCCAACGGCCTCGTCAGCAATCCCACCCACCTCAGCGGTTATACGACGGAGCTCGATCGTCTCTACACGGCGCTGGGCTCCGACATGGATTTCGACCCGGCAGCGGGACCAGCGGTCGGTTTCGACGCGACGACCGGCATCGATTCCAACGTCAGCATCATGGAATATGCCACCAATTCCCTCGGCTGGCTCGAGCAGTACCGCAGCAACGCCACGACGGCGGCGGAGAACAGCTCGGCGGCGCTGTCGCGCTCCGATGAAGCCTATTCCAATGAGACCGGCGTCAACCTCGACGAGGAACTGACGCTGCTCCTCGACATAGAGCAGTCCTACAAGGCGGCGACCAAGATTCTGAATGCCGTCGACGAAATGCTGAAGTCATTGCTGGATATTGCGAGTTAAGCCATGAAGAGCTCATTTATTTCAAGTTCGGCCATTCAGAATGCGATGCGGTTGACGATCCGTCAGGCGCAGAACCAGATGACCAAGGCGACGATGGAAGCAACGACGGGTGTCTATGCGGATATCGGTGTCTCGCTCGGCGGCAATGCCGCGAGAAGCGTCGACTTCAGCCGCGAAACCGACCGGATCGACTCGATCAAAGCAAGCAATTCGCTCGTCACCGCCCGCATGGAATCCTCGCAGCTCGGCCTCTCCAAGATGAAGGACGTCGGCGACGGCCTGGTTTCGAAGCTGACGGCGCTCCAGGGCAGCCACGATCCCGGCAGCGTCACCGTCGCCATCCAGTCGGCGACCAGCGCTCTGTCCACCATGATGGACACGGCCAATACAATGGTGAATGGCGAATATCTGTTCTCGGGCATCAACACCGATGTGCAGCCGCTGACCGACAAGACGACGGCGACGAGTGCGGCCATCGTCACAGCACTGAACACCTATGCCGGCGCTCTCGTCCCGCCGAAGGCGGTCAGCGCTCTCACCGGCGCTGAAATGCAGACCTTCATCACGACGACGGTCGAGCCGATGTTCAGCCAGGCAAACTGGACGAATGCGACGACCGGCTGGTCGCAGGCATCGAGCCAGAACATGACGAGCCGCATCAGCAATTCCGAAGTGATCGAATCCTCGACCAACGCCAATTCCGAAGGCATGCGCTACATGGCGCTCGCCTCGGTGATGACCTCGGCGCTGCTCGGCCAGAACCTCAGTGCCGATGCGATGAGCACGGTGTCGAAGCAGGCGATCACCTACACCACGAAGGCGACCAGCGGCCTCGTGACGCAGGCAAGCCAGCTCGGCCTTTCCCAGGAGCGCGTCAAGAAGTCCAACGACGCCCTCGACGCCCAGTCGAATATTATCAAGAACAAGCTCGTCGATCTCCAGGGCGTCGATCCCTACGAGGCATCGACCCTCGTCAAGACTTTGGAAACGCAGCTTGAAACGGCTTACACGATCGTCTCGAAGATCCAGCAGTTGAGTCTCGTAAACTACCTTTGATGATCAAAGGCGCGCAAGATTAAGAAGGATGCATGAATGTATCAGTTCTCTTATGCCGAAGTCATGCAGGACTCGGTGGCCGACGCGAAAGAGCGGGAATGGCAGGTCCTTGACCGGTCCATAGACCTGCTGTCGCTGGCGCGCGATAAGGAAAAATACGGTCGGGAAGCCATCGAAGCCCTGTTTTATACGCGCCGGGTCTGGATCAGCTTCATCGAGGATCTGAAACATCCCGACAACCAGCTGGAGATCGAGCTCAGGGCCAACCTCATCTCGATTGCGATCTGGATATTGAAGGAATGCGACAGGATCCGAAAACGTCTGTCGAACAATTACCAGGGCATCATCGACGTTACCACCATCATCAGGGATGGACTTAAATGAAAAGTACACTTCGCATTTCTCTGAAAGCCGGAGAAAGAATCTTCATCAACGGCGCCGTCCTGCGCGTCGACCGGAAGGTCGCGCTGGAATTCCTGAATGATGTGACGTTCCTTCTCGAAAACCACGTCCTCCAGCCGGAAGGCGCCACCACACCGCTGCGTCAGCTCTACTTCATCGCGCAGATGATCCTCATCAATCCCGAGGGCAAGGACCACTCGACGGCGATGTTCCGCAAGTCGATCACCATGCTGCTCACCTGCTTCAAGAACGAGGAAATCCTCGCCGAACTGAAGCGCATCGATGCACTCGTCTCGACCGGCCGCGCTTTCGACGCGCTGAAGGCCATCCGCGGCCTCTATGCAATCGAAGACAATATCCTCAACAACCACGAAATGCCGCCGACGATGGTCGAGCAGATTCGCAGGGAGATTGCACCATGGCGGTAGATGCAACATCAGGCGTGAGCACTTCGACATCGAACTCGACGAGTTCGGCCCAGAAGAAGGCGACGCTGAACTACGACAATTTCCTCCAGCTGCTCATCGCGCAGATGAAGAACCAGGATCCGACCGATCCGGTCGATGCCAGCGAGCAGATGTCACAGCTGGCAAGTTTCTCGCAGGTCGAGCAGACGATCCAGACCAACACCAAGCTGGATACGCTTCTGTCGAGCTCAAGCCTCACCCAGGCAAGCAGCTACGTCGGAAAATACATGGAAAGCGCCGACGGCACTGTCAAAGGCATCGTCGATTCCGTCAAAGTTTATTCCGACGGCATCATTGCGACGACCAAGGATGGCGGTAAGATACTCGTGCAGGCGGGAATCACTGTTGCCAGCCAGGCACCGACCACGACCACCACGACAACGGACAGCAGCGAGTCCTGATGCTACGGCGCGATGCGCCGGATAATCCAATCAATCGCGGCCCCTAACATGGCGGGGCCGCTTCAAGGCGATATGAGGTTGCCTTCAGATGAATGAAGCTGATGCACTGGATCTGTTCCAAGCGGCGATCTGGACCGTGCTCATAGCCTCCGGTCCGGCGGTCCTCGCCGCGATGGTAGTGGGTCTCGTCATCGCCTTGATCCAGGCGCTGACCCAGGTGCAGGAGGCAACACTGACCTTCGTGCCGAAGATCGTCGCCGTGCTGGTCGTGGTCGGCGTCACCGCCCCCTTCGTCGGCTCGCAGATCTCCATTTTCACCAATCTGGTCTTCTCGCGCATCCAGTCGGGCTTCTGAGCCAACTTCGCGCAAGCTTCGCCATTTAAGTCTCGATCCGAATTGGGCGGACTGCATGTCCGCCTCCTCTCATGAAGAGACGGAATCGATATGGCGCAACCACCTGCACTCCCCCTTCCGAAAGTTGCCCCGAGCCTACGCGATGTGGGTTTTGCCCTTGGCATCATCGGCATCATCTGCATTCTCTTCCTGCCGATCCCAGCCTTCCTGATCGACATGGGACTGGCCTTCTCGATCGCCTTTTCGGTGCTGATCCTGATGGTCGCGCTGTGGATCCAGAAACCGCTCGATTTCTCGTCTTTCCCAACCATTCTGCTGATCGCGACGATGACCCGGCTGGCGCTGAACATCGCGACGACCCGCGTCATCCTGTCCCACGGCAATGAAGGTCACGATGCAGCAGGCGGCGTCATCGCCGGTTTCGCAAGCCTTGTCATGTCCGGCGACTTCGTCATCGGTCTGATCGTCTTCCTGATCCTCATCACCATCAACTTCATCGTCATCACCAAGGGCGCCACGCGTATCGCCGAAGTCGGCGCGCGTTTCACCCTCGATGCCATTCCCGGCAAGCAGATGTCGATCGACGCCGATCTCTCGGCTGGTATCATCGACGAGAAGGAAGCCCAGCGCCGGCGCAGGGAGCTCGAAGAGGAAAGCTCCTTCTTCGGTGCGATGGACGGTGCCTCGAAATTCGTGCGCGGCGATGCCGTTGCCGGCCTCATCATTACCGCGATCAACGTCTTCGGCGGCATCATCATCGGCTATTTCCGCCACGGTATGCCGATCGGCGAAGCAGCCGATGTTTTCGTCAAGCTCTCCGTCGGCGACGGTCTGGTCTCGCAGATGCCGGCCCTCATCGTCTCGCTGGCCGCCGGCCTGCTCGTCTCGCGCGGCGGCACCACCGGCTCCACCGACCAGGCTGTCGTCAACCAGCTGAGCGGCTATCCCCGTGCGCTCTCGGTCTCGGCCGTTCTGATGTTTGTCCTCGCCCTCATGCCGGGCCTGCCGTTTGTCCCCTTCATGATCCTCGGCAGCCTTCTTGCCTTCGGCGCATGGTTCATTCCCCGTCAGGTCGAGGCGGAAAACATGCTTCGCCGCGAACAGGAGGAAAAGAAGGTCGTCCAGAGCAAGGAACTGGAAAAGGATTCGGTCAAGTCGGTGCTGCGCACCTCCGAGATCGAACTCGCACTCGGCAAGATGGTCTCGACGCGCCTGCTCGGCGCTCATCAGGAGCTCGCTTTCCGCGTCGGCAAGATGCGCAAGAAATTCGCCACGCAATACGGCTTCGTCGTGCCCGAGATCAAGGTGACGGATGATATCGCCATCGCCGAGAAGTCCTACCAGATCCGCATCCACGGCACGACGGTTGCCTCCAACCTGCTGCGGGTCGGCGAGGTCCTCGTCGTCACCGGCGCCGGCCGCAAGCCCAGCATTCCCGGCGACGAAATCCGCGAACCCGCCTTCGGCATGCCGGCCGTCTCGATCCTCGAAAATTTTGCCGACGATCTGAAGCGGGAGGGCTTCCAGCCGATCGACAACGTCTCCGTCGTGCTGACACATATGAGCGAGGTCATCCGCAACAACCTGCCGCAGCTTCTGTCCTACAAGGACGTCAAGGTGCTGATCGACCGGCTCGATCCTGAATACAAGAAGCTCGCCGACGAGATCTGCTCGTCGCACATGTCCTATTCGGGCCTACAGGCGGTGCTCAAGCTCCTGCTTGCTGAACGCGTCTCGATCCGCAACCTGCACCTCATTCTCGAAGCGGTGGCCGAGCTTGCCCCGCATGTCAGGAAGACCGAGCAGATCGTCGAGCATGTCCGCATCCGCATGGCCCAGCAGCTCTGCGGCGACCTCGCCGACAATGGCGTGCTGCGCGTGCTGAGGCTCGGCAGCAAATGGGATCTCGCTTTTCACCAGGCGCTGAAGCGCGACGCCAAGGGCGAGGTGATCGAATTCGACATCGACCCGCGCAGCCTGGAAGAATTCAGCGAGCAGGCCACCAAAGTTATCCGTGAGTTCATGGATCGCGGCCTGCCATTCGCCCTTGTCACGTCGCCGGAAACACGCTCCTATGTGCGCATGATCATCGAACGGCTGTTCGCCACGCTCCCGGTCCTGTCGCATGTCGAACTGGCCAAGGGCATCGAGATAAAGATTTTGGGCTCTATTTCATGATAACAGACCCGCAAGGGACCGTTCTCGCGCTGTTTCTGGTTTTCTGCCGGATCGGTGGCTGTGTGCTGGCTCTTCCGGGTTTTTCCTCGGCGCGCGTGCCCGAACAGCTGCGCGTCTTCATCGCCGGCGCGCTATCGATCGCCGTCATGCCGCTGCTTTGGGACACGGTCTATCCGGCCGTCCACACCAGTTCGGCAACCTATATCGGCCTGATTTTCAGCGAATCGCTGATCGGCGTGATGTACGGCATGCTGGCGCGAATCTACACGCTAGGCATGCAGTTCGCCGCGACGATCCTCGCCATGATGGTCGGCTATACCCAGCCGGGCTCCGCAGACATCATCGAAGATACGCCGGAGACCAGCCTGTCCGCCTTTATCACCTTTGCCGGCATCATGATCCTCTTCATCATGGATTTCCATCACATCGTCTTTCGGGCGCTGGTCGATTCCTACACAACCATGCCCTTCGGCGGCTTGATGCAGATGCGCGCGACGCTCATCTCCTTTACCGATACGCTGGAGCAGACCACCTACATCATGCTGCGGCTGTCGAGCCCGTTTTTGATCTACGGCCTGATCTTCAACGTCTCGATCGGCTTCATCAACAAGCTGGCGCCGCAGATCCCGGTCTACTTCATCTCCACACCCTATCTGCTGATGGGCGGGCTGTTCCTGATCTATTTCTCGATTGCGGCGTTGGTCAGCCAGTTCGGCCAGTCCTTCGGCTCCATCTATATCGGGCGATGAGGCTGTCATGGTCGAGAGGAACCGCTCCCAGAAGCTCAAGCGACTGCTCTCGGTGCAGCGGCATATCGAAAGAATGGCCGAGAACGATCTGGCCGAAACCAGCCGCCAGCGCGTCGAAGTCAATGCGGCGATGGACGACGTCATCGTCGCGCTCGGCTCGATGGACCCGGTCCACCATGCCTTCTCGCAGAACTACGCCGACCGATTCGGCAGGCTCAGCATCAAGGACAAGCAGCTGACCGGCATGCAGGAGGTCCACGAGATGCGGCTGGCGCGCGAGCGCGCCAAGGGCGACCGTTTCGAAGAAGGCATGAAAGAGGCCCTCGAGGCCGAGCGTCGCGAGGCCGACGATAATGCCGTCTATGATGTCATCGATCAGCAATTCGCAACGCCAGCCTCCAGCAAGCTTCGAAACCCATAGTCGTTACGATCTTAAATTAGAGGATTGTAACGTGGCTATTTCGCCCCCCAGTGATCTGGTCCTGGACGTTGTCAAAGCTGCCGACCCCATGGAGGTTCAGGTGGCCCAGGAAAAATTGAAGGCAAATCGTGCGGCCTTTGCCGCAACGAGCCTCGCCGAGAACGGCAAGGGCTTTTCCAATACGGTCGATGTTCTCGACCATATCGGCCAGAAGAGCGGCCTCAACAACATCCAGAACCGTACCAAGGCTGAGGAAGTGCCGGAAAGCTACCGGAAGTTCGAGGCCATGGTTCTGCAGAATTTCGTCAAGTCCATGCTGCCGAGCGAAAGCGAGGAGGTCTACGGCAAGGGCGCGACCGGCGATATCTGGAAAGGCATGATGGCCGAGCAGCTCGGCAACACCATGGCCAAGGGTGATGGCATCGGCATCGCCAAGCAGATGTACAGCGAACAGTTGCGCCGGCAGGAAGCCAAGATCGTCAATGCCTCGACCGATGATCATGACCGCAACACTGCGATCAGCATGATCGACGACTTCCAGCGCAAGACATTTGGCACGCCGACGGCCGACGCCAAGACCGATAGAACAGGATGATTTAGGCCCGTTGGCCCAAAATCTGAATCCAGTTCTCAATTAAGGGTTAGAGCATTATGCGTCCGAAAACCGCGGACAGTTTTCGGCATCATGCTCTAAGCGACGCATAACCGAGGGTACAATGGAAATAGTTTCGAACGAATACAGGATCAAATCCGTTCTCGGACGCCTCGAAATGATCATCGATAATGAGAACACCCGGATCGGCAGCGATCCGCAGTTCGATCTCAAGGTCTCCAATGCGCATAAGAGCCGCTGCCTCTACGAGCTGTCGATGCTCTTTCGCGACACCGATCCGGCCGAGCTTGCCGCTGCCCACCTCGATCAGTTGCACGGCCTGAAGAAGAAGCTGGTTCTCAATGCCCGCCGGGTCGAGGCGCATCTCGAAGCGGTTCGCGCTGTCGCCGATCTGCTGAAGAACGCCGTTCAGGACGCCGACGCCGACGGCACCTATTCCCAGGAACAATTCGCCGCGCGTGGAAACTGATGATCAAGCTCGTCCTCACCGGTGTATGGGTTTGCGCCATCACCTTGGCATCGGTCTATTTGTCGGTGTACCTGGCGACCGCGCCGGCGCCCGCGGCATCCGATTCCAAGCAAAGCGCGCTGGAACTGGTAAAGGGTGAAACCATCACGGTACCGATCATCGGCAACGGCGCGATCACCGGCTATTTCCTCGGCCGCGTTTCCTTCATGATGAACAAGGAGATGCTGAAGGGCGTGACGCTGCCGCTGGCCGAGATGACCACGGACGAGCTTTTCAGCCTGCTCGTCGGCAACAAGATGGTCGATATCGCCCACATCAAATCCTTCGATCCGAAGGCCTTCCGCGAAGAGATCAAGAAGGGCATGAATGAGCGCCTCGGCGGCGACTATGTCGCCGACGTGATGCTGGAGCAGCTCGACTATCTCTCCAAGGAAGAAGTCAAGGAAAGCTCCGCTGGTCAGCCGAAGAAGGTGGGCACAGCTGTCAAGATCGTCGAGGCCGCACCGGCCGGCGAAGCGCCGGCACCGGCCGCCCACTAAATATCCTCATATCATCAACGACAAACGGCGCCGTAGGGCGTCGTTTGTCGTTGGCGCGCGTGGTTAACAAACCACTTATGCGAGCAGGGAAATTCAAGGAATTTTCCTAAGGGTTGTTTGAACCCGTCCTGTTATACCAGCTGACACAGCTTGGCGTGCCGCTTCCGAAATCGGGGCGACGCCGTCACGGCGGGACGCGACCGGGGCTTTCGAGACCCGGTGGCGGAGGTGTGGGCTTGTTTTCCGGGATGTCGGGCGCATGAAGCATCCTCGGCAGGAGGTGAGAATGAATCTGATTGCAAACTTCGCGGTGCTCGCATCGCGGCGGACGATCTTCGATCTGCCGGTCTGCGATCTCGGCTGGGATGACGCCCTCGTTTTCATCAACGAGCTGGCTTCCATTCCCGTCGGCCAGACCGTGGTTTGCTTCGTCAACGCCCATAACATGCTGACGGCACTGCGCGACGATGAATATTACCGGATCATGTCGCACAATCTGGTGCTGCCGGATGGCATCGGACTCAACATCGCATCGCAGATCGCCCATGGTTCGCCCTTTCCCGCCAACCTGAATGGCACCGATTTCGTGCCGGCCTTCCTCACCTTCATGGAAACCCCGCGCCGCATCGGTCTCATCGGCGGTGCACCTTCGGTCGTCGAGGCGGCGGCGGAAAATTTCCGGCGACACACGCCCTGGCATGAATTCGTCGTCGTTTCCGACGGCTATTTCGACAAGGTCGATTCCTCCGCGGTTACCGAGGAGATCGAGCGGCAGAAACTCGATATCCTGATCGTCGGCATGGGAACACCGCTGCAGGAAAAATGGGTCCACGACAATATCCGCGCCGATCACGCCCGCCTGGTGCTGACCGTCGGCGCTCTCTTCGACTTCGTTTCCGGCGCCGTCCCGCGCGCCCCGAAGACGGTGCGGATGATGCGGCTGGAATGGGCTTATCGTATGATGCAGGAACCCTCGCGCCTCTGGCGCCGCTATATCATCGGCATTCCGATCTTCCTTTTCCATGTCCTGCGCTACCGCTTCCAGCGGCGTGAAAGGATCCTCAGCCAGCCGGAAGAGCATCACACCGTGCTGCAGCCGCCGTCGGACCGCAAGAAAGCGAGCTGACGCTCCGGCACTTTGTAGCTCTGGAAGATCTGTTCTTAAATCGATGCCGATTTAAGGGCCATAGTTCTTACACGCTGCGGTTAACCTTTTCTTTGCCATGAATATTTAGACTGGCTTAATCATCTGCATCAGTGGATGAGCGAATTCGGCCATCCTGTGCATGAGATGTGGCGCAAATGTACGATATCAGGGCCAGAAGCTTTCACGATCGCGCAGCCGCCCGGCCGGCGGCGCCCGCACCGGCGCGCGCGCATAATGATCCCCAATTATCGCCCCGCTTGAACCGGCCCGATATCGCGCCGCCCGAGGCCGAACTGCTGCGCGCCATCGGCCGCGCCCTGGAAGAGCAGCGGGCCAAAGCGTCGCGCCCGGCGCCGCTGGTTGATCGCATCGAAACCATCCTCGGCAATCGCCTGCTGGCCGCCAATGATGTCGGCCATCCATTTGCTCAGGAACAGGCACGCCATGAAGCCGTGGCTGCGCCGGCCAGCGAGCCGCTGATTTCGCCCGAAACGCCGGCGGTCATTCGTGAGGAACCGGTCGCAGCCCGCCCGACAGCGCCACGGCATCGCGCCGGCGGCATGGGTCTTGCGATAGTCGCCGCTGCCACGATCATCGGCGCGGGCCTGCCGTCGCTTATGCCGGCTTCGCCGGCCCTCTACCGTGCCGAAGCGACGCTTGCAGTGAAGACCGATGCCGCAAGCCGGGCCGCCTTCACGGAAGCTGCGGCAAAAGGGCTGGTGTCGGCGCGGGTGGTTGCTTCGACGGTCGCTGCCCTGAAACTCGATCACGATCCCGAATTTGCCGGCCGCAGTGTCGATGCGCTTGGCGTTGCGCTCGATCTGCTCTCGGCGACCGGTGCCGCCGCCGATCCGGCCTCGCGCGCCGAGGCAGCGTTGAAACATGCAGTCGAGATCCTGCCCGATGCCGCCGCTGCCACGATCCTCGTCAGGGTGACGACCGGCGACAGCGGTAAATCCATGCGCATCGCCGCAAGACTTGCCGAAGCGGTTTCCGCCGGAGGCAGATCCGGCGGCAATGCCGAAACCGATGCCGCCTTGCGCAAGGCCTATGACGAGGCGAAGGCGGAACTTGCAGCCTTCACGACAAAGAGCGGCGAGGGCAACGTCAAGGTGGCGGTCGATCTTCGCCGCCAGATCGACCGGCTCGATGCCGATCTGAAACAGGCCGACCAGACAATCCTCAACGCCAAGGCTGAGGCCGACCGGCTCAAGACCGCAAAACTTGCCGGGGTGCTCGACGGTTCGCTGCCCGCCAATATGCTCTCGCCGGCGCTACAGGACTGGCGCGACAAATATGCGGTCGCCAGGACAGCACTTGCGCAGCTCTCGGCCGAGCTCGGCCCGCGCCATCCGCGGCTGTTACAGCAACAGGCCGAAACCGACGGCCTGAAGGAGAATATGGGCAAGGAGCTTACCCGTCTTGCCCAGGCTGCCAACGTCGCTGCCAAGGCGGCCGTCGATGCGCGCAAGGGCCTGAACGACCGGCGCAACACGCTGATCGCGCAAAGCCGGGATACCGGCGTCGATCTTGCTCGTCTGACCGAGCTCAGCGAGAAGGCGACCGCCGCGCGTTCGCGCCTGGAAGATGCGGCCTCCGCCTCGACTGGGACGGCCGCCGACGGTCATATCACTCTGATGAAGCCGGCGCTCGCAACGGCGGTATCGGCGCCCGACGGCCTGGCTGGCCGTTCGCTAGGCGGTGCTGCCGCGGGTCTCGCCGCCGGTCTTGCCGCGGCCTTCCTGTTGCGCCTGCGGAAACCGATGGGTGCAGCCGCCGAGGAAATGCCGCTATCCCCACCGCTGTCTGCCGCGCCGCAGGCACCGCAACCGGTCGCGACCACCACGGTCGACGAGATGGAGGCGCTGCGCTCCGAAATCTCCGGACTGCGCGACCGGCTTCTTGTTCATGGCCTTGACGCACGGCAGCCGCTGCGCTGACCGAAACATTTCCTTGCATTTTTGATATTGCCTTGCTGCTTTCCGACAGGATAGGGCGTTAGCGGGCATTTGACGCTCGCCGACTATCCATAGATTGGCGCGAAACAGGGCGGAGAGACGCGTGACGACAGTAATCGACGGCAAGAACGTAGCTGCATCGGTCATTCAGACGGTCAAGAGTGCGACGGCAGCGCTGGAAAAGAGCAGCGGCGTCACCACCGGTCTTGCGGTCGTCATCGTCGGTGACGATCCGGCAAGCCACGCCTATGTCGGCTCCAAGGGCCGCATGGCCAAGGAATGCGGCTTCAAATCGGTCCAGCACACGCTGCCGGCCGAGACCAGCCAGGAGGAACTGGCAGCGCTCGTCGCCACCCTCAACGCCGATCCGTCGATCCACGGCATCCTGGTGCAATTGCCGCTGCCGAAGCCGCTCGATAGCGAGCCGATCATCCAGTCGATCCTGCCGGAAAAGGATGTCGACGGCTTGAGCATCGCCAATGCCGGCAAGCTTGCCATCGGCGACCTGAAGACCGGACTGGTCTCCTGCACGCCGGCCGGCGCCATGGTTTTCGTCCGCCGCACCCATGGCGAGGACCTCTCCGGCCTCAACGCCGTCGTTATCGGCCGCTCCAATCTATTCGGCAAGCCGATGGCGCAATTGCTGCTCAATGCCAATGCGACGGTGACGATCGCCCATTCAAGAACCAAGAACCTCGCCGAGGTCTGCCGCAACGCCGATATTCTGGTCGCCGCCGTCGGCCGGCCGGAAATGGTCAAGGCCGATTGGGTCAAGCCCGGTGCGACGGTCATCGACGTCGGCATCAATCGGGTGGCAGCCCCCGAAAGAGGCGAGGGCAAGACTCGGCTCGTCGGCGACGTAGCCTTCGCCGAGGTCTCCGAGGTCGCCAGCACCATCACCCCGGTTCCCGGCGGCGTCGGGCCGATGACCATTGCCATGCTGATGGCCAACACGGTCATCGCCGCCCATCGCGCCGCAGGGCAAACGCCGCCGCAATTCTGATTGATTAAGCCCGCTTTGATTGATTAAAAGCGGGGGACAGGGCCGGTCGAAGCCCGGACGATCAGTTCGGTCTTCCAGAGTTCCTGTTCGGGGAAGGGGCCTGCCTGCTTCACCGTGCCGATCAGCCGCTGGGCGATGCGAACGCCGGCGGCCCTCAGCGAGGAGCGCGTCGTCGTCAGCGGCACGGAGAAGTTTTCCGGCTTCAACAGCGGCAGCACGTCGTCATGGGCGATCAGCGAGATATCCTCGCCGAGCCGCAATCCAGCCTGATTGACCGCACGGATCGCGCCGAGCGCCAGCACAGTGCTGGAGCAGAGGATGGCCGTCGGCCGCTCCGGCAGCTGCAGGAAGTGTTCCATCGCCAGCAGGCCCTGCTCGTCCGTCATCAGTGTATGGCTCATGCAATCCTCGTCGAGCGCCAGTCCGCGCTCGGCCAGCGCCGATATGACGCCGTTCTTCCGGCGGATGGCGAAATCGAGATGCATCTGCCCGTTCATCAAAGCAAAGCGCGTATGGCCGAGCTGCAGCAAGAGGCGCGTCGCATCATAGAAGGCGCCTTCATTGTCGATGTCGAGATAGGGATAGTCCGGCTCCGAACCGAAGGATCGCCCGTGCACGACATAGGGCATCGAGAGCGATTTCAGCATGGGAAGCCGCGGGTCGTGGCCGCGCATATAGGCGACGAACAGCGCATCGACATTGCCGCTGATCGCCAGGCGCCTGAGTGCTGCCACCTCGTCATCCGGGTCGGCCGGCATGATGACGAAGTGGAAGTCGTGGCGCACGGCCTCTTCGCCGAGCCCGGCCAGGAATTCGCCGAAATGCACGTCGGACTGATGGCCGGGCGCCGTCGGCATGACCAGGCCGATCGAGCCGGCCTTGCCGGTGGCAAGCCGCTGCGCCGCCTTGTTCGGGCGATACCCGGTTTCCTTGACAGCTTGAAGCACGCGCTCCCGGGTCGCCTCGTTGACCTCGGGATAACCGTTGAGCGCTCGGCTCACCGTCGTCTGCGACAGCCCCAGCAATTCCGATAGCTGTTTGAGATTCACCTGCTATGCTTCCTCCCGGCCCGCCCGTCGGCCGTCTTGAAAAGACTGCCGCCTCCCAGTGGCATCCAAAGCGCTTTCAATTATGTAGCATCTGGCGCGCTTGACTCAAGAAAAATCGCTCCATATTTCCGGGTAACCCCTGTTGCGCTGCGATAAGAGCCGCGTCCACAGCGGTTTTTCGTGAAATGACTTGACTCCATTCCACCGAAAGTGGAATGAGTTTGGTGTCAAAGCGCTTTGAAATTTCTTTTAAAGGGAATTCGGCGCGGGTTGGGATTGTGATGGGAGGTTGATCACATGAAAAAGTCATTTTTGATGGGCGTTGCCATGGCAGCGCTTTTTGCCGGTGCTGCGTCTGCTGCCGATCTGAAATTTGCCCCGGGACAGGACTCCAAGTTCAACTGGAAGAGCTATGACGAATTCAAGGCCGCTCATGCCGATCTGAAGGGTCAGCCGCTGACGATCTTCGGGCCGTGGCGCGGCGAAGACGAGGCGTTCTTCATGAGCGTTCTCGCCTATTTCACCGAAGCGACCGGCATCGACGCCAAATACTCCTCTTCCGAAAATTACGAACAGCAGATCGTCATCGACACGCAGGCGGGCTCGCCGCCGAACATCGCCGTTCTGCCGCAGCCGGGCCTTCTGGCCGATCTCGCCAGCAAGGGCTTCCTGACGCCGCTTGGCGACGACAACTCCAAGTGGATCAAGGACAATTACGGCGCCGGCGACAGCTGGGTCGGTTACGGCACCTATAAGGGCAAGGACGGCAAGGAAGCCTTCTACGCCTTCCCTTACAAGGCCGATGTGAAGTCGCTGGTCTGGTACGTTCCGGAGAATTTCGAGGAAGCCGGCTACAAGATCCCGACGACCATGGAAGAACTGCATGCCCTGACCGATCAGATCGTCAAGGATGGCGGCGTTCCCTGGTGCATCGGTCTCGGTTCCGGCGGCGCCACCGGCTGGCCGGCGACCGACTGGGTCGAGGACATCATGCTGCGCACCCAGCCGCCGGAAGCCTATGACAAGTGGACGACCAACGAGTTGAAGTTCACCGATCCAGCCGTCGTTGCCGCGATCGACGAATTCGGCAAGTTCGCCAAGAACGAGAAATATGTCGATGGCGGCGTCGCGGCCGTGGCCTCGACCGACTTCCGCGACAGCCCGAAGGGCCTCTTTGCGGTTCCGCCAAAGTGCTACATGCACCATCAGGCCTCGTTCATCCCGTCCTTCTTCCCTGAGGGTACGAAGCTCGGCCAGGATGCCGACTTCTTCTACATGCCGACCTTTGCGTCGCATCCCGAACTCGGCAAGCCGGTTCTCGGCGCCGGCACGCTCGTCTCTATCGCCAAGGACTCGAAGACGGCCCGTGCCTTCATCGATTTCCTGAAGACCCCGATCGCCCATGAGGTTTGGATGGCGCAGTCGAGCTTCCTGACGCCGTATAAGGGCGTCAGCACCGAGGCCTATGCCAATCCGCAGATGAAGAAGGAAGGCGAGATCCTGACGTCGGCCACCACCTTCCGCTTCGACGGTTCCGACCTGATGCCGGGCAAGATCGGCGCCGGCGCCTTCTGGACGGGCATGGTCGATTTCGTCGGCGGCAAATCGGCTGAAGAGGCTGCCGGCGAAATCCAGAGCGCCTGGGACGGCATCAAGTAATCTTCCAGAATTATGCCGCCGGCTTGCCGGCGGCATGGCCTGCATGACTGGCCGGGTTCGCAAAGAGCCCGGCCATCACGGGATATATTGTGATTGGGCAATACGAATTGATTGACGATGACCGGCGCTGACCCGTCAGAATAACAACCGGTCGCATTAAGATCAGGGGAAGCAGGGGAGGGACGAAATGCTGTTGCAGATTGTGTCCGCTTTGGGCGTCGTGGTCGGAGCCGTTTTCGCGTGCTCGGCCTATTTCTATTTTTCGAACAAGATCCTGGACCTCGCTTTGCCGGTGAAGGATGGCGACATCCGCGCCGCATCGCGCAATCTCAACCGCCGTGCGCTGATCCGGCCGTGGCTGTTCATCGGCCCGGCGCTTTTCCTGCTGATCGTTTATCTCGTCTATCCCGTCGTTGCGACCGTCATCCTCTCCTTCTACGACCGGTCGGGCAATCAGTTCGTCGGTGCGACGAACTACCTTTGGGCCTTGAACGACCGCGAATTCCGCCAGTCGATCTTCAACAACATCCTCTGGCTTGCCGTCGTGCCGGCCGCCTGCACCTTCTTCGGCCTCGTCATCGCCGTGATGACCGATCGCATCTGGTGGGGCAATATCGCCAAAAGCATCGTCTTCATGCCGATGGCGATCTCCTTCGTCGGCGCCTCGGTCATCTGGAAATTCATCTATGAATATCGCGGCGGCAACGACGTCCAGATCGGCTTGCTGAACGCCATCGTCCAGACCTTCGGCGGCACCCCTGAGGTATGGATCTCCGTTCCCTTCTGGAACAATTTCTTCCTGATGATCATCCTGATCTGGATCCAGACCGGTTTTGCCATGGTCATCCTGTCGGCCGCCCTTCGCGGCATCCCAGAGGAGACGATCGAGGCCGCCGTCATCGACGGCGCCAATGGCTGGCAGATCTTCTGGCGCATCATGGTGCCGCAGGTCTGGGGCTCCATCGCCGTCGTCTGGACGACCATCACCATCCTCGTCCTCAAGGTCTTCGATATCGTGCTGACCATGACCAACGGCCAGTGGCAGACGATGGTGCTGGCCAATCTGATGTTCAACTGGCTGTTCCGGGGCGGCGGCGATTCCGGCCGAAGTGCGGTCATCGCCATCATCATCATGCTCGCCGTCACGCCGATCATGGTCTGGAACGTGCGCCGCGCCAATCGCGAACTGAAGGGCCACTGAGATGACCGCTGTTGGAAGCTACTTCAAGATCGGCCCGGCCCGCCTCTTCGTTCATGCCGCCGTCCTGCTGATCGTCATCGTCTGGCTGATCCCGACGCTCGGCATCTTCGTCAGTGCGCTCCGCGACAAGGACCAGATCGTCGTCTCCGGCTGGTGGACGGCCTTCGTCGGCTCGACGCAGACCGTCGCCGTCCGCTTGGGTACGCCGGACCAGCAGAAGCAGGAAGGGACTGCCTATGTCATTTCAGGCAATGTGCTGGAAGGTCAGACCGGTCGTTCGGTAAAAGCTTTCGGCAACCGCGTGCAGCAGCCGGCGGCCTTCGAAGCCGGTCAGACCGCCGATCTCGGCGACGGTGAAAGCCTGCTGATCAATAGCGACGGCAGTTACCGCTACATGAAGAACGCCGCCTTTTCGCCCGACGAACGCCCGCGGCGCATCTATGCGTCGGTCGCGGCGCCGCCGGAATTCACCATGCAGAACTACAAGACGGTTCTTACCGGCGAGGGTATCGGCCAGTCCTTCATCAATTCGCTGACCGTGACCATACCGGCGACGATCATCCCGATCCTGATTGCCGCTTTCGCCGCCTATGCGCTGAGCTGGATGGAGTTTCCCGGCCGCGCGCTGTTGATTGCGCTCGTCGTCGGCCTCATCGTCGTACCACTGCAAATGTCGCTGATCCCGCTGCTGCGCCTCTATAACGAGATCGGCACCATGCTCGGCCAGCCGTCGAAGACCTATCCCGGCATCTGGCTCGCCCACACCGCCTTCGGCATGCCGCTCGCCATCTATCTCTTGCGGGCCTATATCGCCGGCCTGCCGAAGGAGATCATCGAATCCGCCCGCGTCGACGGCGCCAGCGATTTCGAGATATTCACCCGCATCGTCCTGCCTCTGTCCTTCCCGGCGCTCGCCTCCTTCGCCATCTTCCAGTTCTTGTGGGTGTGGAACGACCTGCTCGTCGCCATGGTCTTCCTCGGCACCGACAAGGACCACATCGTGCTGACCGGCAGCCTCAACGCTCTGCTCGGCTCGCGCGGCGGCAACTGGGAGATTTTGACGGCGTCGGCCTTCGTCACCATCATTGTGCCGCTGCTCGTCTTCTTCGGGCTGCAGCGTTATCTGGTGCGTGGCCTGTTGGCGGGTTCGGTCAAGGGAGGCTGACCATTTCCAAACGTGACTTCAGACAGGATATTCCATGAACGTGGCTCCCCAATCGATCTCGACCCCTGACAAGGACTGGTGGCGCGGCGCGGTGATCTATCAGATCTACCCGCGCTCCTACCAGGATTCGAACGGTGACGGCATCGGCGACCTCAAGGGCATCACCGCCCGCCTGCCGCATGTGGCAAGCCTCGGCGTTGATGCGATCTGGATCTCGCCCTTTTTCACCTCGCCGATGCGCGATTTCGGTTACGACGTTTCCGACTATGAGAATGTCGATTCGATCTTCGGCACGCTGGTGGATTTCGACACGATGATCGCTGAGGCCCATCGCCTCGGCATCCGGGTGATGATCGATCTCGTTATCTCGCATAGCTCGGATCAGCACCCCTGGTTCGTCCAAAGCCGTTCCAGCAAGACCAACGCCAAGGCCGACTGGTATGTCTGGGCCGACGCCAGGCCGGATGGCACGCCGCCGAACAACTGGCTGTCGATCTTCGGCGGCTCGGCATGGGCGTGGGATCCGACGCGCATGCAATATTACCTGCACAACTTCCTGACCTCGCAGCCGGATATGAACCTGCATAATCCCGAGGTGCAGGACCGTCTGCTCGATGTCGTGCGCTTCTGGCTGAACCGTGGCGTCGACGGCTTCCGTCTCGACACCATCAATTTTTACTTCCACGACCCGCTTCTACGAGACAATCCGGCCCTTGCTCCCGAGCGACGCAACGCCTCGACGGCGCCGGCGGTCAATCCCTATAATTTTCAGGAGCATATCTACGACAAGAACCGGCCCGAGAACCTTGCCTTCCTGAAGCGCTTCCGCGCCGTACTCGAGGAATTCCCGGCGATTGCCGCCGTCGGCGAGGTCGGTGACAGCCAGCGCGGGCTCGAGATCGTCGGCGAATACACGTCCGGCAACGACAAGATGCATATGTGTTACGCTTTCGAGTTCCTGGCCCCCGATCCGCTGACGGCCGAGCGCGTCGAAGAGGTGATGCAGGATTTCGAAGCCGCAGCACCGGATGGCTGGGCCTGCTGGGCCTTTTCCAATCACGACGTCATGCGCCATGTCAGCCGCTGGGGCGGGCTGGTCGCCGATCACGACGCCTTCGCCAAGCTCTATGCCTCGCTGCTTATGACGCTGCGCGGCTCCGTCTGCCTTTATCAGGGCGAGGAGCTGGCGCTGACCGAGGCCGATCTCGCCTACCAGGATCTGCAGGATCCCTACGGCATCCAGTTCTGGCCGGAATTCAAGGGCCGCGACGGCTGCCGCACGCCGATGGTCTGGGACAGCCAGGTCGCCCAGGGCGGCTTTTCCACGGTCAAGCCCTGGCTGCCGGTGCCGGTCGAACATATCCTGCGCGCCGTCAGCGTCCAGCAGGGCGACGAGGCCTCGGTACTGGAGCACTATCGCCGCTTCATCGCCTTCCGCAAATTGCACCCGGCCTTTGCCAAGGGCGAGATCGAATTCGAGGAGCCGCAGGGCGACGCGCTGGTCTTCACCCGCGAATACGGCAATGAGAAGCTGCTCTGTATCTTCAATATGAGCCCGACTGAGTCTGGCGTCACTTTGCCTGCGGGAGAATGGCAGGCGTTGACGGGGCATGGCTTTATCAGCAACAACTATGGCGACAAGATCGATATTCCGGCTTGGGGGGCGTATTTCGCCCGTCTCGCTTAAGGATCAGGAGGGGAAAGAGACATGACTGGACTGACGCTGAAGGATATCCGCAAATCCTACGGTTCCGTGGACGTTCTCCACGGCATCGACCTCGATATCAAGCAAGGCGAGTTCATCGTCTTCGTCGGTCCGTCCGGCTGCGGCAAGTCCACGCTACTGCGCATGATCGCCGGTCTCGAGGCAATCACCGGCGGCGAGATGTATATTGACGGCCATCTCGTCAACGACGTGCCGCCCTCCAAGCGCGGCATCGCCATGGTCTTCCAGTCCTATGCGCTCTATCCGCATATGACCGTCTTCGATAACATGGCTTTCGGCATGAAGATCGCCGGCGAAAGCAAGCAGGAAATCGATCGACGCGTCAAAGCGGCGGCCGAGAGCCTGCAGCTGACCCAATATCTCGGTCGCCTGCCCAAGGCGCTGTCCGGCGGCCAGCGCCAGCGCGTGGCGATCGGCCGCGCCATCTGCCGCGATCCGAAGGTCTTCCTGTTCGACGAGCCGCTCTCCAACCTCGATGCGGCACTTCGCGTCGCTACCCGCATCGAGATCGCCCGCCTGAACGAACAGATGGCCGATACGACGATGATCTACGTGACCCACGACCAGGTCGAGGCGATGACGCTTGCCGACCGCATTGTCGTTCTCTCCGCCGGCAATATCGAGCAGGTCGGCGCGCCGCTGGATCTCTACGAGCGTCCGGCCAACCTCTTCGTTGCCAAATTCATCGGTTCGCCGGCCATGAACATCATCCCGGCAACGGTTGCCGCGACCGGAAACCAGACGACCGTGACGCTGACCGGAGGCATGTCGGTGACACTAGATGTGCCGACCGGCGCCTCCGAAGCCGGCAAGCAGGCAAGCTTCGGCGTTCGCCCGGAAGATCTGCGGATCGCCGACGGCGCCGACTATCTTTTCGAGGGTGAGGTGTCGATCGTCGAAGCGCTCGGCGAAGTCACGCTGCTCTATATCGAAGGCCTGGTTCCGGGCGAGCCGATCGTCGTCAAGCTGCCCGGCATATACGATGTGAAGAAGGGCCAGAGGATGCGCTTTGCCGCCGACAGGCAGAAGTTGCATCTGTTTGACGCAACCGGCCACACCTACCGGAAATGAGGTAGCTATTTTTGGGGTAATGATCCCCAGAATTATCTGCGGGCGGCCGAATTCTCACTTTCTGTTAAAGATCGGCTGCTACCTTTTCCCCATCGATTTATGAGGGGGAAAAGCACATGGCCGCTTCCAATCCGTCACAGCCAAAGTCTCATTTCCTGAGCAAGGAAGAGTCCTTCATGTATGACCGCGAACAGCGGTTCAAGATGGAGGACACGATGAATGCCGCGCGCATCGAGTATACGGAAAAGGGCGTCATGCACGCGGCTTCGCGCCGCTGCGATATCGTCCGTATTTCGATGAGCAGCGCGACGCTGGCGATCCTCACCCAGTTCAACCTGCCGAAGCAGTTCTATCTGGATATTCCGGATGCCCGCATCACCAAGGTCGGCTGCCTGCTGATGAAGGTCAACGCCAACAATACGATCGAAGTCCGCTTCCTGCGCCTGCTGACGCAGAAGGAACTGAACAAGATATTCGTCTACAGCACCCATCCGGCGCACCGCGACTATGTGCTCGATATCCGCGCCTGACGAATAAGACGGAACATCAAAAACCCGCGGGTGCTTCGCGCGCCCGCGGGTTTTTGTTTGTCTGGAGCTAACAAGCTTCAGTGATGGAAGAGCACGCTGGCACCTTGATCCGAAGCGCCGACGGCGCGGCGGAAGGGGGCGAAGAGTTCGCGGCCCATGCCGAATTCATTGTCGGAGAGATCGACGGTTACCGGCTCGCGCTCGGCCAGATCAGCCGCATCGACGAGCAGCTCCAGCGTGCCCTTGATCGCATCGAGGCGGATGATGTCGCCGTCGCGGATACGGGCGATCGGGCCGCCGTCGACAGCTTCCGGCGTCACATGGATCGCCGCCGGCACCTTGCCTGAGGCGCCGGACATGCGCCCGTCGGTCAACAGCGCCACGTGGAAGCCGCGATCCTGCAGCACGCCGAGCGGCGGCGTCAGCTTGTGCAGTTCCGGCATGCCGTTCGCCTTCGGGCCCTGGAAGCGCACGACGGCGATGAAATCGCGGTTGAGCTTGCCTTCCTTGAAGGCGTCCTGCAGTTCCTGCTGGCTGTGGAAGATGATCGCCGGCGCCTCGATGATGTGGCGCTCCGGCTTGACCGCTGAGATCTTGATGACTGCCTTGCCGAGATTGCCGCGCAGCATCTTCAACCCGCCGTTCGCCTGGAACGGCGTTTCGATGCTGGAGAGCACCTTCGGATCGTGGCTCTTTTCCGGCGACGGCTGGCGCAGGACGCCGCCGTTTTCGCCGAGCCGGGCATCGACCGTATAGGCTTCGAGACCCTGGCCGAAGACGGTGCGCACGTCGTCATGCACCAGGCCGTGCTTCAGCAGTTCCTTGATGAGGAAGCCCATGCCGCCGGCCGCCTGGAAATGGTTCACGTCGGCCAGCCCGTTCGGATAGACGCGGGCGAGCAGTGGCACCACTTCCGAAAGCTCGGCAATATCCTGCCAGGTAAGCTGGATGCCGGCTGCGCGTGCCATGGCGACGAGGTGCAGCGTGTGGTTGGTCGAGCCGCCTGTCGCATGCAGGCCGACGACGCCGTTGACGACCGAACGCTCGTCGATCATCTCGCCCGCCGGCGTGAATTCGTTGCCGAGCGCGGTGATCGCCAAGGCTCGCTTGGCGGCTTCGCGCGTCAGCGCTTCGCGCAGCGGCGTGCCGGGATTGATGAAGGAGGAGCCGGGCAAATGGAAGCCCATAATCTCCATCAGCATCTGGTTGGAATTGGCTGTGCCGTAGAAGGTGCAGGTGCCGGGGCCGTGATAGGATTTCGATTCCGCCTCCAAGAGCTCGGCGCGTCCGACCTTGCCCTCGGCAAAGAGCTGGCGCACGCGCGACTTCTCGTCGTTCGGCAGACCTGTCGTCATCGGACCGGCCGGAACGAAGATTGAAGGCAGGTGCCCGAAGGACAATGCAGCAATGACGAGGCCCGGCACGATCTTGTCGCAGACGCCGAGGAAGAGGGCGGCATCGAACATATTGTGCGACAGGCCGACGCCCGCCGACATCGCGATCAGGTCGCGCGAAAACAGCGAAAGCTCCATGCCCGGCTGTCCCTGGGTGACGCCGTCGCACATGGCCGGCACGCCGCCTGCCACCTGCGCCACGCCGCCTGCTTGTGCGGCCGCTTCGCGGATGATCGCCGGATAGGTCTCGAACGGCTGATGGGCCGAGAGCATGTCGTTATAGGCGGTGATGATGCCGAGATTGGGGATGCGGTCAGCGGCGAGCGCATCCTTGTCGGCGGGGGAACAGACTGCGAAGCCGTGGGCAAGGTTGGCGCAGCCGAGCACCGAGCGCGCCACACCCTTGGATGCTGCGGCGCGCAGGCGTTCCAGGTAGCGCTCTCGGGTTGGTTTCGAGCGTTCGACAATGCGATCGGTGATCGCAGATATGCGTGCGTGAGCGGACATGGAAAATCCCTGCCTTGTTCGTTGTCTTATCTGTTTCGGCGGCTCTGGCCTGATATTCGATCCGGACTGACGGCCGATCAGGGAGCCCAGTAGATCTCGACCGGGGAAGTGGCCCGGCGCAGAATGGCGCGGATCGGCATATCTGCCTCTTCACCGCTGCCTTCCGCCTTGGCGAGAACGTCTTTTTTGCCTTCGCCCTCGATATGGAGAACCAGGAGTGCGGCATCCTGAAGACTGGAGAAGGTGAAGGTCAGGCGCGGCTCGCCGGCCCCTTCCGCTTCCATGGTAATGATGCCGCGCGGCGTCGATGCATCGAGCGAGGTCGCAAGATTGCTGCCGCCCGGAAAGAACGAGGCCGTGTGGCCGTCGCCGCCCATGCCGAGGATGACGACGTCGAACGGAATGCCGATTTCGGCGCTCTTTTCGGTCGCCAGCCGGGCGGCCTCCTCGACGGTAGCCGCGGGCTGGTAAAGCGGCACGAAACGCGCGGACTTCGCCTTGTTCTGCAAGAGATTGGCATCGACCAGCATATGGTTCGAGCGCGGATTGTCGGCCGGCACGAAACGTTCGTCGACAAGCGTGATCGTCACCTTGTCCCAGGCGATGTCGCGGGTCGACAGCGCCTGGAAGAAGGCTTTCGGCGTCGAGCCGCCGGATACGGCGATGGACGCCGTTCCGCGGGCTGATATTGCCGCCGAAAGCCTGTCGGCGACCTTGTCGGCGAGGCTGCCAGCGAGATCTGCGGGGCTGGCGAAAGAATGCAGGGTCGATGCCATCGGTTTCGTCCTAGATATCGTCATGCCAGGTGCGGCCGTCACGCTCGATCAGCGCGATGGCCTGGCTCGGGCCCCAGGTGCCGGCGGTATAACCCTGCACCTGCTGGCCGGTGGTTTCCCAACCTTTCAGGATCGGATCTACCCATTTCCATGCGGCTTCGACTTCGTCGCGGCGCATGAACAGCGTCTGGTTGGAGCGGATCACGTCCATCAGCAGGCGCTCGTAGGCGTCCGGATTACGGACGTTGAAGGCCTGGGCGAAGCTCATGTCGAGCGAGACGTTGCGCAGGCGCATGCCGCCCGGGCCCGGATCCTTGATCATCAGCGACTGCTTGACGCCTTCGTCCGGTTGCAGCCGGATGATCAGCTGGTTGGCAACGATGCGTCCGGCCGCCTGGTCGAAGATCGCGTGCGGGATCGGCTTGAAGGTGATGACGATCTCGGACATGCGTCCGGTCAGGCGCTTGCCGGTTCTGATGTAGAAGGGAACGCCCGCCCAGCGCCAATTGTTGATCTCGGCCTTGATGGCGACGAAGGTCTCGGTATTGGAGACGCCGCCTTCGAGCTCTTCGAGATAGCCCTTGACCGGGCCGCTGCCCGACGCGCCGGCGCGATACTGGCCGCGCACCGTCGCCTGCTCGACATTGGAGGCATTGAGCGGCTTCAGTGCGCGTAGCACCTTCAGCTTCTCGTCGCGGACGGCTTCCGAATCCATCGACGAGGGCACTTCCATCGCCGTCAGGCAGAGCAGCTGCAGGATGTGGTTCTGCACCATGTCGCGCAAGGCGCCGGCCGTATCGTAATAGCCGGCACGACCTTCCAGGCCGACCGCTTCGGCCACGGTGATCTGCACGTGATCGATATAGTTGGCGTTCCACAGCGGCTCATAGAGCGCATTGGCAAAGCGCAGCGCCATCAGATTCTGCACCGTCTCCTTGCCGAGATAGTGGTCGATGCGGAAGATCTGTTCTTCCTTGAAGGCCCGGCCGATCGTATCGTTGAGCTGCAGCGCCGAGGCAAGGTCGCGGCCGATCGGCTTTTCGACGACGATGCGGGTCGATTTGGTGATCAGCTTGTGGTCGTGGATTTTCTGCGAAATGTCGCCGAAGATGCCGGGCGCGACGGCGAGGTAGAAGGCGCGCACACGCTCCTTGCCCTCGTCGAGCAGCTTCTTCAACTGATCCCAGCCGGTATCCGTGCGGGCGTCGACCGAGACGTAGTAGAGACGGGCGCAGAACTTCTCCACCTCAGCTTCGTCATACTCGCCCTTCTTCAGGTGCTCGTTCAACGCATCCTTGGCGAATTTGCGATATTCCTCGTGGGAAAGAGGGCTGCGCGAAGCGCCGATCACCCGGGTCGGTTCGGAGAACTGGCCCTCGATCTGGCGGTGATAGAGCGCCGGCAGAAGCTTGCGTTCGGCAAGGTCGCCGCTGCCGCCGAAGACGACGTAATCAAAAGGCTCAACGGGAATGATCTGGCTGCTCATGAGCTTGTCTCTCAATCAGGCTGGTTGGCGGCCCTTTTAATCTAATCGATTTAAAAAAGCCAGTGTGCAGTGCAATGAATCTGTCAGGCACCGGTTTTAGAGCGAATTCCCAGAAGAGGAAATCCGCAATCTGACTAAAATTTGTCGCGAAGCGCAAACCACGACAAGGCGAGGAAAAGCAGCGGCGCCCGCATGCGCTGACCGCCGGGAAAGGCCGGAATATCGAGCGATGCGAACAGGTCGAGATCGCCGGATTTTCCCAGCACCATTTCCGCGTAGAGCTTGCCACAGTAGTTTGACAGCATGACGCCATGGCCGGAATAACCGCCGATCGAGATGACGCCGGGCATGACCTCGCGCACGAAGGGCTGGCGCGGCATGGTGATGCCGACGCTGCCGCCCCAGGCATGGGTGATGTCGATATCCTTGAGGGCAGGATAGATCTCGGCGATCTGCCGGCGGATGTGCTCGGAAATATCCTTCGGATTGTCCGACGTATAGGCCTCGCGCCCGCCAAACAGCAACCGGCCGTCGCCGAATTTGCGGAAATAGCGCACGACAAAACGCGAATCGGCCACCGCCTCGCCGCCCGGCAGCACTTCGGGATGCCGGTCGAGCGGAGCGGTGGCGCCGATGAAGGAGCGGATCGGCATGACATGGCTTGCCGTCACCGGTTCGAGGTTGCCGATATGGCCGTTGCAGGCAATCAGCGCACGGCCGGCGGTGATCGTCCCCCTGTCGGTTTCGATCGTCACCTTGCCGCCGCCCTGGCGGATCGTTTTTGCCCGGGTCATCTCGAAGATCGCAGCACCGGCATTGGCGGCGACCCGCGCCAGCCCGATCAGCAGCTTCAGTGGATGGATATGGCCGGTGCCGACATCGCGCACGCCGCAATAAAAACGCTTCGAGCCGAGCCGCTCCTGCGTTTCCTTCTCGTCCATGAAGCTGATGTGCGGATAGCCGTAGCGCAGCGCGGCGATCTCGGCATTCTCACGAAAGTCGCGTTCGTAGCTTGCCTTGTGCGCGACGTTGAGCTGGCCCGGCGCATAGTCGATCTCGATCTGTTGCTCGCGGGCGAAATCGATGAGATGGCGCTTGGCCGCCTCGGCGAGATCAAACAGCGCCTTCGAGCGTTGGTAGCCAATCTTCTGCTCGAGCTCTTCCGGCCACCATCGCTGGCCGGTACCGAGTTGGCCGCCATTGCGCCCGGACGCCCCGTCGCCGAAGCGGCAGGCCTCGATCAGCACCACCGAGACGCCTGACTTGGCGAGATGATAGGCGGCCTGCAGGCCGGTATAGCCGCCGCCGATGATGGCGACGTCTGATGTTCTCGAGCCGTCGAGGGCCGGATATGTCGGCCGCTCCCCGACGGTTGCCTGATACCAGGACAGGCCCGGCGAGATCGGGCTCTGCCACGTCTCCTGCGATGCCATGACGCTGCCTCACACGTTGAGCAGAAGGAATTCCCGCTCCCAGGGGCTGATCACCTGCATGAAGGTCTCGAACTCGCCGCGCTTGACGCCGGCGTAGAGGCCGATGAACTGCTTGCCGAAAATCTCCTCGAAGGCCGGTTCGTCTTCCATCAGCGCCACGGCTTCCAACAGGCCGCGCGGCAGATCGATCGAGCCCTCATTGGCCGAATCTTCGGTCGGCGCCGTCGGTTCGATCTGCTTCATGATGCCGAGCAGGCCGGAGGCGAGCGAGGCGGCAAGCGCCAGATACGGATTGGCGTCCGAACTCGGCAGCCGGTTTTCGACGCGCCTGGCCTGCGGATCGGAAACCGGAACGCGGAAGGCGGTCGTGCGGTTGTCGTAACCCCAGGCATTGTTGACCGGGCAGGACATATCCGGCTGCAGGCGCCGGTAGGAGTTCACATAGGGTGCCAGCATCGCCATCGCGCTCGGCACGAATTTCTGCATGCCGCCGATGAAATGGAAGAATTCCTTCGACGCCGATCCGTCCGCATTGGAGAAGACGTTCTTGCCGGTCTCGATATTGACCACCGACTGATGGATGTGCATCGCCGAACCCGGCTGAGCCTGCATCGGCTTGGCCATGAAGGTTGCATAAATATCGTGTTTCAGCGCCGCCTCGCGGATCGTGCGCTTGAACAGGAACACCTGGTCGGCAAGCTCGATCGGATTGCCGTGGCGCAGGTTGATCTCGAGCTGCGCCGGTCCCTCTTCATGGATCAGCGTGTCGATCTCCAAACCCTGTTTTTCCGAGAAATGGTAGATGTCGTCGATCAGCTCGTCGAATTCGTTGATGCCGGCAATCGAATAACCCTGGCCGCCGAGGATCGAACGGCCGGACCGGCCCTTGGGCGGATGCAGCGGATAATCGGGGTCGTCATTCTTGGCGACCAGGTAGAATTCGATTTCGGGCGCCACGATCGGCTTCCAGCCGCGGTCGTGATAGAGGCTCATGATGCGCTTCAAGACGTTGCGCGGCGTATAGGGCACTTCGCCGCCGTCCGAATCGACGATGTCGCAGATCACCTGCGCCGTCGGGTCGGTCTCCCAGGGCACGACCGACAGCGTCGAAAGATCGGGCATCAGCTTCAGGTCGCTGTCACGCGGCTCGTAGCGGAAGCTCTCGGTCTCATCCGGGTACTCGCCCGAAATCGTGTGCCGGTAGATCGCCGAAGGCAGCGCTAAGGACGTGTTCGAGGTGAATTTTGAGCTCGGCATCATCTTGCCGCGCGGAACGCCGGCAAGGTCCGGCGTGATGCATTCGATGTCTTCGATGCCCCTGTCCCTGAGCCACCGCGCTGCTTCCTTCCAGTTCGCAACGCCGCGCAGGGATCCGGGGTCCGGAGGGGTCTGCTTCGAGGCGGGTACGTTTCTGGCAGGCTTCAGCGTCGTCTTTTTTGGGGACATGACACACCGGTTTGGTTGATCGTGGCGCCATCATAACCAGACTTTGCCGATTGGCGAGGGGTTGAGAACGTTGACTTTCGCCCTTCGATGGAAAAAGAAGACGCGGATCTATCGGGGAAACGGGTTTGCAGCGCAAAAGCGACGTCATCGTCATCGGCGCCGGGGCGGCGGGCATGATGGCGGCCATCCGGGCCGGAAAACGCGGCCGCTCGGTCGTGGTCCTCGACCATGCCAAGTCGCCCGGCGAGAAGATCCGCATCTCAGGCGGCGGCCGCTGCAATTTCACCAATATCCATGCCGGGCCGAAGAACTTCCTCTCCGCCAACCCGCATTTCTGCAAGTCCGCTCTTGCCCGTTTCACCCCCGCCGATTTCATCGCCATGGTCGACCGGCACGGCATTGCCTGGCATGAAAAGACGCTCGGCCAGCTGTTCTGCGATGACAGCGCCAAAGACGTCATTCGCATGCTGCTGACTGAGATGCGCGGCGCCGGCGCCCAGCTGTATCTCGGCACCGAGATATCAGGCGTCGAGAAGGTGGAGGCGGGTTTTCGCGTCTCCACAGGCGAGGGCGCCTTTGAAGCATCGTCGCTGATCATTGCCACCGGCGGCAAGTCGATCCCGAAGATGGGCGCCACCGGCTTTGCCTATCGCCTCGCCGAGCAGTTCGGCCTGCCTGTGCTTGAAACCCGCCCCGGCCTCGTGCCGCTGACGCTCGATCCCGGCCTGCTCGAGGCCGTCGCCCCGCTCGCCGGCATTTCGGCGCCAGCCGAAATCCGCCATGGCAGGACCGCTTTCCGCGAAGCGCTGCTGTTCACCCATCGGGGCTTGAGCGGCCCCGCCATTCTGCAGATTTCCTCCTACTGGCGCGAAGGCGACGAGATTGTTCTGTCGATCGAACCGGATATCGACATTGCGGCACATCTGAAGGCGGCAAAGCAGCGAAATGGCCGCCAGTCGCCGCAGACCGCACTCGGCGACATCTTGCCGAAGCGGCTGGCCCAATTTCTCGTCGAGCGCGAAAAGATCGCCGGCAATATGGCCGACCTGGCCGACAGGGTGCTGCTGCGCCTTGCCGCGGCCGCCCAGACCTTCGCGGTCAAACCGTCCGGCTCGGAAGGCTACCGCACCGCCGAAGTGACGCTCGGCGGCATCGATACCGCAGCGCTCGATTCCCGCAGCATGGAGGCCAAGGCCGTGCCCGGGCTTTATTTCATCGGCGAATGCGTCGACGTCACTGGCTGGCTCGGCGGCTATAATTTCCAATGGGCCTGGGCCTCCGGTTTTGCCGCCGGCGAATACGCGTAAGAATACCGATTCAAGACTTCTTAATAGAGGTGCGCCATCCTGTCTCAATTGGCGGTTTGCAAGATCGTTCCTAGATAATGCTTTACCGGCAAGCTGTTTTGTTGGATTGTTGTGTCAGAAGAAGTGAGGTTTCGAGCATGACCAGAAACGCACGACGCGCCCGCGCCATCGCAATTGCCGAGGCAAAGCCCAACGCCCGGATGGTCGCCCTGCGTTATCTGATGCTTGCCGCCGGCGCCACCGCCGCCAGCCTGGCGCTGCTGCTCTCGCACGTCCTCTGATCCTGTCTTCGGGCCTGCAATGACGGTCGCGGCGCAATGTGCCGCCCCGTGGCGCCACGGCTTACAAAATTGCAACTATTTCACCGCCTTGGCTTAATCCGCCGCAACCGCTTATCCGAAAATTAATATCTAATCTGACACAATTGCCCGCGATTATTTGGGCATCTCCAAGTTGTTTGGACATGAACTGGCAATGACTGCCGCCTGGCTTCCGGGTTCCCCAATGTAAATCTAAATAGCAGCTCGATGTGCACCCGGCTGGCGCCAAATGGCCGCCGGCGGGAGGAGTGGTGTATGAAAGGCCCGGAACGCCATGTTGATTGACAAGATTCTTTCCCGCTTCAGGATCAAGACCAAGGTCCTGATCTTCGTTCTGCCTTTCGTCGTCACCATTTCGGCGGTCGGCCTGACGGGTCTTTACGCCTCGGGACTGCTGCAGGGCCGCATGGAAATATCCAACAGCGTCCTGCAGTCGCTGAGCGGCTTCAAGGATCTTTACGGTTCGATGGACGATTTCCTGCGCGTCACCAGCCCGCAGGCACGCGACAAGCTGACTGCCGAGCTGAAGACGCAGCAGGGCGTGCTCGATGCGACGTTGAACCAGGTCGGCGACGAGGCCGCCGGCCGCGACAGCCTGGCCGAAGCGTCGCGCCGCACCAAGGATATAACCGGTGTCGTTGACAAGCTCTGGGCGCTGCACGAGCAGGAACAGGCACTGCATGAGCAGATCGACGCGGCGCAGAAGAGCCTGATCAGCACCCGCTTCACGGTCTCCTACCAGGCCGAGGAATTGCAGACCGCGCTGCAGAACGACGAGGGTGCCGCCACCATCACGCTGCGCACGGCCGACCGCCTGCTGAAGGGCGGCGACTTCCTCGGCACCGTCGCCAGCGGCTACAGCAAGCCGCAGACGCCGCAGGACAAGATCGCCTACATCAACGAACAGATGCCTGCGATCATCAAGGCCCAGCGGCAGATCGCCATTTCGGTTCCAACCAACCAGAAGAACGTCATCGACGCGCTGACCGCAACCATCGACAGCATCAAGGCGATCGCGGCGATGCCCGCTCCGACCGACGAGGACATCGCCGAACTCGGCCGTCTCGTCTCGCGTTTCCGCCAGACCTCGACCTATACGCAGCTGACGGCAACGCAGAAGATGCGCGAGGCGACACAGCGCTTCGCCGAACTCGAAGGCCGCATCGCCCAGACCAATTCCGTGCTTCAGGATACGCGTCGCCTCGAAAATTCCGTCTATGCGCTGCAGATCGTCCTTTCCGATTTCCTCGCCAACTCCAGCAAGGATAATCTCGTGCGTCTGCAGCAACAGGCCGGCACCCTTGGCAAGGACATGCAGGTGCTGGCCACCAGTGCCAAGGGCATGGGCTTTGCCGAGGGCATCTCCGGCGCGATCCAGCCGGCGCTCGACGCCATCTCCGGCGGCGGCTCGAAGATCGTCGATACGATCGGCGAGCGCGTCACGGCCTATGCCGCTGCCCGCCAGGAGCTCGACCATATCTGGACGAAGCTCACCGATTTCGCCGAACTGCAGAAACAGACGGCCGGCACCGAGCGCACCCAGGCAAACAGCATCTCCGTCATGACCACCGGTCTCGGCATCCTCCTGTCGATCCTTGGCGGTTTTGCCCTGGTCCTGACGCTGCAGCGGCCGATCAGCCATATCACCGCCGCCATGCGCCGCATCGCCGAAGGGGCGCTGGATACCAGCATCTCCGGCGAGCAGCGCTACGATGAAATCGGCGACATGGCCCGCGCACTCGGCATCTTCAAGGAAAATGCCATCTCGAAGATCCGCATCGAGGAGCAGAGCGACGAGGAACGCGCCGCCGCCGAACACGAGCGCCAGCGCAACGATGCCGAAAAGCGCGAAATGGATCGCCAGATCGAATTCGCGGTCAACGAACTCGCCGCCGGCCTCGAACGCATGTCGCAGGGCGATATCTCGACGACGATCGAGACACCCTTCATCGGCCGTCTCGAACAGCTGCGCCAGGACTTCAACGGTTCGATGATGCGCTTGCAGGCGACGATGAGCCAGATCCGCGACAATGTCGAGCTGATCCAGGGCAACGGCAACCAGATGGCCCAGTCGGCCGAGGATCTGTCGAAGCGCACCGAACAGCAGGCCGCCTCCCTCGAAGAGACCGCGGCCGCCGTCGACGAGATCACCGTCACCGTCCGTTCGTCGGCCGAACGCGCCAAGGATGCCGACCAGATTGTCCGCCAGGCCAAACGCAGCGCCGACGATTCCGCGGTGGTCGTCAGCAATGCGATCGATGCAATGGGCCGCATCGAGGAAGCCGCGCGCCAGATCGAGCAGATTATCGGCGTCATCGACGAGATCGCCTTCCAGACCAACCTTCTGGCGCTCAACGCCGGTATCGAGGCGGCGCGCGCCGGTGAAGCCGGCAAGGGCTTTGCGGTCGTCGCCATGGAAGTCCGCGAACTGGCCCAGCGCTCCGCAGCCGCCGCACAGGAGATCAAGGGCCTAATCAACAAGTCGACCAACGAGGTCAGCTCCGGCTCGCAGTTCGTCCAGGAGACCGGCACGGTGCTCGCCAAGATCAGCGCCCAGATCGTCACGATCAGCCAGCATGTCGAGATGATCGCCCGCGCCAGCCACGACCAGTCCAATGCGCTGCAGAGCGTCAACGCCACCGTCAACCAGATGGACCAGATGACGCAGCAAAACGCCGCCATGGTGGAGGAGACGACCGCCGCCAGCCGCGAACTGGCCGACGAGGCCGATTCTCTGCGCAGGCTCATCCAGCAGTTCAAGATCGACGGCGAGGCGGCCGCGCCGGTCTACCGCGCCGCCTGATCGTCGCCCGATCTGACTTGTTCGAACGGCCCCGGCTTTTTTTTCCGGGGCCGTTTCTGTGTTTCAGAATGGCGCTGCCTGCAGCCCTGATTTACGGAAAATTTTCCTTAACGCTTTTGGCTTAATTTGGCCTTGGTTTATCCGCCGGGGGTTTTGATGCTGCGCCTTTTCTCTACGTCGATCGTCCGTCAAATCGTTGCGATCACGCTGTGTCTGCTGACGGTCAGCACCGCTGCGATCGTCGGCGTGACCTATTACAATCTGAGCCGCCAGGTCATGGACGGGGCTGTCGCCGACGCCAGGGATGCCACCCGGGCAATGGCTGTGCTCTACGGCGCGGCCGATCAGGCGGCAAAGATCGAGCTGAAGGACAACCAGCTCGCAACCGTCACCGAAGGCGCCATTCCGGCGCTGGCCGATCATTCGCTGGTCGACCGCACCGCGCAGTCGATCGCCGGCGTTGCGACGATTTTCCAGAAGCAGGGCGGCGACTACGTCCGCATATCCACCAACGTCAAGAAGGAAAACGGCGACCGCGCCGTCGGCACCAAGCTCGTCGCCGAACATCCCGCCCAGCCGGTACTCGCCAAGGGTGAGGCCTATTACGGCCAGGCCGAGCTTTTCGGCCGCAAGTTCATGACCGGTTATTTCCCGATCAAGAATGCCTCGAATGCCAATGTCGGTATACTCTTCATCGGCATTCCGATGGAACTCTATTACGCAAGGCTGAACGAGCTGCAAATGCTGGTTCTCGGCGTCGGCGCCATCGTCATGCTCATCGTCGGGCTTCTCGCCTTTTATGCGATCCGCCTGTCGGTGAAGCCTTTGCAGGCACTGACGGCGCGCGTCCACTCGATTTCCTCGGGCGATCTCGACGGCGCGATCCCGTGTGTCGATAAGAAGAACGAATTCGGCGACATCGGCCGGGCCTTGGCGCTCTTCCGCGACAGCGCCCGCGACAGACGCGACCTCGAAACGCAGGCCGCCGAACAGCGCGCCTTGAGCGATGCCGAACGCGCCAGGAACGATGCCGACAAGCGCTCGCTCGACAGCCAGATCGACTTTGCCGTCAACCAGCTTGCCGCTGGCTTAGGGCGTCTGTCGCAGGGCGATGTCTCGGAAACGATCGGCACGCCCTTCGTCGGTCGGTTGGAGCAGCTGCGCGTCGATTTCAACGCCTCCCTGCTGCGGCTCCAGGATACGCTCTCCGGCATCCGCGACAGCGCCTCGACCATCCAGCGCAACAGTAGCTCGGTTTCTGCTTCAGCAGGCGAGCTTTCGAAACGCACCGAGGCGCAGGCGGCAAGCCTCGAAGAGACGGCCGCCGCGGTGGAGGAGATCACCGTCACGGTTCGCTCGTCCGCCGAGCGTGCCCGCGAAGCCAACAGCGTCGTCGCCGCGACCAAGAAGACGGCCGACAATTCCGGCGCCGTGGTCGGCGATGCCGTTGCCGCCATGGAGCGCATCGAGCAGGCTTCGCAGCAGATCGAGCAGATCATCGAGGTGATCGACGATATCGCCTTCCAGACCAATCTTCTGGCGTTGAACGCTGGCATCGAGGCGGCACGCGCCGGCGAGGCGGGCAAGGGTTTCGCCGTCGTCGCCCAGGAGGTCCGCGAACTCGCCCAGCGTTCGGCCGATGCGGCCCGCCAGATCAAGTCGCTGATCGAGACGTCAAGCCGCGAAGTGACGGTGGGCTCCGAACTGGTGCAGAAGACCGGCAGCGTCCTTGCCTCGATCAGCCAGGAGATCATCGCGATCAGCGGCCATGTCGAGACTATCGCCACAGCGAGCCGCGATCAGTCGGCCGCGTTGCAGGAGGTCAACGGTTCGGTAAACGCCATGGACCAGATGACCCAGAAGAACGCGTCGATGGTTGCCGAGACGACGCAGGCAAGCCGTCTGCTCGCCGGCGAGGCCGACACGCTGATGACGCTGATCGAGCGCTTCCGCATCGTGGCCGGGTCCGCACCGGCTCACCTCGGCGCAAGAAAAGTCGCCTGAGGCACGCAGCCGCAGCTATCGCAGGATTGCGCCGCGGCTTTGCGGCGTAGTCCTTTCGACGCGACACGCTTCAGCATGAGGTCAAGCGAGGTCAGCCAGCTGGCGAAGCGGATGAGGCCGTTGTCTCCGAACTCGGCATAGAACCGATCCTCCTCCGTCTTGTCCCCGCTTGGCCCGCGACGGTGTCGATATCCCAGCGTGCCTGCGATGGTCATCATGTCGATCATGGCGATGTCCTTTCCTGTAGAAGACATCACCTGATTTAGGCATCAAATTTCTCTTCATAAACAGAGAAAATCCCGCTATGTTTTTCATCGATGAAAAACGCGAATTGGGATTCCTATCAGCTTTTCCTGCAGGTTGCTCGCCTTGGCGGCTTGACGGGAGCAAGCACGGCAAGCGGGCTCAGCCCGGCGACCGTCGGCCGGCGGATGCTCGATCTCGAACAGGAGGTCGGCCGCGCCTTGTTTTCACGCAGCCAGACCGGCTACCGCCTGACGCGGGATGGCCAGGCGCTGCTCGATCACCTTCAGGAGATGGAGGCTGCCGCCCGCAAGGTGGAGGCGTGGCGGCAATCGGGCGAGGGCGGCACGACCGTCAAGGTTGCCGCCGGCACCTGGCTCGCCTGGCTGCTGACGGAGAATTTTGCCGCCATCCGCATGCCGGGTGATGGCTTTGCCATTTCGCTCACCATCGGCGAGGCGCGGGCGAGCCTTGCCTATCGCGAGAGCGATATCGGTATTCGCGCCTTCGAACCTGAGGAGGCCAATCTTGCCGCCCGCCGGCTCGGTGAAGTCGCCTATGCCTGTTATATCAGACGCAACGCCGCCGAGACGGACGAGCGCTGGATTGCGGTTGCCGAGGAGGAGGCAATCTCGGCCTATCTGCGCTGGCCGCACGCCAATGCTGCAGCCGCGATCGTCGCCACCGTCAACCGGCCGCGTTCGCTGCCGGATCTGGTGCGCGCCGGCGCCGGCAAGGCGGTGCTTCCCTGTTTTGTCGGCGATCTCCATCCAGATTTGCAGCGGCTTGGCGGCGAACTGCCGGAATTGCGCCACGCGCAATGGATCGTCATGAACGCCGAGGACCGCCATCGCCCGGAGATCCGCACGGTCGCCGACCGCATGACCAAACTCATCAGAAGTTATGCCGATCTGTTCGCCGGAAAACGGCCGAGCCGCGGCTGAAATTGGTGATGAAACGCCCGCGCATCTCTTCGGATGCGCGGGCGGTTCTCCTCAATGCCGGTTGGTGACGACGACGGGGATCAGCAGGTCGCCCCAGTTGCCGTCGCCGCCGTGATGGCGGGCCGAGCGCACCAGCTCGACCGAGACGCCGGCCTCGACGGCTTTCATGACTGACTGGTTCAGCCGATGCAGGTCGTTGGCGAGCATGCGGATCGTCGTCTGCTGATCCTCGCTCATACTGGTCGCCTGCTCCTCGGCCCGTTCCCTGACGCGTGAAATGGATGCCATGATCTTCTCCTCCTCTTTGCTCTATTCCGCAGCCGGTTTGAACTGCGCATGTTCGGTTGAGCCGTGCATCGCCGTGGTCGATGACCGGCCGCCGGTAATGGCGAGCGACACGGCGTCGAAATAGCCGGTGCCGACCTCGCGCTGGTGTTTGGTGGCGGTGTAGCCATTGACCTCGGCGTCGAATTCCGCCTGCTGCAGTTCGGAATAGGCCGACATCTGCCGCTGCTTGTAGCCGCGCGCCAGTTCGTACATGCCGTAATTCAGCTGGTGGAAGCCGGCGAGTGTGATGAACTGGAATTTGTAGCCCATCGCGCCGAGCTCGCGCTGGAATTTTGCGATCGTCGCCTCGTCGAGGTTTTTCCTCCAGTTGAAGGAAGGCGAGCAATTATAGGCGAGCAGCTTGCCGGGATGGACCTTGTGCACGCCTTCGGCAAAACGCCGCGCCTGGTCAAGATCCGGCTTGGAAGTCTCGCACCAGATGAGATCACAATGCGGTGCATAGGCGACGGCGCGCGCGATGCAGGGCTCGATGCCGTTTCTGACCTGGTAGAAACCTTCGACCGTGCGCCCGGCGTCATAATCAACGAAGGGCTGGTCGCGCTCGTCGATATCGGATGTCAGCAGCTTTGCCGCTTCCGCGTCGGTGCGCGCGATGACCAGCGTCGCAACACCCATGACGTCGGCGGCAAGCCGGGCGGCGTTGAGATTGCGGATATGGGCGGCCGTCGGGATCAGCACCTTGCCGCCGAGATGGCCGCATTTCTTCTCCGAGGCGAGCTGATCCTCGAAATGGACGCCGGCCGCACCCGCTTCGATATAGGCCTTCATGATCTCGAACGCGTTGAGCGGTCCGCCGAAGCCGGCTTCCGCATCGGCGACGATCGGCGCAAACCACGAGTCGACGGAAAGCCCCTGGCCCTCCGAAGTCTCGATCTGATCGGCGCGCTGCAGCGTCCGGTTGATGCGCTTGGCAAGCTCCGGCCCGGCATTGGCCGGGTAGAGCGACTGATCGGGATACATGGCGGACGCCGTATTGGCGTCGGCTGCCACCTGCCAGCCGGAAAGATAGATCGCCTTCAGCCCGGCGCGTACCATCTGCATGGCCTGGTTGCCGGAAAGCGCGCCGAGCGCATTGAGGAAATCCTCCTGGCGCAGCAGCCGCCACAACCGGTCCGCCCCCATTTCGGCCAGCGTATGGGTCAGCGCCACCGAGCCCCGGAGCCGCCGCACGTCATCGGCCGAATAGGGCCTGTCGATGCCGTCGAAGCGGCCTGCCGGTGCATTTGGAACAAGCTTGTAAAAATCGGTCATGCTGATCTCCTCGCAAAAAATCGATATCGGGGTGTTGATGACAAGTTTGACAATATCGCGCGACATGGCTAGGAAAACCTTTGATTTCTGGGTCAGAAAGAGGTTAAGATGACGAGGATTGACAGAGTGGCGCTGTGAATTTGTAAAATTTTGTAAAAAATGGTGCCACCTTTCTGTCAAAGGGTGTGACAATGGCGGAACGGAAGATATTCGCGGGCCCAAAATTGCGGCGCATCCGCAATGCGCTGACGCTGACGCAGACCGCCATGGCCGAGGCGCTGGAAATATCGCCCTCCTATCTGAACCTGATCGAACGCAACCAGCGGCCGCTGACGGTGCAGCTGCTGTTGAAGCTCGCGGCCGTCTACAGGGTCGATCTGGAGGAGTTGCGCGGGCAGACCGGCGGCAGTCTCGGCCAGCTCAAGGAGGTCTTTGCCGATCCGCTGCTGTCGGGCGAGCTGCCCGGCGACCAGGAACTGGTCGAGGTGGCGGAAGCCGCACCCAATGCGGCAAGCGGCATGATCAAGCTCTACCGCGCCTATCGCGAGCAGGCGGCAAGGCTGTCCGATCTGACGGCGCTGATGGCCGCCGAAGGTCACGCGCCGGTTGCCGCCGGCCGGTTGCCGCTCGACGAGGTGCGCGAGACGCTGGAACGCAGGTCGGCCTATTTCGGACGGATCGAGATGGCGGCGGAAGCCTTTGCGGCGACGTTGCCCGGCGGCCTCGATCTTGCTGCCGGCCTGAAGGATTGGCTGCGCGCCGAGCGCGGCATTGCGGTGCGAGTCCTGCCGGTCCATGTCATGCCGGATCTGCGCCGCCGTTTCGACCGCCATTCGATGCGGCTGTTCATCTCCGAGCGCCTGTCGCAGGCCGACCGCGCGCACGAGATATCGATCGAGGCAGCGACGCTTGCCTTGTCGCCGGCCATCGATGCCGAGCTCGACGATCTCCAGCTCTCCTCCGCCGAGGCGCGCCGCATCGCCCGCTTCGAGCTTGCCCGCATCGCCGCTCTGGCGCTGGCCATGCCCTACGAAGCCTTTCTTTCCGCGGCCAAGGCAACGCGTTATGACATCGATATTCTGCGGGCGCGTTTCGGCGTCTCCTTCGGCCATGCCGCCGCACGCCTGACGATGCTGCAGCGGCCGGGAGCTGCCGCCATTCCCTTCTTCCTGATCGAGATCGATGCCGCCGGCCACCGGCTGCGGCGGGCAGGCGCCCAGGGTTTTCCGCAGGCCCGTTTCGGCGGCGGCTGTCCGAAGCTCAATATCCACGCGGCCTTCCTGCAGCCCGGCCAGATCCTCGCCGAAACCGTAGTCACGCCGGATGGCGCCTCCTTCTTGACGGTCGCCCGCACCCTGGAGGGGCCGAGCGTCGAATTCGGCGAAAGGCTGAGGCGCACCGCGATCCTGATCGGCTGCGATGCCGCCCTTGGCGACGCACTGGTCTATGGCCAGGCAACAGTGCTCGAGCCGGTCGCAATCGGTCCGGCCTGTCGGCTCTGCGAGCGGCGCGGCTGCCTTTCCCGCGCCGAACCGCCGGTGACGCGGCCGCTGGGGCTCGACGAGATGGTGGCGGGGCTCAGCGCCTTCGATTTCCAGTGATTGTGAAATCATTGAAGGCGCAGGATTTTGCGCTTGTGGGCTGTGAAATTCCTTCTTAGTCTGCAGGCAAAACCAGAGGGAAAAGATGTCCGGGGGTGCGGGCTCTTTGAACAAACAGGAGAAGTCATGAGGTCAATCATTCCAAGTGTGACGGCCGTTGCCGTTGCCGCACTTCTTGCCGCCGCGCCGGCCTTTGCCCAGGAGCGCGTGGTCAACGTCTATAACTGGTCGGATTATATCGACGACTCCATCCTTGCCGACTTCACCAAGGAAACCGGCATCAAGGTCGTCTACGACACCTTCGATTCCAACGAGACCGTGGAAACCAAGCTGCTTGCCGGGGGCACCGGTTATGACGTTGTCGTTCCCACAGCCGACTTCCTGCAGCGCCAGATTCAGGCCGGCGTTTTCCAGAAGCTCGACAAGTCGAAACTGCCGAACCTTTCCAACATGTGGGATGTGATCCAGCAGCGCACTGCCGAATATGACCCGGGCAACGAACACGCGGTCGATTACATGTGGGGTACCGACGGCATCGGCTACAACGTCAAGAAGGTTGCCGAAATTCTCGGTCCCGATGTCAAGCCCGGCCTCGAAGTGATCTTCGATCCGAAGGTCGCCGCAAAGTTCAAGGATTGCGGCATCTATGTTCTCGATACACCGAAGGACGTCATCACCACGGCATTTCGTTATCTCGGCCTCGACCCGAACTCCACCAAGGCTGAGGATTTCAAGAAGGCCGAAGAACTGCTGACGGCGGTTCGCTCCAATATCCGCAAGTTCCACTCGTCCGAATACATCAATGCGCTTGCCAACGGCGACATCTGCATCGCCTTCGGTTATTCCGGGGACATGCTGCAGGCGCGCGACCGTGCGGCCGAAGCCAAGAACGGCGTCGAGGTCAATTATTCGGTTCCCCCGCAAGGCGCCCAGATGTGGTTCGACATGATGGCCATCCCCGCCGATGCGCCCCATGTCGCCGAAGCCCATGAGTTCCTGAATTATATGATGAAGCCTGAGGTCATCGCCAAGGCGAGCGACCACACCTTCTATGCCAACGGCAACAAGGCCTCGCAGCAGTTCGTCAGCAAGGACATTCTGGAAGACCCGGCAGTCTATCCGACCGCGGAGGTGATGAAGAACCTCTTCACGGTCAAGCCATGGGATCCGAAAACGCAGCGGCTGGGCACGCGCCTCTGGACGAAGGTCGTTACCGGCCAGTAATTTAAGCCTTGGGCCCGGACGGCAACGTCCGGGCCTTTCAATTACCGGCCCGGGGCGGAGGCCGGAAAAACCTTTATTCGGGGAATAATATGAAGTCTCTCGGCAATATCCGCCGCGCTTTCGCGCCTTGGACCGATCCCTCTGCAAAACCCTTCATTGCTTTCAAGAATGTCACCAAGCGCTTCGGCGATTTTACCGCCGTCGACAATCTGTCGCTTGATATCTATCACCGCGAGTTTTTCGCGCTGCTCGGCGCTTCGGGCTGCGGCAAGTCCACACTGCTGCGCATGCTCGCGGGCTTCGAGCAGCCGACCTCCGGCGAGATCGTTCTCGACGGAACCGATATGGCCGGCACGCCGCCCTATAAGCGGCCGGTCAACATGATGTTCCAGTCCTATGCGCTTTTCCCGCACATGACGGTGGAGAAGAATATCGCTTTCGGCCTGAAGCAGGACGGTATGCCCAAGGATGAGATGACCGAGCGCGTCTCGCAGATGCTGAAGCTTGTCAAGCTCGAGCAGTTCGCCTCGCGCAAGCCGAACCAGCTTTCCGGCGGTCAGCGCCAGCGTGTGGCACTGGCCCGCTCGCTCGCCAAGCGCCCGAAGGTACTGCTGCTCGACGAACCGCTCGGCGCACTCGACAAGAAGCTGCGCGAGGAAACCCAGTTCGAACTGATGGACCTGCAGCAGAACCTCGGCCTCACCTTCGTCGTCGTCACCCACGACCAGGAAGAGGCGATGACCATGGCCGATCGCATCGCCGTCATGAGCCACGGCAAGGTCGTGCAGGTGGCGACACCAGCGGAAATCTACGAGGCGCCGAATTCCCGTTTCGTTGCGGATTTCATCGGCGACGTCAACATCTTCGACGGCAAGGTCGCCGCATCGGGCAACGGCACCGTCGAAATATCAGTCGACAGCGGCTTCAACGTACGTGTCGCCGCCGCCGAGACACCTTCGGCCGGCAGCGCCGTCGGCTTCGCCATCCGGCCTGAAAAGATGCGGGTCGGGCGCCAGGCGCCGGTCAATGCTTCGGTCAATGCCGCCAGGGGCGAACTCTGGGACATCGCCTATCTCGGCGATATGACCGTCTTCCATGTGAAATTGCAGAGCGGCAAGATCGTCAAGGCCTCTTCCCTCAATGCACAGCGCTCCGTTGACGACCCCTTCACCTACGACCAGGACGTCTGGATCTCGTTCGACGAGAACGCCGGCGTTCTGCTGAAGGATTGAGATCATGGGCAAGCTCACCTCCGGCCTCTACAATCGGCTCGTCATCACCATCCCCTACGCCTGGCTGCTGCTCTTCTTCCTGGCGCCGTTCTTCATCGTCTTTCGGATTTCGCTGTCGACGACGGCGATCGCCATGCCGCCTTATGTGCCGGTCTTCTCGCTTGCCGATGGCTGGGCCGGGCTGTGGAGCAAGATCGGCGAGCTTTCCTTCGACAATTACGCCTACCTCACCGAGGATGCGCTCTATATCAATGCCTATATCTCGAGCGTGGTGATTGCCGGGATCTCGACTTTCCTCACCCTGCTGATTGCCTATCCGATTGCCTACGGCATGGCACAGGCGCCGCGCACCATCCGCCCGACGCTGGTGATGCTGGTCATCCTGCCGTTCTGGACGAGCTTCCTGATCCGCGTCTATTCATGGATCGCGATCCTGAAGCCGGAAGGCCTTCTCAACCAGCTTCTCCTGTCGCTGCACATCATCGACAGCCCACTGATCATCCTCAACACCAATACCGCCGTCTATATCGGCATCGTCTATTCCTATCTGCCCTTCATGGTGCTGCCGCTCTATTCAGCGCTGGAAAAGATGGACGGTACGCTGATCGAGGCGGCGCAGGATCTCGGTTGCACGCCGATCCGGGCCTTCTGGCGCGTCACCTTTCCGCTGTCGATCCCCGGTGTGGTCGCCGGCTGCATGCTGGTCTTCATTCCCGCCGTCGGTGAATTCGTCATTCCCGACCTGCTCGGCGGTTCGCAGACGCTGATGATCGGCAAGACGCTCTGGAACGAGTTCAACGCCAACCGCGACTGGCCGGTCTCCTCGGCGGTGGCAACGATCCTGCTGATGATCCTGGTGATCCCGATCGTCTTCTTCCAGAACGCCCAGGCCAAAGCCGAAGAGCGGGGGAAATAAGCCATGCTGAAATGGACCCGCTTCAACATCGTCTCCGTCACGCTCGGCTTTGCCTTCCTCTATCTGCCGATTGTGCTTCTGGTGATCTTCTCCTTCAACGAATCGAAGCTCGTCACCGTCTGGGGCGGCTTCTCCACGAAATGGTATGTCTCGCTGCTCTCGAACCAGGGCCTGCTCGACGCCGCCTGGGTGACGATCCGTGTCGGCCTATTGTCGGCGACGCTGGCAACGATCCTCGGCACGATGGCGGCGTTGACGCTGGTGCGCTACACGCGCTTTCGCGGCCGCATGCTGTTTTCCGGCATGATCTATGCGCCGCTCGTCATGCCTGACGTCATCACCGGCCTGTCGCTGCTGCTGCTCTTCGTCGCCATTGGCTTCGACCGCGGTTTCTGGACGATCACGCTGGCGCATACGACGCTGACCATGTGCTTCGTCGCCGTCGTCGTGCAGTCGCGCCTGTTGAGCTTCGATCAGTCGATCGAGGAGGCGGCCCAGGATCTCGGCGCGCCGCCGGTGCGCACCTTTTTCGAGATCACCCTGCCGATCATCGCACCGGCCGTGATCTCGGGCTGGATCCTTGCCTTCACCCTGTCGCTCGACGATCTGGTGATCGCCAGTTTCACCTCGGGGCCGGGCGCCACCACACTGCCGATGCGGATCTACAGCCAGGTTCGCCTCGGCGTGACGCCCGAGATCAACGCGGTCTGCACGATCCTGATCGGCATCGTTGCGGTCGGCGTCATCTGCGCCTCGATCGTCACCAAGCGCCGCGAAATCCAGCGCCAGCGGGATGAGCGTGCGGCGGCTGCCGGGGCTTAGACTAGAGCGGGATGATTTTAGGTGGAATCGCAATTGGGATTCCCTTTTGGACGCAAATCAGATTCATCCTT
>NZ_LODW01000044.1 GCF_002914525.1 Rhizobium hidalgonense | reverse complement strand
GGTCAACGTGGCCGATCGTGCCGATGTTGACGTGCGGCTTGTTGCGCTCAAACTTACTCTTTGCCATTTGAATGCTTCCTGTGAACGAAATTGTGGGCCCCGGCGAACCGGTTTAGTGCCGCCGTTTAAGGCTTTCGGCGAAATTGCGCAAGACTTAATTGCAGACGCCAATCTTGGTGTGACAGCGCATATGGGGGACAATTCGCCGGCTGCAAGGCGATTCGCCGGCATGCGGGGGAAAATCACTGAAATCCTTGGAGAAAATCGCGTGGACTGCGAGAGATGAGGCACGGGCGGCCAGGGCTGGAACGCACTCTTCCGTCAGTCGAGAGCCGCTTGCGAAACATCGACCTGCGGAATTATCGCGGCAGCGTCGGGCGCATAAACGGGCTTCGGAGAACTGGAGCGGGTAGCGGGAATCGAACCCGCGTATTCAGCTTGGAAGGCTGCTGCTCTACCATTGAGCTATACCCGCGGGGTGGTCCGATCCGATGACGAATGGTGGAGAGAGTTGGATTTGAACCAACGTAGGCTGAGCCAACGGATTTACAGTCCGTCCCCTTTAACCACTCGGGCATCTCTCCAGTTTTTCGTCCGGATCTAGAAGACCAAGTTTGTCAGACTTTGAAGCGTTGCCGCCCGTCGTCTGCGCCGCGTATATGACCGGAGCATTTCAGTCTGTCAACACGACAACAACGGAAAAAACACGAAAAATTTCATTCTCCGCCGAAAGCCGGCATATGAAAGAAAGCCTATGCGGCGGCGAGCGCCATGGCTATAAAGCCGCATGAGCAAAGACAAAAAACCCGGCGGCAAGGCCGCGACAGACCCATCGGCCAAGGACACGCATTACGCCACGCTGCGGCGCGCGCATCGCGACGCCAAGCGCGAACGCGGCGAAATTCCGACACCTCAGCCGCAGAAACGCAGGCGCGGGGCTGAGGACTGGAAACCGCCGGCGCTGGCGCCTGACCAGGTGCATCTCTACGGCCTGCATACGGTGCGCGCCGCCCTCGACAATCCCGAGCGCAAGAAGATCAAGCTCTTCGTGACGCAGAACGCCCTGGCGCGGCTCGAAGTCGACGCCGAAACGCTCGGAATCCCCTTCGAGATTGTCTCGCCGCAGGATATCGACAAGGTGCTCGGCCCCGAGGCGATCCATCAGGGCGTCATGCTGGAAACGCGACCGCTGCCGGTGCGCCGTCTCGAAGCACTGAAGGACAGCCCTCTCCTGCTCGTCCTCGACCAGGTCACCGATCCCCACAATGTCGGCGCGATCATGCGCTCGGCCGTCGCCTTCAATTGCGGCGCCGTTATCACTACTCAGAGACATAGCCCAACCGAGTCAGGCGTCCTCGCCAAGTCCGCCTCCGGCGCGCTGGAACTGATACCTTATATACAGGTGACCAATCTCGCCGATGCACTCGGTGAACTGCACAAGCTCGGCTTCTCCACCATCGGCCTCGATTCGGAGGGGCCTGCGGCGCTCGAAGGCACGTTTTCGGGCAAGAAAGTGGCGCTGGTGCTCGGCTCCGAGGGCAAGGGTCTTCGCCAGAAGACGCGGGAAACCGTCAACGCACTTGCCCGTCTCGACATGCCGGGCGCGATCAAATCGCTGAACGTCTCGAATGCGGCGGCGATCGCGCTTTATGCGGCGCGGCTTTACCTGAAGGCATAGGCTGGTCCGCAGGCGGGCCGCGACAAAGGGGAACTGTCATGATCCGTTTCGTCTTTCGGCTCGCGGCTACCGCAGCCGCCCTGCTCGCCTGCGGTCTGGCGTACGGACAGGATATCGATCCCGATATCCTCAAAGCGCAGGCAGGAACCTATCTCGTCGCGCCCGAAGACGGGCGCACGGGATGCAGGATGACGCTCGAAACCGACATGGCGATCGGCGGTTATTCGATTTCCGGGCAGGACGCCTGCGCCAAGCCGTTGCCGGCCCTCGCGGAAGCCTCTTCGTGGAATTTCGACGGCAATGGCGGCCTCATCCTGATCGATCCGACGCGCAAAGTGATCGCCCGTTTCGTCGAAAACGAAGGCTCGCCGATGAAGACTGAGGACGGCAAGCTGTTCCTGCTGAGCGCGGCACCCGACGGCGTCGATCACCTGCCGACCGTCAACAGCCTTGCCGGGCCGTGGACAATGCAACGGCCGGACGGCGAAAGGCTTTGCGGCGTAACGCTCGGCAGCAATGTCGGGACGGACGGCAATGCGCCATTGTCACTTTCCGGTGACTGCGCCGCCAATGTCGCCAAGCTCAAGCTTGCGGTCTGGCATATCGAGGGTTTCGGGCTGACGCTGATGGGCGGTGACGGTTCATCCCTTAGCTTCGACATGCGCGCGGACGGCAATTTCGACAAATCGAAGCAGGAAGGCGGCAAGCCGCTTTCGCTCGTGCGTCGCTGATTCTCCGTCAGTCGGGCCTCCCGCAAGTGGTCGGGCCATCCATCGGCCGGCGCGTCGTATCGCCAGCCGCGTAGGCCAATTCGATGGGGTAGACGATAACGCTCGGCAGTTTCTCAATTTCGCTTGCGTGATCGGGGCTGCGTTTGATTTCCGCCTTATAGGCTGCGGCGCAATCAGGCAGTTGGGTCAGTGACAGGCCGGTATCGGCGGTAATCGCCTTCGCGCAGTCGGCCTCCTTCAGGTAGAGCGAGCAGGATGCCGTGTAGACGCGACGAAAATGAACGGTCAGCTCCCCCTTCCCGCTGCTGATCACGGCAAAGTCCTCGCCCTCAAACGAATCGTCAAGCAGCCGCTCGCCCGTCGCCGCATCGTAGACGACGAAGGGCAGCCCGCCGTTCCATCCATCCGCGGCACGGAAAAAGACGAAACCACCGCTGACGCCCATGAGATAGCCGGCGGTATCGTCCTCGATCACCCGCTCGCGCCCGCCGGCGCGCTCACAGGGCGCTTCGGCTGCAAGCAGCGCCAGTTTTTCGGCGCCGACCTCACCGAGATCGACCTCCTTGACCATGAAGGCGGGATAGCGGCTGCAGGTGATCTTCGGCTTTGCATCGGGATTGAGCTCATCCTTCGGCAGAGTGACGACATCCACTTTTATCGGCTTGTCGAAAGCTGCTGGGTCTGAAGAGGCTCCGGCGACGCAGACGAATGCCGCGACAATGACCGATGTTATAACCGTCCGTTTCATCGCGTCCGTCCCCAATTGTTTCAGGCATCCCTGACACAGTTCAAGCCGGTGCGACAGATGGAAAACGAATGCCGGCGATAGCCGCGCAAGGCACGACGGATGCCGGAGAAATTCGATTTTGCCTTGGAAAGACCTCCTGGAGCATTATGATCGGGCGATGACCGATCGCAACGACCGGTCGGAAGCAAGAAGGAACGATCCCCATCATGGCTATTCGACCGCTGATTTTCGGTATCCTCTTCATCGCGGTCTTCGTCGGGATCATTCTCAGCATCATCTGGGTGGACACGTCTCATCCCATCCACCAGCCCGATCCCCTGTCGCCGACGGCGCCCGGCCCCGCGACGCCGGGAACGGTGCAATAGGCTGATAGGAACGCCGGCGGCAATCGCGCGTTAATCCCCACTGAATGAGGATTGAACGCCTATGCGCATAATGATTGCCGTCGTCGCCTTCATGGTCGTTTCCGTGCTCAGCATCGCAATCCTATCGCCCTCCGGCGCCGGCCAGACCGGCAATGGCAGCAGGATCGAGGCGAGCGTCAACGAGCCCGTCGCTCATTGAAAAATGGCCCGGATGATCCGGGCCGTTCCTCTCAGCTACGATCAGCTGCGATAGAGCCAGAAAGGCATATCGCGATTGCGATGGCGCCACTCGCGCCGTTCCTGCCAACGCTCTGCACGCCACCGCCGCCAGCGGCGGTCATCGTCGCGCCAGTCGGACCGGCGCCAATCGCCCTCGTCGCGCCAGCCACGGTCGTCACGCCAGCCACGGTCGTCACGATAGTCCCGGTCGCGATCATGGCGCCAGCCATCGCGGATTTGAATGATATCGCCCTGCGCCGAGACCGCAGGCCGGTCGGCCGGCATGGCGGCGGCCGGTGCGACGGACGCGAAAGCCGCACCGGCAGAAAGGGTTGCGGCGAGAAAGAGATGTGCGAGCCTCATGGCAGTTTCCTCATTGATGATGAGGCGAAGATAAGTTCGCACGGCTGAATTGGCGCTGAAGCAGCCCTTCAGACAAGGTTCATCAAACGATACGTGATGGCTGGAAAGATCTGCCGGCGCGATCGAGCGCATCGAATCGAGATCATGGTCTGGACGAGCGGTACCGCGCGGAAAAAATGGTGCCCCCGGCAGGGTTCGAACCCGCGACCCCCTGATTACAAATCAGGTGCTCTACCAACTGAGCTACAAGGGCAATAGGTGCCCAACTAGCAGATTCTATGATTCTGTAAAGGAAAATTCGTGTCTGTGCGGACGGGTCGGCTGCCGCTCAAACGCTTGGTTGGAGAAAACGTCCTTGTCGCACCAGCACTTTATCCGTTAGCTAGAGCAGCTTCACAAAGGGCATTGCATGGGCCGTTCATTTCAGACTCTTTCCTTTATCGCCTCACCGACGACGGAGGCGCTCGCCGCGCGCGAGGAGTTGATTCGTATCTATGGCGATGTGCCGGCTGACGATGCCGATGTCATCGTCGCGCTCGGCGGCGATGGTTTCATGCTGCAGACGCTGCACAACACCATGAATTCCGGCAAGCTGGTCTACGGCATGAACCGCGGCTCGGTCGGCTTCCTGATGAACGACTATCGCAGCGAACAGCTTCAGGAGCGCATCTGCCTCGCCGTCGAAAACGTCTTCCGGCCATTGCAGATGACGACGGCCAATGCCGACGGCACCAACTCGACGGCGCTCGCCATCAATGAGGTCTATCTTTTCCGCCAGTCCTATCAGGCGGCGAACCTGAAGGTGACGGTGGACGGACGCGTGCGCCTGGAGGAGCTGATCTGCGACGGGCTGATGGTGGCGACCCCTGCCGGGTCGACGGCCTATAATCTTTCCGCCCATGGCCCGATCCTGCCGCTCGAGGCGCCGCTGCTCGCCATGACGCCGGTCAGCGCTTTCCGGCCGCGGCGCTGGCGGGGCGCTCTGCTGCCGAACAAGGTGACCGTCGACATCGATGTGCTCGAGCCGGTGAAGCGGCCGGTAAATGCGGTGGCCGACAATACCGAGGTCAAATCGGTGCTGCATGTCCGCATTGCCCAGTCGGAACATATGACGGCACGCATTCTTTCCGATCCCGACCGTTCCTGGTCCGACCGTATTCTCGCCGAGCAGTTCAAGGATTGAGACGATGGCCGTGCGACGGATATTGATGACCACGGTTTTTTTCATCGGATGGTCGGCCGCAGCCTTTCCCGCGCACGATGACATCCTGCCGGCATCGGTGATTTTCGCGACCAGCACCGGCTATTGGGAGGATGACGGCAACGCCCCTGATGTCGAGCGGGCGCCGACAGGCGCCGAGCCCGTTGCCAACCCCGAAGGAAAGCGCACGCAGCGCCACGGCTACTACAAGCTCTTTGCCGTAAGACAGCCAGACAGGACCTCGAAGGTCTATCTGCAGCAGGTCGCCCAGACCGAGACCGGTCCGGCGATCGCTTCTACCGTCGAACTGCAGGAGATCAGCGACCTCAAGCCTTACATTACCGATATACGCCCGGAAAATTCGAACGGCATCATCAAGGAGCCGGGGCTATTCGCGACGATCTATCTGAAGACCGATCCCCAGGCCGAGCCGGATGGCTGGACCGTGCTGATCGATGAATTCGGCGACATCACCGTCGAGAAAGCGACGAATTGAACCACGGGGAAGCGTTCGGGAAAGAGTGGAAGAGATGAAACTCGGCTTCCGCGATGGCGTGCTTTACGACAAAAACAGGTCGAACTGGGACGCAAACGGTCCCAGACCCATCAGCTGGTCGCTGTGGTATCCCGCTGCCGATGAGGCGCGGGAAAGCGATGCAACGGAAAGAAGCTGGTTCAAGAAGGCCGCCATCGCCCGCAACGCACCCATCCGGCCGGATCTCCTGCCCCATCCCCTCGTCCTGTTGTCACATGGCACCGGCGGATCCGCGGCCGGACTGGAGTGGCTGGCGCGACGGCTCGCCGAGCGCGGATTTGCAGCGCTCGGCGTCAACCATCACGGCAATACCGGCAACGAGCCCTATCGCGCCGAAGGCTTCGCCTGCCTTTGGGAGCGGGCGCCGGATCTAAGCTTTATGCTCGACCACAGCGATGACTGGCTCGGTGATCTCTCCTGTTCTATCGATATGACCCGCGTGTTCGCCGCCGGATTTTCGGCCGGCGCCTATAGCGTGATGCTGCTTCTTGGCGCTGTCGCCCAGTTTTCGCAATTCGAACCATCAAGGATGAAGTCGGGTGGGGCGCGCGGACCAAGGGAATTTCCCGATCTTGCCGACCATATCCCCACCTTGCTTCGCAGCAGCGATGTGTTTCGCGATTCATGGTCGCGGATGTCGAAGTCCTACCGGGACGACAGAATCAAGGCTGCGCTCCTGTGCGCGCCGGGCCGGTCCGTTCTCGGTTTCAGCGAGGAAAGCCTGAAAGCCGTCGACGCGCCCGCCCTCATTCTCGTCGGCGATGCCGACAGGGCGGCGCCGGCCGAGGAATGTTCGGCATGGCTGCATGCGCGGCTCCGGCGCGGTTCTCTTAGCATCTTCGGCGGCGGGCTTGGACATTATGTCTTCGTGCCGGAGGGCACCGCACTCGGCCTCGCCTTTGCCGCAGAGCTCTTTACCGATCCCCCGGGCGTCGAGCGCGCAGCCATTCATGACGAGATTGCCGATCTGTCGGCAGCGCTGTTCCAGGACAGCACCGTCGAAGCGATCGCCTGAGCATAAAAAAGCCCCGTCTCCGGGGCTTTCTCGTCTCCATCCTGGTTTTGTCCATCAGTCCACATCGTCGACGACTGCGTCGGCGGCGCCGCTGATGCGGTGGGCAAGGGCCGCTTCCATGAACTCGTTGAGCTCGCCGTCCAGCACGTCATCCGGCGCGGTGCTGGCGACGCCGGTGCGCAGGTCCTTGACCAGCTGGTAGGGCTGCAGCACGTAGGAGCGGATCTGGTGGCCCCAGCCGATATCCGTCTTGGAGGCGGCTTCGGCGCTGGCGGCGTCCTCACGCTTCTTCAGCTCGGCTTCGTACATGCGGGCGCGCAGCATGTCCCAGGCCTTGGCGCGGTTCTTGTGCTGCGAACGCTCCTGCTGGCACTGAACGACGATGCCGGTCGGCATATGGGTGATGCGCACGGCCGAGTCTGTCGTGTTGACGTGCTGGCCGCCGGCGCCCGACGAACGATAGGTGTCGATGCGGCAATCACCTTCGTTGATCTCGATCTGGATCGAGTCGTCTACCACGGGATAGACCCAGATCGACGAGAAGGAGGTGTGGCGACGCGCGTTGCTATCGTAAGGCGAGATGCGCACCAACCGGTGCACGCCCGATTCCGTCTTCAGCCAGCCATAGGCATTGTGGCCCTTGACGAGCAGGGTTGCGGATTTGATGCCCGCCTCTTCGCCGTCATGAACTTCGAGAAGCTCGACCTTAAAACGCTGGCGTTCGGCCCAGCGAGTGTACATGCGCAGCAGCATGTTCGCCCAGTCCTGGCTTTCAGTGCCACCGGCGCCGGAATGGACTTCGAGATAGGTGTCGTTGCCGTCGGCCTCGCCGGAGAGCATCGCCTCCACCTGGCGGCGCGCAGCCTCGGCTTTTAAGGCCTTCAGCGTGTCCTCGGCTTCCTTGACGACGCCTTCATCGCCCTCTTCCTCGCCGAGTTCGATCAGCTCGATATTGTCATTCAGCTGCTGTTCCAGCTGCTTGACGCCACTGATGCCGTCATCGAGCTGCTGACGCTCGCGCATCAGCTTCTGCGCTTCGGTAGCGTCGTTCCAGAGGTTCGGATCCTCTGCCTTGTTGTTCAACCAGTCCAGCCGTCTTATCGCCTGGTCCCAGTCAAAGATGCCTCCTCAGCAGGGTGATAGCCTGCTTGGTTTCATCGACAACGTTTTCGATTTCGGCTCGCATATTCCTGCTTCTCTGTCTGGTTCTTCCGGTGCTGGTGGACATAGAGACGCCCGCCGCGGATGTAAAGGCCGCGCGGGCGTTCAAAAATCAGGCGGCGGTCAGAACAGGCCGGGCGTGCCGGTCTGGACGGCCTGGTTTGCCTGCGGCGAAGTCTTCAGGATCTCTTCCGGCGCCATTGTGCTGTCCATGCCGATGACGGAGAAACTGTCGGCCGGGCCGGTGCCGGGCTTGAAGGCCTCGATGATGGTGTTCGGATCGCCGTCGACGGCGGCCATGCCGGTCTTGCGGTCGATCGAAATCAGGTTCATGCCCGGCGGGATGACGAATTTCGATTCCGGCGAATCCTTGACCGCAGCCTGCATGAATTCGTTGAAGATTGGGGCGGAGAGACCGCCGCCGGTGCCGCCGCGGCCGAGCGGGGCCGGCGTATCGAAGCCCATATAGAGGCCGGCGACCAGATCCGGGGTGAAGCCGACGAACCAAGCGTCCTTCTCGTCGTTGGTAGTGCCGGTCTTGCCGGCGACGTCGCGGCCGCCGAGATCGATTTTGCCGGCTGCGGTGCCGCGCTGGATGACGCCCTGCATCATCGAGGTGATCTGATAGGCGGTCATCGGGTCGAGAACGGTTTCACGGTTGTCGACGACGTTGGGTTCTTCCTGGTTCTGCCAGTCGCCGGCATTGCAGCCTTCACAGAGACGCTCCTCGTGCTTGAAGATCGTCTTGCCGTAGCGGTCCTGGATGCGGTCGATCAAAGTCGGCTTGATCTGCTTGCCGCCATTGGCGATGACCGAATAGGCCGAGACCATGCGCAGCACCGTGGTATCGCCGGCGCCGAGCGACATGGAGAGAACCGGCAGCATGTGATCGTAGATGCCGAAGCGCTCGGCATATTCGGCGACGATGTTCATGCCGAGATCGTTGGCGAGGCGCACCGTCATCAGATTGCGCGAATGCTCGATGCCCGAGCGCAGCGTCGACGGGCCGCCGACTTCGCCGCCGTAGTTTTCCGGCTTCCAGACCTGGCCGCCGGAGACGATCTCGATCGGCGCATCCATGATGACGGAAGCCGGCGTGTAGCCATTGTCCATCGCCGCGGCGTAGACGAAGGGCTTGAACGAGGAGCCCGGCTGGCGCATCGCCTGGGTGGCGCGGTTGAATTCCGACTGCGAATAGGAAAAGCCGCCGACCATGGCGAGCACGCGGCCGGTCTTCGGGTCCATGGCGACCAGACCACCCTGCACCTTCGGCGGTTGCTGCAGCCGATAAGAGGTCGACGCATCGTCGCCGAGCTTTGCGACATAGACGACGTCACCGGGGGCGACTGCGCCGACCGGCGATTTCGTCGTCTTGCGGGCGCCGTCGGACGACCGGAAGGCCCATTGCATGTTCTTGGCGTCGATGGTGCCGCGTTGACGGTCGGCTGAAACCTTGCCGCTGCCATCCTTGGGCGGCTGCAGGCCGATATCGACATTGCTGTCGGAGACCGCAAGCACGACGGCAAGCCGCCATTCCGGCACGTCGGAGAGGGTGGGAATATCGGCAAGCGCCTTGCCCCAGTCACCGCTTGCATCGATCTGCTTGATGGGCCCATGGAAACCGCGGCGCTCGTCATAGGTCACCAGACCGTCCTGCAGCGCTTTGCGGGCAGCGAGCTGCATCTGCGGATCGAGCGAGGTGCGCACCGAAAGGCCGCCCTCATAGAGAACCTTTTCACCATATTGGTCGATCAGCTGGCGGCGCACGGCTTCGGCGAAATAATCCGAAGCAAAGAGCGACGGGCCGGTCGAGCGGGCGGTGACGCCGAGCGGCTGCTTCTTGGCGTCCTCGCCGTCGCTCTGGCTGACATAGCCGTTCTCGACCATGCGGTCGATCACCCAGTTGCGGCGCTCGAGGGCTGCCTCGGGATGGCGGAAAGGATGGTAGTTGGCAGGCCCCTTCGGCAGCGAGGCGAGATAGGCGGCCTCGGCGACGGTCAATTCGGTGACCGATTTGTTGAAATAGGTAAGCGCGGCGCCGGCGATGCCGTAGGAATTCATGCCGAAGAAGATCTCGTTCAGGTAGAGTTCGAGGATCTTGTCCTTGCTGTAGGCCTGCTCGATCCGGAAGGACAGGATCGCTTCCTTGATCTTGCGGTCGATCGTCTGGTCAGAGCTCAAAAGGAAGTTTTTGGCCACCTGCTGGGTGATCGTGGAAGCGCCGACGGGGCGGCGGCCGGAACCGAAATTCTGCAGGTTGACGAGGATGGCGCGGCCGAGACCGGTGAGATCGACGCCCGGATGATTGTAGAAATTCTTATCTTCGGCCGACAGGAAGGCCGCCTTGACGCGGTCGGGGACGGCCTGGATCGGCAGGAAGAGGCGCTTTTCCTTGGCGTATTCGGCCATTAGAGCGCCGTTGCCGGCGTGGACACGGGTGGTCACCGGCGGCGCATAGCTGTTCAGAACGGCATAGTCCGGGAGATCCTTCGCGACGTTGGCGAGGTAGATGGCAACCCCCGCCGCCGCGACCAGAAACAGGACGCAGGCCATTCCGAAGAAATATCCAAAAAGTCTAACCATATTTTCAGCTACCGGTCTCTTCGATCTTCAATCGGCGCAGAACGCCACGATTGCACGGATCAAGGCAATTTGCACGTTGCGCGGCTTACTCCATGAGCGTTACCGCCACAAGCCGATTCCGCGCTCAAGGCTTACGAAACATAAGCCGGAGTAACGGCGCGATTGTGAGGAAAATAGGGCTCTGCCCGCCGCATTCACCGCTGCGGGCGCGTTTCATCAGCACTGTCACATCCAAGCAACGCCCGTCCCCGCCGCCAATCCGAGGAATCCTGCTCAGAATTTGAGTCACGCAACGCACGTTAAGTCTTTGTTTTCATGGATTCTGCCAACCTCAACCACGATGGATTTAGGGGCGCAGGCACTAGCCGCCATTGGCGATGACGGCGGCGCGGTAGCGCTTCACCGCCTCGGTCAAAAGACCGACGATCTTGCCGCGCCAGGTCTCGTCGAGCAGCAATTTCTCGTCCTCGGCATTCGAGAGAAAGCCGAGCTCGAGAAGGATCGACGGCACGTCAGGGGCCTGCAGCACGCGGAAACCGGCATGACGGTGTGGATTGTTGATGGTGCCGACCTGATCCTTGAAGGAATTCAGCACGCTCTCGGCCAGCGAGATCGAGAAGGCCTGGGTCTCGCGCCGGGTCAGATCGAGCAGGATATCGGCGACCTCGGGCGGCTCGGCGACCGTCTCCTTGCCGGCAATCTGGTCGGAGAGGTTTTCACGTTCGGCCAGATCGGCGGCGAGCTTGTCGGATGCCTTGTCGGAGATCGTGTAGACGGTGGCGCCGCGGATATCCTTCTGCTTCAATGTGTCGGCATGCAGCGAAATGAACAGGCCTGCGTGGTTCTGGCGGGCGATCAGCACCCGCTGCGAAAGCGACAGGAACTCGTCATCTTCGCGCGTCAGGAAAGCCTTAATGCCCGGCTCCTTGTTCAGCCGCTCGGTCAGGGCCTTGGCGAAGGCAAGCGTCACCTGCTTTTCCTCGGTCTTGGTGTCGACCCCGATCGCGCCGGTATCGATGCCGCCATGGCCGGCGTCGACGGCGATGACGAAATCGCCGGGGGCGGTTTTCTCAGGAGCCGGAATGGCGCTCGTCGTTTGGGCCGCCTCACTCTGGTCACTCCAGGATTGCGTCTTGACCAGTTCGGCAAAGGCCTGCTTGTCGATCATCTCGGCATCAAGCACCAGACGATGCCCCTTGCCGGACTCGTCGGCCTGCACCTTGGCGAGCGCCAGCTTCACCGGCCCTGCGGTCGTCAGGACGATGCGGGCGCTTTCCTCGTCCATCTTGCCGTAACGGATATCCTTGAACAGGCCGCGGGCGGCGAGATCCTTGGCCGGAAAACCGAAGGCGGTCGCCGGCAGGTCGATGACGATGCGTTCCGGATTGGCGATATAGTGGACGGAGAAGCGGGGTTCGCGATCGAAATCTATGACGATGCGGCTCCTTGCATCGTCGCCGACGATACGCGCGCCATAGGCAAGCAGCGGATCTTTGGCCTCGACGGAGCCGGCAACGGCCGGCAATAGGCTGACGGCCAGAAGCACTATCAGAACCCGCCTCGCGAATGTCGATCGCCACTCTGCGGACTTCGCCGCGATCCGAGCCCTCTTAAACAATAAACCGCCACACCCTATCTGTATTGCGATGGAGCCGACGCGGCCGCGTCGAACGTCGCTTGGACGAAATACCCGTTGCGGCCTGCCGAATCGCAATCGCTTTATCCCAGCTTCTATGCGTCACGAAATCCATCAATATTATGGCACATTTGGCTTTTCCCTTGCTATTGTGACACGGAAAACATACAACGAATTTTAGGATAAAGTGTTGACGGGATAGAGTCGCCGCAAAGGCTGCCAGCCAGATCAGGACCTGGCGCCACACCGGTCATCGTCCGCCGTCTCATGCGCTTCATCCTTTGAACTGGATCCTGATTTTCCGGCTCATTGTCGGAATTCATTGGTGGATCAGCCACCACGCTCTCAGGGAGCAAACTCATCGGACCCGAACGGGTCTTCGTATTTGTCGATCACGCTTGGTTGTTGATGGTTTCGCAGCAGGTTTTATCTGAAGTGTACAGGCCCCGGACCGAAATGGTTCCGGCTGCGGTCTGGCTGCTGCCCTCCCCCTCGCATCAGGCGCGACTTTCATTATCCGGCGCGGCCACGACGGACCGCATTCTTTCTGTTTCAACAGCAGTCGGGAATGCGCTCTCGCGGCCACGCCGAGGAGCTCAGCTTACATGGCAGACAAAATGCTTATCGATGCGTCTCACGAGGAAGAGACGCGCGTCGTTGTCGTTCGCGGGAACCGCATAGAAGAATTTGACTTCGAGTCCCAGCACAAGAAGCAGATCCGCGGCAACATCTATCTGGCAAAGGTAACGAGGGTCGAGCCCTCGCTGCAAGCCGCCTTCGTCGATTACGGCGGCAACCGGCACGGCTTCCTGGCCTTCGCCGAAATCCATCCCGACTATTATCAGATACCGCTCGCCGACCGTCAGGCGCTGCTTCGGGCCGAAGCCGAGGAGCATCGCCGCGACGAAGACGTCGAGCATGTCGAAACCGCGCCGATGGTCGATCTGTCCAAGCAGGATCAGCCGGATGTCGGCATCGTGCCGGTAGAGGCGCCGGAAATTTCTGCCGCAACTGAAGAGCCGGCGGCGGTTGAGGCCGCGGCAGCGCCCGAGGCCACCGAGGAAGCGCCGGCCAAGAAGTCAAGGCCGCGCCGCAGCCGCAAGAAGGCAGCCGAGCCGGTTGCCGAGACGACCGCGACCGAGGACGCCGTTCCCACAGACGTCGAAGCCGAAGGCGCTGCGAACGTCGACAACGAGGATGATGGCTCGACCGGCAGCGCAATGGCCGCCATGGTGGAAACCGACGAGATTTCCGAGGACGTCGATACCAGCAAGCGTCGCCACGATGATGACGACGACGATGACGATCACGGCGAAGAGGAAGTCATCGAATCCGTCGGCGCCGAAGACGCGATGGAAGAAGTGCCGGACCGGGTGCAGCGCAAGCCGCGCAAGCAATACCGCATCCAGGAAGTCATCAAGCGCCGTCAGATCCTGCTCGTGCAGGTTGCCAAGGAAGAGCGCGGCAACAAGGGCGCGGCCCTTACCACCTACCTGTCGCTTGCCGGCCGCTATTCCGTGCTAATGCCGAACACGGCGCGCGGCGGCGGAATTTCCCGCAAGATCACCAACCCTGCCGACCGCAAGCGCCTGAAGGAAATCGCGCGCATGCTCGAGGTGCCGCAGGGCATGGGCGTCATCCTTCGCACCGCCGGCGCCAACCGCACCAAGGTCGAGGTCAAGCGTGACTTCGAATATCTGATGCGCCTCTGGGAAAACGTGCGTACGCTGACGCTGGCGTCCACCGCTCCCTGCCTCGTCTATGAGGAAGGCTCGTTGATCAAACGCTCGATCCGCGACCTCTACAACAAGGATATCGGCGAGATCATCGTCTCCGGCGAAGAAGGCTATCGTGAAGCGAAAGACTTCATGAAGATGCTGATGCCGAGCCATGCCAAGGTTGTTCAGCCCTATCGTGACATCCACCCGATCTTCTCGCGTTCGGGCATCGAGGCGCAGCTCGACCGCATGCTGCAGCCGCAGGTCACGCTGAAGTCCGGCGGCTACCTGATCATGAACCAGACGGAAGCGCTGGTCTCGATCGACGTCAACTCCGGCCGCTCAACGCGCGAACACTCGATCGAGGACACTGCGCTGCAGACCAACCTCGAGGCGGCCGACGAGGTCGCCCGCCAGCTTCGCCTGCGCGACCTTGCCGGCCTGATCGTCATCGACTTCATCGACATGGAAGAGAAGCGCAACAACCGCGCAGTCGAGAAGAAGCTGAAGGAGTGCCTGAAGAACGACCGCGCCCGCATTCAGGTCGGCCGGATCTCGCATTTCGGCCTGCTCGAAATGTCGCGCCAGCGCATCCGCGCCTCGGTTCTCGAATCGACCACGCAGGTCTGCTCGCATTGCGGCGGCAGTGGCCATGTGCGTTCGCAATCCTCCGTTGCGCTGCATGTCCTGCGCGGTATCGAGGAATATCTGCTCAAGAATACCACGCACAATATCAGCGTACGCACCACGCCTGACATCGCGCTCTACCTACTCAACCACAAGCGCCAGACGATCATCGACTACGAAAATCGTTTCGGCGTCGCTATCGTCATCGATGCGGATGGTTCGGTCGGCGCGCAGCATTTCGCCATCGATCGGGGCGATGCCGTGGAGAACCCGGTCAAGATCGAGACGCTCTTCAACTTCGCAGCTATTCCTGAGGATGACGATGACGACATCGTCATTGAGATGGATGAGGACGAAGACGAGGAACTCGAGGAGAAGCCGGCCGCCGCCGAGCGACCCGTCCCGGCACGCTCGGAAGGCGAGGGTGACGGAAACCGCAAGCGCAAGCGCCGCCGGCGTCGGCGCGGCCGCAACGGCAATGCCGAGCAGCCGGTATCGGCTGCAGGCGAAGCCGGCGACGAGGATGAGGACGGTGACGACGAAGGCAGCGAAGGCGATGAAAACGCCGAGGGCACGCCCGAGACACTGGCTGAAAGCGAAGAATCGCAGCGCCGCAAGCGCCGCCGTCGCGGCAAGCGTGGCGGCCGCCGCAACCGCGCCGAGGATGGTTCCGAACTGACGGCCGGCGAAGCCGGTGAAGACAATGGCAGTGACGAGGGCGTCGAAGAGGGCGAAGGCGACGACATCGCGAACGACGGCACTTCCCAGGAAGCCGAAACTGTCGAAACGGTTGTGGAGCAGGCGGGCGAAAGCCAGGCCGCAGCCGCCGCTGTCGAGGGTGCGGCCGTCGTCACCGAGGATCTGAAGCCGGCCCGTGGCCGCGGCCGTCGCAAAGCCGCAGCAGCGCCGGTCGAAGAGCCGGTGGCAGAGACAGCACCGACGGCCGTGGCTGAACCGGAACTGGCGGTAGCCGCCGCCGATCTCGGAACACCCGTTCAGGAAGAAGCGCAGGAAGAGGCAAAGCCGGTTCGCGCCAACCGCGAATCCAACATCACCTCCTCCGAGCCGACGGTGAAGTCCACCCGCGCTGAAAACGCCGAAGGCGAAGACGGCAAGCCGAAGAAAGCCGGCTGGTGGCAGCGCCGTGGCTTCTTCTGAAAGCTGATTTTCGGACGTAAATGATCAATCCGGCCGCGGCGACGCGGCCGGATTTTTGTTTGTGGCGATGGCGTCAGCGTCGATCTTGAACCGCGTGACGCTGATGTGTATCTTTTAAGAAGATTATACACATGAGGTGAAAATGCGGACGAATATAGATATCGATGACGCCTTGCTCGACGCGGCGATGACCGCCACGGGATTGGCGACGAAAAAAGCCACCATCGAACAGGCACTGCGAAGCCTTGTCGACAGACACCGCCGGAAAAATGCGATCGCAAATCTCTCGGGAATCGGCTGGGAAGGCGATCTCGACGAAATGCGTCGCGATCGGCTGGACGATAACCAGTGATCGTCGTCGACAGCTCGGTCTGGATTACACATCTGCGCGGGATAGAAAGCGCCGCAAGACGACGTCTGCAGGATATCGAGGATCCGCTAGAGATTCTTGTCGGTGATCTTACCCTTCTGGAAGTGCTCCAGGGCGCGCGCAACGAACGCCATGCAGCCACCATCGAAGCGAGCTTGCGCCAATTCACCATTCGCCCGATGCTTGGCGAGAGCCTGGCCATTCGGGCAGCTCGCAACTACCGTCTGTTACGGGAACGCGGCATCACAGTGCGCAAGACCATGGACTTGATCATAGGCACATTCTGCATACAAGAGGGCCATTCACTCCTGCACGATGATCGTGATTTCGATCCGATGGCCGAGCATCTCGGTCTCAGGATCGCCTGATCTCAAGGGTCGGCGGCTCACTGCCTGCGATCAGGCCGCCGGCGGATAGAGCAAATCGACGATGTAGCTGGCGTCGAAGCGGGAATCGAGCATGCCGTAGGTCGAGCGCCAGCCGCCGGCGAGACGCGTCTCGATGAAGGCATCGGCGATGCGCCCTGCCCCGAGCCGATAGAGTTCGGCGGCACCGGCGGCAAGCGCCAGTTGCTCGACGAGCAGCCGCGCGGCGCCCTCATCCTGTTCGCAGAGCGCGATTGCGGCGCGCAGCACGTCGATGGTCTTCTTGCCGGCAGGGCCGAGGTCGCGGGCAAGGCCAGCGAAAACCGTTTCGAACAGATCCTTGCCGCGGTTGAGCACCCGCAGCACATCGAGCGCCATGACGTTGCCGGAGCCTTCCCAGATGGCGTTCACCGGAGCCTCGCGGTAATGGCGGGCGATCGGGCGCTCCTCGATGTAACCATTGCCGCCGATGCATTCCATCGCCTCGTAGATCAGCGCGGGCGCGATCTTGCAGCACCAATATTTGGCGACCGGCGTCATGACGCGGGCATAGGCGGCTTCTTCGGCGTTGCCACGCGCCTTGTCGAAGGCGTCGGCAAGACGGAAGGAGAGCGCGGTGGCGGCGGCGACATCGAGCGCCATGTCGGCCAGCACCCGCGTCATGATCGGCTGATTGACGAGCATCTTGCCGAAGACGCTGCGGCCGCGGGTGTGGTGCACGGCCTCGGCCAGCGAGGCGCGCATCATGCCCGAGGAGGCCAAGGCGCAGTCGAGCCGCGTCAGCGTCACCATGTCGAGGATGGTGCGGATGCCGGCATCCGGACCGCCGAGCAGGAACCCGAAGGTGTCTGAGAATTCCACTTCGGCAGAGGCGTTGGAGCGGTTGCCGACCTTGTCCTTCAGCCGCTGGAACTGCAGGCCGTTGGTGGACCCATCCTCCAGCAGGCGCGGCACGAGGAAGCAGCCCATGCCCTCCTTCGTCTGCGCCAGCATGATGAAGGCATCGCTCATCGGGGCTGACATGAACCATTTGTGGCCGGACAGCCGGTAGATGCCTTCGCTGACCTTTTCGGCAGCGCTGCGGTTGGCCCGCACATCCGTTCCGCCCTGCTTTTCCGTCATGCCCATGCCGATGGTCACGGCGGATTTCCGCATGGCGGGCTTGTTCGACGAATCATATTTGCGCGAGAGGATTTTCGGCGCCCAGTCCTTCTGCACCGCGGGCGAGGCCGAGAGCGCGGCGACGGAGGCGCTGGTCATCGTCAGCGGGCAGAGATGGCCGGATTCCAGCTGTGACGTCATATAGAAGCGGGCGGCGCGAACCTTATGGGCTTCATCCTTGGCTTCGGTGTCGGCTTGCGGATCCCAGACGGAAGAATGCAGGCCGACCGACATCGAGCGGCGCATCAGCGCATGCCAGGCGGGGTGGAACTCGACGACATCGACGCGCTCGCCGCGTGGACCATGGGTGCGCAGCTGCGGCGCCCCCTGGTTCGCCATGCGCGCCAGCTCCTGCGCCTCCGGCGATGTGACGTAACGGCCCATATTTTCCAGGTCTTCGCGGATACCGCGCGGCAAGGCCGCCGTCAGATCGACGATCAGCGGATCGGACCGATAGGCATTGATGCCGGACCACAGGCTCGGCTGGTTGAGTTCTGCGAGTTTTTCGTCAGTCCGGTTGGCGGAGGTCATTATTCGCTTCTAGTGTAAGAGCCCGGCAAAGGGAAACCGGAAGTTATGATTCGGTTCATTCTGCTCTATCGGAATTTTGGCGAAAATGCATGGGGACATAAGCCTTTGCCCACAGCGCATGCTTGCCCCGGCGGGCAGCACTCTTTATAGACCCGCCAGAGACAGCAAGAGGCAGGGTCATGGTCTTTTTCCCCCACCGCCACCTCATCGGCATCAAGGGCCTCACCGAGCAGGATATCGCCTATCTGCTCGACAAGGCCGACGAGGCCGTCAAGATCAGCCGCCAGCGAGAGAAGAAGAAGTCGACGCTACGCGGGCTGACGCAGATCAACCTGTTCTTCGAGGCATCGACCCGCACGCAGGCCTCCTTCGAGCTTGCCGGCAAGCGGCTCGGCGCCGACGTCATGAACATGTCGGTCGGCAATTCCTCGGTGAAAAAAGGCGAAACGCTGATCGATACGGCGATGACGCTGAATGCGATGCGCCCCGACGTGCTGGTGATCCGCCATTCGAGCGCCGGGGCGGCCGCCCTCCTCGCCCAGAAAGTCTCCTGCTCGGTCGTCAATGCCGGCGACGGCCAGCATGAACATCCGACCCAGGCGCTGCTCGACGCGCTGACGATCCGCCGCGCCAGGGGCAAACTCTCGCGCATCATCGTGGCAATCTGCGGCGACGTGCTGCATTCGCGGGTAGCGCGCTCCAATATCCTGCTGCTCAATGCGATGGGGGCGCGCGTCCGTGTCGTCGCCCCTGCCACTCTCCTGCCCGCCGGCATCGCCGATATGGGCGTCGAGGTCTTCCATTCGATGAAGGAAGGGCTGAAGGACGCCGATGTGGTGATGATGCTGCGGCTGCAGCGCGAGCGCATGTCCGGCGCCTTCGTGCCGTCGGTGCGCGAATACTACCATTTCTACGGGCTCGACGCCGAAACGCTGAAGGCGGCGAAGGAGGATGCGCTGGTCATGCATCCCGGCCCGATGAACCGCGGCGTCGAGATCGCCTCCGAGGTGGCGGACGGTCCGCAGAGCGTCATCGCCGAACAGGTGGAAATGGGGGTCGCGGTGCGCATGGCGGTGATGGAGACGCTGCTCGTCTCGCAGAACCAGGGTCCCCGAACCGATGGAATGAAGGCATGAGCAACCCGATCGTCCTCCAGAACGTCCGCATCGTCGATCCCTCGCGCAACCTCGACGAAGTGGGCACGATCATCGCCGAAAACGGGGTCATTGTTGCCGCCGGGCACGCGGTGCAGAACCAGGGCGCCCCCGCGGGCGCCGTCATCCGCGACTGCACCGGCCTCGTCGCCACGCCCGGCCTCGTCGACGCGCGTGTTCATATCGGCGAACCCGGCGGCGAGCACCGTGAGACGATCGCCTCGGCGAGCCGGGCGGCGGCGGCCGGCGGCGTCACCTCGATCATCATGATGCCGGACACCGATCCCGTTATCGACGACATCGCGCTGGTCGAATTCGTCAAGAAGACGGCGCGCGATACGGCGGCCGTCAACGTCTATCCAGCCGCGGCCATCACCAAGGGGCTTGCCGGCGAGGAAATGACCGAGATCGGCCTGTTGATGCAGGCGGGCGCCGTCGCCTTCACCGATGCCCATTCCAGTGTCCACGACACGCAGGTGCTGCGCCGGATCATGACCTATGCGCGCGAATTCGGCGCTGTCATCTCCTGCGAAACCCGCGACAAATATCTCGGCGCCAACGGCGTCATGCATGAGGGGCTTTTCGCCAGCTGGCTCGGGCTCTCCGGCATTCCAAGGGAAGCCGAGCTCATTCCGCTCGAACGCGATCTCAGGATCGCAGAGCTGACACGCGGGCACTATCACGCCGCGATGATCTCGGTGCCGCAATCGGTCGAAGCGATCGAACGCGCCCGCAGCCGCGGCGCCAAGGTCACCGCAGGCATATCGATCAACAATCTGGCGCTCAACGAAAACGACATCGGCGAATACCGCACCTTCTTCAAGCTCTATCCGCCGCTGCGCCCGGAAGATGAGCGGGTCGCCATGGTCGAGGCGCTGGCAAGCGGCGCGATCGACATCATCGTCTCCTCGCACGATCCGCAGGACGTCGATACCAAGCGCCTGCCTTTCGGCGAGGCGGAGGATGGCGCGGTCGGCCTCGAAACCATGCTGGCGGCAGCGCTCAGGCTTCACCACGGCGGCCAGGTGAGCCTGATGCGCCTGATCGACGCCATGTCCACCCGCCCGGCTGAGATTTTCGGCCTTGCTGCAGGCACGCTGAAGCCGGGGGCTGCTGCCGATATCGCGCTGATCGATCTCGATGAGCCTTGGCTTGTCGCCAAAGACATGCTTCTCTCGCGCTCGAAGAACACGCCGTTCGAGGATGCGCGCTTCAGCGGGCGGGCGGTCGCGACTTACGTCTCGGGAAAGCTTGTCCACGCGCTTTAGGAGACGGCTGGACTGAGGATAGGCCACGGAGGGCCGAGGGGGCATATGTTATCCAATCTCATGTCATGGCAGATCACCCTGCCGGTTGCGCTTGCCGCCGCCGTCATCGGTTATCTGTTCGGCTCCATTCCTTTCGGCCTGATCCTCACGCGCGCCGCCGGGCTCGGCGATGTGCGCAGCATCGGCTCCGGAAATATCGGCGCGACCAATGTGCTCAGAACCGGAAACCGCAAGCTTGCGGCGGCGACGCTGCTGCTCGATGCGCTGAAAGCGTCGGCCGCGGCCTGGATCGTCGGCTATTTCCTCGGTGAGGAGGCTGCGATCATCGCCGGCTTCTTCGCCTTCATTGGCCATCTCTTCCCGGTCTGGATCGGCTTCAAGGGCGGCAAGGGTGTCGCCACCTATATCGGCACCCTGCTCGGCGTCGCGCCGATCATGGTCGTGCTTTTCGCCACCGTCTGGCTGGCGGTCGCCTTCACCACCCGCTACTCCTCGCTGTCGGCGCTGGTCGCCATGCTTGTCATTCCGGTTGCGCTGTGGATACTGGGCAACGAAAAGGTTGCAGCCGTCATGGCGATCATGACGCTGATCTCCTATTGGAAGCACAGGGCGAATATTTCCCGGCTGATGGGCGGGACTGAAAGCAAGATCGGGGCAAAGGGATAATGGATGCGCTGAGCGCGGGACCAAAAGGCACTGTGCTGAGCGAACGGCAGAGAATTGCCTGGCTGCGCCTCATCCGTTCCGACAATATCGGCCCGGCCACCTTTCGCGATCTCATCAATCATTTCGGTTCGGCCGAGGCAGCACTTGCAGCGCTGCCGGAGCTTTCAGCGCGCGGCGGCGCGACGCGGGCAGTCCGCATCGCCAGCGAGGCCGAGGCGCATCGGGAACTGGAGGCGGCACATCGTTTCGGCGCCCGTTTCGTCGGCATCGGCGAGCCGGATTATCCGCAAGCGCTGAAGCAGATCGACGGCGCACCGCCGCTCTTGGCCGTCAAGGGCGCGCTGGCCGCCGCCAAACGACCGGCTGTCGGTATCGTCGGCTCGCGCAACGCTTCGATCGCCGGCGCCAAATTCGCGGCAATGGTGGCGCGCGACTGCGGCCGGGCCGGATATACCGTCGTCTCGGGCCTCGCGCGCGGCATCGACACATCGGCGCATCGGGCAAGCCTCGAAACGGGCACCATCGCGGCCCTTGCCGGCGGTCTCGACCAGCCCTACCCGCCGGAGAATATCGGCCTGCTCGAGGAGATCACCGGCGGCAACGGTCTGGCGGTGAGCGAGATGCCTTTCGGCTGGGAACCCCGCGCCCGCGATTTCCCGCGCCGGAACCGGCTGATCGCCGGCATCGCGCTCGGCCTCGTGGTGGTCGAAGCGGCAACGCGCTCGGGGTCGCTGATCACCGCACGGCTTGCCGGCGAATTCGGCCGGCTGGTGTTTGCCGTGCCCGGCTCACCGCTCGATCCGCGCTGCCATGGCACCAACGGCCTGCTGAAGGACGGGGCTTCGATCGTCACCGCACCCGCTGATGTCATCGAGGCCTTGGCGCCGCTTGCGCAATTCGAGTTGTTCCCGTCGTCGATGGCCGAGGAACCGCCGCGTGAGGGCGGGGCAATGACGATGCCGCCCGGCGATACGGATCGCAGCCGCATCATCGATGCGCTCGGGCCGACGCCGGTCGAGATCGACGACATTATCCGCCACACCAGCTTGTCGGCATCGGCGGTCTATCTCATCCTGCTGGAACTCGACATTGCAGGCAGGCTGCACCGGCATCAGGGCGGCCTTATCTCGCTTTCCGATTGAGCCCCTACCCAATATGAGAGAACGCCTCTCCGATTGCAGAAACCGCGTGTCGAAAATGATGGATACGCAATCAAAAATTGTTTTTCATCGCGGATCTTGCTCCGATTGCAACAGATGCAAGAGGTAAAATTGTAGCAAACCCCTTGACCGCGGCGATTTCCCTGTCCATGTCGGAAGGCCGGTATCCAAGTTACGGTGTGTGTTGCGCTGGCTTCAACGCTGGCGTCGTTTCCTTTTTTAGAGAATCATCATGAATGTTGTAGTGGTGGAATCGCCTGCCAAGGCCAAGACGATCAACAAGTATCTGGGTTCGGGATACAAGGTGCTCGCCTCCTTCGGCCACGTGCGCGATCTGCCTGCCAAGGATGGCTCGGTCCTCCCCGATCAGGATTTCGAAATGCTTTGGGAGGTCGACAGCGCCTCGGCCAAGCGGATGAAGGACATCGCCGACGCGGTGAAATCCTCCGACAGCCTGTTTCTCGCAACCGACCCGGATCGCGAAGGCGAAGCGATTTCCTGGCACGTGCTCGACATGCTGAACAAGAAGCGGGTTCTGAACGGCAAGCCGGTCAAGCGCGTCGTCTTCAACGCGATCACCAAGAAGGCGGTGCTCGACGCGATGGCCGATCCGCGCGACATCGACGTGCCGCTGGTCGACGCTTATCTCGCGCGCCGCGCCCTCGACTATCTCGTCGGCTTCAATCTTTCGCCGGTCCTCTGGCGCAAGCTGCCCGGCGCACGTTCGGCCGGCCGCGTCCAGTCTGTGGCGCTGCGCCTGGTCTGCGACCGCGAATCCGAGATCGAGCGCTTCATTTCGGAAGAATACTGGAACATCTCTGCGCTTCTGAAGACGCCGCGCGGCGACGAGTTCGAGGCAAGGCTGGTTTCGGCAAATGGCAAACGCCTGCAGCCGCGGGCGATCGGCAACGGCGAGGAAGCCGGCCGGCTGAAGGCATTGCTCGACGGCGCCAGCTATATCGTCGATACGGTCGAGGCCAAACCGGTCAAGCGCAACCCGGGACCGCCCTTTACAACCTCGACGCTGCAGCAGGCCGCCTCCTCCAATCTCGGCTTCTCCGCCTCGCGCACCATGCAGGTCGCCCAGAAACTCTATGAAGGTGTCGATATCGGCGGCGAGACGGTCGGTCTCATCACCTATATGCGAACCGACGGCGTGCAGATGGCGCCGGAGGCGATCGATGCCGCGCGACGCGCCATCGTTGACCAGTTCGGCGAACGCTACATGCCTGAAAAAGCACGCTTCTATTCCACCAAGGCCAAGAACGCCCAGGAAGCGCACGAAGCGATCCGTCCGACCGATTTCGACCGGACCCCGGACCGCGTACGCAAATTCCTCGATGCCGACCAGATCCGGCTCTACGACCTGATTTGGAAACGCGGCATCGCCAGCCAGATGGCATCGGCCGAAATCGAGCGCACGACGGCTGAAATCACCGCCGACAACAAGGGCGAGAAAGCCGGCCTGCGCGCCGTCGGTTCGGTCATCCGCTTCGACGGCTTCATCGCCGCCTATACCGACCAGAAGGAAGACGGCGAGCAGAGCGATGATGGCGACGAGGATGGCCGCCTGCCGGAGATCAATGCGCGCGAGAACCTCGCCAAGCAGAAGATCAATTCGACCCAGCATTTCACCGAGCCGCCACCGCGTTATTCGGAAGCCTCGCTGATCAAAAAGATGGAAGAGCTCGGCATCGGCCGCCCCTCCACCTATGCGGCGACGCTGGCGACGCTGCGCGACCGTGACTATGTGACGATCGACAAGCGCAAGCTTATCCCGCAGGCCAAGGGCCGGCTGGTGACGGCTTTCCTCGAAAGCTTTTTCACCAAATATGTCGAATACGACTTCACCGCCGCTCTGGAGGAAAAGCTCGACCGGATTTCCGCCGGCGAGCTGAACTGGAAGCAGGTGCTGCGCGACTTCTGGAAGGATTTCTTCGCCCAGATCGAAGACACCAAGGAACTGCGCGTCACCAATGTACTGGATTCGCTGAACGAGGCGCTGGCGCCGCTGGTGTTCCCGAAGCGGGAAGACGGCAGCGACCCGAGAATCTGCCAGGTCTGCGGCACCGGCAATCTGTCGCTGAAGCTCGGCAAATACGGCGCTTTCGTCGGCTGCTCGAACTATCCGGAATGCAATTACACCCGCCAGCTCTCCTCCGAAAACGGCGGAGAAGCGGATGGTGCGGCCCTCAACGAACCGAAGAACCTCGGCACCGATCCGACGACCGGCGAGGAGCTGACGCTACGTTCCGGCCGCTTCGGCCCCTATATCCAGCGCGGCGACGGCAAGGAAGCCAAGCGCGCTTCGCTGCCGAAGGGCTGGAAGCCTGAGGACATCGACTATGAAAAGGCGATGGCGCTGATTTCGCTGCCGCGCGATATCGGCAAGCATCCGGAATCCGGCAAGATGATTTCGTCTGGCATCGGCCGCTATGGGCCGTTCCTGCTGCATGACGGTTCCTATGCCAATCTGGAAACCATCGAGGACGTCTTCTCGGTCGGCCTCAACCGCGCCGTGACGGTCATTGCCGAAAGGGCCAACCAGGCGCCGGGCCGGGGTTCGCGCGGTACACCGGCGGCACTGAAGGCACTCGGCGATCATCCGGATGGCGGCCCCATTACCGTTCGCGACGGCAAGTACGGCCCTTACGTCAACTGGGGCAAGGTCAATGCCACCCTGCCGAAGGGCAAGGATCCGCAGGCGGTCACTATCGAGGAGGCGCTTGCACTGATCACGGAGAAGGCTGGCAAGGCGCCAGCCGGCAAGACGGCCAAGGCAAAGGCCAAGCCGAAGGCGGCTGCTGCTGCAACCAAGACCACCAAGACGGCGGCCAAGCCGAAGGCAACGAAGGCGAAAGCGCCCGCGAAATTGAAAAAGAGCTGACGTGAGCAGAATACCGCGCGACAGAACGAACCCTGCGGGCAAACGTCCGGGCAAGATCGGCCGCGCCGGCAAGGATGCTCCCGCCGTCGAGCCGCTGAACATCGTCCACGGGGCGCTGCCCTCGCGCGAGGTGATCCTGCGCTTCATCGCCGATCATCCGCAGAAAGCGTCCAAACGCGAACTCGCCAAGGCTTTCGGCCTGAAGGGCGACAACCGCGTCGAGCTCAAGCACATGCTGCAGGAGCTCGAGCAGGAAGGCATGCTGCAGAAGACCCGCAAGTCGCTGATCCGTCCCGGTGCCCTGCCGCCCGTCACCGTCCTCGACATCACCACGCGCGACAAGGACGGCGATCTGATCGGCCGGCCGGCGGAATGGCCGGAGGACCAGGGTGTCGCCCCTGCCGTCGCCATCCGCCAGCAATCGCCCGCGGGCCGCCAGGGCAAGGGCAAGGCACCCGTCGCGGGCCTCGGCGACCGCATCCTGGCGAAAATCTTCCCGGCCGTCGATCGCGGCGGGCCGGCCTACACAGCGCGGATCATCAAGGTGATCGACAAGCGCCGCGGCGCCTCGATGGGCGTTTTCCGCACGGCGCCGGGCGGCGGTGGCCGGCTACTGCCGATTGAGCGGCGCGGCGAGGAGATGGTGATCGATCCCGACTTCACCGGCGGTGCTGCCGACGGCGATCTGGTCGAAGTCGAAATCGCCCGTCTCGGCCGTTTCGGCCTGCCGCGCGCCAAGGTGCTTTCCGTCGTCGGCTCCGTCGGCTCGGAAAAGGCGATCTCGATGATCGCCATCCATGCGCACGGCATTCCGCATGTCTTCCCGCCCGCCGTTGTCGCCGAGGCCGAGGACGCAAAGCCCGCAACGATGTCGCATCGCGAGGACTGGCGCGACGTGCCGCTGATCACCATCGATCCGGCCGACGCCAAAGACCATGACGACGCCGTCTATGCCGAACTCGACCCCTCGCCCGACAATCCCGGCGGCGTCATCGTCACTGTGGCGATTGCCGACGTCTCCTGGTATGTCCGCCCGAAGTCGCCGCTCGACCGCGAGGCGCTGAAGCGCGGCAACTCGGTCTATTTCCCGGATCGCGTCGTGCCGATGCTGCCGGAGCGCATCTCCAACGATCTCTGCTCGCTGAAGGAAGGCGTCGACCGCCCGGCACTCGCCGTGCGCATGAGCTTCTCAGGGGAAGGCCGCAAGATCGGCCACACCTTTCATCGTGTCATGATGAAGAGCGCGGCCAAACTCTCCTACCAGCAGGCGCAGGCGGCAATCGACGGCAAGCCGGACGATCGGACCGGACCGATGCTCGAGCCGATCCTGAAGCCGCTCTGGCACGCCTATGAGGTGATGAAGCGCGGACGCGACCGACGCCAGCCGCTGGAACTCGACATGCCGGAACGTAAGATCCTGCTGAAGCCCGACGGCACGGTCGACCGGGTCCATGTGCCGCCGCGGCTCGATGCGCACAAGCTGATCGAAGAGATGATGATCCAGGCCAACGTCTCCGCCGCCGAGACGCTGGAAAAGAGACGCCAGACGCTGATCTACCGCATCCATGACGGCCCGACGCTTGCCAAGCAGGAAATCCTGCGCGAGTTCCTGGCCACACTCGGCATCCCGCTTGCCAAGGGCGGCAACATGCGCGCCAACAATTTCAACGGCATCCTGGCGAAGGCGGACGGCACGCCGCACCAGACCATGGTCAACGAGATGGTGCTGCGTTCGCAAAGCCAGGCAATCTACAGCCCGGAGAATATCGGCCATTTCGGCCTCAACCTGATGAAATATGCGCATTTCACCTCGCCGATCCGCCGCTACGCCGATCTCATTGTGCATCGCGCCCTTGTCGGCTCGCTCGGCTTCGGCGAAGGCGGCATCACGCCCGAGGAAGAAGGCACGCTCGACGATATCGCCGCCGAAATCTCGACCTTCGAGCGCCGGGCGATGGCGGCCGAGCGTGAGACGGTCGACCGGCTGATCGCCCATCACCTTGCGGGCCGCGTCGGCGAGGAATTCGCCGGACGGGTCTCGGGTGTGACGAAATCAGGCCTCTTTGTCGCCCTGCCGGACTATGGCGCTGACGGTTTCGTCCCCATATCTACGCTCGGCACCGACTATTTTATTTATGACGAGGCGCATCAGGCGCTCTCGGGTGAAAGAACCGGGCTCGGCTACCGCCTTGGCGACAACGTCACGGTGAAGCTTGCCGAGGCGATCCCGCTTGCCGGTGCGCTGCGTTTCGAAATGGTCAGCGAAGGGCGCGAAATGCCAGCGGCGGTGCGATCCTTCCACAAAGCCGGCCGCCGCGAAAGAGGTCAGGTCCGCAAGAAACCCGGAACGAGGCCACCGCGCGGGCGGCGCTAGCTCCGAAGAGGAACATGCGATGAGCACACCGACCGATCCGGCCGTCCGCTACGGGGATGCGCCCGAGGTCGAGCGCCCGCTGGGACGCTCCATCCTGCGTGGGCTGATGAACCGCTGCCCGGCCTGCGGCAGCGGCAAGCTCTTTCGCGCCTTCCTGAAGCCGGTCGATCATTGCGCGGCCTGCGGCGAGGCGATGCATCACCAACGCGCCGACGACCTGCCGCCCTATATCGTCATCCTCGTTCTCGGCCATGTCGTGGTCGGCGGCTATATGCTGACCGACCTGACCTTCGTGCTGCCGGTTTGGGTGCATATTGCCATCTGGGCGCCGATCACCGTCATCACCGCCCTTGCCTCGATCCAGCCGATCAAGGGCGGCGTCATCGGCCTGCAATGGGCGCTGCGCATGCACGGTTTCGGCGGCGAGAGCGACGATCCGGACGATTATGACCTTCCCGGACGCCCGGATTGATCGCTTTCACCTTCCAGACATATTTAACGTGTAGGGCCAGCGCTCCACCGACCACCACCCGAATGCGGCAGCCGACGATCCTCAACGACCCGACATGGTAAGCATTTCTTGGCCGAACGGGCTTTACATTCCGCAGATGGTCACTCACATCGGAAACACTGCGAAGCGGCATCCGTCAGCCGGATTTGGCACGTCTGTGTCTATCTATCTGACGGGACCGGCCGACTCGCTCGCGCAGCTTTCTAAGGATGGATAAATGTCTCAGCCGAGAAACGGCACACCGGGCGATGTCGAGGAAATCCATTGGCCTTCTCTGGTGGCAGCCATCTCGTCCATATCAGCCGTCGGCATAGCAATCGGCCTCGGACTCCCGCTTCTCAGCATCATCCTGGAAAAACGCGGCATCTCGTCCACCCTGATCGGGCTCAACACGGCGATGGCAGGTGTGGCGGCGATGGCGGCCGCGCCCATCACCACCAAGCTCGCGCATAAATACGGCGTTGCGCCGACAATGCTCTGGGCAGTGCTGATTTCGGCGCTGAGCGCACTCGGTTTTTATTATGCCGAGGATTTCTGGATGTGGTTCCCGCTGCGTTTCGCCTTCCATGGCGCAACGACGACGCTGTTCATCCTCTCCGAATTCTGGATCAACGCCGCCTCGCCGCCGTCCAAACGCGGCTTCGTGCTCGGCATCTATGCGACGGTGCTTTCGCTTGGCTTCGCCGCCGGGCCGCTGCTGTTTTCGATCCTCGGCAGCGACGGCATCTTCCCCTTCCTGATCGGCGCCTGCGCCATCCTGCTTGCCGCCATTCCGATCTTCATCGCCCGCGACGAGAGCCCGGCGCTCGAGGAAAAACCGGAGCTGCATTTCATGCGCTACGTCTTCCTGGTGCCGACGGCGACGGCGGCGGTCTTCATCTTCGGCGCGGTCGAAGCGGGCGGGCTGTCGCTTTTTCCGATCTTTGCGGTGCGCGCCCATTTCACCGAATCGCAGGCAGCGCTTCTGCTCACCATGATGGGCGTCGGCAACGTCATCTTCCAGATCCCGCTCGGTCTGCTCTCCGACCGCATTCCGGACAAACGGCCGCTGCTGGCCGGCATGGCGCTGATGGGCTTCATCGGCTCGCTGATGCTGCCGCTGCTGGTCGACAACTGGCTGCTAATGGCCGGGCTACTGCTTTTCTGGGGCGGCTGCGTCTCCGGCCTCTATACGGTCGGCCTCAGCCATCTCGGCTCGCGGCTGACGGGTTCCGACCTTGCGGCGGCCAATGCCGCCTTCGTCTTCTGTTATGCGATGGGAACCGTGGCCGGGCCGCAGGCAATCGGTGCGGCGATCGATGTCGCCGGAAACAACGGTTTTGCCTGGGCGATTGCCGGTTTCTTCGGTCTTTACGCCCTACTTTCCGGCATCAGACTGATGTTCATTCGAAAACGGACTTGACTTTTCGAGCTGGATTCGTAGTTTCGCGCCAGAATTTGCCGTGGAGCCCATCCGGCTTCCACGGCTTTCATTTTTCTTAAAGGCAGGACGACTATGGCCAAGGCTACAACAATCAAGATCAAGCTGCTGTCGACAGCCGACACCGGTTTCTTCTACGTCACGACGAAAAACAGCCGTACGATGACGGACAAGATGACGAAGACGAAGTACGACCCGGTTGCTAAGAAGCATGTCGAGTTCAAGGAAACCAAGATCAAGTAATCGCTTGATCTCAGGATTTCGTAAAAAAGCGCGCGCCCTCGGGTTGCGCGTTTTTTATTGCCCGAATTGGCCCGCTTCGAAAGATGATAGCGCAAACAGAGAAACGCCGCCCTTCCATCTTCGGGAAGTGGCGGCGTTTTCTTGAAAGGGGGTCGGCCAGCATGCAAAACGGCACGAGGAACCGCTATAACTTGCCTACTAGCCGACCGACCCCACGACCCAGGAGATGCGGCGGACCTGAGCATCATGGGGTATCGACAACTCCTCAGCGGGAGCGCTTCTCTTATGAGCCGATAATTTGCGCAGAAATGAAAGAAAATCAACAAATTCTTAATGGTGAATTATATGAGTGTGATTCTATGGTTAAAAGTCCAATTTTGGGACATATAGAAATTTGTCGGCTCTGCTTGAGCCTGAAGCCTATTGGCCGACCACTCCAAGAAATTCGACACTATAACTGAACAACTTACGCCTCCCCTACCCTTACGTGAGGTGAGATCGCCGCGCTCTATTTGAACCTGCAGGCGACAGGCGCTTTTTATAGTCCCTATTTCATCTGGAGCCAGGATTCCGGCACCCTCAACACTATCGCGCGGCGGCATATCCGCAGCAACGCCGAAAGGCGATTTTTGGGCTATTGAGCTGCAAAATTATCGCCCCGCATCGCGCGGCCGAAGATTAAAGATCCGTAATAATTCGCTTACCGCAGTGGAAAACCCGCAAATGGCGCCTATGGCACCAAGGTGATTCGTCAAGCGGCTGCGGCGACGACGCGATTGCGGCCGGTATTCTTGGCTTCGTAAAGCGCAAGATCGGCCTGCTTCATCAGCTGATCCGGGGTCAGCACCGAGCCCATACGCGAGGCGATGCCGAAGGACGCAGTGACGTTCAGCGCCTCCCCCGAGTGTTTCAGCCTGAAGGGCGCGCTTTCGACGGCCGCGCGCAGGCGCTCGGCGACGGTGGCGGCAATTTCCGGCGAGGTATCCGGCATGACGACGACGAATTCCTCGCCGCCGTAGCGGCAAGCGAGATCGGCGCCGCGAATGGTGGAGCGGACGCGATTGGCAAACTCCCGCAGCACTTCGTCGCCGCCATCATGGCCATAGGTATCGTTCACCTGCTTGAAGCGGTCGATATCGGTGATCAGCACCGAAAGCGGCCGGCCCCGCGCCATCGAACGGTTGAAGAGCACGTTCAGGTGATTGTCGAGATAGCGCCGGTTATAAAGGCCGGTTAGCGGATCGGTCACGGCAAGCTCGATCGTCTGCTTGACGCTGGCGCGCAGACGGTCGTTGCAGCGCTTGCGGCGGATCTGCGTCAGGCTGCGGGCAACCAGTTCGTTGGGATCGACCGGGCGGATGATGTAGTCGTTGACGCCGAGATCGAGCGCGCGCACGACCATCTCGTCAGCACCCTGCTCGGTGATGATCAGGATCGGCAGGAAGCGCGTGCGCTCCAGCGAGCGCAGCTGCGAGCAGAGGCGAAGCGGATCGTAATCATCGAAATTGGCGTTGACGATGACGAGATCAAACGGGCTTTCCGCCGCCTCGAAGAGCGCTGCCTGCGGATCGGAAAGGGCAAGCACGTCGGCGACGGGCTTCAGCGCCTTGATGATGCGCTCCTGCGAATTGGCGCGACCATCGACGAGCAGAATCTGACCGGCCTCGTCGATGCGCCCCTCGCCTGCCCGCATGAGATCGTCGATGCCCATCGTATGGGCGGTATCGGCGCGGATGCGCAGCTCGTCACTCAGCGTCTTCAGCCGCAGCAGGCTCTTCACCCGTGAGATCAGCTGAAGATCATTGACCGGCTTGGTGAGGAAATCGTCGGCGCCGGCCTTCAGGCCACGGACGCGATCGGCCGGCTGATCAAGTGCCGTGACCATGACGACAGGAATATGGGCGGTCTTGCGGCTGGCCTTCAGCCGCTCGCAGACCTCGAAACCGTCGATACCGGGCATCATGATGTCGAGCAGGATGAGATCGACCTGGTTGCGCTCGCAGATCGCCAGCGCCGTGTAGCCGTCGGCCGCGGTCATCACGTCGAAATATTCGGCAAGCAGCCGCGCTTCAAGCAGCTTCACATTGGCCGGAATATCGTCAACCACCAGTATTCGCGCAGTCATAGGTGTCTTTCCGATGCGTCAGGCATCGCCGAGATAGGTCTTGATCGTCTCGATGAATTTCGGAACCGAGATCGGCTTGGAAACATAGGCTTCGCAGCCGCCCTGGCGGATCCGCTCCTCGTCGCCCTTCATCGCGAAAGCCGTGACGGCAATGACGGGAATCACGTGCAGCTCGTCGTCTTCCTTCAGCCATTTCGTCACTTCGAGACCAGAGACCTCGGGAAGCTGAATATCCATCAGGATGAGGTCGGGGCGATGTTTGCGCGCCAGATCCAGCGCCTCCATACCGTTTCTGGTCTGGATCGTCGTATAACCGGACGCCTCGATGAGGTCGCGAAAGAGCTTCATGTTGAGCTCGTTATCTTCTACAATCATCACCTGTTTGGGCATGACAAGCTGTCCCTACGTCCGTTCGCGCAGCGGTTCGTCCCATGAGAAAGGCATGCGGACGGTAGCTGCGTAAAACCGATAGCGCACGCTAGCGGTATTTGGTTGAAGAAAAGGTAACTTACCCCTCGAAATGCAAAGCAACTTCAAGACTTCGAAACAACCGGCCGCCGACCCGCACGCTACCGCGATCGCCGTGCTCGGCTGGCTTGCCGACGATCCCGACATGTTCGGCCGCTTCCTGGCGCTGACCGGTGTGGCTCCCGGCCAGGTGCGCGGCGCCGTCAACGATCCCGGGTTTCTCGCCGGCATGATGGATTTCCTGATGAACCACGAACCGACGGCAATGGCTTTCTGCGCGGCGAGCGGCATCAGCCCGGAAACGGTCACCGCCGCCTGGCAGCATTTCTCCTCGCCCGGCCTCGATTCCGGGGAATACTGACGGTGACCGGCATTGTGGACCTCGATATCTCGCATATCCGGCTCGGCGAACGGCCGCTGATCGTCTGCGATGTCGACGATGTCGTGCTGCAATTCATCGGCCCGTTCCAGCTTTTCTTGCAAAGCCAGGGCCACGCATTTCTGCCACGCTCGTTCAAGCTGCACGGCAACATCGTCTCGCAGGCGGATGGCGTCGAGATCGGGGACCAGCAGGTCAGCCGGCTGATCGAGGAATTCTTCGAGACGCAGGAGCTCTGGCAGACGCCGCTCGACCGCGTCGTCGAAACGCTCGACCGGCTTTCGCGGGAGGCCGACGTGCTTTTCCTGACCGCCATGCAGCCGCGGTTCCAGGACCAGCGCCGCCGCCTGCTCGACAGGATGGGCCTGCTTTTTCCGCTGCTTGCCAGCGAAGAGCCCAAGGGGCCGATCGTTCACGCCTTGCATGCCAGCCGCTCCCTTCCCGTCGTCTTCATCGATGATATGGCGCGCAATCTGCATTCCGTAAGGGAATATGTTGCCGACTGCCTGCTGATTCACCTGATGCCCGACTCGCCCGTCCATCGTTTCGCGCCGGCAGCCGCCGACGACATCACCCGCGTCAGCGACTGGGCGCATGCGGCCGCCCTGATCGAGGCGCATTTCATTGCCGGCGCTTTCAGCCCTGCAGTTCCAGCCGCATGAGCGGGCGGCCTTCTTTGCGCCGCGTTACCGTCTCGAAACGAAGATCGTTATCCAAAGGCAAAGCTCCCGCCCTCTCTTGAGACTCGGAAGCTTAGGGCGTATTGTCCCGGCGTTCAACCTTTGTTCTCATGATGACGCCCGCGCCCGACAAGACACCCGGCTTCTGTCGCGACTGCCTTGCCGAGCAGAAGGGCGAGGCTCGCCGCTGCCTTTCCTGCGGCAGCCCCCGGTTGGTGCGCCATCGCGAGCTCTATGCTTTGACGCTTGCGCATATCGATTGCGACGCGTTCTATGCGGCCGTCGAAAAACGCGACAATCCGGAACTTGCCGACAAGCCTGTGATCATCGGCGGCGGCAAACGCGGCGTTGTCTCCACCGCCTGCTATATCGCCCGCATCCACGGCGTGCGTTCGGCGATGCCGATGTTTAAGGCGCTGGAAGCCTGCCCGCAAGCGATCGTCATCCGCCCCGACATGGAAAAATATGTCCGGGTCGGGCGCCAGGTGCGCGCCATGATGCAGGATCTGACGCCGCTGGTGCAGCCGCTATCGATCGACGAGGCCTTCCTGGAGCTTGAAGGCACGGAGAGGCTGCATCACGATCCGCCGGCCCGCACGCTCGCCAAATTCGCCCGCCGGGTCGAAAAGGAGATCGGCATCAGCGTGTCGGTCGGGCTCTCCTATTGCAAATTCCTCGCCAAGGTCGCCTCCGACCTGCAGAAACCCCGCGGCTTTTCCGTCATCGGCCGTGAGGAAGCGGTCGAGTTCCTGGCGCCGCGTCCGGTCACCACGATCTGGGGCGTCGGCAAGGCCTTTGCGGCGACGCTGGAGGCCGACGGCATCCGCACCATCAGCCAGTTGCAGCAGATGGAGGAAAACGACCTGATGCGCCGCTACGGCAGCATCGGCCAGCGGCTCGCCCGGCTGTCGCGCGGGATCGACGACCGCGAAGTGCATCTCAACGATGCGGCCAAGAGCGTGTCGTCCGAGACGACCTTCTTCGACGACATCTCACGTTATGACGATCTGGTGCCGATCCTGCGCAATCTTTCGGAAAAGGTCTCCTGGCGGCTGAAGAAAAACGACATCGCCGGCCAGACCGTCGTCCTGAAGATGAAGACCGCCGACTTCAAGCTACGCACACGCAATCGCAAGCTGGAAGACCCGACCCAGCTGGCCGACAAGATCTTCCGCATCGGGCTCGAGCTTCTCGAAAAGGAGACCGACGGCACGAAGTTCCGGCTACTCGGCATCGGCGTCACCGATCTCGGCGATGCCGCGCGCGCCGATCCGCCCGATCTCATCGACCGGCAATCGGGCCGGCGGGCGGCCGCCGAAGCGGCGATGGACAAGCTGCGCGACAAGTTCGGCAAGAACACGGTCGAGACCGGTTACACCTTCGGCAGCGGCAAGCGCGATCACTAAAGCGTGAGTCCAGGTTCCTGTCGAGCCTATAAAATCTTCCTTAAACTTCGTCCCATAGTGTGCCGGACCAGTATTGCGTATGGTTGGGTATCATGTTCTCGCGTCTCGTCTTCGGCCTCGGCTTGCTGTCGGCCACCGCACTCGTGCACCCTGCTCTTGCCGCGGATGCACGCACGCTGCAGATCATCGTCTCGAAGGACAAGCAGTCGCTTGCGGTCTATGACGGCACCGAGGTCGTCGCGACTTCAAAAGTCTCGACCGGCAAGGACGGGCACACGACGCCGAGCGGCATCTTCTCGGTGCTCGAAAAGCAGAAATACCACGAATCCAATCTCTATTCGAACGCGCCGATGCCCTTCATGCAAAGGCTAACATGGTCGGGCATTGCGCTGCACGAATCCAATTCCGTACCGCGCTATCCGGCTTCGCATGGCTGCGTGCGCATGCCCGGCGTTTTTGCGAAAAAGCTTTACGGGATGACCGAGCCCGGTATTCCCGTCATCATCAGCGACGGCGAAGTGGTCCCGCAGCCGATCGACCATCCGACGCTTTTCCATCCAGAGGCGCCGGCGCCGATGCTGCTGCTTTCGGATGTCGAATTGCGGCCCTCGATGCCCGACAGCCCGGGGACACCGGTGCAGGTGGCGATGAACGACACGGCGGCGATGCCGATGCCGGCCGCGCCAATTGCAATGCCCCAACCCAAACCGCCGACCGAACCGATCAGCATGCTGATCACCCGCCGTACGCTGCGCGAGACGGTGATCGACATCCAGACCCTGCTCAACCAGCTCGGCTTTCCCGCCGGTAATCCTGACGGGTTGCTCGGGCCGGCGACCGTCGAGGCGATCAAGGCTTTCAAGACATTGCGGCCGGCGGAATTTACCGGCGACAGGAGCCTGGTCTCCGAGACGCTGCTCAAATCCGTCTATGCCGCAACAGGCAAGGGCGAGCCGCCGAACGGCGTCATCATGGTGCGCCAGGCGTTCAAGCCAATCTTCGAAGCGCCGCTGACGATCGCCGATCCGGGCCTGGCGCTCGGCACGCATTTCTTCACGCTGCATGCAGTCGATGAGAAGGCCGGTACGGCGGATTGGCTCGGCATCACACTCCAAAACAATCTCTCGCGCGAGACGATGAAGCGGCTCGGCATCACCAATCAGGAAAGCTCGATCATCAGCGGCAGACCGATCGCCCGTTCGCTCAGCCGGATCACGGTCCCGGAGGAGACCCGCCGCAGGATCGAGGCGCTGATCGCGCCCGGCTCGACGCTGACGATCTCCGATACCGGCCTCGGCCGGGATACCGGCGAAGGCACGAATTTCATCACCATCACCCGAGGCTGATGATTATCCCGGGCGATACCATCATCCCAGGTGATAACCATCATCCGAAGTGACAAAAATCACCCTAGGTGATGCGCATCATCTCTAGACAAGCTCGACATCAACGACGCCGGGGGCGGCGCGGAGAGCGGCCGCGATTTCCGGCGTGATGCGGTATTTCTCCGACAGCGCCACTTCCACCTCGCGTTTGCCGTCCTCCTTGATGACGATGAAGGAAACGAGGCCGTCGCCCTTGGCGTTGAGATGGCCGGCGACCATCTTCAGCGGCCCGGAATCTCTGACATAGACGCGCAGCGCCTTCTGCATCTGCAGTGATTTTTCCTCCAGTGACTGGATCGTCTGGATGCGCAGGCCGATCCCTTCCGGCCGCTCCTCGCCGGTGGCGGTCAGCACGAAGGATTTTCCCGATTCCAGCACGTCGCGATACTGGTTCAGCATTTCCGAAAACAGCACCGCCTCGAACTGGCCGGAGGAATCGGAAAAGACGATGATGCCCATCTTGTTGCCGGTGCGGGTCTTGCGCTCCTGCTTCGAAATGACGGTACCGGCGAGGCGTGCATTGAAGGCGCCCTGTTTGATCGCCTGAGAAAACTCGGCAAAGGTCTGCACCCGCATCTTCTGCAGGATGTTGTTGTAGGAATCGAGCGGGTGGGCGGTGAGATAGAAACCCAGCACCTGGAACTCCTTGAGCAGCCGCTCCGAGGGGAGCCAGGGCGAAAACGGCGGCAGGGAGATCTTCTCGGGCCCCGAGGTCAGCGTACTGCCGAAAATGTCCGACTGGCCGCTCAGCTTGTTCTCCTGGGCGCGCTGGGCATAACCGAGAACGCGGTCGAGACCGGCGGCAAGCTGGGCGCGGTCCATGTCGAAACAATCGAAGGCGCCGGCAAAGATCAGGCTTTCGAGCACGCGGCGGTTGACCTGGCGCGGATCGATACGCAGGCAGAAATCCTCGATACCGGCAAACGGCTTGTCGCCGCGCACCTCGACGATATGGTCTACGGCGGATTCGCCGACGCCCTTGAGGGCGGCGAGCGCGTAATAGATGCGGTTGTCGCCGGTCTGGAAGTGGCGGAAGGAGGTCTGGACCGAGGGTGCGATCACCTCGATACCCAAGCGCTTGGCATCCTGACGGAAGTCATTGACCTTTTCGGTGTTGGACATGTCGAGCGTCATCGAGGCGGCGAGGAATTCGACCGGATAATGCGCCTTCATATAGGCCGTCTGGTAGGAGACGATGGCATAGGCGGCGGCATGCGACTTGTTGAAGCCGTAGTTGGCGAACTTCGCCAGCAGTTCGAAGATATTGTCGGCCTGCGGCTTCGAGACGCCGTTCTTGACGGCGCCAACGACGAAGCGTTCGCGCTGCTGGTCCATCTCGGCCTTGATCTTCTTGCCCATGGCGCGGCGCAGAAGGTCGGCTTCACCGAGCGAATAGCCGGACAGGACCTGGGCGATCTGCATCACCTGTTCCTGATAGACGATGACCCCTTGAGTTTCCTTGAGCAGGTGGTCGATCATCGGATGGATCGATTCCAGCTCCTCTTCGCCGTGCTTGCGGGCATTGTAGGTCGGGATATTCTCCATCGGGCCCGGACGATAGAGCGCCACCAGCGCGATGATGTCCTCGATGCAGTCCGGCTTCATGCCGATCAGCGCCTTGCGCATGCCGGCACTTTCCACCTGGAACACACCGACCGTTTCGCCGCGCGACAGCATCTCGTAGGTTGGTTTGTCGTCGAGAGGAATGGCGGCAAGGTCGACCGCGATGCCGCGCTTGGCGACGAAATCGACGGCGACCTTCAGCACCGTCAGCGTCTTCAGGCCGAGGAAGTCGAACTTGACGAGGCCGGCCTGCTCCACCCATTTCATGTTGAACTGGGTAACCGGCATGTCGGAGCGCGGATCGCGATACATCGGCACCAGCTTGGAGAGCGGCCGGTCGCCGATTACGATGCCGGCGGCGTGCGTCGAGGCATGGCGGTAAAGCCCCTCGATCTTCTGGGCAATGTCGAGCAGGCGCGCGACGACCGGTTCCTTTGCCGCCTCCTCCTGCAGCTTCGGCTCCTCCTCGATCGCCTTCGACAGCGGCGTCGGGTTGGCCGGGTTGTTCGGCACGAGTTTGCAGATCTTGTCGACCTGACCGTAGGGCATCTCAAGCACGCGACCGACGTCGCGAAGGGCGGCGCGCGCCTGCAGCGAACCGAAGGTGATGATCTGCGCCACCTGCTCGCGGCCATACTTGGCCTGGACGTAGCGGATCACCTCTTCGCGGCGGTCCTGGCAGAAGTCGATGTCGAAGTCCGGCATCGAGACGCGTTCGGGATTAAGGAAGCGCTCGAACAGCAGCGAAAACCGCAGCGGATCGACATCGGTAATCGTCAAGGCGTAGGCAACAAGCGAGCCTGCGCCGGAACCGCGGCCGGGACCGACCGGAATATCGTGCTGCTTGGCCCATTTGATGAAGTCGGCAACGATCAGGAAGTAACCAGGAAAACGCATGCGCTCGATGACACTGAGCTCGAAATCCAGCCGCTCGCGATATTCCTTTTCCTCGTAACCCGGCGACATGCCGAGCGTCGCAAGCCGCAGGTCCAACCCTTCGACCGCCTGGCGGCGTAATTCGCTCGCCTCGGCGCGTTCGGCTTCCTCGGCATCGTCGGTCGCGCCGGTGAAGCGGGGAAGGATCGGCTTGCGCGTCTTCAGCACAAAGGAGCAGCGCCTGGCGATCTCGATCGTATTTTCCAGCGCTTCCGGCAGGTCGGCGAAAAGCTTGGCCATCTCGGCCCGGCTCTTCAGATAATGGTCCGGCGTCAAGCGAAAGCGGCTGTCGTCGGAGACGATGGCGTTGTGGGCGACCGCCATCAGCGCATCATGGGCGTCGTAATCGTCGCGGGTCGGGAAGAAGGCCTCATTGGTCGCAACCAGCGGCAGGTCGTGGGCATAGGCGAGCCCGACGATCCTCTGCTCGTGGCGCTTGTCGTAGGTGCCGTGCCGCTGCAGTTCGACATAGAGCCTATCGCCGAACAGGCTCTTCAGCGCGAGTAGCCGGGCTTCCGCCTGGGCGGAATGGCCCTCTTTGATCGCCGCGTCGACCGGCCCGGTCAGGGCGCCGGTCAAAGCAATCAGCCCTTCGGTGCCGGCCTCCGCCAGCCAGGAGGCTCTGACATGAATGGCCTGGTTGCTTTCACCGCCGAGATAAGCGCGGCTGACGAGATCGACCAGCCGTTCGTAACCGGCATCCGTGGCAGCGAGAAGAACGATCGACGGCAGCTTGACCAGGGCCTGCTGGCCGCCGCGCTTTTCCGTTTCCAACCCGTCTTCCATGTCGATCGAGACCTGGCAACCGATGATTGGCTGCAGGCCCTCGTCCATCGCCTTCTGGGAAAATTCCAGTGCGACGAACAGATTGTTGGTGTCGGTAATGGCGATTGCCGGCTGGCTGTCGCCGGTCGCCTTGTAGAGGATCTTCTTCAGCGGCAAAGCGCCCTCAAGAAGCGAATAGGCAGAATGGACCCTCAGATGGATGAAGCCCGGCGTGCCGCCGGTCGCCTCAGCCGTAGAACCCTTTGCCGTATCCACCATGACATGCCTTCCCAATCACCCGAATGAATCGGGCGCATTGTCGGCATAGAGGGCGATGATGTCCAGCAGAAGTCCCACGTCCGGACCGCATGATTGCCATGCGGTCCCCTGAAAACTTTAGATCGCCATGACAATCAGCGAGAAGCTGGCAACGAACATTGCGATGGAGGTGAATGCTGCGATATCACGGATCATGTCAGTCATTTGGCTCTCCTTTACTCGTTATGTTTTCAATTTGTTCGATATATGTTCCATTGTCAACAGGAATCTTTTCCTCCTTTCTTGTGTTCGGAGAATCTCCGGCAGCGCATTGCGAATCGGGAGGGACCGACACGCGTGTAATGGACAGGCCGTGGTCCTCGCCCGATCCGCCTCAGATCAGCATGGCCTCAGCCGTCTGACCTCCGTTTAAAGCGAGCCACTTCTTTCCGACTATTGTTCCGCTTTTGTTCTTTACACGTTGCTGCATATTTGCCAGCATTCGGCCGAGAGGAGAACGATATGGTCGACATTGCGATGCTGAATGAATTCGTCGTGGAGGCCAAGGCCGCGACCTATGTCGGCGGCGGCGTGCCGAGCGCGCCCTGCCGACAGGGTTCCCATGATATCGGTTACGAGAGCGGCGACTGGCGCTATCTCGACAGCTATTTCGGCGGCACCGATTTCGCCGGACAGGAGGTGGTGTGGTCTGCCGGCGAGCCGATCTGGGTGATGAATTATTTCGGATGGATCGTTGCACCGGATGTCATCGACGGCGCTGCCGCCGGGACGGTGATCAAGGCGGCACTTTCAGCCATGTATCGGCAGGGGCGCTTTCTTGGCGGAATGGAATTCGATCATCCGCTCGGCCGTTATCTCGACCGCAGCGAGGGCAGTTGCAAGCGCTTCAGCGGCCACGAATGCATCATGGTCGACGGCCGCAAGGCCTATATGCTCGATTATCACGGCGGACTGGTCATCCCGTGACCGCAGTGCTGCCTCGGGTTCGAATTGCCGATTGAGTGCGTGGTGTACGGCCAGGAGAACGGCGAGATCGGCGGAACCAGCCCCTCATCCGCCTGCCGGCACCTTCGGGATATGCCGCACCCTCTCGGCCTCCCGCAAACCTCTCGCATGGCGCGTCCCCTCTCCCCGTTTTTACGGGGAGAGGGTTAGGGTGAGGGGCAGCACACTATCCAGCCGGTTGCGCATCGGCGCAAGCCGGACAGCCATAGACCGCGGTTTTAGAAATCGACGATCTTGCCGTCCGAGATCGTCACGCGCCGATCCATGCGGCGGGCGAGTTCGTGATTGTGGGTGGCGATAAGCGCCGCGAGGCCGGACTGGCGCACCAGCGCCTCCAGCGCGTCGAAGACGTAGGCTGCCGTTTCCGGGTCGAGATTGCCGGTCGGCTCGTCGGCAAGAAGCAAGCTTGGCGCATTGGCAACGGCGCGGGCAATCGCGACGCGCTGCTGCTCGCCGCCGGAAAGCTCGCCGGGGCGATGGGCGCCACGATGGCCGATGCGCATATAATCGAGGAGCTGGCCGGCCCGCTCGCCGGCTTCCTTCCAGGACAGTCCGGCAATCAGCTGCGGCATCATGATGTTTTCGAGCGCCGAAAATTCGGGCAAGAGGTGGTGGAACTGGTAGACGAAGCCGATCTCGCTGCGGCGGATCCCGGTACGTTTCTCGTCTGAAAGGCCGTCGCACGCATGGCCGTTGATGGTGACTTCACCGCCGTCTGGATGCTCCAGCAGGCCGGCAATATGCAGCAGCGTCGACTTGCCGGTCCCCGACGGAGCGACGAGAGCGACGATCTCGCCTTTCGACAGCGAAAATTCCGCGCCCTTCAGGATCGGGAGCAGCGTATCGCCCTGCCCGTAATGGCGCTCGACGCCGGTAAGCTTGAGAACGACGTTGCGGTTCATGAAGTCGGCATTCCTTATTCGTAGCGCAGGGCCTGCACCGGATCGAGCCTGGAGGCGCGCCAGGCCGGAAAGATCGTCGCGATGAAGGAGAGCGTCAGCGCCATGACGACGATCGAAATGGTTTCGCTGAGCTGCATCTCGGCCGGCAGCTGGCTGAGGAAATAGACCTGCGGATTAAAGATCACGGTGCCGGAAATCCAGGAGAAGAACTGGCGGATGGACTCGATGTTGACGCAGACGAGAACGCCGAGCAGCACTCCGGCAAGGGTGCCGACGATACCGATCGCCGCCCCGGTCATGAAGAAGATCCGCATGATCGCACCGGCGCTGGCGCCCATGGTACGCAGGATGGCGATATCGCTGCCCTTGTCCTTCACCAGCATGATCAGACCGGAGATGATGTTCAGCGCCGCCACAAGCACGATCAGCGTCAGGATCATGAACATGACGTTGCGCTCGACCTGCAGTGCCGAAAAGAAAGTCTGGTTGCGCTGGCGCCAGTCGGTGAGGTTAATCTGGCGGCCGGCCGCCTCCTCCACCTTGGGCCTCAGCGCGTCGATATCGTCGGGGTGATCGACGAAAAGCTCGATCGACTGCACCAGCCCTTCGGCATTGAAATAAAGCTGCGCCTCCTCGAGCGGCATGAAGATGATCGAGGAATCATATTCCGACATGCCGATCTCGAAGAGGCCGGAGATCTTGTAGGACTTGACGCGGGGGCTGACGCCCATCGGCGTGATGTCACCATCCGGAGACGTCAGTGTAATGAGATCGCCGACGCTCAACCCGAGCTGGTTGGCCATGCCGGTACCGATCAGCACACCCTGGCCGGAGGCATAACCCACCATGTCGCCTGATTTGATGTTGCCGGAAATCGTCTTGAGCTTCGTCAGGTCTTCGGCACGGGCGCCGCGCACCAGGGCGCCAGTGCTGCCGCCGGCCTGAGCGGAGGCAAGCACCTGGCCTTCCACCAGCGGCAGCGCCATCTTGACGCCGGGCACAGCCGCGAGCCTGCTGGCGAGATCGGGATAATCGGTGAAAGGGCCATCGGACGGCTGGACGATCATATGGCCGTTGATGCCGAGGATGCGCGAGACGAGTTCGGTGCGGAAGCCGTTCATGACGGCCATGACGATGATCAGCGTCGCAACGCCGAGCATGATGCCAACGAAGGAGAAGCCGGCGATCACCGAGATGAAGGCCTCCTTGCGGCGGGCGCGCAGATAGCGCCACGCCACGAGGCGTTCGAAGGTGGAAAATGGCTTGCCAGCCGGACCCAAGCCGGATTTCGAACTCCGGTCCACTGCTGCCTCTGCCATTTCGCCTCCGTTTCCTTAAGCCAGGAACCTGTTGATCGCCGCTTCGATGGTCATCGTTTCGCGGTCGCCGGTCTTGCGGTCCTTCACCTCAACTTCGCCGTTTGCGACCGCGCGCGGGCCGGCAATAATCTGGAAAGGCACGCCGATCAGGTCGGCGGTCGCGAACTTCGTGCCGGCCCGGTCGTCGGTATCGTCATAGAGCACATCCTTGCCGGCCTTGCTCAGCGCGGCATAGATCAGCTCGCAAGTATCGTCGCAGGCCTGATCGCCCGCCTTCATGTTGATCACCACGACATCGAACGGCGCAACCGATGCCGGCCAGATGATTCCGTTATCATCATGCGAGGCTTCGATGATGGCGGGAACAAGGCGTGTCGGGCCGATACCGTAGGAACCCATGTGAACGAAGTGTTCTTTACCGTCCGGTCCCTGCACTTTCGCGCCCATCGGCTCGGAATATTTCGTACCGAAATAGAAGATATGGCCGACCTCGATGCCGCGGGCCGACAGGCGGTCGCCTTCGGGAACGGCGTTGAAGGCCGCCTCGTCGTGCATTTCCGAAGTCGCCGCATAGAGCGAGGTCCATTTGTCGAAGATCGCTTGCAGGCCTTCGACGCTGTCGAAATCGGTGCTTTCGCCAGGAATATCGAAGCCGACGAAATCCTTGTGGCAAAAGACCTCGGATTCGCCGGTATCGGCAAGAATGATGAATTCATGGCTGAGATTGCCACCGATCGGGCCGGTATCGGCGCGCATCGGAATGGCGCGCAGGCCGAGCCGATCGAATGTTCTGAGGTAGGCGGCAAACATCTTGTTGTAGGAATGCTCCGCCGCTTCACGCGTCAGATCGAAGGAATAGGCATCCTTCATCATGAATTCGCGCGAGCGCATGGTGCCGAAGCGCGGGCGGATCTCGTCGCGGAACTTCAACTGGATGTGATAGAGATTGAGCGGCAGGTCCTTGTAGGACTTGACGGAGGAGCGGAAAATATCCGTCACCATCTCCTCATTGGTGGGACCATAGAGCATCGGCCGGTCCTGCCGGTCCTTGATGCGCAGCATCTCCTTGCCGTAGGCGTCGTAACGGCCGCTCTCCTGCCAGAGTTCGGCCGACTGCAGGGTCGGCATCGACAGCTCGATGGCGCCGGCCCGGTTCTGCTCGTCGCGGATAATGGCGTTGACCTTATCGAGCACGCGCTTGCCGAGCGGCAGCCAGGAATAAATGCCCTGCGACTGCTGGCGGATCATGCCGGCCCGCAGCATCAGCCGATGGGAGACGATTTCCGCCTCTTTGGGGTTTTCCTTGAGGATGGGCATGAAATAGCGGGACAGACGCATGGCGGATTCCGAAGCAGTTGAGATCCGCCGAAAGCGGAATCGAAAGACAATGGTTAATGTCGGCAGCGTTCATAGCCGCTTCGCGGCAGGAAGGAAACCCGCAACTGATGTCGGCAACCTCCCGCACGCGCATGTTCGCAGCCGCAAAATGACAGGGCGTGAAAAAGCGCGTGTTTATAAGGACTTGAACGAAAATCTTGTCAACAGAAAAATTTTGCTAGAGTGTAGCAAAAATGCAAAAAAAGCTGATGACAAAGCCCAATGTTTGAGCTAGCTTTAGCTCACAAAACAGGCAGGAAGGATAAATTCTTGCCGAATTCGCGGTCAAGTCTTGGGAGGATCAGATCTTAGGCGCGCTCGTCGCAGCCCCGGCAACGGTTACGGATCACGCGATACTTAAAACAAGGCTTTTAGCCTTGTTTTTTTTTGGTTTTTCGGCTTCCCATCCCACTCCAAAATCCGCCCGCTTCCGTAAGGAGATGGGCCTCATTCCGTTACGTGCGCTCTTTGCTGCAAAAGCATGACGGCGGTATGACGGCATGCCGTCCGGCTAAATTTACATCTGCCCAAAGTTTGGGCAAAAGCTAGGTTTTAGTAGAAGCTCGGCCCGAGTTGTGGAAGGGCATCGAAGCCCCAGCCGAAATAGGTGTCACAGACATACCAGAGGCCGTAAATCAGAGCCGATATCAGCGTCGTCAGCGAAAAGGTAAAGACGGCACGAAACCGGCTGGGCGCGCTCGGAACAGTGCCGAGCACGACGTCGTTGTCCTCAGCCTGGGTGCGCAGACCGATCGGCAGCACGGCAAAAAGCGTCATCCACCAGACGATGAAGTAGACGGCAAATCCCTGAAGGAAGGTCTGGAGCATTGTGGTTCCCAGTGGTGTCGTGCCGACAGGACGGCGAAGGACGTTCTGTCATTTTGAGTTGGGCGCCCTTATACGGCGGAACGGCGGCCAATTCAAAGCGAACGAGGAATTTCCCCGCCTTCGGGTCACTCTGCCGCAGCCAAAGCGGATGTCAGGCCTGTTCGAGTTCGATCAGCGTGCCGAAGAAATCCTTAGGGTGCAGAAACAGCACCGGCTTGCCATGCGCGCCGGTCTTCGGCTTGCTATCGCCGAGCACCCTCGCCCCGGCCGCGACCAACCGGTCACGGGCAAGCAGAATATCGTCCACCTCATAACAGATGTGGTGCATGCCGCCGGAGGGGTTCTTTTCGAGGAAGGCTGCGATCGGCGAGGTTTCCCCAAGCGGCTGCAGCAATTCGACCTTGGTGTTCGGCAATTCGACGAAGACGACGGTGACGCCGTGTTCCGGCAGAGCCTGCGGCTCTGATACCGCAGCACCCAACGTGTCGCGATAGGCGGCCGTCGCCGCCGCCAGATCGGGAACGGCGATGGCGATGTGGTTCACCCGGCCGAGCATGATCAGACCTTGGTGACGAAGGCGGTTACGACCGGCTTCTTGCCCCAGGCATGGTTCGCGGCGGCGCGGATGGCGCGGCGCACGGCCTCCTGTACCATGTCGATATCCTTGCGACGGGCGCGGGGAATGCTTTCGATGGCGCTGATCGCCGCATCGAAGAGCGTATCTTCCATCTCCTCGCCCTCGTCGTCATAAACGGGCAGGCCGATCGAGACGAGATCGGGATCTCCAACGATGTCGTAGCGGGCATCGAGCACGACGCTGACCGCGACATGGCCGACATAGGAGAGCTTCTTGCGCTCGCCGATGCCCATCTCGTCGAAATCGCCGATCAGCGAACCGTCCTTGTAGATGCGGCCGTGCGGCGCCTCGCCGATCACCTCGGCGGCACCGGGCGCGAGCCGCAGGATGTCGCCGTTGCGCACGCGCGGCACGATTGCGATGCCCGATTGCTCGGCGAGTTCCTTATGCGCCGTCAGATGCGTCGCCTCGCCATGCACCGGCACGACGATCTTCGGCCGCGTCCACTCGTACATCCGCTGCAATTCGTTGCGGCGGGGATGGCCGGAAACGTGAACCAGCGCCTCGGTATCAGTGATGATGTGCACGCCCTGCTCGACGAGGCCGTTCTTGATATCCTGGATCGCCTTTTCGTTGCCGGGAATGGCGCGGGAGGAAAAGACGACGATATCGCCTGCGGCAAAGGCAACATTGCGCATCTCGTCGCGGGAGAGCTTGGCAAGGGCTGCCCGCGCCTCGCCCTGGCTGCCGGTCAGGATGACGACGACCTTGTCGCGCGGGATGTAGCCGTATTCCTCCTCGGAGATGAAGGGTTTTACGCCCTCCATCAGGCCGATATCCTGGGCAACGTCGACGACCCGCTTCAGCGAGCTGCCGAGCAGCAGCACTTCGCGGCCGGCCGCCTCGGCAGCTTCGGCAACGGTGCGGATGCGCCCGACATTCGACGAAAAGGTGGTGATCGCCACCCGGCCCTCGGCATCCTCGATGATCTTGCGCAGGCTTTCCGATACATCCTTTTCGGAGGGCGAGACACCGTCGCGCAGCGCGTTGGTGGAATCGCACATCAGCGCCAGAACGCCCTCGTCGCCGAGTTGACGGAAACGCGTCTCATCGGTCAGGGGTCCGAGCGAAGGCTCGTGGTCGATCTTCCAGTCGCCGGTGTGGATGACATTGCCGAGCGGCGTGCGGATCATCAGCGACATCGGCTCGGGGATCGAATGGTTGACGGCCACACCTTCGATGCTGAATGGGCCGACATTGATCGTGTCGCCTGCCTTGAACGGCGTCACCGGCACCTCACCGATTCTGGCCTTCTCGAAATTGCGCTTGGCTTCGAGCAGACCTGATGTAAAGCCCGAGGCATAGACCGGCACGTTGAGACCCGGCCAGAGATCCGCGAGCGCGCCATAATGGTCTTCATGCGCATGGGTGATGATGATCGCCTTGAGGTTCTTGCGTTCACTGGCGAGGAAGCGGATATCGGGCAGCACGAGATCGACGCCCGGCAGGTCGGGGCCGGGAAAGGTGACGCCGCAATCGACCATGATCCATTGGCGATGCTCTGACGGGCCGTAGCCATAGAGAGCGAGATTCATGCCGATCTCGCCAACGCCGCCCAGAGGCAGGAATACCAACTCGTCCTGTTTCGCCATAATTTTCGTTTTTTCCGCTATTCAAAAAACACATCACCGGCAGCAATGGGCATTATCCTGCCAGTGCCGGTATCGAGCATCAACAAGCCATTATCATCTATTCCGGCGAATTGTCCGGAAATCGATCGGTCCGGCAAATTCACCGTGATCTTTTCGCCGATGCCGCAGGCGACCGCGCGCCAGAGCGCCGTGATCTCACCGATGCCGCGGCCCTGATCCCAGATTTCGAGCACATCCGCCATGGCGGCGAAGAGATGGGCGAAGAGTTCCTCCGGCGAGGCCGCACTTCCCTGCTGACGCAGGCAGGTGGCAGGGTAGAGCGGATTATCCGGCATGACCGAGACATTGATGCCGATACCGATGATCAGCGCGTAGCGGCCGTCCGGCAGCCCCTCGCCTTCGACGAGGATGCCGCAGGTCTTCTTTCGGCCGATGAGGATATCGTTCGGCCATTTGACCTCGAGCGGCTCGGCGCCCAGCGGCAGCACCCGGCGGATCGCCTGGTGCACGGCAACGGCGACGGCAAGCGGCAGAGAACTGAGGCGCTCCATCGGCGACGGATCGACCAATAGAAGCGAGGCGTAGAGATTGCCGCGTTCGGAAACCCAGAGCCTGCCGCGACGGCCGCGGCCGCCGGACTGCCGCTCGGCGGTCACCCAGAGATTGCCGCCATCGCCCGCCCGAGCCCGGGCAAGGCATTCGCTGTTGGTGGACGATGTTTCCGACAGAGCCTCGTGCCTGAAATCGCCGAGCGATATCCGGCGTCCGTCGGAACCCATCAGAAGAGCGTCGCGGCGGCAAGCTCTGCCGCACCGCCGATCGGGCCGCCGATGAGCACATAGGCAGTGACGAAGAGACCGGAGAGACCGAAGACCAGACGCAGCGCGCCGGAAACCCGGGCGAATTCGCCGGTCGCCTCATCGAACCACATCAGCTTGATGACGCGCAGATAATAATAGGCGCCGACGACCGAGGCGAGAACGCCGATAATGGCAAGCGCATAGAGCTTGGCTTCGATGGCGGCGACGAAGACGAAGTACTTGGCGAAGAAGCCGGCGAGCGGCGGAATGCCGGCGAGCGAGAACATCAGCGCCGTCAGCACCACGGCCATGAACGGGTTGGTCGTGGAAAGGCCGGCCAGATCGTCGACGTTTTCGACGACGGTGCCGTCCTTGCGCCGCATCGACATGATGATTGCGAAGGTGCCGAGGGTCATGACCATATAGATGACCATATACAGCATGACGCCGGAAACACCGGTCTGGTTGCCGGCGGCAAGGCCGACCAGCGCATAGCCCATGTGACCGATCGACGAATAAGCCATCAGCCGCTTAATGTTCTTCTGGCCGATCGCGGCAAACGAGCCGAGCAGCATCGAGGCGATCGAGATGAAGACGACGACCTGCTGCCAGTCGGCCAGAACCGGCTGGAAGGCGGTGATGACGATGCGCGTCATCATCGCCATGGCGGCAACCTTGGGGGCAGCGGCCAGGAAGGCGGTGACCGGCGTCGGCGCGCCTTCATAAACGTCCGGCGTCCACATGTGGAAGGGAACGGCCGAGATCTTGAAGGCAATGCCGGCGAGAATGAAGACCAGGCCGAAGATCAGGCCGAGCGAACGCGCGCCCTCGACCGAAAGCGCCTGGGCGATCTCGGAGAAATGCGTGTGGCCGGTGAAACCATAGACCAGCGACATGCCGTAGAGCAGCATGCCGGAGGACAGCGCGCCGAGGACGAAATATTTCAGGCCAGCTTCCGTCGACTTCAGGCTGTCGCGGTTGATCGCGGCGACGACATAGAGCGCCAGCGACTGCAGTTCCAGCGCCAGATAGAGCGAGATCAGGTCGTTGGCCGAGATCATCAGCAGGATCCCGAGCGTCGCCAGCACCAGCAGAACCGGGAACTCGAACTTGTCGAGCTGATTTTCGCGCGCATGCCCCATCGTCATGACCAGGGCGACCAGCGAACCGATGAGCGCCACCAGCTTCATGAAGCGCGAGAAACCGTCGGCCATGTAGACGCCGCCATAGGCGAGGCCTTCTGCCGGCACGAAGAGCAGCCACAGGCCGGCGGCCAACAGCAGGACGATGGCGAGGCCGGTGACGACAAGGCCCGACCGCTCGCCCGAGAAGACGCCGACCATCAACAGGACCAGGGCGCCGACCGCAAGGATGAGCTCCGGCGCGGAAAGATGCAGACTGAGGAGAATTGTTTCAGCGGTCATGTCCGATAAGTCCCGTCATCAATTCATAGACAGCGCAACATTCTGCGCTGCGTGCACGGCGGCCGTGTAGTTGTTGACCAGCAGATCCACCGAGGCGGCCGTCGCATCGAAGACCGGGGCCGGGTAAACGCCGAAGAAGATGGTCAGTGCGACCAGCGGATAGAGGATCAGTTGTTCGCGTCTGGACAGATCGAGCAGCGCCTTCAGCTTTTCCTTCTCAAGCGCGCCGAAGATCACCCGGCGATAGAGCCAGAGCGCATAGGCGGCCGAGAGGATGACGCCGGTGGCGGCAAAGAGCGCGACCCAGGTATTGACCCGGAAGACGCCCATCAGCGTCAGGAATTCGCCGATGAAGCCCGAGGTGCCGGGAAGCCCGACATTGGCCATGGTGAAGACCATCATTGCGACTGCATATTTCGGCATGTTGTTGACGAGGCCGCCATAGGCGTTGATCTCGCGGGTGTGGGTGCGATCGTAGACGACGCCGACGCAGAGGAAGAGCGCGCCGGAGACAATGCCGTGCGACAGCATCTGGAAGATCGAACCCTGGACGCCCTGCATGTTGGCGGCGAAGATGCCCATGGTCACGTAGCCCATGTGCGCCACCGAGGAATAGGCGATCAGCTTCTTGATGTCGTCCTGCATCATCGCCACCAGCGAGGTGTAGATGATGGCGATGACAGACATCGCGAAGACGAGCGGCGCGAAATAATCCGACGCCACAGGGAACATGCCGAGCGAGAAGCGGATGAGGCCGTAGCCGCCGAGCTTCAGGAGCACGCCGGCCAGGATCACCGAGCCTGCCGTCGGCGCCTGAACGTGCGCATCCGGAAGCCAGGTATGGACCGGCCACATCGGCATCTTCACGGCAAACGAGGCGAAGAAGGCAAGCCATAACCAGGTCTGCAGCGCCGGCGGGAACTTGTAGGCAAGCAATGCGGTGATGTCGGTCGTGCCGGCCTGCCAGTACATCGCCATGATGGCGAGCAGCATCAGCACCGAGCCGAGCAGCGTGTAGAGGAAGAACTTGTAGCTCGCATAAACGCGGTCCTTGCCGCCCCAGACGCCGATGATCAGGAACATCGGAATGAGGCCCGCCTCGAAGAAGACGTAGAAGAGCACGATATCGAGCGCGACGAAGACGCCGATCATCATCGTTTCCAGGATGAGGAAGGCGATCATGTATTCCTTCAGGCGCTTCTCGATCGAGAGCCAGCTCGCCAACACGCAGAAGGGCATGAGGAAGGTCGTCAGGATGACGAACAGCATGGAGATGCCGTCGACGCCAAGGTGGTAGCCGATACCAGTGCCGAGCCAGTCATGCTTCTCGACCATCTGGAAGCCCGGATTGGCATTGTCGAAACCGGTCCAGATCAAGAGCGAGACGACGAAGGTGAACACGGTGGTGATCAGCGAGATCCACAGCACGTTCTTGCGGCCGCTAGCGCTCTCGCCGTTCATCAAGAGCAGGAGCACCACGCCGACGAGCGGCAGGAAGGTGACCGTTGAAAGAATAGGCCAATCGGTCATCAGAAGGAACTCCCGAGCATCATCCAGGTAACAAGCGCCGCAATGCCGATCAGCATGGCGAAGGCATAGTGATAGAGGTAACCGGTCTGCAGGCGGACGACGCGGTCGGTAACGGCGACGACGCGAGCGGCGACGCCGTTCGGGCCGTAGGTGTCGATGACACCGACGTCACCCTTCTTCCACAGAAAACGGCCGAGCGCCTTGGCCGTGCGGACGAACAGGAAGTCGTAAAGTTCGTCGAAATACCACTTGTTCAGCAGGAAATGGTAGAGCACGCGGTGCTGCTTGGCGAGGACGCGCGGCGTCTGCGGCGAACGGATATACATGTACCAGGCGAGGACGAAGCCGAGCAGCATGGCGATGAAGGGGCTGAGGCCAACCAGCGCCGGCACATGATGGAACTGTTCCACCAACTCGTTCTCGGCGCCGGTAAACAGCGCACCTTTCCAGAACTCGGCATATTCCTCGCCGTAGAACCGGCCTTCGAAGATCACGCCGGCAAACACGGCACCGATCGCGAGAAGATAGAGCGGCACCAACATCACCTGCGGCGATTCGTGGACGTGATGCATGACCTCGTGCGACGCGCGCGGCTTGCCGAAGAAGGTCATGAAGATCAGGCGCCAGGAATAGAAGCTGGTGAACAGAGCCGCGATGACCAGCAACGAGAAGGCAAAGCCCGCGACCGGCGAATGCGAAGCATAGGTCGCCTCGATGATCACATCCTTGGAGAAGAAGCCGGCAAAGCCGATCGGCGTGAAGGGAATGCCGACGCCGGTAATTGCCAGCGTGCCGATGATCATCAGGATGCCGGTCACTTTAATATGCGGCCAAAGCCCACCCATGTAGCGCATGTCCTGCTCGCCATCGACGGAATGGATGACCGAGCCGGCGCAGAGGAAGAGCAGCGCCTTGAAGAAGGCGTGCGTGAAGAGATGGAAGATCGCCGCGCCATAGGCCCCTACCCCGAGTGCCACGAACATGTAGCCGAGCTGCGAACAGGTGGAATAGGCGATGACGCGCTTGATGTCGTTCTGCACCAGGCCGACGGTCGCCGCGAAGAAGGCGGTGATCGCGCCGATCACGGTGACGACGACGAGTGCATCCGGCGACAGTTCGAAGAGAGGCGACATGCGGGCGACGAGGAAGACGCCGGCGGTGACCATGGTGGCGGCATGGATGAGGGCCGAGACCGGGGTCGGGCCTTCCATCGCGTCCGGCAGCCAGGTGTGCAGCAGGAACTGCGCCGACTTGCCCATGGCGCCCATGAACAGCAGCAGGCAGATGCCGGTCAGCGCATGCGCCTTGTCGAGTTGCATGCCGAAGAGATTGAGGATCACTTCGCTTGCCTCGCCGCCGCCTTCATGCGGGGCGAAGTTCGAGGCATTGGCAAAGATCGTGTCGAGATTGATCGAGCCGAACAGCACGAAGACGCCGGCAATGCCGAGCACGAAGCCGAAGTCGCCGACGCGGTTGACGATGAAGGCCTTCATCGCCGCAGCGGTTGCCGACGGCTTCTTGAACCAGAAGCCGATCAAGAGATAGGAGGCGAGACCGACGCCTTCCCAGCCGAAGAACATCTGGGCCAGGTTATCGGCCGTCACCAGCATCAGCATGGCGAAGGTGAAGAGCGAGAGATAGGCGAAGAAGCGCGGACGATGCGGATCGGTGTGCATGTAACCGATCGAATAGATGTGCACCAGCGTCGAGACCGTGTTGACGACGATCAGCATGACGGAGGTCAGCGTATCCACACGCAGCGACCAGGAGACGTCGATGCCGCCCGACTGGATCCAGCGCAGCACCTCGACCTTGATCGGGCCGCCTTCGAGATGTCCCATGCCGACGTTGAAAAAGACGATCCAGGACAGGATGGCGGCGATGATCATCAGGCCGCTGGTGACATATTCCGAAGCCTTGGCGCCGATGGCGCGGCCGAACAGGCCGGCGACGATCGCACCGATCAAGGGAAGAAAGACGATAGCCTTATAGAGGAACATGAGCCACTCAGCCCTTCATCATATTGACGTCTTCGACCGCGATCGAGCCGCGGTTGCGGTAGAAGACAACGAGAATTGCAAGACCGATCGCCGCTTCGGCAGCCGCGACCGTCAGGATGAACAGCGCGAAGACCTGGCCGACGATGTCGTTCAGGAAGGAGGAGAAGGCGACCATATTGATGTTGACGGCAAGCAGGATCAGTTCGATCGACATCAGGATGACGATGACGTTCTTCCGGTTCAGGAAGATGCCGAAGACACCGAGCGTGAAGAGGATGGCGCTGACCGTCAGGTAGTGGGAAAGTCCGATGACCATGTTCTTTGTTCCTTGACCTGCCTTTAGACGCCCTGCCCGGGCTTGACCGACACCACCTCGACGGCGGTGGCGGGCGTGCGGGCAACTTGCCTCGGGATATTCTGCCGCTTGATATTGGTGCGGTGCCGCAGCGTCAGCACGATCGCGCCGATCATGGCGACCAGCAGCACCAGGCCGGCGATCTCGAAGAAATAGACGTAGTTGGTGTAGAGCACGTCGCCGAGAGCGGCGGTATTGGTGCGCTCGCTGAGCGCCGGGATCGGCATGGCGACGGATTTGGCGATCTCAGGCGAGATGACGCTGCCGCCGATGACGACAATCAGCTCGGCGGCGAGAATGATCCCGATCAGCCCGCCGATCGGCGCGTATTCGAGAACCCCTGCCCTGAGCTCCGTGAAGTCGATATCGAGCATCATCACCACGAAGAGGAAGAGAACGGCGACGGCTCCGACATAGACGACGAGCAGGATCATCGCCAGGAATTCGGCACCGAGCAGCAGGAAGAGGCCGGCCGCGTTGAAGAACACCAGGATCAGGAACAGAACCGAGTGAACCGGGTTCTTCGCCCAGATGACCATGAACGCCGACGCCACCGCGACAAACGCGAAAAGATAGAAAAATAGAGCCTGCAGACCCATGTTGGTGCCTTTTTCATCTTCCCCCGGGCAGCCGGGAGTTTTTCTGCCCGATAGAGCTTGGCGCGGCTGACCGGCAAAGCTCCTGTGCATATTGACCGCGACCGGAGCAGCAGAGCTCCATCGCGGCATTTCAAAACCCAATCAGCGGTACGGCGAGTCGATCGCGATGTTGCGGGCGATTTCGCGTTCCCAGCGGTCACCGTTGTCGAGAAGGCGCGCCTTGTCGAAATAGAGCTCTTCGCGGGTTTCCGTCGCGAACTCGAAATTCGGGCCTTCGACGATCGCGTCGACCGGGCAGGCCTCCTGGCAGAAGCCGCAATAGATGCACTTCACCATATCGATGTCGTAGCGCACCGTGCGGCGCGTACCGTCGTTGCGGCGGGGGCCGGCCTCAATGGTGATCGCCTGGGCAGGACAGATTGCCTCGCAGAGTTTGCAGGCAATGCAGCGTTCCTCGCCGTTCGGATAACGGCGCAGCGCGTGCTCGCCGCGGAAACGCGGGGAAACCGGGCCCTTTTCAAAGGGATAGTTGATCGTCGCCTTCTGGCGGAAGAAATAGCGCATCGACAGAAAGAACGCGCCGAAGAATTCCTTGAGGAACAGCGAGTTGATGGAGCTGGACAAGCTTCCCATCTTCAACCTCCAATTTTGCCGGAAACGAGAGCTGACATGGTCATGCCCAACCCATCAGTTTCAGCACGAATGCAACGATGATGACCATGGCGAGCGACAGCGGCAGGAACACCTTCCAGCCGAGGCGCATGAGTTGGTCGTAGCGGTAGCGCGGAACGAAGGCCTTGACCATCGCGAACATGAAGAAGACCAGGCAGGCCTTCAGCGTGAACCAGATGATGCCGGGAACCCAGTTGAGGATCCAGATATCGACCGGCGGCAGCCAGCCCCCGAGGAAGAGGATCGTCGTCAGCGCGCACATCAGGCAGACGGCCGCATATTCGCCGAGCATGAACATCATGTATGGCGAGGAGCCGTATTCGACCATGAAGCCGGCAACGAGTTCCGATTCGGCTTCCGGAAGGTCGAAGGGCGGACGGTTCGTTTCGGCGAGCGCCGAAATGAAGAAGATGATGAACATCGGGAAGAGCGACAGCCAGTGCCAGTCGAGGAACGAGGCCGGCAGGCCGAGCATGGTGCCGAGGCCGGTATGCTGCGCATTGACGATATCGGTCAGGTTCAGCGAGCCGACGCAGAGAAGCACGGTGACGATGACGAAGCCGATCGAGACTTCATAGGACACCATCTGTGCCGCCGAACGCAGCGCGCCGAGGAACGGATACTTCGAGTTCGAAGCCCAGCCGCCCATGATGATGCCGTAAACCTCGAGCGAGGAAATCGCGAAGATATAGAGGATGCCGACATTGATGTTGGCGATCACCCATCCGTCGGCGAGCGGCACCACCGCCCAGGTAGACAGCGCCAGAAGCACCGTCACCAGCGGGGCCAGCAGGAACACCGCCTTGTTGGCGCCGGCCGGAATGATCGGCTCCTTGAAGACGAACTTCAGAAGGTCGGCGAAAGACTGGAACAGGCCGAAGGGGCCAACGACGTTCGGGCCGCGGCGCAGCTGCACGGCCGCCCAGATCTTACGGTCGGCGAGCAGCACATAGGCAATGAAGACAAGCAGGCAGACCAGAAGCAGCAGCGACTGACCGATCATGATGATCGCCGGCAAGACATAGGTCGAAAAGAAAGAATCCATAGTCCCCTGCCCTTACTCTGCCGCGACTTTGAAGTTGTTGCGGGCCAATGCCGAGCACTCCGCCATCACTGCCGAGGCACGCGCTATCGGGTTCGTCAAATAGAAGTCTTTCACCGGCGACGCAAACCCTGACTTGTTCATCTTGCCGGCTTTTTTCGCTACTGCGGCAATTTGGGCGCTATCGGTTTCGGCGATCTCGTCGATGGCGGCGAAATGCGGGAAAGCGGCATAGAGCCGGACGCGCAATTCGCTCAGCGAATCGAAGGGAAGCTTCTTGCCGAGCACATCGGAAAGGGCACGGATGATCGCCCAGTCCTCGCGGGCGTCACCCGGCGCAAAGCCGGCGCGGTTGCCCATCTGGACGCGGCCTTCGGTGTTGACCCAAGTGCCGGACTTTTCGGTATAGGCGGCCGCCGGCAGAATGACGTCGGCGTGATGGGCACCGTTATCGCCGTGCGAGCCGATATAGACCGTCAGCTTGGCCTTCTTGGCGGTGAAGTCGAGTTCGTCGGCGCCGAGCAGGAAGAGCACATCCATCGCCGTCAGCATTTCGGCGGCGTTAACGCCCTTGGCGCCCGGCACGAAGCCGAGGTCGAGGCCGCCGACGCGCGATGCGGCGGTATGGAGGACGGCAAAGCCGTTCCAGCCTTCGACAACAGCACCGACAGAACCGGCAAGCTTGGCGGCACTGGCGAGAACGCCGGCGCCGTCGGTGCGCGACAGCGCGCCCTGGCCGATGATGATCATCGGCTTGGCAGCGTTCTTCAGCACCTCCGCAAAGGCGTGGGTGCCGTCGACCAGATCCTTCAGCGTGTCGGGACCGCCGCCGAGATAGTCATAGCTGTAGCGCAGTTCGCCCGGCTCGCCGATCACGCCGATCGGGAACTTGCCGCGGCGCCAGCGCTTGCGGATGCGGGCATTGAGGATCGCCGCCTCGAAGCGCGGATTGGCGCCGATGATCAGCAGCGCGTCGGCCTGGTCGATGCCCGAGATGGTCGGGTTGAAGACATAGCTTGCACGGCCGAGCGACGGATCGAGTGCCGCCCCATCCTGTCGACAGTCGAGATTGGCCGAGCCCAGCGACTTCACCAGTTCCGAGAGCGCATACATTTCCTCGACGGAAGCGAGGTCGCCGGCGATCGCACCGATCTTGTCACCGGAGGTGGCGCCGACGGCGGCCTTGATGGCGCCGAAGGCGTCGGCCCAGGTCGCCGGCTGCAGGCGGCCGTCGCGGCGAACGTAGGGCCGGTCGAGGCGCTGGGTCTTCAGGCCGTCCCAGATGAAACGGCTCTTGTCGGAAATCCACTCTTCGTTGATCGCCTCGTTGACACGCGGCAGGACGCGCATGACTTCGCGACCGCGGGTATCGACGCGGATCGCCGAACCGACGGCATCCATGACGTCGATCGATTCGGTCTTGTTCAATTCCCAGGGGCGCGCGGTGAAGGCGAAAGGCTTGGAGGTGAGCGCGCCGACCGGGCAAAGGTCGACGACATTGCCCTGCAGTTCGGAGGTCATCGCCTGTTCGAGATAGGTGGTGATCTCAGCATCCTCGCCACGGCCGATCAGGCCGAGTTCGGAAATGCCGGCAACCTCGGTGGTGAAGCGGACGCAGCGCGTGCAATGGATGCAGCGGTTCATCACCGTCTTGACCAGCGGGCCGATATACTTGTCTTCGACGGCGCGCTTGTCTTCCTGGTAACGCGAAGTGTCGATGCCGAAGGCCATCGCCTGGTCCTGCAGGTCGCATTCGCCGCCCTGGTCGCAGATCGGGCAATCGAGCGGATGGTTGATCAGCAGGAATTCCATCACACCTTCGCGGGCCTTCTTGACCATCGGGGTGTTGGTGAAGACCTCGGGCAGTTCGCCGTTCGGGCCGCCGCGGATGTCGCGCACGCTCATGGCGCACGAAGCCTGCGGCTTCGGCGGGCCGCCCTTCACTTCGACAAGGCACATGCGGCAGTTGCCGGCAACCGAGAGGCGCTCATGGAAGCAGAAGCGCGGAACCTCGGCGCCGGCGTCTTCGCACGCCTGCAACAGCGTGTAATGATCCGGAACTTCGATCTCGTTGCCGTCAATCTTCAGTTTTGCCATCGTCGCTCAGTCCTGTTTCCCGTTTGCCTGATGACGGCAAACAAACCACTTTTTGCAACAGTCTCATTGCCAAGCCGGATCTTTCGTCCGGCTGACAGCTGATGTCGCCCAAATTCTCTGTCGCGCGTTCCAGGTCAGGAACCCGCACCGGCATCTGCAGCTTGAGGCCCCCGCCCGTCCGCCGATCTGCCCCTCTTTCCGGCCGATTGATACGGCCGGGCAGTTCATTTCCGTCTGCGGCCCCGCGCTGCCAGAATTTTCGCCTGGCCGGCCCAGTCGTCACGCCCGATGCGGCCGTTGAAGCCAAGTTCTGCGTCGAGCCGGGCGATGTCCTCATCGCCCCAGGCGGCAATCTCGGCGAAGCTGCGAATGCCTTTGTCGTTCAGCACCTGCTCCAGCTTCGGGCCGATGCCGGCGATCAGCTTGAGATCGTCAGCCTTTTTCGCCAGGGTAACCGGCCTGGCCTTCACGGCGGGCTTCGGCTGGCTGGCAGCGGGTTGGCTGACCGGTGTTACAACAGTCAGTTTCGGCCCTGCCTTCTTCTCGGCAACCGGCTTTCCCCCGCCCACCGGCGCGGTCTCGACCGCCGGCTTATTCTCAACCGGCTTGGCGACAACCTTGACGGCAGGGCGAATATTCTCCGGCCGGATCTCGACGTCGGGCGTCAACGCGTCCGGCGGCGTGTCATCGAGGGCGGCAGCGACCTTGCCGGTCGTCTCCAGCGCACTCTGGAAGGCGCCGAAGAAGGCGCCCGCCATTTGGGTCGAGAAACCGAAGCCGATCGCCGTTGCCGCAGCAAAGGCTGCGGCCGGATGCGCCATCAGCGGATGCACCGGCATCGCCCGTGCATTCTCCAGCATCTCGGCGGCAAGACGGCCGAAGCCGGCCGCGAAATCCGCTGCGTCTTCTTTTTTCCTGCTATCGGATGCCTTGTCCGCCATGATTATTCAGCCGCCTCCAGAACCGCGCCATGATCGAGCGCGCTCGCCGTATACTGGTCGATGCGCTTTTCGATTTCGGGGCGGAAGTTACGGATCAGACCCTGCACCGGCCATGCGGCGGCGTCGCCGAGCGCGCAGATGGTGTGGCCTTCGATTTGTTTGGTCACCTGGAACAGCATGTCGATTTCGCGCTTCTGGGCATTGCCCTTGGCCATGCGCTCCATCACCCGCCACATCCAGCCGGTGCCTTCGCGGCACGGCGTGCACTGGCCGCAGCTCTCATGCTTGAAGAAGGCGGAGATGCGGGCGATCGCCTTGATGACGTCGGTGGACTTGTCCATGACGATCGCCGCGGCCGTGCCGAAGGAGGAACCGACGCCGCGCAGGCCGTCGAAATCCATCGGGCAGTCGATGATGTCCTTGGCCGGAACGATCGGGCAGGATGCGCCGCCCGGGATGACGGCGAGCAGGTTGTCCCAGCCGCCGCGAATGCCGCCGGCATGGCGGTCGACCAGTTCGCGGAAGGTGATGCCCATTTCCTCTTCGACCGTGCACGGCTTGTTGACGTGGCCGGAGAGCATGAACAGCTTGGTGCCGACATTGTTCGGACGGCCGATGGCCGAGAACCAGCCGGCGCCGCGGCGCAGGATCGTCGGCGCGACAGCGATCGATTCGACGTTGTTGACGGTCGTCGGGCAGCCGTAAAGGCCCATATTGGCCGGGAAAGGCGGCTTCAGGCGCGGCTGGCCCTTCTTGCCTTCGAGGCTTTCGAGCAGCGCGGTTTCCTCGCCGCAAATGTAAGCGCCGGCGCCATGATGGACGTAGATGTCCATGTCCCAGCCAAGCTTGTTGTTCTTGCCGAGCAGGCCATAATCATAACATTCGTCGATCGCCGCCTGCAGCGCTTCGCGCTCGCGGATATATTCGCCGCGCACATAGATATAGGCGGCATTGGCGCCCATGGCGAAGCTCGCGATGACGCAGCCTTCGATCAGCGTATGCGGATCGTGGCGCATGATGTCGCGGTCCTTGCAGGTACCGGGCTCCGATTCGTCGGCATTGACGACGAGGTAATGCGGGCGGCCGTCGCTTTCCTTCGGCATGAAGGACCATTTGAGGCCGGTTGGGAAACCGGCGCCGCCGCGGCCGCGCAGGCCCGATGCCTTCATCTCGTTGATGATCCAGTCGCGGCCCTTTTCGAGGATCTGCTTGGTGCCATCCCAATGGCCGCGGCTCATCGCGCCCTTCAGGGACTTGTCCTTGAGGCCGTAGATGTTGGTAAAGATGCGGTCTTTATCTTGTAACATGCTTCACCTCTTACCGCGGCTTCTTGCCGAAGACCTTGATATATTCCGCTTCCCCGCCCTTGGCGAGCGCCTTGGCCTGCTTGACCCAGTCGTCGCGCTCGATGCGGCCGCGGAAGTTCAGGTAGCTGTCGACCCATTCGCGCTCGGCCTTCTTCCAGCCCGCGACCTGCGAGAAGGTGAAGATGCCGATCTCGTTTAGCGTCGCCTCGATCTTCGGGCCGACGCCCGAGATCATCTTCAGATCATCCGGTGCGGCGGGCTTGTCGATGCCGGCCGGACGGTTCTTGTCGGTCAAAGCAGGCTTTGCCGCCGCAGCGGCTTCGGCCTTGACGGCGGGTGCCGGGGCCGGTTCGGCAGGCGCAGTGCCGGAAACCGGCTGCTGCTCGGCAGCCTTGGCATTCCTGGCAGCCGCCTTCGGCGCTGTTGCCGGCGTCTTCAGGGCGGCATTGGTTTCGGCATCGGTGCTCTTCGGGCGGGCAGCCTCCGACGGCGGAACCGGAGCGGCGTCAACGGGAGCCGAAATGGTTTCGGCATCGGCCTTCTTGGCGCGCGTTCTTGCCTTCGGCTCTTCCGTCGTCAGCGAGGTCGGGCCGCCTTCGGGTGCGGAGAAAATCCGGTCGATCTGGGTGCCGGGCTTGATGCCGGCGCCATTGCCGGCGGCGAACGCATCGATGATCTCTTCGAGGCGCGCCGGCGTCAGGTCCTCATAGGTGTCCTTGCCGATTATCACCATCGGGGCGTTGACGCAGGCGCCAAGACATTCGACCTCTTCCCAGGACAGCGTGCCTTCGGCATTGCGCTCGAAGGCATGGGCGTGGATCTTGCTCTTGCAGACCGACATCAGCGCTTCCGAGCCGCGCAGCATGCAGGGCGTCGTGCCGCAGACCTGGACATGGGCCCGCGTGCCGACAGGATGCAGCTGGAACTGCGTATAGAAGGTCGCGACCTCGAGCACCCGGATATAGGCCATCTCGAGCATGTCGGCGATCTTTTCGATCGCCGCGCGCGTGACCCAGCCGTCCTGCTCTTGCGCACGCATCAACAGCGGAATGACCGCCGATTGCTGGCGGCCGGCGGGGTATTTCTGGATCGTCTTGTCCGCCCAGACCGCATTTTCATCGCTGAAAGCGAATGCGGCAGGCTGAAATTGATCTTCGGCTAATCGACGAACGGACATTCTTCCTCACGCCTTGTCAGTTTAGGGTTCCACACCGCGAAGCGGTCAAAGACTGCATTTCGCAGGCATAGGCCGACTGGTCTTTCTGCATAAATACGACGAATTTGCTGCCATTCGGAATGGCAGCCTTGATCTGATAGCCCTTGGACAAAAGCTCGCCCATAGACGTTTGCGCCGCCGGCGGCGTCACTTCCTTACGACCCAGCGGGGTGCCGAGCTTATCGGTCTCCTGGGCCGAAACCCCGGATGCCGCGAGAAGGAGTGCGACGGCAAGCGGCAGACGCTGCATCAGCGGTCCACCTCGCCGAAGACGATGTCGAGCGAGCCGAGCACGGCCGCGACGTCGGCAAGCTGGTGGCCGCGGCACATGAAGTCCATCGCCTGCAGATGGGCATAACCAGGCGCACGGATCTTGCAGCGATAGGGCTTGTTGGTGCCGTCGGAGACGAGATAGACGCCGAACTCGCCCTTCGGCGCCTCGACGGCGGCGTAAACTTCGCCGGCCGGCACGTGGTAGCCTTCGGTATAGAGTTTGAAGTGGTGAATCAGCGCTTCCATCGAGCGCTTCATCTCGCCGCGCTTCGGCGGTACGACCTTGCCGTCGATCGACGAGAAAGGACCAGTCTTGGCATCCGACAGCAGGCGGTTGACGCATTGCTTCATGATGCGGACCGATTCGCGCATCTCGATCATGCGGATCAGGTAGCGGTCGTAATTGTCGCCGTTCTTACCGATCGGAATGTCGAATTCGAGATCGGAATAACATTCATAAGGCTGGGCGCGACGCAGATCCCAGGCAGCGCCCGAACCGCGCACCATTACGCCGGAGAAGCCCCAGGCCCAGCAATCCTCCAGCGAGACGACGCCGATATCGACGTTGCGCTGCTTGAAGATGCGGTTGCCGGTCAACAGATTGTCGATGTCGTCGAGCGCCTTCAGGAACGGATCGCACCAGTCGCCGATATCCTGGACGAGCTGTTCCGGCAGGTCCTGATGGACGCCGCCCGGACGGACATAAGCCGCATGCATGCGCGAGCCGCTGGCGCGTTCATAGAACACCATCAGCTTTTCACGCTCTTCGAAGCCCCAGAGCGGCGGCGTCAGCGCACCGACGTCCATCGCCTGCGTCGTGACGTTCAGGAGATGCGAAAGGATACGGCCGATTTCCGAATAGAGGACGCGGATCAGCTGACCGCGGATGGGGATCTCGAGGCCGAGCAGCTTTTCCACGGCCATCGCATAGGCATGCTCCTGGTTCATCGGCGCGACGTAATCGAGACGATCGAAATAGGGCAGAGCCTGCAGATAGGTCTTGGTCTCGATCAGCTTCTCGGTGCCGCGATGCAGCAGGCCGATATGCGGATCAACCCGCTCCACAATTTCGCCGTCAAGCTCCAGGACAAGACGAAGAACGCCATGCGCCGCCGGATGCTGCGGTCCGAAATTGATGTTGAAGTTGCGGACGTTATGTTCGGTCATGCTGCGTGCTCCGCTATTGCAGGCATTAGCCAATGGGCAATAGGCAATAGTGTAGTTTTTCGATCCTACTGCTTCGCCTTTTCGTCGCCAGGCAGAACATATTCAGTTCCCTCCCATGGCGACATGAAGTCGAAGTTGCGGAATTCCTGCTTCAGTTCCACTGGCTCGTAAACGACGCGTTTTGCCGCGTCGTCGTAGCGGACCTCGACGAAACCCGTCGTGGGGAAGTCCTTGCGCAGCGGGTGGCCTTCGAAGCCATAGTCGGTCAGGATGCGGCGCAGATCCGGATGGCCGGTGAAGAGCACGCCGTACATGTCCCAGGTCTCGCGCTCGAACCAGTCGGCGCCGGGATGGACTGCACAGGCCGAGGGAACCGGCGTATCCTCGTCGGTTGCGACCTTGACGCGGATGCGCAGGTTCTGCTTCGGCGACAGCAGGTGATAGACGACGTCGAAACGCAGTTCACGCTGCGGCCAGTCGACGCCGCAAATATCGATCAGGTTGACGAAACCGCATTTGGCGTCGTCGCGCAGGAAGGTCAGCAGCGCGATCAGGTTTTCACCCGTCGCCGTCAGCGTCAGCTCGCCATACTTCATCTGCGAAGCGGCAATCAAATTGCCGCGTGCTTCGCCAAGGTAGGACGCAAGCTCAGTCAGGGCTTCACTCATATGCCTAGTCCTTAACCCTTAGCGTTCGATCGTGCCGGTGCGCCGGATCTTCTTCTGCAGCAGAAGCACGCCATAGAGCAGCGCCTCTGCCGTGGGGGGACAGCCCGGCACATAGATATCGATCGGTACGATGCGGTCGCAGCCGCGCACCACCGAATAGGAATAGTGATAATAACCGCCGCCATTGGCGCAGGAGCCCATCGAGATCACGTAGCGCGGCTCGGGCATCTGGTCGTAGACCTTGCGCAGCGCCGGCGCCATCTTGTTGGTCAGCGTGCCGGCGACGATCATCACGTCGGACTGGCGCGGCGAGGCGCGCGGCGCAAAACCGAAGCGCTCGACGTCGTAACGCGGCATCGACAGCTGCATCATTTCGACGGCGCAGCAGGCAAGACCGAAGGTCATCCACATCAGCGAGCCGGTACGGGCCCAATTGATCAGCTCGTCGGTCGAGGTGACGAGGAAACCCTTGTCGGCGAGCTCGTTGTTGATCTCGCCGAAAAACGCGTCATTGCTGCCGATCGGCTTGCCTGTGGAGGGATCGATGATCCCCTTCGGCTGCTGGGCGACGAGCGGCTGATTGCTCACAGGGGTCACTCCCATTCCAGGGCTCCCTTTTTCCATTCATAGATAAAGCCGATGGTCAGCACGAAGAGGAAGACCATCATGGACCAGAAGCCGAACCAGCCGATGGCGCCGAAGGAAACGGCCCAGGGGAAGAGGAAGGCGACTTCGAGGTCGAAGATGATGAAGAGAATCGACACGAGGTAGAAGCGGATGTCGAACTTCATGCGGGCGTCATCGAAAGCGTTGAAGCCGCATTCGTAAGCCGAAAGCTTCTCCGAATCGGGCGCTTTGAAGGCGACGGCAAACGGCGCAATGAGCAGCGCCAGGCCGATAACGAGCGCGATAGCGATGAAGATAGCGATCGGAATATAGGAACTGAGCAGTTCAGTCATCATGTTCATCCCTGCTTGCCGGAGGCGCCAGGCGGCGCATTTGGGCAAATGCCCGGCAAGCGAACGTGCGTTGCAACAAGCCGTGGTTAGCGCAGCCGAAGCCCCGGCGCAAGAGATTTACCGAGGCAATTCGACGCGTCGCGCGCGGACATTATCAAGCAGATGCAACGATGTCGCGACAAATCCGCCCAAGCCGCTTCAAGCTGCATGCCTGACCACTGAAAACTGCATGGCTCTCGGAAGAAAATGGCGCGAGTGACGGGGCTCGAACCCGCGACCTCCGGCGTGACAGGCCGGCACTCTAACCGACTGAGCTACACCCGCGCATAGGACCGGCCATTTGCGGCCGCGAGGATGAAGAAACCCGGACGAACGACAAATCGCATTTGCGTTCTACAAGACTTGAAATGGCGCGAGTGACGGGGCTCGAACCCGCGACCTCCGGCGTGACAGGCCGGCACTCTAACCAACTGAGCTACACCCGCAATTCATTTCAAGCAGTCCGGATGCCTTCGCACCCTCACCAAAACGGCTGCCCGTTTCGATGAGCGGCTAACTACGGGGTTCGCCTTTTAGTGTCAAGCAGGTTTGGAGACAAAACCATGACAGTCGTTGAATTGTTTCGGCAAGGCCCGCGCGGGAAGAATGAAAAGCCGGCAATTCCGTTTCCGAAGGCGGCAGCGGCGCTTCATCGGAGACGGTCGCATTGTCGAAACTGATCGGCCTTCCGCCCTGCCCCTCCCCTTTATCCACAGCCCTGCCGCGCCCGACCGGCGCCGCAAGCAACAGGATCGCCGCCAAAAAAATCAAAAAATCTTCACAAACACTCTTGCGGTTTTGCCGCGATCCGCATAGATCACGGCCACCAACGCGGCAGGCCGATCCGGTTTCGCTAGCGATGGGCGATTAGCTCAGTTGGTAGAGCGCCTCGTTTACACCGAGGATGTCGGGAGTTCGAGTCTCTCATCGCCCACCATTTCCCTTATGTGTCAAATAATAGCGACTTCAGGCAGACGCCTCAGTTGCTTCGTCACCGTATGTGGAATTCCAATTGGATCCGCGGGAGAGCGCCCAGCGTTTCTGATGCGGCACACTGTCTGAAAGACAGCTCCACCAAAACGGACTACTCCGGTCACCCGCCACCTCCTATTGGGCGAATGGATGGGGGCCGGCAAAAGTGGGAGTATTCGCCGCCCGGAAAGTCTCCGCGCTTGAAGGCCTACGAGGCCTGGAGATGTGCCATGAGGATTTTCAGCTCCGTATTGACGCTGTGCATCGCGATTGCCCTTTGCACGCCAAGTGCCATCTATGTCAGCCTGCCCGGATACGCCTTCAAGACGAATCCGAAATGCCAGCGCCACGTGCCAAAGACGCGGTTTGACATCCGGTGCGACTGGCCGCGACTGGGCTTCAAGGACTTTACGCCCCCGCTTGTGACCGTGCTTGGGATCTGAAGGCGCTGCTCAGCTTTTGCGAATCAAGCAGCCCGGACGCGCTTGGTAGCCGCGGGCATTCCATGGCTCTGTGATCGCGACCGAGTCTTCGATCGAGGCCAGATGCCTATAGCTGGGAACTCCCCACCAGACTCTATATAGCCCTTCGGAATCCCGAAATTGGTTGCGGGATTGAAATCATTGCATGATTTTTTCTGTCGACACGGCGCGAAGCTCGGCGAATTTCGGAATCCCGAAGCGGGGAATTTCGGGATTCCGAAGTGGCGTTCTGGAATTGGTAACAGCCGGGGCTCATCGCCCGCCATTCATCCCTTCGCCAGTTCTTTATCCACCGCCGAAACCAGCCGCGAATCATCCGCCGTCACGTCAGGCGCGAATCGAGCGGCGACCTTGCCGTCGCGGCCGATCAGGAATTTTTCGAAATTCCAGAGGATGTCGTCCTCGTTGCCGCCGGATATGCCGTGGGATTTCAGGCGTTCGCGCATCGGGCCGTCGCCTGTTGTCGCCACACCCGATTTGGTCAATTGGTGATAGAGCGGGTGCTGGGCTTCGCCCTTGACCGAGATCTTCGAGAAGATCGGGAAGGTGACGTCGTAGGTGCTGGTGCAGAAATCGAGGATCTCGGCGTCGGTGCCGGGTTCCTGGCCCTTGAAGTCGTTGGCGGGGAAAGCGGCGATGACGAAGCCGCGCTCGCGCTTTTCGCCATAGAGTTTTTCCAGGCCTTCATACTGCGGCGTGAGCCCGCATTTCGAGGCGACATTGACGACCAGCAGCACCCTGCCCTTATAGTCGTTGAGCGTGGTGTCACGACCATCCACAGTCTTGACCGGGATATCCAGCACATTGCCCGTCACGGGAACCTCCAATTTCATAGGAACATTGTCGCCAAACTTAGCGATATCGCCGCCGTTGTCATCCGCGTCAGAATCAATTCGGCGTTAGAAGAGGCCGGGACCGCCTTGCGGCGGCGCCGGCCTTCGCCCATCAGGCGGGGGATGTTTCCTTGACGTCGTCGAGCAGGAAGTGCACGACGAGATAATCTGTCTTGTAGGGGCGGCCGCTGTCCGACACGGATTCAACGCTGCCGCCGTCCTTCGGGTGCCAGGCGTGATAATGCGGGTTGGTGGTGATCAGGGTGATGGCCTTGCCATCTTTTTCGCCAAGCCGGAAGCGCATCTCGGCGAGCGGCCAGATCCGCTCGTAATCTCCCATGCTGATGCGCGCCTTCAGCGCCTTGCGATGCAGCGGCGCTTCGCCGGCCTCGGCGGGTGCTTCCAACGTCACCTCCTCGGCTCCGCTGATGATGGCGTTGAATTCTTCAGGCCACATGCGTCTCATGAAATCGCTCCTCCCGGGGCTCTCGTCAGTCCACAGGTGAAACTTAGCGATTTGTTCGAAAGAAGCAAATTCCTGTCATGCGGTTGTCATCGGCCTCGGCTGCTCCTACGTTCCCGTCATACCGCATCAGGGCCATCAGCCGCCCGCAATCCTGAGATCCGAGATGAAGACACGTGAAGACAGGCAGGCGCTCCGGGCGAGCATGCCGCGCACTCCGCTCAGCGCCCATCATATGGAAAACGCCCGCCTGCTGCCGGATCGCGGCGAGCTGCTCTACCGCATCCCGAACGGCGGCATCGGGGTCGAGGTCGGCGCGGCCTTCGGCGAATATACGGCGGAGATCCTCGAAAAGAACCGCCCGGCGCAGCTCTACCTCATCGATCCCTGGTCGATGGATCGCTACAGCTCCGGGCTTGATACGGTCCATACGAAATTCGCGGCCGAGATCGAAGCCGGCCGGCTGCATCTGATGCAAGGCACGTCGCTCGACAAGCTTGCCGAGTTTGAGGACGATTTCCTCGACTGGGCCTATATCGACACCGATCATTCCTTCGAGCTCACCTGGCAGGAGCTGCTGCTCTGCGAAAAGAAGGTGAAGCGGACCGGGCGCATTGCCGGGCATGATTTCTGTACCGGCAATACGGTCAAGCCGATCGTCTATGGCGTCGTCGAGGCGGTCACCAAATTCTGCAAGGATTACGGCTGGCAATTCGAGTTCCTGACGGTCGAATCACACGCGCATTTTTCCTATTGCCTGAAGCGGCTCTGATTAGCTCATACCGGAATATTGCGTGTCGCTGACCTGCTCCATCCAGTCGACGTGTCTGCCGTCCAACGCCTCATGGATGGCGATATGCACCATAGCCGTGTCGGGGGCAGCGCCGTGCCAATGTTTTTCGCCCGGCGAGAACCAGACGGTGTCGCCGGCGCGGATCTCGCGGATTTCCTCGCCCCAGCTCTGGGCGAGGCCCTTGCCCGAGGTGACGATCAGCGTCTGGCCGAGCGGGTGCGTATGCCAGGCGGTGCGGGCGCCGGGCTCGAAGGTAACGGAGGTCGCCTTCACCCGGGCCGGCGCCGGCGGCTCCATCAGCGGATCCTGGCGAACGGCGCCGGTGAAATAGTCGGCCGGTGGCTTCATCGAGGGACGGGAGCCGGCTGGTTTGATCTCCATGATCTTTCCTTTTCATTCCATTGCAGTTGAAGCCTTGTCAGCTGACGATATTTCATCGAGGCGACCAATCAAGGGCGGATCGGCAATTGCCGCATGGTCGCCCGGCTGGTAGGCCATTATCTTTCATCACCTAAAGCGCGTCGCATTGAACTTGGTTCATGCGACGCGCTTTAGTTCTTTGTTTTACGCATGTCGTTATCCCGGAACCGCTGCACACTTCCGGGCAACATGCATTGGGAGAATTTCTCATGAAACACCATGCTTTTGGCCGCATGCCCTTCACCGTCACCAATGTCGGCTTCGGCGCCTGGCAGATCGGCGGCTCATGGGGTGATATCAGCGAAGCGGACGGCGGCGCGGCGCTGAAGGCCGCGCTCGATGCCGGCATGACCTTCATCGATACGGCTGACGTTTATGGCGACGGCCGCTCGGAAAAAATCATCGCCGACGTGCTGAAGACGCGCGGCGGTCAGCGCCCGATGGTCGCCACCAAGGCGGGCCGCCGGCTCAACCCGCATGTCGCCGAAGGCTACAGCAAGGCGAACCTCGAAGGCTTCATCGACCGCAGCCTTGAGAATCTTGCCGTCGACAGCCTCGACCTCGTGCAGCTTCACTGCCCGCCGCGCGAGGTGCTTTACCAGCCCGAGGTCTTCGAAAGTCTCGACGCCCTGCAGAAAGCCGGCAAGATCAAGGGTTACGGCGTCAGCGTCGAAAAAGTCGAGGACGGGCTGAAGGCGATCGAATATCCCGGCGTCGTCAGCATCCAGATCATCTACAACATCTTCCGCCAGCGCCCCGATCACCTGTTTTTTCAGGAAGCGCGCCGCAGGAACGTGGCGATCATCGCCCGCGTGCCGCTGGCAAGCGGCCTTCTCTCCGGCAAGATCACCCGGGAGACGAACTTTGCCAGCGACGACCATCGCCATTTCAACCGCAACGGCGAAGCCTTCGATGTCGGCGAGACCTTTGCCGGCGTGCCCTTCGAGGTCGGCCTGCAGGCGGTGGAAGAGGTGCGCAAGCTGGTGCCTGCCGGCGCCACGATGGCAGCCTTTGCGCTGCGCTGGATCCTGATGGCCGAAGCCGTCACCGTCGTCATCCCCGGCGCCCGCAATGGCGAACAGGCAAGAGCCAACGCTGACGCCGCCGATCTGGCGCCGCTTTCTGCCGATGTCATGGCGGCAACACGCGAAATCTACGAGCGGCTGATCGCGCCGCATGTGCATCAGCGCTGGTAGGGCTGGAGGCTCTTCGTAAGGGCTGCGGCGAGACGAGAGCCGCCCCTCATCCGCCTGCCGCCACCGACCGGGGTCGAGCCACGGGTCTCGACCCGTCCTTCGGACCCCGCTCGCGGGGCGAAGGGACCGTGCTGCAACCTCTCCGTTCCCTCCAACCTCTCGCAGGGCACGTCCCCTCGCCCCGTTTTTTTACGGGGAGAGGGTTAGGGTGATGGGCCGCTTTTAGTTTGTCGCGCTCAACTCAACCGGGAAAAACAAAGTCTCGCCGGAAGAATCGCTGACGCCGTCGTTGTCGGTGACGGCGTAGGGTTTGCCGGATGCGTCGAAGGCGAAGCCTTCGAGTTTGTCGAGCACGTAGCCGTTGGTCGCGGACTTGAGTTCACCGAGGAAGTCGTGGGCTTCGGTTTTCTTGACGACCGGCAATTCGCCACCGAGCTTGGCAGGCTTCAGTTCCGAGATCGCAACCTTGTAGAGCTTCTTCAGCTTGGCAGCATCGCCGACGAGGTTGTCGCGCTCGATAATGTAGACACTGTCGCCGTGGGCGGAGATTTCAGACAGGCCGACCCAGCCGCTTTCCGTCTTGTCGAGCGGATAGCGGACCGCACCCCATTCCTTCTTCTTCGGATTGTAGGAGACGAGCTTGACGAAACCCTTCTCGTCGTCATTCCACTCGCGCTGGACAGCCATCCAGAGCGTGGCGTCGTCGCCGGTGCCGATAATCGTCACGCCTTCGAAACCGTAGCGGATTTCGTTGGCGGCGAATTCCCTAGGCAGGGCGATCTCGGCCTTGATGTCGCCCTTGGCGTTGACGTTGTAGAGGGCGTGCGGGACGAGACGCTCGCTGTAACCTTCCGAGGCGAGCCAGAAGGAGCCGTCGGCGGCAGCCGCGATGCCTTCGATGTCGAGCTTCTGGGCCGGGGCGCCGTCACGCTTGACGACGAGGGCGTCGGTGATGACGGCCGGCTTCTTGCTGGCGTCGATCGTGTAGATCGTCGGCTGCGAGCCGAGAACGCTGTCGCTGACGGCGTAGAGCATGCCCGGCTTGCCCGGAACGGCGGCAAGGCCCGAGAGGGCTGCGAAGCCGATCGGATTGCCGTCCTTGTCGGCGGAGACGATCTGCGGATAGGCCTTTTCGCCTTCCGCACGCTCATAGATCATGACATGCGAGCGTGTGCCGCCGTCCTTGCCGAGGTCGAGTTCATTGGCGGTGGCGAGCAGATTGCGCTGGGGAAGTGCGATCGCGCCCTCCGGCGAAATGCCCGACGGCAGAAGCTGCACGAGTTCGAGATTTCAGAGGGTTCGCGTCAAGCAGCTTGCCTTTCCCGACGCATCTCGTTCCTCATGATGAAGAGCGACGCGGAGAGAATGAGCGCGGCGCCCAGCCACAAATAGCCGGCCGGCGCGTAACCGAAGAACAGCCAGCCGGCGAGTACGTTCAGCGGCAGCTTCAGGTCGTCGAACGGCTGCACATAGGCGGCGTCGGCACTGGCATAGGCAAGGGTCAGCAGATATTGCGCCACGACCGTCAGCAGGCCCGCCAGCAGGAATAGCGCAAGCGTTGCGTCCGTCGGCACGGCAAAACCCGCCGCAAGCGCCAGCCCGCCATTGATCGGCGTCAGCAGCACCAGCAGCCAGACAGTGATCGTCTCCGGCTTCTCGATGCCGGTGAGGTTCTTGGTGATCAGCGACGACGCGCCCCAGAGCAGCGCCGAGAGAACAGGCAACAGCGCCGACCAGGAGAAGCTGTCCGACCAGGGCTGCAGGATGATCATTGCTCCGGCAAAGCCGACGCCGGTCGCCATCCAGCGGGCGGGACCGACGCGTTCGCCGAGGAAGAGCCGGGCGCCAAGAATGATGAAGAAGGGCGAGGTCATGACGAGGGCGATCGCCTGCCAGATCGGGACTGTAGCGAGGCCGGACACCCAGGCCTCGACGCCGAGCGCGGCGAAGACCACGCGCACGACATGCCGCCATGGGTAATCGGTACGCATGGCGGAAAGGCCGACCTTGCGCAGGAAGGGCAAGGAGAAAAGGAAGGCGAAGCCGTATTGCCAGAAGGCCGCAGAGGCCGGGGGAAAGGCGAGCTTCATGGTCAGCCACTGGGTGACGACGTTAAGGAGCGAGAAGGCCACACCTCCAAGCACCATGAAAGCGGCGCCGGCAAAGGCGCGGGACTGCGAGGCTGCAAGGGATTTCTGATTCATGCTCTTCATCCGCAACTAGGGACCAACATAAATCAGGACGCATGAGGCGGCACACCATGCCGGCAGTCCCCTGCCCGCACGCGGCCATGCTCATTCTCTTCCATCCGGACTATACCGTCGGCTCCGGAATCACACCGGATCTGCTGACCCCTCCTAGCCTGAGCTTGGGAAGGCGCTCGCGGGCTCGGGCCGAGACCCTTACCGCCGGTGGGGAGTTTCACCCCGCCCTGAGAACAGAAATGTCGTAGATCAAAGCCCGCATGGCGGCAAGGGCCCTAAAGCAAAAGGGGTCCGGCAAAGCCGAACCCCTCCCAAATCCTGCACAGCCGGTCTCGTTTACGGCTGGCGGATAATCTCAGATCAGCCGTTGACGGCGTCCTTCAGGCCCTTGCCGGGCGTGAACTTCGGCACGTTGCGAGCCGGAATGTCGACTTCAGCGCCCGTCGACGGGTTGCGGCCCTTCGATGCGGCACGATGAGAAACGGTGAAGCTGCCGAACCCTGCAAGGCGGATGTCGCCCTTGTTCTTGAGTTCACCCTGGACAACGTCAAAAACCGCGTCAACAGCGGAAGCCGCGTCAGACTTCGTCAGTCCTGCCTTTTCGGCGACTGCGGACACGAGTTCATTCTTGTTCATGTTTCCACCCCTTTCTAAATGGTACGAAACGACTCAAATGTAAGCTAGGCGCAGAATAGGTTTCATCAGGCCCGCCGGGAACCCAAAAGCCCTGCAAATCAAGGAAAAGCAAGCGTCTACATGACGTTTTCACAAAAAAGGCTGGCGTTTTCGCCAGCCTTTTTCCGTCTTTTCAGCCAATGGGGCATAAATGTGGCCCAGGCGGCTCAATGCGCTATGGTTGCGCCCGTCTCGTCGAGGCCTTCGACCGTTGCGATCACAGGCGTTTCCACCGTGCCATCCCATTCAATCGGCTCCGGCCGCCGGATCAGCGCATGCTTGATCACCTCGCCCATGCGGGACACCGGGATGATCTCCATGCTGTTCTTCACGTTATCCGGAATCTCCGCCAGGTCCTTGGCGTTTTCTTCCGGAATCAGGACCTTCTTGATGCCGCCGCGAAGCGCTGCGAGCAGCTTTTCCTTGAGACCGCCGATCGGCAGCACACGGCCGCGAAGGGTGATTTCACCGGTCATGGCCACATGCCTGTTCACCGGGATACCGGTCATGATCGAGACGATCGCAGTCGCCATGGCGACGCCGGCCGAGGGGCCATCCTTCGGCGTTGCGCCTTCCGGCACGTGCACGTGGATGTCGCTCTTGTCGAAGCGCGGCGGCTCGATGCCGAAATCGACAGCGCGCGAGCGGACATAGGAGGCCGCCGCCGAGATCGATTCCTTCATGACTTCCTTAAGATTGCCGGTGACCGTCATGCGGCCCTTGCCCGGCATCATCACGCCTTCGATGGTCAGCAGTTCACCGCCGACTTCCGTCCAGGCAAGACCGGTGACAACGCCGACCTGATCTTCGCCCTCGGCTTCGCCATGGCGGAAGCGCGGGACGCCCAGATAGTCGGAGATGTTGGCGGCCGTTACATGCACGGACTTCGTCTTGCCCTTGATGATCTCGGTGACCGCCTTGCGGGCGAGCTTCATCAGTTCGCGTTCGAAGCTGCGCACACCGGCTTCACGGGTGTACTGCTGGCTGATCGCCATCAGGGCGTCGTCGCTCACCGAAAATTCTTCCGGCTGCAACGCATGTTCCTTGATGGCCTTCGGCAGCAGGTGCCGCTTGGCGATTTCGCGCTTTTCATCCTCGGTGTAGCCGGCGATACGGATGATCTCCATGCGGTCCATCAGCGGCGCCGGGATGTTCAGCGTATTCGCCGTCGTGATGAACATCACGTCCGACAGGTCGTATTCGACTTCCAGGTAATGGTCCATGAAGGTCGAGTTCTGTGCCGGATCGAGCACCTCGAGCAGGGCCGAAGACGGATCGCCGCGATAATCCTGGCCGAGCTTGTCGATCTCGTCGAGCAGGAACAGCGGGTTGGATTTCTTGGCCTTCTTCATCGACTGGATGACCTTGCCGGGCATCGAGCCGATATAGGTGCGGCGATGACCGCGGATTTCGGCTTCGTCGCGAACGCCGCCCAGCGCCATGCGGACATACTCACGGCCGGTCGCCTTGGCGATCGACTGAGCGAGCGAGGTCTTGCCGACGCCCGGAGGGCCGACGAGGCAGAGAATCGGCCCCTTGATCTTGGTGGCGCGGGCCTGCACGGCCAGATATTCGACGATGCGCTCCTTGACCTTGTCGAGACCGAAGTGATCGGCCTCGAGGATCTTCTCGGCATTGTTGAGATCGGCCTTGATCTTCGACTTCTTGCCCCAGGGGATGCCGAGCAGCCAGTCCAGATAATTGCGCACGACGGTGGCTTCAGCCGACATCGGGCTCATCTGGCGCAGCTTCTTCAGCTCCGCATCGGCCTTTTCACGAGCTTCCTTGGACAGCTTGGTCTTGGAGATGCGCTCTTCCAGTTCGCTCATCTCGTCGCGGCCTTCTTCGCCGTCGCCGAGCTCCTTCTGGATCGCCTTCATCTGTTCGTTCAGATAGTATTCGCGCTGGGTCTTCTCCATCTGGCGCTTGACGCGCGAGCGGATGCGCTTTTCGACCTGCAGGACCGAAATCTCGCCTTCCATGAAGCCGAGGGCCTTTTCGAGGCGGGCCTTGACACTGGTGGTTTCCAGCATCTCCTGCTTCTCGGTGATCTTGATCGACAGATGCGACGCGACCGTATCGGCGAGCTTGGAATAGTCGTCGATCTGGCTGGCGGCGCCGACCACTTCCGGCGAAATCTTCTTGTTGAGCTTCACGTAGCTTTCGAATTCGGAGACGACCGAACGCGACAAGGCTTCCAGTTCGACTGGATCGTCATGCGGCTCTTCAAGCACGTGGCCGAGCGCCTCATAGAAATCCTCGCGGCTGGTATAGGTGTCGATCTCGGCGCGGGCACGGCCTTCGACCAGAACCTTGACGGTGCCGTCGGGCAGCTTCAAGAGCTGCAATACGTTCGCCACGGTGCCGACCTTGTGGATCGCGGACGGATCCGGATCGTCGTCACTGGCGTTGATCTGCGTGACCAGCATGATCTGCTTGTCGGAACCCATGACCTCTTCGAGCGCACGGATCGACTTTTCCCGTCCGACGAACAGCGGCACGATCATATGCGGGAAAACCACGATGTCGCGCAAAGGCAGAACAGGGTGGGCAGTACTGCTCGCTACAGACGTTTTCTTCGTCATTTTTAAGTCCTTTCCATCGTCCCGTTGCCGGGCTCTCTGCACGGCCGCTTGGGACCGGCCGGCACTCTCACTTGTTGCTACAAGTGGAGGTTCTGACTACGCTTTTCAAGCCACGCTAACGCCCGCGTTCCCCGGATGTGACAGCTTCGTTACAACGGAACGCCAACACTATGAAGCGCGTGGCTGGACCGGCGCTTACCACTTCCGACCGGCTAAAATACAAGCGCCGACAACAGGTTTACGGAATCTCGGCATCATTGCCAAGCACTCTTCCTCACGCAACATCGGAGCCTGCGAAACATCGGCAAAGTCAATTCCGGTCCCCACCGGCAAAATACTAACAGTGCCTCAGATGGTTTTTCAAATAGAAAGGGGCCTGCCGATGGCAAGCCCCCAAAATAATCGTGCGAAAGCGCAAAGGTTACGCCGAAGCGTTGGCCTTTTCTTCCTGACGATCGGCATAGATGTAAAGCGGGCGGGCTGAACCGCGCACCACTTCCTCGGAGATGACGACTTCGCGTACGCCTTCCAGCGTCGGCAGTTCGAACATCGTGTCGAGCAGGATCTTCTCCATGATCGAGCGAAGGCCGCGGGCGCCGGTCTTGCGGACGATCGCCTTGCGGGCGATTTCGCGCAGGGCATCCTCATGGAAGGTCAATTCGACGTCTTCCATCTCGAACAGGCGCTGATACTGCTTGATCAGTGCGTTCTTCGGTTCGGACAGGATCTGGATCAGCGCATCCTCGTCGAGGTCCTCAAGCGTCGCCAGAACCGGCAGACGACCGATGAACTCGGGGATGAGGCCGAACTTGACCAGGTCTTCCGGCTCCAGTTCGCGCAGGACTTCGCCGACGCGGCGGTCGTCCTGGGCCTTGACGGTCGCGCCGAAGCCAATCGAGGTCTTCTCGCCGCGGGCGGAGATGATCTTGTCGAGGCCGGCGAAGGCGCCGCCGCAGATGAACAGGATGTTGGTCGTGTCGACCTGCAGGAATTCCTGCTGCGGGTGCTTGCGGCCGCCCTGCGGCGGAACGGAAGCGACCGTGCCTTCCATGATCTTCAGCAGCGCCTGCTGCACGCCCTCGCCCGAGACGTCGCGGGTGATCGACGGATTGTCCGACTTGCGCGAAATCTTGTCGACTTCGTCGATGTAGACGATGCCGCGCTGGGCGCGCTCGACATTGTAGTCAGCCGACTGCAGAAGCTTCAGGATGATGTTTTCGACATCTTCGCCGACATAACCGGCCTCGGTCAGCGTCGTCGCATCGGCCATAGTGAAGGGAACGTCGATGATGCGGGCGAGCGTCTGGGCAAGATAGGTCTTGCCGCAGCCTGTCGGGCCGACGAGCATGATGTTCGACTTCGCCAGCTCGACTTCGCCGTTCTTGGAGGCGTGCGCGAGGCGCTTGTAATGGTTGTGAACCGCGACTGACAGGATCTTCTTTGCCTGCCGCTGGCCGATGACGTATTCGTCGAGGACCTTGATGATGTCCTGGGGCGTTGGAACGCCGTCGCGGGACTTGACCATCGAGGACTTGTTCTCCTCGCGGATGATGTCCATGCACAATTCGACGCATTCATCGCAGATGAAGACGGTCGGCCCGGCAATCAGTTTCCGGACTTCGTGCTGGCTCTTTCCGCAGAACGAACAATAGAGTGTGTTCTTGGAGTCGCCGCCGTTGCTGCCGCTGACCTTGCTCATATCACTTTCCTTCCAGCACGCCGCATTTCAAGGCGAAATCGCGGTCCACTCTATCAGCTCCTGGCGGCACTCCGTTTCCGGAGCCTTTGCCGAGAAGGCTTCAGGGGGTACGAACCGGGCCCAACCAATCATGTCCGGGTTCCGGCGGCAACGAATTCCCCTTCGAATGCCGAATGCTATGCCATAAAAATTCAACATAGCATTAATGGTTACTATTAGCGTCTTCGTCGCCAGTTGAAAGCCTTGTTCGATCACAAATGAGATAGAACTGTGGCGAGGAAAACACCATCCCAATTAATTACTAGGCCTGTTCGCCTTCCATTTCGAGGCGCGAAGTCAGAACCTTGTCGATCACGCCCCAGCCCTGGGCTTCGTCCGCATCCATAAAATGGTCACGATCGAGCGTCTTTTCAACTTCTTCGTAGGTGCGGCCGGTGTGCTTGACATAGACTTCGTTCAGGCGGCGCTTCATCTTGAGGATGTCGCGGGCGTGGCGCTCGATGTCCGAAGCCTGGCCCTGGAAGCCGCCCGAGGGCTGATGCACCATGATGCGGGAATTCGGTGTCGCGAAGCGCATATCCTTGTGGCCGGCGGCCAGCAGCAGCGAGCCCATGGATGCGGCCTGGCCGATGCAGAGCGTCGAAACCGCCGGCTTGATGAACTGCATCGTGTCGTAGATCGCCATGCCGGCGGTAACGACGCCGCCCGGCGAATTGATGTAAAGGGCGATTTCCTTCTTCGGGTTTTCGGCCTCGAGGAAGAGGAGCTGGGCGCAGACGAGCGTCGCCATATGGTCTTCGACGGCACCGGTGAGGAAGATGATGCGTTCCTTCAACAGGCGGGAATAGATGTCGTAGGAGCGTTCACCGCGGTTGGTCTGTTCCACGACCATCGGCACGAGGGCCATTGCGGTATCGACTGGGTTTCTCATGTGCGTCCTTTGTCAACGTCTCGCCGGCCGGCGCCGGGAATCAAAGAAAAAATGTCTTATCCCTACATAGAGTGTCCCGGCCCTCCTCTTCAAGATACGCATGAGGATAACGTTAAGAAGGCGGGCTTTGCTGTAGCCTCTTTCCAACAAGCGCCTGTTAACGGCGAGCCCATGGCGCCGCCTTCCCCGGGATTTCTGCATCACAGGATGAAGGAAAGCTTACTCCATTCGAGAGTGCTCACACACATTTACCCGACAGAAAGCCTACCGGGAGATATCCGCCCAAAAGCATGCCGCAGCGCAGCAGCATTAAGGAAGTGGCGAGCTTCCTCGGCAAGGATGGCAGCCAACAAATAGGGGCCGATTGAAAGGCCGACGGGCAAGGGGTTGCTGCCGTGTTCAATATTGCTACAGGTCTCGCCATCTGGTGCTCGGAGGCCATGACGCTCGCTTTGGTGCTATTCGTCGCCTGGCGCCATAACGTCCGAAATGAAGCCTATCTCTATTGGGGCCTCGGCTTCCTTTTGACCGGCATCGGCTTTGCCATGATCGCGATGCGCGGCCAAGTTCCCAGCGTTCTGTCCATAGAAATCGGCAATGCCATTGCCCTGCTCGGCCAGAGCGCCTGGGTGGCGGGTTTTCTGGCGCTTGATCGCAAGAAGATCGAATGGTGGGCGCTGCTGCCGCCGGCGATCTGGCTCGCCGGGGTCTTCCTGCCCTGGGTCAACAGCGATTATTCAAACCGGGTGGTGCTCTACAATCTCGCTTCGGCGACAGGTGCGACGGCGCTGGCGCTCGCGGTTGCCGCCGGCGACATGCGCCGCGAACGCACTCGGGTCAAACTGATGAGCGTGTTCGTCATCCAGGGCTGCCTGTGCTTCGGCTCGGCGCTGACGATGGCGCTGACCGTGCCGAGCGATATCGAGGCGACCAATCTCGGCGGCGCCTCCGCCATGGCAAGCGCCTTCCTGCTGACCATCGCCTTCGCCTTCACCTGCCGGCTGATCATGGAACGCTCCGAACGGCACCTGCGCGCCCTCACGCTGACCGATTCGCTGACGGGCGTGCTCAACCGCCGCGGCCTGCTCGGCTATTTCGGCGCCATTCAGGAAAAAGCCCATGACGAGCAGCGCCAGGTCGCGGTGATGCTCTTCGATCTCGACCATTTCAAGCGCGTCAACGACCGTTTCGGCCACCAGTCCGGCGACGCGGTGCTCACCGCCTTCGCCCACATGGCCCGCCAATACATTCCGAACAACATCTTCGGCCGTATGGGCGGCGAAGAATTCGCAGCCTTCGCTGCAGTCACGGACCAGACGGAAGCCGAGGCAATCGCTGAAGCGATCCGCACCGAATTCTGCCGTCTTCCGGTAAGCACCGGTGAAGCGATCGTTCCGGCGACCGTCAGCATCGGCATTGCGCTCGCCTCCTCGATCGAAGCCAATATCGACAAATTGATCTCGGCTGCCGACCGGGCGCTCTATGCGGCGAAGGGCGCCGGCCGTAACTGCACGGTCACCTTCGGCGAAGCGGAAGCAGCAGCCCCGGCACCGGCGACGCCCAGCACCACCGCCGGCGAACTCGTGCCGACGGTCGACGACCAGGTCGAGGCCTTGCGGCGCATGGGAACGCTGTCGCGCGCCGGCTAGCACATAACCCCGGAAACTGGAATCGATTCTCGGGGTTGTGAGCAAATCCTCAAGTGATGGAGCATCCGACCGCGCGACCTCGACGCGCGTTCGAGAACACCCCCTGCCCCTACCTTTTCGAGGCCCGGCAAATCCGCTAAGCCTCGGGGCATGATGATACCGCCCTTTCTCTCGATCGACCCTGCCCGCCGCCACGTCTCGCTGGACGCCCGCAATCCGGGCTTCTACGGCAACCCGAATGCCGTCTATGCCGTATTGCATGCCCATTGCCCGACCTTCTACTGGAGCGAGCAGAAGCAGTATTTCTTCACCGGCTACGACCATGTGAACGGGCTGCTGCGCGACCGCCGTTTCGGCCGGCAGATCCTGCATATTGCCAGCCGCGAGGAACTCGGCCTTGCCGAACCGATGCCGCATCTTGCCAGTTTCGATCTCTCGGAACGGTATTCCCTGCTCGAACTCGAACCGCCGGAGCACACGCGGTTGCGCACGCTCGTCAACCGCGCCTTCGTCTCCCGCCATGTCGAGAAGATGAAGCCGGAGCTTGCCGAGCTTGCCAACCGGCTGATCGACGGCTTCGCGGACAAGGGTGAGGTCGAGCTGCTCTCGGCCTTTGCCGACATTATCCCGGTGACGATGATCGCCCGGATGATCGGCATTCCCGAGGAGATGGGGCCGCAGCTGCTTGCCTGGTCACACGCCTATGTCCGCATGTATATGTTCGGCCGCACGCGCGAGCAGGAGGACGAGGCCGAACGGGCGGCGAAGGAATATTCCGACTATGTCAGGACTGTCATCGCGGAACGCCGCGCCGCGCCGCGCGATGACCTGCTCACCCACATGATCCATACCGAGCACAAGGGTCAGTATCTCACTGAGGAAGAGCTGATCTCGACGACGATCGTACTGCTCAATGCCGGACATGAGGCGACGGTGCACCAGATCGGCAATTCGGTGCGCACCATCCTCGACAGCGGCTCAAATCCGGCCGAACTCTTCCGCGACGAGGCGACCACGGCGCGCACCGTTGAGGAAACCCTGCGCATCTGCGCGCCTGTGCATATCTTCCAGCGTTGGGCGCTCGAGCCCGCCGAAATCGATGGCGTCACCTTCCGGCGCGGCGACAAGGTCAGCCTCATTCTCGCCGCCGCCAATCTCGATCCGGCGAAATTCACCGATCCCCTCGCCTTCCGGCCCGACCGCAACGAGGCGGCGAACCTCTCCTTCGGCGCCGGCATCCATTTTTGCATCGGCGCACCGTTGGCACGGCTGGAACTCAACGTCGTGCTGCCGATCCTGTTCGAAAGGCTCGCCGGCCTGAGGCTGGCAAGGACGCCCGTGGTCAAGGATGTCTATCATTTCCACGGGCTGGACCGGCTGGATCTGCAGTGGTGATCCACCCCTGACAGATCAGCCGTAGCGGCCGGTGATGTAATCTTCCGTGCGTTTGACCTTCGGCGACTGGAAAATCTCCGCGGTCGGGCCGTATTCCACCAGTTCGCCGAGATATATGAAGGCGGTGTTGTCGGAGATGCGGCTTGCCTGCTGCATGTTGTGGGTGACGATCGCGATGGTGAAGTCGCATTTCAGCTGCGCGATGAGCTCTTCCACCTTGGCGGTCGAGATCGGATCGAGCGCCGATGTCGGCTCGTCGAGAAGCAGGACCTCCGGCCGCAGCGCCACGCCGCGGGCGATACAGAGACGCCGCTGCTGGCCGCCGGAGAGCCCGAGGCCGCTCCTTTTACTTGTCCTTGACCTCATCCCAGAGGGCGGCCTGACGCAGCTGCCGAAACAGCAGCCATGCGCCACATATGCCGCGATCCTACGATCGCATCATGCGGCCGCGTCTTCCCGCAGCTTGCCGGATATATCGCGTGCCGACATCGGTCTCCCGATGAGATAGCCTTGAAGCTGATCGCAGCCGGCGTCTCGCAGGATCGCCGCCTGGCGGGAATTCTCGATGCCTTCAGCGGTCACGGGAATCTGGAGGGCGGTCGCCAGCGAGATGGTTGCCCGAAGAACGTCGGCGCCACTTGCGCCTTCGTCGAGTGCCGACACCAGTGAACGGTCGATCTTCATGCGGTCAAAACCAAACTGCCGCAATGCCCCGATGCTTGCATAGCCGCAGCCGAAGTCATCGAGCGCGAACTTGATGCCGACGCGCTTCAGTTGGTCGATCGACCGCCGCGCCTGCTCCGGATTGGTCATCAGAACGCCTTCGGTGATCTCCAACGTCAGACGCTTTGGATCGAAATCGAGTTCCTGCAGGACCGAGATAACCTCGGCGGCAAATCCGGGATTGCAGAGCTGGACCGGCGAAACATTGACCGACAATGCCAGATCTGGCCAGTTCTTGGCATGCTCGATCGATGTTCTCAGCATATGGACGCCGAGCGCATCGATGAGGCCGCACCTTTCGGCGAGGGGAATGAAGATCTCCGGGCTGACATTTCCCGTTGCTGTTCGCCAGCGCGCCAAGGCTTCAAGACCGGTAACGGTGCCGGTCGAGGCAGAGACGAGAGGTTGGAAAACCGCTTCGATTGCGCCACTGCTGATGGCGTTCTTCAACAGGCTTTCCAGTTCGGCGACCCGTTGACGCTCCTGGTCGAGCTCGGGGTCGTACTCGACCGCCTGGCCTCTGCCGTTTGCCTTTGCACGATAAAGCGCCATATCCGCTCTGCGTAGAAGCTCCAGCGGCTCGACATCGCCGTCACGCGCCGCAGCGCCGATGCTTGCTCCAACTTCGATTGTCCGTCCGTCGATTTTGTAGGGCTTGGCAAACAGCGCCAGAACGGTCTTCTCCATATCTTCGCATGTGGCAGATCCGACATGCACCAGCGCAAATTCATCGCCCCCCAGCCGGGCCGCGGCGACGACTTCGGGGTGGCATGCCATCAGCGCCTTCGAGACCATTCGGATCAAATCGTCGCCCACTGCGTGGCCCCAGGCGTCGTTGACGGCCTTGAAGCCATCGAGATCGATCAGATAGAGGCGGGTTGGTGATGACTCTGAGTTCTCCATATCTCCCAGCAGGCTCAGAAGCCCACTTCTGTTCAACAAGCCGCTCAGGCTGTCGTGACCAGCTTCGAAAAGCGCTGCTTGCGCCAATTGGCGCAGGCGCCGCGCCTCGGTCGCCCCAACCAGGAGAACGCCGACCAAAAACAGCGAAAGGATGGCGACGGCAGCCGCGACATAGGGCGTTACCTGCTGAAACACAGTACTTCCAGGCGCTTTGCTCGGCCAGACGAGGTAGCCGATGACGGCCCCCTTCATGTCCGTGATCGGCGTGTTCAGAAATTCCGGCTTCGGGGTCGCCTCGAGGCGCAGACCTTCAAGTTCATGTTCGTTCGAGAGCGTGTCGAGAACTTCCTGGGTAAATTCCTTGTAGAAGCTCAGCGTGCTGAGCTTCGGCAGCTCAGCCTTTTCGCCGAAAGGCTGGATTGCCTGCGATGCGATGAGGGCGATACCGCTTTCGGTCTTGATGAAATTGACCACCGGCTCCTGCGCCGGATCGGCGGCTGCACCGATCTGCCGATAAAAGCCTTCACCGAAAAAGGCGCTTGGCTGGAATGGCTTGCCCTTGGCATAGGCGGAGACAATCGAAGACCGGTCGGGCCCGATCACGATCGCGCCGTCATAGAGCGCGTACTCCGCGCTGGTTTTTCCCCAATTCTCATAGGCCCAATCCGCAGCGGCAGGAGTTGACGCCGCACTATAGGCATCGTCCCACACGGCATTATCAGTCGTCGTCGCGCTCAAACGAGCCACAAAGGCTGCGATCGCCGCGCGGGCGGCGCGACTGGCTCGGGCATCATCAATTTCGTTCGCCGACCGGGTCATCGTCACGACGACATGCGCCATCAGGCCGGTCAATACGAGGGCGACGACAAGGAAGCAAACGGTTGTCGCAATGATGGAAGACGTTTGGGTCCGAAGGTGCCTACCGACAAGATTCGACGACATGCCAATTCCGAAAAGATTAGTTGCAAGGCCATGTCCATTGGTGACGGCAGGAGACATCATGTCCGCAATGCGCTGCAGAAGAGATATAGCATTTTGACGATGTAAGTCCGATTAACGGGATTGGTTAAAAGCCATCCATCTGGGAAAGAGGCGCAGCCATTCGTCGAAAGACAGGCCGTCATCGCCGCAAATCGGGACAGGTCCGCCATCGTCAGCGCCGGTTTGCCGGCGCTGCTTAAACTTTGATCACATAGTCCTTGCGAGTCGTTTCAACCACTTCCCACGTTCCCTTGAAGCCGGGTCTCAAGATCATCCGGTCGCCCGCCTTCAGATGAACCGGCTTGCCGCCGTCCTCGGTGACGATCGAATAGCCGGATAGCAGACTGAAATATTCCCATTCCTCGTAAACGATCCGCCACTTGCCCGGCGTCGCCTCCCAGATGCCGGAATAGAGCCCGCCTTCGGCCTCCTCCAGATTCCAGGTGCGGAATTGCGGATCGCCGGAGATGATCCGGACAGGCTCCGGGGCGCCGACCTCCGGTTCGATGCCATCGATGCGGAAGGTGATGAAATTTGTCATGGTCGTCATAGACCTCTCTGAATTGACGTTCGCAATAGACGTTTTGGGCATGCGCGTTTGATTTCGTTAAATTTTTGGAGCCCTTGCATCTGCCTTCCTTATTCAATTTGATGCCCGATACCAGAACCCGTGTCTCAGACGCCTCCCCGACGGCAAATGGCGCCAATGCGGTAGCCGGAGGTTCCCGTATGGATACGGCCCGTTGATCTGCCGAAACTGCTCAGATCGCTCGAACTTCGGCAAGCCGCCTGACTGAGTACTCGTCCTGCCAGCAGACGGCCGCTTCCCATGCCGCCGACGCTTGCGCGGCGATATCAAACGCGCTGTCGTCGAGACCGGCAGCGTTGTCAGGCAGTACTAGGTCAAGGTCGGGGACGTCGACGTGTGCCTCATCCCAGTCGATCAACGCGACCCGATCCGCGGTCATGCGGATATTGCCGGGGTTGTTTGGATTGCCGTGAACAACGCATGTCTGACGCCCGATCAACCGCGCCCACGCTGCTCGACATCGAATAACGCCCTCAGGCGGCATCGCGGTAAGGTTGATCCTCGTTCCGGTTTCGGCATGCAGCAGATCGGTCGATGATCGCCAGCCTGGCCGCTGCGGCCATCCCTGCGTCAACCGATGCAGCTCGCGGAGCGTGTCGGCCACGCGACGCCAGTCGGCCCCCGTTTCGGGCAGTCCACCTTCCATGTATTTCATCACCACCAGACCGTCCACGAACAGCCGGCCGTCAGTCGTCGGGATCGGCACTGGAACGGTCATACCTTCTCGGTCGAGATGTTGGAGTAGCTCGGCTTCCCATGCGAGATCAGCATTCGCCCTGGAGCCGAGACGACCGACCGCGACCCGCCCGTGGATGCGAACGCTCCAAACGTCGTTCGCAACTCCGCCGGTAAGTGGTTCGATGCGAACCGCGTCTTCACCCCAATGCCCGAGCGCTTCCCACCCCATTGGCGATACCCTTGGCCGTCATGATTAAATTGACGGAAAAATAGAGAAAGTTGACGACGCCACGATATCCACCGAGCCCATCTCACACTCGTGAATCGACCATTCAGATCTTCGAGAGCGCTTGTTCGAGATCGGCGATGATGTCCTTGACGTCCTCGATGCCGACGGAAAGGCGGACCACGTCGGGGCCGGCGCCGGCGGCGGTCTTCTGGTCGTCGGTCAGCTGCCGGTGTGTCGTCGAGGCCGGATGAATGACGAGCGAGCGGGTGTCGCCGATATTGGCAAGATGGGAGAAGAGCTCCAGCCCCTCAACCAGCGTCTTGCCCGCCACGTAGCCGCCGTTGACGCCGAAGGTGAAGACGGAGCCTGCGCCCTTGGGTGAGTAGCGCTGCTGCAGGGTGTGGTTCGGATCGTCGTCAAGGCCGGCATAATTCACCCAGGCGATCTTGCTGTGCGCCTTCAGCCATTTTGCCACGGCGATCGCATTGTCGCTGTGGCGCTGCATCCGCAGCGGCAGGGTCTCGATGCCGGTCAGGATGAGGAAGGCGTTGAAGGGCGAGATCGCCGGGCCGAGATCGCGCAGGCCGAGCACGCGGGCCGCGATCGCAAAGGCGAAATTGCCGAAGGTCGCATGCAGGACCATGCCGTTATATTCCGGCCGCGGGCTCGACAGCATCGGATAATTGCCGGATCTCGACCAGTCGAAGGTGCCACCATCGACGATGAGGCCGCCCATGGAATTGCCGTGGCCGCCGAGAAACTTTGTCAGCGAATGCACGACGATATCGGCGCCATGCTCGATCGGACGGATGAGATAGGGGGTTGCCATGGTATTGTCGACGATCAGCGGCAGGCCGTTGCGATGGGCGACATCGGCGATGGCGGCGATATCGACGAAAGTGCCGCCGGGATTGGCGAGGCTCTCGATGAAGATGCCGCGCGTCTTGTCGTCGATTTGGCTTTCGAAGCTTGCCGGATCGGCAGAATCGGCCCAGCGCACCTGCCAGCCGAAATTCTCGAAGGCATGGCCGAACTGGTTGATCGAGCCGCCGTAGAGTCTGCGGGCAGCGATGAAATTCTCGCCGGGGCGCATGATGGTGTGGAAGACGATCATCTGCGCCGCATGGCCAGAGGCGACGGCAAGCGCCGCGGTGCCGCCTTCGAGCGCTGCGACGCGCTCCTCAAGCACGGCCTGGGTCGGGTTCATGATGCGGCTGTAGATGTTGCCGAAGGCCTGCAGGCCGAAGAGGGCGGCGGCATGATCGGAATCATCGAAGACGAAAGCGGTCGTCTGATAGATCGGCGTGACCCGCGCGCCGGTTGCCGGGTCGGGCTGGGCGCCGGCATGGATCGCCAACGTGTTGAATCCCGGATCGTTCTTGGCCATGTCGTCCTCCAGTTATTGCTGTCGGGCAGGATCATAGCCTGTCGCCGATGAAAGTTAATTGCGATCCGTTTCAACCCATGGGCGTTCCGTGGAAAATCCGTCTCAGCGAACCGCAACTCAGGCAATGAGACGGGGGTACTCGATCGCCGGGCAGCGGTTCATCACCACCTTGATGCCGGCGGCCTCCGCCTTTGCGGCAGCGGCATCGTCCCGGACGCCAAGCTGGGCCCAGATGACCTGCGGCAGCTGCCTCAGCGCCAGCGCGTCCTCGACCACCCCATCCAAATATTCGGCGGCGCGGAAGACGTCGACCATGTCGATCGGCACGGGAACGTCGGCGAGCCGGGCATAGACGGTGCGGCCCTGGATCTGTTTGCCCGCCTGCCCCGGATTGACGGGAATGACCTCGTAGCCGCGCGACAGCAGATAACCCATGACGCCGTTGCTCGGCCGCGCCGGATTTGGCGACGCGCCGGTCAGCGCGATGGTCTTTACGGAATGCAGGATTCCGGCGAGATAATCGTCCGTATAGGCGTCGTGGTTCATGGTTGCTCCTCCATTCCCGAAAGCCCTCCGGTACGGCGCGCAGTTTTTTGCTTTTCCGTGAAACCGGCGGCGTGGCTTTTCCGTATATATGATTGGACACTCTCTGAGGATGATTCGATGAAAAAAATCGCTCTTGCCCTCATCTTCGTGCTCGCCGCCTCGCCGGCGCTGGCGATCTCGCGCTATAATCCGCTGAGCATGAACTGCGCCAGCGTGCGCGCCGCCATTCACAATCAGGGTGCCGTGATCTTCCGTTATCAGTCGCCCCGTGGCTTGCCGCTTTACGATCGCTATGTCCGCAACAGCCATTATTGCGATGCGACCGATTATGCGGAGTGGACCCATATCCCCTCGAAAGACGATCCGCGCTGCCCCGTTCTGAATTGCCAGAACATAGACAACCTTGACGGGATGCTGTTCGTTCCGCACTATCAGCTCTGATATTTTTCAACATCGCACGGGATGACGAGCTGCGACGTCATTCGCAGTTGCGGGAGGCTCGAACTCAATCGCGCGCTGCGATTTATTAGAGATAACACAACCAGTGGCTTTGGTTTTCCTCTATGTCAAAGTTATAGAATAATATCTATATTTCAGCATCATAGAATAATCCACTTCTGAATTCCCGCAGGCATTTTCTTGTTTCGTTCACGATAAAACCCCTTCTCGTTCTCACGTAAATTAGAAACATCTCATAGTTGAAAGTGTCGCGCGGATTGAACGCATATCGCGCGCACGTAAAAATTGCTGCGGTGACCCAACATTGTCCTGATATTGAAAGGATGGTATTCCACATATGAACGCATTCGGGACCGCCTCCCGTTCATTTTCGTGCAAATGCCAGTTGTCTTTTCGAGAGTTTGCCCCGTCCAGGGGCGAAGCGATTTCTCCTCCCCACCTGTTTGCGGATTACTCCCTTGCCACTCGACGTCATCCTGCTCGTTCTCTTCGGCGCATTGCTGCATGCGACATGGAACGCCATCGTCAAGGCCGGCAGCGACAAATCCCTCGATGCGGCGCTAATCTCGGCCGGCGGCGCGGTTTCAGCGCTGCCGTTCCTGGCATTTCTGCCGTTGCCGCACAGCGCGTCCTGGCCGTTCATCGGCGTCTCGGCCATTCTGCAGTTCGCCTATTTCCAACTGGTCGCCGCTGCCTACCGGGCCGGCGATATCGGCCTCGTCTATCCGCTGATGCGCGGCTGCGCGCCGCTGCTGATCGCCGCGACAAGCGGCTTCATTCTGAAGGAAGATCTTTCCGCCGGCGCTCTCGCCGGCACGATGACGATCTGTGCCGGCGTCCTGACATTGGCACTGGAGGCGCGGCGCGGCAGCAGCCGCGCCGTGCTGCTCTCGCTTGCCAATGCCTGCGTCATCGCCAGCTATACCTATGTCGACGGCGTCGGCGCACGCCTTTCCGGCAATGCGATTTCCTACACATTGTGGATGTCGCTGCTGCCGCCGGTGCTGCTGTTTTCCTGGGCAGCCTCCCAGCGCGGCGCTTTCGCTGTGGCGCATCACGTCCGCCGCAACTGGTGGCGCGGCCTCATCGGCGGCGCCGGCTCGATCGCTTCCTACGGGCTGGCGCTTTGGGCGATGACAAAAGCCCCGGTCGCGACCGTCGCGGCCCTGCGCGAAACCGCGATCCTGTTTGCGCTGGTGATCTCGATCACCGTCTTCAAGGAAAAGGCCAGCGTCTGGCGTTACGTCGCCGGCGTCGTCATCGCAATCGGTGGCCTTGTTCTGAAACTGGCCTAGTCACTCACCTTTCCATTCCGGCTTGCGCTTGCCGAGGAAGGCGCCGATCCCCTGCTCCGCATCCTGCGTCAGCATGTTGTCGACCATCACCTTGGCGGCATAATCATAGGCCGCCTCCACCGGCAGTTCGAGCTGGCGGTAGAAGGCTTCCTTGCCGATCTTCAGGATCAGCGGCGATTTGCTGGCGATCACTCCGGCATATTTGGAAACCACCTGAGCCAGATACTGCTTCGGCACGATACGATTGACGAGTCCGAAATCCTTGGCGGTGGAGGCGTCGATCGTCTCGCCGGTCAAAAGCATCTCCATCGCCTGCTTGCGATGCGCGGCCCGGGTAACGGCCACCATCGGCGTCGAGCAGAACAGGCCGATGTTGACGCCCGGCGTGCAGAATGTCGACGTGTCCGTGCAGATCGCCAGATCGCAGGAGGCAACGAGCTGGCAGCCGGCCGCCGTCGCCAGCCCATCGACCTCGGCGATGACCGGCTTCGGCAGATGCGCAATCTTCAGCATCAGATCGGCGCAGAGCCGGAAGGCCCTCTCGAAGAAAGCGGCGCCCTGATCTTCATCTGCGCGATGGGCGGTGAGTTCCTTGAGATCATGGCCGGCGGAAAAGACATTGCCGGTCGAGGCGATGACGACGACGCGGACATCGGCGTCCGATCCGGCCTTGTCGAGCTCGGACGTCAGCGCTTCGAGAAGCGCGATAGAGAGTGCATTGGCCGGCGGGTTGTTGAGCAGGAGCCGCAACACCCCGTCCCGCAAAGAGCGGACCAGCAGCGCTTCCGCCTTGCCTGCGTCCGGGAAGGATACGATTTCGGCCATGATGCTGCTCCCTGCGCTCGATTTCCAGACGGAGGTATTGCCACAAGGCGGCGGCAATTTCGAGCGGGATCCGCGCTTTCCGCACAGGTCGGAGCCGTCACGACCAAAACCAGGACTTCGCTGTCTCTGCCCTCGCCTGCGCACGGGTCAGGCCGACATCGCGAAGCTCGTCGTCGGTGAGTTCGCACAAAGTGCGGCGACTGCGGCGTTTTTCCAGGCGATGCCCGACAGCCGCCAGCAGCCACCGGCCCCAGCGTGCCGTCCGGCGCATTTTCGATCGATCTGTATCGCGCGGCGTTTCGAGTCTCTCGCTCACCAAAGTCATCTCGTCTTCCTTTCTTCGACGGAATGAAAGATGCGCTGGAGAACGCCGCTAAGGAAGCTTATGGATATTATAGCAAGCATAAGGAATCCTTTGGTATGGCATTGAACCTCGATCAGCTCGCAACCTTCGTCAACGTCGCCGATCTCGGAAGCTTTACGGCCGCCGCCGACAAGGAGGGGCTGACGCAACCGGCCGTCAGCTTGCAGGTCAAGGGACTCGAACAGCGTCTCGGCGTCCGGCTGATCGAGCGCGTCGGGCGGCGGGCGCAGCCGACCGCGGCAGGCCTCGACCTGCTTACGCATGCAAGGCGGCTGCTGCAGGAATCGGCCGCCGCCGAAGAGGCGATGATGCCCTATAGAGATGGCGCCAGCGGCCGCGTGCGCATCGGCAGCGGCGGCACGGCATCGATCCATCTGCTTCCTCGGGCCATCGCCGCCGCCAGAACATCCATGCCCGGCCTCGAAATTACCGTGCGCATCGGCGATGCCGACGACGTCTTACGCGATCTGGAGGCCAACAGCCTCGACATCGCCGTCGTTGCCCTGCCGGCCCCGGGACGCAACTTCGAGATCGAACCGTTCTACGAGGAGGAATTGCTGGCCGTCGCTCCCGCGGGCAGCCTCATACCCGACGGCGGACCGGACGCCGCCTTCATGCGGGACAGGACACTGCTGCTTTATGAAGGTGGCAACACGCGGCGGGCAATCGACGCGTGGCTGGCGCCACCGGACATGCGGATCCGGCCGGCAATGGAGTTCGGCAGCATCGAGGCGATCAAGGAGTTGGTCGCCGTCGGGCTCGGCTGGTCGATCCTGCCCGGACTGGCGCTGAAGCGCGACCGCGCCGGCCTCGTGACGACATCATCGCTGCAGCCGAAGCTCACGCGCCGGCTCGGCATGGTTCTGCGCCGCGACAAACATCTGACACGCGGCCTTCGCGAAATGATAAAATGCCTGCGCGAGTTCAAAGTTTAGCGGCCGCTTCCGACCATGGCACTCTCTTTCAGACCCGGCAGGAGGTGCGAAAAGCGTCAAGCGTAACAGCTCTTCAGCCGACTAATGTGTGGTAATATAATACCCTACATATAACTCATTGGTTTTGCTTACTCTTTTTTCAAGGCATCGGGAATGTCGATATTGACCCGCTGGCACATTCCCTCTATACACCGCGCCAGAACGCAGCCTGTCCGGGCTGCTTTCTTTTTGGCATGCGGCAAGCCTGCCAATCCAAGCAACAAGAAACGCCCTTCAAGCCTTCGGGCCAAGGGTCTCAAAAGAGAGTATTCACTATGGCAACCTTCTCCCAGAAGCCTGCAGAGGTGGAGAAGAAGTGGGTGATCATCGACGCCGAAGGGCTGGTCGTTGGCCGTCTCGCTTCCATCATCGCTATGCGCCTGCGCGGCAAGCACAAGGCAACCTTCACACCCCACGTTGACGACGGCGACAACGTCATCGTCATCAATGCCGACAAGGTGGTTTTCACCGGCAAGAAGTATTCCGACAAGGTTTACTACTGGCACACCGGTTTTGCCGGCGGCATCAAGGAACGCACCGCGCGCCAGATCATCGAAGGCCGCTTCCCGGAGCGCGTCCTCGAAAAGGCCGTCGAACGCATGGTTCCGCGCGGCCCGCTCGGCCGTCGCCAGATGAAGAACCTGCGCGTCTACGCCGGCTCCAACCATCCCCATGAAGCCCAGCAGCCGGTCGCCCTCGACGTTGCCGTGCTCAACAAAAAGAATGTAAGGAGCGCCTGATCATGGCTGACCTCTCCTCCCTGAAGGATCTCGGCACGGTTTCTGAAGCTGCTGCTCCGGCCCACGTCCGCAAGGTCGATTCGCTCGGCCGCTCCTACGCGACCGGCAAGCGCAAAAACGCCGTCGCCCGCGTCTGGGTCAAGCCGGGCTCCGGCAAGATCATCGTCAACGGCAAGGAATTCGCGGAATATTTCGCTCGTCCGGTGCTGCAGATGATCCTGCGTCAGCCGATCGTTGCGGCTGCCCGTGACGGCCAGTTCGACATCATCGCAACCGTCGCCGGCGGCGGCCTGTCCGGCCAGGCCGGTGCCGTTCGCCACGGTCTGTCCAAGGCGCTCACCTACTTCGAACCGGGCCTGCGCTCGGTGCTGAAGAAGGGCGGCTTCCTGACCCGCGACAGCCGCGTCGTCGAACGCAAGAAGTACGGCAAGGCGAAGGCCCGCCGCTCGTTCCAGTTCTCGAAGCGTTAATCGCTTCGGACAGACGAGATTACGAAGGCCGGGGCAACCCGGCCTTTTTTGTTGGGCAATCGGCTTTTGATAAAGGGCAGAACCACGGCAGCGCTGCGGTAACGGCTTGCCAAACAAAAGCAGAAGCAGCGCGCTTGAAAGATTGCGACACGTTTAGAGCAATTGCAGGAAAAGGGCGAAGTGGGTTTTCTCAGGCAAAGCGAAACGCTTTTGCCAGGCAAGCGCGAAGCGCTTTTGCGGGGACACAAGAGACGAGTGGTTCTGCGCTTCCGGGGAAACTTGGCCGCTCTCGTCCTTCGGGGCGACGTACGTCAGTTGGAGGAGAGCGCTGCCATGCCGTTACCGTCCGTCATGTCGTCCTGCCTGAGAGCGACCAGGATTTCGTCAACGACGGCTTCCGCACCCGCCGGGGTGAAATGCACCTTGTCGGAAATGAAGGTCTTGCCTTCCCGCGCCAGATCGCATCGGCCCGTCTCTATCCCACAGAAAATCTTCGCCGGATCAACGCGCAGGACATGTCTGTCCTTGGGATCGTCGAGATAGGCGTAGGAAGGCGACGATTGCTGGAGAAAATCATCCTGAGCGATCGTGATCGTCGGCGCCGGCGTACCCTTATGCATCAGTTTCGCGACCTTGGCGGCGATTTCCGTGTCGCCGCGGGGATGAGGATAGATAATGACGACGCGGATGCCGGCTGATGTCAGCGCGCCGACGGTTTTGTCGAAAGCATCCCTTAACCTCTGCCCTCCGTCCGATATCGCGACTTCCTCGCCGTTGAAGATATAGCGCGGCTGCTCGAAAAAGATCTTCCAGGAAGCCGCGAGAAAGACCGTTTTCACCTTGCTCTTGACGAGATAGTCGATCGCCGCGGCGTTGAAGGTGCCGCAGTCGCGCGCCTGATGAGGGAGCATCGAGACGTCGGCAACCGGCGCGCAGAAGCTGTGAGTGATCTGTTGCAGGCCGATATTCATGCTGTCCAAGCGCTTGGCCAGCGCCGGCGTCAGCGACGATGCCAGGGAATCTCCGAGGATTGCGTATGTCTCTGCGTGGCTGCCGTTGAATATGCAATCTTCAATCGGCATCGCATCCCAGCCCGACGAGCCCTCAAGAAGGCAGGTCTTGCTCCAATCATTGTCCGCCATGAATTCCTTGATCGGTGCTGGCAGACGCCATGGAATGCCGCGCGTATCGTGGCCGTAGATGCCGAAGGCGATGAAGGCTGCCAATACCAGGGATACCGATGCTACCAGGCTGCGGGTCGACGGCAGCAATCGGCGCTCGCGCCTTCGGAACGGCTGCTCGACGAGACGCCAGGAGCCATAGGCGAGCACAAGCGAAAGGCAGGCGAGAGCGCCCATCACGGCAAGCGAGGGTGGATCGATGCTGCGGATACGCGCAAAGGCAAAAAGCGGCTGATGCCAGAGATAGGCGCTGTAACTGATCCGCCCGATCAGGGTGAAGGCGCGTGTCGAAAGCAGTGCCGCCACAAAGGTTCCCTGCCGTGCGAAGAGCAGCACGAGCATCGCGCCCACCACCGGGACCAGGGCGAGCGAAGAGGGAATGGGCGAGGTTTCGTCGAAATAGAAGACGGAGAAGGCGATCATGCCGAATCCGAGCAGGGACAACGGATTGCTGCCGCGCTTCTGTCCCTTCAACTGCGCCAAGCTGCAGATCGATCCGGCCAGGAACTCCCAGGCCCGCGAGGGCAAGAAATAGAAATTGGCCGAGGGAAAGACGCGCGACGCCCACTCGCTATAGGCAAGGCTGGCAAACGCGATCGCAACCAGGACTGCAAAGAGCCAGTTCGGCCTGCGCTTCCACATGAATAGAACGAGCAGCGGAAAGAACATGTAATATTGCTCTTCGACGGCGAGGCTCCAGATGTGGAGCAACGGCACCTCTCCGGCCTCCGGCGCGAAATAGCCGCTCTTGAACCAGAACAGGAAATTGGCGCCGGAAAGACTGGTGGCAATCAGGCTGTCGGAGAATGTCCGAAACTCCTCCGGCATGACCCAGAGCCAGGCGAAGGGCAGACAGCAAAGGACGACGAGAAACAGGGCCGGCAGGAGCCGGCGGGCGCGGCGCTCATAGAATGCCGCCAGCGAGAAGGTGCCGTTGCGCATCTCCTCAAGAATGATCGAGGTGATCAGAAAGCCGCTGATCACGAAGAAAACGTCGACACCGATGAAGCCGCCGCTGAAGAAACTGAAGCCCGCATGAAACAGAATAACGGGCATCACCGCGGCCGCCCGCAGGCCGTCAATCTCTCTTCGGTAAATCACTAAAATATTCCCAAAAGTATAATGCTCTGCCGGCTATCAGGAGCGAATCTGCAACCCGGCCTTGCATAGGCAGTCGTGTCATTTTCTGCAAGTCTGACTTTTAGAAATAATTCTACTAAACCACCGCTTTTATCGAGATAGCGGCGCAGGAGGCTGGAGCGCGCTGTTGCAGAACCCCGGCGACATTGCTAGACAACGGGTAAAGCGCTTCAGGAACGACGGAGCCGCAGTCAGGGGCGCATGATGGGAACAACCAAATCCGCAGACAAATAGGCCGCAACAACTCTGCCCTGTTGTTGCGGCGTCTGTCTGGCCAATCCCGATACTGATGAGACAGATCGCCGCCGAACGAAATCATTTGAGCGGGTTCTTTCCCATGTCTTATCCAAAAATTCAGCGCTGGACCTATTCGGTGCCGGCAGCCTTGGCGTTGATGGCGCCTTTCGACATCCTGGCCTCCCTCGCCATGGATATCTATCTGCCGGTTGTGCCTGTTATGCCGAAGGCACTCGGCACCTCACCTGAAGTCATCCAGCTGACCCTCAGCCTCTATATGCTGGTGTTCGGCGCCGGGCAGATCGTCTTCGGCCCGATGTCCGATCTTGTCGGACGACGACCCGTGCTGCTCGCAGGAACGGCACTCTTTGCCACTTCCTCCTTGCTGCTTGCCGGCTCCTCGTCGGCATCGCTCTTCGTGGTGCTACGATTGCTGCAGGCCATCGGCGCCTCGGCAGCGCTCGTCGCAACCTTCGCAACCGTGCGTGACGTTTACGCCGGGCGTCCCGAAAGCAGCACCATCTATGGCCTTCTCGGCTCTATCCTCTCCTTCGTGCCTGCTTTGGGCCCGATCGCCGGAGCCTTGATCGCCGATCATTTCGGCTGGCGTGCCATCTTCCTGGTCATCGGCCTGCTATCGGTTGCCGCCCTTTTCAACGCCGGTAAGCGCTGGCATGAAACCCGCCCCAACGCCACCGCGAAGATCGCTGTCCGCCCGATCCTCACCAGCTTTCCCTTCTGGGTCTATACATCGGGCTTCAGCGCCTCGATGGGCGCCTTCTTCATCTTCTTCTCGACGGCGCCCCGTATCCTGATCGGTAAGGCCGGTTTCTCCGGTATCGGCTTCAGCCTCGTCTTCGCCACGGTGGCGCTCGTGATGATCGTGACAGCGCGGTTCGCCAGAGACTTCATCATGCGCTGGGGCATTGCAGGCAGCCTTGCCAGAGGCATGGCGATACTGCTTCTCGGCGCCATTCTACTTACCTTCGGAGAGTTGTTTCTGCAGCCTTCCCTGATGAGCTTCGTCGTGCCGATGTGGGTCATCGCGATAGGCATCGCCCTTGCGACGGCAGTCACCGCCAACGGCGCGCTCGACGCCTTCGGCAATACGGCAGGCACCGCGGTCGCGTTGTATTTCTGCGTCGAGAGCATCATCGTCGGCTTTGCCGGAACCGTGTTCGTGCTTCTGCTCGGCGGCGACAGCGCCTGGCCGCTCGTCGGCTATATCTGCGTGACGGCGCTGACGACGCTTTCTGGATTGTGGTCCCTGCGAGGACCGGCCTGATAGGCAGAAGGACGGTCGCTCGGTGACGACGAGCGGCCGTCATCCGAACGATTGCTTGAAATCTGCCCGCGCCTCGCCTACCCCTTTCTGCGCGTGAGCGGATCGCCATTTCCTTCGCGTGAGACCGGCCGTCCGCCCGGCGTCGAATGGCGCCTTGCAATGCAGCGTCCGCATCGAACGCGACCGTGGATCTGCGACCCGAAAAAAGGAGCATGACTTGGCGAACAGATCGATTGACCACGCCTTCACGGCGACCAGCCTTACCTCCGCCGCCGGCGACCCGACCTTTGCCGGAGCGCTGTCTTTCATGCGCCGCCGCTTCACCAAGGAGCTTGCCGGCGTCGACGTTGCCGTCTGGGGCATTCCCTTCGATGCCGCGACCTCGAACCGGCCAGGCACACGCTTCGGGCCGCAGGCAATCCGCCGGGCTTCGGCGATCTTCGACAATGATCCGCAATATCCGTTCAACCGCGATCTCTTTACCGAGATGGCGGTGATCGACTACGGCGACTGCCTGCTCGACTACGGCAATCACCAGGATACGCCCGCGGCCATCGAACGCCAGGCGAACGCCATCCTCGACAGCGGCGCCTTCCTGCTGACGCTCGGCGGCGATCACTACATCACCTGGCCGCTGCTGAAAGCCCACGCGGCAAAACATGGGCCGCTTGCCCTTGTGCAATTCGATGCCCACCAGGATACCTGGTTCGACGAAGACCGGCGCATCGACCACGGCTCCTTCGTGGCCCGCGCCGTCCGCGAGGGCATCATCGATCCCGACCGCTCGATCCAGATCGGCATCCGCACCCATGCGCCGGAGGATTGCGGAGTCAATATTCTCTACGGCCATCAGGTCGAGGAGATGAGTGCCGGCGATATCGCTTCGGCGATCATCTCCCACACCCGCGGTGCGCCTGCCTATCTGACCTTCGATATCGATTGCCTCGATCCGGCCTTTGCGCCGGGTACCGGCACGCCGGTTGCCGGCGGCCCGTCGAGCGCCAAGATCCTCTCGGTGCTGCAGCGCCTGCACCAACTCGATATCCGCGGCGCCGATATCGTCGAGGTATCGCCGCCCTACGACCATGCCGATATCACCGCCATTGCGGGGGCAACAGTGGCGATGTATATGCTTGGCCTTCATGCCGAGCGACACGCCATCGCCGTGTCACAAGGCTGACTTATCATCTCAAAGTGAATCCGGAAATCTTCTGAACTCATTGAAAGCGCAGGTTAACATGGCACCGAAAATCTTCATCGACGGCGAACACGGCACGACGGGTCTGCAGATCCGCACGCGCATGGCCGGCCGCCGCGATGTCGAGCTTCTGTCCATTCCCGAGGCCGAGCGGCGCAACGCCGCCATGCGCGAGGACATGCTGAACGGCGCCGACATCGCCATTCTCTGCCTGCCCGACGACGCCTCCAAGGAAGCGGTTCAGATGGTTTCGGGCAACAACAACGTCCGTGTCATCGACACCTCGACCGCCTTCCGCGTCAATCCGGGCTGGGCCTATGGCTTTGCCGAAATGGACGGCGCGCAGGCCGACAGGATCAAGGCCGCCCGTTTCGTCGCCAACCCCGGCTGCTATCCGACGGGCGCGATCGGTCTTATCCGGCCGCTGCGCGCGGCCGGCATCCTGTCGGACGGTTATCCGGTGACGGTCAACGCGGTCTCCGGTTATACCGGCGGCGGCAAGCAGATGATCGCGCAGATGGAAAATCCCGGTCACCCGGATGCGATCACCGCGCCGCATTTCCTCTACGGCCTGCCGCTCATCCATAAACATGTGCCTGAAATGACCGTGCATGGCCTGCTCGACCGCGCCCCGATCTTCTCGCCATCGGTCGGCAAGTTCGCGCAGGGCATGATCGTGCAGGTGCCGCTGCATCTCGGCGATCTTGCCGAGGGCACGACGATGGAAAGCATCCATGCCGCCCTCGCCGCCCATTATGCCGGACAGGACATCGTCACCGTCGTGCCGCTTGCCGAAAGCAAGGCCCTGCCCCGCGTCAACGCCGTCGAACTCGAAGGCAAGGACACGATGAAGCTCTTCGTCTTCGGCACATCAGGCGCTTCGCAAGTCAATCTGGTGGCGCTGCTCGACAATCTCGGCAAGGGCGCCTCGGGGGCCGCCGTGCAGAACATGGACCTGATGCTCGCCTCCTGACATCATGACGCTCGATGCGTTTATCGCCGGCGTGCACGCCTGGTTTGCCGCCGCCCTGCCCGACCATGGCGTCTACGCGCTGATGGCCTTTGCCTTCATCGCCGGGCTCGCCCGCGGCTTTTCGGGCTTCGGCGCCGCACTGATCTTCGTTCCGCTTGGCGGCGCGATCGTCGGCCCAAAACTTATCTCACCGATCCTGCTCGTCATCGACGGCATTGCGTCACTCGGAATGATCCCACCGGCCTGGCGCGGCGCAAACCGGCGAGAAGTGTTCGTCATGGCGGCAGGCGCTGCGCTCGGCGTGCCGGCCGGCACGGCGATACTGGCGTTTCTCGACCCGCTGCTCTTGCGCTGGAGTATCACCATCATCGCCATCTGCCTGCTTGCGCTGCTGGTCTCGGGATGGCGTTACCATGGGGAGGCGTCCGCACCGCTCACCAGCGGCGTCGGCCTGATCGCCGGGCTTTTCAGCGGCGCAGCACAGCTCGGCGGGCCGCCTGTCGTCGCCTACTGGCTTGGCGGCAAGAGCGACTTCACACGCGTCAGGGCCAATGTCGTCCTCTATTTCTCGATCTCGTCGGTGTTCAGCGCCATCAGCTATTATTTCGGCGGACTGTTCGTGCCTGCCGTCTTCGCGCTCACCGTCGTCATCCTGCCAAGTTATGCGATCGGGCTCTACGGTGGCTCGAAACTCTTCGGGCTTGCCGAGGAGCGGACCTTCCGCATCGCCTGCTATATCCTGATCGCCGCTGCGGCGATCATCGGCATGCCGCTGCTCGATGGGGTGGTGCGTTAGAGCCCAATCCCATCGTCTGGGCACTCAATCTTGCTCGGCAATTGCCGTCCCATGCGGGTATTCGCCGTAAAAGCCGCGCCAGTTGGCGACGGCGAAACCGAAAACCACCAGGGCGCCGGCCTGATGCAGCAGGCCCCAGTGAAGCGGCACCTGCATCAGCAGCGTGACGATGCCGATCGCCGCCTGCAGCGTCACCAGCGCAAAGAGCACGACGGCGCGGCGGGCATGCGTGGTCCAGGCTGCGGCGCGAAGCGCGATTACCATATTGATCAACGTCAATGCGAAGAGCGTATAGGCGCCGATGCGGTGGATGAACTGCACCGTCTTCGGGTTCTCGAAGGCATTGATCCAGAAGGGCTGCTGGATCAGCAGGTCCGACGGGATGACGGCGCCGTCCATCAGCGGCCAGGTATTGTAGGAAAAACCGGCGTCCAACCCGGCCACCAGTGCGCCGAGATAGATCTGGAACAGCGCGAAAATGGCGATTGCGGCGGCAAAACCGCGCGAGCTGTGGGCCGGCGCCGGATCGTTGGAATGCGGTGACAGCCCGCGCATGATCCACATGCAGCCGGCAAAGATCAGGCAGGCCATGACCAGATGCGTCGCCAGCCTGTACTGGCTGACATCGGTGCGGACGGAGAGGCCTGACGATACCATCCACCAGCCGATGAAGCCCTGCAGGCCGCCGAGCGCCAGAATGCCCAGAAGCGGCCAGCGCAGCCGCTTTTCGATCCGCCCGGTCAGCCAGAAATAAAGGAGCGGCAGGGCGAAGATTACGCCGATGCCGCGGGCGATCAGCCGGTGCGCCCATTCCCACCAGAAAATACTCTTGAACTCATCGACGGTCATGGAGCTGTTCAATTGCTCAAATTCCGGAATGCGCTGGTAGAGGCGGAATTCCTCCTCCCATTCGGCAGCCGACAGCGGCGGGATGACACCGTGGATCGGCTTCCATTCGGTGATCGAGAGGCCGGAATTGGTCAGCCGCGTGGCGCCGCCGACCAGCACGAGACAGAAGAGCGCCAAAAGCACGAAACCAAGCCAGAAGCGCAAGGCGCGGCGGTCGCGGTTCTGCTTGCGCGCTTCGCTGAGAATCGCCTGTTCCGTGGTCGGGTTTGCGACGGCCATGATGTCTCCTTCTATCCGGCAGTTGATTTGCCCCACCGGCTCATGCAAAACAAGCCCCGAACCTTTGCGGCATGCCGTCGCGCCGGTTCGTTCCGTTCCTGTCGAGAGATAATTGATGCCCGTCCGCCTCCGCAAATTCATCGGCACGATCCTCATCATCGTGCTCGTGCTGGTCTATGCGCTGGTGGCGAATACGATCGCGGTGGCAACGCTCGGCAACGCGCCCTGGTGGGGGCATCTGCTCTATTTCCTGCTCACCGGTCTGCTCTGGGTCCTGCCGGCGATGGTGATCATCAAATGGATGGCCGGACCGCGGCAGCAATAGGCCATTAACGGCCGAATAACCGTGATCGGTGGAAAACCTCGCCCCTCGCCTGCGAATAAACCAAATATACGTCCTGCATTCCTACCTTCCCGCTCAGCATTCTTGACCGGAGAAAAGCCGTGCAGACGCAAAAGCTCGATGTTCATGAACAGCCGTCGAAGGACGGGGCGCTGGCCCAAACGGCCATTTCACGCCTGCGTCAGCTGAGCATGAAACTCGCCATGGCCGAAGTCCATATCGAAGTCTTCGACGCAATGCAGCCGTTGGAGAACGACTGGCGGGCGCTGGAGCGCGACAATCTCCAGTCCCTGCATCAGAGCTATGACTGGTGCGCCGCCTGGGTGAGCGCCTTTCAGCGGCCGCTGGCGATCCTCAAAGGCACCTATGCCGGGAAGGCCGCGTTCATTCTGCCGGTTGAAATCGTCAGGTCGCGTGGGCTCGCCGTTGCAAAATTCATCGCCGCCGATCATAGCAACATCAATACCGGCCTGTTCTCGGAAGGCTTTGCTGAAACCGGTGGGAGCATCGATCCTCGCGACTTCGCCGGCCGGCTCGAGCAGGCGCTGAAGGGCCGCGCCGATCTGCTGCTCTTGCAGAACATTCCGCTGGAATGGCGCGGGCGGCAGAGCCCGCTTGCTGGCCTGCCGATGGTGCAGAACCAGAACCATGCCTACCAGCTGCCGTTCCTCTCCAGCTTCGAGGAGACGCTGAAGCAGCTCAATGCCAAGAACCGGCGCAAGAAATTCCGTGTTCAGTCGAAACGCCTCGAAGCGGCCGGCGGCGTCCAATACATCCTTCCCGAGACATCAGAAGAACAACACCGCCTGCTCGATATTTTCTTCCGGCTGAAGAGCGCCCGCTTCGCCAGCCTCGGCCTGCCCGACGTCTTCGCCGACAGGGAGACACAGGCCTTCCTGCACCGCCTCATCGACAAGCGGGATGACGATCGGCAATATTTCGGGCTGCAGATGCACGTGCTGCGGCTCAACGGCGGGCACGAAGAGCGGATCGCCGCGATTTCGGGGATTTCGCGCAAGGGCGACCACATCATCTGCCAGTTCGGCGCGATCGATGAAGAGCTCGTGCCGGATACCAGCCCCGGCGAATTCCTCTATTGGCAGACCATCTCGGGACTGCATGGCAAGGGTGTGGCGCTGTTCGATTTCGGCCTCGGCGACCAGACCTATAAACGGTCTTGGGCGCCGGTGGAGACCGCGCATTACGACGTGGTGCTGCCGGTCTCGCCGTTCGGCGTCGCCGCCGGTGCCGCGCACCGGATTGTCACCCGCGGCAAGGCGCATATCAAGGCGCGCCCGAAGCTCTACAAATTCGCCCAGGGCATCCGCGCGCGGTTCGGCTGAGCGATTGAAGCATACGCCTTAAATCTTTGAATTTTATGCGGCCTGACCGAGCGTCTGCTCGGCCCCGTCGCCGCCCGACATCAGCACAACGCGTTCGTAGCCCGCAGCCTGGAATTCCGTCATCAGGGCGACGAAGATCGTCTCCTCGACCTCAGGCAGGGAGAGGATGATCTCGACATCCCGGCTGCGCGTCAGCCGTGAGACGCCGGCGACATCGGCCGAACCGCATTCGACCACCACGAGGTCATAGGCGGCCGCCAGCGCATCGAGCAGCAGCGACAGCCGGTCGACACCGCGCATGGCGCGGCGAACGTCGCTCTGGCCCTGCGGGATCAGATGGGCATCGGAAAGACGATCGCTGTGGATCGTGTCGCCGAAGGCGGCCTCGCCGCACAAGAGATCGGTGACACCAGGAGCGACCTGGTCTTCGGCCATCAGTTCTGTGGGATAACCGGAACCGGTCATGTCGATCAGGATGACGCGGCGGCCGGCATCGGCGAGCATGCGGGTCAGCAAAACCGTTGCCGCCGAGCCGTTGTCACCGGTCGGAGATATCGCGATGGCCAGCGGTGCGCGGCTGCCCGTCAGATAATCCGCAACGGAGGCGACGGAGAATTCATTCTCGTCCTGCAGCGGCTGCTCGGCGGCCTCGCTGTCTTCGATCGCGTCCTGTTCGTCTTCATCGCCGACAATGGCGAGCATGCTCGGCTGGATGGGCTTTCTGACGGCAGCGACAACCGGAGCGGCCTGCGGCGCATGCCTCTCCTCGACAAGGGTTTCCGCCTCCATCGTCTCACGAGCCCCATCGAGCGGCCGGAGCGCTCGGCCGCTGAACAGTTCGGCCAGCATGGTGACGATGGCGCTCAAGATCAAAGTCGCGACGGCAGCGACGATGACGATCGGCACCACCTTGGGGAAATAGGGATCGACCGGCTCGATGGCCTTGGAAACGATACGCGCATCGGCCGGGCTCGAATTGCTGTCGGCGCGGGAAGCGGCCTCGCGGTAGCGCACCAGATAGGTTTCGAGCAGCTGGCGCTGGGCCGTCGCCTCGCGCTCCAGCGCATTGAGGCCGACCTCGTCCTCACCGGCGCGGGCGCTGTTGGCCTGCACCGTGTCCGACTGGCGCTCGAGCTCGCTGGCGCGGAGATCCGCGACCTTGGACTCGTTCTCGATGCTCGTCAGAATCTTCTGCGTTTCCTGACGGATCTGGGTGCGGATGTCGGCGAGCTGGGCCCGCAGGCTTTTCAGCCGCGGATGATTGTTGAGAAGGCTGGTCTGCAGATCCGAGATCTGCGACTGCAGGCCGGATTCCGTCGCTTTCAGCCGCTGGATCGCCTGAGAGGACATGATGTCGGGCAGCGTATCGGAGGCCTCGCCCGAAGACAGCGCATTGCGCACCGCTTGCGCCCTCGCCTCGGCATTGGCCTTGTCGCCGCGCACGCGGGTCAACTCGGCGGAGATATCGTTCAGCTGCTGGGCCGGAAAGGTGGTCGTGCCATTGGTCTGCAACAGCCCGTGGGAGGTGCGGTATTCGGCAACTTTCTTCTCGGCTTCGCTGACCTTGCGGCGCAGGCCCTCAATCTCAGGCTCCAGCCAGCGTGTCGCTTCCGAATTGGAATCGAGCTTGGCGCCGCTCTGGGTCGACAGATAGACATTCGCCATAGCGTTCGGAATGGCGGCAGCGAGCTTCGGATCCTTCGAGGTGAAACTGATGCCGATGACGCGTGAACCAGGCACCTGGTAGACCTGCAGGCGTTCGACGAAGGCATCGATCACCCGCTCTTCCGGCGGATTTTCCAGCGGGTTCTTCTTCAAATGCAGCTTTACCAGGATGCTGCTCATTGCAGAGCCGTTGGCGGCATCGTCGAATTCCGGCAGGTTATAAAGCTTCAGGTCGTTGATGACCTTCTTCAGGAGATCGGCCGATTGCAGCAGCTGCACCTGGCTAGCGATATTCAGTTCATCCATCAGCGGGCCGGCGCCGGCGTCGTTGACCTGCTGGGTGCTGGCGAAGGCGGGCGCGCGGGGTTCAATCAGGATGCGTGTTTCGCTGCGATATTGCGGCGACATGATCTTGGCGCCGGCAAAAGCGACGCCCGCCCCTATGAGGGTAATCGTCAAAATCCGCAGACGGCGCGCCCAGACGGCGCGGACCAGCTGGCCGAGGTCGATGTCCACATCCTGATCACGCGCTACGCCGGACATGCTCTTACTCCACAACAAAGGTGCCGCAAGCGTAAACGACCATGGTAACTCAACGGTTAATGGCAATCCTGCAGAGTAATGAGCAACTTCGGTAAAGGAACGCGGGAAATTGCAAGCAGCCTTTACCGGGCATTAACCCTAACGGATCGATAACGGCTCTACCAAGTTCATTTTCGTGAGCACGAACGGATGTCTGTCGTCCAGCCCAAAATCCTTCTGGCCCTGAGCCTTGCAGCCATGACGGCAGCATTGGGCGGCTGCACGACGTACAAACCGGCGCCGAAAGCCTTTAACGAGGCGACCATCCAGCCCTATACGCTCGATAGCGGCGACCGGCTGCGTGTTACCGTCTTCGACCAGCAGAGCCTGACGAACACCTACACCGTGGATCAGGCCGGCTATATCGCCTTCCCGCTCATCGGCCAGGTCCCTGCCCGCGGCCGAACCCTACAGCAACTCTCGGGGCAGATCGCCCAGAAACTGCAGCAGGGCTATCTTCGCGATCCCGACGTCACCATCGATGTCGATCGCTATCGTTCGATCTTCCTCATGGGTGAAGTCGGCCAGCCCGGCCAGTATGCCTATGTCCCCGGCATGACCGTACAGAATGCCATCGCGGTTGCCGGCGGCTTTACCAGCCGCGCCAACCAGAGCATGGTCGACGTCACCCGTAAGATCAACGGACAGGTGCTGACCGGTCGCATCAACATATCGGGGCCGATCATCGCCGGCGACACGATCTACGTTCGCGAACGGCTGTTCTGAGCGATGGCAACACAAAGGCCGCTCCGCATTCTCCATTGCTTCAGATCGCCGGTCGGCGGAATTTTCCGCCATGTCCGCGATCTCGTCGAGGAGCATAGCAGGGCCGGCCATCATATCGGCATTCTCTGCGACAGCTCGACCGGCGGCGACTATGAGGACAGCCTGTTCGACGATATCCGTCCCTATCTCTCGCTTGGTCTGACACGCGTGCCGATCCGCCGTTCTATCAGCCCGTCGGACATTGCGACGATGTGGGATACATACAAGAAAATCAAAAGTTTGCGGCCGGATGTGCTGCACGGACACGGCGCCAAGGGCGGCGTGCTCGCGCGACTTGCCGGCTCAGCTCTGCGGGTGAACAGGTATCGCGTAGCCCGCCTCTATACCGCGCATGGCGGAAGCCTGCATTATTCGCGTTCCTCGCTCGGTGGACAGTTCGTCCTCAGGATGGAGCGCCTGCAGGAATATTTCACCGATGCGCTGGTTTTCATCTGCGAATATGAGCGCGACACCTATGCGCGCAAGGTGGGCAAGCCGCGGACGAAGACGAGACTGATCTATAACGGCATCGCCGAGCGCGATTTCGAGCTGATCCCCACCCGGTCGGATGCCGTGCATTTCATCTATGTGGGCATGCTGCGGGACCTCAAGGGTCCCGATCTGTTTGTCGATGCCTTCGCCAAGACCGAACGGTTGCTCGGCAGACCGCTGTCGGCGCTGATGATCGGCGACGGACCGGATCGCGACCGCTATCGCGAGATGATGGTCGAACGCGGCCTCGGCAAACGCATCGGCATGCTGCCGGCGATGCGGGTCCATGAAGCCTTCTCGATGGCGCAGAACCTCGTCGTTCCCTCGCGCGCCGAAGCCATGCCCTATATCGTGCTCGAGGGGCTCGGGGCCGGCAAGACGATCATCGCCAGCCGTGTCGGCGGCATTCCCGAGGTGCTCGGCCCCGACAGCGCAGCCCTGGTGGAGGCCGGCAATTCCGACGATCTCGCCCGCGTCATGGCGGAAACGCTGAGCACGCCCGACTGGCATGCCAGGACGATGCCGAAGCCCGAGGCGGTGAAGGCGGTGTTTTCCTCCGCCGTCATGGCGCGCGATGTCCTGAAATTGTACCACGAGCTCGTTGATCCCACTGCCGGCCGCGCGATGCCCGCCGCCCCGTAAATCTTTCTTAGGGGCTTTCTGGTACTTCGCTGGGTGACAACGAGCGAAAAGCCCCATGAACAAGCTGGAAAGAGGCGATCAATTCGACGTGGAAGCACTGCGCAAGCAGGTCTCCGACATCGAGGCGCGCGGCGACGCGGGTCAGGAAAAACCGTCCGACCCGACAGAAATCAACCCCTATGCCCGGCAGATCGCCGAACAGTTCCGCGACGGAACCAATTCGCCTGTGATCATTATCGGGCAATTGCGGCTGCTGGAATTCCTGGCGCTCTTTTCGATCGCCCTGATCGCCCACTATTTTTGGCCCGGCGACGGCTATGATTCATCGCTGGTGCGGGCTGGCATGGCGGCAGTCGCCTCGGCCTTGACCGTCATCGGCCTGCAGCTTGCCGACACCTATACGATTCCGGCGCTTCGGGCCAAACTGCGCCCGATTCCGCGCATCCTGGCGTCGTGGACGATCGCGCTTCTCCTGACCGTCGGCCTGTTCGCGCTGGTTCGCGGCAGCACATGGGCGATGGTCTTCGACGCCTATATGCCCTGGTTTACGGCCGGCGCTCTCTTCCTTGCGGCCGAGCGTTTCCTCGTCGCCTACGGCATCCGCAACTGGGCGCGCAACGGCATCATGGAGCGCCGCGCCGTCATCGTCGGCGGCGGCGAGCCGGCCAAGGAGCTGATCCGCATCCTCGAACAGCAGGATGACAACGACATCCGCATCTGCGGCATCTTCGACGATCGCGGCGAACAGCGCTCGCCGATCATGGTCGCCGGTTATCCGAAGCTCGGCACTGTGGCAGAACTGGTCGAATTCGTGCGGCTGACACGCATCGACATGCTGATCATCGCCCTGCCGCTTTCAGCCGAGGCGCGTATCTACGACCTTTTGAAGAAACTCTGGGTTCTGCCGGTCGACATCCGCCTTGCCGCGCATGCCAACCGGCTGCGCTTCCGGCCGCGCGCCTATTCGCATGTCGGCTCGGTGCCGATGCTCGACATTTTCAAGATGCCGATCCGCGACTGGGATTCGGTTGCCAAGCGCGGCTTCGATATCTTCTTCACCCTCGTCGCGCTGGCGCTGCTCTGGCCGGTAATGGTGGCGACGGCGATCGCCATCAAGGCGACCTCCGAAGGCCCAGTTTTCTTCATGCAGAAGCGGCATGGCTTCAACAACGAAATCATCAACGTCTTCAAATTCCGCTCGATGTACACCAATATGGCCGACCCCACAGGCAAGGCCGCGGTGACCAAGGCTGATCCGCGTGTCACTCGCGTCGGCCGTATCATCCGCAAGAGCTCGATCGACGAATTGCCACAGCTTTTCAACGTACTGAGAGGCGAACTTTCACTGGTCGGCCCGCGCCCGCATGCCGTGCTCGCCCAGGCCCGCGATCGTGCCTTTTCCGATGTCGTCGAGGGGTATTTCGCCCGTCACCGCGTCAAGCCCGGCGTCACCGGCTGGGCGCAGATCAACGGCTGGCGCGGCGAAGTGGACAATGACGAGAAGATCAAATTCCGCACCGCCTACGACCTCTATTACATCGAGAACTGGTCGCTCTGGTTCGATCTCAAGATCCTGTTCCTGACGCCGATCCGGCTGCTCAACACGGAAAACGCCTATTGAGCGCGATCGAGGCGACATATCCCCGTGTCGCCCAGCCGCAGCGGATGGCGCTGCGCCTGATCGGCTCGGCCTTCGTCGCCTTCGGCGTCTTCCTCTCCGGTTTCGTGATCGACGAGCCGGCGCCCTACGAACTCTGGATGGCGGGACTGATCGGCCTCTGGTTCATCCTCGGCCTCAGGATTTCGCGCGGCGTCGCACCGCTGCTTGCGCTGCTGCTCACCTTCAACATCGGCGGCATGCTGTCGCTGACGCAGATGAAGGATCTGGCGACCGGGCCGATGTATATCGCCGTGTCGACCTTCCTGGCGCTGACGGCGGTCTTCTACGCCGCCATCATCGAGGACAGCCACAAGCGGCTGCCGCTGATCTTCAACGCCTGGACCTTCGCCGCCGTCGCCACTTCTGCACTCGGCATACTCGGCTATTTCCACGCCTTTCCGGGCGCTGAGATCTTCACGCTCTATGACCGCGCCAAGGGCGCCTTCCAGGACCCGAACGTCTTCGGTCCCTTTCTCGTGCCGCCATCGCTCTATCTCGTCCATGGCATCCTGGTGGGCGACCTGAAGAAATCGCCGTTGAAGGCTCTCGCCCTGCTCGTGCTGGCGCTCGGCATCTTCCTGTCCTTTTCCCGCGCTGCCTGGGGGCTCTTCGCCCTCGGCGTGGTGCTGTTGATTTTCATCATGCTGCTGAAGGAGCGCAGTGGCGCCTTTCGCCTGCGAGTCCTGGTGCTGTCGCTGGCGGCTATCATCATGCTGGTCGCCTCGCTGCTGGTGGCGCTGCAAATCCCGAAGGTCGCCGAACTGTTTTCGGCGCGCGCTCAGCTGGTGCAGCAATATGACGGCGAACATCTCGGCCGCTTCGAGCGCCACCGGATCGGCTTCACCATGATGATGGAGCGTCCGCTCGGCATCGGCCCGCTGGTGTTCGGCACGATGTTTCCCGAGGACGAGCACAATATCTGGCTGAAATCACTCACCACCTATGGCTGGCTCGGCTTCGTCAGCTATGTCGGCATGCTTGTCTGGACGCTCGCGCTCGGCTTCCGATACCTGCTGCTCGACCGACCCTGGCAGCCCTTCCTGATGATCGCCTGGATCTCGATCCTCGGCCATGCGACGATCGGCAACGTCATCGATATCGACCACTGGCGCCATGTCTATCTGCTCTTCGGCACGGTCTGGGGCTGCGCGGCGCTGGAAGTGCGCCATAGGCGCGGCCAGAGGAAATAGCGCCTGCGGCGCTGCCTATTTCGTCGCGCCTGCCGTCAAGCCGGCAATAAACCGCCGTTGGAAAACCAGATAGGTCAGAATGAGCGGGAAGATTACGATCACCGCGCCGGCGGTCAGCACCGGCGTATTGACGGTGTAACGCCCCTGGAAAAACAGCATGCCGAGCGGCAACGTCCGGTAGGCATCGTCATTGACCAGAATGAACGGAATGAGAAACTCGTTCCAGGTCCAGATGAACAGGAAGAGCGCCAGCGTCGACATTGCCGGTATCATCAGCGGGATAACGATCTTGCGCAGGATATGGAAGCGTCCGGCGCCATCGAGGACTGCCGCTTCGAGAACCTCCTCCGGGAGTTGCTGCATAGCACTGGCGAGGAAGATCGTTGAGAAGGGTATCGACATGGCGATCTGCGGCACGATGAGAGCTGCATAGGTATTGATCAGCCCAAGATAGCGCATTTCGTAATAAAGCGGGATGATGAAGGCTTCCGCCGGCACCATCATGCCGAGCGTCAGGATCGCGAACAGCGTGCGCCGGAACGGAAATGACAGGTAGGCGAAGGCAAAACCGGTCAGCAGGCCCAAGAAGACGCTTGCGGCCACCACGGGGATGACGACAACGATCGAATTCCAGAAGTAAATGTTGAAATGCCCGGCATTCCAGGCATCGACGTAGTTTTCGAAATGCGGATAGGCCGGGAGGGCGAAAGCGCCCTTCAGAACGTCAGCCTTGCTCTTTATCGAGGTCAGCAGCAGGAGCAGGAACGGGGTGATCGTTACGAAAGCAAGAAGCCACAGCACGATGCGGAGGAAGAGCGCGGTGGGGATATTCGACGAGCGGCCCATCAAGCCAATCCTTTGCTTCTCGAGCCCACCAGCCGGTGAATTGCATAGTTGATTGCGAAAGTCAGCAAGGCGCCGACAATGGCGATGGCGGCGGCAGCGCCGAACCGATTGAGCTCGAAGCCGAGCTGGTACATGTAAATATTCGGCACGAGCGTCGCGTTGGCGGGTCCACCCCGGGTCATCGTGAAAATCAGGTCGAAGCTCTTGATCGAGGCGATCACCGTCAGCAGCAGAACCACCCTTATCTCAGGCATGAGAAGCGGCAGCGTTATCCAGAAAAAGGTCTTTCGCCCCGACGCGCCGTCGACCTTGGCAGCGTCGAAAAGCGACGGGTCAATGCGCTGAATTCCGGTCAGGAAGATGACCATGCAAAAACCGAAGAAATACCAGGTGGCAACGATCCCGACTGCGGGAAGCACAAAATTGAAATCTCCGAGCCAGGGCAATGCGAACCTGCCCAATCCGACCGCTCTCAGAAACTGGTTGAACGGGCCGAATGCCGGATTGTAGAGCCATGCCCAGATGATGCCCAACACGGCCGTCGGCATGATGTAAGGCAGGAACAGGAACGTTCTGAGGGCGAGCTGCTCGCGTTGCTTCAGATTCCACACACAGGCAGCAAGCGTGATGCCGAACACGAGCGGCAGGACGCAGTAGAAGATCATCAGCTCGGCATTGTTACGCAAGGCAATGTAGAAACGGCTGTCGGAAAAGAGATCGGCGTAATTGCCGAGGCCAACCCATCTGGGCATGGTCAAGCCGTCCCAACTGGTCAGGCTCAAACCCAAGGCCGCGACAATCGGCCCAAAGACAAAAGCCGTATAAAGCAGCAATCCAGGCAATAAATAGATGAAATTGGTCTGTTGCGGGCCATCCAGTGCGGAACGTTTCATCCAGTACCCCATGAAGCCAAAGCTCTGGTCATCGCGCAGCAAGCCGTGAGCTCGCAACGTTCATTTTCATATGATGAACAGGACACCGGTCGGACCGCCGAATGGGCAGTCGTGACCGGCGTCCGCGCGTCTTATTTCTTATCCTTCAAATACGCCTGATAGTCCTTGTCCATGGCATCGACAAAGGCTTCGGGCGTGATCTTGCCGGACAATAAAAGTGGCGTGTTGTCGTCGATTGTCTTCAGCATCGTCGGGCTCGACCAATCGGGGTAATGGCCGAGCGCATCGTTGGCATTGAGCGTCTTCCACATCTCGATGCCGGAGGTCAGGAGCGGCGTGAGCTTGGGCTTTGCATCCGCCGGCAGCGATGTTGCCGGGAGATAACCTGCGGCGGCCCAGCTTTCAGCGGCCTTTTCGGACACCATATAGTCGATGTACTCGCCGGCCAGGTCCTGCTTCGCCTTGTCTTTAGCAAGGCTCGTGATTGCCCAGGCCAGATCCACGCCGCCAACGCTCATGGGTTTGGCGACACCCTTCGGAGCGGGAATGGCCATGAAGCCGATATCCGGATTGTTTTGCATGTCTCCGAAGTACCAGGTTCCGGAGATCAGGAATGCGCCCTGCCCCGAGATGAAAAGCTGGACGGCGTCGTCACCCGAGATGCCTTCGAAGCCGGGATAGAAATAGCCGCCTTGCGCCCATTTCTGCACGAGTTTGGCCGATTCGATGTTCCCTTTGGTGTTCCAAGAGCCGCCCTTGCCGTAGATCAGGTCGTCAAGCTCGGCGCGATTGCCCGCGTCGATATGTGCCTGGTCGATGGCGCCGATCATATGCAGGGCCAGATGCTGCTTGGCGGACCCCATCATGAAGGGCGCAACACCTTTTTCCTTCAGCTTGTCGAGATCGGCCAAAAGCTCCTCGAAGGTCTTTGGCAGCGTCACGCCCGCGTCCTCGAGGATCTTCTTATTGTAGTAAAGGCCGACGATCTCGCCGAGACCTGATATGCCGTAGGTTTTGCCGACCCCGAATTTGGTCCCTTCCCAGCGGTCTCTGGCAAGCACGGATTCCGACTGCCGCTTATCCCAGCCATATTTCTGGATGTACTCGTCAACCGGCAGGAGCAATCCTTCCTTGACCATCGCGCCCATGTCGCCGGCGCCCTGGTTCACCTTGGTGATAACAGGACCATCGCCTGCCGAAACTGCAAGCTTCAGCGTCAACTTCATGTCATCGAAGGTGCGCGCAGTGCGTTTGATCGTGACACCGGGATGGGCGGCTTCGAACTCCTTGTTCAGTTGCTCGATGACCGCGCTCTGGCCTTCGAAGGTCTGGTCGTCCCACACGGCCAGATCGTCGGCCCGGGCGGCGGAAAGACCGAAACTCACAAGCGCCGCGCCGGCAAGCGCGACAGCTGCTTTCAATCGGTATGCTGGCAGTATGCTGATCGATTTCACGGTTCTTTTCATCTGCTCCACCTCATTTGGTTTATTCTCCACTCCCCATCCGAGCCTCGCACCTGGCGCCGGCCGAACGTTTTCTTTCCCCAGAGCTTTGCCTGGTCGGCGAATCTGAGGTAATCGTCAGTGCATCGGCACCTCTCGCGATCCAGAATGACAAAGCGCCACGCAGGAGGTGGCAAAGCGATGGACAGCAACTGCTTCATCCGCCCGGCGACTGAAGCCGATATCGACGCTCTTTTCGACATTTGCCTGAAAACCGCCAATGGCGGCGAGGATGCCAGTGCGCTTTACAGCGACCCGCATCTGCCCGGTTACATCTGGTCGGTACCCTATCTCAAATTCGCCAGAGACTTTGCCTTTGTCCTGGTTCAGGGCAACCGGCCGGTCGGTTATGTCGTCGGTGTGCCCGATACCAGCAGGTTCGACAAAGACCTGCAAGCAAACTGGTGGCCGTTCGTCCGCCGGGAGATCGCCGGCCTGACACCCGGCCGTCCGCGCGATGCGGACGTGATCGAACGAATTCAAAATCCGCGCAGCGGAACGACGTGGCTTCAAGACGACTACCCGGCGCATCTTCACATCAACATCCTTCCCGGACTTCAGGCCGGCGGCTGGGGACGGAGGATGATCAGCACCGAGCTTGAAGCGCTCCGCAATCACGGTGTCGCAGCGGTGCATCTCGGGGTCGATCCAAACAACGAACGCGCCAGAGGTTTCTACCGTCATCTTGGCTTTTCCGAACTTGAACGCGATGGCTCCGTCGCCTTCGCCATGCGGATCGATCAAGGATCCGACTAGAACCGACCGAGCCGCCATGTTCATGAGATTGGCTCCGCATTTGCGGCGTCAAGCCCATATTTCAAAACGACCGCTGCCGGCATGGCACTCCAGCCCTGAAGCAGGGAGCCGCGCCCATAGGGCGGCGAGAAATATTCCACCGCTCCCATCCAGCCATTGTCGAGGCAGATTTCCCACCAGCGCGTCAGAGCGTAGCGCGCGCCGCCAAGTCCGTGGCGAAGACGTTCTTCGGCATAGGCGCCATCCCAATAGGGCCAGTCCGAGCCATTGTGGTAGCGGTAGGGAAACGCGGTCTTGGATCGCAGATCGCTTGGCCGCTTGAATGGCGGGTAGGCGCACATCACACCCCAGCTGCCGTAGGGCTGCTCCTGATTGTTGCGCGTTTCCAGTTGGCTTTCAAAGGCTCTCAGCAAGCCAACGGCCTTCTGTTTTGAAATTGCGTCGAACCGCGACAAGGTCAGGCTGTCGAGAGCCATATGATCCTCGACAAAGGCGCCAGGCGTTCCATAGTCGATATATCCACCGGTTGCCGGGACGAAGAGCTTGGCCTCGATTTCCTGGCGGGCAAGACGTGCAGTCCTGCCTGCGCGTTCAGCAAGCGTCGGATCAAGACTGTCGCCAAGCCTTGCCACCGCATCCATGGCGCCGACGAAAAGACCGAGATCATAAGAGACCAGCCCCTCGCGATAGACGTTGTCGGCCCAGTCCCGGTCATTGCGCGGTTTCACGGGAAGAACGCTGTCAGGACCGGCCAGGTCGAGATAACGATCTGCAATGGCTCTGACCGTTGGCCAGTGCGCCTGCACCTCGGCCAGGTCCTTCGTTGCCCTGAAATAATCATCGATGAAAAGAATGAAGAAAAGCGGGCTGTCGAAGTGGTCGCTCCACCAGTCTTGCGGACGGTTGTGGTATTCAGGAACGGCCTTTCTATGGGTTTTGGGATTGGCCTTGCTGTCTTCGACAAAGCGCTGCCACGCCTCTGATTGGGCAGGCCCCGTCAAGATCACGCCGCTCGGGGCTTCTCCATCCGGCTGCACCCCCTTGGCAAGCAGCCGGATCTCGTCACGCACCGCCTCGGGTGCAAGCGTCAGGAGCGGCTGCATCGTCCAATAGCCATCGCGGTAATAGGTCCGCGCCGGAGCGCTGTAGGCCTGGCCCGCGGCAAGGCCGGCAAAGGCGCCGTTTTCCTCGCGCCGGATGCTGGAAAGGGCGGCATGGATCCCCTGGCTGACCATGCTGCGCATCAGCGGATCGGCCTCGGGCGCCAGATCGCAACGCGCGACATATTCGGCGGCTTCGGCAATGATCGCGTCGCTGGTGAGGGTGAGAGCCCTCTCGGCTTCGTCTCTCGAGGCGCCGACTGCAATGCGCAGATCGGACCCGAGAAGGTCCACGATCAGCACACCCCAGCCCATTTCGGCAGTCTGCCGATGTTGGTCCCGCGTGACCCGCACCCTCTCGCCTTGCCCATCCGGCTCATGCCACCAGGCGCAACGACGCGCCGGATATAGGCCTTGAAGGCGGACGCCGCTGATCAGCATTGCCGGCAGCGACTGCGCGACGAATATGCCGCCATGCCTGGAGACCATGCGGTTCGGCGCATAGGTAAAAGGGCCGGCGATGGCAGAAAACCGCACGCGCCCCAGACTGCCGGCGCCCCACAAAGCGAGATCAGCATATCCGTCCGGATGAACATCCGCCTGAAGCCGCGGCGCCATGACAGGCAGTAAAACGCCTTGTTCGGCGGAAAGCTGTCCATCGGTCAAGGGCTTTATCATGGATAAAACCCCGACAGCCAAGTTGAAGAGGCTGCATAACGCGAAAACGAAAAATAGAGGGACGAGCCGGGGCCTGCTCCTCTTCGAGCGACCTTGGCGAGCGCGCGGCTATCCAGGCAATGCGGGTGGCGCATACTTGTCCTCGACCTCTTTGTTTCGTCGCGCATTTCATTGCACGTTGATATCAGCCTACAGGCGACCTCCCATTTGTCAAGGACATAGACAAATCGCTGCCTTGCATGTATTAAAATCCCGTAAGCTGACGCAATTGAACTGCAGCCTTCCCTTTTCCCATCGCTGTGGATCAATTATCGGCCCTTAATTAGGTATATGCTCCGAACTAATTGGAACGAGCTAGCCGGATGGCACCGACACTTTCTACCGCCCAGACTCCCATCGCGCGAAAAATCTCAACCCATGCCGTGATCCGGACCGTGTTGGCCAACGGGTCGATCTCCCGCGCCGATATTGCCAAGCTGACCGGACTGTCGAAGCAGACGATTTCCGATGTCGTGCGCGACCTCGAGGATGCTGGATGGCTGAAACCTGTGGGCCAGACCGATGGTCGCCCGGGCCGAAATGCCATTACCTATGAAATCAACGCGAGGGCTGGTCTCGCCGTCTCCATCGATCTCGGCGGCACCAAGATCGACGCGGCGATCTGCGATCTATTGGGCAACATCGTTGCCGAAACCAAAGTGGCCACTGACCCGCGCGGCGGATTGCACCTCGTCAATCAGTTCAGCGACCTTATCTCTGACCTCGCGCTTGTTGCCGGAACGACCGCCGACAAGCTCCGTGTCGTCGTTCTGGGCAGTCCCGGCGTGCTCGATCCGGCCACCGGCCATATCAATGTGGCGCCGAATATCCCCGGCATCGACGCGATCAATCTGCGGCAGGTCTTCAGCGACAGAATGGGCATGCCGGTGATCGTCGAAAACGACGTCAATCTCGCGGCGCAGGGAGAGCGATGGCGGGGACACGGTGCCGAGAGCGGCAATTTTGCTTTCATTGCGCTCGGAACGGGAGTCGGCATGGGCATCATCGCCAATGGCGCTCTGTTGCGCGGCGCGCGTGGCGCGGCCGGCGAGATCGCCTATCTTCCGATCGGCGGCGATGTTTTTGATCCCGGCGGGTTTACGCTTGGAACCTTTGAGAGCGCGGTCGGCAGCGTCGCGATGTTACGCCGCTACACCGGTTTCGGCGGGCGTAACGCTTCCACCGTCGCCGATCTCTTTGTCGCCTTCAATGCGGGAGAGACCAGCGCCGTCGCCGCAATCGACGAGACGGCAAGACTGGTGGCGGTCGCCATTGCCGCCATCGGTGCAACTCTCGATCCCGAACTGGTGATCACCGGCGGCAGCATCGGCGCGAGACCGGAACTCGTAGACGCCATCCGACATTTCCTGCCGCGTTGCACGCCTTATCCGCCGCGCATCGAGATAAGCCGCTTTGGCAACCGGGCCGCCCTCATGGGAGGCATGGGGGTCGCCGTCGAGCGCATGCACGACGATCTGTTCGGCGTGAAATTGAAGGAGGTTTGATCGGCCTGCGCCACTTGAGAAGTGCGGCAAATGCGCTAGATTTTCCGCCATGATAACAGCCACACAGATACGCGGCGCACGCGCCATGATCGGAATGAGTATCGAAGAGCTCGCCGCCGCAAGCGGCCTGCCGGTCGAGACCGTCGCGGCGCTGGAAAACGGCGAGTTTGCGGGCGAACCGCACGCGCTGTTCGATGTGCGCAGCACGCTCGAGGCGAACGGCATCATCTTCCTGTCGAGCGGCAATCAGGATGAAGGCGGCCCCGGCATCCGATTGCGAGCACGCACCATGACCGACGATGGGATCCGGCCGGAAAACCTCAATGCCGCCAACGACGATTAGAAGCTATGCGATCGGCCTCACCGCTGGAAAACAAAGCGCAGGCGATCGCGATGAGCATCGGCAACAACGGTGTCTCGATCGAGCAGAACTGAGCGTCAGAGATAGGTTTTTGCCAGATCGGCGAGCTTGCCGCCGTCCTTCACGCCCTGCCTGTAGAGCTGAATGATGACCGCACCGATCCGCTCGGCCTCAGGTGTTGTCCTGGCCAGGCCGCGCTCATCGCAGACCTTGTCGAGCACCTGCGAAAGCAAATCGAGATCTTCCGAAAACAGCGGTAAATCATGCGGATGAATTGATGATCGTAACATCACGCCGCATTCCCTCCGAGGGCAAACGCATCCACGCTTGCATTGCCGGCCGCCCTCCGCAACCGGCAAAAATGATTATGCGCGAGGGGCCGAACTTTAGCAACTATGCAAACTTCCACAGAACAAAATTAGGGAACAAAATTTTGTGCCGCGCGTTTTAGGCGCGTTTGCAGCAGGAATCAGCGAGTACCGACGTTGAGTGAAATACGCTTTCCCTCCCCCGTCCGGGTCTTTTCTCAAAACCGCAGCCTAATCGTTTCCACCGTTTGGGAAGCCGTCGAGTATTTGAAACGATGGCCGAAGAAGCGCGAGCGCGACTATCGCATTGCGCGCCAGCACTGCCTGGATGCGCTCGATGGATTGCGCAGCCCGCGCGCCGCACAGGCTTCCTTCATTGCTGCGGCGAAGACGGCGGGATTGCTGCTATAAGATCAGCTGCTGTGGCGGCTGGCGGCGAGCTGAGGGTGAATAAAGCCTTCCGTGATCACCTTGGCGGTCATCTCGATCACCTGGTCCTCGGCGAGTTCAGCAAGCGCGAGGGCGACATCGCCCTCCGGCCAGCCGGCCTTGACGGCCTCGTCGGACAAAGCCTGGAATGCGCCGGCGAGGGCTTGTCTGCAAGTGAGATTCTGCTTCATTTCCGCCATGCGCTCGCAGTAGGCTGTTTGTGACAGGGACGCTTTTAATCTACACCTATTCGCATGAATTCGAAGAGGTTTCACGTTATTTAAATTTGAAATCGGGTATTTCATATTCGATCTCGGTATAGTCTTAACAAAAGGCAACCAATACCGCCTAGCGTCACTGGAGACGTGCCAAAAAGAACTAATATATTTATTTGATTCCACACCATCGAAGGGTATTTTACTGCATTATTTGCTGCAAATGGTCGCAGCTATCGGCGTTGAACCGACGGCGGGTCACCCCGCCCGAGCAGACGAAATCCGAATTGCGGCAGTTTTCATCATCTTCCCGCCTCCCTGTCAAATTCTAGATCTTCTATGGGCGCTCATCGTTCGTGAGATGAAGGTGAGCCCGGCCGAACGCGCGCATCCATCACCAGCGCCCCTCACCTGCCGCGGGCGCCTTCGGCGCTAATCACGTTAATACCACAACGACACCACACTGCCGTCAAACTCCGCTGTACCATTGTGTGGCATTATTGGGCTGGCGGGCTCACTACTCCCTCACTACTCCAGGAGATAAAATGTCTATCGAACTAGACGCAACGACCTATATGCATGCCAGACCGGCGACCGCCCATTCCTATATCTTGCCGGCTGTTGTCGATGTTCTTGAGAATAGTTTTCAGGAAGCAAACGAAACGTCGGTCTTCGACCTTGGTTGCGGTGCCGGCGGTGCTGCAGCCGTGCTTGCCCGAAAGGGCTATGATGTAATCGGTGTCGATCCCTCCGAGGACGGTATCGCAAAAGCGAGAACGGCCCACCCGGATCTGCCGCTGGAAATCGGCTCCGGTTACGAAGATCTCTCCAGCCGGTACGGCACCTTCGATGCGGTGATCAGCCTCGAGGTCGTGGAGCACGTTTATGACCCCAAGGCATTCTCGGCCACCATGTACGACCTGGTGAAGCCCGGCGGCATCGCGGTCATGTCGACGCCTTTTCACGGTTACTGGAAAAATCTGGCCTTGGCCGTGAGCGGAAAGATGGACGACCATTTCATGCCTCTCAAGGACCATGGCCACATCAAATTCTGGTCTCCGGGAACGCTGAGCACGCTTCTGCACGAAACAGGTTTCGAAGAGGTCGACTTCGAATATGTCGGGAGGATTCCGCTGCTGGCCAAATCGATGATCGCGATTGCCCAGAAACCGCACTGAACATTCACCGTTCTCCGCACTGACCGCGAGAGCGGCCGCCACACGAAACGTGATGTTCTGACTGGATTTCAAGGGGATAAATGGTCGGGGCGACTGGACTCGAACCAGCGACCCCTTGACCCCCAGTCAAGTGCGCTACCGGGCTGCGCTACGCCCCGACCTGCCGAAACGGCTTGCTTCGTTTAGTTTTTCGGCGCGTGCAATGCAAGCGGAAAAAACTCGCCTCCGACAAAAAGCAGGTGGTTTATCGGATTGGTCAGATCGCGATGAGCTTCAACTGGCCTTCGCCGGTCTGGCCGGGCTGCCATGCCTGGTAGTTGGCGATGGAGAAATGCGGGGTTTCGAAGGGGGTGGCATGGGTTTCGGTAATGACCGTGACATCGGCGCCGGCGGCCTCGCCCGCGAGGATGCCGGCGACAGCGTCTTCGAAAACGAGGCATTTCAAGGGATCAACACCCAGGCGGCTGGCGCCGAGCAGATAGCCTTCGGGACTGGGCTTACCGGATTTGACCTCCTGGCCGCTGACGATGACCGTCGGCATCGGGATGCCGGCTGCAGCCATGCGGCGTCTGGCGAGCTCGATCGGTGCGGAGGTGACGATCGCCCATTTGCCGTCGGCAATGGCGGAGAGGAAGCGGATGGCACCGGGAATTTCAACGATGCCTGAGACATCCTCCATCTCCTCGGCGAGCAGCAGGTCCGCCTCATGGGCCGGATCGACGCCTGCCAGGCCGAGCCCGCGAATGACGTCGGAAGCGCGGATGCCGTGGATCGTCTTCAGGAAGACTTCCGGTTCGAAGCCGTGGCGCCTTGCCCACTCGCTCCAGACGCGTTCGACGACGGCGATGGAATTCAGCAGCGTTCCGTCCATGTCGAAAAGGAAGGCGTCATACGATTTGTCGAGGATATCGTGGGGAGCGGGCACGGGCGTTTCCTTGCGGGTGCGAGGCCGGGGTGACCCCTGCACAGGCGAGTAGCGGAGAGCGGCGTCGGCGTCAACGACTAGCGTTGACGTCGACGTCAACGCTAGTCATTGACATCAGGGTGGGTGACGTTGCGAACGTCGGCCAGACCGCGTGCGGCGTCGCGGCTGCCGGTCGCGGCAGCGGCTTCAAAGATACGGGTCGCATCGCCATACATTTTGAGATTGAAGTAGCTGTAGCCGCGCAGAACCATCAGGTCGATGCGTTCCTGCTGCAGCTGGGCGCGCTGATCGAGATAGATCAGAGTTTCGCGATAACGCCCGGCGTCGAAGGCCGAAAGCGCGCGGTCGGCGAGGATCGCCATCTGGAGCTCGGCGGCCCGCTGGCGGTTCTGCGGCGCCTTGGTGGCGGCAACGGCGGCGTTGCTGGAGAGGCCGGCGCGCAGATAGGCAAGGCTCTGGCCGTAGGCTGCGTCTTCACGGTCCTTGCGGACCGGGCTCTGCAATGCCGTCTCGAAGGCCGAGATCGCCTCCATCGGCCGATTGATATCCATCAGGCACCAGCCGCGCGACAGCGCATTGGCCCGGCTGAGCTGGGCCGCATCGATGGTCGTCGAGCAGCCGCGTGTCTGGCGCGGACCGCGCGCAACCGTCACCGTCTGCATCGCCGGCCTTGCCGGGCGAACGGCGACGTCAGGCCCCGGCTGCAGCTGGCGTTCATCTGGAAGCGGCTCGTTTGCCGTAGCAGGGCGTTGCGCCGGCTGTGTCGGCTGAGCCGGTTGCTGCGGGGCAAGTGCGCCCTTCTCCGGCGGCAGGACGCGCGCATTCGGTATCAGCGAGGAGGTGTCTTCGAGATTGGTGATCCGGTCCGAGCGTCCGGCCCAGGCGCGCTGCAGGTCGAGCACACCCTTGCGGTCGCTCAGCTGTTCGCGCGTGACGACAAGGCCATAGGCCGACGGCTCGTCATCGGGTTTCCAGACCAGCGCGGTCTCAAACCAGCGCGCGGCGGTCTGGAACTGGTTGAGCGAGCGGGCATACCAGCCGAACTGCTGCGCCGTCGGCACATATTTCCGGGCAATAACCTCGGCGGCGATGCGATGCAGCACGTCTTCGGCGAGTTCAGCCGGCGGCTGCAGCGCCATCAGATTGGCGGTCGCCGCGAGATAGGTGGCACTCGCGTCGTCGGAATCGGCACGCCAGCGGAACATCACGTCCTCGGCTTCCTCAGGCGCCTTGCGGGCGATCAGCGCCAGCGCCAGCCCCTGCGAAGCGGCGGCAGTATCCTGCTTGGCTCGGGCGGCGCGAAACCACTTCTCCGCCTCGGCATCATTGTTGCGGCGAAGCTGGTACCAGCCGAGCAGCAGCGCATCCGAGGCAAGTCCCTCGGTCCCGGCGAGTTTTTCGAGGCGGGCGACGTAATCGGGCGCGATGGCGAGCTTCGGATCGTCATTGCCTTCGGCGATGAAGCGTCGGGCGAGGTTGTCGCGGATCGCCTCGAATTCCCTACTGCCGTCGGACGCCGGTCTTTCCAGCGCAAGCAGCGCCTGCATCGGCTGGTAGGCAAGCAGTGTCGAGGCCTTTTCGACGGTCGCCTGCCGCTCGGCCGGATTGGGGCAGTTCTTCAGGATATAGTTGTAGGCGTCCTGGCCGCGCTGCTCCCTCTTCGTCTGGATGAAGGCTTCGGCGACACGCCAGAGGACATCGACCTCGCTGCAGGTGAGGAGGCTCGGGGTTGTTGCGGCGATATCGACCACCGTCGCATATTGCTTGAGGTCGGAAGCGTTGATGAGGCGGGCGCGGGCCTCGGCGACATCGAGCCGGTCGAGCAGATCGGCTGGCGGCTGCCATCCGGCATCGGCTGCCTGACGGTCGGCGATCGCCTTGCGCAGCTCGGCATAGCGGCCGTCGGAATAAAGCTGCCACATGGCCTCCAGCTGTTTGTCGCCGTTTTGCGGCACGGCGAGCGGATCGGCCGGCGGAACCCAATTCGGGTAGAGCGCCTGAAGGCGGGAGATCTCAGCCTGGAGGCGCACCTTGTCGCCGCGGCTGGCGAAATAACGAAGCGCGCTTTCGTCGACGGCAGGCTGCGTCGGGGCGGCGGCCTGCTGCGGCGCCGGCGTCTCGGACACGATGGGAGGCGTGATCGGCGCCGGCTGAGGCGCAAAAGGGGTCGCAGCTTGAGGCGCGGCTGATGGCAGCGGTGCGGGCTGCTGCGCGACAACATTTGGATCTGAAGTATCCGATGCTGACGGCGGCGGGGACGTGATCGCCTCGATCTTGTCGGCGACAAGCTGCGCATTGAATTCGGAATTACCGGCAGCCTCGGTCGGCTTGATGCGGCCCATCATCATCAGCTCCGGCGCCGGCTTGCCGGCCGAGCCAAGGCCGAACTTTTCCTGCAGCGCGGCACGGTCTTTCAGCCCGGTGACGAGGCTCGCCACCACCACTGCCGCTGAAACCGCCACGAGAGAAGACTTCACAGACACTCTGGATGCTTCTCCCCGATATAGGCCAGCCCCAGCAGTTGAAGGGTGGACGGATAATAGAGTGCGGGGGCAAACTGCAGCGCCGAGTTCGGCAGCTTGGTCCCATCGACAACACAGGCCACAACATCGTTAACAATTCGATAACCGGGGTCCGACAGAACGGTCTTCGGCCGGCCGGTGGTCAGGTCGATGGTGGCGGGAACGCCGTCTTGCGACATCCCCTTTTGCAGGCGGATGAGCAGCGCCTTGTCGGTGATGCCGCCCCGCGCGAGATAGAGCGGGATGCGGATGGCGTTATATGAGAATTCGGCATCGAACCCCTCTGCCGGCCGCGGCTTGTCGTGCAGGCTCACCCATTCGGCAGGCAGCTTGCGCGGGCCGAATTGCATCGTCTTCAATAGTTCCACGCCGTCGTCCGACAGTTTTTGCCAGGCGTCCGACGGAGCGAGCGCTGACATCACCGGGATCGCCTCATAAATCCAGTAGGATGGGTTTACAACGGGACCATCGTCGCGGTCGCTGCCGGTAAAACCTTCGGTCCCCGGCATCAGCAAGGTGCGGCCCTGCGAGCTGCCGACGGTTTCGGCAAGCAGTGCCTGCGCCATGCGGGAGGCAGCGAGGATATAGTCTTCCCGTTTCCAGGTCGTTCCGGCCAGCGCCAGCGCATAGGCGATCAACATGTCGCCATCGGTGGCATTGTTGGTGTCGGCCACGTGCGGCTTGACGTTCGGATCCCATTTCCAGACGGCCAGGCCATCGTCGCGCAACAGCAACTCGGTGCGGGTAAAATACCAGATCTGCTCGAAATCGGCGGGGCTTGCTGCGAGGTAGGCGAGCAGCAGGCCATAGCCCTGCCCTTCGCTGTGGCTGATGTTGCCGTTGCCGTTGTCGACGATGCGGCCGGTCGGATCGAGAAACTTCGCCTTGTAGGCCGACCATGCGCCGGCATTGATCATCGCCTGCTGCGCAGTGGCGGGCAGGCCCGGTGCAATCGCGACCGTTGCCGCCAGCAGGAACGCGCGCCACCGCCTCATTTCGACCGGCCCAGCTTTTTGAGCATCTTCGACGTGGTGACACCGATCAGGAGCACGAAGACGACGAGCAGCGAGGCATAAGAGAGGATATTCGTCGACAACCAGTTAGCGGCGATCAGGCGGTAGTTGGCGATCGACCAGGGTGTCGACGGCACGAAATCAAAACGGGTGACCGGCACCGCCTCGATCTTGCCGGTCTTGCTGGAATAGGTGGTGATGTGGCCTGATATTTGCGGCCAGTTCAGCTGCGAGGTCAGAACCTCCACCCCTTCGCGCAAATCCTTCGCCGATGGCGCCGCCACCACGGTCCAGGAGCCTGCTCCCGCCGGGCTGGAGCCCTGGGCCACCAGAAGCGAGGCGGTGTTGGGCGGCGTAAAGATTTCTTCGGCGCCCGGCGCGAATTGCAGCGAACTGCGGGATATATCGAAATTGCGCCACAGCCACTCGCGGAAAGCGGTCATCCGACTGCGCAAGACACCGCCACTGACCTTGGAATTCCATTCCTCGAAGGCCGTACCGGTGTCGACGACACCCGTCTGCGCATCCGTCACCGGACGCCACGAGGCCTGGCTCGCCGTTGATATATTGGTCTGCGACAGCGCGGTTGTCGGCATCTGCGAGATGGAACCGATGAAGATGGCGTCACGATCGCCGATCGTATTCGGCGAGGCGACTGTTTCCACAGGGATCGGATGGCCGGCCATGATCGCCATCTGGCCAAGCAGGGTGGCGGCGGCCGAAAGCGTGTCGGCATCGACACGGTCGATGAACAGCGGCATCGGCTCCGTGGAACGACCGTAGGGATAGGCGGTGCCGGCCATGGCAGCCAGATTTGGCCGCTGACCGACACGGGCGAAATCCGGCATGTGCAGCTCGGAGGTATCGAACAGGGCAAAGCGGGGGTTGGCGGCGGCGGTGGCGCCCGGCGCGCAAGCCGCATCGTCCTTGGTCATCAGGATCGCCTCGATCGCCACCGTATTCAGGCCGGGCTTGACGTGCCGCATCGTCACGCGGATCGGCAGATGGCGCAGGATACCGCCCGTTGTCGTGGTGATCGGCACGGTGGAGGCGATATTGTCGTTGACGTAGATATCGATGTGACTGCCGGGCAGAACGTTGTGGGTATAGGCGGCGTCGAGCAACACCTTCGCCTCGCCATAGGCATTGGCGTAAAAATCCGCCGGCACGGCAAGATTGAAGCTGGTCCGCAACCGCCGGCCGGAGAATTCGGTGGTCTTCACGCCAAGCTGAGACAAAGCGATGTTCGTATCGGAAAAGATCAGCGGCGCATTCGGCGCGCTCCAGCGCTCGGTGGTCAGCGCGTCGCGGCGGACATCTGCGGATCTGTCCGTCGGCGAGACGATGGTATCGATCGCCGAGGAGACCGCCTGCCAGGAGGGGCCGCTGATCAGAAGCACCGGCGAGCCGCTGCCCGGATTGGTGACGAAAGTGGCGAGTGCCGCACTTTCGGCGCCGGGCGGCAAGCCGGGAAAGAGCGGCCGCAGTTCCGCCGCGGTGCCGACGAGTACGCTGAGCTTACCGGGCCCGCCGGCCGGAAGCGAGGAGGTGCTGAAGGCGAAGATCTGGTTCGGCATGCTGCTCAGCACAGACAGGCCCTGCGCCAGCCGCAGCAGCGGCTTGGTGGTGCCCGGCTGCTCCAGCGCCGGGACGACGATGTCGAACTCGGTCTTGCCGGCGCCGTCGACGCCGATGGCGCGGATAGCATCGGCGCTCGCCGGCTCCGCGGCATCACTGCCGGCAAAACTCAAATAGGTTCCGGCCGGATCGATATTCGACCACAATTCATAGGTGGACTGGATGCTGCAATCGGTGCGGTGGCGCTGAGCGGCTTCAAAGGTGACGACATTGGCGCCCGGCTGCAGCAGGCCTGGCGGAACCTCGAAGGTGACGGCCGACAGGCCGTCCGGCGAGCCGACCCGCTGCTGGCCGATCGGGCGATTATTGAGATAGACTGTCAGCGCCGAGGCCTCGGGCGCGACGACGATCGAATTCTGATAGGCGAAGGTGAAGCTCGCCTTGGCTGCCGCTTGTTCCGGCGTCAGATAGACGGACCATGACCGCCGGTCATATTCGCCGCTGAGACCGAGCTTCGAAAAGGGCACCACATAGCGACGGACACTGCCGGCGCGCTGAACCAGAGCCGTATTTGCCGCCGCGGCTGGCTGCAGCGCGGGCGGCTGCGGCTGAACGGAGATTGCCGGGGGGACTGGTGCAGGAGCGGGAGCGGCCTGGGGTGCAGGTGCCGGCAACACGGAAACCGGAGGCGTGACCGGAACCGGCGCGGTCGCTGCCGGCGGCACTGGCGGTGTCAATCTCGGAGTAACGGAGACGCCGGGCGGCCGCTCGCCGGACATGTCGAAAGGTGCCGTCTGCGCCTGGGCGAAGACGGAGGCATTCAGCAGCAGAAGCGAGGCGGCGACGATGCTTCTCATCCGGCGTTGACCTTTGCTGCCTGCTGCCGGGCTTCCCGTTCCGGCCGCATGCTGCGGAAGAAGTAAATGAGGCCGCGGCTCGTCTGGTAGAACGCCAGGCCGAGGAACCAGATGGTGCCACGGATCAGGCCGGGATTGTGACGGCGCGAGGCCTGGAATTCGGTCCACTGGCCTGAGTTGGCAAACATCAAGTCGGCGATCAGGCGGTGGTCGAGCGCGCTTTTCGGCACGTACTGGCAGCCGACATTGCTGATGTCGCCTGACGGCTCGATATTGCGGACGATGAGCGGCAAGGTTTCCAGTTCCGCGCCGCTATAAGGCCGGAAGCGGATTTCGCCGAGGGCGCCGACCAGCATCTCATCGAGTTGCTTGTTGAAGATGTGAAGCCTGGCGCCATGGACGGAGACATCCTCGATCGAAGCGGCATACCACTTGCCGTTGGCGCCGAATTCGCAGCGACGGTTGACGCGTACGCGGCGAGACAAGGCGCGTTCGCCGCGCTCAGACACGACACCGAGCGCGCAGCCGGCCATGATCAGGTTGATGAGGTTCCAGCCGCCGACGACGAGCGTGACGTCGGCCTTATAGGGCTCGGCATAGATTCTGTAGATAGTGATGATGAGCGCGACGATCTGCACCGCAAAGATGACGAAGAAGGGGCGGCTGATCTCCGACAGGCGGCTGACCGCGATCGATTCGTCCTTGGCGGTGACCTTGAAGGTCGGCTTTCTCGGATTGAGCATGACGGAGACGACCGCCGGCAGCAGATGCACGCTCTGGACATATTCGTAGAGTTCGGAAATCCACGGCCAGCGGAACGACCCGTAGAGGTAGTTCTGCATCATCAGGTTCACCAGCATGTAGGCCAGCGTATAGGCAAGGAATTCGCCGCCGGAGGCGGTGAAGATTTCCAGATCGAAGAACAAATAGAAGAGCGGCGCAAACAGGAAGATGGTGCGCGGGAACGGAAAGAGCCAGAAAAGCGTGGAGGACATGTAGCAGAGGCGCTGCGGGATCGACAGGCCGCGCTTCAGCAGCGGGAAGCGGAAGCGCAGGATCTGCATCATGCCCTGCGCCCAGCGGCTGCGCTGGCCGATGAAACTTGCGAAGGTGGCGGGCTGCAGGCCGGCGATCAGCGGTTTGTCGACATAGATGCTGTTCCAGCCGCTGCCGTGGAGCGCCAGGGCCGTCTCGCAGTCTTCGGTGATGCTGACGCCGGAAAAGCCGTTCTGGGATTCAAGCGCCCTGCGGCTCAGGACCGCGGCCGAGCCGCAGAAGAAGGCAGCGTTCCATTTATCAAGGCCGCGCTGGATGATGCCGTAGAACATTTCGTTCTCGCTCGGCATCTTGTCGAAGGTCCGCAGGTTGCGCTCCAGCGGATCGGGATTGATGAAGAAATGCGGGGTCTGGACGAGGAAAAGCTTCGGATCGTCTTCGAAGTAACCGACGGTTTCGAGCAGGAAATCGCGGGCCGGCGCGTGATCGGCATCGAAGACGGCGATCAGTTCGCCGGTCGAATGTTTCATACCATTGTTGAGATTGCCGGCCTTGGCGTGCTCGTTGCGGTCGCGCGTAAGATAGTGAACGTCGAGGTCTTCGCAAAGCTGCTTCAGTTCGATATGGCGGGCGGCCGCCGCTTGGGCCTCGAGCAACTTGCCGGAGTTACGCTTCTGCAAGGTGCCGCCGTCGTCGAGCAGCCAGACATGCAGCTTGTCGGCCGGATAATCCATGGCCTTGGCGGCAGCCAGCGTGTTGCCGAGAAGCCCGGCATCCTCGTTATAGGACGGTACGAAGACATCGACATGCGGCAAACGCCCGGGATTGGCGGCACGCGAGGGGCGCGGCGGCAGCGGCGTGGCGACAATGAACAGGCTGAGCGCCAGCATCGCGACGCTATACATTTCGGCAAGATAGAGCAGCAGGCCCGGAATGAAATTCTCAGGCTGGTTCACCGGCGGCAGCGTATTGGTGGTGCGCCAATAAACGTAGCGCAGCACGATCGAGGTGCCGAAGGCGAGCGCCACCAGGCGCCAGGTCCCCTCGCCCTTGAAAATCTTGATCAGCGCCATCACCGTCACGACCGTGATGCTAGTGATGAGCTGCGTCTGCAAATTGACCGGCAACGTGATCAGCACGATCATGCAGAGCGAAACCACGGCCCAGATAAAGACACTGCGGGCTTTGCGCATCGACGTTCCTTCGAAATTGCTCAACCGAGGCGCCCTTCGGCGCTCCGGGTATGCTCACTGGAACAGGATGCCGTCCGATAACCACCCACACTTTTCGGCATCATGCTCTATCTCCGGCAGGCGGCCGTCATGGCCGCGTCGCCTATGCAGTCCGGCGATGGCACAGCGACGCCGATCGCTCTTGCGGATTGTACGACCGGTTGTTCGGGCGGCGCGGCTGCCGCATCCGGCGTTGCCCTCGCCTGCGGCGCCTCGCCGGGCAGCGGCACACGCGGGCCGATGGGCGGAGGCATCGGTGCGGGGCCTTGCGCCGGTTGCGGGGTCGAAGCGCTGCGGGGCAAAACCGCCCGCGGCCGGCTGACAATGGCGGGCGCCGGCTCGTAGCCGATCGGCATCGGGCTGGCGCGATAACCGCCCTGGTCAGGATAGATCGGCTCGCCGGTGCGCCCCAGCGCGGCATCGGCGGGCGGCGGATTGCCGTAAGGATTCCAGATCACTCCGTCGAAGCTACCGACTATGGTGTAACCATAGACGATGCTAAGCAGCTGGCGCTCGCTGGCGTTCGCGTCGCAGAGACGCAGGCGCAGCTGGATCATGCCGAAGTTGCGCGCCCGGCTGGTGGCGTTGACGCTTGAGCGGATCTGCTGCCAGGCATAGAGGCAGGTGTCGCCGGCACGGCTGCGGCCGGAGGCATAACCGAAGGGGCCATAGCTGTTCTGCAGGAAGGTCGCCGACGTCGCCATGGGCACGCCGGGGGCCGAGCGCGCCACCTCGCGGGCAATGCCGCTCTCGTTGATCATGCTGAAGCTGGCATTGCCGGTGCCGGGGTTGGCCCCGGATGCGCCGAAAAACTGGACCTTCAGGAAATTCTGGCCGGGAACGGAGGATGACGTAAACAAGGAAACCGTCTGTTCGACGCCGTTGCCACGCTTGCGCTCGACGACGCTGACGATCGACGGGCCGCCGGGCGGCGGCAGGACCAGCGCCTTTTCAGGCGCCACGGTCTCCGGCCCGGAGGGCTCGCGCACACCGCCTGTCGACGTACAGCCGGCCATCATGCCCAATACGGCCACCAGCGATATCGTCTTCCGCAAACGCATGTCTCGAGCCGCCGCAATCGTCTTTCCAGATATCCATTCGCAAAACGCGACGGACCTTCGAATCAACGACCACACGGCCGTTCACAGGGTATAAATCGCCAACATGGTTAATGAAGAGTAAACACCCGGCCCTGCCGCCGGACGGACTCGCACTGACCGTGATTCGGACAGATCAACCGTATGGTGCATAATTTGGTTTAGCAATATCTTGCAGGCCTGGCGCCTGCCTTCCGCCAAGAAGAGCCGGCGCGGAACTATGCCGTACGGCCGGCGTTGCCTTGATGTCTTAGGTTAAAAAGGAGAACATCCCGTGCGCACCATCATGCTGGCTGCCGCCGCCGTGCTGACCATCAGCTCCGCCGCCTTCGCGCAGAGCACTGTCATCATCACCGATCCCGCGCCGACCGGCTCCGTCGTGTTGCCGGGCGAAGTTCGCACCTATGTGATGGAACAAAACACGCCGTCCGCCGTCTATGAAGGCGATATCGCGGTCGGCGCGACGCTGCCCGATACCGTCGAAGTACATACCGTGCCGAATATTGACGGCTATGGCTATACTGTCATCAATGAGCGGCGCGTCATCGTCGAGCCGAAGACGCACCGCGTGATCCAGGTTCTGGAATAACGCGGTCGCCAACAGTGGATGTGCGGCCGTGGTGCGGCTTCACGTCCTCTCATCTTCCATTCTCGCCGGCACATTCAGAAGTTCGCGGATCTTGTGGGCGAGCTGCTCCAGGCTGAAAGGCTTGGCGAGCAGGGAGACACCATGATCGAGCACCCCGTTATGGACGATGGCATTGCGGGTGTAGCCCGTCGTGTAGAGGATGCGGATCGCCGGCCATTTTTCCTGAACAATATCGGCAAGCTGGCGTCCGCTCATCTGCGGCATGACGATATCGGTGAAGATCAGATCGACCTCCCGATTTTCTTCCAGAAGCAGAAGCGCCTCCATACCGCTTGCCGCCTGCAACACGGTGTAACCAAGTTCATGCAGGCTTTCGGCGGTCATCATGCGGACGTTCTCATCATCCTCCACCACCAGGATGGTATCGTTGACGCTGCCCTGAGGAATAGGCTGGGCGCCAGCCGCATTGAACCTGGCGTCCGTCGCCCCGACATGCCGGGGTAGGTAGATCTTTACCGTCGTGCCCCTGTCGATCTCCGAATAGATCTTGATGTGGCCACCGCTCTGCTTGATGTAGCCATAAACCTGGCTGAGGCCGAGACCAGTGCCCTTGCCGGGACCCTTGGTGGTGTAGAACGGGTCGAATGCCCGGTCGATCACGTCAGGCGACATGCCGGTGCCGGTGTCGGTGATGCTGATCATTACATATTGGCCGGCCTCGACCTCCGAATGCATGCGGGAATATCGCTCGTCGAGTTCGGTATTTGCGGTCTCGATGGTAAGATGTCCGCCGCCGGGCATGGCGTCGCGGGCGTTGACGGCAAGGTTCAGGATGGCATTCTCAAGCTGGCTCAAATCGGCAAAACTCGGCCAAAGGCCGCCAGCGAGCACGGTCTCGATCCGGATGTGCTCGCCGAGGGTACGCCGCAGCAACTCCGACATGCCGCCGACCAGCTTGTTGAGATCGATCACCTCAGGGGCAAGCGGCTGCTGGCGCGAGAAAGCGAGAAGGCGCGCGGTCAGAACCGCTGCCCTCTGGGCGCCGTCTTTAGCATTCTGGATAGAATTCAGCAGGCGCGGATCCTCATGCCCCGTCATGCGCCGCTGGGCGAGGTCGAGGTTGCCGATGATGATCGCCAGCATGTTATTGAAATCATGCGCGACGCCGCCTGTGAGCTGACCGATCGTCTCCATCTTCTGCAACTGGCGGACCTGCGCCTGTGCGGCGGCATTCTCTTCCATCTCGTGCCTGAGTTCGGCGGTGCGCTGAACCACTGTCTGTTCGAGGCGCGTGTTGAAACTGTTGAGCTCGTTGCGGAGCCGGCTCTGCCGGCCATGCGCTTTGATGATCAACTCCATCAGCCCGACGATGATGACCGCATTGATGAGATAGGTCGACAGCCCAACCCATTGGCCGGCGCTGACCGGCCAGAAGATATTGTGCGGCTCGACGAAAAACTGCTGGACGATGAAGGCGGCCAGTATTGCCGCGACAAAGCCCGGCCCGGCGCCGCCTATGAAACTCGCCAGCAATATCGCCGGAAGGAAGCTCAGGAAGGGAAAACCGGAGAGATAGTCGCTGACGGCAAGCCTCAGAAGAAATGTCAGGCCAACGAAGGCAACGGCCAACGGATATGTATAACCCGGCCTATGGCGCAGCCAATCCGTGGCACTCAGCAAATCCATTCCAGACCCCTCCTCACGGCGCCGCGTCTTTTCAGATGCGCAAATGGCGCCGTAACACTTTGAATTGCTGCAGAGTTTAATCCCAAAATCGATTCTGATTGAAGGAATTATGCAGCCGCCGTTGTGCAGGCGGCATTCCAGCTTTTACACATCGAATTTCACCCGGCAATATGCTGTTTCTCGCACTACCGGGTAGGACATCTTGACGAGCCGTGCATGGAGTCCACATAAATCCGCATGCCCGGCAAGGGGAAATGGGTGGACGCGAACATGAAAGACATATTCATCGTCGAAGACGATGCGCTGATTGCCATGCTGCTCGAGGATATGCTCGCCGATCTCGGCTATCGGGTTTGCGCCAGCGCGCCCGATCTGGAACGGGCGCTGGCAGCCGCCAGGGACACGGAATTCGACGCTGCCATTCTCGACGTCTCGCTTGCCGGTCAAAGCTCGCTGCCGGTCGCAAAACTGCTCGACGAACGCGGCAAACCCTATGTCTACGCGACGGGATACGGCGCCGCCCCTGCCGGCAGCAGCCCGACCACATTGCCGGTGCTGCAAAAACCTTTCCAGCTCAGCGAACTCGAACAGACGATGAAGCGGCTTACTGGAACCTGACGTGTGTTGCCGGGAAGCGTGCAGCGATTCCGGGATAACGACGCGCATAAAATTAAAGAGTTCCGGTCAGCGCACCTGATCGAGCAGACGTTTGCACTCCAGCAGGTCGTAGAGCGCCTCCTGCAGCAATGCCCTGTCTTCCTTGCCGACGCTTGACTTGCCGATCGAGACTTCCTGCTCGTCCTCACCAGCCACAAAATTGAAGAAGCGGCGGGTAATCGGCGGCTTGGCGCGGCCGACAATCTGGTCTTCATCGGCCATGCCGACGCGCGGTTCCCCGGCGCTCGCCTCCTGCACACCCGACGCAAGCGCCTCGACACTAGCGAGATCGCCGTGGCCGACCGATATGACGAACTTGTTGCCGTTGGTTTTCAGAAGCTTCTGCACACCCTTGATCGTATAACCGTGATCATAGAGCAAATGCCGGATGCCCTTGAGGAGATCCACATCCTCGGGCCGGTAGTAGCGACGGCCGCCGCCGCGCTTCATCGGCTTTATCTGGGGAAAACGCGTCTCCCAGAAGCGCAGCACATGCTGCGGCAGATCAAGATCGTCTGCGACTTCGCTGATGGTGCGAAAGGCATCGGGGCTCTTGTCCAACGTCATACTGCTACGCGACCTCGCGGCTCGATCTTACGGCGACTCATCATATTTCAACGGTTTGGCGCCGACAATTCAAGTCATGTCTCGACGTTGCGCACAACGCAGCACGGTGCGAAGGGAAAAAACACCGTTTAAAGACGGGAAGCCGATGATCAGGATGCCGGATTTTGCGGCTTCAGCTTGACCTTGCGGGAGACATGCGCCTTGAGGATACGAGTCTTCAGCACGTTCGACGCCTTGAAAGTCATGACCCGGCGGGGAGAAATCGGAACCTCCTCGCCGGTCTTCGGGTTGCGGCCGATCCGCTCGTTCTTGTCGCGCACCTGGAAGGTGGCGAAAGAGGACAGCTTGACGGTTTCACCCCGCACGATGGCGTTGCAAACTTCGTCGATGACGGTTTCCACAAGTTCCGCAGATTCGGTCCGGGAAAGCCCAACCTTGCGGAAAACGGATTCCGCCAGGTCTGCTCGCGTCACTGTCTTTCCGGTCATGGTTTCCCCGCCCATTACAAATATTTTGTGAAATCGCGCAAAGAGTATTTGTCTTGCGCCTTACGGTCAAGCTCTTGTTCGCCGCCAGTTTTTTGGATTTACGCCTACCAGCGCAGCAGAACGGCGCCCCAGGTGAAGCCGCCGCCCATCGCCTCGAGCATCACCAGGTCGCCCTTCTTGATGCGGCCGTCGCCGGCAGCGGTCGCAAGGGCGAGCGGGATCGAGGCCGCCGAGGTATTGCCGTGCAGATCGACCGTGATGACGACCTTCGCCGCATCGATGTTCAGCTTCTTGGCCGAACCGTCGATAATGCGCCGATTGGCCTGATGCGGCACCAGCCAGTCGAGGTCGTCGGCGGTGGTGCCGGTCGCATCGAAGGCAGCCTGAATGACATCGGTGATCATGCCGACGGCGTATTTGAAGACCTCGCGGCCTTCCATGCGCAGCTTGCCGACGGTGCCCGTCGACGACGGCCCGCCATCGACATAAAGCTTGTCCTTGTGCGAGCCGTCGGAGCGCAGATGCGCCGTCAGTACGCCGCGATCAGCAACGGTGCCCTCGCCTTCCGTCGCTTCGAGCACGATCGCACCGGCGCCATCGCCGAACAGCACGCAGGTGGTGCGGTCGTTCCAGTCGAGAATGCGTGAAAAGGTTTCAGCGCCAATAACGAGAACGCGCTTGGCAAGGCCGCCGCGGATATAGGCATCCGCTGTCGTAACCGCATAGACGAAACCGGTGCAGACGGCCTGGACGTCGAAGGCAAAGCCGTGGCTCATGCCGAGGCGGTTCTGGATGTTGACCGAGGTTGCCGGAAAGGTGTTGTCAGGCGTCGAGGTGGCGCAGATGATCAGATCGATATCGGCTGGCGTCAGGCCGCCATTGGCAAGGGCAGCACGCGCGGCAGCCTCGCCGAGCGATGCCGTCGTCTCTTCGTCGCCGGCGACATAACGCTGGCGGATGCCGGTGCGTTGGACGATCCATTCGTCCGACGTATCGACGATCGCCTCCATGTCACCATTGGTCATTACGCGCTTCGGAAGTGCGGCTCCGAACCCGCGAACCACTGAACGGATCATATTCGATTGAACCCCATTGCTCATGCAGCTTCCGGGCCCATCGGGGGCAGCCGCTTGGCATGATATTTCTTAAGATCGTTTTCTATTTTCTGATTAAGGCCGTTCTTGGCCATGTCGTAGCCGACTTCGATGGCAGCGGCGATGCCTTCGGCATTCGCGCCGCCATGGCTCTTGATGACGATGCCGTTCAGGCCGAGAAACACGCCGCCATTGACCTTGCTCGGATCGAGCTTCTCGCGAAGCATGTCGAAGGCGCTTTTGGCGAAGAGATAGCCGATGCGGGCGAGCAGCGTGCGCGACATGGCAGCGCGCAGATATTCGCCGATCTGCTTGGCGGTGCCTTCGGCCGTCTTCAGCGCGATATTGCCTGAGAACCCTTCGGTGACGACGACGTCGACCGTGCCCTTGCCAAGGTCATTGCCCTCGACGAAGCCGGAATATTCGAGCGAATCGATGTTCGCCTCGCGCAACAGCCGGCCGGCCTCCTTGACTTCCTCCTGGCCTTTCATCTCCTCGACGCCGACATTCAGAAGGCCGACTGTCGGCCGTTCGACCTCGAATAGCGCCCGCGCCATGGCGCCGCCCATCAGGGCAAAATCCATCAGTTGCTGCGCATCGGCGCCGATCGTCGCTCCGACGTCGAGGACGATGCTCTCGCCTTTCAGCGTCGGCCAGATCGCGGCGATCGCCGGGCGCTCGATATTGGCCATGGTGCGCAGACAGAACTTCGCCATTGCCATCAGCGCGCCGGTATTGCCGGCTGAGACGGCGACGTCGGCTTCACCCGTCTTCACCGCCTCGATCGAGCGCCACATGGTGGAGATATAGCGGCCGCGGCGCAACGCCTGGCTCGGCTTCTCTTCCATGCTGACCGCGAGCTCGCAATCATGAAAGACCGATTTTTCCTTAAGCTTCGGAAACTTGGCAAGGACCGGATCGCATTGTTCCTTGAGACCGTAGAAAACGAAGGAAATATCCGGATGCCGATCCAGCGCCTTGGCGGCGCCGGGGATGACAACCTGGGGACCAAAGTCGCCACCCATGAGGTCGAGAGATATTCTGATCACGCGTCCCTGATCCTTCTTTTCGCCGAGGGCGAAATTTCGGCCAAAATACCGGTTTTGGCGTCGCTTACAACTGAATTATGTCAAATGCCAGAGGCGCTTCAGTCCTTTTTCCAATCCTTGAGGGCCGCGAAAGCCGAAGGCTTTTTGTCGTCCTCGCCGCTATCCTCGATATGGCCTGCGAATTCGATGCCCCCCTTGCGCGGATAGGGATCGATCGCGAGAGCGGCGAATTCGGCAACCACCTCGCCGGCATCGATCGTATCGCCGACAAAGGTCTCGGGCAGATCGGGACCGTCGGGATCGAGCAACATCTCGCCGGCATCATTGCCGGCCTGGCGGGCAAGCTTGGAACCCTCCGGCACGAAGATCTGCTCGAAGCTCTCGTCGATGGCGGATTCGACCGGCTCCAGCGTCACCACGCAGGATTGGACGATCTTCGCCTTCACGCGGCCCCTGATGCGCACGCCGTCACGCTTCCAGCGGGCAATCTGCAGATCGGCGCTGAGATCGTCGACCGAGACGACATTCCAGCTTGCGGCCAGCGCCTTCAATTCGTTTGCGTCGGCCTCGACATGGACCTCGACCGGGTTGGCCGAGATATGGCCGACCTTGACGTGATAGGAGAAGGGAACATCGTCCCGATCGTTCTTCATGATTTCCTCCTCAAGCGACAGGTGGGCTGGCGACAGGTGGGCTGGCGACCGGCGGGAGCGTTGCCGAACCGGTGGCGATCTCCTCTTCCGATAGGGCCGACAAATGCGCTTCCGCGGCCATCATCCATCCGGCGAGGCCGGACATATCGGCCGGCACCGGGCTTTCCGGATAGATATTGCGCGTGAGCGCGAGAGCGAGCGCTTCAGTATCGCCGGTATCCATCGCCTTCGAATAGGCTTCGAGCCGGCCGTAAAACATGCCGGCGAGCTTCTTCATGCGCTTCGGCACGCTGTTGTCGCCGATGCCGAGTTCGCGGATCGAGTAGTCGATATCCTGGAAGAAGGCGTCGACGATCTCCTGGGCGATCTCCTGGCCGCTGGTGGCGGAGCTGCGCGTGCGGCGAAAAAATAGAATCATGGCGATCGACAGCATCTCGAAACGGCCCATGACCGTATCCGGCACATTGAGCCGCTCATAAATCTCCGGCATGCGCGCGGCCGCCGTCAGCACCGCATATTGCCTGTCGACGATTGCCTGATTGTTGTTTTTCTTACGGAACAGCCCGAAGATCATTGTTTTTTCCGGAAATGCCTCATTCTTCACGCCGGCTGGCCTCTGGCCTTGTTGCATGATTTGAAAAGCTGGTTTACCGAAGCAGGCGCGAATTGCAATGCCGATCGTGGCCAGTTTCGGGACGACGCCCTCGATGCGTCAGCGAAGCGAATTCGGGACATTCGACCCGGAATGGCCACAATGGTTTTGCAGGAGGTAATGCGTGCAAGGCCCCAAATGGCTGCTTATCGACACTCAAGGGAGTAGATGTCGTTGAAGAAACGGTATTTCAAGTCTGACGTGAAGTTCTTCAGCAGCGCGGCCATTGCCTTTATAATCGCCTCCACATCAGCTCTTTCCGGTTGCCAGACCAGCACCGTGCTCAATGGCGGATACGTCGCCGACCAGGAGTCGCTGAACCTCGTTCCGGAAGGATCGAGCCGCGAGCAGGTGCTGCTTTCGCTCGGCACCCCGTCGACGACGGCGACCTTCGACGGCGAAGTCTTCTATTATATCTCGCAGCGGCGCACGCGTGCGGTCGCCTTCCAGAAACTGAAGGTCGTCGACCAGAGCGTCCTGGCGATCTATTTCGACAAGGACAGCGTCGTCAGCCGCCGCGCCAACTATACGCTGCAGGACGGCAAGGTGTTCGACTCGATCGGTCGCGTCACGCCGACCGGCGGCAAGGAACTCACCTTCCTGCAGCAGATGCTCTCCGGCGGCAGCGCCGCGAGCGCCGCCCGCAGCCTGTTCGGTGGCGGCGCCGGCGGCACGCCACAAAATCCGAGCAGCCTGCGCTGACCCGATACGCCTCATACGAAAAACCCGCCGGATCGCTCCGGCGGGTTTTTTAATGATCGCTGCTCCGACTTGACGCTTACCGCACCTAACCGGCCGGCGCTGTTTATCCGGCGAGAACGGCGAGCAGCAGCAGCGCGACGATGTTGGTGATCTTGATCGCCGGGTTGACGGCGGGACCCGCAGTGTCCTTGTAGGGATCGCCGACCGTATCGCCGGTGACCGACGCCTTGTGCGCATCGGAGCCCTTCATGTGACGCACGCCATCCTTGTCGACGAACCCGTCCTCGAAGCTCTTCTTGGCATTGTCCCAGGCGCCGCCGCCCGATGTCATCGAGATGGCGACGAAGAGGCCGTTGATGATGACGCCGAGCAGCGATGCGCCAAGCGCGGCAAAGGCCGAGGCCTTGGAGCCGGAGATGAGCAGCACGCCGAAATAAACGACGATCGGCGCCAGCACCGGCAGCAGCGACGGCACGATCATCTCGCGGATTGCGGCCTTGGTCAGAAGGTCGACGGCCCTGCCGTAATCCGGCTTTTCCGTGCCCTGCATGATGCCCGGCTTTTCCTTGAACTGACGGCGAACTTCTTCGACGATCGCACCGGCCGCACGGCCGACGGCCGTCATTGCGATGCCGCCGAAGAGGTAAGGAACGAGGCCGCCGAAGATTAATCCCGCCACCACATAGGGGTTGGAAAGATCGAAGGAAATATCGCCTATGCCGGCGAAATAAGGGAACTTGTCGCCATTCGCCGCAAAATATTTGAGGTCGTAGGAGTAGGCTGCGAAGAGAACCAGGGCGCCGAGACCGGCCGAACCGATGGCATAACCCTTGGTGACGGCTTTGGTCGTATTGCCGACAGCATCGAGCGCATCCGTGGATTTGCGCACTTCCGGCGGCAGATGCGACATTTCGGCGATACCGCCGGCATTGTCCGTCACCGGTCCGAAGGCGTCGAGCGCGACGATCATCCCGGCAATGCCGAGCATCGCGGTCACTGCAATGCCGGTGCCGAAAAGGCCGCCGAGCTGGTAGGTGGCGAGAATGCCGCCAACGATGACGATCGCCGGCAGTGCCGTCGATTCCAGCGAGACGGCCAGGCCCTGGATGACATTGGTGCCGTGACCGGTGACCGAGGCCTGGGCGATTGAAACGACCGGGCGCTTGCCCGTGCCGGTATAATATTCGGTGATCACCACGATCAGCGCGGTGACGACAAGACCGACGATGCCGCAGAAGAAGAGGTGCGTGCCTGAAATGTCGACGCCGCCAACCGTGCCGAGCGAGCCCCAGCCAACCGTCAGCGAGGTGGCGGCGCCAAGACCGACGATCGACAGCAGGCCGGTGACGATAAGGCCCTTGTAAAGAGCGCCCATGATTGAGCCGTTCGAGCCGAGCTTGACGAAAAAGGTGCCGATGATCGAAGTGATGATGCAGGCGCCGCAGATCGCCAGCGGATAGATCATCGCCGACTGGAGGATCGGCGCGCCGGCAAAGAATATCGCGGCAAGAACCATGGTGGCGACGACGGAAACCGCATAGGTTTCAAAGAGGTCGGCGGCCATGCCGGCGCAGTCGCCGACATTGTCGCCAACGTTATCGGCAATCGTTGCCGGGTTGCGCGGATCGTCCTCGGGAATGCCGGCTTCCACCTTGCCGACGAGGTCGCCGCCGACATCGGCGCCCTTGGTGAAGATGCCGCCGCCGAGACGGGCGAAGATCGAAATCAGCGAAGCGCCGAAGCCGAGCGCCACCAGCGCATCGATGACTTCGCGCGAACCGCTCTCATGGCCGAGGCCAACGGTCAAAATGGTATAGTAGATGGAGACGCCGAGCAGTGCGAGGCCGGCCACCAGCATGCCGGTGATCGCACCTGACTTGAAGGCGATGTCTAGGCCGGCGGAAAGGCTGGCGGAGGCCGCCTGGGCGGTGCGCACATTGGCGCGCACGGAGACATGCATGCCGATAAAGCCGGCAGCACCTGATAGTACGGCGCCGATCAGGAAGCCGATGGCTGCCTCGGCGGAAAGTAGCAGCCAGGCTGCGATGAAAACGACGACGCCGACAAGGGCAATGGTTCTGTACTGGCGGGTCAAATAGGCCTGAGCGCCTTCGCGGATATAGCCCGCGATCTCCTGCATGCGGCTGTTGCCCTGATCGGCGGCAAGCACCGACCGGGTTGCCCAGGCGGCATAGACCACCGAGAGCAGACCGCATGCGATTACGCATAAAAGAATCGTCATTTCGCTCTTTCCTCCCATAGGCCGGAGCTCACTCCTTCTCCGGCAGATACGCCGCCGAATCGCCTTCCTCTCCACAGAAATGCCACAGCTAAGCGGTGCGGAGATTGCGTGGTCGATCACGTGGCGTCAAGACCGCAACGAGCGAAAACCGTTGCAGTGCGAAGAAAGACTTAGGGAGATTGTTTGGCGGCTAAAGACTTACTTCTTCGTCTCGCCGCGCACCTGCTTTGCAATACGGTCGAGCACCGCATTGACGAGCTTCGGCTCGTCGTCATCGAAGAAGGCCTGGGCGATCTCGACATATTCGGTAACGATGACCGCCACCGGGACGTCCTTGCGGTCGGTGATCTCGAAGACGCCGGCGCGCAGGATGGCGCGCACGGTGCTGTCGAGGCGCGACAAGGCCCAATCATCCTGCAGGGCCGCGGCAATCAGCGGATCGAGGCGGACCTGATCGCGCACGACGCCGGAGACGATGGAACGGAACCAGCCGGCATCGGCCTTCAGATAGGTCGCGCCGTCGAGTTCCTGGCCGAGACGGTGCGCCTCGTATTCGGCGACGATTTCCAGAACACCGGTGCCGCCGACATCCATCTGATATAGTGCCTGAACGGCAGCAAGACGGGCAGCGCCCCGCTGGTTTGCAGTCTTGACCGGCCGTTCCGTCTTGTCGTCGTTCATTCGTTATGCACCCAGTTTCTGCTTCAGCTCGATCATCGTCAGAGCCGCGCGAGCGGCAAATCCGCCCTTGTCCTTGTCCGAGCGGCGCGCCCGCGCCCATGCCTGTTCGTCGTTCTCGACGGTCAGAATGCCGTTGCCGATGGCAAGCGACTCACTGACCGCAAGATCCATCAAAGCGCGCGAGGATTCATTCGACACGATATCGAAGTGATAGGTCTCGCCGCGAATGACCATGCCGAGCGCGACATAGCCATCATAATGCGTTCCGCCATTGTCGTCTCCATCGAGCGACATGGCAATTGCCGCCGGAATTTCCAGTGCGCCCGGAACGGTAACGACCTCGAAGGTGGCGCCGGCCTGTTCCAATGCGAAGGTCGCACCTTCGAGCAGGGCGTCGGCCATGTCGTCGTAGAAGCGGGCCTCAACGATCAAAATATGGGGAGCGGTCTCTCTCGGCATGGTTCACCTTCGTTTTGTGGGGCGTTTTCCACTCGGCAGGCCGCGGTCAAAACATGCCTTCACCAGAATGGCAAGCACTTTCGCCCGATGCCGCAATGCCAAAGAAGAAATATCCGCAAGGGGATAGCCGCGCCGGGCCTGTACTGCTCGGCAAGCCTCTCGAACCGGTTTTTCCGCATGCCTGGAAAACGGCATTTCGAAGGCGGATTTCATGAACAATTCTTAATGGGTTTTCAGTGGCTTAACCTATTGAATCGCGAATGGAAGAGCGCCAATTCCATGTCGTGACAGACGATCCCCTGCAACGACAGTCGACCGTTAAAGCAGATGAAAGGATACAATCATGAACCGCGTTGTCACCATCAGCATCGCTGCAGCCCTCTCCTCCCTCGCATTTGCCGGCGTCAGCCGGGCCGAAAGCCTTGGGATGAACAGCGCCCAGGGCATCGAGCAGACACTCCGGACCTTCCACGGCAATGATTTCAACGTCGAGCAGGTCCACAACTGGCGCAACCTCGACGACGAGAACACCGGGCCGCGCTCGGCGCCGGAACGTTCCGGCCAGGCCGTTCACGCCATCCAGGCCTCGATCGACGCCAACAGATCGCTTGCCCATCGTCTCAACAACGAGGGCGTCGACGTCCGCAATATCGTCAATGCCGAACAGGCAGCCGACGGAAGCGTGACCTTCTACGTCCGTTGACGTTTCAGCGCATCGCGTCCCCTTCGGTGCGCGGCGCTCATAGCATGGGCGGCGGTCTCCTCTCCGCCCATGCCGGGGATTTTCCAGAAAACCATTGAATTTTTCCAGGCGATGATGGTTTCTCTTCCTGCAACAGGAGGACATCATGGCGACGGAATCGAAGGCGGTGATCAATATCGCCGATCTAAAGCTCGACCATTGGCAACAGGGCACGCTCTATGAGAGCGTCGACACGTCGTTCGGCGCGCTTCTCGGCCTGACCGGCCTCGGCATCAGCTACAACGAGGTGCCGCCGGGCAAATCGGGCTGCCCCTTCCACAACCATCACGTCGAAGACGAGCTTTTCTACGTGATTTCAGGCACCGGCGAATACCGCTTCGGGGGGGAGCGCCATGCGATCAAGGCGGGCGACGCGCTCGGCGCACCAGCCGGCGGCCCGGAAACAGCGCACCAGATCATCAACACCGGCACGGCTCCGCTTGTCTATCTCGGCATCTCGACGATGGCGAAGACCGAGATCGTCGAATATCCGGATTCCGGAAAGTTTCTTGCCAAGACCAATAGGGGCGATACCAAACCTCTGCGCTTCCGTCATATCGGCCGGCCGGGAGCCGATCTCGACTATTGGGTCGGCGAGCCCGGCGCTTGAAGGACCCGATATGACCGATATTCCAACCCTCGAAACGGAGCGGCTGACGCTCCGCCCTCACCGCCTCGATGATTTCGAGGCGCATGCGGCACTCTGGGCTGATGAAGACGTCGTCCGCTTCATCAGCGGCATCCCGTCGACGCGCGAGCAGAGCTGGAGCCGCATGCTGCGGATTGCCGGCATGTGGCACCATATGGGCTTCGGCTTTCTTGCGATCGTGGAAAAGGCGAGCGACCGGTTCATCGGCGAAGCGGGCTTCTTGGAATCCCGCCGCGAGATGACGCCATCGATCGAGGGGACGATGGAACTCGGCTGGGCGCTGATACCCTCGGCGCACGGGCGCGGTTACGCCACCGAAGCGTTGACCGCCCTGATCGGCTGGGGGCAAGCACATTTCCCGGCAAAACCGATGAGCTGCATCATCAGCCCGGATCCGGCCTCGTTGCGGGTCGCAGCCAAACTCGGTTTTCGCGAGACCACGCGCACGCAGTACAACGGCGAAGTCATTCAGTTTTCGCGCTAGGCTTCGCACCGGCTACGCGCAAGCAACGCGCTGTAGAGTCGCTGACAAGAGGCAGAAACGCTAGGAATGCTGACGTCCGCCACCTCGACACAACGAAGCATTGACGGGCGAGCCGCGTGGTAATTTCAGCCGGCAGACACTCCCCGTCCATCAGAGGCTGATTACAAATATGACCATTTTCATTGTTTGCCATAAGGATTTGCCGAGCTACCCTCCTCCCGAGGGCGCGAAAATCATATGGCTCAACTCTAAACTGCCTTTGGAAAGCAGGGGAATGGATGTCATTGCCGGCTATGATTTTTTCAGCGAGCCGGAGGAGCTTCACGCGAAATTGTCAGGATCTCTTGGAACGATCGTCATCGCGAAGGTCGTTTCGGAAGAGCCAGCAAAACATCGCAACGTTACCATCTGGCAGTATCGTAAATTTCTAACGAGGCTAAAAATCGGGACCCCGAACCCCGAATATCCCGGGATGAATACAACGACTTCTGAAGAAGTGGAAATCACAAGACCGGAGGATCCGCAGTTTTTTTCAGAGAATTTCTTTCTGCCTCGGCCGTTAAACCTCCACAACATATCTCAACACTATGCACGCTTCCACAATATTGTTGACTTTCTCAGATATACAGCGTTTGCAATCGAAGCAAACACTTTAACGCAAGCCGAAGCTTTGCAGTTTTTTAACTCCAGCACTTTCGTTCCTGGAGGCATTGAACTCGGCACCTATCCGACGGACTGGTGGCTGGACACTTTTGTCCGCATGGTGGCGCCGTCTTTTGAATTTGCGAAACGATATCAACCGTTTCAAGCCGATGACCCCGTGCAGAAACGCGCGATCTCATTTTGCCAGGAGCGTCTCGGAAGCTATCTTCTCGTCAAACGGATAGCCGAACTCTATGGCAATACCCTGCCTGGGTCCTTGTTCGGGGATATAGCCACCGTATCGAATGATGGCGTCTATAGAAGCGGCGTATAAACCGAGCGGCCCAATCCAAACGGAACATCGCAACTCTTGCGACACCGGCAGCAGAAGCGGCTGAGCCAATAAAGCTGGCTAGAGAAAACTGGAAGGGGGATGGCTGAGTTCCCACACCCCTCCAGATTGCCAGCGACAGTTCTGCGAACAGTGTGGCGCAAGCTTCACCTCAAATAGTAGGCACCAAACAGGCTCGAATTGCCATTCTGCGGATTTCCCAAACAGACGGCAGCCATTCGCGAAGGACGATACCTTGACGATCAATCAGCCCATTTCTTCTTTGCCGGCCGGCCTTCCTGATCTGGCGCTTCTCACGGAGAAAGCTGCCGGCACGGGATCCGTCATTGTCTATCAGCCTTATCTCGATGCTTCGCAGCGCGGCCAGCTCGACGCGGCGGCCATGCCGCTCGACATCTCGTTCAACACGCAGCCTACGACCCGCGAATATGAACTCTTCCTCACCCTGCATCAGCATCACGAGGCCATCGGCCTCGGCGACGACGTGTTTTGGGGGCTGCTCTCCAGCAAATTCGAGATGAAGTCGGTGACGAGCTTTCCGTCCTTTGTCACCGAGGCGGAAAAGGCCAGGGCAGAAGGCGCGGACGCCTATCTTTACAATCCGCTGATCGGCCACGCGGCGATCTACAGCAACGTCTGGGAACATTCGCTGCTTGGCGGTCACCCCGGCATGGAGCCGATCTTTCTGCATATCCAGGAGCTCGGCTATCCGATCGCGCCGCCCCAAGACAAGACTGCCTTCGCATTCTGCAACTATTTCTGCGGCAACCGGAAATTCTGGTCCGGCTATTTCGCCTTTTGCGAACGCATTCTCGAATCGCTGGAAAACCAAGCGCGAGCCGGCACGGCGGCGGGCGCCGCCTATGCTGGTACGGCTCACTATTCACGCGATGCCAACGCGAAGATGCGCCCCTTCGTGATCGAGCGTCTACTCGGGCTTTATATCCAGCAGGCAGCCGCCTCCGGATTGAAGATCGCCGCCTTCGTACCGACCGTTGCCGATTTCGAATGGAAGTTCGGTGTCCGCCTCGGCCGGATGCTGCATGGCCTCTTCGCCGCCAAGGAAGCTTTCCTGCGGAGCCCTGACGATGCTCTCCTGACCGCTTGGCAGCAAGGCCGCCAACCGCTCATCAAGCAGCCGCATCTGATCTGGATGGCTGATGATCCGCCCGCCTGGATGCCGCGCGGCCAATTCATCGGCGGCTGCGAATTGATGCGCGCCCACGCCCAGCAGCCTTCCGGCGCCTCTGCGGTGCCGCAGCAGCCCGTACAGACAGCAAGGCCCGCTATACCAGCTGCACCGAAGATCGAGCAGCCGCTCGGCCATTCGTTGCAACCCTTTAACGGCGGATGGCAGGCACACAAGGACCGCCATTGCATCTGGATCGTGACGCCCGACAACTACAATCACAGCCACGCCTTCGACGAAGTCGCGCTCGGCCTGCAAGGCGCCTTCGAGGAACTCGGCGGCTCGGCACCGATCACCCGCGACATGAACGCATTCGCCGGCCGTGCGCCGATCATCTATGGCGGCAATCTTCTCCCCGCCGACATCGTCGACCATCTGCCGAAAGACAGCGTCATCATCAACCTCGAGCAGGTGTCCGAAGAAAGCAGCTGGATCAATTCGCGCTATACGTCGATCCTGAGGGCGATGCCGGTGCTCGACTACAGCCCACGCAACCGCGAAAATCTCGCCGCCAAGGGCATTGATCACGCCGGCGTCCTCGAAATCGGCTATAGCAACTGCCTCAGCCAGATAAAGCACAATCCCGTCAGAGATATCGACGTGCTCTTCTACGGCTCGATGAACGAACGCCGCCACCATATCCTGAAGACGCTGAAGGACGGCGGGCTCAAGGTCGCGCACCTCTTCAACATCTATGGTGCGGAACGCGATGCGGCGATTGCCCGCGCCAAGATCGTGATCAACATCCATCATTATGCGAGCGGCGTCTTCGAGATCGTGCGCATTTCCTATCTGCTCGCCAATCGCGTTTGCGTGCTGACGGAAGGCGACATTCGCGATCCGGACCTCCAGCCCTTTATCGGCGGTTTGGCAATCGAGCCCTATGACGACATGATCGAGCGCTGCTACAAGCTGATCGCCGATGCCGACGAGCGCGATGCCATTGCCGCGACAGGCCTTGCGGCCATGCAGAGCCGCTCGCAGGCGGACATGCTGATGAGCGTCATGAAGGCAGGCGCCTGATGAAGGCCGCAGAAAAGGTACGTCATGCGCATTGAGACCGCGGCCATCGAAGGCATCGTAGCAATCACCCCGCCACGCTTCGGCGATCACCGCGGCTACTTCTCCGAGGTATTCAAGGATGCCTGGTTCCGGGAAAATGTGGCAGACGTCACGTTCGTCCAGGACAATGAATCGCTTTCGGCGCAGGCCGGCACCGTCCGGGGGCTGCATTTCCAGATCCCGCCCTTCGCACAGGGCAAGCTGGTGCGTTGCCTTGCCGGCCGGATCATGGATGTCGTCGTCGATATCCGCGTGGGATCGCCGAGCTTCGGCAAATGGCTCTCTCAGGAGCTCTCGCCTGAAACCGGCAAGCAGCTCTGGATACCGGCCGGTTTCGCGCACGGGTTCGTCACGATCGAGCCGAACAGCGTCATCAGCTACAAGGTAACCGCACCCTACAGCCCGCAGCATGATCGGGGCATCGCGTGGAACGATCCCACGATCGGCATTCGCTGGCCCTTCGACGAGAGAGAAATGGTATCGTCCGACAAGGACAAGACGCTGCCGCGGCTCGCCGAACTGCCAGGCCATTTTTCCTATTCAGCACAGCTACCCGAGGATTGATCCACGATGCGCATACTGGTCACGGGCGGAGCGGGCTTCATTGGATCGGCATTGGTGCGCTATCTCGTCAGCGAGATCGGCGCCGAGGTGCTGAATGTCGACACGCTGACCTATGCCGGCAATCTGGCGTCGCTGAAATCCGTCGAATCCGCACCGAACTACCAGTTCCTGCGTGCCGACATCTGCGACCGCGCCAGGATGCAGGAAGCATTCGCGTCCTTCCGCCCTGATATGGTCATGCATCTCGCGGCAGAGAGCCATGTCGACCGTTCGATCTCGGGCGCGGCCGATTTCATTCAGACCAACATCGTCGGCACATTCAGCCTGCTGGATGCCGCACGGCACTATTGGGATGGTCTTGATGCTCGCCGCAAGAGCGCCTTCCGCTTTCTGCATGTCTCGACGGACGAAGTCTACGGCTCACTCGGCGACGAGGGCCTGTTCGAGGAGACGACGCCTTACGATCCGTCCTCGCCATACTCGGCCTCCAAGGCCGCGAGCGACCATCTGGCGATCGCCTGGCACCGCACCTACGGCCTGCCCGTCGTCGTCTCCAATTGCTCCAACAACTACGGGCCGTTCCATTTCCCGGAAAAGCTCATTCCGCTGATGATCCTGAACGCGCTAGAGGGCAAGCCTCTTCCGGTTTACGGCAATGGAGCAAATGTCCGCGACTGGCTCTATGTCGAAGACCACGCCCGCGCGCTCTTCACGATCGCATCCAGAGGCCGCCCCGGCGAAAAATACAATGTGGGCGGTCGCAATGAGCGCAAGAACATCGATGTCGTTCAGCGCATCTGCGCTATTCTCGACGGCGTCTACAGCGACAAGGCACCGCATGCACGTCTGATCACCAACGTCACGGACCGCCCTGGACACGACGCACGCTATGCGATCGATGCCTCGAAACTCGAAAGCGAACTCGGCTGGAAGGCGCAAGAGACCTTCGAAACCGGCATCGAGAAGACCGTGCACTGGTACTTGGAAAACGAATGGTGGTGGAGGCCGCTACGCGAAACCGTCTACTCCGGCGAACGCCTCGGCGTTTTCAAGGAACGTTAAGCGATGCACATTGTCGTTACCGGCAAACAGGGCCAGGTCGTTCAGTCGCTGCTCAGACGTGGCGCCGAAACAGGCGTCGAAATCAGCGCGGTCGGGCGCCCGGAAATGGACCTCGCGGATCCTGCAAGCATTGCAGCCGCCTTCTCGGCCCTGCGCCCGGATGTGATCGTCTCGGCCGCCGCCTATACGGCGGTCGACAAGGCCGAGAGCGAAGCCGAGCTTGCTTTTTCTGTCAACGCGACAGGCGCCGGGGCGGTGGCCGGGGCTGCCGCGCGGATCGGGGTTCCGGTCATCCACATTTCGACCGACTACGTCTTCGGCGGCGACAAGGCCTCCGCCTATTCCGAAGAAGATGTGACGGCGCCGATCTCCGTCTACGGGCGTTCGAAGCTTGCAGGCGAGACGGCCGTCGCGGCGGCGAACCCGAACCACGTCATCCTGCGCACCGCCTGGGTCTATTCGTCCTTTGGCACCAATTTCCTGAAAACGATGCTGCGGCTTTCCGAGACGCGCGATCATCTTCGCGTTGTCGCCGATCAGACCGGATGCCCGACCTCGGCACTCGATATCGCCGACGCGATTCTTGCGATCGCAGCCCGTGTCGTCGCGGACCCTGCGCCATCGCTCCGCGGCACTTTTCACCTGACCGGCAGCGGCGAAGCAAGCTGGGCGGATTTCGCCGAAGAGATATTTGCGGAGCTCTCTAAATCCGGCGGCAGAAAGGTCGCCGTCGAGCGCATCCCGACGGCGGACTATCCGACACCGGCAAAGCGTCCCGCCAATTCGCGTCTCAACGGCGACAAGCTCGCCAGAACATATGGAATCCGGCTCCCGGAGTGGAGGCAGTCCATGATGATTATCATGCAAGACCTTTTGAACAAAGGTCTTTAAGGAGAGGGCATGAAGGGAATTATTCTCGCCGGCGGCACAGGCACGCGTCTGCATCCGATCACTCAGGCCGTCTCGAAACAGCTGATGCCGGTCTACGACAAGCCGATGATCTACTATCCGTTGACGACGCTCATGCTCGCCGGCATCAGGGAGTTGCTGATCATCACCACGCCTTACGACGTCGAAGCCTTCAAGTGCCTGCTCGGCGACGGTTCGCAATGGGGAATTTCGCTGACCTATGCCGTGCAGCCGAGCCCGGACGGCCTTGCACAAGCCTTCATCATCGGCGCCGACTTCGTGCACGGCGACAGTTCGGCACTCGTTCTCGGCGACAATATCTTTTACGGCCACGGACTGGCGGAAATCATGAAATCCGGCACGAGTCGGCGGGAAGGCGCGACGGTGTTCGCCTATCACGTCACCGATCCGGAACGCTACGGCGTTGTCGGCTTCGACGAAAAGATGAATGCGCTGTCGATCGAGGAGAAACCGAAGGAGCCCAAATCGAACTGGGCAGTGACCGGCCTTTATTTTTACGACCAGCAGGTGGTCGATATCGCCGCCAATCTGAAGCCGTCACCGCGCGGCGAATTGGAAATCACCGATATCAACCGCACTTATCTAGAGCGCGGCCAGCTTTTCGTGGAGCTGATGGGCCGAGGCTATGCCTGGCTCGACACCGGCACGCCGGACAGCCTGCACGATGCCGCAGGTTTCGTCAGCACGCTGGAGAAGCGCCAGGGCTTCAAGATCGCCTGCCCCGAAGAAGTCGCCTGGCGCATGGGTTACATCTCGCAGCACGACCTCGCCAAGCTCGCGGAGAAGCTCGGCAAGAGTGCCTACGGCCAGTATTTAACGAAGCTGTCCCCGGATTGGTGAGCTATCTGGCCGGCGCCACGTCGCAGACCTTATGCTTCTCGCCCAGCATGCCGGCGAAATGCAGATTCGCCCCCTGGAAACCGGTAGAGGTTTCGATTCAGGCGCTCGGGAATTCGGCCAGCCGGGCAGCGTAACGCGCCATGGTGTCGACTTCGAAATTGACGAAATCGCCGGCCTTGCGCTCGCCCCAGGTGGTGACCTCGAGCGTGTGGCGGATGAGCAGCACGTCGAAATCCGTGCCGTCGACCGAATTGACCGTCAGCGAGGTGCCGTCGAGAGCGATCGAACCCTTGGGGGCGACAAATTTTGCCAGATGCTCGGGCGCCCGCAGGCGGTAACGGGTGGCGTCGCCCTCCGATGTCACCGAGAGGATTTCCGCCTTGCCGTCGACATGGCCGGAAACGATATGCCCGCCGAGTTCATCGCCTATTTTCAGCGACCGTTCGAGATTGATGCGGCTGCCTTCCTGCCAGGTGCCGATCGTCGTCAGCCGCAGCGCCTCTTCCCAGGCCTCGACCTCGAACCAGCGGCCGTTGCTGCCTTCGCCAGGAAGTGCGGTGACGGTGAGGCAGATACCGGAATGCGAGATCGAGGCCCCCATGTCGATCGTCGTCGGATCGTAGGCGGTGGCGACCCGCAGTCGGATGCCTTCCTTCAGCGGGGAAACGGATTCGACCGTGCCGACATCAGTGACTATTCCGGTAAACATCAAAGCCCTCTTTCGTATTCGTCCCGGCGATCTTCGCCGAACATCTGCGTGCCGGTATGGGCAAAACCCGATGGTATGTCGGTTGCGTCAAGCGGCGATTCAATACCGCCTTGGCCGATAACGACAGGCGCCTGGTAAAGCTGGATGCGGTCGACAAGGCCAGCCTCGAGGAAAAGCCGGGCGGTCTTGGAACCGCCCTCGACCAGAAGCGAGGAAATACCGCGTGTTGCCAGGGCCGGCAGCAGGATTTCCGGATGATAGGGATTGCAATAGACGATCTCGACACCGGCGGCTTCGAGCGCCGTGCGGCGGGAGTCTATGTCGGTGGATGGGGTACCCCCCTCTGCCCTGCCGGGCATCTCCCCCACAAGGGGGGAGATTGGCTGAGGGTTAGCTCCCTGCCTTAGATGTTTTCTTGCCGGTGATGAGCGGTCATCCTGGGAAGACGGAGCATGCTCGTTGCCGATCTCCCCCCTTGTGGGGGAGATGTCCGGCAGGACAGAGGGGGGTAGTCCCTCCGCATCCGCGGCTAATGGCGAAACTTCCTCGCTCGCGACAAGGATTACAGGCACGTCCCGCGCCGTCCGAACCAGCTTGCTCGTCAGCGGCAATGCCAGCGAGGGATCGAGCACGATACGGATTGGCGACTGGGCCTCGAGGCCTGGTGTTCGCACCGTCAGCAACGGATCGTCTGAAATTGCGGTGCCGATGCCGACGAGGATCGCGTCGGTTTCGGCGCGCAGCACTTGCACCTCCGCGCGAGCCTCCGGGCCTGTTATCGCCACCTGCCCCTCCCCCTCGCGGCCGATCATGCCATCGGCGGAAACGGCAAGTTTGAGAGTCACATAAGGCCGGTTCTTCATCTGGCGGGTGAGATAGCCGGCGAGCGAACGCCGGCCCTCCGCCTCCAGCACGCCGGCATCCACCTCTATGCCGGCGTCGCGCAACATGGAAATGCCGCGGCCCGAGACGCGCGGATCGGGATCGGTGACTGAGATAACGACACGGGCAACGCCATAGGCAATCAGCGCCTCGGCGCAGGGTGGGGTCTTGCCGTGATGCGAGCAGGGTTCGAGCGTCACATAGGCAGTGGCGCCGCGGGCAGCCGCGCCCGCTTCGGCGAGTGCCTGCGGCTCGGCATGCGGACGGCCGCCGACGGCGGTGACCGCCTGGCCGACGACGACGCCGTCCCTGACGATCAGGCAGCCGACGGAGGGGTTGGTGGCGGTGCGGCCGAGATGACGGCGCGACAGGCGGATCGCCGCCGCCATGAAACTCTCGTCATGCGGCGTGACGCTCATGGCTCACCTGTCCAGCGGGTCGCGGGCGATCTTGGCGTTGATTTCGGAAATGACCTTTTCGAAATCCTCGGCAAGCGAGAAGTCCCGATAGACGGAGGCGTAGCGCACGAAGCCGACATCGTCGAGGCTCTTCATCGCTTCGAGTACCTGCAGGCCAATCTGCTCGGAGGAAATCTCGGTCTCGCCGGAGCTTTCAAGCCGGCGGACGATGCCCGACACGGCGCGCTCGATGCGATCCCGCTCAACCGGGCGTTTGCGCAGCGCCACTTCGAAGGAGCGCACCAGCTTGTCGCGGTCGAACGGCACCTTGCGGCCGGTCTTCTTGATGACCATCAGCTCGCGCAGCTGCACGCGCTCGAAGGTGGTGAAGCGGCCGCCGCAATCCGGACAGATACGCCGCCGGCGGATGGACGTGTTGTCCTCCGCCGGGCGCGAATCTTTGACCTGTGTATCTTCCGAACCGCAATAGGGGCAGCGCATTGCTACTCCTTATCCCATGTAGTCATACATTGGGAAGCGGTCTGTGAGGTTGACCACCTTGCCGCGCACCGCGGCTTCGACGGCAGCATTGCCTTCATCGGAATTGGCGACCTTCAGGCCGTCGAGAACCTCGACGATGAGATTGCCGATTTCGCGGAATTCGGCTTCCTTGAAGCCGCGGGTCGTGCCGGCCGGTGCACCCAGGCGCACGCCCGAGGTGACGAAGGGCTTTTCCGGGTCGAAGGGAATGCCGTTTTTGTTGCAGGTGACGTAGGCGCGGCCGAGAGCGGCCTCGGCGCGCTTGCCGGTGGCGTTCTTTTTGCGCAGGTCGACCAGCATCAGATGGTTGTCGGTGCCGCCGGAGACGACGTCGAGACCGCCAGCGATCAGCGTTTCGGCCAGCGCCTTGGCATTCTTGACGACCTGGGCAGCGTAATCCTTGAACTCAGGCTGCAGCGCCTCGCCGAAAGCGACCGCCTTGGCGGCGATGATGTGCATCAGCGGACCACCCTGGAGACCCGGGAAAACGGCCGAATTGAACTTCTTCGCCAGATCCTCTTCATTGGTGAGGATGACGCCGCCGCGCGGGCCACGCAGCGACTTGTGGGTCGTCGTCGTCGCGACATGGCAATGCGGGAACGGCGAGGGATGCTGGCCGCCAGCAACGAGACCGGCGATGTGGGCCATGTCGACCATCAGATAGGCGCCGACGCTGTCAGCAATCTCGCGAAAGCGCTTCCAGTCCCAGATACGGGAATAGGCGGTGCCACCGGCAATGATGAGCTTCGGCTTGGTCTCTTCGGCCTTGCGGGCAACTTCATCCATGTCGAGCAGGTTGTCGCCTTCACGCACGCCGTAGGAGACGACGTTGAACCACTTGCCGGACATGTTGACCGGCGAACCATGGGTGAGGTGGCCGCCCGAATTCAGGTCGAGACCCATGAAGGTATCGCCCGGCTGCAGCAGCGCCAGGAACACGGCCTGGTTCATTTGCGAGCCGGAATTCGGCTGGACGTTGGCGAAATTGACGCCGAACAGCTTCTTGGCGCGCTCGATCGCCAACTCCTCGGCGATATCGACGAACTGGCAGCCGCCGTAATAACGCTTGCCGGGATAACCCTCGGCATATTTGTTGGTCATGATGGAGCCCTGGGCTTCCAGCACGGCGCGGGAGACGATGTTCTCGGAAGCGATCAGTTCGATCTCGTGCCGTTGGCGACCGAGTTCCTTTCCGATCGCGCCGAAAATTTCCGGATCGACGTCCGCAAGCGAGCGATTGAAGAAGGATTCGGTGGAAGCATTGGTCATGGGCGGGCTCCTCAACTGGAATGCGCTGAGGTATTAGCCTTCCGTTGTGGCAAGGGCAATACGAAGAACGACATTTGCTGAGCAAAGCGCGCGCTCCGATCATTTTGCGACAGCGCGGCGCCGAGGAATGATGGCTACGAGCGCGCGCGCCCTCCCCCGCATAAAAAAACCGCGCCGGGAAGGCGCGGTTTGAGGTTGCGATTGCAAAGGTCGCCGCTTATTGAACCGGCTGTTCCATGCCAGCCGTGGTATCCAGCGCCAGCTCGGCATTGCCATCCATCTGATAGATGTCGTCGCGGAACTGGACGATGCCGTCGGGCATGCCCCAGGCGGAGATGTAGACGAAATAGACCGGAACTTCGATGGCGAGTTTGACCGGCGTGTTGACGCCGGTTGCGATCACCTGCTCCATCTGCTGGCGGTTCCAGCCGGGGGTCTCGCGCAAGAGCCAGTTCGACAAGTCGCGCACGTTCTGGACGCGGACACATCCAGACGATTCGAAGCGCATGAGCTTGTTGAACAGGCCCTGCTGCGGCGTGTCGTGCATGTACTCGCCGTTCTTGTTGTAGAAGTTGATCTTGGTCGAGGCCATGGCGTTGGTCTTGCCGGGGTCCTGACGGAACATAAGGTTCGGCGCCTCACCGTTCCAGTCGATGGTCTCGGGGGCGACTTCGTTGCCCTTGCCGTCGATCAGGCGGATGGCGTTCTTTTCGAGATAGGTCGGATCCTTGCGCATCAGCGGCATGATGTCCTTCTCGACGATCGAGCGCGGCGAGGTCCAGTAGGGGTTGAGGATGACCTCGTAGATCTTCGAGTTGACGAGATGGGTCGGGCGGCTGAGACGGCCGACAACCGCGGTGTGGCGCGTCGCGACGCTGCCGTCTTCAACGGCTTCCACATAGGCGGCGGGGATGTTGACCATCACGTGGCGGCGGCCGAGGTCCTCGGGGAAGGTCTGCAGGCGGACGATATTGGTGTTCAACTGCTGCAGGCGGACATCGGCGGGGATGTTCATCGCCTTCAGCGTGAATTCGCCGAGCACACCATCGGACGGCAGGCCGTGGCGGGCCTGGAAGCGCTTGACGGCACCGTCGACATAGGAATCGAAGGCGCTCGACATGCCGGCTTCGCGCGGCAGGTCGCCGGTAATCGCAAGGCGCTGGCGTAGCGCCTGGACTGCGGGGTGGCTGACGCCGAGCTGCAGGCGCTGGTCACCGGGATTGACTTCGGGCCAGCCGCCGGCGGCCGCGATCTGCTGATACTGCATGATCGCCTGCTGGGCGCTGGCGACCGATTGGGGGCCAAGAATCGGCGTATTGGAAACGACAGCGCTTGCCGTGCGCGAAGCCGCCTTGGCGTCGAACTGGTCGTCCCAGTTGCCGCGGCGCGGTGCATTGATCAGCGTATCGATCGCCGATTGCGCAAAGGCCGGCGCGGCAATCGCGCTGGCGCCAACTGTTGCCGCGGACGCAAGGAAAGCGCGGCGCGAGAGAGCTTCATTTCCGTTTTTCTTCGACATAGTCCCAACCACTGAATGCGGCGAAAAGAGAAGCCGCGGCTCTTTGCGATATCACAGCGCTCTAACGCAGATCTCTGTGCATTTGTTGTCCCGGCACATCAAAACTTTCCGCTTGCCCCATCACAAGATTGCGATGCGACAGGCTGACCAATTGATCGGTCTGTTGAAAGCGCCGGTTGTTAAGCCTTCCGCTGCCACACCAATATGGCCAATTCGTGTTATCGGGCCGGAAGACGGATGACCCGGCTACCGGAAACACGACACAACGAACCATATGACGGGCTAAACCGTGCCGGTTAATAACGGCTAAAAAACGGCTTGGATACGGGCGATAATGCTTGCCCGCCTTGCGTTGCAAAGATGCCACGGAGAGCAAACGGCAAATCGGACGTGCAGGGACACGTCCGATTTTCTGCAACCCTGAAAGGAGGTCGAGGGTCTTAGAGGCGATACATGATCGAGTCGTTCCAGAAGCGGTCCAGGCGCTGGAGCAGCTTGTTCATCTGGGTGAACTCGTCGGTGCCGATGCCGCCGACCTTGTCGATCGAGGTGATGTGGCGTTCGTAGAGCTTGGCTACCGTTTCGGCGATGTCCTGGCCGGTTTCGGTCAGGCTGATGCGGACCGAGCGGCGGTCGATGCGCGAGCGCTGGTGGTTGATGAAGCCGAGGTCGACCAGCTTCTTGACGTTGTAGGAAACGTTGGAGCCGAGATAGTAGCCACGCGAGCGCAGCTCGCCGGCGGTCAGCTCGGAATTGCCGATGTTGAAAAGGAGCAGCGCCTGGATGGCGTTGACGTCGCTGCGACCCTGACGGTCGAACTCGTCCTTGATGACGTCGAGAAGACGACGGTGAAGACGTTCAACAAGATGAAGGGATTCCATGTAAAGATCACGGATGCCCTGATCCTGCTGGTCACGGAAGTTCGATACCGCCTGCGGCTTAATTTTCGTGTTCATATTGACTGCCTCACTGTTTGATTGGCGGTGTGTTTTCTTCCCGCCTTGAGTGAGACCCTATCGAATACATATAAAATTCGACTTAAACCGCAGGCTTAACGGAGCCTTACTGGAAACCCCACGTTGTCTCAGGGTAAATCAACACTTACCTGGCGGCGGTGCCGGCGCTTTTCCAGCCAGAGCAGCAGGCGGAAAATCCAGTAGACGGCTGCGACCATCACATGCAGCAGGATGATCAGTTTGTTGGGCCCGAAAATATTGGGCAGCAATCCATACATCAGGATTTGCCCGCCGGCGGCCAGCACCCAGATGACCGGCCCCCAGGAGACAGTGAGCCAAAGACCGAGGGAAGCGACAGGAAAAAGCACGGCGAGACTGGTGCTCGCCACCTTCCACGGCAGGCTCAAAAGATCGAAGCGGCCGGCGCCGACCAGCGAATAGCCGACGAGCATCGCCCAATATTGCAGGCCGAACCAGAAACAGGATATGGCGACCAGTCTCAGGAACAGAATGAAGAGGATATCCGCCAGCGTGCGTTTCGGTATCGTCGGGGAATCGGTTTCCATAGCGCAGACATCGGTTCGGGGTTGCATCTTCTTGAAGAGCGCCGTGCGTCTGACGACGCGCTAACGACGCTCTATCACATCGCGTTGGCGCGTAACGCCGAAAATCAATTTCGGGTTAGACGCTTGAGGTTTTTCCGCCGCGGCCGATCGTCCGGTTTGGATTTTTCGAGGGGCATGATAATGAGCGCTCCGATAAATGGAATGGGCCAGGGCAGATATCATGCAGGATAGGACGCATCTCGTCGACGACATCACCGGCCATCGCCGGATGCGGCGCAACCGCAAGGCGGATTGGACACGCCGGCTGGTGCAGGAGAACCGGCTGACGGTCGACGACCTGATCTGGCCGATCTTCATCGTGCCCGGCTCCGGCATCGTCGATCCGATCCAGGCTATGCCCGGCGTCAACCGCATGAGCATCGACAAGGCGGTCGAGGCGGCACGGGAAGCCGCCGGCCTCGGAATTCCCGCACTCGCAACCTTTCCGAACATCGAGATGGAACTGCGCGACGAGACCGGCTCGAACAGCCTCGAAGCCAACAATCTGATCAATCAGGCAACAGTGGCGATCAAGAAGGCTGTGCCCAATATCGGCGTCATCACCGACGTCGCGCTCGATCCCTTCACCAGCCACGGACACGACGGCATCTTGAGAGACGGCGAGATCGTCAACGACGAGACGGTCGACCAGGTTGCCCGCGCCGCCGTGATGCAGGCCGATGCCGGCGCCGATATCATCGCGCCGTCGGAGATGATGGACGGGCGCATCGGCGCAATCCGCATGGCGCTCGATGCGGCAGGTCACCAGAGCGTCGGCATCATGAGCTATGCGACGAAATTCGCCTCCGCCTTCTACGGCCCCTATCGCGAGGCGATCTCGACCGGCGGGCTGCTGAAAGGCGACAAGAAGACCTATTATATCGACCCGGCCAACGGTACCGAGGCGATCCGCGATGCCGCTCTCGACGTCGAGGAAGGCGCGGACATGCTGATGGTCAAGCCCGGCCTGCCCTATCTCGACATCTGCTGGCGGATGAAGGAAGCTTTCGGCCTGCCGACCTTCGCCTACCAGGTTTCCGGCGAATATAGCCAGATCAAGGCGGCGGCGATGAACGGCTGGATCGACGGCGAGCGGGCGATGCTCGAAACGCTGCTGTCGTTCAAGCGGGCGGGATGCGACGGCATCCTCACCTATTTCGCGGTCGAGGTGGCGAAAATTCTCGGCAAACGCTGATTCCGACAGAATATTGTATTTTGTTCTGCCGATACCATATCTGCGGCATCGCTTTTCCGTAGGAGATTGAGATGAGCTACAACCCCAATCCGCTTTATGCCGCACCGGAGGACTGGCGCGCCTATAGCGGCGTGTTGAGCCGCCGTGTCTTCGCCTTCATCCTCGACTATCTGATCGTCCTGCTGCTCTGCATCCCCGCGGGGATCGTGCTGTTTTTTCTGTCGATCGTCACGCTCGGGCTCGGTTTCCTGCTCTACCCTGCCCTCTTCGTCATCGTTGCCGGCATCTATTTCGGCCTGACTGTCGGCGGGCGGAGCCAGGCCTCACTCGGCATGCGCGCGATGGGGATCGCCATCGTGCGCGTCGATGGGCGGCCGATGGATTTCCTGACGGCGATCGTGCATCTGGCGCTATTCTGGATCCTCAACTCGGTGCTGACGCCGCTCATCCTGCTTGCCGGCCTGTTTACCGAGCGCAGCCGTCTCATCCACGACCTGCTTGTCGGCACAGCGACGGTCCGCACCGCCTGAGCGTTGGATAGAGACCACGGCTAAACCATTAAGCGGAGACGAAATAAAGTCTCCGCTTTCTCTTTGCCCGGGAGCGCCGCCGCTCCATATCTAAAATTAGAAGACCGAAATGAAGGGCGAGAACCGCCCCGCTGTTGACGTTTTTTATTCTTAGGTCATGCTGTCAAGAAACGGCACGATCTCGACAAGGAAATTTCCGCGACAGATGAATACGCAGACAACGCCATCCCCGCAGTTTTATCTGACGGCCCCGGCTACGTGTCCGTATCTGCCGCATGAGATGGAGCGTAAGGTGTTCACCCATCTGGTCGGCCCGCGCGCCGCCGAGATGAACGACATCCTGACCCAGGGCGGTTTCCGCCGCTCCCAGAACATCGCCTACCGGCCGGCCTGCGAATCCTGTCGCGCCTGCGTTTCCGTCAGAATTCTCGCCCAGGAGTTCGAGCCGACGAAATCGATGAAACGGGTGCTTGCCGCCAATTCCGACGTCATCGCCACCGAATTCACGGCCCAGCCTTCCAGCGAGCAATATTCGCTTTTCCGCCGCTATCTCGATTATCGCCACCAGCACGGCGGCATGTCCGACATGACCGTGCTCGACTATGCGATCATGGTGGAAGACACGCATGTGAACACGCGAATCGTCGAGTACCGCCGGCGTGAAGAAGGCTCCGGACTGGAGCAGCGGCCGAAGGGCGAACTGCTTGGTGCCGCGCTGACCGACACGATGAGCGACGGGCTGTCGATGGTCTATTCCTACTTCAATCCCGATCTCGAGCGGCGGTCACTCGGCACCTTCATGATTCTCGACCATGTCAGGCGCACGAAAGCGCTGGGCCTGCCGCATGTCTATCTCGGCTACTGGGTGCAAGGGTCGCGAAAAATGGACTATAAGACCCGCTTCCAGCCGCAGGAACATCTGACCCCGCGCGGCTGGGAACGTTTCGATCCCTCATCCAAGCCCGAAAGCCCCCACGATTAGAGCCTTTCCTGGTCAGATTGAAGCATTCTGTTGGCTCAAACGGAGTCGGACGGTCGACCGGCCGGCGCGCGTCGTAGCAAAGCTCTACGGCCAAGCCGGCCGGTCGATCAGCCGGCCCGTTTCAGCCAACCCGAAGGGCCGGGCATCTTTCCGCCAGGATCAAAGGCGATCGGCTCGGACGTACCTCGGGGTATGCCCGTCGCCAATCGCCTTTGCCCTGACGAAAACCTGCTCCGGCAGAATACTTCAATCTGTCCAGGAAAGGCTCTAAATGCCTCCCACCGCTCTTTCCGATCATCGGAAGGGTCTGCTGCTGACGGCGATCGGCGGGCTGGCGCTTTCCATGGATATCCCGCTCGTCCGTCTTGGCGATGGCGACATCTGGTCGGTCCTGGGAGTGCGAAGCGCTGCAACGGTTCTCGCCACCTTCGTCATCCTTGGAGCGATGCGCCTTACCTCGGGCAAATGGCCGATCCTCATTCCCGGGCGAGCCGGCGTGTTCGCCGGCCTGCTCTACGGCATCTCGTCCCTCACCTTCGTGCTGGCCGTCTTCAATACGACCACGGCCAATGTCGTCTTCATCGTCGCCTTCAATCCGATGTTTGGGGCGCTTCTTTGCTGGATTTTCCTCAAGGAGAAGCCACCCGCAGCAACGCTGATCGCCATGCTATCCATGGTCGTGGGCGTTGGACTGATCGTGCGCGAAGGGCTTGCGAGCGGCCATGTTTTTGGCGACGCCATGGCGCTTCTCAGCGCGCTAATTCTTGCCGCAGCCATCACGGTCGGACGTGCCTCGCGCCGGGAAATGGGCTTCGTGCCGCTGCTGGCCGCCCTCCTGCCGGCCGCGCTCGGCCTCGCGCAAGCCCTGCCCTCAGGGCTTGCCATCGCCCATCCAGGCTGGATCCTTTTCAATGGTGCCATCGTGATGCCGGTCGCCTTCTGGTGCCTTGCGACCGGGCCGCGTTATCTTTCCGCGCCTGAAGTCGGCATGTTCTATCTGCTGGAAACGGTGCTCGCGCCCATCTGGGTCTGGCTGATCTTTGCCGAAACGCCTGCGACGATGACACTCGTCGGCGGCGGCATCCTGGTGGCGAGGGCATTCCCTTTGGATGACGCGGGGGAAGAGCATCAAGCGACTCTTCTGAGGCGATGTTGTCGCCTGCAACGACCGGCGCCAATCTCAACACCTTCGTGCTTGTCGTAGCAGCCGGCGAGATCGACGAAGGAGGTGCTGCCCGCTTCCTCCGCGATTTCAGCGCACCTCTCAACCGGTAGCTTTCATCTGCTGCTGTTCCAGCTCCTTGCCAAGCCCTTCGACCACATGCGCCCAGCCTCGCCGGGTCTTTTCCTCGTGTTCGGCCCATTCGGCACACATTTCGTGGGTCAGCGTCAGGCGGCTGCCGCCGCCGAGCGGCTCGATGTCGATTTCGACGCGGTCGCAATTGTGATCATGGTCCTCGACGGAAAAACTGAAGACCATGCGTTGCGGGCGCTTCAGTTCCAGGAAGACCCCCTGGTGAAAGGCGTCGCCGGTGGGACGGCGGTCGACGATGAAGAAACGGCCGCCGACATGCGGATCGATATCGGCGCGGATGACGTGACCGTCATCGGTGGCAAACAGGAAGCGGCGGGCGATTTCAGGATTGAGCCAGGCGTCGTACACGACAGCAGGCGGCACCCTGTAGGTGTGGCTGACATGCAATTTGATGGTGCTGGCGGGCATCGATTTTTCCTCCGGTAAACGGCTCGCACCTTCTCCAAGCGCACGGGCCACAGCCGTTCCGTCCGCCCACGGATCGGCCTTCTCTTCTTTTGGGTAACAGCAAAGAGATAGAGAAGTTCCGGCGCCCGCCAAGAGACGAGCGCGGAATTTTTATGCATGGCGTATCCCCGAATTATATGTCCGGGCGAAATGCATTAACCGGCGAATTTGCCGCTGCGCGGAAAGCCCTTCGGCACAGTGCGACCGGCGGTCGCGCGGTCGGACAGCCACTCAGCAAGCTCGTCCTTGTTCTTCGTGAAGGTGCGGCCGGCGCTGTCTTCCCAGACGAGGCCGTCTGATATCGCGAAGCAGCGGACGTCCGAGATGCCGCCATCCTTGTAACGCTGCAGACGCACGCCCTTGCCGCGCGACATTTCCGGCACCTGCGCCAGCGGGAAGACCAGCAATTTGCGGTTTTCGCCGACGACGGCGACATGATCGCCACCCACCGGCACCAGCAGCTGGGTTTCCTCGGGCAGAGCGACGTTCATGATCTGCTTGCCCTTGCGGGTATTGGCGACCAGCTCCGCCTCCGCAACGACGAAGCCATTGCCGGCTGTGGAGACGATCAGCTGCTTGCGCGAGGGGTCGTGGACGAAAGCGGTCAGCACCGCCTGGTCGTTATCCATGTCGACGATGATGCGCAGCGGCTCGCCATGGCCGCGACCGCCCGGCAGCTTGTCGCCGCCGAGGGTGAAGGCCTTGCCACCTGTGGTGACGATCAGGATCTTGTCCGTCGTCTGCGCCGGGAAGGCTATCTTCAGGCCGTCACCTTCCTTGAAGGTCAGCGTCGCCGTGTCGGCGATGTGGCCCTTCAGCGCGCGGATCCAGCCCTTTTCCGATATGACGACGGTGATCGGTTCCTTTTCGATCATCGCCTGCTGGATTGCTTCCTCGTCGGCTTCGGGTGCGTCGGCAAACTGGGTGCGGCGGCGGCCGACCTCGGTCGCCTTGGCGAACTTCTTCTTCACTTCGCCGATTTCCCAGGCGACCGTCTGCCACTGCTTGTCATCGGAGGCGAGCAACGCCTCGATCTCGCTCTTTTCCTTGGTGAGTTCGTCGAATTCCTTGCGGATCTCGAACTCTTCGAGCTTGCGCAGGGCGCGCAGCCGCATGTTGAGGATAGCCTCGACCTGAATGTCTGTCAGATCCCAGCGCGCCATCATGACCGGCTTTGGCTCATCTTCCTCGCGGATGATCCGGATCACTTCATCTATATTGAGGTAGGCGATCAGCAGACCGCCGAGGATTTCGAGACGCCTGTCGATCGCGGCCAGGCGGAAACGCGAGCGGCGCTGCAGCACCTCGCGGCGGTGATCCAGCCACTCCTTCAGCACTTCGTTCAGCGCCATGACCCGCGGGATGCGGCCCATGGACAGCACGTTCATGTTGAGCGGAAAGCGGCTTTCGAGCTCCGTCAGCTTGAACATCGATTCCATCAGGATGGTCGGATCGACGCTGCGGGTCTTCGGCACCAGGACGACACGGATGTCCTCGGCCGATTCGTCGCGAATGTCTTCCAGGAGCGGCAGCTTGCGGGCGATCAGCAGCTCGGCGATCTTTTCGATCAGCCGCGACTTCTGCACCTGGAAGGGAATTTCGGTGATGACGATCTGGTAGCCGCCGCGGCCGAGATCTTCCGTCTGCCATTTCGCCCGGACGCGGAAACCGCCGCGGCCGGTGCGGTAGCTCTCGATGATGCTGTCGCGGCTGTCGATAATGATGCCGCCTGTCGGGAAGTCCGGCCCGGGAATGAATTCGACGAGCTTTTCGACGGTGGCATCCGGATGTTTGATCAGGTGCAGCGCGGCGTCGCAAAGCTCGTGGGCATTGTGCGACGGGATCGAGGTCGCCATGCCGACGGCGATCCCGGAGGAGCCGTTGGCGAGCAGGTTGGGGAAGGCGCCGGGAAGGACGGTCGGTTCGGAATTCGATTCGTCGTAGGTATCGCGGAAATCGACGGCATCCTGATCGATGCCCTCGAGCAGCAGTTCGGAGACCGCCGTCATCTTCGATTCGGTGTAACGCATGGCGGCGGGGCTGTCGCCGTCGATATTGCCGAAATTGCCCTGGCCGTTGACCAGCGTGTAGCGCTGCGAGAAATCCTGAGCGAGACGGGCAAGCGCGTCGTAGATCGACTGGTCGCCGTGCGGATGGTAGTTACCCATCACTTCGCCGACGATCTTGGCGCATTTCCTGAAGGCCGACGTCGGCCGCAGCCCCATCTCGTTCATCGCATAGACTATGCGGCGGTGCACAGGCTTCAGCCCGTCGCGCACATCGGGCAAAGCACGGTGCATGATGGTCGACAGCGCATAGGCGAGATAGCGCTGCTCGAGCGCCGCCTTGAGGTCGACCGGTTGGATGTTGTCGTCGTCTCCGCCGGAGGGCGGCAAAATCTCTTGTCCCATAGCTTCTGACTAGCCCAGAAGAGGCTGGCGGGCAAGGAATCCAGGCCATTGCAGCTGTGGATGAAGTCTTGGCACCGACATCAAAGGATGAGACAAACGTTCGGCCGCAATTCGGACTTCGTTTGCCGTTCCTTTCAACGGAAATTTAGAAGTCCGTAAATATAAAGCGGGCCCAATCCGTAGTAGCGTAACTGCAGATTTCAGAACCGCCACACGCCACCAGAGGAATCACCCATGAACTTTTACCGGACAACGCGGCTGATGCTGTCGGGCGCCGCCTTTTTCTCGCTCGCCGGCTCAGCTTTCGCTCTCGATGGCACCGATCTCTTGAACAAGATCAATGCCGCTTATGCCGCACAGGGCGGGACGATTGCCGCGGAAAGCGTCGACATCGACGGCACGACCGTGACGTTGAAGAATGTCACCGTCAAGCCGACCGCCGGCGAGAGCCTGCCGATCGGCCAAATCACCCTTTCCGGCGTCGAGGAAGACGAGGACGGCGGCTATTACATCGAAGAAGCGGCCTTCCCCGACATCAACAAGACCCAAGACGGCGTGACCGTGACGGCGCAGGAGCTGACGCTCGGCGGCATTTCCGTGCCGGCAACGCCGGGCGGCGATACGCTCGACACCATGATGCTCTATGAAAGCGCCCATATTGGGCCGCTGAAAGTGGTCAAGGACGGCGCGGAAGTGTTCTCGCTGCTCGAAAGCAACATGAACCTGACGCTGCGCGAAGACGAATCCGGCTTCGATTTCGACGGCGCCTTCAAAAGTATGAAGGCCGACCTCACCAAGACCGAGGATGCGCAGAGCAAGGATGCGATCGAGAAGCTCGCCCTGCAGCACATCCAGGGCGACATCACCATGAAGGGCGCCTGGGAGCTCGCCCCCGGCACGATCGACATTTCGGAATTCGCCTTCGACTTCACCAACGTCGGCAAGCTGAACCTCGGCTTCAAGATTTCGGGCTACACGATGGCCTTCATGAAATCGATGCAGGATGCGATGAAGCAATCCGAAGCCAATCCGAACAAGGAACAGTCGCAGCAGGCGCTCGGCCTTGCCATGCTCGGCCTGATGCAGCAGCTTTCCTTCGAGGCCGCGCAGGTGCGTTTCGAAGATGCGTCGATCACCAAGCGTGCGCTCGATTATGCCGGCTCGCAGCAGAACATGTCCGGCAAGCAGATGGCGGATTCGCTGAAGGCGATGACGCCGATCATGCTGGCGCAGCTCAATATCCCGGAACTGCAGAACGCTGTTTCGGCAGCGGTCAATACCTTCCTCGACGACCCGAAGAGCCTGACCGTCAAGGCCGCTCCCGAAAAGCCGGTACCGTTCCCGACGATCGTCGGTGCTGCCATGGGCGCTCCGAACACGCTGCCGCAGGTGCTCGGCGTCAAGGTTTCGGCCAACGACTGATCGTTTCGACATTAAAATAAAGGCCCGGCAGTTCCACTGCCGGGCCTTTCATCTTTCTGAGCGCGACTCTCTCCAGCCTCATCCCGAGGTGCCCGAAGGGGCCTCGAAGGACGGGGCTGGCCGCGCAGCCCCTATGTCAGTCCTTCTTGACTGGCGGGATCGGGCGGATCGAAAGTTCGCGCAGCTGCGTCGGGGTTGCCGGGCTCGGCGCGCCCATCAGCAGATCCTGGGCCTGCTGGTTCATCGGGAACAACGAGATCTCACGCAGGTTCTTCGCGCCGACCAGCAGCATGACGATACGGTCGATACCGAAGGCAGCGCCGCCATGCGGCGGGGCTCCGTACTGGAAGGCGCGGTAGAGGCCGCCGAAACGGTCTTCGACATCCTGCTGGCTGAGACCGACCTTCTCGAAGGCGGCGACCATGGTTTCAGGCGACTGGTTGCGGATCGAACCCGAGGCGATTTCGAAGCCGTTGCAAACAGCGTCGTACTGGTAGGCTTTGATGCCAAGCGGATCCTGGTTCAGCAGCGCGTCGAGGCCGCCCTGCGGCATCGAGAACGGGTTGTGGGCGAAGTCGATTTTCTTGTCTTCCTCGTTGTACTCGAAGAAGGGGAAGTCGACGATCCAGCACAGTTCGAAACGGTCGCGGTCGATCAGGTTCAATTCGTCGGCGGCGCGGTTACGGGCTTCGCCTGCGAACTTGTAGAACTTGGACGGCTCGCCGGCGACGAAGAAGCAGGCGTCGCCAACCTCGAGGCCGAGCTGCGTGCGGATTGCGTCGGTGCGCTCCTCGCCGATGTTTTTGGCAAGCGGGCCGGAGCCGGCGATTTTGCCCTCTTCTTCCTTCCAGAAGATGTAGCCGAGACCGGGCTGGCCCTGGCTCTGCGCCCAGGCGTTCATACGGTCGCAGAAGGCGCGCGAACCGCCGGTCTTTGCCGGGATCGCCCAGATCTCAACCTTCGGGTTGGAGGCGATCATGCCGGCGAAGACCTTGAAGCCGGAGCCGGCAAAATGCTCGGTCACCGCTTCCATGACGATCGGGTTACGAAGATCAGGCTTGTCGGATCCATACTTGCGGATCGCTTCATCGTAAGGGATGCGCGGCCATTCCTTGGTCACCGGCTTGCCTTCGGCGAATTCCTCGAAGATCGAGGTCATCATCGGGCCCATCGTGTCCCAGACGTCTTCCTGGGTCACGAAGCTCATTTCAAGGTCGAGCTGGTAGAATTCGCCCGGCAGACGGTCGGCGCGTGGGTCTTCATCGCGGAAGCACGGCGCGATCTGAAAGTAGCGGTCGAAGCCTGCGACCATCAGCAGCTGCTTATACTGCTGCGGCGCCTGCGGCAGGGCGTAAAAGGTGCCGGGATGGATGCGCGAGGGCACGAGGAAGTCGCGCGCGCCTTCCGGCGAGGAGGCCGTCAGGATTGGCGTGGAATATTCGGTGAAGCCGACATCGCCCATTTCGCGGCGCATCGACGAGATGACCTGGGTGCGCTTGACGATGTTCCTATGCAGCGTTTCGCGGCGAAGATCGAGGAAGCGGTACTTGAGGCGGACGTCTTCGGGGTAGTCCGGCTCGCCGAAGACCGGCAGCGGCAGTTCCTTGGCGGCGGAGAGCACTTCGATCTCCTGGGCGTAGAGCTCGATCTCGCCGGTTGCCATGGTCTTGTTGACAGTGTCTTCGGTGCGGGCCTTGACGAGGCCGTCGATGCGGATGACCCATTCGCCGCGCACGGTCTCCGCCGTCTTGAAGGCGGGGCTGTCGGGATCGGCGACGACCTGGGTGATGCCGTAATGGTCGCGAAGGTCGATGAAGAGAACGCCGCCATGGTCGCGGACGCGATGGACCCAGCCGGAGATACGGACGGTCGAGCCGACATCCGTCTTGCGGAGGGCGGCGCATGTGTGGCTGCGATAGCGATGCATGATCTCAAATCCTGGATGTGGCTTAAGACGGCAGCAAGGGTTCAAAGACCCTCAAGCGCCGACAAGAAAATCGGGCGGAAAAGCGCATGGACGCTCCGATTTGTCAAGGCTTGGCGCGCCCTGCCCCCGCGATTGGCACGCGTTTGTGGCGAGGCCACGGCGCGTATGCTGCGGCAGTTTGGCCGCGTTTCCGGTATTGATGAAGATGCCTGTCAACTTTAAAAGGATCGGCATTCTCATCCCGGAGCCTCCGCATGCCTCTGCTCACCCGCCGCAACCTTCTCAAGGCATCCGCCGTCGCGGGCGCCTATGGTGTCGGCATGGGCATTGGCGGCAAATTCGGGCTTGCCGAGGCGGCACCCGAGCCGCAACTGCTGACAGCTGTGAAGACAGAGGCGATGCTGACCGAGGCGGCACCGACCCGGGAGATCATGAGCTGGGGCCATGACGGCATGCCGCCGATTCTCAGGATGACGAAGGGGCGACCCTATGCAGCGCGGCTGAAAAACGGGCTCGACGAGCCGACGACGATCCACTGGCATGGGCTTCGCATCGACAACCGCATGGACGGCGTGCCCTTCATGACGCAGCCCTACATCTATACCGGCGACAGCTTCGACTATGCCTTCACGCCGCCCGATGCCGGCACCTTCTGGTATCATCCGCATTGCAACACGCTGACGCAGATGGGGCATGGCATGACCGGCGTCATCGTCGTCGAAGATCCGGCCGATCCGGAGTTCGATGCAGAGGTGGTGCTGAACCTGCGCGACTGGCGGCTCGGCGGCGACGGACAGTTCATCGCCCCTTTCCGGCCGCGTGACGCCGCCAAGTCCGGCACCTACGGCACCGTGCGCACAGCCAACTGGCACCAGGAGCCGCGATATGACGCGCCCGCCGGCGGGCTGGTGCGGCTGCGCATTGCGGTGACCGACGTGACGCGGATCTTCTCGCTGAAGATGGAAGATGCCGATGCGAGCGTGATTGCAATCGACGGCAATCCGGTACCGAAGCGCTTCCCCCTTGATCTTCTGCAGATCGGACCGGGTCAGCGGCTCGATCTCGCCGTGCGTATGCCGGACAGCGAGGGCGCCGTCGCAACGCTCGAAGATATCCGCGGCACGACGCCGAAGACGATCGCCAGCCTGCGCGCCACCGGGTCATCGCTGAAGCGCGAGATCGGCGATCTCGGGCCGCTTGTCGAAAATCCGGTGGCAAGGGCCGACCTTTCCGCCGCCGAAGAGATCCCGCTGGTGCTGAGCGCCACGGCGGAGAATACCGCCGCCGAAAGCATCTGCGGCACGCTCGGCTACAGTTTCTGGGCGATCAACAAGGTGCCGTGGCCGGGCGATACGCCCGATCCGACGGCGCCGCTGGCGGAGCTGACGCTCGGCAAGAGCTATGTCTTCAATCTGGAGAACACCACGCCGCACGCGCATCCGATCCATCTGCACGGGATGAGCTTCACGGTGATCTCCTCCTCGACCAGAGAGGTGATGCCGCTGGTGTCCGATACCTATCTCATCCAGCCGGACGAGAAAGTGCAGCTCGCCTTCGTCGCCGACAATCCCGGCGACTGGCTGCTGCATTGCCATATCATCGAGCACCAGAAGACCGGAATGACCAGCTATGTCCGAGTCGGCTGAGGCGCTCAGCTGCCACAGTTTGGACGTGATTCTTAGCCAGCAATGCTCGAAGCGTATGCTGTTGTATTGACATATCGAAGCGAAAGGAGAAGGAAGGTTCAACCGACCTTTTCCTTGCGAATGAAATGATATGATCGAAACCACCGCCGATTTGGCGGCCGCCTGCAAAGAGCTGGCCAAGTCCGACTTCATCACCATCGATACCGAATTCCTGCGCGAGACGACCTTCTGGCCGGAGCTTTGCCTGATCCAGATGGCAAGCCCGACGACCGAAGTTCTCGTCGATCCGCTGGCCAAGGGCATCGACCTCGCCCCCTTCTTCGAGCTGATGGCCGATCCGAAGGTGCTGAAGGTCTTTCACGCGGCGCGCCAGGACATCGAAATCATCTTCAACCGCGGCAATCTCATTCCGCATCCGATCTTCGACACGCAGGTCGCCGCCATGGTTTGCGGTTTCGGCGACAGTGTCTCTTATGATCAACTGGTCAGCCGCATCAAGAACGTCCATATCGACAAGTCGTCGCGCTTCACCGACTGGAGCCGCCGGCCGCTCTCCGACAAACAGCTGGAATATGCGCTGGCCGACGTCACCCATCTGCGCGACGTCTACCTGTCGCTGAAGGCGGAACTCGATCGCGAAGGCCGCACCTCCTGGCTCTCCGAGGAGATGGACATTCTCGAGGCACGCGAAACCTACGACATGCATCCCGACGATGCCTGGCAGCGGCTGAAGATGCGGCTGCGCAAGCCGCAGGAGCTCGCGATCCTGAAATATGTCGCCGCCTGGCGCGAACGCGAGGCGCGGGCGCGCAACGTGCCGCGTTCGCGGGTGCTGAAGGATGATGCGATCTACGAGATCGCCCAACAGCAGCCCAAGGATACCGAAGCGCTTGGCCGGTTGCGCACCATTCCGAAAGGCTGGGAGCGCTCGACCTCCGGCGCATCAGTCATCGAGGCCGTCAACGCCGCGCTCGCTCTTCCGAAAGCCGATATGCCACATGTGCCGCGCCAGGCGCAGGCGCCCGAAGGGGCCGCTGCCGCCGTCGAATTGCTGAAGGTGCTGTTGAAGCTGATTTCGGAAAAACACGGCGTGGCGCCGAAGGTGATCGCCAACAGCGAGGATCTCGACAGGATCGCCGCCGAGGGAGAGAAGGCCGAAGTCGCCGCCCTTAACGGCTGGCGGCGCGATCTTTTCGGCGAGCCGGCGCTGCAGCTGATCCAGGGTCAGATCGCTCTGCGCTTCGTCGGCCGGAAGGTCGAAACGGTCAGCCTCTGAGTCGGATTTAAAATCGCTTGACGCTTTTTTCCCAGCTGAAACAATGGCTGGAAGAAACATCATCGGCGAAGGGCCGCATGCGGGAAATATCTCCGACGCAGAACTGGATCTTGATCACGCTCGTTCTGGCCGCCAGCGGCGTCGTCTATGATCTGATGTTCTACTCCAATCAGACGCCCGTTATCGGCGCCATCTTCGCGCTGTTCATCGGCATGCCGATCATCGCCTTCGAGCGCAAGGTACTGTTTCGCGGGCTGTACAGGCGTATTCAGAAGCTGCCGACCTTCGCCTTCATCATCAGTGAACTGGTGATCTACGAGATCCTGATGAGCATCGGCTTTGCCTGCGGCGGCCTGCTGCTCTGGTCGATCGGCATGGTGAAGCCGTCGTCGCTCGTCGATCTCATCATCATGCCGTATGAGGTCTTCCTCTATGCGCTTGCCGTCTGCTCGGCGATGATCTTCATCCTGCGCGTGCGGGAATTGCTCGGCCGCGAGGTATTTCTGAGTATGCTCATCAGCCGGTATCGTAATCCGGTCAAGGAAGAGCGTGTCTTCCTGTTCATCGATCTCGTCGATTCGACGGCTTTTGCCGAAAAACACGGCGACCTCCGCGCGCAGCAACTGCTGAACTCGCTGTTTGCGACCTTCGCCGAGCCGGTCCGGCGCCACAAGGGCATGATCAACGACTATGTCGGCGATGCGGCGATCATCACCTGGCCGCTTGCCCGCGGCGTCAAGAATGCCCGCTGCGTGCGCTGCATCTTCGATATCCTCGCCGATATCGAAGCCAATGCCGCCGGCTGGCGGAAAAGCTACGGCCAGGTGCCGAAGCTGCGGGCCGCCCTTCACGGCGGCGAGATCATCACCGCCGAAATCGGCGTCGACCACCACAAGATCAGCTATTTCGGGGACACGGTGAATACCACCGCCCGGCTGGAGGCGCTCTGCCGCAGCCTGAACCGGCCGGTGCTGATCTCCGCCGAACTTGCCCGGCGGATGCAGTTTCCCGATGACATATCGTGCGAGGATCTCGGCAGCCATGCCGTCAGGGGGCGCGGCCAGGCGCTCGGCGTCATGGCGCTTTCCTCGCGCGCCGTCACCGTGCTGAACACACCCGCGGTCATTCTGCACGGCTGAGCAAACGTTCTGCCGCGCGTCACCAAAGCTTCACCCAACCGTCAATTCGCTGACATTAAACCCCTGCTAAGCGGAAGGCATTCGCTTCCGTTCCAGGGGGATATTATGAAGAACGTCCTTTTTGCTTCCGTATCGCTTTTCATCCTGATCGCCGGTCCCGCTTCAGCAGACCAACAGCAGTTCCCGGCCAAGCTCGCCGGCCAGGCGATCCTGCCTGCCAACACCATGGTTCCGGCCCCGGCCGACGCTCCTGAATTCCTCAAGCATTCTGGCAAGTTCACGACGCCGAACCGCAAGCGCACCGAAGCGCTCGGCACCGTTCCCGGCAAGGACGGCGCCCGCGTCACCGACCTGAAGCTTCCCTTCGACGGTCAGCCGGTCCAGGGCTTTTCCGGCATCAAAACGATGGCCGACGGCACCTTCTGGACGCTGACGGACAACGGTTTCGGCTCGAAAGCCAACTCTTCGGACGCCATGCTTCTCCTGCACCAGATGAAATTCGACTGGGCCAGCGACAGGGCTGAAATCGTCAAGAACCTCTTCCTTTCCGATCCGAACAAGATCGCTCCGTTCCCGATCGTGCTCGAAGGCACCGACACGCGTTATCTCACCGGCGCCGACTTCGACATCGAATCGATCCAGCCGGTTGCCGACGGCTTCTGGCTCGGCGACGAATTCGGCCCCTACATCCTGAAAATCGACAGCGAAGGCCACCTGACGGACGTCATCGCGACGACGCTCGACGGCAAGCCGGTGCTTTCACCCGACAATCCGCTGATCCAGCTTCCCGGCAACCCGGCCGCGAAGATGCCGGTCTTCAACCTGAAGCGCTCCGGCGGCTTCGAAGGCCTCGCCATGTCGAAGGACGGCGCCAAGCTCTACGGCCTGCTCGAAGGCGCCCTTTACAAGGATGACGGGCAGATGGAGAACGTCGACGGCCACACCGCCGTCCGCGTGATCGAATTCGACGTCGCCGCCAAGAAGTGGACCGGCCGCAGCTGGCTCTATCCGTTCGAAGACAAGGGCGTCTCGATCGGCGACTTCAACACGCTCGACGACACGACCGCTCTCGTCATCGAGCGCGACAGTGGCGCCGGCACCAAGGACAAGGTCTGCGCCGACCCGAAGCAGCCGAAACCGGATTGCTTCGAGGCGCCTGCCGATCTGAAGCGCGTCTACAAGATCGAGTTCAACGACGCCAATGCCGGCAAGGCCGTCCGCAAGATCGGCTATATCGACCTCTTGAACATCCAGGACCCCGACAACAAGAAGAAGGCCGGCAGCAAGGACGGGGTCTACGACATGCCCTTCGTGACGATCGAAAACGTCGACCGCGTCGATGCCACCCACATCATCATCGGCAACGACAACAACCTGCCCTTCTCGGCCGGCCGTGCGGTCGACAAGGCCGATAATAACGAGTTCAGCCTGCTCGAGGTTGGTGAGTTTTTGAACGCGAAGTAATTCGGGGTTGATGTGAGATTGAGAGGGCGGTGCGAGAGCGCCGCCCTTTTTATTTGGGTCGAGCACATCCAAGTTTCTCCCTCACCAAGTCAGTTTATTCGAGTGCGATCATTATTTCATTTTGCTGCCGCAAGGCGTCTCTGAC